>NZ_LMDN01000007.1 GCF_001425085.1 Leifsonia sp. Root4 | reverse complement strand
GCGGGTTTCGACTAGCTCAACCGACGGGGTTTCGACAGGCTCAACCAACGGGGTGCGACAAGTTCAACGAGTAGGGCGCGGCGGGGTTTCGACAAGCTGAACCAGCGGATACGGCCCGGGATGCTGGTGCGGCGTAGTCAAAGACGACGAGCCCATCCTGGGTGCACGTCGGTGGCTCCTCATAGAATTGCAGCGTGAGTACGACGAGCGATGATTTCGAGGCTGCCCGTTCCGAGTCGGAGGCGCTGCGCGATCGCATCGAGCGCAACCGGATCTCCTACCACTCCGAGGGTGTCAGCCTCGTCAGCGATGCCGAGTACGACGAGGACATGCACAGGCTCGAGGCGCTCGAGCGCGAGTTTCCCGAGCTGGCTGGCCAGGACAGCCCGACCCAGCAGGTGGGCGCCGCACTGGTCGCATCCGGGTTCCCTCCCCACGAGCACGCCGAACGCATGCTCAGCCTCGACAACGTCTTCAGTCTCGAGGAATTCGCCGAGTGGGCTGAGAAGACCGCGGCAGCAGCCGCTCGGCCGGTGCGCTGGCTGAGCGAGCTGAAGATCGACGGTCTCGCCATCAGCCTCGCCTACCGCGACGGTGTGCTGGAGACGGCCACCACCCGCGGTGACGGTCGGACGGGTGAGGACATCACCGACAACGTCGACTGGGTGCCCGTGATCCCACGTCGCCTCACCGGCGAGGGCTTCCCGCCCTTCTTCGAGGTGCGCGGCGAGGTGTTCATCCGCACGGAGGACTTCGAGGCGATGAACGCCCGTCAGCGCGAACTGCAGGCCGCATACGTCGAGGAGCAGCGGGCCCGGTTGAAGTCGGACGAAGATATCCCCACCCGCTTCGCCGAATTCGCGAACGCTCGGAACGCCGCGGCAGGCAGCCTGCGGCAGCGCCGTGCCGAGAAGGGCGACGCGCGGCTGGACCTCATGCGCGAACGCCTCGGCCGGCTCTCGCTCTATCTGCACGGCATCGGAGCATGGCCGGAGCCGCCGGTGCAGAACCAGTCAGAGGTCTACGAATTGCTCAAGGGATGGGGTCTGCCGACCTCCCCGCACTACCGCGTGTTCGACAAGACCGCGGAGGTGACCGCGTTCATCGAGGAGATGGGCTCGCACCGTCACGATCTGGAGCACGAGATCGACGGCATCGTCGTCAAGGTCGACGAGCTCGAGCTGCACGCCGAGCTCGGTGCCACCAACCGGGCACCGCGGTGGGCGATCGCGTACAAGTACCCGCCCGAAGAGGTGCACACGAAGCTCGTGGACATCGTCGTCGGCGTCGGCCGCACCGGTCGTGCAACGCCGTACGCGGTGATGGAACCGGTGAAGGTCGCCGGATCGACGGTGCGCCAGGCAACGCTGCACAACCAGGACGTCGTGAAGGCGAAGGGCGTTCTCATCGGTGACACCGTCGTGCTGCGCAAGGCCGGCGACGTCATCCCCGAGATCCTCGGCGCCGTCGTCGAGCTCCGCGACGGCAGCGAGACCGAATGGCACATGCCGTCCAACTGCCCGGAGTGTGGAACACCGCTGCGCGCGATGAAGGAGGGCGACATCGATCTGCGTTGCCCGAATGCGCGCGCCTGCCCGGCACAGGTGCGCGGCCGGGTCGAGCACATCGGCTCGCGCGGCGGGCTCGACATCGAGGTGCTCGGAGAGGTGACGGCCGCCGCGCTCACCCAGCCGAGCGTTCCGGCAACCCCGCCGCTGCCGACGGAGGCAGGACTGTTCGCGCTCACCGTCGACGAGCTGCTGCCCATCGAGGTCATCGTGAAGGACTCGGAGACGGGCCTGCCCAAGCTCGATGACGACGGAAACGCGAAGGTGCGCACCCCCTTCCGCCGCAACGCCAGCGCGGCAGAGAAGAAGGCAGGGGTCGTCGGCCCCCAACCGTCCACGAGCGCGCTGAAACTGATCGCCGAGATCGACAAGGCCAAGACGAAACCGCTCTGGCGCATTCTCGTCTCGCTCAACATCCGCCACGTCGGGCCGGTCGCGGCCCGCGCCCTGGCCGACCATTTCGGTTCCCTCGACGCGATCCGCGGATGCAGCGCGGACGAGCTCGCACAGGTCGAGGGTGTCGGGGGCATCATCGCCGAATCGGTTCGCGAGTGGTTCGAACACGACTGGCACCTCGACATCGTGGAGCAGTGGAGCGCTGCCGGAGTGCAATTCAGCACTCCCGGACACCCAGGGCCTGGCGCCGCGGCAGCGGCAGGCGGCGTCCTTGCCGGGCTCACCGTCGTCGCGACGGGCAGTCTCGACGGCTTCACCCGCGAGGGCGCACAGGAGGCGATCATCGCGGCCGGCGGCAAATCGGCCTCGAGTGTATCCAAGAACACGGACTTCGTCGCGGCGGGCCCCGGGGCCGGATCCAAGCTGGCCAAGGCAGAGGCACTGGGAATCCGCGTGCTCGACGCCGACGGTTTCCGGCTGCTCCTCGAGGGTGGACCGGCCGCACTCGACGCGTAGGGGAAAATAGGACGCCGGACAAATTACCCACGAATGTGGGGCAATATCTCTGGCGCGCGTGGGGTCACCGTCGCTACGATGAGCTTTGTGCGGTTGCACGCGCGAAATGCCCCCTACGGCATCGCGGCTCCGGCCGGAGTGTTCGTGGGGGAAATGCGTCAAGAGAACACACGCTGAGGGGACTTGCCGGGCATGCTCGCCGACGTCACGTTCATGGTCTCGGCCAGTGTCGCCCTCACGGGCGTGGCCGAGAGTTTCGTGGCGCACGAGATCTTTGCGGCTGAACGCTTCGCCGCCTCGGGCCAGGAGATCGGCGTGCTCTCCGGGAACAGCATCGGGCCGGACACGGTGAGCCGTGACGCCGACTCCGTCACGTCTATGGTCCTCGACGAGGCGACCATGCAACGCGCTGGTGGAATCTCGCTGTTGCGGGGCCTGTCGGCACTGAGTCCGCGCGAGATCGTCAACTATGTGCAAGAGAACGTCGCCCAGTTGGATGCCGTGCGCGACGCGCGCATCGCGCCGGCAGAGATCACCTCATGGTGGGCCGCGATGCCGGCCACCGCACAGCAGGCCATGGCCTCGAGCGTCCCACAGGTGCTCGGTTCCCTCGATGGTGTTCCCGCCGCCGTGAGGGGGCCTGCGAATGAGGATGCGCTGCAGCGGGCGACGGAAGGGATTCGGGAGCGCGCGGCATCCGGCATCGGCAAGGGCGAGCGTCGCAAGCTCGGCCAGCAGCAGCGCATGCTCGAGGCGGTCGCCTCGGCCCTCACGAGCAAGCCGGGGGAGCCGGAACGCACGCTGCTGGAATTCGACGAGCGCGGGTCCGGGCGGGCCGTCATCGTGATCGGCGACCTCGACAGCGCCGACTACGTCAGTTACCTCGTGCCCGGAATGTATTTCTCGGTGCAGCAGCAGATCCTCGACTGGACGGACACCGCCGCGACGCTGGCGGTCACACAGCAGCAATGGCTGCAGGACGTTCCGGAGGGGCAGTCGCCTCCGCGCGTCGCGACGATCGCCTGGCTCGGCTACCAGACGCCCGATCTGTTGAACGTCGGTGGCCTCGAACTCGCCCAGAGCGGCGCGGACGCCCTCGAGCAGTCGTGGCAGGGCATTCGCGCGACGCGCGGGGAACATCAACCGTTCCTGTCTGTGCTCGCCCACTCCTACGGTTCGACGGCCGCGATGATCGCGTTGCAACGGCACAGCGAGCAGATCGACGCGCTCGCGCTGATCGGTTCGCCCGGAAGCGCCAGCCAGACCGCGAGCGACCTGGGCGTCGCCGATGACCAGGTGTACGTCGGCGAGGCCAGCTGGGATCCGATCGTCGACACCGCCTTCTACGGAAGCGACCCGGGTTCAGAGTCCTTCGGTGCGATGCGCATCGGGGTCAGCGGCGGAGTGGACCCGCTCACCAAGAAGACGCTGGGCGGCTCCGTCGGCCACAACGCCTACTTCGCTGCGGGCAGTGAGTCGCTGCGCAATCTCGCGCTGATCGGAATCGGGCGAGGAACGTGGGTCACGGATGCCGACGGCGCCACACCCGGTACGAGCCTCGCCCAGGCGCGCTAACGTGTCCGGATGAGCAGCGCGAAGCAGATCCCCCCTGCCAGCCGCACAGCGGGCGAGCCGGAGCCGGCGGGCACGACCCGCAGGCGCTTCCTGCAGGCATCGGGCATCGCCGCGGCCGGAGTCGTCGTCGGCGGGGCGGCAGGCGGCGCGATCGGGGCCTCCATCGGGCACGCGCTCGGAGCCTCGGACGAACGCGGGGAGCACCACGCGCTCGACCCCCGCAGCATGCCCGGCTTCGACCACCTGATCGTGGTGATGGGGGAGAACCGCTCCTTCGACAACCTGCTGGGCTTCCTCTACGACAAGGAGACGCTGCCGACGGGGCAGCGCTTCGACGGGCTCGCATTCGGCGATCACTCGAACACGGCACCGGACGGCACGGTCATCTCGGCGCACGTCTACAGCGGAAGCACCGACGAGATCATGGGCTCGCCATCGCCGGACCCGGGTGAGGAATACCCGCACGTCAACACCCAACTGTTCAACCGCATCGATCCGGCCGCCAACGCGGGGCGCTCCGTCGGAGAGATGACGGCCCCGTACAACGGCGCGCCGGCCGGGACGAAGCCCGGAATGGACGGCTTCGTCACGGACTACGAGGTGCACTACCGGAAGCTGCACAAGGGCAAGGCGCCGACATCCGATGAGCTGGCAACGATCATGGGCTCCTTCAGCCCGGAGATGTTGCCCGTGCTGAGCACACTGGCGCAGAACTTCGCCGTCTACGACAACTGGTTCTGCGCTGTGCCGTCGCAGACGTTCTGCAACCGCTCGTTCTTCCATGCCTCCACCTCGCACGGCTTCGTCACCAACAAGGATGGTGGCGGCTACAACAAGTGGATCGACGCCCCGGCCGCACCGACGATCTTCAACAGGCTGCAGGAGGCAGGGGTCGACTGGCGCATCTACTTCGACGCCATGCAGCTCGTTTCCTTCACCGGGGTGCTGCACGCACCGGTGCTGGAGAAGTACTGGAAGACCGGCCACTTCGCCACGATGGACGGGTTCTACGCGGATGTGAAGAACGGCACGCTGCCCGCGTACGCCTTCGTCGAGCCGCGCATGGTCTACAACCACAACGACTTCCACCCGCCGGTTGGCGCGCTGCGCGAGAGTGACGTGGACGGCGTCGAGGTGGTCGACAGCGCCGTCTCCGATGTGCGAGCCGGCGAAGCCCTGATCCACCAGATCTATTCGGCCGTGCGTGAGAGCGCGAGTCCGAGCGGCTCGAACGCGATGAACACGATGCTCCTCATCACCTTCGATGAGCACGGAGGCACCTACGACCACGTCGCACCGCCGAAGGCCGTCAAGCCGGGCGATGCGCGCGCGGGCGAGATGGGCTTCGAGTTCGACCGCCTCGGATGCCGGGTCCCCGCCATCGCGATCTCGGCGTACACGCGGGCAGGCACCGTCATCAACGACGAGATGCACCACGGATCGCTCAGCGCGACGCTGGCGCGCATCCATGGCCTGAAGCCGCTGAACGAGCGGGACGCGACAGCGAACACCATGTTCAATGCGGTGAACCTCACGACGCCGCGGCAACCGGTGAACTGGCCGCACACGACGCCGCAGTACATCCCGCCGAACCCGCAGGCCGAGGCACCGCACGCGGGCAATGCGAGCAAGGACAAGCCGCTCAGCCCCCCGGGGCGCGGCCTGCTCGGGCTGCTGCTCGCGAAGTTCGCGCCGCCGGGCACGCCGGTCCCCGAGACGTATGGCCAGGCCTACGAGCACCTCGAGAAGTACGGCAGCAGGCTCTTCGGTAGCTCGCAGCGCTGACTCCGGCATCAAAGTAGGATTGTCCGGAACGCTCCGACGAACGAGCGAACCCCACGAGCGAAGCCCATGAGCGTAGCCCATGAGCGAACCCCACGAGCGAAGCCCATGAGCGTAGCCCATGAGCGAAGCCCACGATCGACACACGGAGACCCATGTCCGGAATCAGCGCAGAGCAGGTTGCACACCTCGCTCAGCTCGCCCGCATCGACCTGAGCCCAGAAGAGATTCTGAGCCTCACCACCGAACTCGACCAGATCGTTGACTCGGTCGCCAAGGTGACCGCCGTCGCCACCCCCGACGTCCCGGCGACCAGCCACCCGATCCCGCTGCAGAACGTCTTCCGCGCCGATGTGGTCGGCGAGACGCTCAGCCTGGAGCAGGCACTGCAGAATGCGCCGGACCACGACGGTTCGCGGTTCAAGGTTTCGGCAATCCTGGGAGAAGAGCAGTGAGCGACATCATTCGGCTGAGCGCCGCAGAACTCGGCGCCAAGATCGCCTCCGGCGACGTCACATCGGTGGAGGCGACGCAGGCCCACCTCGACCGCATCGCCGCCGTCGACGGCGCCGTTCACGCCTACCTGCACGTGGCACCGGAGCTGGCACTGGCCGCCGCGGCCCGCGTCGACGCGCAGCGCGCAGCCGGTGAGAAGCTCGGCCCGTTGGCCGGTGTGCCGATCGCCGTCAAGGACGTGCTCGTCACGACCGACATGCCGTCGACCAGCGGCTCCAAGATCCTCGAGGGCTACATGTCGCCCTTCGACGCCACCGTCGTCAAGAAGGTGCGCGAAGCCGGTCTGATCCCGCTCGGCAAGACCAACATGGACGAGTTCGCCATGGGCTCGTCCACCGAGCACTCGGCGTACGGTCCCACCCGCAACCCCTGGGCGCTCGACCGCATCCCCGGTGGCTCGGGCGGCGGGTCCGCCGCGGCCGTCGCCGGCTACGAGGCGTCCATCGCCCTCGGCAGCGACACCGGCGGCTCCATCCGCCAGCCGGCGCACGTCACGGGCACCGTCGGAGTCAAGCCGACCTACGGAGCGGTCAGCCGCTACGGCGCCATCGCGCTGGCATCCTCGCTCGACCAGATCGGCCCGGTCAGCCGTACCGTTCTCGACTCGGCTCTGCTGCAGGACATCATCGGCGGGCACGACCCGCACGACTCCACGTCGCTGCGCAGCGAGTGGCCGTCGATGGCGGATGCCGTGCGCAACGCGAACGTGCAGGGCCTGAAGATCGGCGTCATCAAGCAGCTCCAGGGCGACGGCTTCCAGGCCGGCGTCATGGCCCGCTTCCAGGAGTCACTGGCGCTGCTCGAGCAGAACGGCGCTGAGATCGTCGAGCTCGAGGCCCCGAGCTTCGAGCACGCGATCGCCGCCTACTACCTGATCCTCCCGGCAGAGGCATCCAGCAACCTGGCCAAGTTCGACTCTGTGCGCTTCGGCCTCCGGGTGAACCCGAAGGGCGGCGGAACCGTCGAAGACGTGATGAGCGCCACCCGCGACGCCGGATTCGGCCCCGAGGTCAAGCGCCGCATCATCCTCGGCACCTACGCACTGAGCGCCGGCTACTACGACGCCTACTACGGCAGCGCCCAGAAGGTGCGCACGCTCGTGCAGCGCGACTTCGCCGCCGCGTTCTCGCAGGTCGACGTCATCGCCTCGCCCACCGCGCCGACCACGGCGTTCAAGCTCGGCGAGAAGCTCAACGACCCGCTGGCGATGTACCTGAACGACATCGCAACGATCCCGGCCAACCTGGCCGGCATCCCCGGCATCACCCTGCCGGCCGGTCTGGCCGATGAAGACGGTCTGCCCGTCGGCATCCAGTTCCTTGCCCCGGCACACGAAGACGCCCGCCTCTACAACGTCGGCGGCGCACTCGAGCAGCTGCTCGTCGCCCAGTGGGGCGGACACCTGCTGGAGCAGGCTCCGGACCTGCTCGAACTGATCAAGGCTGCGGCCGAGGAAGGTGCCCGCTGATGGCCCGCGCACAATTGATGGACTTCGACAAGGCACTCGAACTCTTCGAGCCGGTCATGGGCTTCGAGGTGCACGTCGAGCTGAACACCAAGACGAAGATGTTCTCCGACGCCCCGAACGAGTTCGGTGCCGAGCCGAACACGGGCCTGAGCCCGCTCTGCCTCGGACTGCCAGGCACGCTGCCCGTCGTGAACGAGCAGGCCGTGCGCTACTCGATCAGCCTGGGCCTTGCCCTTGGCTGCTCGATCGCCGAGTCCAGCCGCTTCGCCAGGAAGAACTACTTCTACCCAGACACCCCGAAGAACTACCAGATCTCGCAGTACGACGAGCCGATCGCCTTCGAAGGCTCCGTCGAGATCGAGCTTGCGGACGGCACGCTCATCGACATTCCCATCGAGCGTGCTCACATGGAGGAGGACGCGGGCAAGCTCACCCACATCGGTGGCTCGAGCGGCCGCATCCAGGGCGCGGACTACTCGCTCGTCGACTACAACCGTGCCGGCGTACCCCTCGTCGAGATCGTCACCAAGCCGATCTATGGCGGCGAGCACCGTTCGCCGGAGATCGCGAAGGCCTACGTCGCCGCGATCCGCGACATCGTCGTCTCACTCGGCATCTCCGACGCCAAGATGGAGCGCGGTAACCTGCGCTGTGACGCCAACGTCTCGCTGCGTCCGCGTGCGGCAGAGGGCGCCGCGCCCGCGCCGCTCGGCACCCGCACCGAGACCAAGAACGTCAACTCGCTGCGCTCCGTCGAGCGTGCGGTGCGCTACGAGATCCAGCGTCAGGCCGCCATCCTGGCCAAGGGCGGCAGCATCACGCAGGAGACGCGCCACTGGCACGAGGACACGGGCGAGACGAGTGCCGGTCGCCCGAAGAGCGACGCCGACGACTACCGCTACTTCCCGGAGCCCGATCTGCTGCCCGTCGTGCCGTCGACCGAGCTGATCGAGGAGCTGCGCGCCGCGCTTCCAGAGCAGCCGGCCATCCGCCGCCGCCGCCTGAAGGGCGAGTGGGGCTTCACCGAGCTCGAGTTCCAGGACATCCAGAACTCCGGTCTGCTCACCGAGGTCTCCGAGACGGTCGCCGCCGGTGCCAGCCCGGCAGCAGCGCGCAAGTGGTGGACGGGCGAGATCGCCCGTCTGGCTAACGCCGCCGATGCGGACGCCGCAAGCCTGGTGTCCCCGGCCGATGTCGCTGCCCTGGCCGGGCTCGTCGAGGACGGTACCCTGACCGACCGCCTGGCCCGCCAGGTGCTCGAGGGTGTCATCGCAGGCGAGGGAACTCCGCAGCAGGTCGTCGACGCGCGCGGCCTCGCCGTCGTGTCCGACGACGGTGCGCTGATCGCCGCCATCGACGAGGCGCTGGCCGCCCAGCCCGATGTGCTGGAGAAGATCCGCGACGGCAAGGTGCAGGCCGCCGGTGCGGTCATCGGCGCCGTCATGAAGGCCATGAAGGGCCAGGCAGACGCCGCCCGCGTGCGCGAGCTCGTCTTGGAGCGCGCGAACGCCTGATCCCCGCTGTTCCGAACGGCCCCCACCCCCGGTCTCGACCGCGGGCGGGGGCCGTTTTCCGTCTGCGGAGCAGGCTGAGGGGGGTGTTCAGCACGCACCGGCGCGGCCATCGCTCAGCTGGCCGATTCCGGCCCATTGAAGCCCGGCGCCAACGACCTCTCGGTGTATCCGAGGGGGCGTTGGGCGATCACGGCGATGCTGAGCGCCGCGGTGCCGGCCAGCGCGACCCAGAACGTCATCCCGAAGACTGTGACCCAGAACGGCGGCAGCACGAGCAGACTGACCGAGATTCCGATGGCACTGTCGCTGACATGCATTCCGCGAGGAAGCGCTGGCGGCGCCTGCTCGAGTCGGCCGAGCGGAATCGAGAGGGCGTACAGCACGGTCCCGGAGAGCGCCAGAATGGCCGGCCGGCTCCACCACCAGAGGGCGCTCCCCGGCGCCGCCGCGGGCAGTGGGGTGAGCAGCAGGAGCCCGACGACCAGCGCGAACACGGGCAGATGCCAGAGGTAGATCGTCATCAGACGGCCGCCGACGGCGCCAACGATGGCCCGGGTGCTCCGTAGTCGCATGAGTCGGCTGAGCAGCGGGTGGGCGAGCATGAGCAGGCTGCACTGGCCGACCGCGAGCACGATGATGGCCGGCGTCGGGGGATTCAGGTTGTCGAGCATGCTCTCCGGGTAGCCGGCCATGACGAGCAGCAGCAGTGCGGCAAAGCTGCCGGCGGCGATGCCGAAAATGCTCCACCGTGAGCGTCGCGCAAACCAGCCGTCGGCCACCCAGAAGCCGAGCTGCTGGGCGAAGAGCCAGACGAAGGTCATGTTCAGCAGGCCGAGGGCATCGACGCCGGTACCGAGCCGCGCCAGCTCGAGCGTCGTCGCGCCACCGGCGAGCGCGGCGAGCGTCGTGCGTGGCGCGAGTCTGTGACACGTCGCCATTCCGGGCAGAAACGCCTGGGTGAAGGTGTAAGCGGCGAGAAACCAGAGCGGGGAGGCGACTCCCCGTGCCATGGCCCAGATGGATTCCGGAGCGATTCCGACCACGTGCAACACCACGATCGCGACCGTGAAGAACGCGAAGAGAGGTATTGCGGGGCGGGCCAGGCGCAGAATCCGCGATCGGATGAAGTCCGAGGCATTGCCGCCCCGAATCTCGAGCCGCTCCCACGAACCCAGACCGACGACGCCACCGACCATGAAGAACAGCGGCATGATCTGCGCGAACCAGGTGATCGGCGCCAGCCACGGCTGTTCCAGCAGTGTCGGGCGGATGACAAGCCCCTGGCTCGGGATGATGATGGCGCCGACCATCAGGAGGTGTCCGATGACAACGAGCGCCAAACAGGCAACACGCACGAGATCCAGCACGGTATCGCGTTCATGGGGTGCGCCACCGCTGCCCGCATTGTTCGCTTGAGGTACAGCCGATCTTCTCATCGCGACTCCGGCTCATCCAGTGACCGTGCTCGTGCTCATTCTGGCACTGTCGATTGAGTTTCGGCCGGATTCACCGCGCAGCATGTGAAGGCAGACACCGAGAATGCCTCGGGGCATATGCAGCACGCTCACAGCGGCAATGCAGCCTGCATGCCGGCGCACTGCCTAGAGTTATGGGAAGCGACATCGAAGGTGAGGACACCGACATGGGAATCATGGATTGGCTGTTCGGGGCGCAGACCCCGTCGGAACCGCAGCGTCGCACGGCGATTCCCCGCGAGCGCAGCGCCGATGAGGTGGCGATCGAACGCTACCGTTACCTGTTGCGCACCGCTCCGCCCGAGGCCATCGAACAGGCCCACGCCGAGGCATTCGCCCGGCTCACCCCCGAGCAGCGCGCCGCGGTGTTCGCCGAGCTGAGCGATGGCGCCCCGGCCGGCGAGCAGCCGCGTTCCGACGATTCCCGGGCCCTCGCGCAGGCGGCGACCAGGCGTGAGTTGCAGGCCCCTGGCACCCTGGAGCGCTCCTTCTCCGGCCAGCGTGGCGCAGGCCCCAGCTTCGGCAGCATGATGGGCAGCTCGATGCTCGGCACGATCGCCGGTGTGGTGATCGGCTCGGCCATTGCCCAGGCCTTCATCCCGGATTCCATCGGCGAGAGCACCTCGGCGGACGGTGGCGACGCCGGGGCGGATGCCGGCGCCGACAGCGGGGCAGACGCCGGAGCAGACGCGGGGGCCTCTGACGGCGGCTTCGGCGATTTCGGCGGAGGGGACTTCGGCGGCGGCGGCGATTTCGGCGGCGGGGACTTCGGCTTCTAGTTCGGTCCGATCACCAGCGAGAGGCTCGTATCGCCGCAGGCGACGACGCGTTCGCCGCCCGGTAGCAGCACGGTGCGTTCGGCGGTCGCTGCCGCAGCCGCGCTCGCCCCGAGGGTGGCGGCGAGGCCGTCGCTCCGGAGCAGCGATCCCGTCGCACGGTGTGAGTCGGTCGATGCCACGATTCGTCCCGAGGCGTTGACGAGAGTCGTCGGCGTGCCCAATTCGTACAGCCGGGGGAGCAGCACCGATTCGATGTCGTCGACGTAGAGGTCCGCTCCGACCACCCCGATGAGCGAGCCGTCGTCGTACACGGGCGCGGTGAGGGTCAGCGTGTACTCGTCGGTGCACAGGTAGTCGACGTACGGCCCGGTGATGTGCTGGGCTCCCGTCTGCACGGGCACCCGCCACCACTCCAGCGCCGTGTAGTCGCGGAAGCTCTCAGACTCCGGGTCTTCGACGGCGAGCAGCCGGCGCATCTCGGGCGCCGCACCGCCAACGCCGAAGGTGTTGAGTTGACCGAGCCACCACGAGATGTGCCATTCGGCGTCGCTGAGGTACCCGGGCGCCGCGACGAAGCCTGCCCCGATGATCAGGTTGTCGGATGCCGCGAACTGCGGCAGCACGATCTCATCGACCAGCGCATCGAGCTCGGCCGAGCTCGGCCGCGCTCCTCCGATGCGTTGCTCGAAGGCGCCGCGCCACGCGGCGACGCGCCCGAAGACGCTGTCGAATGTCGCGCTGATGCCGTCGACACAGCGGCTGACTTCGGGGGACTCGGTGATCGTCATGATCGGTGCTCACTTCATTGTGGCGGGACGGGTGGGGGTGGTGGGGTCAGGCGGGCATCTTCTCGCGCTGCTGCGCCAGCATGCTCTTGCGGGCGACGAGCCAGTCGACGGCCATCGCGATGTGGCGCGTCGACTCCCGGCGCGCGGCATCCGGATCGACGGCCTCGACCGCCGCGGTCACGGTGAGGAGAACGTCGAGGCTGCGCTCCCGATGCTCCGGCTCGCTGAGGCACAGCCAGAGCACGGGCCCGAACTCGGCCTGCAGCCGCAGCTCTTCCCGGACGAGCCTCGCCGACTGGCTGAGTGCGGCCAGTTCCAGTTGGAACCGCGACAGCGCCCGCCTGGCCGCGCCCTCCTCCGAGACGTCGAACGACGCGGCGATGGTCTGCAGGGTCTCAACGTCGAGCGGGCCGGCCCTGTCCGCGGCCAGCTCGGCCGCCATGCCGGCGATCGCCGAGTAGTGAACGCCCATGTCACGGATCTCGCTGCGGGCGAGGGCATCGACGCGTTGATCGAGGATGTCGTGGCGCGCGTGCCCGGAGAAGGTGACGAAGCTGCCGCCGTCACGTCCGCGCCGCGTCGTCACGAGGCCACGCGAGCGCAGGGCCTCGAGCGATTCCCTGGCCGTGACGACGGCGACGCCGAGCTGTTTGGCGAGCTCGAGCTCGCTCGGCAGCCGTTCGCCGTCCGGCAGCACGCCGGACACGATGGCATCGCTCAGCCGCTGTTCGACCAGCTCGGCGCGCCCCTCGGTGTGCAGGGGAGTGAACACCGCTGCGCGCGTGAGCGTCGCGGCACGAATGGACTGCGGCATCGACCCTCCTCGCAAGTTGTGACATGACCGTAACATAAAGCTTCCCGTGATGACATCTGGAACCATATGATTCATTCCACGAGGTCGAATCGAGGGGCCTGCAGACGGAGGAGCGAGCGTGTCAACAGAAGCACCGGCCATCAGGTTGAGCGGGCTCACCAAGACTTTCGGCGCGGTGAACGCCGTCGACGGTGTCGACCTCGACATCGCACCGGGCGAGTTCTTCTCGATGCTCGGACCGTCCGGTTCGGGCAAGACGACCGTGCTCCGGCTCATCGCCGGCTTCGAGATTCCGAGCGCGGGAACGATCGAGCTGTTCGGGCATGACGTCACGGGGAAGGCCCCGTTCGACCGCGATGTGAACACGGTGTTCCAGGACTACGCGCTGTTCCCGCACATGAGCGTTCTCGACAACGTGGCGTACGGCCTGCGGGTGCGCGGGGTGGGGAAGTCCGAACGCCGCGAGCGGGCGCGGGCCGCACTCGAAAAGGTGCGCCTCGGCTCGTTCGGCGACCGCAAGCCTGCGCAGCTCTCCGGCGGCCAGCGGCAGCGTGTCGCACTAGCCAGGGCCACCGTCGTCGAGCCCAAGGCGCTGCTGCTCGACGAACCGCTCGGCGCGCTCGACCTCAAGCTGCGCGAGCAGATGCAGGTCGAGCTCAAGGAACTGCAGCGTGAGCTCGGCATCACCTTCATCTTCGTGACCCACGACCAGGAGGAAGCGCTCACGCTGAGCGACCGGATCGCCGTGTTCAGCGAGGGCAAGATCGAACAGCTGGGCACGCCGAGCGAGATCTATGAGCGGCCGATCAGCCCGTTCGTCGCGGGCTTCGTCGGAACATCGAACATCTTCGACGACGCATTCTCGCAGCGTGTGCTCGGCCGGGGCGGCGCCCACTCGCTCCGCCCGGAGAAGCTCTCGATCGCAGCGGGGGAGCGCGCGGCGTCCGCACCGGGCGAGCACGCGGCCCACGGCACGATCGCCGAACTCGTCTACGTCGGCAACAGCACCCGCATCTTCATTGATCTGGATGCCGGCAAGCGCGTCGTCGCGCTGGAGCAGAACGACAGCGGCCGGCTCGCCTCCGAGGAGCGCGGCAGCCGGGTGACCGTCGCCTGGAACGAGCGCGACATCATCGCCCTGGCCTCATGACCACCACACAACAACCACGCACACAATGAGATGGAGACTGCAATGAAGCACACCATGTACTCAGCGGGGAGGCGCGCGGCCATCGCAGTGCTCGCCGTGGCCTCGCTCACGGCGCTCACGGCCTGTGGCACGAGCGGCGACAGCACCGGAGGAGGTGAGGCCGCGACGGAACTCGGTGAGATGGAGGGTGCCGTGTCGATCCTCGCCTGGCCCGGCTACGTCGAAGACGGCAGCAACGACCCGGCAGTCGACTGGGTGACACCCTTCGAAGAAGAAACGGGCTGCGAGGTCACCAGCAAGACCTACGGCACATCGGATGAGGCGTTCAGCCTGATGAAGACGGGCGAGTACGACGTGATCGCCGCGTCGGGCGATGCCTCGCTGCGGCTGGTCGCCGCCGGCGATGTCGCCCCGGTGAACACCGATCTGATTCCGAACTACGGCGGCATCTACGACTTCCTCAAGATGCAGTCGTGGAACAGCGTCGACGGCGTCTCCTACGGCGTTCCCCACGGCTACGGCGCCAATCTGCTCATGTACAACAACGACGTCGTGACCCCCGCGCCCACCTCGTGGGACGTGGTGTTCGACAAGAGCTCCGCATACGCGGGCAAGGTGACGGCATATGACTCCCCGATCTACATCGCGGATGCCGCCATGTACCTGATGACGCACGAGCCCGACCTCGGCATCGAGAACCCGTACGCCCTCGACGAGGAGCAGCTCGCCGCGGCTGTCGAGCTGCTCAAGGAGCAGCGCACCAACATCGGCGAGTACTGGTCCGACTACCTGAAGACGATCCAGTCCTTTGAATCCGGGGACACCGTCGTCGGGACGACCTGGCAGGTGATCGCCAACTCACTCGCTGAGGGGACACCGGCCGCCGTCACGCTGCCAGAAGAGGGCGTGACCGGCTGGTCGGACACCTGGATGATCGCCTCCGCTGCCGAGAACCCGAACTGCGCGTACGCCTGGCTCGACTACATCGCCAGCCCGGAGGCGAACGCGCAGGCCACCGAGTACTTCGGTGAGGCGCCGTCCAACCAGGAGGCATGCGAGTTCCGTTCAGAGGGTTCGTGCGAGGCGTACCACGCGGGTGACGCCGAGTACGCGTCCAAGATCTGGTACTGGTCGACTCCGATCGCCGACTGCCTCGACGGTCGAACGGATGTCGAGTGCACCGACTACGCCGCGTGGACGACGGCCTGGCAGGAAATCAAGGGCTAGTCCAGAGAGCCTGGTGGCCGGTCGCGGGACCGGCCACCAGCCCTCAAACATGCCTCCTCGATCCGACCAGACCAGAGAGACCACGCACATGAACAGATCACCTCGATGACGGGCATTGTCGCCTCGCCACCGCGCAGAAGCCCGGTCCCGGCTCCCCGGCAGAGTCTCGCCAGGCGCGGCTCCGTCTTCCTCAGCAAGCATCCCCGGCTGAGGCTCGGCTTTCTGCTCTCGGCGCCGCTGCTCTGGCTCGGCGTCGTCTACATCGTCGCCCTCGTCGCGCTGCTCGTCACGGCGTTCTGGAGCGTCGACAGTTTCACCGGCGAGATCTCGCAGACCTGGACTCTCGACAACATCATCACGGTCCTCACCGGATCGCTCTACCAGACGGTCACGGTGCGCACCGTCGGTGTCGCTCTGCTCGTGACGATCATCGATGTCGTCATCGCACTGCCCATCGCCTTCTTCATGGCGAAGGTCGCGAGCGCTAGGGCACAGCGCGTGCTGCTCATCGCGGTGTTGATGCCGCTCTGGGCGAGCTACCTGGTCAAGGCGTACGCGTGGCGATCCGTGCTGTCCCAGGAGGGCATCCTGCAGTGGCTGCTCACACCGCTCGGCCTGAGCACGCCGGGCTACGGCCTGCCGGCCACGATCATCACCCTGAGCTACCTCTGGCTGCCGTATGTGATCTTGCCGATCTATGCCGGGCTGGAGCGTGTGCCGGATTCCCTGCTCGAGGCATCCGGCGACCTCGGAGGCAAGAGTTGGAAGACCCTGCGGCTGATCGTGCTCCCGCTCATCTGGCCGGCCATCATCGCCGGTTCGATCTTCAGCTTCGCGCTCTCGCTCGGCGACTACATCACCGTCAACATCGTCGGAGGGGCCAGCCAGATGCTCGGCAACCTCGTCTACACGAATGTCGGAGCCGCCAACAACCTGCCCCTCGCCGCCGCCATCGCCCTGATTCCGATCGTGATCATCTTCGCCTATCTGGCCCTCGTGCGACGCACGGGCGCCCTCGACAACCTCTAGGAGCTTGCGATGCGTCTCAGTCGAATCTCGCGCACCGTGCTCGGTGCGGTGACCGCGGTCATCCTGGCGGTCATCTACCTGCCGCTCGCTGTCGTCTTCATCAACTCCTTCAGCACCAGCCAGAGCCTGAGCTGGCCCCCGCCCGGCTTCACCTTGGAGTGGTGGGGCAAGGCATTTCAGAGTGCCGGCGCCCTTGAGGCCGTGCTGACGAGCGTGCAGGTGGCGCTTGTGGCCACGGTCGTCTCCCTCGCGCTCGGAACACTGATCTCGATCGCACTGCAGCGCTTCGAGTTCTTCGGGCGCGAGGCGGTCAGCCTGCTCGTGATCCTCCCCATCGCGCTGCCGGGCATCATCACCGGTATCGCGCTGAACAACTTCTTCCGCACGATCATGGGTGTGCCGCTCTCGATCTGGACGGTCGTCATCGCCCACGCCACCTTCTGCATCGTCACCGTCTTCAACAACGTGATCGCGCGCCTCCGCCGCCTCGGCACGAACTTCGAGGACGCATCGGCCGACCTCGGTGCCGGTCTCTGGACGACCTTCCGCCTGATCACATTCCCGCAGCTGCGGTCGGCCCTGTTCGCGGGGGGCCTGCTCGCCTTCGCACTCAGTTTCGACGAGATCATCGTGACGACATTCACCGTGGGCTCCGGCGTGACCACGCTGCCGATCTTCATCCTCAACAACATGTTCCGGCCGAACCAGGCCCCGATCGTCAGCGTCATCGCCGTGGTTCTCGTGCTGATCTCGATCGTTCCCATCTACATCGCCCAGCGGGTGGCAGGAGCGGAGAAGACGCTGCGCTGAGCGGGCAGCGAAAATGGGCGCTGAAACTCAGGTGCCGACCCCGCTGTCAGCGGTCGGCGTTACGCTCGAGAGGTGAGCAAGCAAGACGGGTCGACGCGGCAGGTGAGTGCACCCGGCGCCGACGACTCGCGCACCCCATTCCTGCACGTCGACCTCGACGCATTCTTCGCGTCGGTCGAGCTCCTTGACAATCCGGAGCTCGCGGGCAAACCAGTCGTCGTCGGAGGCCGTGGACCCCGTTCCGTGGTCTCTGCCGCCAACTACGAGGCCCGTCGCTACGGCGTGAACTCGGCGATGCCGATGGCGCTGGCGCTCCGGCGCTGCCCCAACGCCGTGGTCGTGCCGGTGCGGATGCACCGCTATGCCGAACTCTCGGCGCAGGTGATGGCCATCTTCGACGACATGACGCCGCTGGTGGAGCGCCTCGGTATCGACGAGGCCTTCCTCGACGTCTCCGGCGCAGCAAAGCTGCTCGGTTCACCGCGCGTCGTCGCAGAACTGCTGCGTGCCCGCGTCCTCGCGGAGACCGGGCTGACCTGCTCGGTCGGCGTCGCGTCGACGAAGTTCGTGGCCAAGCTCGCCTCCGGGCGCTCCAAACCGAACGGCCTGCTCGTCGTCCCGGCCGAGCAGACGCTGGCGTTCCTGCATCCGCTCCCGGTCAGCGCACTCTGGGGGGTCGGAGCCGCGACCGAGGCGCAGCTGAAGAAGCTCGGTCTGAACCGGGTTGCCGATGTCGCGGAGACACCGCTCGGCGTCTTGCAATCCACGCTGGGCCCCGCGCTCGGTCTGAAACTGCACAGCCTCGCCAACGGCCTCGACCCACGCGCGATCAGCACGGAGCGCGAAGAGAAGAGCATCGGTCACGAGACCACCTTCAGCTACGACATCACCGACATCCGAGAGATCAGGCGTGCGCTGCTGCGGCAATCGGATGACGTCGCCGCCCGTCTGCGGCGCGCGGAGCTCGTGGCGAGGACCGTGGTGCTGAAGCTGCGCTACAGCGATTTCAGCACCGTGACGAAGTCGCGCACGCTGGCCGAGCCGACCAACGTCGGCCGGCGCATCTACGAGGAGGCACTCGCCGCATTCGACGCGCTGGGCGCCGCCGGAACACGCGTTCGCCTCATCGGCGTCCGCGCAGAGCAACTCGGCGTCGGTGGCGGGAGCCTCGGCCTGTGGGACCCGGACGAGGAATGGCGGGAGGCGGAACTGGCCGTCGACGAGGTCACGGCACGGTTCGGCAAGGGCATGCTGAAGCCGGCGGCACTGGTCAGGTCGCCGCCCGAGGGGTAGCGTGTCGGCATGAGCAATATTGCTGTGCAGCTGGCCGATTCCGTCCGCGGTGGCGGAGCGTCGATGGTCTACGGGGACAAGGTCGAGATCGACGGGCAGTCGATGGTGCCCGTGGCTCTCGCCTGGTACGGCTTCGGCGGTGGTGGGGCGCCGGAGAAGGGTTCGTCAGAATCCGCGCTGGGAGGTGGCGGCGGTGGCGGCGCGGCCGTGCCGATCGGCGCCTATGTCAAACGCGACGGCGTGCTCCGCTTCGAGCCGAATGTCGTCTCGTTGTTGGCGGTCGCGACGCCATTCGTGTGCGTCGCCGGCTGGGCGCTGTCCCGCGTCATCCGCGCACTCAAGAGCTGACGCCAGCGCCCGACGCAAGCGCGGCCGCCGCGAGTCAGCGCGTGCGGTAGCGCGCACGCAGCGCGGCAAGGCGGTCGGACAACGCCATGCGAACCGGCAGGCCGGCCGCGATTCGCCGACGGCGGCGCACGGAGAGCGCGAGCAGCGCGATCATCAGCGCCGCCAACGGCAGCAAGATCACAATGCCCATGCTGCGATGCTAGCCGCTGTGTTGCGCAGCGCATGCCGAGCCGCCGCAGCGGGGCTATACTCGATGACGAACACGGGAGTCCGGTGAGCCGGGCTGAGAGGAAGCTGATCAAGCTTCGACCGTCGAACCTGATCTGGATCATGCCAGCGCAGGGAGGCAGAAACAATCTCATACCCGTGCCCTCTTTTCATCGAACGAAAGGGCACGAACAGTGCATGCAACAATCGCACCACACGATCACACCTCCGCAGCCGCTCCGGCACGCATCGGCAGCTGGCGGGTCGTCGACATCGTCGTCGCCAGCGTCCTCGGCGTTGCAGCCGGCGTCATCTTCTGGGCATGGGGGCTCGCCTGGGAGACGGTCAGCTCGCCGCTGAAGGTGGCGCTGCCTGGCATGCAGGCGGCCCTCGCGGCCGTCTGGCTCTTCGCCGGCGTGCTCGGCGGCCTCGTCATCCGCAAGCCGGGTGCCGCCGTCTACACCTCCACCCTGGCCGCCGTCGTCTCGGCGCTCGTCGGAACCCAGTGGGGTGGGTTCCTCACGATCGAGGCCGGTCTCGTGCAGGGCCTCGGCGCCGAGCTGGTGTTCCTGCTCTTCCTGTACCGCCGCTGGACCCTGCCCGTCGCGATCCTCGCCGGCGCGGGCGCCGGGCTCGGCATGGCCGTGAACGATCTGCTGCTCTGGTACCCGGGCGCCGCCACCGAGTTCATCGTGATCTACACGATCTCGGCCGTCGTCGGCGGTGCCGTCATCGCCGGTGCGCTCTCGTGGTTCGCCGTGCGCGGTCTCGCCGCCACCGGTGCCCTCAGCCGGTTCGCCTCGGGCCGGCAGGCCCGGATCACGGCCTGAGCCTGTGATGGTGCAGCAGGGCGCGGCGCGCGTCGACGTGCAGGGCTGGGGTTGGCGTCATGCCGGCCGCAGCGCCTGGGCGGTGAATGGCGTCGACTTCTCGATTTCTGCCGGGGAGCGGGTGCTGCTTCTCGGCGCGTCCGGCGCCGGCAAGTCGACCCTGCTGCACGGCCTCGCCGGTGTGCTCGGCGGCGAGGAGGAGGGCGAGCACAGTGGTGCCATGCTCATCGACCGGATGCCGGCCGCCGCAGCCCGGGGTCGGAGCGGCCTCGTGCTGCAGGATCCGGACTCCCAGGTGATCCTCTCCAGGGTCGGCGATGACGTGGCATTCGGCTGCGAGAACCTCGGACTCGCGCGCGAGGAGATTTGGCGCCGGGTGCGTGAGTCCCTCGACGCCGTCGGACTCGACGTCAGCCTGGAACGGAGCACCTCGGCGCTCTCAGGCGGGCAGAAGCAACGCCTGGCCCTGGCCGGCGCGCTGGCGATGCGCCCCGGTCTCCTGCTCCTCGACGAGCCGACGGCGAATCTCGACCCGGCCGGGGTGATCGAGGTGCAACAGGCTGTCGGCCGCGTGCTCGAGAACCGTTCGACGACGCTCGTCGTCGTCGAGCACCGGGTCGAGGTGTGGCTGCCGCTCGTCGACCGCGTGATCGTGCTCGGCGCCGATGGCGGCGTGCTGGCCGACGGCGAGCCGGAGCGTGTGTTGCGAGAGCAAGGCCAGAGCCTCGCGGCAGCCGGCGTGTGGGTTCCGGGTTTCGCGCCGGCCGCCCCTGAGCGCCGACGCGCAGCCGAGGCGACGCCGTTGCTCCAGACACGCTCCCTCGCGGTGAGCCGGGTGCCGCGGCATCCGGTGGCCGAAGGCATCGAGCTCGGCGTGCAGGCCGGCCGTGCGCTCGCGGTCACGGGCCCGAACGGCGCGGGCAAATCGACGCTCGCGCTCACCCTGGCCGGGCTGCTTCCGCCGGCCGGCGGTGAACTCATCGCCACGGACGCCCTTGCGCAGGGGGCCGGCCCATCGCCGATCCGCTGGAAGTCCCGCCAGCTGCTCACCCGCGTCGGAACGGTGTTCCAGGACCCGGAGCACCAGTTCCTCACCGCCAAGGTACGCGACGAGCTCGCCGTCGGTCCGAAGGCAGTCGGCGCGAGCGCTGCGGAGATCAGCGCCGTCATCGACGAGCTGCTCACGCGCCTGCGGCTCAGCCACCTCGCCGAGGCGAACCCCTTCACTCTCTCGGGCGGCGAGAAGCGCCGCCTCTCCGTGGCCACCGTGCTCGCGACACGGCCGCGCATGCTCGTGCTCGACGAACCGACGTTCGGCCAGGACTCACGCACGTGGCGCGAGTTGCTCGCGCTCCTGGCCGGGCTCGTCGACGAGGGTCACGCGCTCGTCGCCGTGACGCACGACGCCGCATTCGTGCACGCACTGGCCGACGAGGAGTACGTGCTCGGCGCGCACGCCGAACAGGAGCTTCGCCGATGAGCGTCTTGGCCCCGGTCGGCACCACGAGCCCGCTCGGCCGGCTGAACCCCGTCGCGAAGATCGCCGCCACCATCCCGATCACCCTCGCACTGGTGCTCACACTCGACTGGGTGTCTGCGACGGTCGCCATGCTGCTCGAGATCGCAGTGCTCTGCGCCGGCGGGCTCGGGAGGGTGATCTTCAGCGCCCGCTGTCTGCCGGTGTGGATCGCCGCACCGCTCACCGGCTTCAGCATGGTGCTCTACGGGCAGGCATCCGGCGAGACATACTTCGAGTTCTGGCTGGTGCACGTGACAGAGGGCTCGCTCGCGATCGGCGTCGCCACCTGCATGCGCGTGCTGGCGATCGCACTGCCGGCCGTCGTGCTGTTCATCACGATCGACCCGACCGAACTCGCCGACGGGCTCGCCCAGGTCGCGAAGCTGCCGAGCCGCTTCGTGCTCGGCGCGCTGGCCGCGCTGCGCCTGGTCGGCCTCTTCATCGACGACTGGCGATCGCTGCAGCTGGCCAGGCGTGCCCGTGGCGTCGCCGATCGGGGCCTGCTCCGACGCCTGCTCGGGCAGGCGTTCGCGCTGCTCGTGCTCTCGATCCGCCGCGGCAGCAAGTTGGCCACCGCCATGGAGGCCCGTGGTTTCGGCGGCGCCACCCGGCGCAGTTGGGCCCGTGAATCGGTCTTCGCGGCTCCGGAATGGTTCGCCATCGCCGTCGGCTTCGCGATCGCCGCTGCCGCCGTCACGGTGGCAGTCGCAACGGGGAGCTGGAACTTTGTGCTGCGCTGACGATGATGTCGAGCGCGGCGCTGGGGCGAGCGCCGAGACCGCCGGCGGCGACATCCGCCCGCTGCTCGCGATGATCGTGGCCGCGCCGCGCACCGCGGTGATCCTGATCGACGGCCCGAGCGGCGCCGGCAAGAGCACGCTGGCCGACCGCCTCATTGCGGCGTGGCCGACGGACGCCGCCCCGCAGCTCGTCCGCCTCGATGACGTGTACCCCGGCTGGGGCGGCCTCGTCGCGGGCGCAGAACAGATGCGCTCCGGCGTGCTGGCTGCGCGTGCGGCCGGGCAGCCGGCGGGTTGGCGGCGCTGGGACTGGGCAAGTCGCGCTCCGGCGGAGTGGCACACCGTCGACGCCGAGCGCCCCGTGATCATCGAGGGTTGCGGAGCGTTCATCGGTGACGCCGCCCGGTTCGCCGACATCACGGTGTGGGTCGGCGCGGAGGACACCGTGCGCAAGGACAGGGCACTCGCCCGCGACGCAGGCGGCTTCGACGCCCACTGGGACGAGTGGCAGCGGCAGTGGGCGGAGTACGAGGCGCGCGAGCAGCCGCGCGAGCGCGCGCTCCTGGTGTGCGAGGCCGGTCGGCCCTGCTGCGTCACGCCCGCTGCGTTACTCCCGCATTGAGGCGAGCAGCGTGCCGATCACGGGCACCGGGTTCGTCAGGCGCCAGAGTGCACCGGGGTCGGTGATCGCGCGATCCAGCTGCAACCGCGAGCGATGCTCACCGCCCGGGGTCGCCACCGTGACGCTGCCGACGATCGCGCCGGCCGAACCGGTGCTGAAGTCATCGAGCTGCACGTCGATGCTGGCATCGCGCGCTGCCCAGGCCCTGCGCTCCTGCGGCGTGATGGCGACGGCGGATGCTGTCGCGCCCCACGGCGTGCTGATCGCCGCGTACGCTGCACCCTTCTCGATCAGCGGAACGGTGCCGGCGCCCGCTGCGGCGCTGGCCATGAGCGCGCGCACATCGGCCTCGAGGGTGTCGTAGTCGGGCGAGCCGAGGTAGACCGCCGAGAACGTCAGCGGCTCCGTCTCCGCTGACCCCTCCGGGGCGGCGACGCTTGCCGTGAGGAGCAGACAGACGCCGGCCTCATCGGTGTAGCTGCGTGAGATTCCGGTGACGCCTTCGTCTTCCAGATACGCCGTGGTGTTCGTCACACCGCGATTGTTCACGAGCGCCGACGGCGGATTCGCCAGGATCTCGGCGATCGCCGGCTCCGCCTGCACGAGTGCGGCCAGGCGGGCCACGTCGGCTGCGGTGCCGCGGCTGTCGGGGGAGAGCCCGTTCGTGTCGGCGACGCTGATGCCGTCCAGGCCCTGCTCCGCGAGCCAGGAGGATGCCGCGGCGAGGTAGTCATCGACGCTGCCGAACGCCCAGCGGGCGAGCGTGTCGGCGTGGTTGTTGCTGGAGCCGAGCACGAGAGCCTGCAGCATCTCGCGCTGCGTCCACTTCTCGTTCGGGAACACCACAACCGTGCGGGCGCCGTCGCGACTGTAATCGATGTAATCCTGGTAGTCGTCCGTGCCGATGACGCGGGTCTCGCCGGCCGCGCCCGGCTCGATCGGCTTCGCATCGAGCACGACGAGCGCCGTGACGAGCTTCGTGATCGAGGCCATCGGCAGGGCGTCGGTCGAGCCGCCGAGGGCGAAAGGCACGGTGTCGCCGCTCAGAATGACGGCGCTGGCGCCGTTCTCGCCGAGCACGGGCCCGGCGGCATCCGATGCGGGGAGCGAGTCGGCCGCCGTCGCCGACGCCGCGGGCAACGGGCCGAGCAGAGTCGCCGGTGCGTAGACGCCGACGGCGAGAATCACCACCGCTCCAGCCAGAACGCCGAAGAATCGCCCAACCCGGAATGTCGCCATGGTTACAGGCTACGTGGGCGCGATCGGATGCCGCGCAGCGCGCGCCGTCTGCTCGTCAGCCGATGCCGGGCTGCAGGGAATCGGCATCGATCATGTGAGTGCGCAGCGTCGCCGTGAACGCCACCCAATCGCCAGTGCGCAGCTCGGCGATGAGCGACCTGTGCTCGGCCATCACCGCGTCCGAGCGTGCGAAGAAAGCCTCCCGGCGTTGAATCATCATCATCGCGTGCCTGGCGTTCAGGCGGTCGTAGAGTTCGAGCAGCGTCTCATTGCCTGCGGCCTCGACGAAGCCGCGGTGGAAGGCCAACATGAGTTCGATCAGCTCGGGCAGCGCGCGAGCCGCGATCGCCTTCTCCTGGGCGTCGAGCAGCGCGCTGAGTCTGTCGGCGAGGAGTGCGCGATCCGCCGGACGCGTCCGCTGAACACAGCTGCTCTCCAGCAGGTGCCTGGCGTCGGCGAAGTCGTAGGCCTCCTGTGCGCTGAGTTCGCGCACGAGTACTCCGCGCTTGGGGTAGACGATCACCCACTCTTCCTCTTGGAGCCGCGACAGTGCGGCGCGCACCGGCGTGCGGCTCACGCCGTGGGCCGCGGCGAGTTCGGCCTCGCTGAGCATGCTTCCCGGCGCGTAGAAGCCGCTCATGATCCCGGCGCGAATGGCCGTGTGCACGCGCTCGGCGGCGCTGGGGGAGTCGACCATTTCTCGCTTTCCTGTGCACGCGTCGCCCTGCACACTTTTCTGGGCATGGCTCTTGGATACATGTTGTACTCTACGTGGACCAGTCGGTCAAGGTCTTGGAGACACAACAGTTTTGGCATCACAATCGGTTCACAATCGACAGCGCTCCACCCGACTCTGGATCACCGGCATCCTGGCTGGCGTCGTCATCGTCATTGTCGCGATCATCGGCGTCATCGCCCAGAACCAGTCGGCGCCCGGCGCGGCCCCCGCGCCCACCGCATCGGCGCCCGCCACTGGCCAGGCCAGCGATGCGCCGCAGCTCTCCCAGCTCGCCCGGCGTGACCCGGCAGACACCGCGGCCAAGGGGTCCGTCGATGCGCCGGTCGTGCTCATCGAATACGCCGACTTCCGCTGCGCCTACTGTTCCGTCTTCGCCAACGAGGTGCTGCCGACGCTGATGACGGAGTACGTCGATGCCGGCCTCGTGCGCATCGAATGGCGCGACGCCCCCGTGTTGGGGGAGACCTCGCCCGATGCTGCGATCGCCGCACACGCAGCCGGCGCGCAGGGCATGTTCTGGGAGTATGCCGAAGCGCTCTACGCGACATCGCCGACCGGCAAGACCGAGTGGAACCGCGACGCGCTGCTCGGCATCGCCGCCGCCGTTCCGGGGCTCGACGTCGACGCCTTCACCGTCGCGCTCGACGACCCGGCGCACGCGCAGCGCGTCGTCCGCGAGGCGCAGGAGTCAACGGCGATCGGCGTGAGCAGCACGCCGACCTTCATCGTCGGCGACACCCCCGTGCGCGGCGCGCAGCCGCTCAGCGCGTTCCGCGACGTGATCGACCAGGAGCTCGCAGCGGCGGGTCACTGATGGACATCGGCTACCTCGGCGCACTCCTCGGCGGAGTGCTCAGCCTGCTCAGCCCCTGTTCGGTGATGCTGCTCCCCGCATTCTTCGCGTACGCGTTCAGCGATCCGGCCACGCTGGTCGCGCGCACCGGGCTCTTCTACCTCGGCCTCGTGACCACCCTCGTGCCGCTCGGCGTTCTCGCCGGGGCGGTCGGCGCCTTCCTGCTGGCCAACCAAGGGCTGCTCGTGACCATCGCCGCGCTCGTCGTGATCGCGCTCGGCATCGTGCAGATCCTCGGCATCCAGTTGCCGACCATCGGGCGGCGGGAGTCGAAGGATGCGGGCAGCAGCATCGCCGTCTACCTCCTCGGCGCCGCCTACGGCGTGGCCGGGGTCTGCACCGGCCCCATCCTCGGCTCGGTTTTGACGATCGCCGCGGTCGGGGCGAATCCCGTCTATGGCGGCATCCTGTTGGCCATCTACGCACTCGGGATGACGCTGCCGCTACTCGTGCTGGCGCTGGCCTGGAAGCGCATTCAGCGCGGTCGCACGGCCTGGCTGCGCCCGCGCCTCGTGCACATCGGGCGCTGGACGAACAGCTGGCACGCCATCGTCTCCGGAGCGCTCTCGCTCGGGCTCGGCATCTTCCTGCTCGTCATCGGCTCCGACGGCGTCGGCGCCGGGCTGCCGACGAGCACGCTCTTCGCCCTGGAGTCCTGGGTCGCCGAGGCCGGTGCCAGCGTGCCGAACCTCGTCGTCATGATCGCCGTGCTGGTTCTTGCCTGCGTCGCGGGCGGTGTCGCCGTGATCCGGCGGCGGCGTCAGGCCGCGCGCACCGCGATCGCACCGGGGGCAGAGGCGTCGGTTCCGAACACCAGGTAGCGGTTCGCGACCTTCTCACTGAAGAAGCGGTCGTGGCTGACGGTGACGATGGCGCCGGGGAAGTGCAGCAACGCGCGCTCCATCACCTGCGTGCTCGACATGTCCAGGTGGTTCGTCGGTTCGTCCAACAGCAGCACGGATGCGCCGGAGAGCAGGCACTGCGCCATGGCGACGCGCGCCCGCTGGCCGCCGGAGAGGTTGCCGATCTTCTGCTTGAGGTCGGCCTCTGAGAACTGGAACATCGCGAGGAACCGGTTGACCGACTTGCGGGTCGCCGAGAAGGCGAGGCTGCCCGGGAGGGCGTTGACGGCGTGGGTGACCGTGTCGTCGTCATCCAGCTCGTCAAGCATGTGGTTGTAAGAGACGACGCCGACGCCGCCGGCCCAGTTCACCTTCCCCGTGTCCGGGCGCTCCTCGCCGGTGAGGACCTTGAGGAGCGTCGACTTGCCGCTGCCGTTCGCGCCGAGCACCACGAAGCGATTGCCGCGGCGGATCTCGAAGCTGAGGTCGTCGAAGAGCTGCTTCTCGCCGTAGGCCTTGCCGATCGATTCCACGCGGCAGAGCACGTCTTTCACGTGCAGCGAACGGTAGATCTCGGTGATGATCTCGTCGACGGGGCGCGGCGCGCGGGACTTCTTGATCGTGGCCAGCTGGGTGCCGAGCTTGCGGTTGGCGGCCTTTGCAGCCTCGCGACGGTCGGCGATGCCCTCCGACTCGAAGGCGAGTAGCTCCGACTCGTGCACGAACTGGGCCTGCAGCGTCTTCAACCGGAACTGCTTCTGCACGATGTACTCGCCGAAGTTGCCCGGGTACTCGTGCAGGTGGAAGTTCTCGAGTTCGATGATGCGGGTCACGACGGAGTCAAGGAAGCGGCGGTCGTGCGAGACGATGATCGCGGCACCGCGGAAGTCGCGGAACCAGGCCTCGAGCCACTCGACACCCGCGACGTCGAGGTAGTTGGTCGGCTCGTCGAGCAGCAGCACGTCTGGACGCTCGAGCAGGAGCTTGGCCAGCGCCGCGCGGTTGCGCCAACCGCCGGAGAGCTGGTCGATCGGGCTGTTGCGATGTGCCTCGGAGAAGCCGAGCGTGCTGAGTGCCGTGTCGATGTGGCGGCTGTAGTCCCAACCGTCGATGTGGTCCATCTGTTCGAACAGTTCGGCCTGGCGGTGGATCAGCCGGTCCAGCTCCTCGGCGGACGGTCCGGCGGCGATGTCGGCGTCGATGCCGGCGAGTTCCGCTTCGACAAGCTTGACGTGTGCGAACAGCTCGTCGAGCACCTCGAGGATCGTCGAGCTTCCGTCGAGCTCGGAGAACTGCGAGAAGTACCCGATTCTGGTGCCTTGCTCGAGTGTGACGGTGCCGGAATCCGGGGTCACCTGTTCGAGGATCAGCTTGAGGATCGTTGACTTGCCCGAGCCGTTCTTGCCGATCAGCCCGATGCGGTCGCCGGCCTCGAGGCGGAGGAAGGCCTCGCGCAGAATCTGCGTGTTCTCGAAGCGGACCTCGACGTCGTGCAACCTGATCAGGCTCATTGTTCTCCTTCGCCCCTGCGCTCGTGCGTTCACGGGCCAACGGTGAATTCTACGGGAGGCTCCGGGGCGCAGGCCCCGCACGAGCTCCCGGCGCGGACCGCCGCTGATTGAGCCTGTCGAAATCGGCGCAGCTCTGCTCGCGACGCTGCGCGTCGCGCTACACGGCCAGCAAACTCACACAGCTGGTTGAGTAAGCCGCCCGCCGCGGCCGTATCGAGATCCAGGCCGACAACCCCGCTGGTCGAGTAGGCCGCCAGCTGGGCCGTATCGAGACCGAGGCCCGCGAAAACTGCACCAGCATCGCTTGCGGTTCCGGAGATTGCCTGAGGTTTGGCGGCCGCCTTTCACGCTGCGCGTCGCGCTACACGGCCAGCAAACTCACACAGCTGGTTGAGTAGGCCGCCCGCGGCCGTATCGAAACCGGCGTCGAGACGTCCCAGCATCGGTGGCGGTTCCTCAGCTCAACCAACGGAGTTTTGGGGTTCGACAAGCTCAACCAACGGAGTGTTCGGGGGTGTCAGGGCTTCGGTCGCTGGCGCTCCCTCGAGCCAGCGTGGGGAGAGAGGCGTGTCCGATGGGTGGGTTTCGACAGGCTCAACCAGCGGAGGAGGCTTCGGTCGCTGGCGCTCCCTCGAGCCAACGTGGGGAGGGAGGCGCGTCCGGCGGGTGGGTTTCGACAGGCTCAACCAGCGGAGCTGTTTCGACAGGCTCAACCAGTGGAGCTGTTGGACAGGCTCAACCAGCGGGCGCTACGGGGCGGTCGCCAGTGAGTAGTCGCCCTCCGCGCAGCCCGTCACGCTCCAACCGCCCGGCACAGCGACCGTCTCGACATCCGTGATGCCCGCCGTCTCCAGCTCGGGCTCGACGGTGCCGGGAATCCAGACCTCAAGCCCACACACGCGCTCCGGCGTCGTGCCGGCGAACTCCACACGCGCCCCGTCGGCGTCGAGCGAGGTGAGCACGCCGGGGGAGAAACGCGGGTAGGCGCGGCTCAGGATCTCCAGCAGGTCTGCCTTGGGCGGTGCGTCGCCGCCCGTCGCGCAGTCCTGCATCATCAGAGCGTTGCCGACAGGGCCGATGCCGTTCTGCGGGTCGCCGCAGGCCTGCTTCCACACCCAGTAGGCGCTGCCGAGAATGTGCGCGTCCTCTGCATCCGCATAGCGGTTGAGACGCTGGAGCACGTCGTCGTCCTCGCCCCAGTATCCGTACTCGCCAGACCAGAGCGGTGCTCCGTACTCCGCCGCGACGCGTTCCGCGAGCGTGAACTGGCGTTCCAGGCTGACGATCGGGGGGATGCCGAGGTCGCGGTCCATCGTGATCGACTCCGCGTACAGGTGCGGCGAGAACACGATGTTGCTGTCGTCGGTGAACCCCGGCGTCGGACCGGAGTCGAAGCCCAACCCAGACCAGAGGATGCTCGGCTCGAAGAAGACGATCTGGGGCGCGCCGGCGGCGCGGATCTCCTGGATCGCCCGATCGTAGAACCGCCCGAGCTGGTGAGAGGTCGTCACCGGTGCCGTCTGCCCGAAACCGGGCTCGTTCAGCAGATCGAATCCGGCGACCATCGGTTCGTCTGCGAAGATTCCGGCGAGCTCGCCCCAGCTGCGCGCGAGTGCGCTCTGGACTCCGTCGGTGTCGAAGTAGAAATGCTGGAACGCGCGGTTGCCGGCGGGGGAGATGTCGCGTCCCATGAACTGGCAGCGCGGCGCTCCGTCGGTGATCGTCGCCCACGCCGGCGCCCCGTCGTAGCCCCACATCGGGTCTGTCCCAGGCCTACACGCTGTTCCCTCCTCCGTCGGGCCGTTCCACCAGGAGTCCTGGTGCATGTCGAGTACGGTGTAGATCCCGTGCTGCTTGGCCCAGTCGACGGCATCCGTGATCTGCTCCACGTACGCGGGATCGAGCGTGCCGCGCTCGGGCTCAAGCGCCGACCACGACAGATTCAGGCGCACGACGTTGAAGCCCTGTTCCGCCATGTCGGCGTAGTCGTCCTCGGTCAGTGGCCGCGTCGCGGGGACATCGGGCTGAGGCTGGTAGAAGTCGACGAGCTGGTTGACGTTGACCCCGCGGAGCAACACCTGATTGCCCTTACCATCCGTGATGATCTCGCCGTCGGCGCGGAGGAATCCCGCCGGGGCCGCTGAGGATGCCGAGGCGGCGGACCCTGCACCGAAAGCGGGAACGAGCAGTGCGGCACCCAGCGCGACCACGGCGACCGAGGCGGCGACGAGCAACGGCGTGCGGGCGGAACTGCTCGCCAGCACTCGATCCGTGGCAAGCGCGCCGAGCCCGACGACCCATCCGACGCAGGCGCCGAAGGCGAGCCCGTCTGCGACCGCGACGTAGGCGACCATCAGCGGCCAGACGTCACCGCTCGGTCCACCGTCGACGACGAAGCCGACCGCAGCCTGCACGAGTCCGACGATTCCGCCGGCGATGAGTGCGGCCAGCCAGCCGCCCAGCACGCCAGGAACCCGTGTGCGCATCCAGCGCAGGCAGAGTGCGGTGGCGCCGGCGAGCAGCGCGACAGCCACGATCATGACGAGGGCACCGTGGTCGGCGCGCGCAACAGGGATGCCGGGTGCGTAAGCGGCCCCCGTCCACCAGAGCCCGGCGACGAGGGGTGCAATACCGGCGAAGAGCACGGCCGGGGGCCAGACCGACCCCGCACTGAATGTCGACCGCGCGCGGGCGCCGCCGAACCAGCGGGTGAACCCGGCGACGATGAGCGCGGCCGGAACGGCCTTCGCCGCCACGAATCCGGCGGCCCAGACGGCGGTTGCGACATCCCATGTCATCGCAAGGCAGGCCGCGGCCTGGGCGAGGAGCACGGCGAGGGTGAGACCGGCCGTATGCGTCCAGAAACGGTCACCGGCCCGGAGCGTCGCCCACCAGGTGACCCCGAGCAGCACCGGGACGAACACCACATATGGGGCGAGCGGCCAGAGGCCGAGGTCGACGCGGAGGGCGGCGCCCGGCCAGCCGACGAGGGCGAGCAGGCCGGTGGGGTCTGCGACCGCCTGGATCGCGACGAGGATCGCCATGGTGGACAGCGCTACAACGGGACGGCGAACCGATTTCATGACACTCCATCGTGACAATTGCGTGGGCGATGCTGCCAGCACAGCATGCGGCATCGCGCACGGCGTGTCAAACCCGAGTTCGACTCGGTTTATGGGTGGTGGTGGCCGGGTCCGCGGGCACCCGCTCAGGCCCTGTTCAGGCCGACGCCGAGATAATGGAGCTTCCACCGTGACGGGCGCCGCCATCGTCACATCCTGCACGCACCGACTACTGTCCGAATCCCCACGAGTGGAGAACGCCTCAACCATGTCCCTAGCTCGCCTGATGACAGCAGCGACCGACTCCACCGCCGGATACGACGGGTTCATCGGTTGGGTCCTGAGCCTCATGGAGACGCTCGGCGAGATCGGCGTGGGGTTGGCCGTGCTCATCGAGACATTCGTGCCGCCGATCCCGTCAGAGGCCGTCTTGCCCGGTGCAGGATTCCTTGCATTCGAGGGGCGGATGAACTTCTGGCTCGCATGGGCCGCGGCGACCGCTGGAGCTCTCATCGGAGCATGGGCGTGGTACTGGATCGGCGCGGCACTCGGCCGGGATCGCACCCGCCGCCTGGTCGGGCGGGTTCCGCTCATGGAGCACGAGGACTTCGACCGTGCAGAGGCCTTCTTCACCCGCTGGGGCGGGATGGCGGTGTTCTTCGGCCGCTGCGTTCCCCTCGTGCGGTCGTTCATCTCGATCCCGGCCGGTGTCGAGCGGATGCCGTTCTGGACATTCTCGGCATACACCGCAGCGGGCTCCGGCCTCTGGAACGGAGTCTGGATCGGCCTCGGTTTCGCATTCGGGCCGGCGATCAAGCCCGTCCTCGAGCAGTGGAGCGGAGTGCTCTCCGACATCGTCGTCGTCGCCATCCTCGCGCTGATGTTCTGGTTTGTTGTCGCGCGCCTCGTCAAGCGCGCCAGAGCCCGGCGCGTGCAGCCCGTCGAGCAGTAGCGAGCGGATGCCGCTCGGCCCTGCCGCGGTAGAAACAGCGCTATCGCGCCCGACGTGCCGACCGCGAAGCCGCAGCTCCTGCCGCGTGAGGCGCTGAGAAGCGCCGGGAGAGCGTTGCGTTTCTGATGTCCACTGTCTGGCACAGCGGCCTGCCCCGGTGCCATGATGTGAAAACGTGCAGTCTCATGGTCGGAGGATACGTGTGAACACAGATCGCTCAAGGATGATGGGGATCCTTGCAACTGCCGTGGTGCCGATCGCCATTGTCGCGGGGCTCGCCGGATGCGCCGAGGGCGCCGATAGCGTAGACCGGGCGAAGACGCAGGTCGCTGCGAAGGAGAAGGCTGTGGCGAGCGCTCAGGCCGAGCTGGACGCCGCATCCAAGGAGTTCTGCGGCGCGAGCCGCTTGTACATCGACGCACTCGATCGGTACGGCGACGTACTGAACGACACTGCACCGACCGTCGGTGACGTTCAAGCGGCTGGCGCCGATCTCGCCGATCCCCGTGACGACGCGTTCGACGGCGCAGAAGCCGCGGTCGCTGCGCAGCAGACTCTCGTGGTCGCCCAGCAGGATCTCGTCCAGGCCCAGACGGCACTGGCCGCGGCCGAGGCTGGGCCGTCCGGCACGCCCTCGATCGGTGATCCGACCGCGACCACAACAAGCACGCCGCTCGCGCCCGCCTCCTCCGTCGACCGGGTGAAACGGGCCGAGGCCGACTTCGATGACGCGCAGACAGCCGTCACGGCGCAGACGCCACTCGCCGAAGCATCCGAGCAGTTCAACAGCGCGGTCGTCGCGCTCGAGTTGGCGTGGCTCAGGCTCTTCGCCGATGCAGGATGCCTCACCGACGATCAGCACGTGCAGGCCGAGGCGGCCGTCAGCGAATATACACTCGCCCTCCAGCAGGACCTCGCCACGGCCGGGTACTACTCCGGCACCGTTGACGGCGTGTCCGGGCCGTTGACCGTGCAGGCGGTCGAGGACCTCCAGGCGGCCAACGCGTTGCCTGTCACGGGCACGGTCGACAAGGCGACGGCCGCAGCGCTTCAGGCCGAACTCGTGGCGCTCGGAGGCGCAGCCGCTCAGGAGTCGCTGGCATCGACGGCTGCCGTGCAGCAGACGTTGAAGCTCGTCGGTTTCTGGGATGGACCGGTCGACGGGGTGTGGACCGATACGCTCACCACGGCGCTGCAGGCGTTCCAGACCGAGCTCGGCGTCGAGCCGACTGGTACGGTCGACGCCGCGACGCTCGCCGCCTTCGAACACGCGATCGCCGGGCTCACCGCGCCGGACGCGCCGCTGGCCCCGTCAGCGACGCCGACGATTTCGCCGGAGGGCTCTTGAACCCGCCCCGCGGGTGGTCGCCTGCGGTCGTGGAGGTCTGGTGCCCCCGGCAGGATTCGAAGCTGCGACCAAGAGGTGAGAAGCACCGGGAGATTGTTTGTTCTGGTGCCCCCGGCAGGATTCGAACCTGCGACCAAGAGATTAGAAGGCTCCTGCTCTATCCCCTGAGCTACGGAGGCGCACTTATCAACGATACCGCAGCCGTTCGGGGACGAACGCATGCGCGGGGGCACGTCTGCGCGCCTCGGTAGACTGGGGCCATGACGAATGCGAGCGACCGTCTGGTCTGGATCGACTGTGAAATGACGGGCCTCGATCTCGAGGTCGATGAACTTGTGGAGATAGCGGTGGTGATCACCGACTATGACCTCAAGGCCGTTGACGAGGGTTTCAGCATCGTGATCAAACCCGACGACTCCGCCTTGGAGTCAATGAACGATTTCGTGCGCAACATGCACACGACGTCGGGCCTCATCGAAGAGATTCCCGGTGGTGTCAGCGTCGCCGATGCCGAGTACCAGGTGCTCGAGTACGTGCTCAAGCACGTCCCGACCGAGCAGAAGGCCCCGTTGGCCGGCAACACGATCGGCACCGACCGGGCGTTCCTGGCGAAGTTCATGCCCCGCCTGGATGCGCACCTGCACTACCGCAACGTCGACGTTTCCTCGATCAAGGAACTTTCGCGTCGCTGGTTCCCGCGTGTTTACTTCAACGCGCCCAAAAAAGACGGCGGACACCGCGCTCTGGCAGATATTTTGGAATCAATTCGGGAGCTGGAATATTACCGACGCGCCGTATTTGTCGCGGATCCCGGCCCTACAACCGAGCAGGTTCAGGCCGTCTCGGCCGACGTGGTGAACAACTTCGCCTCTCGGATGTAATACACTCTTCTAGTTGCCTTCTTCGAGTTCGCGAGAAGCAGGTGCATGGTGGGTATAGCTCAGCTGGTAGAGCGCCTGGTTGTGGTCCAGGAGGTCGCGGGTTCAAGCCCCGTTACTCACCCCAATAGATTCAAGAGGCGCGGCATGCCGATCGAGATGAGCGAAGAGGACTTCGAAGCCCTCGTCGCCGATGAGCTCGACGCTCTGCCCGACGAGATGATGGACGGCCTCGAGAACGTCCAGTTCTCGGTGGAGGATCGCCCGGAAGACGGGTCGCTCTCGCTGTTCGGCCTGTACCACGGCATCGCCCTGACGCACCGAGAGCAGTACGGCTTCGGGGAGCTGCCCGACCTGATCACGATCTACCGTGACCCGCACCTCGCGCACTGCGACGACGTCGATGAGCTGCGCGATCAGATCCATGTGACGCTGGTCCATGAGATCGGTCACTTCTACGGCATGGACGACGCCCAGCTCCACGAGCTCGGCTGGGGCTAGCCAGCGGATGCCGGACCTCACTCTGCGTGGCGGTGTCGGTGCCCGCATCGACACCGAGATCGAGATCAAACGGTCTCGATTCCTCTGCCGTCTCGTGCGGGTCGATGGCGAGGCAGAGGCACGATCCGTCGTCGACGCCGCGAGGCGTGAGGAGTGGAGCGCGCGGCACCACTGCTCCGCCTTCGTGATCGGCGCGGCATCCGCCCCCGACCAGCTCCGGCGCTCCAACGACGACGGCGAGCCGTCGGGAACCGCTGGCCGACCCATGCTCGAGGCCCTGTCTGGTCGTGAATTCATCGACAGCGTCGCGGTGGTCAGTCGCTACTTCGGAGGCGTTCTGCTGGGCGCAGGCGGCCTCGTGCGGGCGTATTCGGACTCCGTCCTCGCCACCATTGACGAGGCGCACGCCCGCGGCCGGGTCGTCGCGCGCGAGCGGCGCGATCTCTACACGCTGGCGCTTCCCCACGCCGACGCCGGGCGTATCGAGGCGGAGTTGCGGCACCGTGGCGTGAATATTCTCGGCACGGCATACGGCAGCCGTGCCGTCATCACGCTGAGCGGCCCCGAGCGCTCGGAGCTGCACGAGCTCATCGCCGCGGTCACGGCGGGCGGCGGTGTGCTCGAGGCGGCCGGCCACGAGCTGATCGATGTGGAGCCCTAGGCCTCGTCGACGGTGACGTCCTGGTCCGGCGGGCGGACCGCGTACTGCGGTGAGCGCTTGTGCAGCGCAAGGCCGAGCAGCGGGAACAGCAGCACGGAGAACATGCCCGCGGCAACGAGGGCCGCAGCGGTACCCGTGTCGAGAACGCCCTGGTCGACACCGATGGCCGTGACGGCGACGATGATCGGCAGCCCCGTCGCTCCGAACAGCAGCAGCGCGCCGCGATCGGCGAGGGCTGCCCCCGGGGGCGCAGCGAGCGTGCTCGGCAGTCCGCGGACCACGAGGAGCGCGACCACGAACAGCGGGAGCAGAAGCATCGCCTGCGGGTCGCTGACGAGGCCGTCGAGGTCGAAGGTGACGCCGGTGTTGATGAAGAAGATCGGCACGAGGAAGCCGAAGCCGATCGCCTCGATCTTGGCCTCGACGAGAACCGCGTCGGGCTCAGGCGCCCCGGCGAGAAGCACCCGGTACAGCACACCGGCGGCGAAGGCACCGAGCAGCATGTCGATGCCGAGTGCGACGCTCAGCCCGACCAGCGATACGAGAACCAGGATCACCAGGCGCACCGCGAATTGCCCGCTCGTGTGAATCGTCGAGGTGATCAGCGTGTGCAGCCTCTTGCCCGCGCCATTCGCCGCCAACCAGATGGCGCCGCCGGTGATGACCGCGAAGCCGATGAGCACGAGAGTCGCGTGCAGCGGCGTCGTGCCGGAGAGGAAGAGGGAGATCGCCAGCAGCGGGCCGAATTCGCCGACCGCGCCGACGGCCGTCGCCGAGACGCCGAACGGCGTGCGCAGCTCTCCGGCATCGCGCAGCACCGGCATGATCGTGCCGAGCGCCGTGGACGTGAGAGCGACGCCGATGAACACGCCGGCGCCCACGGTGGGGGAGAAGAGGATGCCGGCACCGACGCCGAGTGCCAGCGACACCAGCCAGCCCAGGCTGGCGCGCTGCATCGGTCGACCCTTGATCCTGGCGAAGTCGATCTCGTTGCCGGCGAGGAAGAACAGCATGGCGAGGCCGAAATCCGCCAGCATCTCGGTGAACTCGTTCGGCTGCACCCAACCGAGCAACGATGGCCCGAGGAGGATGCCGAGGATGATCTCGAAGACGACGAGTGGGATCTTGACGACACGTCCGACGGCGCGCCCGAGCAGCGGGGCGGCGGCGGCGATCGCGGCGATGACCACGAGTGAGGTGATCGGGCTGCTATCCACGGGGCTCCTTGCCTGCGCCGCTGTGCGGGCACGTTCTGTTCGTGATGATAGCGAAGGCTCGGCCCGTGAGGCGGTAGCGGCGGCATCCGCGCGATAGATTCGACTCATGCGCACGCTTCAGTCCCAGATCATGGCCGACCTCAACGTGACCCCGACGATCGACCCCGCCGTCGAGATTCGACGGCGCGTCGACTTCCTCATCGACTACCTCGGACGCACCGGGGCGAAGGGTCTAGTGCTCGGCATCAGCGGCGGTCAGGATTCCACCCTGGCCGGTCGACTGTGCCAGCTGGCCGTTGATGAGATCGCCGCGGTGCGCGCGGCTGAGGGCGGCGCCGCGCCAGTGTTCGTCGCCGTGCGCCTGCCATACGCCGTGCAGCGCGACGAAGACGATGCGCAGCTCGCCCTCGATTTCATCCGGCCGTCACAGACCGTGACGTTCAACATCGCGGCCGGGGTCGACGGCATCGCCGACGAGTTCCTGAACGCGACGGGTGAGGCCGTCACCGACTTCAACAAGGGCAACGTCAAGGCACGCGCCCGCATGATCGCCCAGTACGCGATCGCCGGTCAGTTCGGCTATCTGGTGGTCGGCACCGACCACGCCGCGGAGGCCGTGACCGGATTCTTCACGAAGTACGGCGACGGCGGCACCGATCTCCTGCCGCTCGGCGGTCTCACCAAGCGGCAGGGTCGTGCGATGCTCCAGCACCTGGGTGCGGCGGAGCGGCTCTACCTCAAGCCGCCGACGGCCGACCTCCTCGATGAGAACCCCGGTCAGACCGATGAAGCGAATCTGGGGCTCAGCTACACCGACATCGACGACTACCTCGAGGGCAAGGATGTGCCGGATGCCGTCGCCGCAGCCATCGAGAGCCGCTACCGCTCAACCGAGCACAAGCGCCGCACCCCGGCCTCGCCGTTCGACGCCTGGTGGCGCTGAAGATCAAGCGCTGAGGATCAGGCCGTTCGACGCCTGGTGGCGCTGAGGATCAAGCGCTGAGGATCAGGCGCTGAGGATCAAGCGCTGAGGATCGGGCCCTAGGACTCGCTGGAAGCAGGCGCGGCGCTCGGCTGGCGGAGCGCGTCCACATCGTCCAGGAGCTTCTGCGTGTCAACGGGCGCGGTGGGCGCTGCCACCGCCTGCGGCAGCAGCGGAGTCGTGTACTGCGCCTGGTGCTGCTGGGCGACCCACGCATCCTGTTCGGCGAGCAGGGTGCGCTCGTTCTCGCTCGAGGCGAGCTTCCAACGCTCGAGGTCGCTGGCGAACACCTTGCGGGTGCGCCCCGGCTTGTTCTGCCACTCGACCAGTCGGTCGCGGAACTCGGCGACGGCCGGGTCGAGCTGATAGCCGAACGTCGCGGATGCGCGCTTCAGCTCGTGCAGCTGGTGCGCGGCCCAATCGGCGGCGACAGCGGACCCGCGGATCGGGAGCATGCGGATCTGGATGTCGGCCTGGCCGACGGCGCGGTCCGAGAGAACCTGTTCCTGCGGCGTGAGCGAGTTCCACACCGACGCCTCCGTTGACGCGTCGACGAGCGCGATGATCGCGGCGGCCTTGATCTCGGCGTCACGCTGCGCGATCAGGCGATTGGTGGCGCCGCGGGCGATCCACGCGGCAAGCAGGCCGGAGACGATCATGGCGATTGCAATGACCGCGGCGGCGAAGACCACCGGCTGCGCACTCGAAGAAAAGAACCAGTCTGAGAAATCGTTCAACCACTGCATGAGGCGCACTCTACCCGCGGAGCAGGGCGGTGCCTGTGCCTGTGCCCGGCGCGCCTCAACTCGCGTCGCAACTCGCGCGGCCGGAGCCGTGACGCACTCCCTGAATCAGCGAAAGCACTCGGCCGCGGTCTGTGCATCGCCGAACTCACCGAGCTCGCTGTAGTGCACCCCGTCGGAGAGCAGCGCACGCGCGGTGAAGCGCTGGCCGCGTTCCGCACCCGACTCGCCCCGTTCGATGTGGCCGAGAATCGCTCCGGTGACGGTCGTGACCCGCCACAACCCGTCGCGGACGGGGAGAAAGCTCAGGCCGGGCGCGGTGATCCCCAGCGGGGTGGCCCGTGAGCGGATGAGGGTGCTTCCGTACGCCATGGTGCTCCTTCGTCGGGGACTTCTCTGTCACCGTAGAAGAGACCACCGACACGACTAATCGGCGGCACGGTCGGCGGGCAGCAGCGCGATGGCGGCCGGCTCCGGATCGGTGATCTTGCTGACCCTCGCTGTCTGGGCCAGCACGATACCTGCCGTCACGATGGCGACGCCGAGCAGCTGGGCGAGATCGAGCGCCTCGCCGAGCCAGAGCCAGGCCACGGCGAACGCGAAGAGCACCTCGGCGGATGACGTGATGCCGGCGGCCGTTGCCGTGAGGTGCTTGAGCGCGAGGAATGAGAACAGGAAGGGCGCGAATGTTCCCGCGATCGCGGTGACGGCGAGCGGGATCCACACGGGGAGCACGACGGCATCCAAGGCGCCGCCCAGCGAAACCTGCGATTGGAGCAGGGCGGGGTCAAGCTGCCACCAGCCGCTGAACAGCGCCCAGAACAGTGCGGCGAAGCCCATCGCCCAGAACGCGACGACGAGCGGCGAGCTGGCGCTGACCTGCCGTTCGCCGACGATGAAGTACACGGTGAGGCTCGCCGCGGCGCCGAGGGCGAAGAGCACCCCGATGAGCGACACGTCGCCGCGACCGATCTGGGCGACCAGGGCGAGCCCGACGAGCACCAGTGCGATGGCGAGCCACAGCCTGGGCTTCACCTGCTCCCTGAAGACGACCCTGGCGATCACGGCGACCGCAACCACTGCGAGATACTCCAGCAGCAGTGTCAGGCCGACCGGCAGCATCGTCAGCGCGACCGCATAGCTCCATTGCAGAAGGGCGATGCCGACGACACCGAGCACGGCCATGATGCCGAGCTGCCGCCATCCGATGCGGAACGCGGCCCGATCGGTGGCGAGCAGCCAGACGCCCGCGATCAGCGCCACGGTGAGTACGCGCACGAAGGTGAGCTGGGCCGGGGTGATCCCGGCCTCCAGCACGACCTTTGCGAGAGATCCGTTTGCTCCGAAGAGGATCGCCGCGATCAGCGCGTAAACGTATCCCAACTGATCAACGCAGGCCGGTGCCGTCCACCGCGAACGGTTCGATTGCGGCGATCTCCTCGTCGGTGAGCGGCGGGGCCTCCAGTGCAGCGACGTTCTGCTCGAGCTGGGTGACGCTGCTCGCACCGATGAGCGCGCTCGTGACGGTCGACTGGCGCAGCACCCAGCTGAGGGCGAGCTGGGCGAGCGACTGCCCGCGGTCGGCGGCGATCGCGTCGAGCGCGCGGGCGCGCTCGAGGTAAACGGGGCTGATCTGCTCCGGGTTCAGGAATCGGCTGGTGGCCGCGCGCGAACCGGCAGGGATGTCGCCGCCGAGGTAGCGGTTGGTGGCCAGCCCCTGTGCGAGCGGCGAGAACACGATGCAGCCGGCACCGAGCTCGTCGAGAACCGGAAGGAGCCCGGCCTCGACGTGGCGGTTGAACAGCGAGTAGCTCGGCTGGTGGATCAGCAGCGGGACCTTGTGCTCAGCCAGCACGGCGGCCGCTGCACGGGTCTGTTCCGGGCTGTAGTTGGAGAGGCCGACGTAGAGTGCCTTGCCCTGCTGCACGGCAGTCACGAGAGCGCCCATGGTCTCTTCAATGGGCGTGTTCGGGTCTGGCCGGTGCGAGTAGAAGATGTCGACGTAGTCGAGGCCGAGCCGGCCGAGGCTCGCATCTAGCGACGACAGCATGTACTTGCGGGATCCCCATTCGCCGTACGGTCCCGGCCACATGTCGTATCCGGCCTTGCTGGAGATGATCATCTCGTCGCGGTAGCCGCGGAAGTCCTCGGCGAAGATACGTCCGAAGTTCGTCTCGGCGGAGCCGGCGGGCGGGCCGTAGTTGTTGGCGAGGTCGAAATGCGTGACGCCGAGGTCGAATGCCCGGCGGAGCACGGCGCGCTGCGTGTCCATGGGGCGTTCGTGGCCGAAGTTGTGCCAGAGCCCGAGCGAGATCGCGGGCAGCTTCAACCCGCTCCGTCCCGTGCGGTTGTACGTCATCGTGTCATAGCGGTCTGCGGCAGCAACATAGCTCATTGCTCCACTCTAGGGGCGGCAACGGCCGGGCTTCGTACTGTGACACCGCGGCCACCTGTTGTGCACAGCGGGGTTGATGGTGCGAGAACTGCACAGCCAAAGCGTCGACCGGTGCGGATGCGGTACCGCGGCGCACACTCGGTACACGTGGTCGCGGCAGCGTCGGATGGGCACGAGCCGCGGTGCCGCGACCACGGACCGGCGCACGGGCGCCGGCCAGAGACGCGAGCCCCACGGGCACAGCAGCGACGAGAGGACGAAGCCATGCGTGATTCCAACGACATCATCACGGTGCTGGGTGTGATCGGCACCGATCCGGAGGCGAAGACGACACCGAGCGGCGTACCGCTCATCAAGTTCCGGATGGCATCGACCCAGCGCAAGTTCGACAAGAACAGCAACAGCTGGGTCGACGGCAGCACCAACTGGTACACGGTCACTGCGTTCAGGGGCCTCGCCGCGAATGCGATCCAGACGTTGCACAAGGGCGACCCGGTGATTGTGACCGGGCGCCTGCACCTGCGGGCATGGGACACGGGGGAGCGCCAGGGCACCTCCGTCGACCTCGAGGCCGATGTGATCGGCCTCGACCTGCAATGGGGCACGGCCAGCTACACGCGGGCGACGCGCAGCGCACCGCTCGAAGCCGCGCAGCCCGTCGCCGCTGGGTCGGGCGAACCGTCGCCAGCAGACACCGGCGACGCGGTGCCTCACGAGCACTGGGCGACACCGGGGCAGCCCGCCGCACTCGAGCCGACACCGTTCTAGTTGGGCGCCCCCATAGACTCGTCAGATGTCGATTCACAGCCATGCAGACGCCCGTCGGATGCCGCGGCTGATGCTCGCGCTCGCCGCGACGGCGGCGATGCTCGCACTCACGGCGTGCACCTCCCCAGCACCCCAGCCGACGGAGCTGCCGACGGTGACGACCGCGCCCACGGAAACACCGGCGCCGGTCGAGCCGGCCGCCTTGAAGCCGGACGGCACGGCGGCAGACAACCTGCCCTTCTTCGACTCCATCGCCCAGTCGGTGGTGGTTGCCACGCCCGATGCCGGCGGCGAGGCCTTCATCAACGCGCTCGTGGCCGCTGGTTTCGCCAAGGCGGACATGGAGGTCGGCTTCGACCGCACCTCGGTCGATCTCGCCGCGGACTCTGTGCAGTGGTCCGTGCGGTTCAACGGTGAATGCCTGATCGGCCAGTTCGGACCGGCCAGCGGCGGCTACCACAGCATCGTCACCCCCCTCCTCGCAACGGGAAGCTGCCTCATCGGCACCACCCGGCCGATAGACTGGTAGCAATATGGCTGAATACATCTACTCCATGGTTCGCGCCCGCAAGGCGGTGGGCGACAAGCTCATTCTCGACGACGTCACAATGTCGTTCCTTCCCGGCGCCAAGATCGGCGTCGTCGGCCCCAACGGTGCCGGAAAGTCCACGATTCTCAAGATCATGGCCGGCCTGGACACGCCGAGCAACGGAGAGGCCAAGCTCACGCCCGGCTTCACCGTCGGCATCCTGATGCAGGAGCCCGTTCTCGATGAGACCAAGACGGTTCTCGAGAACGTGCAGGAGGGCGTCGGCCCGATCAAGGCCAAGCTCGACCGCTTCAATGAGATCTCCCTCGCGATGGCGGAGCCGGATGCCGACTTCGACAGCCTGCTCGCCGAGATGGGCGTGCTGCAGGAAGAGATCGACCACGCCGACGCCTGGGACCTCGACTCCCAGCTGGAGCAGGCCATGGACGCGCTGCGCTGCCCGCCGGCCGATGAGCTCGTCACCCACCTCTCCGGTGGTGAGAAGCGCCGTGTCGCGCTCTGCAAGCTGTTGCTGCAGAAGCCGGACCTGTTGCTGCTCGACGAGCCGACCAACCACCTCGACGCCGAGAGTGTCCTCTGGCTCGAGCAGCACCTCAGCCAGTACCACGGTGCCGTCCTCGCCGTCACCCACGACCGGTACTTCCTCGACCACGTCGCCGAGTGGATCGCCGAGGTCGACCGCGGCCGCCTCTACCCCTACGAGGGAAACTACTCGACCTACCTCGAGAAGAAGCAGGCTCGCCTGGAGGTGCAGGGCAAGAAGGACGCCAAGCTCTCCAAGCGCCTCGCCGAGGAGCTCGACTGGGTGCGCTCGAACGCCAAGGGCCGCCAGACCAAGTCGAAGGCCCGTCTCGCTCGCTACGAAGAGATGATGAACGAGGCCGAGCGCACCAGGAAGCTCGACTTCGAGGAGATCGTGATCCCCGTCGGCCCGCGCCTCGGCTCGCAGGTCATCGACGCCAAGAACCTGAAGAAGGGCTTCGGCGAGCGGATCCTCATCGACAACCTCACCTTCACACTGCCGCGCAACGGCATCGTCGGAATCATCGGCCCGAACGGCGTCGGCAAGACCACGCTGTTCAAGACGATCGTCGGACTGGAGCCGCTGGACAGCGGAGACCTGAAGATCGGCGAGACGGTCGACATCTCCTACGTCGACCAGAGCCGTGGCGGCATCGACCCGAACAAGAACCTGTGGGAGGTCGTCTCCGACGGGCTCGACTACATCGTCGTCGGCAAGACCGAGATCCCCTCGCGCGCCTACGTCTCGCAGTTCGGCTTCAAGGGCCCTGACCAGCAGAAGAAGGCCGGGGTGCTCTCCGGTGGTGAGCGCAACCGCCTGAACCTCGCCCTCACCCTCAAGCAGGGCGGCAACCTTCTCCTGCTCGATGAGCCGACAAACGACCTCGATGTCGAAACCCTCGGCAGCCTCGAGAACGCACTGCTCGAGTTCCCGGGCTGCGCCGTGGTCATCACCCACGACCGGTGGTTCCTCGACCGCACCGCCACGCACATCCTGGCCTACGAGGGCAGCGAGGAAGACCCGTCGAACTGGTACTGGTTCGAGGGCAACTTCGAGTCCTACGAGGCGAACAAGATCGAGCGCCTCGGCGCGGATGCCGCCAAGCCGCACCGTTCCACGTACCGCAAGCTGACGCGCGACTGACCCGCCAGACGTCGAGGTTCCGATGAGACTGCACGTTCCGACGCGGCTGCGCTGGTCGGACCTCGACGCCTACGGGCACGTCAACAACGCCGAGATGCTGCGCCTCCTGGAGGAGGCCCGCATCGAGGCGTTCTGGTCGAACGACGACGGGCACGCCAGCGCGGTCGGGGCCAGCACCGCCGTGCTCGACGGCCGGCCGGGAGCCTCGACGCTCACCCTGATCGCCAGGCAGGAGATCGAGTACCTCGTTGCCATCCCGTACCTCCGCCAGCCGCTCGACATACAGCTCTGGATCGGCCACATCGGTGGGGCGAGCCTTGAGGTCTGCTACGAGGTCTGGTCACCGGCCGGCTCCGTCGATGCGACGCTCTTCACCCGAGCGGCGACGACGATCGTGCTCGTGGATGCCGTGACTGAGCGTCCACGCCGCATCAATGCCGCCGAGCGCGCCGCGTGGACCCCGTACCTCGATCAGCCCGTGGAGTTCAGCAAACGCCGCTGATCCACTGCTCGGCGCTGCATCCGATTCTCAGTCGCGCAGCGGCTCATCGCTGAACGAGCCGTCCCAGACGGCGCGCGCCCCCGATTCGCCGATCTGCACGACCGTCACAATCGACCCGGCCGCGACGATGAGCGCCGCCACGATGAATACCGCAGCGACCGCGCGGCGGAGCACCCGCGCCGTCGGCGCCGTGCGCGGTGCCAACAGCCGGAACCACACCCACTGCGCCACCGCCACGACGGCCAGCGCGATCACCCAGGGGTACAGGGTCAGGCCGAGCGCGGCGTGGGTCTGAATCAGCGGGGCCTCACCGACGCGCAGCTGCAGCCACTCCCCGGCGGCGGTCGTGAGCGGCACGAGCCCGAGCAGTGCGAGCGCCCCGAGTGGTGGGATGATCCCGAGCCAGCGCCGTGCTGCCGGCCAGCACGCGGCGAGGAGCACGGTGACGGCGACGACGGGTACGAGCACCACGACGACGTGCACGATGAGCACGTGCAGCGGCAGCCCATTGACCACGTAGTCGAAGAACGCGGCATCCACGATGCGGCCGTTCAGCTCGTCACGATCGAGTCACCGTCGACGCTGACGGGCACCGGCGTCAAGGGATTGATGGCAGGTCCCTCGAGCACATCGCCCGTCGCCGCGTCATAACGGGAACCGTGGCAGGGGCAGTGGAACTCGGTCTGGGCCGGGGCGACAATGCACTGCTGATGTGAGCAGATGGCGCTGAACGCCACAACGTCGCCGGCGGTCGGCTGCGCGATGAGCAGGCTCGCTCCGCCCACGACGACGCCGATGCTCTCGCCAACCGCGACGGCGCTGAGCTTCGCGATCTCCGTGCCGCTCGGTGGAGCCGTGCCGCTCGGCGTCGGTGATCCGGGGTCGGAGCCGGACTCGGCTCCCGACCCGCCAGAACCGCCGTCGGCCGGAGAGCATCCGGCGAGGGCGATCGTTGCGGCGGCAACTCCCGCGCCGCCGAGCCGCACGAGTGTGCGCCTGCTGATGTCATTCGCCTCGTTCATGCGCACCCTCTTCGCTGAGTGATGGATCACGTGAGGACGAGACTAGCCCCAGACTTGAGTGACCCGCTAGGCGCTCTCCGGCACCCGGATCATGCCCTCTTGAGCCACGGAGGCCAGCAACACGCCACTGCGCGAGAAGATGCTGCCTCGGGACAGGCCGCGACCGCCTGCGGCACTCGGCGAGTCCTGTACGTAGAGCATCCACTCGTCGACCCGTCCGAAACGGTGCCACCACATCGCGTGGTCGAGGCTGGCGATCTTCAGGCCGGGCTTGGCCCAGGCGACGCCGTGCGCGCGCATCACGGGCTCGAGAATCGAGTAGTCGCTGGCGTATGCCAGCGCTGCGCGGTGCAGATTGGGGTCGTCCGGCAGCGGACCGACGGCCTTCATCCACACGGCCTGGTGCGCCGTGCGCTCCCCGTCGACGGTGAGATAGATCGAGGAGGGCACGTGGCGCATGTCGAATGCGCGCTCGGCCGACCAGTAGCGTGCCGCGTCGTGGTCGACGTGGGCGAGCACCTCGGCGGTCGTCGGCAGGCTTTCGGGTTCCGGCATGTCATCCGGCATCTCGATCTGGTGGCTGAGGCCGGAGTCGCCGTCCTGGAAGGAGGCGATCATCGACAGGATCGGCACGCCGTCCTGGTAGGCCTGCGTGCGCCTGGTCGAGAATGAGCGTCCGTCGTGGATGCGATCGACCGAGAAGGTGATCGGGAGGTTCACATCGCCGGGCCGCAGGAAGTAGCCGTGCATCGAGTGCACGATTCGCTCATCGGGCACCGTGCGCATCGCGGCGGTGACGGACTGCGCGAGCACCTGACCGCCGAAAACGCGGCCGAGCGGCATCCATTGCGAGGGACCGGTGAAGATGTCTTCGCTCGTGCGTGCACCGGTGTCGGTGAGGTCGAGAGTGCTGAGAAGACCTTCGATTGGTCCGATCATGCGTCCTCCATCGTGATGCGCCCGGAGTGGGGGTCGGTGCGGGAGGAATACCTCGCGTCTGTTATGTAGTTTAGACAGGAGATGTCTGACTCCTTTTCGCTCGTTGACCGCTATGCCGTCGGCGACATGCAAACGTATCTGTCCCGTGCCGGGCGCGTCGAAGACGGATCGGTCCGGCTGATCGCCGCCGGGGGTGTCCTCGCCGCTTACACCGCGATCTTCTACCCGCGCGGGATCCTCGACGAGAGCCCGACGGTTCTGGGGCTGCGCACCTTCGCCCTGGCCGAGAGCTCCGGCTTCGACGCCGTCGTGCCGGCGCGTTCCCTGCTGGAGCGACTGGCGCGTGCCGAGGCCGTCGCGGCGGCACAGGGGGGCGCAGACACGGGCCCGGTCACGCTCTCACTGCCGCACCAGGTGAGCACGGTAACCTGGGCGGGGATCTCGCCGCCCAAGGGAGGCTGGGTCCGTCAGGAGCCGGCGGATGCCGCCGCGCTCGAGGGCGTCGCCAGAGCCGGTATCGACGAGGTCGCCGCCGCGGTCCCCTCCGGCGTCGGAGAACAGATCGTGCAGCGCGTGCGCACCGAGGTGTGGGGGCGCCCGATCGAATCGCTGGAGCACGTTCCGGCCGGAGCCGCGTTCGCCGCATTCACTCTCGGCTTCCTCTCCGCGGATGAGCCGGTGCAGATCTTTGAGACGGGGCCGTGGACACGGTTGTCGACGAGCCGCGGTCACGTGCTCGTGCGGCGCAAGCCGTGGAGCCTGCGCTCGTAATCCGCCACCCCCACCGCCTCCGTCAACTCCGCCGCCCCGCTCGATAGTGTGTGCTGGGTACTGAGTGCTGGGCAGTGAGTGCGTCGTCAGACGCCGAGGCTTTGGGGGACATCATGTGGTGGACGCGTAAGAAGACGCCGAAGGTCGTCGAATCCTATGCGCCTGAGCGCGAGGCCGAGTTGGCAGAACCGCCGCACCGCAACGCCTTCCTGATGGTGGCGCTCGGTGGCGCGGCCGTCGCGGCCTTCGGCATCGCCGGTATGCGGTCGATCTTCGCTCCCGTGTTCTTCGCGCTCGTGCTCACCATCTGTGTGCACCCACTGCGCACGACCCTCGAACAGCGTGGGGTTCCGCGCGGGATCGCGACGGGCTCCGTGATCACCGCGGTCGTCGTGCTGCTCGGCGGCTTCGGCTGGGCCTTCTTCCTCGCCCTGGGGCAGTTCGCCGCCCTGCTGCCGCAATACGGTCCGCAGTTGACCGCCTTCGTCACCTCCCTCGCTTCCTCGCTCAGCACGCTGGGCTTCGGACCGGAACAGATCAACGACTTCATCAGCGGCTTCGACCCGACGCGGCTGGTGAGCTTCTTCACGGACATCCTGGGAAGCGTCGCCGGACTCACCACCTCCGTTGTCATTGTGCTGACGATGCTGATTCTGATGGCCATGGATGCCGCCTTCATCCCGACGCTGTTCAAGCAACTCGGAGCGAGCAAGCCGCTCGTGGTCAAGTCGATGAACACCTATGCGAGCGGCGTGCGCCGATACATGGTCGTCACGACCGTGCTCGGCGCGGCCCAGGGCCTCGTCAATTGGGCAGCGCTGGCCATCCTCGGGATTCCGGGCGCTGCGCTCTGGGGCATGCTCTCGTTCCTCTGCAGCTTCATCCCCAACATCGGCTATTTCATCGCGATCATCCCTCCGCTGATCTTCGGCCTGCTCACCGGGGGCTGGCCGATGGTCATCGCCGTTGTCATCGTCTACGGGGTGATCAACGGAATCATCCAGTCCGTCATCCAGCCCCGCGTCGTGGGTGGCGCCGTGTCCCTCAGCCAGTCGATCACCTTCTTCTCGGTGCTGTTCTGGGCGCTGCTGATCGGCCCGATCGGTGCGATCCTGGCGATTCCGCTCTCGTTGCTCGTGCGGGCCATGCTGATCGACTCGAACCCGGCCGCCTGGTGGTGGCGGCCCGTGATCGGCGACCTCGATGAGACCAAGCAGCTCATGAAGGAGGAAGACAGCGAGATCAAGGCCGCCAGGGTGCGCCGGAAGGCCGACAAACGGCTGAACGGGACGCCGTCGACCTCTGCCGGATAGCCGCCTGGCGGCGACGCCTCAGAGTGCGGCGACCGCCCGGCCGGCCTGGCGCCCGCTGAACAGGCATCCGCCGAGGAAGGTGCCCTCGAGCGAGCGGTAACCGTGCACGCCGCCTCCGCCGAAACCGCTGGCCTCGCCGACCGCGTACAGCCCGGTGATGGGCGTGCCCGCGGCGTCGAGCGCCTGCGAATCGAGGTTCGTCTCGATTCCGCCGAGGCTCTTGCGGGTGAGGATGTGCAGCTTCACGGCGATCAGCGGCCCCGCCTTGGGGTCGAGGATCTTGTGCGGGCCGGCCACGCGGATCAGCTTGTCTCCGCGGTATTTCCGCGCCCCGCGGAGGGCGACCACCTGCATGTCCTTGCTGAAGTCGTTGTCGATCTCGCGGTCGCGGGCCTCGACCTCTGCCCGCACACGCACCGTGTCGATCGGCACGTCGGGGGAGAGTGCCTGCATGCCCGCGAGCAACTCGTCGAGGGTGTCCGCGACGACGAAGTCCGCGCCGTTGCGCTTGAACGCCTCCACCGGTCCCGGCGCGCCTGGGGCGACGCGCGTGGCGAGCAGCTTCACGTCCTTCCCCGTCAGATCGGGGTTCTGCTCGCTGCCGGAGAGAGCGAACTCCTTCTCGATGATCTTCTGCGTGAGCACGAACCAGCTGTGGTCGTGGCCGGTCGTCCTGAGATGCTCGAGGGTTCCGAGGGTGTCGAAGCCGGGGAACAGCGGAACCGGCAGACGTGTGCCCGTCGCGTCGAACCAGAGCGATGACGGCCCGGGGAGAATGCGGATGCCGTGAAGGTTCCACACCGGGTCCCAGTTCTGAATGCCCTCGACGTAGTGCCACATCCTGTCGCCGTTGATCAGTCGTGCACCGGCCGATTCGGCGATGCCGAGCATCCGTCCGTCGACGTGGGCGGGAACACCGCTCAGCATCTCGGTCGGCGGGGTGCCGAGGCGCGCGGGCCACTGCTTGCGCACGAGATCGTGGTTGCCGCCGATCCCGCCGGATGCCACGATCACCGCGGGGGCGCGGAACTCGAAGGCGCCGATCACGTCGCGGCTGCTGGCCTCTCCGCGTGCGGCGCTGCTGGGCGCGAGAACGCTGCCCGTGACGCCGACGACGGCTCCATCCTCGACGATCAGTTCATCGACCTGGTGGCGGTGCTTGGCGGTGACGAGGCCCGCCTGCACACCATCGCGCACCCTGGCGATGAATGGCTCAAGGACGCCGGGGCCGGTGCCCCAGGTGATGTGGAAGCGCGGAACCGAGTTGCCGTGCCCTGTTGCCATGCCGCTGCCACGCTCCGCCCAGCCGACGACGGGGAAGAAGCGCACGCCCTTGGCGTGCAGCCAGTCCCGCTTCTCGCGCGCAGCGAAGTCCAGGTAGGCCTCGGCCCAACGCCGCGGCCACATGTCCTCATCGCGGTCGAAGCCCGCACTGCCGAACCAGTCCTGGCGAGCGAGTTCCTTGGTGTCCTTGACACCCATCCGCCGCTGCTCGGGGGAGTCGATCAGGAACAGCCCCCCGAAACTCCACCATGCCTGCCCACCGAGACTGGCCTCCGGCTCCTGCTCGACGATCAGCACGCGTTTGCCTGCCTCCACGAGCTCTGCGGCGGCGACGAGGCCGGAGAGCCCGGCTCCGATGATGATGGCGTCGATGGTCTCTGGCATCGCTGTGGCTCCTTCGTCACGGTGTGTGTTCCCACCGTAGTGCTGAGAGCGCCGGGTGCGTGACGGCTCGCGCAGCAATCGTGGCGGAGGGAGGGCTACTCCTCGAAGGTGTTCACGAGGGAGTGCGCGGCGCGCTGCAGGTAGTCCCAGAGCGTCGCCTCGTGCAACGGCGACAGATCCAGCGTGTCGACGGCGGTGCGCATGTGCGCCAACCAGCGATCACGGGCGTCCGGGTTCACCTTGAATGCACCGTGGCGCATGCGCAGCCGCGGGTGCCCGCGCTGTTCGCCGTACGTTCCCGGACCGCCCCAGTACTGCTCGAGGAACATCGTCAGTCGTTCGGCGGCCGGGCCGAGGTCGTCCTCCGGGTACATCGGCTTCAACACGGGGTCGTCGGCGACGCCGCGGTAGAACTCGGTCACGAGTTTCTCGAACGTCGCGCGTCCGCCGACCTGCTCATAGAAGCTCACGGTCGCCGCTTCGCCGTGCTCGCTCTTGCGCAGTTGGACGGGGAGGGCTGGGGTGTTCTGCTGCTCGGTCATCAGGCTTCCGGATTCTGCGTGGGTGGCTTCGGCGTGCTCTTGCGGGCGCGCGGAGCCTTCGGGGCGTGCGGCGCCAGGTTCTCGACCACGTTCACGGGGCGCGTGCGGGGCGGGCGGGCACCCTTGACGCTGGCTGCGCTGTCGAAACCGGTGAGCACGATCGCGTTGAGCGCCGGCAGCTTGATGCCTTCGGCATCCAGCGCCTTCTTCAGGCGGATGCGCAGCTCGCGGGAGACGTCGTCCCGTGCGACCGTGCGGGTCTTCACGACGATTCGAAGTACGAGTGCCTCGTCGGAGATGGACTCGAGACCCCACACCTCTGGCTTCTCCAGCACACGCGAGCGCCACTTGCTGCTCGCTGCCATCTCGACGGCGGTCTTCAGCATGAGGGCCTCGACCGCCTCGACGTCGGAGTCGTAGGGAATCGCGAGGTCGATGATCACACGGGCCCAGCCCTGCGACATGTTGCCGACGCGCAGGATCTCGCCGTTGCGCACGAACCACAGCGTGCCGTTGACGTCGCGGATCTGGGTGATGCGGATGCCGACGGACTCCACGACTCCGGTGGCCGGGCCGACGTCGACGACGTCACCGACACCGAGCTGGTCCTCCATCACCATGAACAGGCCGTTGAGGGCGTCCTTGACGATGTTCTGCGCGCCGAAACCGAGGCCGGCACCGACGGCGGCGGTCAGCAGCGCGAAGGAGCCCAGCACGGTCTGATCGATGGTGTTGATCACGAGCAGCAGCGTCACCGTGAAGATCGTCACGTTCACGGCGTTGCTGAGCACCGAGCCGAGCGTGCGCGTGCGCTGCACCAGCCGCACGGCGGCCAGCGGCGATGCGGCGGCGATCGCCTGGGTGTCGTCGATGTTCTGCGTCTTCTTGACGCCGGAGACGATCTGACGCACGACCCGCTGGATCACGAAGTGCAACACCCAGCGGATGACGAGAGCCAACAGGATGATGATGATCACGTTGACGAGCGTGCCGAAGAACGTCTTCGGTTCGTTGTTCAGAAACGAGCCGATCGCCGAGAAAAAGCCGTTGACGGCGCTCCAGAATTCATCCATAGGTGTCCACTCTATCGAGGCGTTCTCGCCGGAAGCTGGGTGCCACGGGCCTCCCGGCTAGTCGGCCCCAGCGGTCAGCCCGTTCTCGTAGGCGAAGATCACGGCGTGCACGCGGTCGCGCAGTCCGAGCTTGGCGAACACCCGACTGACGTGGGTCTTCACCGTCGACTCGGAGAGGAAGAACTCCGTGGCGATCTCGGAGTTGCTCCGCCCGGCGGCGATGGCCGTGAGCACCTCCTGCTCACGTGGTGTGAGCGAGTCCAGCGCTCCCGGGGCGGTCTCGACCGACCCTCCGGCGCCGCCGCCGCCGCTCGCGACGGGGAGCCCCGCCCCGACGAGCTCGATCAGGCGGCGGGTGACCCGCGGCGCGAGCGCAGCGTCGCCGGCGTGAACAGCCCGGATGGCCTGCAGCAACTCTTCCGGCCTGGCGTCCTTCACCAGGAAGCCGCTCGCTCCCGCCCTTAACGCCTCGAAGGCGTACTCGTCGAGATCGAATGTGGTGAGCACGATGATGCGGGGAGCGGTGGGGGAGGCGAGGATGGCGCGGGTCGCCGCGATCCCGTCGAGGCCCGGCATTCGCACATCCATCAGTACAACATCGACCGCGGTCTGCTCGAGCAGGGCGATGGCGCCGTGACCATCGGATGCCTCACCGACGACATCGATGTCGCTCTCGGCCTCGAGCACCATGCGGAAGCCGACGCGCACGAGGGCCTGGTCGTCGATGAGTGCCACGCGGATCGTGCCGGTCATGTGATCACTTTCGTCGTTGAGGTCGTTGGGGTCGTTGTGGCGGTGAGGCGCGCCTCCACCTGCCAGCCGAAACCGGCCCGCGGGCCGACGTCCAGGCTCCCGCCGTAGAGCGCGATGCGCTCGCGCATGCCGATCAACCCACGACCGGTGCCGGGTGTCGCGGTCGTGGAAGGCCGTGGCGCGTCGTCGCGCACCGTCACAGTGACCTCGTCTCCCAGTCGACTGAGCTCGACCGTGACGGTGTGTGCCGTCGCGGCGTAGCGCAGGGCATTCGTGAGGGCCTCCTGCACGATGCGGTACACGGTCAGCTCGATCGTGCTGTCCGTGATCGGCGGCCCGCTGGTGCGGAGGGTGACCGGCATCCCGAGCGCCCGGAAGTCGCTGACGAGCTCGGGCAGCGCGCGCAGGTCGGGCTGGGGTGCCAGCTCGCCGGAGGCCCGGCCGGCCTCGCCGGGTTCGCTGAGCAGGCCCAGCATGCGTCTCATGTCGCCGAGGGCCTCGCGGCCGGTCTCTGCGACCCGACGCATCGCGTCCGCCGCGCGGTCCGGGTTGCGTGCGCTCGTTGCCGCGGAGCCGTCGGCGAGGGTGACCATCACGGTGAGACTGTGCGCGACGATGTCGTGCATCTCGCGGGCGATGCGCGCCCGTTCACGGGCGGTGGCCAGCTCCGATTGCTGATCGCGTTCCCTGGCGAGGTCGCGGGCGCGGTCGATGAGGGCGACGAGATAGCGGCGGCGGTTGCCCATCGTCACACCGATCAAGGTGGCGATGAGCATCAACACCCCGAACTGCGAGGCGGATGCCGGGGCACCCGCGCCGAAGGGGGAGAGCTCGCCGGTGCCGAGCACGCCGACCGCGATGTACGCGGACGCCGTCGCCACCACCAGCGAGACCCCGAACGCGATCCAGGCGGCCCTGACCGAACGGTAGACGGCTAGCGCGTAGAGCGAGAGCAGGATCGGGAGCACGTCGGTCGTGCCGAGCGGGTAGACCAGCAGACAGAGCAGCCACGCCGTTGTCGTCAACAGCCACGGGTGCCGTCGACGCCAGAACACCATCGCGACAGCGACGAGCGCGATCGCGAGCAGGTGGAGCACGCTCACCCAGAGCGGGAAGAGCGGTTCCCCGCCCCCGAAGATCGTGGCGACCGTTCCGAAGAACGTCGGCACGGCGTACACGGCGGCGATCAGCGAGTCGGTGAGCACGGGGTGCCGTGCCCAGAAGCGCCGGAACACGCCGGGAGGTTTCGGCAGACGAAGTTCTCCCCCGACTACCGAAGCCGGGTAGTCGGGGGAGAAGTGGTGTTGCGTCATGGACGAGACTCTACGCGTCGCGTCGCTTCAGCAGGATTCCGGCGCCGACGAGGGACGCAGCGACCCAGGCCAGGACGATGAGCAGGTTCTCGATGACCGAGTCGATCTCACCGGTGAACGAGGTCTGGCCGAACATGCCCATTCCCGCGGTCGAGAACAGGTACGGGATCAGGTCCTGCACCCACTCGGCCGGGATCATCTGCAAGACGGTCGGCAGCAGCAGCATGAACCCCAGAACCGCGGCAATACCGCCCGCACTGCTGCGGATCGCGGTGCCGACGCCGAGTGCGAAGAGCGCCGTCAGCGCGAGATAGGCGGCCCCGCCGATCAGCGGCAGGAACACATCGGCGTCGGTGACCGGGGCGACAGCACCGTGTTCGCCGAAGGTGAGCGATGTCACCGCGAACGCGCCGAAGGTGCTGAGCAGGCCGATGACGAAGGTCGACGCGGCCAACACGATCGCCTTGCCGGCAAGCGCCGGCAGGCGACGGGGCACGGCCGTCAGCGTCGAGCGGATCATCCCAGTGCTGTACTCGCCGCTGATGATCAGCACGCCGAGCACACCGACGACCAGCTGGCCGAAGAACACGCCGACGGTGGAGGAGGTCAGCATGAGGCTGCGCACCTGCTCGACGGGTGCGTTGGCGGCCTCGCCGCTGTCGACGAGACCGTCGACCATGCTGCTGCCCATCAGCCAGGCCATGCCGAGCGACATCGCGACGAGAATCAGGAACGCCCAGACGGTCGAGCGGAGGCTGCGCAGCTTGATCCATTCCGAGCGGATGACGCCGCCGAAGCTGAGGCTGCTCGCACTGCGGGTGAGCGGTGCGATTGTTGTCGTGGCGCTCATCGGCTGGCCTCCGTGCGGTATTCGACGGCATCCTGTGTGAGGGCCATGTAGGCCTCCTCGAGGGATGCGGTCTGCGGGGTGAGTTCGTGCAGGATCAGGCCGTTCGCGGCGGCGAGGTCGCCGATCTGGGCGGCGGCGAGGCCGGTGACCTGCATGACGCCGTGTTCGGCGCGCAGCACGGCGATGTCGGGTCCTGCGAGCAGCTCGGCGAGCTGGCTGGCGTGCGGGGAGCGCACGGTGACGGTGGCGAGTGACGCCCCTGCGACGATATCGGCGACGGGGGCGTCGGCGATGATCTGACCGCGGCCGAGCACGATGATGTGGTCGGCGGTCTGGGCCATCTCACTCATCAGGTGCGAGGAGAGGAACACGGTGCGCCCCTCTGCGGCCAGGCTGCGCACCAGCTGGCGCACCCAGAGCACGCCCTCTGGGTCGAGCCCGTTGACCGGCTCGTCGAGGATGAGCGTGGCCGGGTCGCCGAGCAGGGCGGCGGCGATGCCGAGGCGCTGGCCCATGCCGAGAGAGAAGCCGCCAACGCGCTTCCGTGCCACGGACTGCAGGCCAGTGAGCTCGATGACCTCCTGCACCCGCTTGGCGCCGATCCCGTGGGTGGCTGCCATCGCGAGCAGGTGGTTCTGCGCGGTCCGTCCCGTGTGAACGGCCTTCGCATCGAGCAGAGCGCCGACCTCGCGAAGAGGCGCCTTGTGCTCGGCGTAGCGCTTGCCATTGACGGTCACGCTGCCGGCGCTCGGCCGGTCAAGCCCGACGATCATGCGCATCGTTGTGGACTTGCCTGCACCGTTGGGCCCGAGGAATCCGGTGACCTGACCGGGACGCACGGTGAATGAGATGTCGTTGACGGCCGTCTTCGCGCCGTAGCGCTTGCTGAGGCCTTCTGCTGTGATCATGCTTCAACGCTACGAGCACAGCGGGTGCCGCCACATCGGCCGTGCGGATGGCCCATGTAGTACTGCGGTATGACATCGCGGCCCCGCCCTGGGTGGGCGCAGGCCGCTGGTTGAGCGAGCCCCGCTGGTTGAGCGAGCCCCGCTGGTTGAGCGAGCCCCGCTGGTTGAGCTTGTCGAAACCTCACGACGAGGATTTCGACAAGCTCAATCAGCGGGAGCATCCCGTCTCCATCGGCGGCAATTCTCGAGATTTCCTTGGTGCTGGCTGCCGCCTTTCGCGGCGCTAGGCGCGGTCGCGCTCCTGAGCGGCGATCGCACGCTCCACCCGGGAGAGCTCCTCGACGATGATCCGACGGAGCGCCGGCGGACCGTCGTTGGCTGCGAGCCACGCCCGCGATGCATCGACAAGCGCGGCATCGGCCAGCGGCGCCGGGTAGAGCCCGCGAATGATCGCCGCCGCCATGTTGTAGCTGCGCGTCGACCACACCTCCTGCAGCATCGCGAAGTACGGCTCCAGCTGCGGCGCGAGCAGCGCGCTCGGCCGCGAGCGGCGCCAGCCGAGAGCGTAGGCACGCACGTAGTCGTTGGAGAGCGTCGTGTCGTGGGCCGCGGCGGACCACGCGGCGAGCTTGCCCGCCGCATCCGGAATCGCCGCCTTCGCCGTGATCGCCGACTGCCGACCCTTGGCCGTGTCGTCGCCTTCGAGCACCTCGTCGATGCTCTCCACGGACGCCCGCCCGCCGGCGGCGAGGGCGATCACAAGCTCCCAGCGCAGATCGGTGTCGATCGTGACTCCGGCCAGCAGCGCCTCACCGGCCAACAGCTCGACGAGCACGTCGAGCTGGCCCTCCGTCACCGCCAACGCGATGAAGCTCTTCAGCAGCTGCAGTTGGGCGTCGGAGCCCGCCGCGGCCGACTGGGTGAGCGCCCAGAGTGCGTCGCCGGCCTCGGCAGCCGCGGACTCGCGGTGCTCCGGAGCGATGTACTGGCCGAGCACCAGTTCGAGCAGGCGCAACGAGAGCGCGCGCTGCGCCGACTGGCTCTCGGCGGCGATGTTGCCGAGCACGAGCCGCACGAAGTCGCGCGGGCTCGCCTCTGCGTCGCGGGTGGCATCCCACACCGCGCCCCAGATCACGGCCCGCGCGAGCGGGTCGGAGATCTGCGCGAGATGCTCGAGCGCGACGGCATGCGACGCCGGGTCCAGCCGGATCTTCGCGTAGCTGAGGTCGTCGTCGTTGAGCAGCACGAGAGCAGGGCGGGCGCGGCCGACCAGCTCTGCCACCTCCGTGCGTTCCCCATCCACATCCAACTCGACGCGGTGGGTGCGGCTGAGAGCGCCGTTGACGAGATCGTAGAAGCCGATCGCCAGCCGGTGCGGGCGAATCGTCGGCTGCGAGGATGCCGCCGACTGCAGCACAGCGAAGGCGGTGATGGTGCCGTCATCCGCCGTCACGATCTCCGGCCGCAGCGTGTTCACGCCGGCCGTCTCCAACCACAGTCTCGACCACTCGGTGAGTTCGCGCCCGCTCGTCAGCTCCAGCTCGTCGAGCAGGTCACGCAGCGTGGCATTGCCGTTCGCGTGCTTCCGCAGGTAGACGGAGATTCCGGCGTAGAAGGCGTCGAGGCCGACCCAGGCGACGAGCTGCTTGATCACGGAGGCGCCCTTCGAGTAGGTGATGCCGTCGAAGTTCACCTCCACGTCTTCGAGGTCGTTGATGGTCGCGACGATCGGGTGGGTCGACGGCAGCTGGTCCTGCTCGTACGCATGCGTCTTCTCTGTCGAGGCGAACGTCGCCCAGGAATCGGCGTACTCGGTGGCGCTGGCCGCCGCGATGGTCGATGTCCAGGTGGCGAAGGACTCGTTCAGCCAGAGGTCGTTCCACCACTTCATGGTGACCGAGTTGCCGAACCACATGTGCGAGAGCTCGTGCAGCACGACGAGGGCGCGCTGCTCCTTGCGGGCATCGGCAACCTTGGAGCGGAACAGGTAGGCCTCGTTGAAGGTGACGGCCCCGACGTTCTCCATCGCGCCCCAGTTGTACTCGGGAACGAAGATCTGGTCGTACTTCTCGTAGGGGAAGGCGACGCCGTAGTTGGACTCGTAGTAGGCCAGGCCCTGCCTGGTCTTCTCGAACATGACATCGGGCTCCGCATACTCGGCCAGCGAGGCGCGCGTGAAGAGCCCGAGCGGGATCGTGCGGCCGTCGGCCGTCGTCGCCTCGCTCTGCCACGAGCTGTATGGCCCGGCGATGAGCGCGGCGATGTACGTCGAGATGTGCGGGCTGGGCGGGAAGGCCCAGCGCGCCGCGTCGCCCTGCGGGGTCGGCACCGGCGAGACCGAGTTGCTGATCACATGCCAATCGGCCGGAGCCGTGACGGTGAACTGGTAGCTCGCTTTGAGATCGGGCTGGTCGAAGCAGGCGAACACCCGGTTCGCCTCCGCGACGGCGAGCTCCGTGTAGAGGTACGGCTTGCCGTCGACCGGGTCGACGAAGCGGTGCAGGCCCTCTCCGGTGTTCGTATATGCGGAGTCGGCGACAATGTGAAGCTCATTCACGGCTTTCAGTGCGTCGAGCCGGATCCGCAGGCCGTCGCTGACGGCATCCGGATCCAGCGCGACACCGTTCAGCGTGACGCTGTGCAGTGCGCGGGTGTTCGCCTCGATGAAGGTCGAGGCGCCGGGCGTCGCCTCGAAGGTGACGGTGCTCTCGCTGCCGAAGACCTCCTCGCCGCGGGTGAGGTCAATGGCGACGACGTAGTTCGGATTCCGGATGACGGACGCGCGCTGTTCGGCCTCCGTGCGGGTCAGATTCGATTCGGCCACGCTCAGGCCCCCGCGGCCGCATCGACGGCCTGTGCGGCGAGCGCGCGCTCGACGCCGGCGAGGTTCTCGCCGACGAGGCGTCGGAGCGCGGGAACCTCGGGGTTCGCGTCGAGCCAGGCCCTCGTGGCATCCGCCAGCTCGACACTGGCCAGCGGTGCCGGGTACATGTCGACGACGATCGTCTCGGCGATGGCGTATGCCCGGTTCTGCCAGAGATCGGCGATGGCCGCGAAGTACGGGGCGACGAGCGCGTCGAGCGGGGCCGGGTCGTTCGTGTGAACGACGCCGAGCGCCGTGTGACGCACGATCATGTTCGGGGCGGTGTCGCTCTCGACCAGGGAGTTGAACGCGGCGAGCTTCGCGGCGCTCGTCGGGAAGGTCGCTCGGGCGCGGGCGGCGGACTGCTGGCCGTTCGCGGTGTTGTCCGCGGCGAGGGCGGCGTCGATGTCGGCATCGCTCGCCGCGTTGTTGAGCACGAGGCCCTCGAGCAGCTCCCAGCGCAGATCGGTGTCGATCTCGAGGCCGACGAGGGTGATCTCGCCGTCGCGGAGTGCGCGCACCGCCTCGACGTGCTCCGGCGTGCTGGCGAGGCTCGCGAAGGCCTTGACGAGCTGGAACTGCACATCGCTGCCGGCCTCAGCCGACTGGGCGAGTGTCCACAGCGTGTCGCCGACGGTGCGGAGCGTCTCGGCGCGGCGGGCGGGGGCGACGTACTGCTTTGTCGCGAGCGCCAGCTGGCCGAGCACGGTGCGGATCGTTGTCGACTCGGTCTCGGCGGCGATGTTGCCGAGCACCAGGCGCACGAAGTCGCTCGCCGGGCTCTCGCCGTCGCGCGTGGCATCCCACACGGAGCCCCACACCAGCGAGCGGGCCAGGCCACTCTCGAAGGCGGAGAGGTGCTGCAGGGCGATCGCGTGCGATGCCTCGTCGAGGCGGATCTTCGCGTATGCCAGGTCGTCGTCGTTCAGCAGCACGAGGTCGGGGCGGGCGAGGCCGAGCAGCTCGGCGACCTCCGTACGCTCACCGGCCACGTCGAGCTCGACGCGGTGGGTGCGGCGCAGCACACCGTCGACGAGGGTGTAGAACCCGATGGCCAGGCGGTGCGGGCGGATCGTCGGGTAGTCGGATGCCGCGGACTGCAGCACGGCGAATCCGGTGATCACGCCGGCGTCGTCCGTGGCGATCTCGGGGCGCAGGGTGTTGACGCCTGCCGTCTCGAGCCAGAGCTTGGACCACTCGGAGAGGTCGCGGCCGCTGGCCGTCTCCAGCTCGCTGAGCAGGTCGACGAGCTCGGTGTTGCCCCATGCGTTCTTCTTGAAGTAGGCGGCGACGCCGGTGAAGAAGGCGTCGATGCCGACCCAGGCCACGAGCTGCTTCAGCACGGAACCACCCTTGGCGTAGGTGATGCCGTCGAAGTTGACGAGCACGTCTTCGAGGTCGTTGATCGTCGCCACGATGGGGTGGGTGGACGGCAGCTGGTCCTGGCGGTATGCCCAGCTCTTCTCCATGGCGGCGAAGGTGGTCCACGCCTCGGTCCACTCCGTGGCCTCCGCGGTCGCCATCGTCGACGCCCACTCGGCGAAGGATTCGTTCAGCCAGAGGTCGTTCCACCACTTCATGGTGACGAGGTCGCCGAACCACATGTGAGCAAGCTCGTGCAGGATCGTGACGACCCGGCGCTCGCGCATCGCGTCGGTCACCTTCGAGCGGAAGACGTAGGCCTCCGTGAAGGTCACGGCGCCGGCGTTCTCCATGGCGCCGGCATTGAACTCCGGCACGAACATCTGGTCGTACTTCTCGAAGGGGTAGGCGAAGTCGAACTTCTCCTCGAAGTACGCGAAGCCCTGGCGGGTCTTCTCGAAGATGTAGTCGGAGTCGAGGAACTCGGCCAGCGAGGCGCGGCTGAAGACGCCGAGCGGGATGGTGCGGCCGTCACGGCTGGTCAGCTCCGAGCGCACGACGCTGTACGGGCCGGCGACGAGCGCGGTGATGTAGCTCGAGATGCGCGGGGTCGGCGCGAAGCTCCACGTTGCGGCGTCCGTGCCGTCGACGGCCACGGGCTCCGGCGTTGCCGAGTTGCTGATCATCTGCCACCTCGCCGGGGCGGTCACGGTGAAGCGGAAGCTCGCCTTGAGGTCAGGCTGTTCGAACACGGCGAACATACGGCGGGAGTCGGGCACCTCGAACTGGCTGTACAGGTACACCTCATCGTCGACGGGGTCGACGAAGCGGTGCAGGCCCTCTCCGGTGTTCGTGTAGATCGCGTCGGCGACGACGGTCAGCACGTTCTCTGCTGCGAGGTTGTCGAGCTGGATGCGGACGCCGTCGCTGACGGTCGCGGGGTCGAGCTCTGCACCGTTCAGGGTCACCGAGTGCACGGTGCGCGTGATCGCGTCGATGAAGGTGGACGCGCCGGGGGTGGCGGTGAAGGTGACGGTCGTCTCACTGCGGAACAGCTCGGGCCCGCAGGTCAGGTCGAGGGTGACGTCGTAGCTGTCGACTCCGATGAGCGCTGCACGCTCCTGAGCTTCGACGCGGGTCAGGTTTTCTCCGGGCAACGGTGCCTCCTGGGGCAGTTCATGAGACGTTCTTTGTCTCGGGTGTCGTGGATTGTGTCCAGCAAACAACCCTAGTAGCGCCCACCCTGCGTGCCCTAGTCCCTGTGCTGCGTTTCCTTCGCGGTGCGCTCTGCGGAGGCGAGGATCGACTCTGCACCCATGCTGAAGAGATCCCGGCTGTCGAGTGCGCGCAGTTGCGGGCTGAGCGCGGCGATGTGCGGGTGCCGTTCGGGGTCGACGAGCAATGGCGAGTCGATCCACGGAACCGAGTCATCGTCGCTGTCGGTGCGCTGTGTGCGGTCGCGGGCGATTCCCGCGGCGCTCGAGAGCAGGTGCTCAGACAGGAGGGCGTAGTGACGCACCACCTCGTCGTCGGAGAGCCCGGCGCGCGAGAAGGCGTCGAGCATCAGCTCGACGACCTCGAGCTCCGCAGGTCCATTCGTCGAGATCACGATGGCCTCGACTCCGATGGCGGGGTAGCGGCAGAACAACTCGAGGGTGGATGCCGCCAGCTGCCGCAGCCGGCCCTTCCAGTCCTCGGGCGGCGCGGTGATCTCGGCGATCGACATCGCGAGCAGTCGATCCAGCAGCGACTGCATCAGGCTTTCCTTGCTGCGGAAGTGCCGGTAGATCGACGTGGGATCGGCTCCGAGGTCCGCGCCCAGTTCTCGAACGGAGATCGAAATCGACCCCGGTCGGGAGGCGAGCCGAAGTCCGGCCTCCACGATGGAATCCCGGTCGAGGCGCGTCTTCGCGTCGCCCGGTCGATCCGCGCGTTGTTCGGCTTTTCCGTTCACTGCTTTCATCATCCCCATCGGTGGACTCGCTGACGTCTCGGCCAGGGTTGCCGCCCGCTCCTGCCCGAATTCGTGCAGTCGTACGTGCGCCGAGCTTAGGTGCCCGATCGTGATCAGGCAATTCGCTTTCCCCCGGCACCGAGCTCGTGTGTAACGGCAACGAAACAGGATTGTTTCAAGCTTGTCAACAGCGTTGACATCACTGTTGGCAATCGCTACTGTCAACTCACCACTGAGATTTCACTGACGAAACGAGGGCTCCATTGCCAGCTGCTGACGTACTCTTCACCGGGGGCCCCGTGTTCCTGGGATCCGGCGAGCCGCTGCTCGGCCACGCCGTTGCCGTGATCGACGGCCGAGTGGCCGCGATCGTGCCAGAGGCCGAGGCGTCCGCGCACATCGGTGAGGCGACGACCGTCGTCCAGCTGGACGGCGCGCTGCTCAGCCCCGGCTTCCAGGATGCCCACGTGCACCCCGTCGGAGCCGGCGTCGAACTGCTGCAGTGCAACCTGACCGAGGGCGAGAACGCCGAGGACGCCGTGCGACTGGTCGCCGAGTACGCGACAGCAACTCCCGACGCCCCGTGGATCCTCGGAGGCGGCTGGTCGATGGACCACTATCCCGGTGGGGCCCCGCGCCGCCAGCTTCTCGACGCGGTCGTCCCCGATCGCCCTGTCGTCGTCTCCAGCCGCGACCACCACAGCGTCTGGGCGAATACCGCCGCCATCCGCCTGGCAGGTCTTGACGCCTCGACGCCGGACCCCGAAGACGGCCGCATCGAGCGCGAAGCCGACGGCTTCCCCTCCGGGACCTTCCACGAAGGGGCGATGGGTCTCTTCGACGATGTGCTTCCGGCCACCGATGATGAGCTCGCCTACCAGGGCCTGCTCCGTGCTCAGGAGGAGCTGCTCCAGCTCGGCATCACCGGCTGGCAGGACGCGATGATCGGCTCGATGAACGGCATCTCCAACATCGCCGATGTCTACCGCAGGGCACTCGCAGAGGGAACGCTCACCGTGCACGTCGTCGGTGCCCAATGGTGGGTGCGTTCCAACGGTGCGGAGCAGGTGGCCGAGATGGTCGCCCGGCGCGAGTCCGTCAGCGCTCTCGGCGCCGAGGACCGCTTCTCCCTCGGCACGGTGAAGATCATGGTCGACGGCGTCGCCGAGAACGCGACCGCGGCGATGGTCGCGCCCTACCGCGACGCCCACGGCCACGACACCGACAACCGCGGCCTCTCCTTCGTTGACCCAGAGCTGCTGAAGGGCTACGTGACGCAGCTCGACGCCGCCGGATTCCAGGTGCACTTCCACGCACTCGGCGACCGTGCGGTGCGCGAGGCGCTTGATGCGATCGAGACCGCTCGCGAGGCCAATGGTCCCTCAGACAACCGCCACCACCTGGCCCACCTCCAGGTCGTCGCGGAGGAGGACAGCCGCCGGTTCAGCGGACTCGACGCGATCGCGAACATCCAGGCGCTCTGGGCGACGCACGAGGACCAGCTTGACCAGCTCACTCTGCCGTTCCTGCAGCCGGGGGCCGAGGCACGCCAGTACCCGTTCGGCGAGCTCGCCGGCCACGGTGCACGACTGGCGGCCGGCAGCGACTGGCCCGTATCCAGCGCCGACCCGATGGACGCCGTGCACATCGCCGTCAACCGGATCGCCCCCGGCGAAGACTTCGAACCGCTCGGCGGCGCACAGCAGCGTCTTGACCTCGCCACGGCGCTCGCCGCATACACCTCCGGCACGGCTTACGTGAATCACCGCGATCACGACACCGGTCGTATCGCCGAGGGATACCTCGCGAACCTCGTCGTGCTCGACCCCAACCCGTTCGCGGTTCCGACAGAGGAGATCTACACCTCGACGGTGACGTCGACCTGGGTCGAGGGCCGCTCCGTCTACTCCCGCACCACCTGAACCGCCGACAGCACCAGAAAGAGAGAATGATGACTGCACAGCACCCACCCGCACGGCGCGCGCGCCGTCGAGCGCGCATCGCCGTGGCCACTGGAGTCTCAGCGCTCCTCGCGCTCACCGCGTGCACGGCGGCCGAGCCCGAGAAGCCGAGCGACGTCAGCTTTGAGCTGACGGATGCCACGCCCGCTCCGTCCGGCGACCTCGACTCCTTCACGTGGTCCAGCTACTCCGAGCCCTACTCGCTCGACTACGCGTACGCGTTCGACTACTCCGACAACCAGGTGCTCGCCAACATCTGTGAGCCGCTGCTTCGCCTGAATCCCGACTACTCGCTGACGCCGGCACTCGCGGAGTCCTTCGCGCACCCGACGCCGGAGACCTGGGTGTACACGATCCGTGACGGGGTCAAATTCCACGACGGCACCATCCTCACACCGGCCGACGTCGTCGCGTCATTCAACCGCCACCTGGACCCGGCCGTTGGATCGTCCTGGTACTCCGTGTTCCAGAACGTCGCCTCGGTCGAGCAGACCGGCGACCACGAGGTCACCGTCACCATGACGGGGCCCGATTCGCAGTTCAACCTCGCGATGGGCGGCTCGGCCGGCGTCGTCGAGTCTGCGGCGAGCCTCGAGTCCATCGGAGCCGACTACGGCAACTCGAGCGGCGGCGTGAACTGCACCGGTCCGTTCAGCCTCGCCGAGTGGAAGTCGGGCGAGTCCATCACGCTGACCCGCTTCGATGACTACTGGGACAAGGACCTGGCGGCCAAGTCGGCCGAGGTCGAGTTCATCTTCATGACCGACCCGAACGCCCGCGTGAACTCGTGGAAGTCCGGCGAGGTCGACGGCGGCTGGATGGTGCCGCTGGACGCGATCGCGCAGCTGCGCGACTCGAGCGTCGGCGACGTCTACTTCGGCATGAACACGGCGGTCAACAACCTGATCGTCAGCGACACCGACGGCCCGCTCGCGGACCCGAACGTGCGCAAGGCGCTGCTGATGGCGATCGACCGAGAGGGCCTGATCTCCGCCGCCTACCAGGGCATCGGCACCACCACCGACGCGCTCACCACCGAATCGGTGTGGGGCGGCGCGTCCAAGGCGGCGCTCGACACGGCGTTCGGCGACCTCGAGGAGTACCCCTACGACCTCGACGCCGCGAAGAAGCTCATCGACGAGGCCGGCGTCGCCGGAGAGGAGATCGTCTTCGCGACCGCTCCGCTCGGCACTGACTTCTCCGTGATCGCCCAGACGACCGTCGCGGCCGCTCAGTCGATCGGTCTCGATGCCCGCATCGAGACCATGACGCCGAGCTCGTACACCACGCTGTTCTCAGACCCGAGCGCACGCGAGGGAATCGACCTGTTCTACACGGTGTGGTACCTCTCCGCTCCCGACCCCCTCGAGATGTACAGCGTTCTGCGCACGGGGGAGTTCAGCAACTACGGAAACTGGTCTGACCCCGAGTTCGACGCCATCGTCACCGAGGCGGCCACGATCGAGGATCCCGCTGAGCGCTCGGAAATGACCGCCCAGGCGCAGCTCATCGCGAACGACCAGCTCCCGTGGCTCCCGCTCGCCGAGAGCCCCGTCACGATGTACATGAGCGACGAGATCACCGGTGTCGCACCGTCGATCAACTTCCTCTACTACCCGTGGGCAGCCACCATTGGCGCTCGCTAACCCGAGCGAGGCCCCTCTGCAGAGCCCCTGGCGGAGCGGTGGTCGATACATGACCACCCTCCGCCGGGTGCTCGGCAAGCTGGGCGCGCTGCTCCTCACCCTCTTCCTTGCTTCCCTGCTCGTCTTCTTCTCCCGCTTCCTCGTTCCGGGCGACCCGCTGCGATTCCTGCTGCGCGGCCGTAAGCCGAGCGCCGAGGCCATCGCCGAGATCTCGGCCCAGTACGGCCTCGACCTGCCGCCATGGCAGCAGTACATCAACTGGATCACCGGCGTCCTGCACGGCGACTTCGGCCGTTCGCTGCAGTACCGCCAAGACGTGAGCACGGTCATCGGTGAACGGATCCCGGTGACCTTGGGACTCGTCATCATCGCCGGAACGATCATCGCTGTCGTCGGGCTCATCTCCGGCACGATCGCCGCGCTGAACAAGGGCCGCGTTCTCGACCGCGGCATCCTGATCGGCCTGACGGTGCTCGGCGCGATCCCGTCCTTCGTCGGAGCGATCGTGCTGATCGCCGTGTTCGCCGTCCAGCTCGGCTGGTTCCCCTCCTTCGGTTCCGGAGAAGGCTTCATCGACGGGATCTATCACCTGATCCTGCCCTCGCTCGCCCTCGCCCTCGTCTTCGTCGTGCTCGTCGGCAAGGTCACGCGCTCCTCGATGGTCGATCAGCTCGGCCGCGAGCACGTCGAGGTCGCCACCAGCCGCGGCCTGAAGCGGGGCACCGTCATCCGACGCCACGTCTTCCGCAACGCCATAGGCCCGATCCTCACCGTCAGCGGTCTGCTTGTCGCCGGTCTGCTCGTCGCCAGCTCGATCGTCGAGTCGGCGTTCGGCCTCGCCGGAATGGGCTCACTGCTCGTGCAGTCCGTCGACCGGCTCGACTTCCCTGTCGTGCAGGCGATCGTGCTGCTGATCGTGACGGCCTTCGTGAGTGTGAACGCCGTCATCGACATCTGCGAACCCCTGATCGACCCCAGAGCCGCAGCAGGAGCTGATGCCCGATGACCACCCCAACCATGGCCGTCAAGGTGCTGAAAGCACCGAGGATGCGCCGCGGCAATCTGACGTTCAACCTGAGCGTTGCCGTCGTCGCCGTCATGACATTCGCGGCGATCTTCGCCCCGTTCGTTGCTCCGTACGACCCCGATCTCGTCAACCTCGCCGTCGTGTACTCCGGGCCGACCCCGGCGCACTGGCTCGGCACGGATGCGCTCGGCCGCGACCTTCTCAGCCGGACCATCTTCGGTGCGCGCACGGCGCTGCTCGGGCCGTTGCTGGTCGTCATCAGCTCGACGATCATCGGGATCCTGCTCGGCTTGCTCGCCGGCTGGCGGGGTGGCTGGCTCGACAGCGTGCTCGCCCGGATCTTCGACCTGGTCTTCGCGTTCCCGTCGCTCCTGCTGGCCATCATGGCCGTCGCACTGTTCGGCAAGGGACTGGTCGCGCCGGTGATCGCCATGAGCATCGCCTACGCGCCGTTCGTCGCACGGCTCACCCGTTCCCTCGTCATGGCCGAGCGCTCGAGGCCCTACGTCTCCGCGTACCGCGTGCAGGGATTCTCCGGGCCGTGGATCGCCCTCCGCCGCGTTCTGCCGAATGTGACCCCCATCGTCGGCGCCCAGTCGACGCTCAACTTCGGCTACGTGCTGGCCGAGCTCGCCGCGCTGTCCTTCCTCGGACTCGGCGTGCAGGCTCCGACAGCCGACTGGGGCGCAATGATCAACGAGGCCCAAGCCGGAATCATCGGCGGGCACTTCCTGCCGGCGATGGTGCCAGCCGTCGCCGTCGTCCTCGTCGTCGTCGTCGTCAACGTGATCGGTGAAGAACTCTCAGACCGGATCGGAGGCGGGGTTCCCGCATGAGCCTGCTCACCATCACTGACTACACACTTGTTCTGCCCAACGGAACGACGCTGCTTGACAAGGTGTCGCTCACGATCGCCGCCGGCGAGACCGTCGGCCTCGTCGGCGAATCCGGATCGGGCAAGTCGCTCACCGCGCGCAGCGTCCTCGGGCTCCTCCCTGACCGGGCGGTGACCTCCGGCAGCGTGCTGCTGGACGGCCAGGAGGTGCTCGGAGCCGCCCAGCGCGACATCCTGAAGCTGCGTCGATCGACCGCGTCGATGGTGTTCCAGGACCCGCGCGCCGGCATCAACCCGGCCCGCACCATCGGAGACCACCTGACCGAGACCCTGCGTCTCTGCGAGGGGTGGCCCAAGGAACGCGCCACGAAGCGCGCCGTCGAGTTGATGGAGGCGGTACGGCTGCCGCGGCCGGAGGACCACCTGCGCCAGTACCCGCACGAGCTCTCCGGCGGCATGTTGCAGCGGGCGATGATCGCCGGCGCCCTGACGAGTTCGCCGCAGTTGCTCATCTGCGATGAGCCGACGGCCTCGCTTGACGTGACGACGCAGGCCGGCATCATCTCCGTGCTCGCCGAGCAGCGCAGAACCCGCAACATGGGCATGCTCTTCATCACCCACGACCTCAATCTGGCCGCCGCGATCTGTGACCGCGTGTACGTGTTGAGCTCTGGACGGGTCGAGGAACAGGGCGACGCCCGAGAGGTGCTGAGCAACCCGCAGGCGGCGTACACCAAGCGCCTCGTCGCGGCAACGCCCAGCATCGCGAATGCGGTGAACCCGGTTGTGCCCGGCGCGGCGGTTGGGGCCGGTGGGCAGAGCGGAGCCCCCGCCCGGCTCGAGATGCGGGAGGTCTCGAAGAGCTACGAGCGCCGGGGCAAGGGGCCCATCACCGCCGTCGACACCGTGTCGTTCACCTTGCCGCGAGGAGGCGCACTCGGCGTCGTGGGCGAGTCCGGCTCAGGCAAGTCGACGCTCGCCCGCATGCTGGTCGGCCTCGAGCCCGCCGACAGCGGAGAGATCCTGCTTGACGGCAGCCCGCGCGGTGCGATTCCCAACACGCGCAGCGAGCGGCTGGCCCACGCGCGTGCTGTGCAGATGGTCTTCCAAGACCCGTACCTCTCGCTCGACCCGCGCATCATCGTGAAGCAGGCCATCGGCGATGCCATCCGGCTGCACACTCAGCTCAGCCAGAGCGAGGCCGAGCAGAGGGTGTTCGAGCTGCTCGACCAGGTCGGGCTCGACGAACGCCACGCGAACGCGCGGCCCAGAACACTCTCGGGTGGACAGCGCCAGCGCGTGGCCATCGCACGCGCGCTCGCCATCGAGCCGGAACTCCTCGTGCTCGACGAGGCGACCAGCGCGCTGGACGTCTCCGTCCAGGCACAGGTGCTGGATGTCGTCGCGAAGATCCGTGCCGAGCGCGGGCTCACCGTGCTGTTCATCAGCCACGACCTCGCCGTGGTCCGGCGGGTCTGTGAGAACGCGGTCGTCATGCACCGCGGGCAGATCGTTGAGCGTGGTGCAACCGCCGAGATCCTCGAGAACCCGCAGCACGCGTACACCAGGCGACTGGTGGATTCCGTGCCCCGCGCAGACTGGCACCTCGACGAGTTCACGATGCCGGTGCCGGAGGAGGTGCGGTGACCGAGCGCACCTTCCAGCTGCGCCACTACACGACGGTTCCCGAGCACTTCGACGGATTCCTCGAGTGGTGGGCGCGGACCCTCCCGCAGCTCCGGGCCAGACACGGCTTCACCATCGAGAGCGCATACGGCATCCGCGAGCGGCACGAATTCATCTGGGTGGTCAGTCATCCGGGTGACAGGGCGGCGTTCGAGGCGGCCGAGCGCCGTTATGCGGACTCGGCCGAGCGTGAGACGGCATTCACCGGGATCCCGGAGTGGATGGAGTCGATGGACATCGCCTTCGTCGATGCCGTGGCCGCAGCAGAACAGATTGACGCACAGGAAACAGGAGAAGCACTGCAATGAAGGTCATCATCGTCGGAGCGGGAATCGGCGGGCTCACCACGGCACTGTCGTTGGAGGCAGCCGGCATCACCGACGTCACCCTGTACGAGGCGGTGTCGGAGCTGCGCCCGCTCGGCGTCGGCATCAACCTGCTGCCACACGCCGTGCGCGAACTGACCGAGCTCGGCCTCGGCGAACAGCTCAAGGGTTTCGGCGTCGCGACCAGCACGCTCAGCTACACCAACCGCCTCGGCCAGACGATCTGGTCGGAGCCGCGGGGCCTGAGCGCCGGCTACCAGTGGCCGCAGTACTCGGTGCACCGCGGGCAGCTGCAGATGCTGCTCAGGGACACCGTGCTCGAGCGTCTGGGCGCAGACAGCATCCACCTCGGTGCCAGCGGCGACGACGTGCAGCAACACGGCGCCCGGGAGGACGGCGGCTGCAGCAGCCTGCGGATCACGGTGGCAGACGGCAGCTCGTACCGGGTGAGCGCCGACGTGATCATCGCGGCAGACGGCATCCACAGCGCCGTACGCCGTCAGCGCTACCCGGACGAAGGTGCACCGGTGTGGAACGGCCTCATCCTGTGGCGCGGAACCGCGCGGGTGGCACCGTTCCTCGACGGCCGCACCATGATCATGGCGGGGGACGCGTTCCAGAAGTTCGTCGCCTACCCGCTCTCGCTCCCGGGCGACGACGGGCTCGCAACGATCAACTTCATCGCCGAGTATCGCTCGGATGACGCCGATCCAGGCGTCAGCAGCTGGAACCGCTCGGCAGACCCGGCGACCGTTCTCGATCGTTTCGCCGACTGGGACTTCGACTGGTTGGACGTGCGCTCGATCATCGGCGCGGCCGAGGAGATCCTCGAGTACCCGATGGTCGATCGGGACCCGATCCCGCGCTGGACGTTCGGGGCCCAGACCCTGCTCGGTGACTCGGCGCACGCGATGTATCCGATCGGCTCCAACGGTGCATCCCAGGCCATCATCGACGCCCGCACCCTCGCGAACGCACTGGCGACCGCCGGCAGCATCTCCGAGGCACTGCAGCGCTACGAGGACGCACGCAGACCCCGCACAACAGCAATCACACTCAGCAACAGATCGATGGGACCAGAACAAGTCATGCAACTCGCCTACGAACGAGCACCACAGGGATTCGACGACATCGACACCGTGATCCCCTACGCGGAGCGCGCGGAGATCGCGGAACGCTACAAGAAGGCGGCAGGCTTCATCCCGGATGAGCTGAATGCGCGTCCGAGTCTCTCCGTGGAGCGCGCAGTGACGAGCGAGGTCTCCCGATGAGTCGGCACGACACCGTCTTCGAACGCGTCACCCCGAGCCGTTCGACCATCGCCAACGCACTCGCAGAGACACGCGCGAGCGCGTTCTGGATCGACGATGCGCGGGATCAGCACGAGGCGCATCCCTCGCTGCAGGAATCAATCGTCGCCGACCTCGTCGTCGTCGGCGGCGGCTACACCGGCCTCTGGACCGCGCTTCTCGCCAAGGAGCGCAACCCTGCACTCCGCGTCGTGCTGCTCGAGGGTGAGAGCGTCGGGTGGGCGGCATCTGGTCGCAACGGCGGGTTCTGCGAAGCGAGCCTCACCCACGGCGAGGAGAACGGCCGCACGCGCTGGCCGGAGGAGATGGAGACGCTGAACCGCCTGGGCCTCGAGAACCTGCAGGACATCGAAGATGCGGTCGCCCGCTACGGAATCGACTGCGACTTCGAGCGCACCGGCATCCTCTCCGTGGCCGTCGAACCGCACGAACTGGAGTGGCTGAGCGAGTGGGACGAGGAATCCGACTCGCACATCCACCTCGATGAGGCTGCCGTGCAGGCGGAGGTCGCGTCACCGACGTATCTCGGCGCCGTGTGGGAGAAGGAGTCGACTGCGCTCGTTCACCCGGCCAAGCTCGCCTTCGGTCTGGCGCGCGTCATCACCGAGCTCGGCGTGACGATCTACGAGCACTCCGCCGTCCGCTCGATCGAGGATGCTCCCGGCGGCGTCGAGATCCGCACCGCCCACGGCCGCGTGCACACGAAGCAGGCCGTGCTGGCGACGAACGTGTTCCCCTCGCTGCTGAAGCGCAACGCCCTCATGACCATTCCGATCTATGACTACGTGCTCATGACGGAGCCGCTGAGCGCGGAACAGCTCGAGTCGATCGGGTGGACGAACCGCCAGGGCATCAGCGACATGGCGAACCAATTCCACTACTACCGGATGAGCAAGGACAACCGGATCCTGTTCGGCGGCTACGACGCGATCTACAACGCCGGCGGCAAGGTGAAGCCGGAGTACGAGGAGCGGCCGGAGTCGTTCGAGAAGCTCGCCAGCCACTTCTTCACGACCTTCCCGCAGCTTGAGGGTCTGCGCTTCAGCCACAAGTGGGCCGGCGCGATCGACGCGAGCACGCGGTTCTGCGCCTTCTACGGTCTGGCGCGGAAGGGCCATGTCGCGTACGCCAGCGGCTTCACCGGGCTCGGTGTGGGATCGGCACGCTTCGCCGCCAACGTCATGCTCGACCTGCTGAACGGCGAGGTGACCGAGCGGACGTCGCTGAAGATGGTGAAGGATCGCCCGCTCCCGTTCCCGCCAGAGCCCGTCGCGACGATCGGCATCAACATGACCCGGTGGTCGCTTGACCGCTCCGACCACAACGAGGGCAAGCGCAACCTGCTGCTGAAGACCATGGACGCCATGGGCGTCGGCTTCGCGTCCTAGCGGTATCGGCGCGGCCCTCCGTCGAGCCATCGTGCATTCTCACGATGGCTTGAGGGAGCGCCAGCGACCGAAGCCCTGAGCGTCTGACCAGCTCGGGTGGTTGTGGATGCCGCAGCTGCGGTGGCGGCGGATCCGCTCGGGGCTTCGCGTGCGTCGCTGCTCCTTCGTCGCGGCGCCGCTCGCTCAAGCCAACGTGCATTCGCACGCCGCGCCTATGCACGCTGGCTTGAGGGAGCAGCCGAGGAACGAGGCCGCCCCCGAAGCCCTGAGCGCCTGGCCGGATCGAGTCGCCCGGGTCTCGATACGGCCGCGGGCGGCCTACTCGACCAGCGTGGAGGTCAGGGCGGTGGTGTCGGGCATCCGCTCGGGGCTTCGCGGGCGTCGCTGCTCCTTCGTCGCGGCGCAGCGTGCTCGAGCCCACGTCCCCGCTGGCTCGAGGGAGCAGCCGAGGAACGAGGCCGCCCCCGAAGCCCTGAGCGTCTGACCGGATCGAGTCGCTCGGGGCGTCGCGGCTGTGTGTCGGGCATATGTTGCCGCACCAGCAGCGGTGGCGGTTCCTGAGATTGCCTGAGGAGGGGCTGCCGCCTTCCGCGAGGCTTCGCCTCGCGCTACTCGACCAACGTGGGCTGTTGATGCTGGAGCAGGTCGGCTTGTTGGGTGCGGGACTTTGTGGATCGTCGCCACGGGGTGTCGGTGTCGGAGCGTCCGCCACGCAGCCAGGGTGGCGGTTTCACGTACGGGGCCCCGTTGACCATCATGATCTGCCACCCGCTGGTGTCGATGGTGTGGTGGTGGAACCAGCACAGCAGCACCCCGTTGCAGGTTTCCGTTTCGCCACCGTCGTGGTGCTCCTTGACGTGGTGGATCTCGCTCCAGGCGGCGGGGATGGAGCAGCCCGGGATGATGCAGCCGCGTCGTGGTGCTCCTTGACGTGGTGGATCTCGCTCCAGGCGGCGGGGATGGAGCAGCCCGGGATGATGCAGCCGCCATCGCGGAGGCTGATCGCCCGCCGCTGGGTGACGTTGAAGAGGCGGTCGTGGGAGCCGATGGCGTTGATGGTGCCATCCGGGCCGATCAGCACGTGTTGTTGCCCGCCGGCGCAGATGAACTGCTCCACGGATGCCATTGAGATCGGGGCCTCGCAGCCCTCAATGAACCCGGACCCGGTGCCATTGGCGAGGTCGGTTTGTCGGACCGAGACGAGCACGGTCGGGGCCGCCCCGCC
>NZ_LMDN01000006.1 GCF_001425085.1 Leifsonia sp. Root4 | reverse complement strand
CAGGCCCGGCACGACGTCTTCGCCAGCCTGATCGACGGGGCCGCCCGCAGTGCGGACAGCCCGACGATCGGCGGGGCGGCCCCGACCGTGCTCGTCTCCGTTCGACAGTCCGACCTCGATGCCGGCATCGGGTCCGGGTTCATTGAGGGCTGCGAGGCGCCGATCTCGATGGCGTCGGTGGAGCAGTTCATCTGCGCCGGCGGACAGCAACACGTGCTGATCGGCCCGGATGGCACGATCAACGCGATCGGCAACGATGACCGGTTGTTCAATGCCACACAGAGGCGGGCGATCAGCCTCCGCGATGGCGGCTGCATCATCCCGGGCTGCTCCATCCCCGCCGCCTGGAGCGAGATCCACCACGTCAAGGAGCACCACGACGGTGGCGCTCGCCTTGGTCTCCGGCGACATGTTCTTCGAGACGATCTGCNCCTTCGGCAGCACCGCTGCCAGCCATCGGCTCCCACGACCGCCTCTTCAACGTCACCCAGCGGCGGGCGATCAGCCTCCGCGATGGCGGCTGCATCATCCCGGGCTGCTCCATCCCCGCCGCCTGGAGCGAGATCCACCACGTCAAGGAGCACCACGACGGTGGCGAAACGGAAACCTGCAACGGTGTCCTACTCTGCTGGTTCCACCACCACACCATCGACACCAGCGGGTGGCAGATCATGATGGTCAACGGGGCCCCGTACGTGAAACCGCCACCCTGGCTCCGCGGCGGCCGCTCCGACACCGACACCCCGTGGCGACGATCGACCAAGTCCCGCACCCAGCAAGCCGATTTGCTGCAACACAGTCAGCTGCTGGTCCAGTAGGCCGCCCGCGGCCGTATCGAGACCCGGCGAGCTGATCGATCCGGTGAGGCGCTCAGGGCTTCGGTCGCTGGCGCTCCCTCAAGCCAGCGTGCAAATGCACGGCGGGGACGCACGACGTCTAGCTGCGGCGTGAGGACGCACGACGAGTGCCTGCGGCGGCACTCTGCACGATGGCTCGAGCGAGCGGCGCCGCGACGAAGGAGCAGCGACGCACGCGAAGCCCCGAGCGGATCCGCCGACACTCCAGGCGCGACATCCCGGGCGACCCGATCCGGTCAGCCGCTCAGGGCTTCGGTCGCTGGCGCTCCCTCAAGCCAGCGGCGCCGCGACGAAGGAGCAGCGACGCCCACGAAGCCCCGAGCGGATCCGCCGACACTGCTAGGCCGGTCCGGCCATCCGCTCCGGACCGGTATCGTTCTCCGAGTGACCGAAGCCCCTCCCCGCCGCCGTTTTGTCGACATCTCACCACTCAGGGAACCCGCGTTCGGCCGGCTCTGGGTAGGTGGCGCGATTTCCGGCATCGGCGCCCAGCTCACGATCGTCGCCGTCGGTCTGCAGATCTTCGACATGACGGGCTCGACGCTCGCCGTCGGCCTCGTCGGCGGCATCGCCCTGATTCCGATGATCATCGCGGGGCTCTGGGGCGGCGTGCTCGCCGACGCTTTCGACCGGCGCCGGGTCTTGATCGTGAGTTCGCTGGTGGCGTGGGTCGCGACATTGGGCCTCGTCGCCCTGTCGATGGCGGATACCGCGACGCGCGGCTCGGAGCACGCGATCCCGGTCTGGCCGTTCTACGTCGTCACGACGCTCGCGACCGTCGCCGCGACCATCAGCGGGGCGACGCGTGCGGCCATCACCCCGCGCATCCTGCCGCAGCACCTCATCTCCCGCGCCGCGGCGCTCAGCGGCATCAGCCTGGGCGTGCAGCTGACGCTGGGCCCGGCATTGGCCGGTGTGCTCGTCGCGACGGCCGGCTTCTCGATCACCTTCGCCGTCGACGCGGTGTTGTTCACCGCCGGCTTCCTCGGCATCGTCACGCTCCCCGCCCTGAAGCCGGATGGCGCGGCACCGCGCGCCGGCCTGCAGTCGCTCCGCGACGGTCTGGCCTTCCTGCGCCAGGCGCCCAACATCCGCACGAGCTTCCTCGTCGACATCGTCGCGATGACGTTCGGCCGCCCCTTCGCCCTGCTGCCGGCCGTCGCGGCCCTCGCCGTCGGCGGCGGGGCCATCACCGTCGGCATCCTCACGGCCGCCGCCGCGCTCGGCACCTTCCTGGCGAGCCTGTTCAGCGGCCCGGTGGCCCACGTGCACCGCTACGGCGTTGCGATCGCGCGCTCGATCATGATCTACGGCGGCTGCGTCGCACTGCTCGGTACGGTCGTCGGCGTGATGCAGACCGGTTGGTTCGGCCCGGTCGGCGAGAGCTTCGGCGAAGTCAATGTGCCCGCCCTGGTGATTGCAGCCATCGCGATGGCCGGCACGGGCGCATCCGACGAGGTGAGCGCCATCTTCCGCAGCACGATGATGCTCACGGCGACCCCGGATGCCATGCAGGGCCGCCTGCAGGGGATCTTCACCGTTGTCGTCGCCGGTGGCCCGCGACTCGGCGACCTCTACGTCGGAATCCTCGCGACGGCCGTCGGCCTGTGGTTCCCGCCGCTGTTCGGCGGTCTGGCCATCATCGCGCTGATCGCCGTGATCATGCGCGCGCAGCCCTCGTTCAGAAACTACGACGCCCGCAACCCCCAGCCGTAGCGGGGAGTGCGGGCGTCGTGGTGCGGTGACGGGCTAGGCGCCCGGCTTCACCTGCGAGATCTTCGCGAGCAGGCCGTTGATGAAACCGGCCGAGTCGTCGGTGGAGAGCACGGTGGCCGCCTCGACGGCCTCCGAGATGGCCACGGCATCCGGCACATCGTCGTTGTACATGATCTCCCAGATGCCGATGCGCAGCAGGGCGCGGTCGATCGCGGGCATCCTGGCGAGAGTCCAGCCGACGGCATAGGTCTCGATCATCTCGTCGATGTCGGCCTTGTTGTCGACGATGCCGTCGACGATCTCGCGGGCGTACAGCCAGCTGGCCGCACGGGCGGGCTCGCTGACGGCGCGCGCCGCCTCGGCCGCGATGGCGTCGTCGATCGAGATCTGCCGCATGTCGGCAGAGTAGAGAATGTCAAGGGCGCGCTTGCGTGCCTTGGTGCGTGCGCTCACAGCGTCAGCGTCGCTTAGTTGACGCGGCCGAGGTAGTCACCCGTGCGGGTGTCGACCTTGACCTTGGTGCCGGTCTCGAGGAACAGCGGGACCTGGATCTCGTAGCCGGTCTCGACGGTGGCCGGCTTGGTGCCGCCGGTCGAGCGGTCGCCCTGGAGGCCGGGGTCGGTGTGCGTGATGACCAGCACGACGGATGCCGGCAGCTCAATGAAGAGCGGGTTGCCGTTGTGCAGGCCGAGGGTGACGGCCTGGTTCTCCAGCATGAAGTTGACGGCGTCGCCGACGACGGAGGCCGGCACGTGCAGCTGGTCGTAGTCGGAGACGTCCATGAAGACGTAGGACTCGCCATCGGCGTAGAGGTACTGGAAGTCGCGGCGGTCGACGTTCTCGGTCTCGATCCTGGCGCCCGCGTTGAAGGTCTTGTCGACGGTCTTGCCGGTGACGACGTTCTTCATCTTGGTGCGCACGAATGCGCCGCCCTTGCCCGGCTTGACGTGCTGGAACTCGATGATGGTCCACAGCTGGCCATCGATGTTGAGCACGACGCCATTCTTGATGTCAGCGGTTGAAGCCATTGTTTGAGTCCATTCAGTTGGGAAAGTTTCGCGGCCACTGTGCGATCACGCACACGGCCCAGCGTTCAAGTTTAGACGCTAGAGGGCGGATCGCAGAATGTGGTCGACGGCGAGGCGGTAGGAGTCGAAACCGAAGCCCGCGATCACGCCCGTCGCCACCCCGCTGATGACGCTGTCGTGACGGAAGTTCTCGCGGGTGTGCGGGTTGGTGATGTGCACCTCGATCAGGGGCAGTCCCGCCTTGGTGACGAGGGCTGCGGCATCCCGCAGCCCGTAGCTGTAGTGCGTGAATGCGGCCGGGTTCATCACGACGGGGCTGGCCGAGTCGACCGCTTCGTGCAACCAGTCGATCAGCTCGGCCTCGTCGTTGGTCTGGCGCAGGTCGATCTCGACGCCGGCCGGGACCGACGCCACGAGCAGCGCCTCGAGGTCGGCCAGGTTGCCAGAGCCGTACACCTCCGGCTCCCGCGACCCGAGGCGGCCGAGGTTGGGACCATTGAGCACGAGGACGCGGGTGACGGGGTTGCTGGTCATGCGATCAGCCTAGCGTCACGAGACGGTTCAGGCCCCGAGCAGGACGAGCACGTGGTACACCACGTAGACCGGCCAGACGATCGCCTGGAGCAGGCCGAGGATGACGCCCCAGAAGGAGCCGTCAGACACCGAGACGAAGTAGATCGCCGCCCCGATGTACGCGAGGAACCAGAAGAAGCCCCACGAGCCATCCCTGACGGTGACTCGGCTTGTGCTGTCGGTGCCCATCTGATCCTCCGCCTCGGTCCTCGGCATCAGGGGGTGCCTGCGCGCAAGCTCAGCACAACTCCGAGCCACCGGCAAGAGCTACCGGCAGCTGGGATCAGTCGCCGATCTCCTGGTACGCCGCGAACAGCAGGCTCGTGTCCGGTCCCTGCAAGACGGTCGGGCGCGCCAGGTCGTCGAGCACGATGAAGCGCAGCATCGCGCCGCGCGCCTTCTTGTCGCGCTGCATGGTCGCCAGCAGTGTGCTCCACCGGCCGACCGGGTAGGTGGTCGGCAGCATCAGCGACTTCAGCACGCTGCGGTGGCGGGCGACGACCTCGTCGCTCAGCGAGCCAGTGAGGCGGCCGAGCTCGGCGGCGAAGACCATGCCGACCGCGACGGCTGCACCGTGCCGCCACTGGTAGCGCTCCGCGTGCTCGATGGCGTGGCCGAGGGTGTGGCCGTAGTTGAGGATCTCGCGCAGGGCGAGGTCGTGCAGGTCCTCGGCGACGACGCGGGCCTTCATATCGATCGAGAGTTCCACGACGCGGCGGAACTCCGGCGTCGTCACGTCGGTGACGCGGTCAACGTCCGCCTCGATGATGTCGAGGATCTCCGGGTAGTAGATGAAACCGGCCTTGACGATCTCGGCGAATCCGGCGAGCACCTCGTTGCGGGGCAGGGTGTCGAGGGTGTTGAGGTCGCAGAATACGGCGCTCGGCTCGTAGAAGGCACCCACGAGGTTCTTGCCCTCGTTGGTGTTGATGCCGGTCTTGCCGCCGACGGCCGCGTCGACCATGCCCGCGACGGATGTCGGCACCTGCACGAGCGTGACGCCGCGCAGCCAGGTGGCGGCCACGAAGCCGGCAACGTCGGTCACGGCGCCGCCGCCGAAGCCGATCACGGCATCGCTGCGGGTGAAGTCGGCCTGCCCGAGCACCTGCCAGCAGAACGCGGCGACCTCCATGCGCTTGCCGGCCTCGGCGTCCGGGATCTCGGCGAGCAGCACCTGGTAGTGCTCGGCGAGCTGCTCGCGCAGCACAGCGGCCTTGGCCGCGACGGTCGGGCTGTGCACGATGAGCACCTTGGCGACCTTGGTGCCGAGGTGCTCGCTGATGCCACCGAGGATGTCGTTGCCGACGCGTACGTCGTAGGGCTTCTCGCCGCCGACGGTGATGATGGTTGTCGTTGATTCGGTCACGGTCACGATCTTTCTCTTGCCCAGGTCACGATGTCGTCGGCGATCCGCGTGATCGGCCGAGCGGAGGTGTCAAACGTTTCGGTTGCCAGCGCTTCGTAGATCGGCATCCGCGCATCGGCGATGGCCGCCCACCGTTCGACGGCGTCGGTGTTCTCGCCTGCACTGCCGAGCAGCGGTCTGCCACTGCCGGCGAGGCGCTTGGCGACGGCGTCGCGGGTCACGGTGAGCAGCACGACGGTGCGGTCGGCCAGCTCGATGCGGGTGTCCGGATGCAGCACCGCTCCCCCGCCGAGCGAGACGACGGCGTCGCCACGCAAGGCCTCGACCACGGCATCCCGTTCGAATGCGCGGAAGGCCGGCTCACCCTGCGTGGCGAAGATCTCGGGGATCGGGCCGTGCTGGGCCGCGACGACCTTGTCGGTGTCGATGAACGGCACCGCGAGCCTGCGGGCGACGAGACGACCGATCTTGCTCTTGCCCGCGGCCATCGGACCGATGAAGACGAGTGGCAGCACAGAGGGCACGCTGTTCACGTTCAGGAGAACGGGCGGCTGGTGCTGCCCGTGGCCAGGCGGCTCGGGATCGCGTCGAGGTAGCCGCGGAGGTTCCGGCGGGTCTCGCCGATGGAGTCGCCGCCGAACTTCTCGAGCATCGCGTTCGCCAGGGTCAGTGCGACCATGGCCTCGGCGACGACACCGGCTGCCGGCACGGCACAGACGTCCGAACGCTGGTGGTGCGCGACGGCGGCCTCGCCCGTGGCGACGTCGACCGTGCGCAGCGAGTGCGGCACGGTAGCGATCGGCTTCATGCCCGCGCGCACGCGGAGCAGCGTTCCCGTGCTCATGCCGCCCTCGATGCCGCCGGCCTTGTCGCTGGCGCGCTGGATCTCCTCGCCGTCGACGAAGAGCTCGTCGTGGGCCGCTGAGCCCCGGCGGGTGGTGGTGAGGAAGCCGTCGCCGACCTCGACGCCCTTGATGGCCTGGATGCCCATCAGCGCGCTCGAGAGCTGCGCGTCGAGGCGGCGGTCGCCGTGCACGTAGGAACCGAGTCCGGGCGGAACCCCGTACGCGAGCACCTCCACGACACCACCGAGGGTGTCGCCCTCCTTGTGGGCGTCATCGACCTCCGCGACCATGAGTGCACTCGTGGCCTCGTCGAAACAGCGGAGCGGGTCGGCGTCGAGGGTGTCGACGTCATCCGGTGTCGGCAGCGTGCTGCCCTCCGGCACGCGCACCGGACCGATGGAGAGGGTGTGGCTGACCAGGCGGATGCCGAGTTCGGAGAGGAAGGAGCGCGCGACGGCGCCCAGTGCGACGCGGGCGGCGGTCTCACGGGCGCTGGCGCGCTCGAGGACGGGGCGGGCCTCGTCGAAGTCGTACTTCTGCATGCCGACGAGGTCGGCGTGGCCGGGCCGCGGCCTGGTCAGCGCGGCACCGCGGCCGCGGCCGAGCTTGGACTCGTCGATGGGCTCGGCGCTCATCACGTCTTTCCACTTCGGCCACTCGGAGTTGCCGATGCGCAGCGCGACAGGGCTGCCGAGGCTGAGGCCGTGGCGAACGCCGCCGGAGATGTTCAGCTCGTCCTGTTCGAACTTCATCCTGGCGCCGCGGCCGTAGCCGAGCTTGCGGCGTGCCAGATCGGCACGGATGTCGTCCAACGCGACCGGGACGCCCGCGGGGAGCCCTTCGATCACGGCAATGAGTTCTGGGCCGTGGGATTCCCCGGCGGTGAGCCAACGCAGCATGTTCTCTATCTTTCCACAGGGTCGGAGTGCGCTGCGCTCGCCATCGGCACCGCCGCGCTCATCGCGGCGAAGACCGCCTGCTCGTTCGGAAGCTCGGCGAATGGATCACCGGTGACGAAGATGCGCACCTGAACGAGGGCCTGGTGCAGCAGCATGCCGATGCCGGAGATCACCCGTCCACCCGTCTGCTGCCATGCCGCACCGAGCGGGCTCGGCCACGGCGAATATGCGACGTCGTAGAGCGGTGTGCGCAGCATGAAGTCCGTGTCGAAGCGCAGGCCGGCGTCTGCGCCACCCGGCAGCGTGCTGATGACGAGTTCGACCTCGGATGCCGCAGCCACGGCATCCGCGAGTGCGACGACGCGCAGCGCGAGGCCCGCAGCTCGCGCCAGCTCGCGCAGGCCGTCTGCGGACTCCGGTCTGCGCACGGCGACGACGACGCCGACAGCGCCGAGCTCGGCCGCCGCCATGATCGCGGATCCGGCCGTCGCTCCCCCACCGACGATGAGCACGGAGCGCGCCATCGTGATGCCGGCGTCGGCGAGCGAGTCGACCAGGCCGGCGACGTCGGTGTTGAAGCCGTGCAGCCGCCTGTCTGCACCGGCTCCGCTGAACAGCAGAGTGTTGACGGCGCCGGTGATCCGGGCCGTCGCGTCGACATCGTGGGCCAGGGCCAGTGCCTCGAATTTCAACGGCATGGTGAGCGAGAATCCGCGCCACTCCTGGTCGCGGCCGGCGAGGAACGAGGCGAGACCGTCGGCGGCGAGCTCGAATCGCCCGTACTCCCAATCGAGACCGAGCGCCGCATAGGCTGCGCTGTGGATCGCCGGCGACTGCGAGTGCGCGATCGGCGAGCCCAGGACGGCCAGGCGCGTTGTCACTGGTACTCCGGGTGCTCGTCCATCCAGGCCAGCCACTTGTCGACTGCGGCCTCGTGCTCCTCGACGGTCGCCGAAAAGATCGTCTCCCCGGTGTCGAGGTTCCAGGTCACGAAGAACAGCCATGGACCATCGGCCGGGTGCAGCGCGGCGTCGATGGCCAGGTCACCCGGGTTGGAGATCGGGGCGATGAGCATTCCGGGGTGCACGTAGGTGTTGTACGGGTTGCTCGCGTCCTCGCGCTCGGCGTCGCTCGTCGACACCCTGTGGGTGTTGCCTGTGCCGTATGCGACTGTCGCGTCGGACTGCAGCAGCCCGCTCTCCCAGAGTGCGGGGTCCAGACGGTTGAGGAAGACCCGGGAGACCTTGTAGTAGTCCTCGCGCAGGCCGGCCTCTTTCTGGACCAGGGAGGCGAGCACGATGGTGCTCCAGCGGTCTTCCGGAGCGACGCCGGCCGCGTCCAGCGCCTGGAACTGCCGCTCGACGAGCGTCGCGAGCGCATCGTGCGCGCTGAGGCCCGGGGTGAAGGTGTAGGTCGCGGGGAACAGGAAGCCCTCGAGGCTGGTGGCCTCGGCCGGGAGCCCGAAGGAGGCGACATCCGCCGCAGCCGTCTGCAGATCGGCCAGCGGGATCTCTGTTCCCTCCGAGATCAACTGCAACACATCGGCCGCGACGGTGCCCTCCGGCACGACCACGGTCTGTTGGAGCCAGTTCTCTGGATTCTCCAGTGCGTCGAGCGCGGCCTGGGCGCTCATCTCCTTGGCGAGCATGTATGCGCCGGGTTGGAACACGGGCGGCGTGCTCTGTGCCAGGAGCAGATCGTAGAAGGCATCGAAACTCTTGGTGACGCCGCTCTCGTGCAGCGTCGTCGCGACATCGGAGCCGATGTCACCCTCGTGGATCATCACGGTCACCTCGCCGGTGCCGCTGCCCTCGTAGTCCTCCGGCCCGGATGCCGCGGAGATCAGCTGCTGGATCGGTCCCTGCAACAGGAAGTAGCCGGCCGTGGCGATGCCGGCCAGGACGACGAGCACGATCAGGCAGCCGATGCCGCCCTTGCCGCGCTTCCGCTTCCTGCTCGATGCCCGGGGGCGCAGGCTCTCGGCCAGTTCCGGCTGGGTCGGCGCCGGAGCGGTGAAGAGCTCGTCGAACGACGGGCGTGCATCCGTCGCCGCAGGCGCCGTGACCTCCGCGGGTGTGCCGTCCTTCTGGGCACCCGCATCGTCGGGGGTGTCCGGCTGCAGCTGTGACACTGTCAGAGTCCTTCGTTCGGGCTGAGAGTCGTTCCGGGCGGAGTGCCCGTTCCACGCTCGGAGTCGAGAGCGTGCTGCAAAATGATAACCGCGGCCACCTGATCGATCACCGGACGGTGGGACTTCGCCTTCTTGCCCGATGAGCGGAGCGCCGACTGCGCTGACACGGTCGAGAGCCGTTCGTCGACCAGGCGGACCGGCACGGCGATGGCCTGCTGCAGCGCGGTCGCGAAGTGCCTGGCATCCGCCGTGGATGCCGTCTCTGCTCCGGAAAGCGCGAGCGGCAGCCCGACGACGACCTCGATCGCGTCGAGCTCCCGCTGCACCTCCGCTATGCGAAGAACGTCGGAACTTTGAGTGATCTCGCCCTCCGGCAGGGTGCGTGGAACCGTTTCGATCGGCGTTGCCAGCATGCCGTGCAGATCGGAGCGGGACAGCCCGACGCGCGCCTTGCCGACGTCGACGCCGAGCCGCACCCCCGACCGCACTATGCCCGTGCCGCTGCGGCGACCGTGCCGCGCACGGCATCCAGTGCGCGCGGGATCGCGCTCACATCGGGTCCGCCGCCCTGCGCGAGATCGTCTTTTCCGCCGCCGCCGCCGCCGAGGATTCCCGCCATCTCGCGGGCCAGAACGCCGGCCTTGATGCCGCGCTCGCGCGCAGCGGGGTTGCTCGCCACGATGGCGACGGCCTTGCCGCCCGCCTCGGCGGCCAGTGCGACCACCGCTGCCTCGTTGCCGAGGCGCTCGCGCACGGCGTTGACCAGGGTGCGAACATCGTCGGCGGATGCCAGCGTGCCGAGGTTCTCGGCGATGAGCGTGAGCCCGCCGTCGAGCGTCGCCTTCTCCAGCAGCGCTGGGACCTTGTCGCCGAGCGCCTTCGCCTCGAAGGCCGCGATCTTCTTCTCAGCGGCCTTGAGGTTGGCGACGAGCTCGGACACCTTCTCCGGAAGCTGTTCGCGCGGCGTCTTGAGCGAGCTGGTCAGCTGCGTGACGAGCGCACGCTCGGCCGCCAGGTCGCGGAACGCCTCGATGCCGACGAGAGACTCGACGCGGCGGTTCGTCGAACCGACGGAGGACTCGCTGATGAGGTTGATCATGCCGATCTCGGCGCTGGAGGCGACGTGGGTTCCCGCGCAGAGCTCGCGCGACCACGGGCCACCGATGTCGACCATGCGCACGCGATCGCCGTACTTCTCGCCGAACAGCGCCATGGCACCGAGCTCGCGGGCCTCGTCCAGCGCCATCTCCCGGGTGACGACCTCGAGGTTGTCGCGGATGGCGTTGTTGGAGATCTCCTCGATCTCGCTGCGCGTGGCGGCCGAGAGCCCCTGGTTCCAGGAGAAGTCGAGGCGCAGGTAGCCGGCCTTGTTGTACGAGCCGGACTGGTGGGCGTTCGGGCCGAGCACCTGCCGGAGCGCTGCGTGGATGATGTGCGTTCCGGAGTGTGCCTGCTGGGCACCACGGCGGTTGTCCGCGTCGACGACGCTCGTCGCGGCATCCCCGACGCCGACCTCGCCGAAGCGCACCTGCACCTTGTGGCTGATGAGCCCCTTGACGGGCTTCTGCACGTCGAGCACCTCGAGCTCGTAGCCGGGGCCGACGATGAGGCCGCTGTCGGCCTCCTGTCCACCGGATTCGGCGTAGAGCGCGGTCTCGGCCAGGATCACCTCTGCGATGTCGCCGGCGACGGACTTGGTGACCGAGTGACCGCCGACGATGAGCCCGAGGATCGTGGACTCGGTCTGCAGGTTGGTGTAGCCGGTGAACACCGTCTCACCGAACGCGCGGAACTCGCCGTAGACGGAGAGGTCGGCGAGGAGCGTCTTCTTGGCCTTGGCGTCGGCCTTGGCGCGGGAGCGCTGCTCGGCCATCAGGGCGTCGAATGCGGCGCGGTCGACGGTGAGGCCCGCTTCTTCCGCAACCTCCAGCGTCAGATCGATCGGGAACCCGTAGGTATCGTGCAGCAGGAACGCGGCGTCGCCGGCGAGCTGCGGCGATGAGGCTGCCTTCGTCTTGTTCAGGGCCAGGTCGAGCACGGTGGTGCCGGCCGCGAGGGTGCGGAGGAATGTCTCCTCCTCGCCGATGGCGCTCTGGGCGATGCGCGAGTAATCGCGCTCCACCTCGGGGTAGGCATCCTTCATCGCGTCGCGTGACGCGGCGAACAGCTCGGGGAAGGTGGCTGCGTCGACGCCGAGGAGGCGCATGGCACGCACGGTGCGCCGCATCAGGCGTCGCAGGATGTAGCCGCGGCCCTCATTGGACGGCGTCACACCGTCGCTCATCAGCATCAGCGAGGAGCGCACATGGTCGGCGATGACGCGCATGCGCACGTCGTCGTCGTGGTCGGCGCCGTAGCGGCGCCCGGAGAGCTCCGCTGCACGGTCGAGCACCGGGCGGACCTGGTCGATCTCATAGAAGTTCTCGACGCCCTGCTTGAGGAACGCGACGCGCTCCAGCCCCATGCCGGTGTCGATGTTCTTGTTCGGCAGCTCCTTGACGATCGTGAACTCGGTCTTGCCGCGCACGTCGCCGATCAGGTACTGCATGAACACGAGGTTCCAGATTTCGACGTAACGGTCGTCATCCGTGGCAGGGCCGCCGTCGCGCCCGTACGCCGGTCCGCGGTCGAAGAAGATCTCCGAGCAGGGTCCGGCCGGGCCGGACTGGCCGGTGTGCCAGTAGTTGGTGTCCTTGTCGAGGCGCTGGATGCGCTCGTCGGGCAGGCCGGCGACACGCTTCCAGATCTCGATGGCCTCGTCGTCGTCCTTGTAGACGGTGACCCAGAGGTCCTTCTCGGCGAAGCCGTAGCCGCCGTCGGCCTCCGAGCTGGTCAGCAGCTCCCAGGCGTAGCTGATCGCGCCCTCTTTAAAGTAGTCGCCGAACGAGAAGTTGCCGTTCATCTGGAAGAAGGTGCCGTGGCGCGGCGTCTTGCCGACCTCGTCGATGTCGAGGGTGCGGATGCACTTCTGCACGCTGGTCGCACGCGAGAACGGCGCAGGCACGAGACCGGTCAGGTACGGCACGAAGGGAACCATGCCGGCGACGGTGAAGAGGAGCGTTGGGTCGTCGCTGACCAGGGAGGCGGATGGCACGACGGTGTGACCGCGCTCTCCGAAGTAGTCAAGCCAGCGGCGGCGAATTTCTGCAGTCTGCATGGGTCCCGTAGTACGTAGTGGACAAGCGCCGGATCCGGCGCCTGATGGTGCGATGGTCGCTCGAGCTTAGTCGAGCACCTCGTCGATGGCCTGGCGCAGCTCGGCCTCGCGCTGGTGGTAGCCGTCGGCGACGGCCGCCCCGAATTCGCGCGCCTTGGCGTCAACGCCGGTGAAGAAGCGGCGCCCTTCCTGGGTCTTGTTGACCTCGTGAGCGATGACGAAGCCACCGATGATTCCGAGAATCAGCCACAGCAGGTTTTTCATGAGAAGAGTCTCCTTGCGATCCGAGAGTTCGTTGACAACAGTAGTGCTTCAGCGCCGGCTGGTTCCGCGTGCGGCCGGGCGTGCTGCCCGGAATGCGGCACGCACGCCGGCGGAGAATCCGGCCAGCTTGATCAGCGGGCCTCCGACGGTGGCGGCGAAGAGGGCGACAAGAGCCGAGACGTTGCCCGTGACATCCGCGACGTTGGCGGTGATGACATCGATGCGCGCCAGCTGCTTGTTCGTCTCCTTCAGGGTGACCGCCGTCTCCTCGAGGAGAGGCGTCACACCGTCCGTGGTCTCGCGGATGGAGTCGCGTGTCTGGTCGAGCACGCCGCCGAGCTTGATCAGCGGGATGGCCAGCAATCCGACGAGCACGGCGAATACACCGGCCGCGATGAGTCCTGCGATGTCACCGAGGGACATTGTCCACCTTCCATTCCACGAGCAGCCCATTCCTGCGCGGGCCATTCCCCGAGGGGCATATACCGCGAAGGGCGGACCATCCGAAGATGATCCGCCCTCCAGCGTAGTTCACTGGTGACTAGCGAGCCGCGTAGTACTCCACGACGAGCTGTACTTCACAGGTCACGGGGACCTCGGCGCGCTTCGGGCGGCGCACGAGGCGGGCCTGCAGCTTGTCGAGCTCAACCTCGAGGTATGCCGGGGTCTTCGGCAGAACGTCGACGTGTCCGCCGGCGGCAGCAACCTGGAAGGGCTCGGTGCCCTCGGAGCGTGCCTTGACGTGGATCTGCTGTCCCGGCTTCACGCGGAAGGAGGGACGGTCGACGAGCTGGCCGTCGACGAGGATGTGACGGTGCACAACCATCTGGCGAGCCTGAGCCGTGGTGCGGGCGAAGCCGGCACGCAGCACGAGAGCGTCAAGACGCGTCTCGAGGATCTCGACGAGGTTCTCACCGGTCAGGCCCTTGGTGCGACGAGCCTCTTCGAAGGCAATCTTCAGCTGCTTCTCGCGGATGCCGTACTGGGCGCGCAGACGCTGCTTCTCGCGCAGACGAACGGCGTAGTCGCTGTCCTGCTTGCGCTTGGTGCGGCCGTGCTCACCGGGAGCGTATGGGCGCTTCTCGAGGTACTTGGCTGCCTTCGGGGTGAGGGCGATGCCGAGTGCGCGCGAGAGGCGGGTCTTGCTGCGGGTACGTGACTTAGTAGACACGGTTTCCTTTCGAAATGAATCTCAAACAATGAAATACCGCGGGCACGATGTGCCACGGCAAAGTTAGAGGGGTGAGCCACGGGGACTGAGCGGCTACAGCTCCTGCCCCTTGAGCTCTGAGATTCGCGCAGCCGCACGCAAAAGTCAGGCTTTAGGCCTCAGACAGCCTAACACAGCGGTTGCCTGGGCAGTGCGCGGTGCGCACGCCTCACGGCTCCCCGCGGACGATGCGGCGGATCTTGGCGAGCCGGGCCGACACCTCGCGCTCGTTGCCGTGTTCGCTCGGCTGGTAGTACTCCCGACCACGCAGCTCGTCCGGCAGGTACTGCTGGGGCACGACGCCGACCGCGGCATCGTGCGGGTAGACGTAACCCTTGCCGTGGCCGAGGCGCTTTGCCCCCGGGTAGTGGCCGTCACGGAGGTGTTTCGGCACCCGGCCGAAGTCACCGGCCCGCACATCGGCGATCGCCGCGTCGATGCCGAGGTAGGCCGCGTTCGATTTGGGCGCCGTCGCCAGGTGCACGACGGCCTGCGCCAGCGGAATGCGCCCCTCTGGCATGCCGATGAACTGCACGGCATCTGCCGCGGCGATCGCGACGACGAGCGCCTGCGGGTCGGCGAGACCGATGTCCTCTGACGCCGAGACGATGATGCGCCTCGCGATGAAGCGCGGGTCCTCCCCCGCCTCGATCATGCGGGCCAGGTAGTGCAGTGCTGCGTCAACGTCCGAGCCGCGAACGGATTTGATGAATGCGCTGATCACGTCGTAGTGCTCGTCGCCGTTGCGGTCGTAGCGGAGCAGCGCGCGGTCGACGGCCAGCGCGACGAGTTCCGTCGTGATCACGGCTTTGTCGGCATCCGGCTCGCTGAGGTCGAGGCCGGTCGCCGCCGAAACCGATGCCGCCTCCAGCGCGGTGAGCGCGCGCCGCGCGTCGCCGGAGGCCAGCCGGATGATCGCGGCCCTCGCCTCTGGCTCGAGCGCGAAGCGGCCGCCGAGGCCGCGAGAGTCTTCGACGGCGCGATCGAGCACGACACCGAGGTCGTCGTCGCTGAGCTGCTCGAGTGTGAGCAGCAGGGAGCGCGAGAGCAGTGGGGAGATCACGGAGAAGGAGGGGTTCTCCGTGGTCGCGGCGACCAGGATCACCCAGCCGTTCTCGACGCCGGGCAGCAGGGCGTCCTGCTGCGCCTTCGTGAAGCGGTGGATCTCATCGAGGAAGAGCACGGTCGACGTGCCGTAGAGGTCGCGATTGGTCATCGCCTGCTCCATCACCTGGCGCACATCGCGCACGCCGGCGTTGACGGCGGAGAGCTCGACGAAGTTGCGGCCGGATGAGTGCGCGATCGCCTGGGCGAGGGTCGTCTTGCCCGTGCCGGGTGGGCCCCAGAGGATGACGGAGACCGAGCCCTTCTCCCCGGTCTTGTCGCTCGCCAGCGCGACGAGCGGCGAGCCCGGCGTGAGCAGGTGCTTCTGGCCCGCGACCTCGTCGAGAGAACGGGGCCTCATCCGAACGGCAAGCGGTGTCGCACCGCTGCGCAGACCAAGACCCTGATTCACCATGAACCCAGCGTACTTGGCGCCGCAGACACGCCTTGCGTAGAGTTCACTGTTGATCCCATCGCATCACCATTAAGGAGCAGTGTGGCCTCGAACCCGAAGCAGGAACGCGAAGCACGGGCGCGCCTGCGTGCCTACCAGGCCCGCCAGAGCGTGCACGAACGTCGCATCAGCCGACGCGCCCGCGACAACTGGATCGCCGCCATCGCGCTCGTGATCATCCTCGTGCTCGCGGTCGGGGCCCAGATCTTCTTCTTCAGCGGCGGACCGGGCACCCCGGCACCGACGCCATCCGCCTCGGCGACGCCGAGCGCGACGGCGACCCCGGATGCCGGGCAGAACATCGGCGATGTGCCACCGGCCGAGCTCGCCGAGGGGCGCACGTGGACGGGAACGCTCACCCTCAACGACGTCGCCCTCGGCGTCGAGCTCGACGGCGCGGCTGCACCGCAGGCCGTTGCATCGACGGTCAGCCTCGCCGAGAGCGGCTTCTACGACGGCGTCAGCTGCCACCGCCTCACCGACGGCGGCTTCTTCGTGCTGCAGTGCGGCGACCCGTCCGGCGACGGGACGGGCGGCCCCGGCTACAGCTACGGCCCCATCGAGGCGGCACCGGCAGACAACCTGTACCCGGCGGGCACCATCGCCATGGCCCGCTCGGGTGGCAACGCCTACAGCATGGGCAGCCAGTTCTTCATCGTCTACGACGACACCACGATCGGCGCGGACGCCGCGGGCGGCTACACCGTTCTCGGCCACGTGACGAGCGGGCTCGATGAGCTGAAGAAGCAGATCACGGATGCCGGCGTCGAGGGCGGCGCCGGCGACGGCGCCCCGGCCGTTCCGACCACGATCACAGGCTTCACGCTGGAGTAACGCGCGACACAGACGTAACGGTTCTATAGCAAGCCCAGTTTGAGCCACCGAGTGGAATAGGCTGGGCCGGGTATGGTCGCGCAGACGGAAGTCGTCTGGCGCGCAGACGGCCGCACCAATTGGGCGGCCCAGGCATTCAGCAAGGATGAGACTCTTGGCTCAAGCAGATCAGCAACCGTGGGGGCGCGTCGATGAGACGGGCACCGTCTTCGTTCGCGAGGAATCCGGTGAGCGCGCGGTTGGTCAGTACCCCGATGGCACACCAGAGGAAGCTCTGGCGTACTTCGAACGCAAATACGTCGACCTCGCCGGTCAGGTGACGCTGCTCGAGCAGCGCGCGAAGCGCGGAGCTCCGGCATCCGACATCGCCAAGGCCGTCGCCTCGATCAGTGCGAATGTCGAGGGCGCCAACGCCGTCGGCGACCTCGCCGCGCTCAAGGCACGCCTCGAGAAGCTTGGCGGCGCCGTGTCGGAGCTCACGGAGCAGCAGAGCGCGGAGGCGAAGGCCGCCGTTGAGGCCGCCATCGCTGAGCGCACCGAGATCGTCGAGGCCGCGGAGAAGCTCGCGGCCGGCGACCCGGCCAAGACGCAGTGGAAGCAGGCGACGTCGACCCTCGACGCCCTCTTCGCCCGCTGGCAGGCCCACCAGCACGACGCTCCGCGTCTGCCCAAGGCCGAGGCGAACGAGCTGTGGAAGCGGTTCCGTGCCGCCCGCACCACGATCGAGCAGCACCGCAAGGCGTTCTTCGCCGAGCTCGACAGCGCACACAAGGATGTCCGCACGCGCAAGCAGGCCCTGATCGACCAGGCAGAGGCACTCGCAGACAAGGGCGTCGACGGGATCCCCGGATACCGCCGCCTGCTCGACGAGTGGAAGCTTGCCGGCCGTGCAGGCAAGAAGCAGGATGACGCACTCTGGGCGCGCTTCAAGGCCGCCGGGGACGTGCTGTACTCGGCCAAGTCCGAGGTCGACGCCCAGGAGAACGAGGAGTTCTCCGAGAACCTCGCCCAGAAGCAGGCGCTGTTGGCCGAGGCCGAGCCGATCCTCGCGGAGAAGGACCGGGTCAAGGCCCGCGCTGCGCTCACCGCGATCCAACACCGCTGGGACGAGATCGGACGGGTCCCGCGCGAGCAGGTCCGCGTGATCGAGGACCGCCTGCGCAAGGTCGAGAATCACGTCCGCGCGCTCGACGACGACTACTGGGCGCGCAACAACCCGGAGACGAAGGCACGCGCAGAGGGCCTGACCGGCCAGCTCGAAGACGCCATCGCCAAGCTCGAGGCCACCATCGCCTCCGCTGAGGCCGCCGGCGACACGAAGGCAGCCAAGGCCGCGAGCGAGGAACTCGAGACCAAGCGCGCCTGGCTGAAGGCCATCGGGGGCTAGTTCTCCACAGCTGTACGCCCGGAGTGAATTCTCCACAGAAAGCGGCGCGTCTCGTTTCGACGAGGCGCGCCGCTTCACTGTTGGGTCATGCGTTCACCATCGTCCTCACCGCTGATCGGCACGGCGACGCTGTCGATCGCTGAACTCTCTGCGGCCCGGCTGGACGGCGAACTCTATCCTCTGGCCGAGATGTTCTGCCCGGTCGATCTGCCGCCGTTCCCCGCCGTGCGAGCCGCAGGCCTCGCTGCGGAGCTTCCCGAGTACGCCTTCGTCGAGCGGCTCAGCGCGGCCTGGCTGCATGGCGCACTCGCCGAGCCACCGCGCCCGGCCCAGTTCGCCCTGCCGTCCGGCATCGGCGCGAGGCCGCGTCGGCCACGCGCCTACGCCCTGCGACAGGTCGTCATCACCGAGCGCGAACTCGTCATCATCGGCGGATGCACTGTCACGTCTCCGGCGCGCACGCTCGTCGACGTGTTGCTCGACGACGAACTCGACACCCAGCGTGCCATCGCCGTCGCCAGTGCCATCGCTTTCACGGCCGGGCTCTCCCCCGCGATTGCGCGCGCGTCACTCCGCTCCCGTTACCGCGTGCCCAACACCGTGCTGGCCGAGGAACGGATCAGGCTCTGGCTGGCTAACCATCGCTGACGCGGTAGACGTCGTAGACGGCGTCGATGCGGCGCACGGCGTTGAGGACGCGGTCGAGGTGCGTCGTGTCGCCCATCTCGAAGACGAAGCGGCTGAGCGCGAGGCGATCATTGGATGTGGAGACGTTCGCGGAGAGTATGTTCACGTGGTGCTCTGAGAGCACGCGGGTGACATCGGAGAGCAGGCCTGCCCGGTCGAGCGCCTCGATCTGTATCTGCACGAGGAAGAGGCTCTTGGACGTCGGTGCCCAGGCGACCTCGATCATGCGCTCCGGCTCGTTCAGCAGCGACTGCACGTTGTGGCAGTTCGCCTGGTGCACCGAGACGCCGGAGCCGCGCGTGATGAATCCGACGATCTCGTCGCCGGGCACCGGGGTGCAGCAGCGGGCGAGCTTGACGAGGATGTCGGGCGCCCCCCGCACGAGCACGCCGGAGTCGCTGCTGCGCAGCTGCTGCGTGCGGCCCCTGACGGGGATGGAGAGCTCCGGTCCGTCCGTGTCGTCGACGGCCTGCACGGCGGCGACGACCTTCTCGAGCACCGACTGCGTCGACACGTGCCCCTCGCCGACCGCGGCGTAGAGGGCGGAGACGTCGACGTACTTCATCTGGGCCGCGACCTCGGCGAAGGAGTCCTGGCTCATCAGCTTCTGCAGCGGCAGGTTCTGCTTGCGCATGGCTCGGGCAATGGCATCCCTGCCCTGCTCGATGGCCTCGTCGCGGCGTTCCTTGGTGAACCACTGCCGGATCTTGTTGCGGGCGCGCGGGCTCTTGACGAAGTTCAGCCAGTCCTGGCTGGGCCCGGAATCGGGGTTCTTCGACGTGAACACCTCGACGACATCACCCGTGTTGAGTTCCGTCTCGAGCGGCACAAGCCGGCCGTTGACCTTGGACCCCATGGTGCGGTGGCCGATCTCGGTGTGCACGGCGTAGGCGAAGTCGACCGGCGTTGCTCCGGCAGGAAGCCCGATCACACGGCCCTTCGGCGTGAAGACGTAGACCTCTTTCGCACCGATCTCGTAGCGCAGCGAGTCCAGGAACTCCCCGGGGTCGGCGGTCTCCGCCTGCCAGTCGGAGATGTGGGCGAGCCACGCCATGTCGGTGTCGTTCTGCAACGAGGAGGAACCGGTCTTGCCTGTCGCCAGCTGCTCTTTGTACTTCCAGTGCGCCGCGACACCGAACTCGGCGCGCTGGTGCATCTCCTGCGTGCGGATTTGCAGCTCGACCGGGCGCCCCTCCGGGCCGAGCACGGTGGTGTGCAGCGACTGGTAGAGGTTGAACTTGGGGGTGGCGATGTAGTCCTTGAAGCGGCCGGGCAGCGGCGTCCACCTGGCGTGGATGGCGCCGAGCACGGCGTAGCAGTCGCGCACGGAGTTGACGAGCACCCGGATGCCGACGAGGTCGTAGATCTCGTCGAAGTCGCGGCCGCGCAGCACCATCTTCTGGTAGATCGAGTAGTACTGCTTCGGGCGACCGACGACCTGCCCGCGGATCTTGGATGCGCGCAGGTCTTCGTTGACCGCGTCGATCACCGACTGCACGAACTCTTCGCGCTGCGGCGTCCGCTGGCGCACGAGGCTCTCGATCTCGGCGTAGAGCTTGGGGTAGAGCACAGCGAATGAGAGGTCTTCCAGCTCCCACTTGATCGCCTGGATGCCGAGGCGATGCGCCAGGGGCGCGTAGATCTCGAGGGTCTCCGTCGCCTTGCGCGCCGCCGACTCGGCCGGGACGAAGCCCCAGGTTCGCGCGTTGTGCAGACGGTCGGCGAGCTTGATGATGAGAACGCGGATGTCCTTGGACATCGCAACGATCATTTTGCGGACGGTCTCCGCCTGGGTGGAGTCGCCGTACTTGACCTTGTCGAGTTTGGTGACACCGTCGACGAGCATCGCGATCTCGTCGCCGAAGTCGGCGCGCAACTGCTCGAGCGTGTACGCGGTGTCTTCGACGGTGTCGTGCAGCAGGGCGGCGGCGACCGTCTTGGAACCGATGCCGAGGTCGGCGAGGATCTGCGCGACCGCGAGGGGATGCGTGATGTACGGCTCGCCGCTGCGGCGCTTCTGCCCGCTGTGTGCGCGCTCCGCGGCCGTGTATGCGCGCTCGATGACGGTGAGGTCGGCCTTGGGGTGGTGCATGCGCACCGTGCGCACGAGGGTGTCGACGGCGCCGGCCGGCTGCGCCTTGGAGAAGATCCGCGGCACGAGACGGCGCAGGGAGGCTGTCGATGACGTCGAATCGCTCATCTGGCCACCTCCCTGCGTCTCATGGGCTCAGTAAGCCTACGCCGTGACGGCTTCGGCGGCGGCCGAAGCGGCAGCCTTCTCGCGGGCCGCGAGAACCGACTTGTCGTGGCGCACGACCTCTTTCTCGCCCTGACGGAACTGCACGTACATCGGCGCCGCGAGGAACACGGTCGACCACGTGCCGACCAGGATGCCGATGAACAGCGCGAGCGAGATGTCTCGCAGGGTGTCTGCGCCGAGCACGAACGATCCGATGAAGAGAATCGCGGCGACGGGCAGCACGGCGACGACGCTGGTGTTGATCGATCGCACCAGTGTCTGGTTGACGGCGAGGTTGGTCGACTCCGCGAAGGTGTGCTTCGACTTCACCGCATCTTCCGTCGTGTTCTCGCGGATCTTGTCGAACACCACGACGGTGTCATAGAGCGAGTACGCGAGGATCGTCAGGATACCGATGACGGCAGCCGGCGTGATCTCGAAGTCCGTCGCGGCGTAGACACCGACGGTGATCACGAGGTCGACGAGCAGGGCGGCGATGGCGGCAAGCGACATCTTCCACGTGCGGAAGTAGAGCGCCATGCCGACCGCTGCCAGAAGCAGGAAGACGACGAGGCCCTGGATTGTCTGTCGTGTGACGTCGGCGCCCCACACTGGACCGATGAAGGAGGAGGTGACCTCCGACTCCGGCACGGAGTAGGCGTCGGCGAGGGCGGTGGCGACCTCACGGTTCTCGGCCTGGCTCAGCTGGTCGGTCTGCACCCGCACGCCGGAGTCGCCGACGGTGGTGACGCGGGCGACGGCATCCGGAACCACGGAGGCGACGGCCTCAATGGCCGGCTCCTGGGTGGCGTTCTCGACACTCGTGACGACGAACTGCGAGCCGCCACGGAACTCGATGCCGAAGTTGAAGCCGCCCTTGGCGATCGGGATGGCGATCGCGAGCAGGACGAGCAGGCCGATGATGAAGTACCAGATGTTGCGCTTGCCGACGAAGTCGAAGGAGCGCTTACCGGTGTAGAGGTCGTTTCCGAAGGTAGCCAGTCGGTTGGCCATCAGGATTCCTTGCCTTCCGTGGTCTTGGTTCCGGTGCTCGCCGCGGCCAGCTCTGCGGCCTTGCGCTCGGCGATCGTCTGGCGCCGCTCGGCTTCCTTGGCGCTGGATGCCGCCTTCTTCGAGTCCACGGCTGCGGTGGGCTTCCGGAACTCCGCACGTCCTCGGTAGATCGCACCGAGTGCCTGCGGGTCGAGCCCGCTCCACGGGTGGCCGCTCGAGAAGAACTTCGTGCGCGAGAGCAGCTGAAGCATCGGGTGCGTGAACAGGATCACGATGATCACGTCGATGATCGTTGTGACACCGAGCGTGTACGCGAAGCCACGCACGTTGCCGACCGCGATGAGGAACAACACGATGGCGGCGAGCAGGTTCGTCGCCTTGGAGGCGAAGATCGTGCGCACGGCGCGCTTCCACCCGGCCTCGACGGCGGAGGTGAGGATTCGACCCTCACGCAACTCGTCTCGAACGCGTTCGAAGTAGACGATGAAGGAGTCCGCCGTGAAACCGATGGCGACGATCAGACCGGCGACACCGGCCAGCGAGAGCCGGTAGCCCTCGCGCCACGACAGGATCGTGATCACGATGTAGGTCATGATGCCGGCGACGATGAGCGAGGCGATGGTGACCATGCCGAGGAGTCGGTATTGGAACAGCGTGTAGATGACCACGAGCAGCAGACCGATCAGACCCGCGATCATTCCGCTCTGCAGCTGCGAGCTTCCAAGCGTCGGCGAGATGGTCTCAGAGCTCTGCACGGTGAAGCTGATCGGCAGGGCGCCGAATTTGAGCTGGTCGGCGAGAGCCTTGGAACTCTCCTCGGTGAACTGACCGGAGATGGATGGCCGTCCGTCGGTGATGACGCCGTTCATTGACGGGGCCGAGAGTACCTGGCCGTCGATCACGAAGGCGAACTGGTCGAGCGGAGGAGTCGCCTTCAGACCGAACAGACGCGTGCTGACCTCGGCGAAGTCCTTGGTGCCCTGGTCGTCGAAGACGAGGTTGACGACCCAGCGGCCCGTCGTTGCACCGGACTGCGTGGTCTCCATGCCCGCTGAGGCATCGGAGATGTTCGCGCCCTCGACCTCGACCGGGCCGAGGATGTACTTGACCGTGCCGTCGACGTCGCAGGTGACGAGCGGCTCGTCGGCCGGCGCGGCGTTCGCGGTGGCGGCCTCCGTCGACGCGCAGTCGAAGCTCTCGAACTCTGCCTGCAGTGCCGGGGTGACCCAGTTCAGGTCGCTGCCGTTGCTCGGCGTGACGCTCGGAGTCGTCTCCAGCGCGGGGTCGGGCGTGGCGCTCGGCTCCGGTGTGGCAGTCGACTCGCCGTCGATCGACGCGTTGGTCGGCGCACCGGCGACGAGCACCGGTCGCAGTTCCAGCTTGGCCGAGGACTGGATCCGGTTGCGCGTCTCGTCGTCGAGCTCGCCCGGGATCGCCACGACGATGTTCTGTCCACCCTGGGTGTTGATCTCCGCCTCGGAGACACCGGAGGCGTCAACGCGCTGACGGATGATCGTCACGGCCTGGTCGAGCTGCTCCTGCGAGACGGTCTGACCGCTCTCCAGCTTGGGCGCGAGAATGATCTGCGTTCCGCCCTCGAGGTCGAGTGCAAGCTTGGGCGTCCACGAACCACCGCCCCAGATGACGCCTGCTGCATTGATGGCGAACAGGCCAACGATGATGACGGCAAGCCAGGTGAGGGAACGCCAGGCTTTCTTGACCGGGGTCGACTTTGCCACCGCGGAACTCAGCTTTCTACGTTCGTGCCCACGCCTTCATCGGCGTGGGCACGGAAAACGGACTATTTAGTCGTTCGACTTCTTGTCGGTCGAGCCATCGGCATCGCCGGGCTCCGTGCCGGGCTCTGAGCCGGCACCCTCGATGCGCTCACCGAACTCGGGAGCGGCGTCGTCGATCGCGGAATCCGCTGCATCCGGGATGGCCACAACCTCGACGGGGGTGACGACACGGGCGATCGTCTGGCGGTGCAGTGCCAGAACGGTGCCGGGAGTCGACTCGAGGAGAACCTCGTTCTCCTCCTCGTCGATCGAGAGGATGGTTCCGTAGAGGCCGGAGTTGGTCATGACCTTGGCACCGGGAACGACCTGGGTCTGCAGCTCTGCTGCATCCTTCTGGCGCTTGCGGCTGTTGCGGAACATGAAGAAGATGAGCACCGCGAGAACGGCGAGCATGATCATTGTCAACGGATCCATAAAGTTGGAGAACCTTCCGATTTGCGGCTGGACTACCGCAGCTGTCTAGTGCGGTGCATGGTGAGCCAGCTTGAATTATAGGTCATCCAGCAGTGTCCCAGCCGACGCCGGGTGCAGGCCGAAGTGCTGCCATGCATCCGGGGTGGCGACACGCCCCCGCGGGGTGCGGGTCAAGAGTCCGATGCGCACCAGAAATGGCTCCACGACCGCCTCGATCGTCTCGCTCTCCTCGCCAACGGAGACGGCGAGCGTGTTGAGGCCGACCGGTCCACCGTTGAAGCGCGTGAGGATGATCTGCATCACGGCGCGGTCGAGACGGTCGAGGCCGAGGGCATCGACGTCGTAGAGCTCGAGTGCCGCGCGGACGGAGTGAATGTCGGCCCTGCCGTTTCCTGAGTAGACGAGTGCGTAGTCGCGCACGCGGCGCAGCAGACGGTTCGCGATTCGCGGGGTTCCCCGGCACCGGCCGGCGATCTCCGCCAGGGCCTCACGGTCGATGTCCAGGCCGAGCAGGGATGCCGCGCGGGTGAGCACCTGCTCGAGCTCGTCGTCGGCGTAGAACTCGAGGTGCGCCGTGAAGCCGAAGCGGTCCCGCAGCGGGTTCGGCAGGAGTCCTGCCCTGGTCGTGGCACCGACGAGGGTGAATGGGGCCAATTCGAGTGGCACCGAGGTAGCGCCTGCGCCTTTGCCGACCATGATGTCGATGCGGAAGTCTTCCATGGCGAGGTAGAGCATCTCCTCCGCGGAGCGCGCCATCCGGTGGATCTCGTCGATGAAGAGCACCTCGCCGGGAACGAGCGAGCTGAGCACGGCGGCCAGGTCCCCTGCGTGCTGAATCGCCGGGCCGCTCGCCATCCGCAACGGACGGTTGCCCTCGTGGGCGACGATCATCGCGAGAGTCGTCTTTCCCAGGCCGGGCGGGCCCGCGAAGAGGATGTGGTCTGGCGTGCGCCCCTGCATGGTCGCAGCCGTGAGCAGCAGTTGCAGCTGGCCACGCACCTTGACCTGCCCGACGAACTCGGTCAGCGAGGCCGGGCGCAGCGCACCCTCGAACGCAAGCTCGGCGTCCGATTCGAGCTCCGGTGCGAGCAGTTCCGTCGGGGTGTCGTCGTAGTTCACGAGCGGCCGCCGATCGTGTGCTGGGCCGGGCCGAGTCGACCGAGTGCGAGCCTCAGCAGCACGGCAACGGATGCCTTGTCTGCGTCGCCGGCCTCCGCCAGCGTCTCGTCAACGGCCTGAACGGCGATCTTCTCCGACCAGCCGAGGCCGACGAGCGCGGCGAGGACGCTCTCGCCGACGGCGCTCGGGGCGACCCTGGCCACGTTCGGGGCGCTGGCCGCTGTGACGGCAAGCTTGCCGGTCAGCGAGAGGACGATGAGTTTCGCGGTCTTCGGTCCGATGCCGCTGACCTTGCGGAACGCCGCATCGTCGTCATCCGCGACGGCGCGGGCGACCTGGTCGGGGCTCAGCACGGCGAGCACGCCGAGACCGGACTTCGGGCCGACGCCCGTCACTCCGGTGAGCAGTTCGAACACGGCGAGCTCGTCAGCGCTGTCGAAACCGTAGAGCGTCAGGGCGTCCTCACGCACGACGAGGGTCGTGTGCAGGCGCAGCTCCTGCCCGATGCGGGCGGACAGGGCCGTCGCGGGCGTGACGTTGATCGCGAGCCCGACTCCCCCGACCTCGACGACGACGGTTGAACCGAGAGCAGAGAGCACGAGGCCACGAACGGAAGAGATCACCGCTTAAGACTACGGGGGGCCACCGACATGCGAGTGCCGGACTCGGCGGCGCGCCACGCCTTTTGCGCTGGCGTGAGCCCGTCCGGCTGGCCGGGCGCGCTCGGCAGGGTGCCACCGCTTACGCCCGTGCGCCAGGCGTGGCAGATCGCGATGGCGAGTGCGTCGGCGGCGTCCGCGGGCTTGGGTGGCGCGGCGAGCTTCAGGATGCGGGTCACCATCGCGCCGACCTGGGCCTTGTCTGCCGCGCCGTAGCCCGTGATCGAGGCCTTGACCTCGCTCGGCGTGTGTAGGCCGACGGCGAGGCCACGCTGAGCGGAGAGGAAGAGGGCGACGCCGCTGATCTGGGCCGTGCCCATCACCGTGCTCAGGTTGTGCTGGGCGAAGACGCGCTCCAGCGCGACCGCGTCCGGCTGGTGCCGGTCGAGCAGCTCGGCAAGCCCGGTCGCGACGGTGAGCAGGCGCTTCTCGATCGGATCGCCCGGCGAGGAGCGGATGACGCTCACATCGACCAGGCGGGCCGTGCGATTGGGCTCGACATCGACGACTCCGACACCGCAACGGGTGAGGCCGGGATCGATGCCGAGCACACGCACGGCCATCGCTTTACTCAGCCTCGAGCTCTGCCTGGACCTCGGGGGTCAGATCGAAGTTGCTGTAGATGTTCTGCACGTCGTCGAGGTCCTCGAGCGCGTCGATGACCTTGAAGACCTTGCGGGCCGTCTCGGCGTCGACCTCGATCTTGAGCGACGGCACGAAGGCGGAGTCGGCGGAGTCGTAGTCGATCCCGGCCTCCTGCAGGGCGACGCGGGCGGCGACCATGTCGCTCGGATCCGTCAGGATCTCGAAGGTCTCGCCCTCGTCGTTGACTTCCTCAGCACCGGCGTCGAGCACGGCGTCCAGGATGGCGTCCTCGGTGAGGTCGGCCGTCTTGGAGACGACGATGACGCCCTTGCGGTGGAAGTTGTACGCGACGCTGCCCGGGTCACCCATGGTGCCGCCGTTGCGGCTGACCGCGGTGCGCACCTCGGCCGCGGCACGGTTCTTGTTGTCGGTCAGACACTCGATCAGCAGGGCGACGCCGTTTGCGGCGTAGCCCTCGTACATGATCGTCGTGTAGTCGACGGACTCGCCGCTGAGGCCGGCACCACGCTTGACGGCGCGGTCGATGTTGTCGTTGGGGACCGAGGTCTTCTTCGCCTTCTGGATGGCGTCGACGAGTGTCGGGTTGCCCGAGAGGTCTGCACCGCCCATCTTGGCGGCGACTTCGATGTTCTTGATCAGCTTGGCGAAGGCCTTCGCACGGCGGGAATCCGTGATGGCCTTCTTGTGCTTGGTCGTTGCCCACTTGGAATGCCCGGACATGAGTCTCCTGTTTTACTCGCTGAAATCTGCCTTGACAGTCTAGAACAGCACTGCGCCCCCGCCCGATAACTCAGGCGAGCTTCATCAACGTTCGCAGATTCCGGTTGGTGGTTGACGAGCGAAAGCGTGCCTTCGCGGTGAGCTTGCTGAACGCGCTGTTGACGCCGACCTCGCGGCGGCAGTGCCAGTAGAGAACGCCGTTCCCCTCGACGACGATCTCGTCGGCGGGGTCGAGCGTCGGCGCTGCGGCCAGCAGCTCGGCCAGCGAGGCCGCGTCCGAGCTGAAGAGGACGTATGGATGCCAGCCGTCCAGCTGAGCGTCGAACGGGAACCGTTCGATAACGCTCTGCACCCGGCTGAGCGGCTCGAGCACGATCCAGGCGTCGTAACCGAATCTCTCGGTGAGCGCCGTCTCGATGCGGAGCTTCAGCGCCGCGTCATCCGGTGCATCGGCATCGAAGACGACATTGCCGCTGGCCAGCACCGTGCGCACGTTCTCGAAGCCCAGAGTCCGGAACAGCTCAGCGAGATCGGCGGACTTGATGGAGATGCCGCCGACATTCACCCCGCGCAGGAGTGCGACGAATCGAGTCATGCAGCGAGTGTACGCGCGCGCACCTTGCTCAAGAAGTACTCGTGGAAGCGGTGCTCCCCCGTGATCTCGGGGTGGAAGCTGGTGCCGAGCAGATTGCCCTGCTCGACGGCGACGACGCGGCCGTCGGCGAGGGTTGCGAGGGGCCGCGCGTTCCGGCCGACGGATTCGACGACAGGGCCACGGATGAAGACGGCGTGCACGGGCACCTCGCCGAGCTCCGGGATGTCGAGATCGGTCTCGAATGACTGCGTCTGCGAGCCGAAGGCGTTCCGGCGCACGACGACGTCGAGGCCACCCAGGCTCTGCTGGCCCGCGATCGCATCGAGCACGGAGTCGGCGAGCATGATCAGGCCGGCGCAGGTGCCGTAGACCGGCAGTCCGTCGCGGATGCGCTCGCGCAGCGGATCGGCGAGGCCGAAGGTGCGCGCGAGTTTGTCCATCACGCTCGACTCGCCACCCGGAATCACCAGGCCGTCGATGGCGGCCAGTTCGTCCGGGCGTCGAACGAGGGTGACGTCGGCCCCCAGGGTGCGCAGAACACTCGCGTGTTCGCGGAAATCACCCTGGAGGGCCAGAACGCCAACGGTCATTTCGGCAGGCTCAATGCAAGCACGGCTGCGAGTTACCAGCCGCGCTCGGCGAGACGGTGCGGTGCGGGCAGGTCGGAGACGTTGATGCCGACCATGGCCTCGCCCAGGCCCCGCGACACCTCGGCGATGACCTTGGCGTCGTCGAAGAAGGTGACCGCCTTGACGACGGCCGCTGCGCGCTGAGCCGGGTTGCCCGACTTGAAGATGCCGGAGCCGACGAACACGCCGTCAGCACCGAGCTGCATCATCATGGCGGCATCCGCGGGGGTGGCGACGCCACCGGCGGTGAACAGCACGACGGGGAGCTTGCCGGTCTCGGCGATCTCGGCGACGAGCGCGTACGGCGCCTGCAGCTCCTTGGCCGCGACGTAGAGCTCGTCCTTGCTCATCGAGCTGAGCTGGGCGATCTCGCTCTTGATCTTGCGGATGTGCTTGGTCGCCTCAGAGACGTCGCCGGTGCCGGCCTCGCCCTTCGAGCGGATCATCGCAGCGCCCTCGTTGATGCGGCGGAGTGCCTCACCGAGGTTGGTCGCTCCACAGACGAAGGGAACGTTGTAGCCCCACTTGTCGATGTGGTTGACGTAGTCGGCCGGGCTCAGCACCTCGGACTCGTCGATGTAGTCGACCTCGAGTGCCTCAAGCACCTGGGCCTCGACGAAGTGGCCGATGCGGGCCTTGGCCATCACGGGGATGGAGACCTCGGCCTTGATGGCCTCGATCAGGTCGGGGTCGCTCATGCGGGCGACGCCGCCCTGCGAACGGATGTCGGCGGGCACGCGCTCGAGAGCCATGACGGCTACGGCGCCGGCATCCTCTGCGATACGGGCCTGCTCTGCGGTGACGACGTCCATGATGACGCCGCCCTTGAGCATCTCGGCGAGGCCGCGCTTGACGCGGCTGGAACCGAACTGCTCGGTAGAAGTGCTCTCAGTCATGCTGTTAATCCTATTCGGCTGTGAGGGTGGGACTGTGCAGGGGTTACGAAGTGTGAGCGGACGGCCAGCCGTCGGCGACTTCTTTGCGCACATCGCCGAGCAGGCGCGGAAGCGCCTTGGTGCCGGCGATGATCGGGAAGAAGTTCGCGTCGAGCGCCCAGCGCGGCACGATGTGCTGGTGCAGGTGCTCTGCGATGCCTGCTCCGGCGATGCGGCCTTGATTCATGCCGATGTTAAAGCCGTCGCAGTGTGAGACCTCGGTGAGCACGCGCATCGCGATCTGGGTCAGCTCGCCGATCTCGGCGACCTCTTCCGGCGTCGCCTGGTCATAGGTGGCGATGTGACGGTAGGGGCAGATCAAGAGGTGCCCGCTGTTGTACGGGTACAGGTTGAGCAGGACGTAGGCGTGCGTGCCGCGCGCGACGATCAGCGCCTTCTCATCGTCCATCGACGGGGCCAGGCAGAACGGGCAGTCGTCCTTGTGCGGCTGCTGCCCGTCCTGGATGTAGACCATGCGGTGCGGGGTCCAGAGGCGCTGGAACGCGTCGGGGACAGCGGCGAAGTCCGCACTGTTCTCGACCTCTGGCACGTCTGGCCCTGCATCCGTCATGTTAGATCTGACCCTGCGTCGTGACCTGGGCGCGGCTGTCGATCGCCGCGCGGATGCGGGCGATGGCGTCCGCGACCGGGACACCGTTCTCTTGCGTGCCGTCGCGGAAGCGGAAGCTGACGCTGCCGTTGTCGCGGTCTTCCTCGCCGACGATGAGCTGGAAGGGAACCTTGGCCATGGTGTGGTTGCGGATCTTCTTCTGCATGCGCTCATCGGAGAGGTCGAGCTCAGCGCGCACGCCGGCCTTTTTGAGCTGGTCGATGACGTCGCCCAGGAACTCGGCGTACTGCTCGGCGACGGGGATGCCGACGACCTGCACGGGCGAGAGCCAGACCGGGAACGCGCCGGCGTAGTGCTCGGTGAGCACGCCGAAGAAGCGCTCGATCGAGCCGAACAGCGCACGGTGGATCATGACGGGCCGCTGACGGCTGCCGTCCGGCGCCGTGTACTCGAGCTCGAAGCGCTCCGGCAGGTTGAAGTCGAGCTGGATCGTCGACATCTGCCAGGTGCGGCCGATGGCGTCGCGCGCCTGCACCGAGATCTTGGGGCCGTAGAAGGCGGCTCCGCCCGGGTCGGGAACGAGTTCGAGGCCGGATGCCGCGCCGACCTCTGCCAGGGTCGCCGTCGCCTCTTCCCAGGCGTCGTCGCTGCCGACGAACTTCTCCGGGTCCTTGGTGCTGAGCTCGAGGTAGAAGTCGTCGAGACCGTAGTCCTTCAGCAGGTCGAGCACGAAGTTGAGGGTGCTGGTGAGCTCCTCGCGCATCTTCTCGCGCGTCGTGTAGATGTGGGCGTCGTCCTGAGTCATGCCCCGCACCCGGGTGAGACCGTGCACGTTGCCGGACTTCTCGTAGCGGTAGACGCTCCCGAACTCGAACAGGCGCAGCGGCAGGTCACGGTAGGAGCGCGCGCTGGACCGGTAGATCAAGTTGTGCATCGGGCAGTTCATGGGCTTCAGGTAGTAGTCCTGGCCCTCGCGGTGCACGGTGCCGTCCTCGCCGATCTCGGCGTCGATGTGCATCGGCGGGTACATGCCGTCGCGGTACCAGTCGAGGTGTCCGGAAACCTCGTACAGCTTGCCCTTGGTGATGTGCGGGGTGTTGACGAAGGAGTAGCCCTCCTCAACATGGCGGGTGCGCGAGTAGTTCTCCATCTCGGCGCGGATGATGCCGCCCTTGGGGTGGAAGACGGGCAGGCCGCTGCCGAGCTCCTCCGGGAAGCTGAACAGGTCCAGCTCCGCTCCGAGCTTGCGGTGGTCGCGCTTGGCTGCCTCCTCGAGGCGCTCCTTGTACGCGCGCAGCTCGTCCTTGCTCGGCCACGCCGTGCCGAAGATGCGCTGCAGCTGCTTGTTCTTCTCCGAGCCGCGCCAGTAAGCGGCGGCGACGCGCATGAGTGAGTGCCCCTCGCCGATCAAGCGGGTGCTGGGCAGGTGCGGGCCGCGGCAGAGGTCGCTCCAGAGCGTCTCCCCCGTCTTCGGGTCCACGTTGTCGTAGATCGTGAGCTCTGCGCCACCGACCTCGACGTTCTCGTTGTCCGCGCCCAGCTCGCTGGTTGAGCCTGTCGAAACCCCGCCCTTGAGCCCGATGAGCTCGAGCTTGTACGGCTCGTCGGCGAGTTCTGCGCGCGCCTCATCGTCGGTCACGACCCGGCGCACGAAACGCTGGCCCTGACGGATGATGCGGCTCATGGCCTTCTCGATGGCCTTGAAATCGTCGATGCTGAAGGGTTCAGCGACGTCGAAGTCGTAGTAGAAGCCGTCGTTCACGGGAGGGCCGATGCCGAGCTTGGCCTCCGGGTTGATCGTCTGCACGGCCTGGGCGAGCACGTGGGCCGCCGAGTGGCGCAGGATGTTCAGACCATCGGGCGAATCGATCGTCACCGGCTCGACGACGTCGGTGGTCGTAGTCTGCGTGGCGAGGTCTTTCAGCTCACCGTTGACGCGCATCGCGACAACGGACCGGTCGGTGAAAAGCTCGAAGCCGTCAGCCACCTTCATCCACTCCCAAAATTGATTGATTTCCGCGAATGCGCGGACTTCATCAACTTTAGCGTTGCCAGCGCGGCGGCGTTGTCGCGCCAGTACTCCCCCGGCGCAGAATGGCCGGATACGCAGAAAGGCCCGCCAGTTCCCTGGCGGGCCTTTCTTGTGAATCTGAGCGGATGACGAGATTCGAACTCGCGACCCTAACCTTGGCAAGGTTATGCGCTACCACTGCGCCACATCCGCATTGTGTTGCTGTGTAGATGATACGACTCTACGCTTCAAGCAAAAACCCCCGGAGGTCCGGGGGTTTCACTTGGTGGGCGATACTGGGATCGAACCAGTGACCTCTTCCGTGTCAGGGAAGCGCGCTACCGCTGCGCCAATCGCCCATTTCTGGGGTGCTGCTGGGGGGTGTACTGCAAGTGTGGAGTGCTACGAGGTGGCGACGGGATTCGAACCCGTGTGGACGGCTTTGCAGGCCGCTGCCTCGCCTCTCGGCCACGCCACCATTGTGGGTTCCCCACCTGTGTTACCGAAACTGGCTTGCTCGGTTTCACTCGAGCGGATGACGAGATTCGAACTCGCGACCCTCACCTTGGCAAGGTGATGCGCTACCACTGCGCCACATCCGCATTTCTTTCGCCGCATTTCTGCGACGTCCAAAACTCTAACCGATGGATCTCTGGATCACCAAACCGGCGAAACCCGGGCGTGTTCGATCCCCCTCCGGATCGGCCGAGATCCGCCCCGAAACGCCGTGACCGATCGTCGATGTGCATTGCGACATCTGGGTCGGCTAGTATCGGTAATCGCGATCACCACACAGGTGAAAGCACTGGGCGATTGGCGCAGTTGGTAGCGCGCTTCCTTCACACGGAAGAGGTCATCGGTTCGAGTCCGGTATCGCCCACAGACAAAACCCCCGGCTCAGCCGGGGGTTTTCTGTTTCCCCCGCAGCGCGCGCCGGCCTAGCCGCCCAGCGCGTCGATTGCGGTCTGCAGCTCCCAGTATTCGCCGAGCGCAACCCAGCGCCGGTGCCGGACGTTGAGGCGGCGTGCACGGTATCGGATGCCGTCACGGGCGTCGATCGCGTCAACGTACCCGGCGAGCTCGCCACCCCGCGTGACCTTCCAGAGGCGCTCATGAACGGGGATGACGGTGACCATGCTGGGGACGAGCCTACGACGCCACTCTGACAGGGTCGAATGGCGTGGCCTGCCCACCACACGTCCTGCCCACCACACCTATCGCTCGACGTCACTCGGCCAGTGGCACGAGCTGCACCGCTCCGTCCGCTCCGGTGATGACGAGCAGCCGTGCTGCAGTGACGCCGTTCAGCGCCTCGCTGAGGCGCTCATCGGCGTGGTTCGGCACCTCCGCGGGCGACTCCCCCGGCGCAGCGGCGCGCACCCAGGTGGTGACGCTGGCTCCGGTGAGCTGCTCGATCAGCTGCCGCTGCCCCGTCGATGCGGCATCGGTCACCAGGATCACCTCGCCGATCGTGCGCTCACGGACGGGGGTTGTGAGGGCGACCGCTGCTCGATCACGCCGCCAGACGCTGAAGTGGTAGCCGAACACCGCCGCCGTCGCGATCAGCAGCCCGAGCGGGGCGCGCACCTGCTCGATCAGGCTCGTGCCCGTCGTGGAGTCGAGTGCGAACACGAACACCCCGTAGCCGACGATCAGGAGCGCGATCAGGGCGACGATGGCGCTGACGCCGAACACGGCCACCAGGTAGACGCGGCGCGAGGTGTCGCGCCGGTCCGCATCGGAGACCGGGTCTGCCGGCTTCCAGGCGAACCACCAGACCACACCGCCGACGAGGAACGCGCTCAGACCGCCGAGTAACAGGGTACGCGGGTCCGAACCCGCGATCGAGGTGCTGAGCGTCGCGAGCAGGGCGTTGATGATGACGCCGATCCCGGACGCCGTTGCGGCCATGCCGACCCCGGCCACAACGACGCTGCTCGCCCGCTGCACGCCGCCGGTGCGTTCCCGCGTGACCAGCCAGTGGTAGCGCCACACGACGGCACCGATGAGCGCGGCCGCGACCGCGTCGCCGAGCGGCTCGGTGATAACGGCGATCGGCTCGAGGCGGTCGAAGGCGAGACGGAGGGCAACGAACACGCTCATCCAGATCCCGCTGAGTGACAGGAGGCTGGCCCCGAGCACTCCCACCCAGATCAGGGCGACGGAGGCGAGCCCGCCAGTCACCCGCGACGCGCCGCCGCGCACCCAGTGCAACCACCACACCGCACCGCCGACGATGAACCAGAGCACCCCCGTGGTCATCGGGGAGAACACGCTCTCCCCGACCAGCACCAGGGCGCTCGCGCCGCGGATCGCGCTGTTCAGCAGCGCACCGAGCGCGCTCACGGCACCGCTGCTTGCCGCTATGAGGCCGTACACGCCGCCGAGAACCACGGGGACGGTGGCCAGACGCAGCGGTCGCCTGTCGTGCCGCGACATCGCGAGATGGGCAAGCCAGATCCCGAACCAGACCAGGGCGGTCGCGAACCGGGCGGGGTCCCATGCACCGCGGATCACCGAGTTCGCGGCATCCACCGTCGCCACGCTGAAGACAATGAGCGACACGACGTACATGCCGCTGAGGTAGAGCCCCCACGACAGCGCGGCGCGCTCCGTCCCCTCGTCGAGCCGGCGCCAGAGCCACCACCACAGCAGGGCGGCGAGGGGCGCACCGATCACCGTGAAGGCGAGCGACTGCGCGAGATCGGAGCTTCCGCCGCGGACGATCTCTGAGCCGGAGTCGAGGACGCGCCCGAGCACGCCGGAGATGCCCATGCCGGCGACCGTGACGAGCACGAAGAGCAGCACATACGCGATCACGCGGCGAACCGTGTGCTGTGCCGAGCCAGTCGTGTCAGCCATCAGTAGACCGCCGATGCTGCGCAGATCGCGAGCGGCCATGGCACCGCGGTGATCACCCATGCATCGTCGCTCTTCACGAGCGAGAACGACTCGGTGCTCTCGGACGACGATGAGCCGAACAATCCGCCCTCATAGCTGGTGACGAACGACACCGTCACGGTGGCCGATTCACCGCGATCGGTGCTGTCGACCAGCGCCACGCGCAGATTCTCGGTGTACACGCTGTCGAAGCCGTCGCACTGTTCGCGCACCTCCGGCGCGAGGTAGTTGAGGGCTGCCTCAGTGTCGCCGTCGATCACCGCAGCCGAGTAGCCCTGAACGACGCCCTCAGGCGTATCGGGGTCGAGTGCCGTCGGAGCGCCACGCGTGAACACGACGACCACGGCGATGATGACGAGTGCGGCGATCGCGATCAGGATGACGAGCAGGGTGCGGTCCGGCCTCCGCGCAGGTGGGTTCATAGTGCACATCATGGCGGTCATGCCCAGCTTGGCTCCGGATTGCGGTGCGGCGCGCCGGTCGGACGCGCCCGCGCGCCCGACCGGCGGATCGGCAGATCGTCACAGCCCGACTGCGCGCATCCCTGCTTCGTCGTAGCGGTTGCCTGCGACGCCGATGCGCTCGACCAGCAGGTTCAAGCCGTCGATGTCATCCGCCGAGAGAGCCACAGCGGTGGCGCCGGCGTTTTCGTCGATCCGCTCGCGCCGTCTGGTGCCCGGAATCGGCACAATGAACGACTGCTGGGCGAGCAACCAGGCGAGCGCGACCTGAGCGGGCGTTGCACCGCGCTGCGCGGCGAGGGCACGCACCTCATCGACGAGCGCCTGGTTGGCGGCGAGGTTCTCCGGTGCGAAGCGGGGAACGCGCGCGCGAATCTCCCCTGCGCCGAAGCTGGCACCGGCGTCGACCGTTCCGGTGAGAAAGCCCTTGCCGAGCGGGCTGAACGGTACGAAACCGATGCCCAGCTCCGCGCAGGCTGGAAGTACCTCGGCCTCTGGATCGCGCGTCCACAGCGAGTATTCGCTCTGAACGGCCGTCACGGGGAACACGGCGTGCGCACGACGGATCGTGCTCGCAGCGGCCTCGGAGAGGCCGAAGTGTTTGACCTTGCCCTCGCGCACCAGCTCGGCGACCGTGCCCGCGACATCCTCGATCGGGATCAACGGGTCGACGCGGTGCTGGTAGAACAGGTCGATCGTGTCGACTCCCAGGCGCCGGAGCGACGCATCGGCAACCGTGCGGATGTGCTCTGGCCTCGAGTCCGTGCCGCGGTTCGCGCCATCGACGATGTCGAAACCGAATTTCGTCGCCACGATGACCTCGTCGCGCAGCGGGGCGATGGCTTCACCCACCAGTTCCTCGTTGACGTATGGACCGTAGACCTCCGCAGTGTCGATAAATGTGGTCCCGCTCTCGATCGCGTAGCGGAGCACGCCGATCATGTCATCGCGGTCGCCCGGATTCGGCCCGTAACTCATCGACATCCCCATCGCGCCGAGCCCGATCGCCGACACCTCGAGTCCCTGTCCCAGTGTTCGCTTGTGCATTGCGTGTTCCCTTCGCTTCCTTCTCAGGATGCCGCGCGAGAGCGCCGCGCAACAGGTACTGTCGTTACCTTCCTTCGAGCTCATGCATCTGAACCCGCTGCGACGGTTCCTCTGAGGCCGCCAGCGCGGCATCCACGAGGGTCTGGTCGCCGGCGAGATCTGGGGCCAGCCAATCCGCGTACATCTCGGGCGGGATGATCAGCGGCATCCGGTCGTGGATCTCCTCGACGTGGCTCGCAGCCGGCCGAGTCACGATGGCGTAGGTGGGGAGCCAGCCGTCCGGCGTCGGGGCGGCGTCTGTGCGGTTGATGGTGTAGATCGCGCCGATGCTGAAGAGCTCTCCCCCGAGGTCGAAACGGCGGCCCTTCTCGAAGTAGTGCGTGACGGGGACGAGGGCACGGCGCGCCTTCGTCGGGCCGGCCCACACGCCCTTCAGCAGGTTCTCGCTGCGGGCATTGATTGTCGAGAATTTCGGGCGCTGGCCGCCGATCCACATCTGCCACCACGCCAGGTCAAGCTGACGCACCGGGTCGTCGCCGATGACGCGCTCGCGCACCAGCGGGTTGAGGTTGAGGGCGCGCGGCCCTGTCGGCTTCACGACCTCCGTTGCGTTCGCGGCCAGCCACTCGACAACGGCCGCATTGCGACCGCGTTCATCGAAGGCGAAGTGCTCGTCCAGTTCGTCTGGCGTGGTCTCAAGTCCGTAGCTCGCACACATGCGTTCAGGGTAGTCGCGCGCTCCGACGGCGGCCAGAACTCGGCGTGAGCTGGATCAGCTGCGAGAACACAATCAGAACGGCGGGGTGTCCGGGTATCGCATCCGGGTTTCGACAGGCTCAACCAGCGGGAGTGGCTCAACCGGCGGGGGCGGCGGCTCGTCCGGTGAACCCGGCGGGGGTCGTCGGCTGCCGGGCGGGGCCGGGTGGGTGTCGTAGGTGCGGCCGGCCGGGCTGGTCCAGCGGAGCACACCGTGGCCGAGTTGCATCACGCGCCAGCAGGAGTTGTGCTTGAGCCGGTGGTGCTTCTTGCAGAGCACCGCGAGATTGCACTCCTCGGTGAGCCCGTCGTGCTCGAAGGGGTGGGTGTGGTCGATCTCGCACCGCTCGGCTGTGCGGCTGCAGCCAGGGAAGCGGCAGATTTGGTCCCGATAGAGGATCCACCGGCGCAGCGCCTTCGTCATCGTGTACTTGGTCGGGTCCAGCTGGAGTGGGGTGTTGTCGACCGGGTCGACGAGGATCCGGTGCAAAGTGGGGGCGGCGGCGGCGAGGCGGCGGGCGGTGTCGGCGTCGATCGGTCCGTAGCCGTGCAGCTCGCTCGGCTCATCTGATTGGCCGATCAGGGTCGCGTACGGGATCGTCAGCTTCGGCACGGCCACGAAGACCTCGGGGCGAGAGAACGCCAGCCCCGGCATCCGCGACCGCTGTGTGCCCTCCGCGCTGCTGGAGGGCGGTGTCGGCGGGAGCAGCAGCAGTTCGGCGGCGATGTCCGCCTCCAACTGGGCGTGCGTTCCCGGGCTGAGCGCCGCCTCCGTGTCGGCGAGGTGAGCCGTGTCGAGCGCCTCGGCTTGGGCGTGGTCGGCGAGGTGGCTGATCCGTTCCGCGATCGCGATGGCCTTCTCCGCCTCCAGGTGCAGGTGCAGCCACGCCATGCCGTCCGCGGCGGGTTCGAACCAGAGCCGCCGCTCGGTGCGGCCCTGCGCCGCCCGCAGGGTGAGAGAGTCCGGGTGGAGGCGTTCTCGGAGCCGGGCCGCCGTGCGGCGGAACGCCGTCGGGGTCTGTGTCGCCGCGTTCAGCAGTGCTTCGGCTTCGAAGCGGGCGTGGAGCTCCGGCGGCAGGGAGATGGCTTGGGCGAGGATCTCGCGGACGTGGCGTTGCCCGACCGTGCCGGCCGCGAGAGCGGTGAGCGACTTGGTGAAGACGGTGCCGAGTTGCTTGGCCTCGTAGATCAGCCCGGTCATGGTGCGCTCGTGGACGCGGAGGACGAGGGCGAGCTCGGCCGTGATGCTGCGGAGGGCGAACTCTTCCTCGATGCGGCGGGTCCGGCCCATGGGGTCGGCGGTGGCGACGGCGTGGGAGCGGGCGGTTTCGATGACGCGGTACTGCTCCGCTTGGACGGCTCCGGCTTGGGCGACGCCCGAAGCCAGCCCGGTGAGGCACTGGGTGATGACCGGGTCGGTGGCCGATCCGGGAAGCTGCACCACTGCTTCGCTCATGCATGAAGCGTCTCACCGACCACCGACACGGACTGCTGCAAACGGGGTCGGTATCAGGGGTTATCCACAGAAGGAGTGGACCGTGACCCAACCGTGATCAAGTGGTTTCGACAGGCTCAACCAACGGGGTGTTCGGGGTTTCGACAGGCTCAACCAGCGGAGTGTGGGGTGGTGTCAGGGCTTCGGTCGCTGGCGCTCCCTCAAGGCAGCGTGGGCAGGGGCGGGGAGTTCGGGCGTGTCAGGGCATCGGACGCTGGTGCTCCCTCAAGCCAGCGTCGGAGAGAGGCGAGTCCGGCGGTATCAGGGTTTCGACAGGCTCAACCAGCGGAGTGTTCGGGGGGTGTCAGGGCTTCGGTCGCTGGCGCTCCCTCAAGCCAGCGTGGGAGCGGGCGGAGTGTTGGGTGGTGTCAGGGCTTCGGTCGCTGGCGCTCCCTCAAGCCAGCTTGGGGCTCGAAGCGTGTCCGGCGGGTGGGTTTCGACAGGCTCACCCAGCGGAGTGTTTGGCGGTGTCAGGGGCGTGGGCTATCCCACGGGCTCCGGGCGCTCACGCGACCACCCGGCGCTCACCATCACTCGCCCGACGGCGAGGGCGACCAGGCCCGCGACGAGGAAGGCGAACCCGGCGACCACCGCGATCGAGAACAGCTGGGTGCCCAGCTGCGCCCAACTGCCCGTGATGAGGCCGCCGACGCCGTCGCCGAGGATGCCGATGAAGACGCAGCCGAGCGCGGCAGCGCTGAGCTGGGTGAGCAGCAGGCCGAGCACGGAGCCGCGGGGACCGGCGAGTGCTGCCGCCACCGCCCCGGCGGCGAGCCCGAGCATGCAGGCCCAGAACGGAGAGAGCACATCGGCGGCCGGCGTCACCGCGACGAGCCCGGCGAAGATGCCGCGCACGGCGCCGCCGATGCTCACACGGTGGTGACGGATGTGCTCGACGACGACCCAGGCGACGACGCCGCCGAGCGGTGCGAGCAGGGTGTTCACCGCGGCATCCACCGCGATCTGGTCAGGCACGGCCTCTGATCCGACCGTCAGCGCGAAGAAGCCCACCCAGAGCGGGATGATGGTGGCGACGGCACGACGCGGTGTAGCAACGGCGATGATCGGCCCGCGACTGCGTTGCACGAGCAGACAGGCCAGCCCGGCCGCGGCAGTGGAAATGAAGAGCATGCTGCTGCCACCGAAGTCGAGCAGGCCGAGCGAGGCCACGAGCCAGCCGTCGACCAGATTGAGCGTCCACGCCGAAATGGCCAGCTGCGCCACGAGCGCCCACACGAGGACGAAAGCGACCCACCCGAGTGTGCGCGCACGCGGCTCGCGCGGCAGGATCGGACTCAATTGCACGGCGGTGAGCGAGAAGAGCAACCCGTAGTAGACGCTCAGTGACAAGGAGGCGTCGGCACCGAGCACCGCGCGCGCACCGAAGAACAGCCACAGTAGGAGGAGTGCGGCGCTGGCGATGACGACGACGGGGAACTGAGGCCTGCGCAACCCGGCCAGCAGCCCGAGGCCGAGCCCGAGCACCGGGATCAGCGCCGAGAAGGCGAGGACGAAACCGGCATCGTCGTAGTTCACGGGGTCCTCTCGAAGCGCAGGGCGCGTATCAGCCGACCCCCGCAGACAACCATATCGGGGGCGCCGTGCATAGCCGGCGACACAGACGGGCGACACAGACGAAGGGGCAGTGCGGTGTGAATTCCTTCACACCAACACTGCCCCACCGCTCGGCTTCGCCGGTTCCAAACGACGCCGCCTGTAGTACGCGCTCAGCGCCTTCGCGCAGTTAGCCTGCGCTACTGCTATGCGTTGTTGAGCGCGTAACCCTCCTCGCCGTGCACGACGGTGTCGATGCCGGCAACTTCATCCTCGTTCTTGATACGGAAGCCGATGCTCTTCTCGATCGCGAAGCCCAGGGCGAGGGCGATGACGAAGGAGTAGACGAGAACGGCGCCGGCCGCGATGACCTGAACGGTGAGCTGTCCGAAGTCGCCACCGGTGAAGAGGCCGGTGTCGATGGCGAAGAATCCGAGGTACAGGGTTCCGATGATTCCACCGACGAGGTGGATGCCGACGACGTCGAGCGAGTCATCGAAGCCGAGCTTGAACTTGAGCTCGATGGCCAGGGCGCAGACGGCACCGGCGACGACACCGAGAACCAGGGCCCAACCGGGCTCGAGATTGGCGCAGGCCGGGGTGATGGCGACGAGACCGGCGACCGCACCGGATGCCGCACCGACCGAGGTGGCCTTGCCGTCCTTGAGCTTCTCGACGACCATCCAGCCGAGGATCGCGGCCGCGGTCGCACCCAGGGTGTTGACGACGATGAGGCCGACGTTCGCGAGGCCGTTCAGCCACTCGGCACCGGCGTTGAATCCGAACCAGCCGAACCAGAGGATCGCGGCACCCATGAGCACCAGCGGAACGTTGTGGGGCTTGGTGATGCCCTTCTGGAAGCCGACACGCTTGCCGAGGACCAGGGCGAGAGCGAGCGCTGCCGCACCGGCGTTGATGTGCACGGCGGTTCCACCGGCGTAGTCGATCACGTTGGGGAGGCCGAGCGTGGTGCCGAGCTCCATGATCCAGCCACCACCCCAGACCCAGGCCGCGACCGGGAAGTAGACGAGCGTCGCCCAGATGCCGGCGAAGATCATCCACGAACCGAACTTCGCCCGGTCAGCGATGGCACCGGAGATCAGCGCGACGGTGATGATGGCGAACGTCGCACCGAATGTCGCGCCGAGCAGATCGGTGTTCGCCGACTCACCGGTTGCGAGCGAGCTGAGGCCGAAGTCGGCGAAGGGGTTGCCCGCGAAGTCGCCGGGCGAGCTGACCGCGCTCATGCTGAATCCGTAGAGGATCCAGAGCACGCTGATCAGGCCGAGTGCTCCAAAGCTCATCATCATCATGCTGACGACGCTCTTGGCCTTGACCAGCCCGCCGTAGAAGAATGCGACGCCCGGCGTCATCAACAGCACGAGTGCCGTCGCTGTGATCGCCCAAGCAATGCTGCCTGTGTCCATGATTACACCTCTCGAAGTTTCCATCAGGGGTGTACCTGTCGAGAACCTCGGGGTGGAACCGTGCACTTCTCGGGTACGAGCCCAGAGTGGCCCTGCGAGATTTCGGCGAGAGTGCCGCTCGTGTTTCGGCGCCGTTACGAAAACGGGTGCCACGTAACGGGCATGTTTCGCGAACTCAGTCGTGCGGGGGCAGCTCGCCCGTCGTCAGGGCGATCAGGCGGGACATGGCGCGCTGGTACTTCTTGCGGTATCCGCCGCCCATCATGTCGTCGTCGAAGACCTCGCTGAGCGGGGTGCCGCTGGCAACGATGGGGATCTCGGCGTCGTACACACGGTCGATGAAGGCCACCAGGCGCAGCGCATCGGTCTGGTTGTGCAGCACGTGCGCGCCGCGGAGGCCGATCACGTCGACGCCGCGGATCATCTTGATGTACTTGGACGGGTGCACGGTGGCCAGGTGCTTCATGAGCTCGTCGAATCCGTCGTAGCTCACCGTGGTCCCGCGCCCAACCATCGTCGACACCATGTGCTCAAGTGCGGCGTCATCGACGGTGGTCGCGCGCCCCTCGACGTTGCGGCGGCGGTAGTCGAGACCGTCGATGCGCACCGTCTGGAAGTTCGATGACAGCGCCTGGATCTCGCGCAGGAAGTCCGATGCGGCGAAGCGACCCTCGCCGAGAGAGTTCGGCGGGGTGTTGGATGTCGCCGCCACCCGGGTTCCCGTCTCCATCAGCTCACCGAGCAGCCGCGTCATCAGCATGGTGTCGCCCGGGTCGTCCAGCTCGAACTCGTCGATGCAGATGAGCTTGGTCCCGCTCAGCAGCTTCACCGTCTCCGCGTAGCCGAGCGCGCCGACGAGGGCCGTGTACTCGATGAAGGTGCCGAAGTACTTGGGCCCGGGGGCGGCGTGCCAGAGCGAGGCCAAGAGGTGGGTCTTGCCGACGCCGAAGCCGCCGTCGAGGTAGATGCCGGGCAGAGCGGCCTTGGGCTTGCGGTTGCGCGAGAAGAATCCGCCCGGTCGCTGCGCCCGCCACACCCCGTTGAACTCCTGCAGCAGCTCGACAGCACCGGCCTGGGACGGGTAGTCGGCATCCGGTCGGTACGACTCGAACGACGCATGCTCGAACTGCGGCGGCGGCACGAGCCCACCCGCGATCTCGCTGCCCGTGATGCTCGGCGAACGATCGATCAGGCGAAGTGCTGTGGAACTCTGCATGCGTGCGCGTGCCGTTTCTGCTGTGGGAACCGCGTGGTCGTGTTGCGCAGCATTGCGGGAGGGCACGCTGGCTCACGCGAGGACGCGTAGATTCGAGGAAGTGGACTGGCAACCAGCCTAATCTGCTCCCCACCGACATTCCTCGCCCGATCGGGCGTAATTCAGGAGGCCAGCATGCCCGTCGAGAACGACACCACCGCGAAGTTCGCCGAGTACGCCCACCCCGAGCGGCTCGTGTCAACGGAATGGCTGGCCGCGCACCTCGGCTCCCCCGGCCTCGTCGTCGTCGAGAGCGACGAAGACGTGCTCCTCTATGAGACGGGGCACATCCCGGGCGCGGTCAAGATCGATTGGCACACCGACCTGAACGACCCCGTGCTGCGCGACTTCGTGCAGGGCGAGGAGTTCGCGCGCCTGCTCGGAGCGAAGGGCATCAGCCGCGACAGCACGATCGTGCTCTACGGCGACAAGAACAACTGGTGGGCGGCGTATGCGCTCTGGATCTTCACGCTCTTCGGCCACGAGGATGTGCGACTGCTCGACGGAGGCCGCGCGCTCTGGATCGCGGAAGGGCGCGAGCTCACGACGGAGACGCCGGCCCCGGCATCCGTCGACTACCCGGTGATCGAGCGCGACGACAGCACCCTGCGCGCGTTCAAGGAGGACGTGCTCGCGCACTTCGGCAACCCGCTCATCGATGTCCGTTCCGTCGAGGAGTACACGGGCGAGCGCACCGAGATTCCCGGATACCCGACCGAGGGCGCACTCCGCGCCGGGCACATCCCGAGCGCGGCGAGCGTTCCGTGGGCGCGAGCCGCCGCACCGGATGCCACCTTCAAGAGCCGCGCAGAACTCGATGCGATCTACAAGGACGAGGCAGGGCTGCGGGAGGGCGACGACGTGATCGCCTATTGCCGCATCGGCGAGCGATCCAGCCACACCTGGTTCGTGCTCACCCACCTGCTCGGCTTCGACGCTGTGCGCAACTACGACGGTTCCTGGACCGAATGGGGTAGCGCCGTGCGCGTGCCGATCGCCGTCGGTGAGGAGCGCGGAATCGCGCCGAGGGCCACGGGCACCGTGGGACAATAGTCCCGATGACTACCGCAGCGCCCTCCAGCACGGAACTCCCCGAGCAGCTCGCCGAGATCCGCGACGACTTCCTCGCCCTCGAACAGCGTGATCGCTTGCAGCTCCTGCTCGAGTTCTCCAACGAGCTGCCGGAACTGCCAGAGCGCTATCAGGATCACCCGGATCTGTTCGAGCGCGTCGAGGAATGCCAGTCCCCCGTCTTCCTCTTCGTCGAGATCGATGAGTCCGGCGCCGTTCAGCTCTATGCGACAGCGCCGCGGGAATCGCCGACAACGCGCGGCTTCGCATCGATCCTGGCGCAGGGGCTCTCCGGCCTCAGCCCGGAGCAGGTCCTCGCCGTTCCGGACGACTACCCGCAGACGCTCGGCCTGACCCAGGCCGTGTCGCCGCTGCGCATCCGGGGCATGACGGGGATGCTCGGGCGCACCAAGCGGCAGATCCGGATCAGGCTCGCGCCGACAACCACCGCCTGATCGCCCCGTTCCACCGCTCTGGATCGTAGTTCCAGAGCTTGGTGTGGCGGGCGACCGTGAATTCTTCGAAGGTGACGATGTCCGGTCGCGCAGCGGCCAGCGCCCGTGAGCCGGTGATCGGCACGTAGCCGTCGTCGTCGCTGTGCATGAGCAGGATCGGCAGCTCCAGGATCTCCGCCCGCACGGCCATGTCGAGGCGGGGGAAGTCGATCGCCTGCTCAAGCCCCGTGATCACGCGACCCCACCGGGAACCGATCGTGCTGATCACGGCGCCGTTGACCGCGGCAGGCAGCCCGTAGCCGGTTCCCTGGAAGTGCAGGATGTCGCTCCAGTCCACGGCCGGCGATTCCAGCACGATTCCGCTCACCAGATCGCGGTCCTCTGCCCGCAACGCCGCCTGCATCACGATGGCGCCGCCCATCGACCAGCCCATCAGCACGATCTCCGTTGCGCCGTGCTCGCGGGCGAAGCGCATCGCCGCTGCGACATCCTGCCATTCCGTGTCGCCGAGGCCGTAGCGACCGTCCCGACTCTCCGGCGCCTCGCCGTCATTGCGGTACGACACCAGGAGGCTGTGCATCCCGGCCTCATGGAACACCGGCACGGCCCGCAGGCATTCCTGTCTGCGCACGGCACGGCCGTGCACCTGGATCACCCAGCGCGTGCTGTCGCCGGATGCCGATACCCACCAGGCCGGCGCCGGGCCGAGCAGAGTGGGAATCGTGACGTTCTCGAACGGCAGCCCGAACTCCCAGGGGCCGAGGTAGTACCAGCCACTCCAGCGCCCGCCCTCTGCGCGGTTCAGCTCGCCGAAGTCGCGCTGCAGCAGTCGGCGCGTCACGGTCGTCTGGCCGCGGGAGAGGATCTCGCCGACACGGGCGTGCCCGCTCTGGCCGGAGAACCAGAGGCCGTAACGGCCATCGAGCACCGTGTCGGCGGTTGCACGCAGCACGATGGCTCGCACCGGCTCGTGCTCTCCGGCGACGATGATCGACTCGGTGCCGAGGATCGCGACGTCGTCCTTGCGCACGCGCGGGGGCGTCACGACCGTGCGGGCGAAGACGACGACGACGACCGCCATGGCGCCCCCGGCGATCATCGCGAGGCCGCCCACCGCGACGCCGATGAAGCCGAGCGCGCGTAACCACCGTGGTGTCGTGCGAACCGTTACCCGAGCGTTCATGCAATGCCCCCGTCAACCACGCCGTTCGGCGTGCCTCACCGACAGCGCCGTGAAAAAACTCTAGTCTGCACACGTGCCCGAAACGTCGCCAGCGCCCCACCTCCCGCCGGAGTTCCAAGCGGCACTCGATGCGGTGCGTCGAGCCAAGACCCGCGCGGAGCTCGTCGTCACCGAGATTCCGGCACCGGCACGTCTGGCACCCCACGCTGTCGCATTGGCCGCCGATGTGTCCCCGGCCCGCCACGGCAGCGATTCCGACTACGGAACCGGTCGCTTCATCTTGTTGTACGACGAGGACGAACCAGAGGAATGGGGCGGTCGATTCCGGGTCGTCTGCTTCGCCCAGGCACCGCTCGAAACCGAGATCGGCCTCGATCCCTTCCTCGCCGAAGTAGCATGGTCATGGTTGGTCGACGCGCTCGACGCCCGCGGAGCGCAGTATTCCGCGGCATCCGGCACAGCGACCAAGACTCTCTCAACCGGTTTCGGTGAACTCTCTGCACAGGGTGACGGCGCTCAGATTGAGTTGCGTGCTTCGTGGACTCCGCGTGATCACAACCTCGCGTCGCACGTCGAAGGCTGGGGCGAACTCCTGTGCATGCTCGCCGGACTGCCACCGACTATGGAAGGCGTAAGCGTGCTGACACCGAAACGGATGCCCCGTGGCTGAGCCGGCGCGTCACGTCATCGATACCCGCGCCGAGTATCTCGACGCCGTCGCACTGATCGCCGCCGGAACCGGCCCGATCGCCATCGACGCTGAGCGCGCCAGCGGATTCCGCTACTCGCAGCGCGCCTATCTGATCCAGGTCTTCCGCCGCGACGCCGGCGTCTTCCTCTTCGACCCGCCGGCCATCGGCCGCTTCGACGAGCTGCAGGATGCCATCGCGGACGTCGAATGGATCCTGCATGCGGCCAGCCAGGACATCGCCTGCCTCCGCGAGGTCGGCCTGGACCCTCACGTCATCTTCGACACGGAGCTCTGCGCCCGCCTGCTCGGCTTCGCCAGGGTCGGGCTCGGAACCGTGATCGAGCAACAGCTCGGCATCCACCTCGCGAAGGAACACTCCGCGGCTGACTGGTCGACCCGCCCGCTGCCGGACTCCTGGCTCGAGTACGCCGCTCTCGACGTCGAGCTTCTCGTCGACCTGCGCGATTCCCTGCAGGAACTGCTCGTCAGCTCCGGCAAAGAGGAGATCGCCAGGCAGGAGTTCGCCGCCGTGCTGCAGAAGGAGGCCAAGCCGCTCGCGGCCGAGCCGTGGCGCCGACTCTCCGGCATCCACAGTGTGCGGAGCGCCAGGAACCTCGCCGTCGCCAGAGAGCTCTGGCTGGCTCGCGACGCCTACGCGCAGGAGATCGACACCGCTCCTGGCAGGCTCGTTCCCGACTCGTCTCTGCTCGCGGTCGTCAAGGCCATGCCGACGACCCGCAAGGCGCTGTCTGAGCTGCGCGAGTTCACCGGCCGCGCGAGCCGCAGCGAGCTCAGCCGTTGGTGGGAGGCCGTCGAACGCGGGCTCGCCACCGACGAGATTCCAGCCGTCCGGGTCAACGGAGACACTCTTCCGCCTCCCCGCGTCTGGTCGGAGCGCAACCCGGAAGCCGATCTGCGGCTGAAGGCCGCACGCACCGCGCTGAACGAGGTCTCAGAGGAGCTGCAGATTCCGCTCGAGAATCTGCTCACGCCGGATTACCTGCGTCGCGTGGCCTGGCACCCGCCGGCATCCGTCGACGCGGAAGCGATCGGCGAAGCCCTGACAGAGCTCGGCGCGCGCCCCTGGCAGCTTGACGCAACCGCACAGAAGATCAGTGACGCCTTTGTAGAAGCCCACCAAACGTTGCTCGAATCATCCGAGGCCCCCTCGTAGAAACCGGCAAACGATTCAGGGCGCTCCCTGAGCCCTCCTAGGATCAGAACAGGATTGTTCGATCAATGGAGGCGAAGTGGCCGAAAGAACTGAAGTCGTGTTTGTGGATGGGGTTCGTACCCCGTTCGGTCGAGCCGGCGAAAAGGGCATGTACTGGAACACCCGGGCCGACGATCTCGTCGTCAAGGCCATCATCGGGCTGCTTGAGCGCAACCCGAGCGTCCCGAAGGACCGCATCGACGAGGTGGCGATCGCCGCAACGACGCAGCAGGGCGATCAGGGTCTGACGTTGGGTCGCACGGCCGCGCTGCTCGCCGGCCTGCCGAAGTCGGTTCCCGGCTTCGCGATCGACCGCATGTGCGCCGGCGCCATGACCTCGGTGACGACGCTCGGCTCCGGCATCGGTTTCGGCGCCTACGACCTCGTCATCGCCGGCGGTGTCGAGCACATGGGTCGTCACCCCATGGGCCTGGATGCCGACCCGAACCCGCGTTTCCTCTCCGAGCGTCTGGTCAGCCCGGACGCGCTGAACATGGGCAACACGGCCGAGCGCATCCACGACCGTTTCCCGCACCTGACCAAGGAGCGTGCTGACCGCTTCGGCCTGCGCAGCCAGCAGAAGGTCGCCGCGGCGTACGCCGCCGGCCAGATCCAGCCCGACCTGGTGTCCGTCGCCCTGCGCACGGACGCCGGCTGGGGTCTTGCCACGCAGGACGAGGGCATGCGCCCCGAGACGACGATGGAGGGCCTTGCCGGTCTGAAGACACCGTTCCGCCCGCATGGCCGCGTGACGGCCGGCAACGCCTCCCCGCTCACCGACGGCGCGACGGCCAGCCTGCTGGCGAGCGCGGAGACGGCGAAGGAACTCGGCCTCCGCGCCAAGATGCGCATGGTCAGCTTCGCCTTCGCGGGCGTCGAACCGGAGATCATGGGGCTCGGCCCCGTGCCATCCACGGAGAAGGCACTCCGCAAGGCGGGTCTCAGCATCACCGACATCGGCCTGTTCGAGCTGAACGAGGCGTTCGCCGTCCAGGTGCTCTCCTTCCTCGACCACTTCGGCATCGAGGACGACGACACGCGCGTCAACCCGTGGGGCGGCGCGATCGCGATCGGTCACCCGCTCGCGGCCAGCGGCGTGCGCCTGATGATCCAGCTCGCCCGACAGTTCGAGCAGCACCCGGAGGTGCGCTACGGCCTGACGGCGATGTGCGTCGGCCTCGGCCAGGGCGGAACAGTCATCTGGGAGAACCCCAACTACACCGGCAAGAAGAAGTAAGGCCAGCGAACATGACTGACACTGCAATCAATCAATACGCGAAGATTGACTTCTCCCTGCTCGAAGAGCTCTCCGCCGACGAGGTGATCTCGCACAGCTACGTGCGCGACGTGCCCCTGGCCAGCGGCAAGGTGCTCGCGCTCGTCACCCTCGACAACGGCCGCGACCACACCCGCCCGAACACCCTCGGCCCGGCGACGTTGATGGAGCTCGGCCGCACCTTCGACGCGCTCGCCGAGCGCGCGGCACGCGGAGAGATCCACGCCGTCGCCACAACCGGCAAGCCGTTCATCCTCGCGGCCGGCGCCGACCTCTCCAAGATCAGCGACATCCCGAACCGACAGATCGGCCTGCAGATGGCTCAGCTCGGGCACTTTGTGTTCGGCAAGCAGTCGACGCTGGGTGTTCCGTCGTTTGTGTTCATCAACGGCCTCGCCCTCGGCGGCGGCGTCGAGTTGCCGCTGAACGCCGACTACCGCACGATCGACAGCTCCGTTCCGGCCCTGGCGCTGCCCGAGGTCTTCCTCGGTCTGATCCCCGGTTGGGGCGGCACGTACCTGCTGCCGAACCTGATCGGCATCGAGAACGCACTCAAGGTCGTCATCGAGAACCCGCTCAAGCAGAACCGCATGCTCAAGGGCCCGCAGGCCTTCGAGCTCGGAATCGCCGACGCCATGTTCTCCCCGGTCAACTTCCTCGAGGATTCCATCGCCTGGGCAGACGGCGTCATCTCCGGCACGACGAAGGTCGAGCGCAAGAACGCGCCGGGCAAGATCGAACGCCTGGTCAAGTGGGATGCAGCCATCGGCATTGCGCGAAAGATGCTCGAGAGCCGCATCGGCACCGTTCCGCAGTCGCCCTATGCCGCGCTTGACCTGCTCAAGGCCGCGAAGAACGGCACAAAGGAGGAGTGCTTCGCCCTCGAGGACGAGGCCCTCGCCGATCGGATCATCAGCGACCAGCTGCAGGCCAGCATCTACGCCTTCAATCTGGTGCAGAAGCGGGCCAAGCGGCCTGCCGGCGCGCCGGACAAGGGGCTCGCCCAGAAGGTGACGAAGGTCGGCATCATCGGCGCAGGGCTCATGGCCAGCCAGTTCGCGCTGCTGTTCGTGCGTCGGCTCCAGGTTCCCGTCGTCATCACCGACCTCGACCAGGCCCGGGTCGACAAGGGCCTGGCGTACATCACCGATGAGATCGACGCGCTTGCCGAGAAGGGCCGCATCAACCCCGATGAGGCCAACCGCCTCCGTGCGCTGATCTCCGGCACCACCGACAAGGCAGACTTCCACGACTGCGACTGGGTGATCGAGGCCGTCTTCGAGGACCTCGCCGTGAAGCAGCAGGTCTTCGCCGACGTCGAGAAGCATGTCTCCCCCACGACAATTCTCGCCACCAACACCTCCTCGCTCTCCGTCGAACAGATCGGTGCCGGCCTGGAGCACCCGGAGCGCGTCGTCGGCTTCCACTTCTTCAATCCGGTGGCCGTGATGCCGCTGCTCGAGATCGTGAAGGCCCCGGCCACGAACGACGCCACACTCGCCACGGCGTTCGCGACGGCGGCCAAGCTGCGCAAGTCCGCTGTGCTCACCGCCGACGCCCCCGGCTTCGTCGTGAACCGCCTCCTCGCCAAGGTGATGGGCGAGGCTGCGCGCGCCGTCGACGAGGGCACTCCGGTTCCCGTCGTCGAGCGGGCGTTCGCGCCGATCGGCCTGCCGATGGGCCCGTTCGAACTGATCGATCTGGTCGGTTGGGCCGTCGCGGCCCACGTGCAGGACACGATGGTGCGCGAGTTCCCCGAACGCTTCTACGCCTCGGAGAACATGCATGCCCTGTCGAAGCTCTCCCAGGTCGTCGAGAAGGACAAGGCCGGCAAGGTGACCGACTTCACCAAGGAGGCCAAGAAGACGATCAGCGTCGGCACGAGCCCCGTGGACGAGGCGACGATCCTGCGCCGCGTGGAAGACCAGCTCGCGCAGGAGATCAAGCTGATGCTCGACGAGAAGGTCGTCGCCGCTCCGGAGGACATCGACCTCTGCCTGATCCTCGGTGCCGGCTGGCCCTTCCAGGCCGGAGGGGCGACGCCGTACCTGGACCGCGTCGGCGCCAGCGAGCGCGTCTTCGGTGGCACCTTCCACGATCCGCAGATTCGCGGCGTCGGGGCCTGAGCGCAGCATGAACGAGGGGCGAGCCGGATGCCGGTTCGCCCCTCGTGGCATGTCGGAGCCTGGATCTAGGCTGCTGCCATGACGAAAACCGTGTATTACGTTGCCTGCAGCCTCGACGGGTTCATCGCCGACCGGGAGAATTCCCTCGACTGGCTGATGGAGTTCGGCTTCGAGGAGTTCGCCGAGCAGTATGCCGACTTCATCGCCGACATCGGCGCGGTGATCATGGGAGCGGACACCTACGACTTCATCCTGAACGATCCGTCGGAGTGGAGCTACACGATGCCGGCCTGGGTGCTCAGCCACCGGGAGCTGCCGGGCATCGACGGCGCCGACATCCGATTCACCCGCGCCGATGGCCCGGGTGATATCGCGGCCCTGCACGCCGCCGCGACCCTCGCGGCCGGCGAGAAGAAGGTGTGGGTGATCGGCGGCGGCAATGTCGCGAGCCAATTCGCCGATGCCGGCCTGCTCGACGAGTTGCAGGTGACGATCATGCCGGTGCTGCTGGGCGCCGGGCGGCCGTTGCTCCCGCTCGCGAGGAACACGGGGCTCACCGCGCTGGGCACGACGTCGTTCGCCGGCGGCGCCATCGAACTGCGCTATTCCGTGAACAAGCCAGCCGTGAACAAGCCAGCCCTGGACAAGCCAGCCGTGGACAACCCCGCGGTCACTCGACCCTGATCTGCGGGATCGCGGCCGTCGGTGGGCCGACGTGCGGGACCTTGCTGCCGGCGAACATGGCGGCGATGTCCTCGGCCACCTGCGGCGCCGTGAGGCCGATGTCCTGCATGATCTGGGCGCGCGTCGCGTGGTCGATGAATTCGTCCGGCAGGCCGAGCTCGGTGACGGCCGTGTCGACGCCGGCCTCGCGCAGATCCTGACGGATGCGGGTGCCGATGCCACCGACCTTGATGCCGTCTTCGAGGCTCACCACGAGGCGGTGCCCGCGGGAGAGCTCGATCACGCTGTGCGGGACGGGCACAACCCAGCGCGGATCGATGACGGTCGAGCCGATGCCCTGGAGGGCGAGCAGATCGGCGACCTCGAGCGCCATGCCGGCCAGCGGGCCGACGGCGACGAGCAGAACATCGCTCGTTGCCGATTCCCGCAGCACGTCGACGCCGTCATCCGTTCGACGGATCGCATCGAATTCAACGCCGACGCTGCCCTTGGGGAAGCGCAGCACGGTCGGGGCGTTGTCGACCGCAACGGCTTCCGCCAGCTCCTCGCGCAAGCGGGTGGCGTCGCGCGGTGCGGCAAGACGGATGCCGGGGACGACCTGCAGGATCGCGAGATCCCACATGCCGTGGTGGCTCGGGCCGTCCGGCCCGGTCACACCGGCGCGGTCGAGCACGAAGGTGACGCCGGCTTTGTGCAGGGCGACGTCCATCAGCACCTGATCGAAGGCACGGTTGATGAAGGTCGCATAGACGGCGACGACCGGGTGCATTCCGCCGAAGGCGAGCCCGGCAGCCGAGGTCGCGGCGTGCTGCTCGGCGATGCCGACATCCAGGACGCGCTCGGGGAAACGCTCCGCCATGCGGTGGAGTCCGGTTGGCCGGAGCATCGCGGCGGTGATACCGACGAGCTTGTCGTTGCGGGCGGCCAGCTGCACCATCTCATCGGCGAAGACCGATGTCCAGGACTGCGCTGACGAGGAGTCGAGCGACGAGCCGGTTTCCGGGTCGATCTGCCCGACGGCGTGGAACTGGTCGGCTGCATCCTGACGGGCGGGCTCGTAGCCGCGGCCCTTGTCGGTGATCGTGTGCACGATCACCGGCGCTCCGTAGCCCTTGGCCTGGCGCAGCGCCTCCTCCATCGCGACGAGGTCGTGACCGTGAATCGGCCCGATGTACTTGATGTCGAGGTTGGAGTAGAGCGCCTCGTTGTTGGAGAAGCGGCTGAGGAAGCCGTGCAGGCCGCCACGTACGCCACGGTAGACGGCGCGTCCGGGGCCGCCCAGCTTGTCGAACGCCCTGCGGCTGGAGATGTAGAGATTGCGGTAGCTGCGACGGGTCCGCACGGTGTTGAGGAAGCGGGCCATGCCGCCGATCGTCGGAGCGTAGGAGCGACCGTTGTCGTTGACGATGATGATGAGCCGACGCGCGTTGTCATCGGTGATGTTGTTGAGCGCTTCCCAGGTCATGCCGCCGGTGAGCGCACCGTCGCCGACGACGGCGATCACGTGGCGGTCGCGCTGCCCGGTCATGCTGAACGCCCGCGAGATACCGTCTGCCCAGCTGAGCGAGCTGGAGGCGTGGGAGCTCTCGACGATGTCGTGCTCGGATTCCGAGCGCTGCGGGTAGCCGGCGAGGCCACCACGCTGGCGCAGCGTGCTGAAGTCCTGGCGCCCCGTCAGGAGCTTGTGCACATAGGACTGGTGCCCGGTGTCGAAGACCATCGCGTCACGCGGAGAGTCGAAGACGCGGTGCATGGCGATCGTCATCTCGACCACACCGAGGTTCGGGCCGAGGTGGCCACCGGTCTTGGCGACGTTCTGTACCAGGAACTCGCGGATCTCGGCGGCGAGTTGCACGAGCTGGTCTTTCGAGAGTGCGTCGAGGTCTCTGGGACCTTTGATCGTCTCGAGAAGGCTCACGCCCCACCGCCTTTCAGACACGACCACCTGATATCGGCGGTACCTGTCGAGTTTACGCGCTTGTCACCGCTTCGCCGATTTCGACCCGGCTCATGGCACAGTGGTGCTACCGGATTCGCGAAGGAGCGATATGACCGATCACGAGATCAGCATGGAGGTGGAGAGCGGCCGCATCCAGGGCCTCTTCATCAATGGCGTGCACCGTTATCTCGGCGTGCCGTACGCCGCGGCGCCGTTCGGCGAGAACCGGTTCAGACCGCCACAGCCGGTGCGGAGTTGGAACGGGGAGCGGGACTGCAGGCACGCCGGAGCCACGGCTCCCCAATTGCCGTATGCGGGAGGCATGGAGAAGTTCCTCGGCAGCACGTCCATCGCCGGAGAGGAGATCCTCAATCTGGCGATCTGGGCTCCCGAACGTACCGGTGCCGAGCTCGCCCCCGTCATCGTCTGGATCCACGGTGGAGCGCTCACCCGCGGCAGCAACGCCCTGCCGATCTACGACGGCACGACCTTCGCACGCGACGGCATCGTCTTCGTCGGGGTCAACTATCGCCTCGGCAGCGAGGGATTCTCGGTGCTCGATGGCGCGGAGGCGAATCTCGGCCTCGAGGATCAGATCGCGGCGCTGCGCTGGGTGCGCAGGAACATCTGGTCGTTCGGCGGCGACCCGAGCAGGGTGACCGTCATGGGCGAGTCGGCCGGTGCGATCACGATCGCGGCTTTGCTCGCGCTGCCGGATGCCGCGTCGCTCTTCGATCGGGCGATCATGCAGAGCGGGCCGCCCGATGCGCGACCAGCCGCCGTCTCCGGCGCCGTGACGCGGATCATGGCGAAATTGCTCGGGACCCAGTCGAATCGCGCCGGATTCGCCGACTTCTCCCCCGCCGCGTTGCTGGACGCCCAGCGACGCGCGACGGCCGGCACGACGCCGATCACCGGCGGGCCGGCCTTCAACCTGACAATCGGCGGAGAGAACGTTCCGCGGCATCCACGGGACGCCCTGGATGCCGGCGCCGGGGCGACGATTCCGGTGCTGATGGGCGCGAACACCGAGGAGTATCGGCTCTGGTTCATCCCAACCGGTCTGATCGAGAAGATCGGGAGGCTGCACATCGTCGTCGCGATGGCGAAGTTCCGGATCAGCGCCGCGACGGTCCGGTTGTACCGCCGCAACCGCCCTGGCAGCAGCATCGGCGAACTGTTCGGGGCGCTGGCGACGGATCTGCTGTTGCGGATCCCATTGAACCGACTCGCCGATGCCAGGCTCCGGGCGAAGGCCGCACCCAGCTACGTCTACGAATTCGCCTGGCGCTCCCCCGTGGACGCGCTGGGGGCGTGTCATGCCCTGGAGCTCGGTTTCGTCTTTGACACGCTGCGAAGCCCGGATGCCGCGGCGATGGCCGGGCCGGATGCCCCGCAACGCCTGGCCGACGACATGCACGCGGCCTGGGTGCGGTTCGCGGCAACCGGCGATCCCGGCTGGCCGGCGTGGGACGGCACCCGCCCCGTCAAGGTCTGGGACGGTGGGGCGGATGCCGTCGTGCTCGCGCCGCGGGAGGACGAACGTTCCCGCTGGCGCTGAGCGGTGCCTAGAAGATGGCGCCGTTGATGCCGGCCTCTGCGACGGCGCCGTCCTGCACGCCCCACTTCTCGAGGATGGCCGTGTAGCTGCCGTCATCGATGATCGCCTGAACGGATGCCTCGACGGCCTCGGCCAGCGTGCCGGCATCCTTGGGGATCGCGAAGCCGAACGGTGCGGAGTCATACTGCTCGCCGACCAGGGAGAGCTTGCCCTCCGTTGCCGCGACGGCGTAGGCGGTGACGGGCGAGTCGGCGGCGAAACCGTCGGCCTGGCCGAGCACGACCGCGTTCGTGATCGCGTCCTGGGTGTCGAACTTCAGGATCGTGATCGGCTCCTTGCCCGAGGCGACGCACGCCTCGGAGCGGGCGGGCAGGTCGTTCGTCTCCTGGTAGGTCGTTGCGCCGGCCGCGATCGTGAGTCCGCAGGCGTTCTCCGGGTCGAGCGTGCTGCCCGTCTGGGCCGCCCAGCGGGTTCCGGCCGAGTAGTAGTTCACGAAGTCGACGATCTTCTCGCGCTCCTTCGTGTCGGTGAATGAGCCCTGGCCGACGTCGTACTTGCCGCCGATGACACCGGGAAGGATGTTGTCGAAGGCCGCGGGCGAGTACTCGACCTGGAGGCCCATCTTCGCCGCGATTGCGTCCATCAGCTCGATGGCCCATCCCGTCGGCGCGCCCTCGGGCGTCTTGAACTCATTCGGCGAGTAGGTGAGGTTGACGCCGACACGCAGGGTGCCGGAGTCGGTGATGGCTGCCGGCACGAGCGCTGCGACGGCTTCGTCGGCGGTCACTGCGATGGCGTCGCCGGTCGGCGCTGCGGTTGTGGGTGCGTTCTGCACGCAGCCGACGAGGCTGACGGCCGTCAGGGATGCTGCGGCCCAGAGCAGCAGACGCGAGGCGGTGCGGGGTGCTGACATGGTTACTCCATTTCGGGGGGGGGTGAGAGGGATGCTGTGTGATGGGGTGTGCGAGGGTGCGCCGTGCGTCAGCTCACCGGATGTCGGGCAGCAATGCCGCGGCCAGACGTCCGGTGTCCTGCCCGGCGGCGCTGAGGTAGTCGAGAACGTCGCCAACCGTGCCGACGCCCGACCGCGCGCCGTGCGATTCGGTGGCCCTGGCTCCGGCCCCATTGGCGAACTGCGCCGCGATGGCCGCGTCGCCAGAGCGGTCGAACGCGAAGAGGAACGAGCTGCAGAAGGTGTCGCCCGCACCGGTCACATCGACGACCGCGGCGGCGATGCCGCCGACCACCGTCTGACCGTCGCTGCCGTGGACGATGCAGCCGTCGGCGTCCAATGTGACGATGAGCTGCGTCATCCCGCCGGTCAGCAGCCCGGCGACGACCGTCTCGTGAGCCTCGCCCGCCGCAAGACGCTCGAAGCCGATCCTGTTGACGAAACAGATGTCGGTTGCGCCGATCAGTTCGCGGTCGCCCGGCTCCAGGTCCGCGACGTCGAGGTCGAGGACGACGCGGACGCCAGCGGCTCTCAGCGCACGGACGATCTCGGTCGCGGAGAGCGAGCCGAAGCGCAACCGGCGCAGATCGCCGATCGAGCTGTAGATGCTGCGCGCGGCGCCGAGCGTCGCGAAGGAGGCGTCATCGAGTTCGAATCGCTGTTCGCCGATGCGCGGGGTGATCACGACGTGCTGCTCGGCGGTGAGGAAGATCAGACAGCGGGAATCGGCGAGGCTGTCGTCGACGAGGCAGAGCCCGGTGTCGATGCCCTGCCCATTCAGCTCGGCCAACAGCCGGCGGCTGAGCGGGCCGTCGTTCATCGTCGTGAGGAAGCGCGTGGAACCGCCGAGCGCCGCGTGTACGCTCGCCGCGTTGGCGATCATGCCGCCGAGCTCCGCTTCCCGCGGCTCCGCCCAGACCTTGTCTCCGAGCGCCGGCCATTCCTCGACCCCGAAATACTCGTCGAGGGCGACGTCGCCGATGAAGATCGCGTCCTCGCGCGTCATGAGTGCGACCCAGGAGTCATGACGTGCACCGATCCACCGAGCGGCGGGGCCCACACGTCGGCGATCGAGTCGTCTGCCGTCGCCAGCCAGTAGTAGGGCGTTGCCGTGCCGACTCCGTAGCAGGCGGTGTGCCAGATGCCGCGCTTCAGCACGATCACGTCGCCGGGCTCCAACACGAACGCCCGCACATCGGCGGCGTCCGGGCGATCGGCTGGGGTGTCAGCCACCGCGACAACGACGGGCTCTCCGGCGCAGAACAGCGCCTCCTCGGTATGCGGATGCCGCTCCATCCCGGAGATCCGGAACGGCGTCGCCGCACCGACCGTGTGACCGAGGCTGCCCGGGGTGTCGATGATCGCGTCCAGGGAGCGCCGATCGCTCCAGCCGTCGCCCTCCGAGCTGACCACTCCGTCGCCACCGCCCCGGAGGCTGAGGTGGCGCCCGAACGGCAGCAGCGCCTCGGCGGTCGCCGGCGCGGGAAGCAGCGCGTACGCGTTCATCGCAGCGCGTGCAGCAGGCCGCTGAGCTCGGCGACCCGTGCACCATCGACGTCGCCGTTGTCTTTGCCCGTGTCCTTGAGGAAGCTGCCGACGATCGCGCCGTCGGCCTGCTCCAACTGGGCGTCGTAGTTGGCGCTCGTCACGCCGGCGCCCACGATGAGGGGGAAGCCCTTGAGGACCTCGCGGAACTCCCGGATCCGCTCGAGATCGGTCTCCATGCCCGTTCCATCGCCGGTCACGACGATGGCGTCGGCGCGCTCCATGCCGAGGCGCAGATCGGTTTCGACGTCATTGCCGCTGAGGTACGGCTGGTACTTGAAGCGCACGCCGCCGAGCACGGCGGCGTCGGTGCCGCTGCGCCACGCGGACAGGCGTTCGGCGAACGCCGCTTCGTCGTCGGCGCTCAGGTGCCCCGCGACGGAGTCGAGCTGCACGAAGCTGGCGCCGAAGCGGCCGGCCATCGTGAAACCGCGTTCGTCGTCATCCAGCACGTTCACGCCGTAGCAATCGGCCGGGCGGGTGGCCTGGAGCCAGCCGAGCACTCGCTCCATGTCCTCCGGCGCGCCGAAGTAGTTCTCGACGATGACGGCGTCGACTCCGTTGGCGTACAACAGTCCGATCTCGCGTTGCGCGATCTCGAGCTTCTCCTCCGCCGACTCACCCTTCAGGTGGACCATGCCGAGCAGGACCGGGCCGGCGGCGATGCGGTCGAGGAATGCGGTGCGTTTGGACATCGGGCTGTTCTCGTTTCGTGTCTCAGGCGCCGGTGCTCGGCATGGTGGTGGAAATCTTGAACTCGATCGAGGACGAGTAGACGATCTCGATCCGCTCGATCTGCCGGTCATCGCTGTCGTAGGCGTGCCCGCGGAGCGTGACCAGGGCAGGAGATCGCGGTGTCTCACCGAGCAGCGTGAAGACAGCGGCATCCGGTGCCACCGTCGTCAGCGCCAGCTCGGTGCGGTGGGGATGCACGCCGTAGCGCTCGCGCAGAGTCTGATAGAGCGACGCGTTCTCGAAGTTCACCGTGTCGAGGCCGGGGAAGAGCCGCAGCGAGAGGTGTGAGGTGTCGAGCGAGTGGATGCTCTCGTCGCCCTCCGGCGTGCGGATGCCGCGGAGCCGGACGAGGCGGAGCGTCGGCTCGCCGTCGAGCTCGACCACCTCGTGCTCGATGACGCGGGCGACGCCGAGCCCGGCTCTGCCCCTGATGCTGTCGCTGAAGCCGCCGAAGTTCCAGATGCTGTGCGTCATCGGGCGGAACTGCACGAAGGTGCCCTTGCCCTGCTCCCGGCGCACGAGGCCTTCGTTGACGAGCTCACCGATGGCCTGGCGCACGGTGCCGCGCGTGGTGCCGAACGTCTTCATGAGGCTGGGCTCAGAGGGGATCGCGTCGCCGTCGCTCAGCTGGCCACCGAGGATCTGGGATCGGACGTGCCGCCCGATCTGCACGTACAGCGGAAGGTACTCGTCTGATGCCATGTCGCTCTCCCTAGCTTGTATAGACGACTATACAAACTTTGGGCGTAAAGGGGAAGAGCCAACGGCAGTGCGGCGGCGCTCAGGCCGCGCTGGCGCCCGCGGCGTCCGCCAGGGCCTGAATGCGCAGCGCGAGGGCGACGTCGCGGCTGGTGACTCCCCCGGCATCGTGAGAGCTGAGCTCGAACTCGATACGGCCGTAGCCGAGGCTGACGTCTGGGTGGTGGTTCAGCTCATCGGCGACCGTCGCCACGGAATCCAGGAGCCCGACGGCTGCAGCGAAGTCAGCGGTCGCGTAGTGGGCACGCAGGCGCCCTGGCACATGGGTGAAGGCCGTGCCGCTCAGCTCGGAGGAGGTGTCGGCCGCTGCAAGGAGTTCGTTGTGTGCGCTCATGGCTCCACTCTGCGCCCCGCCCACTCCGCGCGCAACGGAAACGGCCGGTCTCAGTGAGACCGGCCGTCCTATGATGCTGTTGCTTCTGCTGCGTGTTAGACGAGCGAGCGCAGCACGTACTGCAGGATTCCGCCGTTGCGGTAGTAGTCTGCCTCGCCCGGGGTGTCGATGCGCACGACGGCGTCGAACTCGACGGTCGCCTTGCCGGCCGGCGACTGCTCGCTCGGAACGGCGGTGACGCGCACCGTCTTCGGGGTTGTGCCCTCGTTCAGCTGCTCGAGGCCCGTGATCGACACGGTCTCCGTGCCGTCGAGGCCGAGCGATGCCCAGCTCTGACCGGCCGGGAACTGCAGCGGGACGACGCCCATTCCGATGAGGTTGGAGCGGTGGATGCGCTCGAAGCTCTCGGTGATGACGGCCTTGACGCCGAGGAGGCTGGTGCCCTTGGCCGCCCAGTCACGCGAGGAACCGGAGCCGTACTCCTTGCCACCGAAGATCACCAGCGGGATGCCGGCGGCCTGGTAGTTCTGGCTGGCATCGTAGATGAACGACTGCGGAGCGCCCTCCTGCGTGAAGTCACGGGTGTAGCCGCCCTCCACGTTGTCGAGCAGCTGGTTGCGCAGACGGATGTTGGCGAAGGTGCCACGGATCATGATCTCGTGGTTGCCGCGACGCGAGCCGTAGGAGTTGAAGTCCTTGCGCTCGACGCCGTGCTCCACGAGGTACTGGCCTGCGGGGCTGTCTGCCTTGATGTTGCCGGCCGGGCTGATGTGGTCGGTGGTGACCGAGTCGCCGAGCTTGGCCAGGACGCGGGCGCCCTGGATGTCGCTGACCGGGGTGGTCTCCATCGTCATGCCGTCGAAGTACGGGGGCTTCCGCACGTACGTCGACTTCTCGTCCCACTCGAAGACGGCCCCTGCGGGGGTCTCCAGCGAACGCCAGCGCTCGTCACCGTCGAAGACGCCGGCGTACTGCGTCTCGAACATGCCCTTGTTGATCGAGTTGTCGATCGTGTACTGCACCTCTGCGGCATCCGGCCAGATGTCCTTGAGGAAGACAGCGTTGCCCTCTGTATCCGTTCCGAGCGCGTCGGCCTCGAAGTCGAAGTTCATCGAACCGGCGATCGCGTAGGCGATGACCAGGGGCGGGCTCGCCAGGTAGTTCATCTTGACGTCGGGGTTGATGCGACCCTCGAAGTTGCGGTTACCGGAGAGCACAGCGGTGACGGCGAGGTCCTGCTCATTGACGGCGGCCGAGATCTCGTCGAGGAGCGGGCCGGAGTTGCCGATGCAGGTGGTGCAGCCGTAGCCGACGGTGTAGAAGCCGAGGGCTTCGAGGTCGTCGGTGAGGCCGGCCTTCTCGTAGTAGTCCGTGACGACCTTGGAGCCGGGTGCCAGCGTGGTCTTGACCCACGGCTTGACCTTGAGGCCCTTCTTGACGGCGTTGCGGGCCAGCAGGCCGGCCGCGAGCATCACGGAGGGGTTCGAGGTGTTCGTGCACGAGGTGATGGCCGCGATCGCGACGGCACCGTGGTCGAGCACGAAGTTCTCACCGGTCGCGAGCGACACATCGGTCGGCTTGGAGGCCGAGGCCGGAGCGTGGCTGCGGTGCGTGTGGTGGTGGTCGCTGTGCTCGCTCTCCGGGGTGTTCCCGGGAGGGTCGGATGCCGGGAAGGACTCGGCGATCTCAAGGTCGACGAGGTCGTGGTCGACGTCGGCGTAGTTGAGGAGGTCCTTCTCGAACTGCGACTTCGAGTCACTGAGCTCGATGCGGTCCTGCGGACGCTTCGGGCCGGCGATCGAGGGAACGACGGTGGAGAGGTCGAGCTCGATGTACTCGCTGAACGCCGGCTCCAGCTCGGGGTCGTGCCAGAGCTTCTGCAGCTTGGAGTACGACTCGACCAGGGCGACCTGCTCCTCGCTGCGGCCCGTGAGGCGCAGGTAGTCGAGGGTGACGTCATCGATCGGGAACATGGCGGCCGTCGAGCCGAACTCGGGGCTCATGTTGCCGATGGTGGCACGGTTGGCCAGCGGCACGGCCGCGACACCCGATCCGTAGAACTCGACGAACTTGCCGACGACGCCGTGCTTGCGCAGCATGTCGGTGATCGTGAGCACGACGTCGGTCGCGGTGACCGCTGCCGGGATGGCGCCGGTCAGCTTGAAGCCGACGACCTTGGGGATGAGCATGGAGACGGGCTGGCCGAGCATGGCCGCCTCGGCCTCGATGCCGCCGACGCCCCAGCCCAGCACGCCGAGGCCGTTGACCATCGTCGTGTGCGAGTCGGTGCCGACACAGGTGTCCGGGTAGGCCTGCAGGGCGCCACCGACGGTGCGGGTCATGGTGACGCGGGCCAGGTACTCGATGTTGACCTGGTGCACGATGCCGGTTCCGGGCGGGACGACCTTGAAGTCTTCGAACGCGGTCTGGCCCCAGCGCAGGAACTGGTAGCGCTCACCGTTGCGCTCGTACTCGATCTCGACGTTGCGCTCGAGGGCGTTCTCGGTGCCGAAGAGGTCGGCGATGACGGAGTGGTCGATGACCATCTCGGCCGGCGCCAGGGGGTTGATCTTGTTCGGGTCGCCGCCGAGGGCGGAGACGGCCTCGCGCATGGTGGCGAGGTCGACGATGCAGGGAACACCGGTGAAGTCCTGCATGATCACGCGGGCGGGCGTGAACTGGATCTCGGTGTCCGGCTCCGACTCGGGAACCCAGGAACCCAGGGCCTCGATCTGCGACTTGGTGACGTTTGCGCCATCCTCGGTGCGGAGAAGATTCTCCAGAAGCACCTTGAGGCTGAACGGAAGCTTCTCATAACCGGCGACGGTGTCGACGCGGAAAACTTCGTAGTCGGTCTCACCGACCCGGAGGGTGTCTTTTGCTCCAAAGCTATTTACTGCAGACACGTAGCCCTCTCCTTAAGCTGGACGCCGCCAGATACGCGGCATGTCTTCAATCTTTGCGGCCACACCGAGGCTGTTGCCAGCAAGGTTAGCCTAAGTAGGCTGCACCGAGCGAGGGATGTGGCTATCGAAGAATTTATCTTGATGTCAAGATAACTCTAGCATTCCGGATGGCGCACTCTGCACCGATCGAGCTCCGTGTCTGCGCCGAGAGGAGCTACCGCGTCGGCTTGGCGTAGACCGCCTTGACGATGAGCCAGGAGACCAGCAGCAGGATGGCGTAGAGCGGAACGCCCATCAACAGTTTGGTGATGGCGAGGCCCTCGACGTTGCCGGCGAAATACAGCGGGAGCTGCACGAGCAGGCGGGCGGCGAACAGCCCGAACCAGCACGCGGTGAGCAGCTGCATCGCCTGGAAGCGGCGCTTGTTCTCGCGCCAGGCGAGCCCGTCACCCATGAGATACCCGACGGCGAGGCCGATGAGCGGCCAGCGCACGAGCATCGACACGAGCAGCGCGGTTGCGTAGACCGCATTGGTTATGAGGCCGAGCACGAAGTTGTCCTCGCCCCGCCCCGTCCACAGCGCGAGTGCCGCGGAGACGACGACGCCGATCAGGCCGGCGACCGCCTGCATGACGGGCGTCTTGCCGATGACGCGCACGATCGTGAAGACCACGGCCAGGGCGACGGAGACCCCGAGCGCCCAGACGAGGTCCTTCGCGAAGGTGTAGATGACCAGGAAGACGAGTCCTGGCACGATCGTCTCGGCCAGGCCGCGGATACCGCCGAGGGCGGCGAGCATGTCACGCGGAGAGAGCTTCTCGTCGTCGGCGAGCTTGCCGAGTCCGGCCTTGCGGGCTGCGTCGGCGAGCTGGTTGCCGAAGGTCGCGGCGACCTCCGGGGTCTGCTCGTCGTCGGGCTCGTTGCGGGTGTTCTCAGACACTGGTCGGTGCGTCGCCGGCTGGCGCGGCCGGCATCCGGAGAGGAATGAGGTCGCGCGGGGGCATCGGGGTCGTGCCGCGCACGACGACGATGCTGCGGAACAGCTCTTCGACGGCCGCGGCCGCGTCGGGGTTGACCGCAGCCTCACCGGCGATGACGCCACGGAGGAACCAACGCGGTCCGTCGACGCCGACGAAGCGGGCGAGGCGGGTGCCGCCGGCCGTTCCTGAGCCTGCGGCCACGGGGATCTGGGCGAGGAGCTCCGGCCCGAACGCACCGTCGCGCAAGGTCGTCGTTCCACCCTGACGGGCGATCTGCTCGGAGATCTGCTCACGAATCTCGTGCCAGAGCCCACTCGAACGCGGGGCGGCGAACGGCTGGACCTGCAGGGTCGAGTTGGCGTAGTCGAGGCCGATGGCGACGACGCGCTTGCTCTCCTCCTCGATCTCGAGGCGGAGGTGCAGACCCTCGCGGGGCAGGATCTTCACGCCGCCGAGGTCGACGTAGGGGCGAACCGGGTTCGCCTCGCTGTCGTCGAGCGGACCGTTCTCTGCGCGGTCCTCCGGTGCTGACTTGGGGTGTTCGACCGGCAGATCGCCGGCGCTCTCGATGTCGCTCATGCGATACCTCCTGAAGTTGGGGTGCCCGCGATCGGGCTGGTGCCGGTCGAGCCGAATCCACCCTCGCCGCGGGCGCTGCCTGGCAGCGTCTCGACCGGGATGAAGTTCGCGCGGGTGACGGGCATGATGATGAGCTGCGCGATCCGATCGCCGGCCGCGATCTCGAACGGCGCGCTCGTGTCTGTGTTCAGCAGCGCGACCTTGATCTCGCCGCGGTAGCCGGCATCGACGGTGCCTGGACTGTTCACGATGGTGATGCCGTGCTTGGCCGCGAGGCCGCTCCGCGGAACGACGAAGGCGGCGAAGCCGTGAGGCAACGCGATCGACACGCCGGTGCCGACGAGGGCACGCTCCCCCGGGGCCAGAGTCAGCGACTCCGCCGAGTGCAGGTCGGCTCCCGCATCGCCCGGATGGGCGTAGTGGGGAACGACGGATGCCGTGATCAGTACTTCAACGCTTTCAGCCACGTGTCGAGGGTAGTGCAGAACTCTGATCGAATAGAGCCATGCCCGTTAACAAAGACACGTCAGCACCCGCATACAGCGAACGGCTCTGGCCGAACCCATGGATGTTCATCTCCACGGCCCTCGTCATCCCGGCAAGCATCCTCGTACTCGCACCGATCAGCATGCCGGCCGGCATCGTCACGGCCATCGTGCTCTACGCCGGATGCGTCGCACTGCTGCTTCTGGCGTCGCCGCGCATCACGGTCGCCGACGGGATGCTCACGGCCGGTCGGGCCGGCATCCGCCTCGACCAGCTCGGAGAGGCCTCAGCCTGTGAAGGAGCTGAGGCTTTCGCGGAACGCGGCCCTCGGCTGGACGCACGGGCCTGGATGCTCATTCGCGGATGGGTGAAGTCGGTCGTGCGCGTGCCCCTGCTCGACGCGGCAGACCCGACGCCGTACTGGCTGCTCTCGAGCCGCCACCCAACAGAATTGGCCGCCGCGATCAATCGATCGCGACGGCCAGAAACTGATTCGCCTGCTGCCTAGGCTGCGCACTCCAGGCAGATTGGTCCGAGCTTCGACTCGTGGTCAACCTGCGAGCGGTGCTTCACGAGGAAGCAGCTCACACACGTGAATTCGTCTGCCTGCGGGGGCAGCACGACCACGTCAAGATCCAGGTCTGAGAGGTCGGCACCAGGCAGGTCGAAGCCGCCGGGGTTGTCGGCGTCTTCGACATCCACGACGCCCGACATCTTGTCGGGTACTCGCTCCTTCAGCGCCTCGATCGAGTCAGAATCATCGTCGGTCTTCCGAGGTGCGTCGTAATCCGTTGCCATACCCATCCACTTCCATATACTGCCGCCACAACTTAAATCGGCGGGCATAGTTTGCAACAAAGCGCGGGGAATAGCAAACCCTGCTTCGCGCCCATTTTTGCGCCCGTGCAAGAGAACTTCCGGCGCGCCCGGTGTATTCCCTCGAATTGGGCCTTGTGCGTGGCATTCTAGGCAGCGTCGGCCAGCGTGAAAGGGCTCAACGCAATGCAGGAACTGAAGGTAATCGGCGTCGAGAACGGGGCACTACTTGTCGCCTCAGACGAAGGCGAACGCTTTCGCATCGTCATCGACGAAGTCTTGCAATCGCGACTGCGCCAGGCGCAGCCCGAGGTGACGAACAGTCCCAAACTTTCCCCGCGCGAGGTTCAGGCCTACATCCGCTCCGGAATGTCTGCCGACGATGTCGCGGCTGTCACCGGTGCATCGCTGGAGTACATCCAGCGCTTCGAGGGGCCCGTCGTCGCCGAACGCGAGCACATGGTCTCCTCCGCGCTCGGCGTGCCGGTGCACACGGCGATCGACCCCGAGCCGGCCGACGATGCCATGAACTTCGGAACCGTCATCCGCGACCGGCTCGCATCGCTCGGCGCGCAGGGCGAACGCTGGGCCAGCTGGAAGGAACCGGCAGGCGGCTGGGTCATCAAGCTGGCGTTCACGGCCGATGGAATCGACCACGACGCCCGCTGGGCCTTCGAACCGAAGAAGCTCACGCTCTCCCCGCTGAACTCCGAGGCCGTCACGCTCTCGCAGCAGGGCGAGATCAGTGGATCTCTGATCCCCCGCCTTCGCGCAGTCGGCCACGACACCACGATCGACGAGTCGCGCTTCGACAGCGGAGCCTTCACCTTCCGCGATCCGATCATCGGCGACGACCTCGGCGATGTCGTTCCCCAGCTCGAACCCGTTCCCTACGGCCGGGCGGCATCATCGAGCCCCGCCGTCACGAAGGCCGCGATCAAGCGTGCAGACGAGCCGGCGCCGTCGCTCAGCGAGACCGCCGATCTGCTCGAGGCGCTGCGCCGCCGCCGCGGTGAGCGCGAGGCTGCCGCCGTCACAGAGTCCGCTGCGGCACCCGCAGCGGAGCTGCCAGCCGCACCGGCCGACACCGAGCTGGACCTGCCAGCCGCAGACGAGGCGCACGAGGCCGAGGACGAGCAGAACGAGCCGGAGCCGAGTAACCCGACCTTGCGGCTCTGGGGTGCCGCCAGCAGGCCGACCAGCGCGTCAACGACGCCGCAGGCCCCGCCTGCCCCCACTCAGGCCCCTGCCCCCGCTCCTGCGGCCGCACAGGCCCGCGGCAAGAAGGGCAGGGCATCGATGCCGAGCTGGGATGAAATCGTCTTCGGTGCCCGCACCGACGACGACCTCGCCTAGACCGACTCCCGCTCCGTTTCGGGCTCGGGCTCCGGCTCCGGGTTGGGCATCGACTTGAGGACCCCAGCACGTGGGCGAATCGATGGACCGAGCCACAGCGCGAACACGCCGCCGACGAGCAGGCCCCAGAACGCGGAACCGATTCCGGCGATCGTGACACCGGACGCCGTGACGAGGAAGGTCGCGATCGCCGTGATGCGGTGCTCTGCGGCATCCAGCGCCGACGTCACCGAGGTGACGAGCGCGCCGAGGAGTGCCAGCCCCGCGACCGCCGTGATCAGGATGGGCGGCGCCGCCGAGACGAGCGCGGAGGCGAAGCCGGCACCCGCGCCGAGCAGCAGATAGGCGAAACCGGACGTCACGGTGGCGATCCACCGCTTCGACCGGTCGGGGTGCGCTTCTGGGCTCGCCATCAGTGCAGCGGTGATCGCGGCCAGGTTGATCACGTGCCCGCCGAAGAGCGCGCCGGCGGCGGAGGCGACACCGCTCGTCAGCAGCACCGGCCGGGGCGCCACGGCGTACCCGAACGTCGACATGACTGCGAAACCGGGCACGTTCTGCCCCGCCATCGTCACGATGAACAGTGGGAGCCCCAGGCTCACGATGACGGCGGGAACGAACTCGGGAGAGACGAACTCCAGCCGTGGCACGGAGGACTGCGCGGTGAACGCCTCCGGCCCGGCCATGACGGCGATGCCGACCGCGGCAACGAGCATTGCGGCCGGCACAGCCCAGCGCGGCGCCAGCCGGGCGAGGATCAGCCAGACGAGGATCATGGGCAGCGCGATGAGCGGCTGTTCGACCGATGCTGTCACCGGCGCGAGGCAGATCGGGAACAGAATCCCGGCGAGCATCGCGGCGGCGATCGGCTTCGGGATGCGCGTGATCAGACGCCCGAGCGCCGGCCACAGCCCGCACAGCACGATCAGGATGGCGCACACGATGAACGCGCCGACCGCTGCGGCGAAGTTCTGCGTCGATGCGGCCGCCGCAAGCAGCAGCGCAGCGCCCGGTGTCGACCACGCGAAGGAGATCGGGACCTTCGTCAGCCACGGCACGACGATGCAGCAGATGCCCACCGTGATGCAGAGCGCGAAGAGTCCGGATGCCGCCTGGGCATCGGTGGCGCCGACCGCGGCGAGACCGGCGATGACCAGGGCGAAGGAACTGGCGAATCCTGTGATCGCGGCGACGATGCCGGCGAAGATCGGTTGCAGAATGGCAGAGCCTTTCGTTCTCTGGCGCGGTGCTACCCGGCCCAGCCCGACTTCGCTAGGCCGGATTCGCTACGCCGACTTCGCTACGCGGACTTCTCTACGCGGACTTCTCTTGGCGACGCGCCTTGTGGGGCACAATCGTCGGCGCCGCGTTTTCGAGCACGGCGGCCCTGGTCACGACGACGCGAGCGACTTCCTCGCTCGAGGGCACCTCGAACATGATCGGCCCGAGGACTTCTTCCATGATCGCCCGGAGACCTCGAGCGCCGGTCTGACGGAGCACGGCGAGATCGGCGATCGCCTCGAGCGCCGGCTGCTCGAACTCGAGCTCGACGCCGTCGTACTCGAACATGCGCTGGTACTGACGCACGAGCGCGTTCTTCGGCTTGGTGAGGATCTCCATCAACGCGACCTGGTCGAGCTGAGTGACCGTGGTGACGACGGGGAGGCGCCCGATGAACTCCGGGATCAGCCCGAACTTCTGCAGGTCTTCTGGGAGAACCTCGCTGAACAGGTTGACGTCGTCGCCCTTGGAGTGGAGCGGGGCGCCGAAGCCGATGCCCTTCTTGCCCGCACGAGACGAGATGATGTCTTCGAGACCGGCGAAGGCGCCGGCGACGATGAACAGCACGTTGGTGGTGTCGATCTGGATGAACTCTTGGTGAGGGTGCTTGCGCCCACCCTGCGGCGGGACGGATGCGACGGTGCCCTCGAGAATCTTGAGCAACGCCTGCTGAACACCCTCGCCGGAGACATCTCGCGTGATCGACGGATTCTCGGCCTTGCGGGCGATCTTGTCGACCTCGTCGATGTAGATGATTCCGGTCTCGGCGCGCTTGACGTCGTAGTCGGCGGCCTGGATCAGTTTCAGCAGGATGTTCTCGACGTCTTCACCGACATAACCGGCCTCGGTGAGCGCGGTGGCATCCGCGACGGCGAAGGGAACGTTGAGGCGCTTGGCCAGCGTCTGTGCAAGGTAGGTCTTGCCGCAGCCGGTCGGGCCGATCAACAGGATGTTGGACTTGGCGATCTCGATCTCGTCTTTGACATCGGCCGGGCCAATGGAGGTGCGAGCGCGAACGCGCTTGTAGTGGTTGTAGACGGCGACGGCCAACGCACGCTTCGCGGGCTCCTGGCCGATGACGTACTCCTCGAGGAAACCGAAGATCTCCTTGGGCTTGGGCAGCTCGAACTCGCTGCTCACCTCGTCGCCGGACTCGGCCAGACGTTCCTCGATGATCTCGTTGCAGAGTTCGACGCACTCGTCACAGATGTAGACACCTGGGCCCGCGATGAGCTGCTGGACCTGCTTCTGGCTCTTGCCACAGAAGGAGCATTTGAGCAGGTCGGCGCTCTCACCTATGCGTGCCATTCGTCCGCCTCCTCAGCGTCTCGAAACTGATGTTTCAGAACGTAATCCGAGCCTAGCCTGTGATGCCGACATCCCGGCGGTTGCGGCTCGCAGATTCTCTGGCGCGTCGCCTGTCGCCTGCCGCCCACGACCGCCGACTCGCGGCAGAAACGACAGTTCCGCGCCAGACGTTTTCACCGCGCAGCTGCACGGTCTGCCGCGGGGCCGGCGTCCGCGGTTTCGACAGGCTCAACCATCGGCGTGAGTGGCTCAACCATCGGCGTGGGTGAGCGCAGAAACGCGGCGGGTGCCGGGCCGTGTGGGCCGGCCCCCGCCGCGTTCGGTGTGCTGATACTACTTGGTCAGCGCGGCGAGGCTCTTGCGCGAAGTGAGCACCTGGTCGATGAGACCGTACTCGAGTGCCTCTTCTGCGCTGAGGATCTTGTCGCGGTCGATGTCCTTGTTCACCTGAGCCGCGTCGCGGTTCGAGTGCTTGGCCAGCGTGTCTTCAAGCCAGGTACGCATGCGCAGGATCTCCTTGGCCTGGATCTCGATGTCCGAGGCCTGACCGCGCCCGGCCTCGCCGACGGCGGGCTGGTGGATCAGGATGCGGGCGTTCGGCAGGGCCAGGCGCTTGCCGGGAGCACCGGCGGCGGTCAGCACGGCGGCAGCGGAAGCGGCCTGGCCGAGAACGACCGTCTGCACCTGCGGCTTGATGTACTGCATCGTGTCGTAGATGGCCGTCATCGCGGTGAACGAGCCACCGGGCGAGTTGATGTACATCACGATGTCGCGGTCGGGGTCCATGCTCTCGAGCACGAGAAGCTGGGCCATCACGTCGTCGGCCGAGGCGTCGTCAACCTGCACGCCGAGGAAGATGATGCGGTCCTCGAACAGCTTGGCGTACGGGTCCTGGCGCTTGTAGCCGTAGGCCGTGCGCTCCTCGAAGCTGGGCAGAATGTAGCGGGAGCCGGGTGCCTGCATGTTGGAGTATGCGGTGCCACCGAAGCTGGGTGTCGTCATAGTCGTCTCTTCGTTTCTGATCGAATTGTCGAAGCTCGGGGGCTTACTTGGTTTCGGTTCCGCCGCCGCCGGCGACATCCAGCGCAGATTCGCGGATGTGGTCGACGAAGCCGTACTCGAGCGCCTGCTGGGCGTCGAACCAGCGGTCGCGGTCGCCGTCGGCGTTGATCTGCTCAACGCTCTTTCCGGTCTGCGCAGCGGTGATCTCGGCGAGACGCTTCTTCATGTCGTTGATGAGCTGCGCCTGCGTCTGGATGTCGCTGGACGTTCCACCGAAGCCACCGTGCGGCTGGTGGAGCAGCACACGGGCGTTCGGCGTGATGTATCGCTTGCCCTTCGTGCCAGCCGTCAGCAGGAGCTGACCCATGGATGCCGCCATGCCGATGCCGACGGTGACGATGTCGTTCGGCACGAACTGCATCGTGTCGTAGATCGCCATGCCGGCCGTGATCGAGCCACCGGGCGAGTTGATGTAGAGGTAGATGTCGCGCTTGGAATCCTCGGCGGCAAGCAGCAGAAGCTTGGCGGCGATTTCGTTGGCGTTATCGTCGCGCACCTCGGAACCGAGCCAGATGATGCGGTCCTTCAGCAGTCGATCAAAAACGCTGGTGGCTACCAGAGGTTCAGCCATGTTGTCGCTCCGTTTCAGTTAACGCGGTATGTCGAATCTATCTGAGCCAACGCGCTGGAAGAGCGGTGTTCGCCGTGGGCAGATCGCGTGTCACGCGACGGCGAGCAGCGCGACCCCGCCGAGCACCACGATGGCGCCCGCCATCCGCTGCACCGGGTTGGGTTCGCGGTAGATCAGCCAGCCGGCGAGGCTCACCAGCACGACACTGAGTTCGCGGGCCGGTGCCACCAGGGACACAGGTGCGAGCTGCATCGCCCAGAGCACCAGGATGTACGAGAGTGGCGAGAGCAGGCCGACGATCGCCGCCTCGCGCTTGAAGCTTCGCCACACGACCGCGAGCTGGGCGCGTCTGCGCAGCGCGACGGGTGTGAGCAGCACCAACTCCCCCAGCGTGCAGCCGACCATGAAGGTGAGCGGAGAGACCCCACCGCCGGTGACGACCGACGCATCCCAGAGTGTGTACGCCGCAATCGCGACGCCCGTGAGCAGGCCGTAGACGGTGCCGGCACGCATGCGGGAGGGTGGCGCAGGCGGCATCCCAGGCCCGCCGGATGCCGTGCGCACGCGCCTGCGCCCTGCGGAACCCGCCAACCCGATCGCCACGACGCCGGCCACGATCACGAGTGCACCGAGCAACGCGAGAGGCGGCGGGCGCTCACCGAAGATCACGATCGCGAGAATCACCGTCAGCAGCGGTCCGGTGCCGCGGGCCATCGGGTAGACGACCGAGATGTCGCCGGCCGCATAGCCGCGCTGCAACAGGAACATGTAGGCGACGTGGAGCACCGCTGACACCGACGCCCCCAGGAGGAAGGAGCGCAGTTCCAGCCCGTTCAGGCCGATGTCGACGACGGCAAGCGGCAGGTAGAACACCGTGGAGGCCGCGGCTCCGAGCCAGATGAACGTCAGCCCGCTGGCGCTGGCCTTCTTCGAGGCGAGGTTCCACGCGGCGTGCGCGATGGCGGCGACCACGACGAGCGTGAAAGCGAAGAACGACATGGGATCCCTGCAGTGACGGTGAGGTCGCAGCGCCGGAACCCCGAGAGCCACCCATCATGCCAGACGGGTGCGAACGGAATGCGCGGGTCAGGCGCCCGCGGTCAGCTCCATCGCGTATGCGCGGACGCTGCGCTGATAGCGCGGCAGCTGAGGCACGAGGGCGAGGAGCGCCAGCTGCGTCGCCTCGAGCGCATCTCCACGGCTGGCCAGAGCCAGGGCGAGGAAGGCCGTCGCCGCGCCGGCCAGTTCGCCGTCGGGTGCGGCGTCGAGTTCGGCGCGCAACAGAGCGACGGACTCATCGATGTGGCCGAGGTTCCGGATCGTGCTGGCGAGCTGGATCGTGGCCTGCGCCCGCTCCGACTCCGGCAGCCCCAGTCGCAGGGCGCGGCGGTAGAGCGGCTCGGCCTGCGCCTCCAGCCCAGCGGAATCGCGGGCGCCGGCCTTCTCGAAGAGGGAGAGGGCGTCGTCATCCGGCCATTCGGCGGCGAGCTCGTCGATGCGGTCGATGACCTCGGCGTTGTTCAGGGTGCTGTCGGCCCAGACGGCGTCGACGCGGTTCTTCCACTCTGTGCGGCGGTCCATGGTGTGCTTCCTCTGTCGCTCGTGTGCGTTAACGAGAGCGGGGGCCGGATGCCATCGGCATCCGACCCCCGTTCAACGGAACTCTGACTACTCAGCAGCCTTGGCGTCAGCCTCAGCGTCGTCGGCCTTGGCGTCAGCCTTGGCGTCGTCGGCCTTGGCGTCGTCAGCCTTGGCGGCCTTCTTCGCGGGGGCCTTCTTCGCTGCAGCCTTCTTGGCAGGAGCCTTCTTGGCGGGCTTCTCGGCCTCGGCCTCAGCCTCGTCCTCGTCATCGCCGTCAACAGCAACGAAGTCGCTGAGGTCAACGGTCTTGCCGTTGGAGTCGGTGACAACAGCCTTGCCGAGGATGATCGCGAGCGCCTTGTTGCGGGCAACCTCGCCGACCATGGCCTGGATCTGGCCGTTCTCGCTGAGGACCTGAACGAACTCGCTCGGGTTCATGCCGTACTGGGCCGCGCCCTGGATGAGGTACTGCGAGAGCTCGTCCTGGCTGACCTTGACCTCTTCGGCCTCGGCGATCGCGTCGAGCAGGATCTGGCTGCGGAAGGTCTTCTCGCTGGACTCGGTGACCTCGGCGCGGTGCTCGTCGTCTTCGAGACGACCCTCACCCTCGAGGTGACGGTTCACCTCGTCCTCGACGAGGGAAGCGGGAACCGGAACCTCGACGAGCTCGTGGAGCTTGTCGATGAGCAGGTCGCGTGCCTGGCCGCCCTGAGCGAAGGTCTTGTTGGCCTCAACCTGCTTCACGAGGCTCTCGCGCAGCTCGGCGATGGTGTCGAACTCGCTGGCGATCTGGGCGAAGTCGTCGTCGGCAGCGGGAAGCTCGCGCTCCTTGACGGCCGTGACGGTCACCGTGATGAGAGCGGTCTCGCCCTCGCGGTCGCCGCCGAGCAGCTTCGACTCGAAGGTGGTGGTCTCGTCGGCGGAGAGTGCGTCGAGGGCCTCGTCGATGCCCTCGATCAGCTCGCCGGAGCCGACCTCGTAGGAGATGCCGCTGGCGTTGTCGACCTCGTCGTCGCCGATCTTGGCGGTGAGGTCGATGGTGACGAAGTCACCGGTCTTGGCGGGCCGGTCAACCGTGATGAGCGTGCCGAAGCGGCTGCGGAGCTTCTCGAGCTCGGCGTCAACCTCGTCGTCACCGATCTCGGCTGCGTCAACCGTGACGGCGATGCCGGACAGGTCGGGGAGCGTGAGCTCGGGGCGCACGTCAACCTCGATCGAGAGGAGAAGGTCTCCGGAGAAGTCCTTGTCGCTCGGCCACTCGACGATGTCGGCGGCGGGGCGGCCCAGCGGGCGCAGGTCGTGCTCGGCAACGGCGAGACGGTAGAAGGTGTCGAGACCCTCGTTCACGGCGTGCTCAAGAACGGCGTTCTTGCCGACACGCTGGTCGATGATGGCCGGCGGAACCTTGCCCTTGCGGAAGCCAGGAACGCTGACCTGCTCGGCAATGTGGCCGTAGGCGTGGGTGATGCTGGGCTTCAGCTCTTCGGGCGACACCGAGATGGTGAGCTTGGCGCGCGTCGGGCTGAGCTTTTCAACCGAGGTGGTTGGCATTGTGGCAATTCTCCTAGACGTCAAAAGTTCTGCTGGGATGTCTCACGACGTGGTCGGGGCGACAGGATTCGAACCTGCGACCTCTCGGTCCCAAACCGAGCGCTCTACCAAGCTGAGCTACGCCCCGAGTCAGTGCCGCAACCCGTCGTACCTTTTCTGGAGACGTGCAGAACCGCACGCAGTCAGAAAGGCCTCCGCAAGTCTACTGCACGGTTTCGGATGCCATTGCCCAGCAGTGTGAACACAGCACCCCAAAAGCTGTACTAACATTGTTCGAGTGCCTGCAGGTGATGCAGATCACGGGGATTCATCCCGACGGACTCACGTCCGAATCGGGGCTGTAGCTTAGTGGTAAAGCCTCTGTCTTCCAAACAGATGATGCGAGTTCGATTCTCGTCAGCCCCTCCAGATATTGACAAAAGGCTCCGACCGCTTGGTTGGGGCCTTTTTCTTGTGCCTATGCTTTCACCATGACCGACAGCGCCGGTCTGACCGCGACCTTCATCGTCATCGCCGCCGGAATGCTCGTGTGGGTGACCGTCGGGATGGTCGTGCGGCTTGCGCGGCACCGCCGCGCCAGATCCGAGCACTCCGCGCTCCGAGACGGGGCTTGACACGGCGCGCCGCGACTGCGAAATTGCATTCAGGAGTCGACCGTCGTGCCGGCACGTGCGCCATAGCCTCCGAGGGGAGGACACATAATGGGGTCGAGTTCACGCGGAGTGAGTGCTTCCGGCAGTAAGCCGCGGCGGCTGCCGCGGCGCCCCGCATCGCGTCTGGCCGAGCACTGGACCACGATCGACGGCATCGATGTGTTCTATCGCGAGTCCCCCGCGCCATCGAACGCCCCCGTCATGATGCACCTGCACGGCTTCGGGCTCTCCGGCCGGTATCTGCTGCCGACGGCCGAACTGCTGATGGATGACTTCTACACGCTCGTGCCCGATCTTCCGGGTTTCGGGCGGAGCGGCAAGGACCCCAACTCACTCGACGTGCCCGATCTCGCACACGCCGCCGCACGCTTCCTCGACGAGCGCGGGGTTGAGAAGGTAACGCTGGTCGGCAACTCGATGGGCTGCCCGGTCATCCTCGAGTTCGCGCACCACTATCCGGAGCGCCTGGAGCGCGCGATCCTCGTCTCCCCCGCCGGCGGCCTGCACAACCAGCCGCTGCGCCGCGCCATGGGCCAACTCACCAAGGACGGGCCGCGTGAGCCGGCGCGGATGATGCGGGTGGCGACCCCCGACTATCTGCGTTTCGGCGTACCGAGCACGGTGAAGATGTTCCAGGCGCTCACCAAGTACCCGACGCTGGAGCGCTTGTTGGAGCTGAGGCTCCCCACGCTCGCCGTGATCGGCAGCAGGGACCCGCTGATGCCTGACTCCGATCGCGTCAGGGAGGTTGCGGGCCAGACCGACAACCACCTGCTGCTCGTCGTGATCGACGGAGCAGCGCACGCGATCAACTTCAGCCACCCGGGCGAACTGGCCCACGTCATCCGCCTGTTCATGGCGGACAAGCCGATCGTCGACGACCCCGATTCACCCGGCCACGCCAGTGTGTATGAGATCCACCGCGGCACGTTCCACCCGCCGGCGTCCGAGGCCTGAGCCACGCTCAGCCTGCGTGACGCAACTCGGCGAGCCGGGCAAGCCCATCGGGCAGCCGCGTCTTCAAACGGGCACGCGCGTCGTCCAGTTCGGCGGATCGTCCACGCTCGGGCGGGACCCGCGCCGGATTGAGCGCGACGCCGTCTGCCCAGGCCTTGATGTCTGGTTCGGAGCCGAACGACATCGTGGCGCGGGTGCCGAGCAGTGTCATGGCGGCCCATCCCGCCAGAGTGTTCGGGTACGGCGTCGGTGGGCACAGCCGGTTCTTCTCCGCGTCGTCGTGACGCGTCGCCTCCACATATCCGGCGAGCGCCGCTCCGAAGCACGGAAAGCCTGCTCTGATCGGCTGCAGCGTGATCGCCGATGGGCCCCAGATCGGCACGAGCGGCGGATACTGCAGACCTGATGCCGCACAGTGCACGACCAGCGCGTCCCTCGCAATCGTTACGGCGCCCTTGTCGAGCGTGACGCGCCCATGCTCCACGCGACGGACATGCCCCAAGCGCACAACGCGCTCGATACTGCGCAATTGTTCGAGTTCCCACTGGGCCAGCGTCGGCGTCTTCGCCATGGTCGGCATGACAGACCGGTTGATGCGCAGCATGATGCCGGCCCTTTCCAACCGGAGGAACAGGTCTTCCAGGGATGACGCGGCGGCTGCGGCTTCCATCGTGGTGGCCGCCATGCCGACGAACACGGCAGGATCTGGCTGAATCATCGCCCGGTTCAGCATCCACGGCTCGCGCGGTCTCACCCAACAGATCGCCCCGGCATCCACACCCCGCGAGAGCAGCCATATGCAGGCGTCGGTGGCGGTCTTTCCCGATCCCACGATCACATACTGCGAGGGCGCCTCGCTGAGGCGGGCGAGGTCGTTGACGGGAATCACGCGGGCATCCTCCGCAACGTCGAACGGTGGCGGCGTGGTCGCCGGGATATCGGGGGCGAGGTATCGTGCGTCCACGATGCGACACGTCGGCGGCACGTCGAACCGCCGGCCGGAGATGCGCGAGACGATCTGACGTGCCGCGTAGTCGCAATTGGCGAAGAACTCGACCCTGCCAGATTCCAGGAGCCGGTCACGCAGAAGGTGACGGTAGTAGGCGCAGATCTCAGAGACATCGGCTCGCTCGTGCAGGCCGGCCTCCGGACCGTGCGACTGCACTCGGCCGCCACCCAAGAGCGTCGACGCGACCCCGTAGAACGCGGACGCCTGGTGCAGGCGCACGAATGGGTACGCGTCCAGCCAGTGCCCGCCGGCGCTGTGCCGACGGTCGACGATCGCAACCCGGACGTCGGCGTGATCGATCAGCGCGTCGGTGAACGCCATGCCCATGGCGCCGGCACCGACGACGAGGTAGTCAGCCTGCAGGCTGCGCGTCATGGCGCAATTCAATCACCGCGACGCCACGACCGCTACGCCGCACTGCCGCTACGTCGCGCTGCCGCTACGCTGAAGCCGTTGCGCCCGCGAGCGCGGGCCGGGTGGGGGCTTGAGTGTGACGGCAGGACAGGGCGAGCCGAAGGTGTCCGCACAACTGGCATGGCCGCGCAACACCGACGAGCTCGTCAACCGGGCTCTCTGCCCCGCCTGCTTCCAGACGCTGCGCGGTGTGCGGTGCACGGTGTGCGGTCTCGATCTGAGCAGCCCACTCGCGGCCGAGCTGCTGCACGCGTCGACGGATGCCGCCGAGCTCCTGAATCGGCGCGGCCGACTGATCGCACAGATGCGTGAGGCCGTGCCGGTGGCTGCAGCCGTTCCTGCAGCTGTGACTGGCCCCGTTGTTGTGCCCGCCGCCGCGTGGATCCCGCCCGTCGCAGCGCCCGCCCCGACGTTTGAGGCTCAGCCTGCCGCCCCGCCCGCGGCGCCACCTGCCACTCCGCCGCTTGCATCACGCCCAGCCGAGCCGGCGGCTCCCCGGCGATCCAGTGTGCAGATGCTGTTGCTCGTCGTCGGCGTCTCCCTCGTCGCCGTCGCTCTGGTCTTCTTCCTGATCATCGCCTGGTTTGTCGCCGGGCTCGCCTTCCGCGCCGTCATCGTCGCCGCCATCACCGTCTTGGTGTTCGCCGCGGTGTCGCTCCTGGACCGATTCCGACTGCACTCCACGGCGGAGGGCGTCTCCGTGCTCGCCGTTCTCCTGGTCTATCTCGACATCTGGGCGGTTCAGGCGAACGACCTCTTCGGTGCCGGCGGCGTCGATTCGGCCCAGTACTGGGGAATCGCGGTTCTGCTCAGCGCTCCCCTGCTGCTCGGCTGGTTCCGCTTCACGGGCATGCGCGCCGCCAGCGTGGCCGGCTTCGCTGCTGTGCCCGTGGGAGCTGGGCTCCTCGCCTGGGCAGTCGCGGCCCCGTCTGGGCAGGCCATCGACCCGTTCCAGCGTCCATGGCTGGCTGCCGTCGTGATCGTCGCCGCGGCCCTGGTGCAGCTGCTCGCGCCACGGTTCGGGCGCAGCCTGGCGATGCCGCGTGCCCTGCATGCGGAGCGCGTGATCGTGCTCACGCTCGCGGTCCCCGCAGTGCCTGCAGCCGTCATACTCGGATTCTTCGTGGCACCCGGCGAGCACTGGGCGCCGCTCTGGGGCCTCGGAGTGCCGACGGTCGTGTTCGCGCTGCACGTGCTGGCCGGGTTGCGGATGCCGGACGCGCTGAACCGTGCGACCGGCACCGTCGCCGCGGCCGCGGCCGGGTTCAGCCTCGCCGCGATGCCGATCGTGATCGGAATCCGGGTCAGCACGGTCTCGGAGCCCCTGGGGTGGTCGGTGCTGCTGAGCGTCGCGGTGCTTCTGGCCTTCGATGCGCTCCGGCTGCGCCTTCACCGTGCCGGCACGGGGGCGGGAGTCGCTGCCAGCATCGGTGCCAGCATCGGTGCCGGCGTCGTCGTCGCGAACGCACTGATCGTTGCGCTCGGCGCGCTCCTCGTGACCTTCGTGATGCGCGCGCCGGCCGTGAACGGCTTCGGGCTCTGGACGCCGGCCGATCCGGCGGCGCTGCAGCCTGACGTGCTTGCGATCCAGGCCGCGTTGGTGTTTGTCGGCGCCACGGTGCTCGCCACACTGACGTGGGCGGTGCTGGGCGTGATCAGGGGCAGGGCCGTCGCGCTCCACGCCCTCGTCGTCCTCAGCACGCTCGGCTGCGCGGTGCTGATTCCCTCGCCGACGGTCGCGGCCCTGACATACCTCGCCATCGCCGGCTGCGCGCTCGCCGTGCTCGCGGTGCCGTCCCTGCGCGCCCGCCTCGCCGCGCCAGGGACGCGCGTGCTCGGTGTCGCTGCGCTGATCGTGGCGGCATCCGCCGGCTACACCCTCGCATTCGACTCGCTCTGGCTCTGGCTGCTCGCCTCTGGCGTGATCATCTCTCTGCTGCTCGGTGCCCGCGAGATCGCCGCGGTGCTCCGCCCGGTACTGCTCGCTGCCGCGGTACTAGTCGCGCTCGGCACGACGGCGATCATCCCCTCCGCGATCGTCGCCTCAGCGCCCGGCACCGAATGGGCGAGGGTTGTCGATACCCGCGCGCTCGTGATGCTGGTCTCCGGAGCGTTGCTGCTGCTGTTCAGCCTGCCGCTCGGGCGTTTCGCCTCCCCGCTGGATCGTGCATGGGCGCTCGTCCCCGCCGCGGGCGTGGGGGTGCTCGCTTCTCTGACCGGGTCCTTCTCCGGCGGCGGCGGCTTGCTCGCTCCCTCGCTACTCGCCTGTATCGGCTCCGCGGCCGCCGGCATCGCAGCCGTGCTGCTGATCGCGCTGCCGACGAACCGCGACCTCACCGTGACGCGGATGCTCGCTCTTCTCGGCGTCACGCCGGCATTCTGGCTGAGCGGGCAGTACGCCTTCGCCGGGCTGGCTGCGGCGGGATCGCCGGCACCGACGATGCTGGTCGAGCTCTGGCCTGCCGCCGTCGGCTTCCTCGCGCTGGCGATCAGCCTCGCCCGGGAGCTGCGTCCGGCCACGGAGACACGTGCGAATCGCGCGCTCGACCGCGTGTTGCTCGATGCCAGCGCCGGGCTCGTGCTCCTCATCGGCATGGTGAACGCACTCGGCGTCTCCGGCGGGCCGGCGGCATGGCTCGTCTACCTCGTTGCGGGGATCGCCGTGCTGCTCGCCTCCGTCGACCGCAGCGGACTGTTCAACGCGGCGAACCCGCGTCACCACCTGGGGTGGCTCGCGCTGGTACTCGGCACGGCCGCACTCTGGACGGGGCTGTGGGATGCCGGGGTCGCGGCACCGGAGCCCTACTCCATTCCGCTGGCCGCCGCACTTCTGCTGATCGCGGCGCTGCTGGTGCGCGCGGCGAACTCGGAGGGAAGCGGGCCGGCCGCCAGCACCGCGGTCTCCGCTCTCGTGGCCGCTGGGATCCTGATCGGACTCGCGCCGTCTGCGATCTACGGCGCGAACGGCTCCGTGCTGCGCCCGATCCTCACGATCGCGCTCGCCGGCGTCATCCTGCTCGCCGCCTGCCTCTGGCGCGCCCCGTTGCCGACCACGCCGCTCCGGCTCGCCGTGATCGCTGCCGCCGGAGCCTCGCTGCTGGTCGCCGTCGGCGCCCGCGCACTCGGCCTGATCGGCGTCTCGGCCGGCTCCGTTTCCGGAATCTTCGAGCTGTGGGTGCTCTCCGGCGCCGGCATCCTGATCGCCGCGGCCGCGGCGCTCGGCGGTGAATCACGTCGCCTGAGCACCGCGCTCGTCGCGACCGCCCTCGTCGGCAGCACCCTGCTCGAGATCGCGGCGCTGACGGCGACAGCGGATGCCGCTGGTGCCGGCGTGCGCGCGATCGCGGTCATCGTCGCCCTCAGCGGAGCGCACGTGCTGCTGGTCTGGCTGCGTCCGGCCGCGCTGGCGAGCTGGATGCCGACCCTGGCGTTGGGCCTGGCCGGGGCGAGCGCCCTCTATTACCTCGCGGCATTCGTGGTCGGAGTCGACGGCGCACCGCCCTTCGAGTGGGCGGCCGTGCCCATCGCTGCCGCCTGGACGGCGAGCGGCGTCGTCCGGCTGCGACGGAACCCGGCAACCCGGAGCTGGCCGGCACTCGGCGGCGGACTCGCCCTGCTCCTCGTGCCGTCGCTGCTGGCCGACTACAGCGATTCCCCGCTGTGGCGCGTTGTCGGCCTCGGCGTCGTCGGGATCGCGGTACTGCTCATCGGCCTCGCGACGCGCCTGCAGGCGCCCTTCGTGCTCGGCGGGCTCGTCGTGCTGCTGCACGGCCTGGCGCAGCTCTGGCCCTGGCTGTCGTCGCTCTACGACCCGACCGCCTGGTGGCTCTGGTTCGGCATCGGCGGCATCCTGCTGATCGTTGTCGCTGCCCGCTACGAGAAGCGGGTGCAGAACGTGAAGGATGCCGTGGCCATGGTCGGTGCACTGCGCTGACGGTGGCCGGTCCCCGCGTGCGCTCGCAATCGCGTGCGCGCGGGAGGACAATGGCTGCATGTCTCAGCAGGCGGCTCTGCCGCCAGAAGGAGTTCCGGCCGCATCGGCCTCGGTTCGCGCGCAGTTGTTGGCGACCGAGCACTGGAGCCTGCTCGCGTCGCGGAGCACGACGCAGGGCGAGGTACTCACCCGGATCAGCATGTTCCTGACGCTGACCTCGGCGAGTCTGCTCAGCATCGCGCTCGTCGGTCAGGCCACTGACTTCAGCGACGCGTTCCGGGTGTTCGCCGTGGTGATCCTCGGCATCCTCTGCGTGATCGGCGTGCTGACGAATGTGCGCGTCAACAACGTCGGGGCCGAGGACTTGATGTACGTGCTCGCCATGAACCGGCTCCGCGCCGCCTACCTCGAAATCGATCCGGGCATCGCGCCGCATCTGATGGCCTCAGCTCACGACGACATGTCCGGTATGGAGCAGACCTATTTCTGGCTCGGCCGGCGCAGCAGCCTCAGCCAGGTGGCCGGAAGCAGCATGATCTTCATCGCCGCGGTGTGCTCGGCTCTGATCGGCCTGCTCGCGGCCGGAATCGGCGGCTTGCTGCACGCCCCGGTCTGGGCACTCTACGCCCTCGGCTTCGGCCTGGGGATCGTCTATCTCGCGCTCGCCGCGTGGCTCGGCGGGCGCAGCTACTTCGCCTTCTGGCGCAGCTACAAGCCGGTCTCGCCGACCCCGGATGCCGCCGGCGGCTGAGTACCCCGCCGACACGGGCGCGACTGTCCCAGGCACGCGCTCAGGGCTTCGCGTGCGTCGCTGCTCCTTCGTCGCGGCGCCGCTCGCTCAAGCCAACGTGAATCAGAACGCTGGCTCGAGGGAGCACCCGAGGAACGAGGCCGCGCCCGAAGCCCTGACACACGCCGACGGGCTTCGTTGCCTAGCGCTGCAGGAAGGCGAGCACCGCGAGCACCCGGCGGTGGTCGGAGCCGGAGTCGTCCAGCTGCAGCTTCTGGAAGATCGACGTCACGTTCTTCTCGACCGCTCCGACGCCGATGAAGAGCCGTTCGGCGATGCCTGCGTTGGTGCGCCCCTCCGCCATCAGCTCGAGCACCTCGCGCTCTCGCGGGGTGAGGGCGTCGAGCGGGTCGGAACGCCGGGCGAGCAGCTCGCGCACCACCTGCGGGTCGAGCACGGTTCCACCCGCGCTGACCCTGGCCACGGCATCCTGCAGCTCGTCGAGCGAGGCGACGCGGTCCTTCAGCAGGTAGCCCATGCCGCCGGATCCGCTGGAGAGCAGCTCGTGGGCGTAGCTGCCCTCGACGTACTGGCTGAGCAATAGGATGCCGATTCCCGGCTGCCTGCGGCGCAGCTCGATCGCGGCGCGCACGCCCTCGTCGCGGAAGGTCGGCGGCATCCGCACGTCGAGAACGGCGAGGTCCGGCCGGAGCTCGTCGACCTCGGCCAGCAACTGCTCGGCATCGCCGTAGGCTGCGACCGTGTTGTAGCCGGCCTCGTCGAAGAGGCGCACCAGCCCCTCGCGCAGCAGCAGCGAGTCCTCGGCGAGAACCAGGCGGAGCGCGGGGGCGGGCGAGCTGGTGGTGGAGTCTGTGGTCGGCACAGACCCAACGCTAGCGCGGCAGCGGGATGTGTGCGCCCACGGCCGTCGGACCGCCGAGCGGGCTGTCGATCGAGAGCACGCCGCGGAGACCGGTGAGGCGGTCTTCGAGCCCGCTCAGGCCGTGGCCCGCCTGCTTCTCTGCGCCGCCGGCACCGTTGTCGATCACCCAGAGGTCGAGCCACTGGGCGGCCTGCTCCGTGCGCAGTGTGAGGTGCAGGCGGATCGCGCTGGCCCCGGAGTGCTTCGCGGCGTTGGTGAGGAGTTCGGCCGCCACGAAGTACGCGCTGCGTTCGATCTCCGGTGCCAGTCGGATGCCCTGGTCCAGTTGCAGCTCCAGGCTGACCGGGATCGTGCTGCGGGCCGCGAGGGACTCGAGGCCGGCGATGAGACCGCGGTCCTGCAGGATCGGCGGAGCGAATCCGCGGGAGAGGGCGCGCAGCTCTTCGAGCGTGTCCCTGGCCTGTTCGCGGGCCTCCGCGAGCAGGGCCTTGGCGGCATCCGGGTCGGCATCGATCTTGCGTTCTGCACTGGCGAGATCCATCTGCAGCCGTACGAGGCGCTGCTGCGGTCCGTCGTGGATGTCGCGCTCCAGACGGCGCAGCGACTGGTCTTCGGCCAGCACCGCGGCGCCACGGGAGGCGCTGAGCGATGCCACCTCGCGGCTGAGCGCCTCCGAGCGCCAGGCGGAGAGCATGCCGCGGGCGATGACGTTGTGCAGCAGCGTGAGGCCGCGGGTGACGAGCGGCAGCGTCGCGAGGAAGATCAGGCCGATTGCAAGGAAGAGCAGGGTTTCGCCGAGGTAGGGCTCGATGTCCCAGTCGTTGTCCGGGAACGCCCAATCGAGGATGACCTCGTGCAGCCAGAACTCATCGGAGTCCCCCGCGAACGTGCGGGGCCACAGCCAGCTCGTCGTACCGGCGAGGCCGATCACGAGCCAGACGAAGGAGATCGTCCAGCTGAGGATTCCGACGATCGGTGCGATGACCATGCCGTGCAGCAGGTAGAGCCAGTAGTGGCCGTCGGCGAACGGGCCGAGCATGACTCTCCAGAAGCCCTGGGTCTCCCCTGGCTTCTCCCACTGCGGACGGGCGATCCGGGGGCGCCCGGCCCACTGCAGGCGCAGCAGTTCCAACACGCCGAAGGCGCGCGCCGTGTACATCGTCGCGACGAGGATGAACAGACCGACGAGGATGGCGACGAGACCGAGACCCGTGAAGAACAGCGTCGACAGCACGACGAGGCTGATGATCGCGATCGGCAGGTTCAGCAGCAGGAAGCCGAGTTCTTGCGGAACGCGCAGCCAGAGTCTGCCGTAGTTGTCGCGCGTGCGCGGCGCCGTCTGAGTCGCCGCCTGGGTTGCCGTGATGGTGGTCATGATTCGATTCTGGCCAGCGGATGCCGGCGGCCCCAGCCAGCTGGCAACCCAAGGCGTGCGGGGGTTATCCCCACCCGAGGTCTCACCCGCTCGCTCACACCGCTTCGCCGCGAGCGCGGCGCATCTCGCGGGCAAGCTCCGGGCTAGCGTAGTGCTCGCCGTGCTCGAGCTCGTGGATGATGCGCTCGACCGTCTCGGCCGGACGGTTCTGACTCATTTTGTTCTTGCCGGTGTAGCGCTCGACGCGCATCCGGAAGCCGACCGTGCCGGAGACGATGCGGGCGGCATACTCCGCGTTGGCCTCCGTGCCGTTCATGCGGCGGGGCTCCGGCATCCGCTCCTCGAAGTGGTCGACGAGGCGGTCCAGCACCCGGAGGTTCTCGTCATCGCTCAGCAGTTCCGGCGTTCCGTGCAGGTGGGCGACGACGAAGTTCCAGGTGGGGACGGCCGGCTTCGCGTCGTACCAGCCGGGCGAGATGTAGCCGTGCGGCCCCTGCACGATCACGAGCAGCTCGTGCCTGCCGAGCTCGTGCAACTGTTCGTCCGGGCGGCCGACGTGGCTGAGCAGCACGATGCCGTCCTCGGCGGAGTCGTCGAGGATCACCGGGTAGTGCGAGGCGACGAGCTCGCCGGCATCCGTGTGGCTGATCATCGTGACCCAAGGGTTCTCGCGGATGAGCCGTTTGACGGCATCGTCGCTGGCGAGGATGAAGCTCGGAGTCTGGCGCATGCTGCTAGCTTCTCACCTCTGGAACGAAGGATGGGTGTTCAACGCTGACAGTTGGGGCACCAGTACAGCTTGCGCGCGCCGAAGTCCTCGAGGGTGATGTGCGTCCCGCAGACCCGGCAGGGCAGGCCCTCGCGCTTGTACACCCAATGCCGGTCGGCGCGGTTGGCCATCGCCTGGGTGTACGCGTCGCCCTCGAGGTCGTCCATGGTCATCATCTGCCCGGTCTCGACGCCGATCCGCAGCAGATGCGCCCAGTCGCGCCAGAGGCCGCGAACGACGTCCTCGGGGACGAGCTTGCCCGGCGTGTGCGGGTTCAGCCGGGCGCGGAAGAGCATCTCGGCGCGGTAGACGTTGCCGATGCCGGCGACGACGTTCTGATCCATCAACAACAGTCCGATGGGTGTCGGCTTCTTCCGCACGACGGCGGTGAAGCGGTCCTCTGCGGCCTGAGAGTCATCGAGCAGCGGGTCTGGTCCGAGTTTGGCGATGATGGAGTCGACCTGGGCCGGGTCGAGCACCTCGCACGCGGTCGGGCCACGGAGGTCGGCGCAGACGGTGTCGGTCAGCAGCCGCACGCGCACCTGGCCGATCGGCTCGGGCGGGAACGTCTCCAGCGCCGCGCTCTCCTTCTCCGACTCCGCCATGCGCACCCGCGTGCGCCGCGGGGCACCGATCGAGTGCATCGAGTTCTCGCCGGCGGTGTCGTGGATCGGGCCGTCGAGGATCGTGCCACGCTGATTGGTCTGACCCATGCGCCCGTTCGCCGAGGCGATCGTGGCGTCCATCAGGATGTCGCCGGCGAAGTCCCACGCCCCGTACATGCCGAGGTGCACGCGCAGCCAGAGCCCGTTGTCGAACTCGAGGTACATCTGCTTGCCGACGGCCTTGGCATCGGTCACGATGCGGCCGTCGATCATGCTCGCGCCCTCGACGAAGCGCCCCTGCGGGCTCGAGGCGCTCACCCGGTGGCCGACGAAGTTGCGCGCGAACTGACGGGTGATCCTGTGGACGGAGTGGCCCTCTGGCATGTCTGACGAAACCGCTCTGATCTAGTACTGCTCTGATCTAGTACTGGTGGACTCTAGTACTGCTCGACGTTCTTGCCGGCGATGTCGCCCGTCGTCTCGTACTCGGCGAGCTGGGCGATACGGCGGGCGTGACGCTCGTCGCCGGAGAACGGCTCGGCGATGAAGGCGTCGATGAAGCTGGTCGCGTCTTCGATGGTGTGCTGGCGCGCACCGATCGAGATCACGTTGGCGTCGTTGTGCTCGCGGGCGAGCTGCGCGGTGCTGAGGTTCCAGACCAACGCGGCGCGGATGCCGGTGACCTTGTTGGCCGCGATCTGCTCGCCATTGCCAGAGCCGCCGAAGACGACTCCGAGGGCCTCGATGCCATGCGCCTGGTCGTGCGCGACGGCGAGGGCGGCGTTGATGCAGAAGGCCGGGTAGTCGTCGAGGGCGTCGTAGGCGGTCGGCCCGTGGTCGATGACCTCATGGCCCGCCGCACCGAGGTGCGTGATGAGGTGCGTGCTGAAGTCGAGGCCGGCGTGGTCCGTGGCGATGTGGATGCGCATCACAGCAGTCTAGGGTTCACAGCAGAGCAGCCAGCTTCGCCGCGTAGAATTCAGGGATGCCCTCCGCACCATCTCTTGAGCCCGACTCTGCCGCGATCGATTCCGACATCGAGTCCGCCATCGACGGTGTGCGCGACGACGCCGCCCGCATCGACCCGGAGGAGCTCGCGATCGCCCTGCGCGTGCTCGCCACCCTCAGTGAGGTCGACGAGGAGGACCCGGACTTCCTCACCGTTCGGCACGCGACGGCCAAGATGTTCAAGTCGGTCAAGGTCTCGCGCCGCGCCATCAAGCGGGCACGCATCGCGGACGCCGACAAGGCCGTCATCGCCGCGACCGCGACGGGTGCGCCGAGCCGCATCGACGACGAGACGCAGGGCCACGAACTCTCCAGCGCCACCGACGCGCCGGTCGCCGGCGAACTGCTCGTCGCCCGCGCCTGCTACATCTGCAAGCAGCGTTACACGCTCGTCGATGCCTTCTACCACCAGCTCTGCCCGCGCTGCGCGCTGCTGAACCACGCCAAGCGCACCGCACGCACCGACCTCACCGGCAAGCGCGCCCTGCTCACGGGCGGCCGCGCGAAGATCGGCATGTACATCGCGCTGCGCCTGCTGCGTGACGGAGCACACACCACGATCACGACCCGCTTCCCGCGCGACGCCGTGCGTCGTTTCGCGGCGATGCCCGATTCGGCCGAGTGGCTGCACCGGCTGCGCGTCGTCGGCATCGACCTGCGCGACCCGGCCCAGGTGGTCGGGCTGGCGGATGACGTGGCCGCACAGGGTCCGCTCGACATTCTGATCAACAACGCGACACAGACGGTGCGCCGCTCCCCCGGCGCTTACTCGCCGCTGGTGGAGGCGGAACTCTCCCCGCTGCCGGACGGCGATCTGCCGGAGATCGTGAGTTTCGGCCACACGAGTGACCAGCACCCGCTGGCGCTGGCGGCATCCGTTGCCAGCCACCCCATCCTGGCCGCGGCCGCCGGTGCAGGAACGCTCACCGCCGACGACCTCACCGCGCTCGCGCTGGCGCCGGGCTCGAGTTCGCTCGACCGTCTCGCCGCCGGCACCGCGATCGACGCCGGAGGCCTGCTGCCGGATCTGCACCACGAGAACAGCTGGACCGACAAGGTGCAGGATGTCGACCCGCTCGAGATGCTCGAGGTGCAGCTCTGCAACACCACGGCGCCGTTCCTGCTGATCAGCCGGCTGCGCGCCTCGATGGCCGCCGCTCCCTCCGGCCGCAGCTACGTCGTGAATGTGTCGGCGATGGAGGGCGTGTTCAACCGCGGTTACAAGGGCCCGGGCCACCCGCACACGAACATGGCCAAGGCCGCCGTCAACATGCTCACCCGCACCAGCGCACGCGAGATGACGAGCGACGGCATCTACATGACCAGCGTCGACACCGGTTGGATCACCGACGAGCGCCCGCACCCGACCAAGGTGCGCCTGGCCGAGGAGGGATTCCACGCCCCGCTCGACCTGGTCGACGGTGCAGCAAGGGTGTACGACCCGATCGTGCGCGGCGAGGCCGGCGAAGAGCTGTTCGGGGTGTTCCTGAAGGACTACAAGCCCTCTGACTGGTAATCGCGGGCCGAGTAGCTGCGAGCGACCAGCTCGAAGTAGATGCACAGCACCGGGGTGGCAGCGGTGACGTGCTCGCCCTCCGTCGCCCAGTAGTCGCGGTGCGCCCGTCGCCAATCCTCCAGGTCGACGAAACCCTCGCCCTCGGCCTGGGCGAACTCCCACGTCACCTCGGCGAAGGTCGTCGGCAGCACAGCGGTCACCTCGATGACGCCGAGCGGCGCCTCGTCGTCATCGACGAGCACGAGCCGCTCGCCGACGTGCTCCCACGGCTCGTTCTCGGTGATGTACTCGCTCAGCAGACCGGCCGTGGCCCTCTTGGTGCCGTTGAGAACGCAGTCGTTGAGGTGGGCGCGCAAGCCTCCCGGGCTTCCGAGTTCCATGGTCCGCAGCCCGTCGACGGTGGGGAAAGTCATGCACCCACCCTATTGCGCGCCCCGGATCCGAGCCGGGTCATAGGCTTGGTTCATGGCTGACCCCGTGCACTTCATCACGACGGCGCCGCTCGGCACGCGGGTGGTCGTCAGGCAGCGGATTCCCGGTGGGCTGACCGATGCACTCGGATTTCTCCGCAGCGTGAGCGCGGAGGAGTGCGTCGTCGAGACGCGCGACGGCCTCAAGACGGTTCCGCTGGCGGCGGTGGTCGCCGCCAAGGAGGTACCGCCTGCTCCCCCGCGCCACCGCCCGGCTCGCCCCGCCTGAGCCCGAGCCCCCGCTGGTTGAGCCCGTCGAAACCTTCGCTGGTTGAGCTTGTCGAAACCCCGCCGCGCCCTACTCGTTGAACTTGTCGCACCCCGTTGGTTGAGCCTGTCGAAACCCCGTCGGTTGAGCTAGTCGAAACCCGCGAAACCCGATCAACGTCGAGCTGGTTCCGGACAACGGCGTTGACCCG
>NZ_LMDN01000005.1 GCF_001425085.1 Leifsonia sp. Root4 | reverse complement strand
AAAGGAATCTCCTACATCACAAGGATGTACGAGGTTTTTGGCATTTGACATTGTGCACGCTGTTGAGTTCTCAAGGATCGGATGCACCCGGATTCTTCCCGCTATACTCGCGGGCGCCGCTCCGAGGCAACTTCTCAAACTTACCAGATCAACCGGTCCTCGCAAAACCGGGCGAATCATACACTGCTGGCGTGAAGCCGGCAAGAGCGACTCAAACCCGAAGGCGAGGAGTTGAACTGGCAAGAAGCAATCTTAGGCATGAAACCAGCCGAACGCAAATGCGTCAGAACCGCTTGTGTGGCCAAGATCAATGTCCCGCTTGAGGCCGGCAGCTGAACCAGCTGGCCGCACCTGTGGGGTGACAAGAGATGACATTACGCGGGGATCCCCCACCTGCGCAAAAACAGACCACCCCCGGGCGTGTCGCGAAGCGACACGAAAGGCGGCAGCCCCCACCCACGGCAACCTCAGGAACCGCCACCGGTGCTGGAACAGCCCCGACAAAGGACCCCGGCCGCGCAAATGCTCAGACCGGGGCCTTCAAGTACAGGGGTTTCGACAAGCTCAACCAACGGGGTAGGGCTCAGCCAACGGAGTAGGGCTCAACCAACGGAGTAGGGCTCAACCAACGGAGTAGGGCTCAACCAACGGGTGGGCGAACGACGAAGGCCCCGGTCCGAGCAGATGCTCAGACCGGGGCCTTCCTCAGTACAGCGGTTTCGACAAGCTCAACCAGCGGAGTGGGCTCAACCTACGGGTGGGCTCAATCAGCGGGTGGGTCTATTCGACGAAGATGCCGGCGAGCGTCTTCTTGCCGCGACGGAGCACAGCCACTCCGGCGTCGAGCACGAAGCCCGAAATCGTGGCGGCGTCATCGGTGATCTTGATGTTGTTCACCGACACCCCGCCCTGGCCGATCGCGCGGCGGGCCTCGCTGAGGCTGCCGCAGAGACCGGTGTCGACGAGGAGCTGGGCGATGCCGGCATCCGGTGCAGTCGTGGTGTTGGGCAACTCGCGCAGTGCGGCCTCGAGGGTGACGGCGTCCAGTGCGGTCAGGTCACCCTGGCCGAAGAGTGCCTCGGTTGCGGCGATCGCGTTGCCCGTTGCCTCTTCGCCATGCACCAGCTTCGTCACCTCGAACGCCAGAGTGCGCTGCGCCTCGCGGCGGAACGGCTCGGTGGCGACGGCCGCCTCAAGCCGCTCGATCTCGGCTCGCTCCAGGAAGGTGAAGATCTTCAGGCGGGCGATCACATCGGCGTCATCGGTGTTCAACCAGAACTGGTAGAAGGCGTACGGGCTGGTCAGCGTGGAGTCGAGCCAGACGGCGTTGCCCTCGCTCTTGCCGAACTTGGTGCCGTCGCTGTTGGTGATGAGCGGCGTGCCGATGGCGTGGACGCTCGTTCCCTCGGTGCGGCGGATGAGGTCGGTGCCACTGGTGAGGTTGCCCCACTGGTCGCTTCCACCGGTCTGCAGCACACAGCCGTACTGGCGGTGCAGCTCGAGGTAGTCGAGGCCCTGCAGGATCTGGTAGCTGAACTCGGTGTAGCTGATGCCGGCGTCGGAGTTCAGGCGCGCGGCCACGGCATCCTTCTTGAGCATCGTGCCGACACGGTAGTGTTTGCCGATCTCACGCAGGAAGTCGATGGCGGACAGAGGCGCCGTCCAGTCCAGGTTGTTCACGAGCGTCATCGCGTTCTCGCCATCACGGCTGAGGAAACGGCTGACCTGGGCCTGGAGGTAACCGACCCACTCGAGCACGGTGTCCTTGGTGTTCAGCGTGCGCTCGGCCGTCGGGCGCGGGTCGCCGATCAGACCGGTGGAACCGCCGACGAGGCCAAGCGGCCGGTGGCCGGCGAGCTGGAGACGGCGCATGAGCAGGAGTTGGACCAGGTTGCCGAGGTGCAAGCTGGGTGCTGTCGGGTCGAACCCGCAGTAATACGTGATCGACTCCCCCGCCAGAAGCTCTTTGAGCTCGCCGGCATCGGTGGAGACGTGCACGAGGCCGCGCCACTGGATCTCCTCCCAGATATCGGAGAAGGACGGATCGTTGCGCTGGGCATTGAGGATTACGGGGTCAGACACGACGTCCAGAGTATCAGCGGCGGGCGGCGGGATCTGGTCGCACAAGGCTGCAGGCCTTTGTTCACAGAAGATAAGGATTGAGGCTTTATTGATGGGTGGTTAAGTGTGTAGCCTGAACTCGGAGGTCCACTATGTTCGTCATCACCGCCGATCAGATCGCGAGCCGCACGCGTGCGGACATCACCGCGCAGACTCTCGAGTCCTTGGAGCAGCGGCACGGCCGGCGCCTCTCCCTGCCGCCCGACCGGAACGCCGGCGACGAGATCCAGCTCCTCGGCACGGATGCCGCCACAATGCTCGAGATCGTGCTGGAGCTCACCCGGGGCGATGCCTGGAGCGTCGGCCTCGGCGTCGGGCCGATCGGGCATCCGCTGCCCGCTGCGACCAGGGAAGCGTCTGGCCCGGCCTTCTATGCCGCACGGGACGCGGTGAACCGTGCGAAGAAGCGCAGCACCCGCTTCGCGGTGCACCGCCAGGCGAGCGAGGACACGGGCAGCGAGATCGCCACGGCCGAGGAGGCTCTCATCGACCTGGCGTTGGCGCTGCGCCAGCGCCGGACCGGGCCCGGCTGGGAGCTCTACGATCTCGTGGCCGACGGGCTGAGCTACAAGGAAGCCGCGGAGCGCCTCGGCATCAGCGCGCCGGCGGCGAGCTCCCGGGCGAAAGCCGCCCAACTCAGCATCGAGTTCGATGCTGTGCCGGCGCTCGTAGGATTGCTGGCAGGAATCGATCGGAGTACACAGTGAATTCGGAGTACACAGCGATGTTGGAGTACACAGTGACGTCGGAGTACACAGTGAATCGAACAGCGACGTTGTGGCCCCACCTCCCCTTCGACATTCTGCCGATTCTGTTCTGGCTGTTCCTCATCACTCTGCTCGGTGTCGGCGTGGCATTCGCGCTCCTGGCCTCGCGGCGCAAACTCCCCTACGCGATCTGGGTCTCCGGCGGAGCACTGGTTCTGGCGCTGATGCTGACCCTGAGCGCCACGACCTCGTTCTGGTCGGCGGCGTGGGATCCGGCGGGCGGTCCGACCGCCGCGATGATCGCCGTGCTGGGAGGGGCCCTGGCCGTCTTCGGCGGCGGCCCAGCCGCTCAACTCGCACTGAATCTCGCGACCCGCGGGTCGGTGACGCCGGGCACGCACGGCGGCATCCTCGTCAGCGATGCCGCCGAGGCACACGGCGCCCCACTGCGGGGCGCTTCGGCCCAGGCCAATGCGGTCGGCTCCGATGCAGCCGGTTCCGACGCCGCCGGGGCCACGAGCACGCATGAGGTCCTGCGCGGCGGGGCGGCGATCGGCGTGCTCGAGCGGCTGTGCGTCGTGCTCGGCATCGTCGCAGGCTTCCCGGAGGCACTCGCCATCGTCGTCGCGGTCAAGGGTCTCGGGCGATTCACCGAGCTTGCCGCCGCCGAGGCGCGGGAACGCTTCATCATCGGCACGCTGGCCAGCCTGCTCTGGGCCAGCGGCTGCGCCGTGCTCGTGCGACTCGCCCTCGGCTAGAGCGGCTTGGGGCGGGCCGGCACCATCGGGAGCTTCGGATGCCGCTTGTACGGCGACACCGTCGGGTCCCCCGGAATGTAGAAGCGCCACGGGTATGCGTCTCCCCCGCCGTCGCCGCTGACGCCGGTGCGCGCGCTGGTGGCGACGGCCACGGGAACCGCCGGCAGCTCGACCGCGAACGGCGGGGCGAGCAGATCGGCGCCGCTCTGCTCGAGCCGGATACCGAGGGCCATCGCCAGCTTCGCCGGGCCACGGGCCAGATCGAGATCCGCGGATGCCGCCGGCCGCCGCATCCGCGCCAGCTCGAGGCCGTCCACAATCTCACCGCCGCGAAGCAGCAGCCCACCGGCCGAACCCTCCGCCCCGCACACGATGTTCGCGCAGACGTGCATGCCGTAGCTGAGGTAGGCGTAGAGGTGGGCGGGCGGACCGAACATCACCCGCGTCCGCGGGGTCACGCCACGGTGGGCGTGCGATCCGGGATCCTCGCCGTTGCCGCGGTACGCCTCCACCTCGGTGATGCGCACAGCCACCGTGCCCTCCGCGGTGGAGTGCCGCAGCACGGCACCCAACAGCGCAGGCGCCAGCTCGGTGGCATCCCGAGCGAAGAACTCTCTGGACACACCGGGCGACGCCTGCACGGGAACCGCCTAGACCGTGGTGTTGCCGCTCGGCAACGTCTGGACGAAGACCCGGACGCGCGCGGTGAGCGCGGCGAGCTGTTCCGCGACGCGGACCGGAGCGGTTCCGCCCAGGCCGTCGCGGCTGTTCACGGAGCCGTCGATGGTGAGCACGGAGCGCACCTCCGGCGTGAGTCGGGCGTCGATCGCGACCAGCGCCTCATCGTCGATCTCATCGAGCTCGAGGCCGTGGTCCTCGCAGTACTTGACCATGGCGCCGGTGATCTCGTGCGCGTCGCGGAAGGGGACGTGCTGCTTGACGAGCCATTCGGCGACATCCGTGGCGAGCGAGAATCCCTGCGGCGCGAGCTCGGCCATGCGCCCGGTGTGGAAGCGGAGCGTCGCGACCATGCCGGTGAAGGCGGGTAGCAGCACCTCGAGGGTGGAGAGCGAGTCGAAGACCGGCTCCTTGTCCTCCTGCAGATCGCGGTTGTATGCCAGCGGCAGCGCCTTCAGCGTGGCGAGCAGGCCGGTGTGGTTGCCGATCAGGCGCCCCGACTTGCCGCGCGCGAGCTCGGCGATGTCGGGATTCTTCTTCTGCGGCATGATCGACGAGCCGGTCGAGTAGCCGTCGTCGAGGGTGACGAAGCCGAACTCCCGCGTGTTCCAGAGGATGATCTCCTCGGCCAGGCGCGAGAGGTCGATACCGATCTGGGCCAGCACATAGCTGAATTCGGCGACGAGGTCGCGGCTCGCCGTGCCGTCGATCGAGTTCTCGACGACCCCGCCGAATCCGAGAACGGATGCCACGAGCCCGGCGTCGAGGCCGAGCGTGTTGCCCGCGAGCGCACCGGAGCCGTACGGCGAGAAGTCCGCGCGACGGTTCCAGTCGGCGAGGCGGTCGAGGTCCCGCACGAGCGGCCAGCAGTGCGCGAGCAGGTGGTGCGCGAGTAGCACGGGCTGGGCGTGCTGCAGGTGGGTGCGGCCCGGCATGATCGCGGCCGGGTGCGCGGCCGCCTGCGCCGCGAGGGCATCGATCAGCTCGATCAGCAGGTGCGAGACGGTGACCGAGTGGTCGCGCAGCAGCATCCGGATGAAGGTGGCGATCTGGTCGTTGCGGCTGCGGCCGGCGCGCAGCTTGCCGCCGAGCTCACTGCCGGCGATGTCGATGAGGCCACGTTCGAGGGCACCGTGCACATCCTCGTCGCTGGTGGCCGGCAGGAACTGACCGTCACGCACCCGCTGCTCGAGCGTGGTGAGCGCTGCGAGCATCCCCGCGAGTTCCGTCTCGTCGAGGTAGCCGGCCGCGGCGAGGGCCTGGGCGTGCGCCTTCGACCCGGCGATGTCGTACTCGGCCAGCTGCCAGTCGAAGTGCGTCGACTTGCTCAGGCGGGCGAGCTCCGGCGACGGGCCACCGGCGAAGCGCGCGCCCCAGAGCGCGCCCTCCGTCGTCGCGCCGACGCCGGCGAGGTCGCTGCCGGATCGGCTGCTGTCGTGCTTGCTGGTCTCGTTGCTCATGGGATTCGTGTTCCTACTCGAGAGTGGTCGGTGGCAGTGCGCTGGTGCTCAGGCGGCGTTCTTCGCCAGGAGCCAGACCATCAGGGCTTTCTGGGCGTGCAGACGGTTCTCCGCCTCGTCCCAGATGATGCTCTGCGGCCCGTCGATGACGTCGGCGGTGACCTCGTAGCCGCGGTCGGCCGGCAGGCAGTGCATGAACAGTGCCTCGGATGCCGCGTGAGCCATCAGTTCGGCGTCGACCCGATACGCGCCGAGCTCTGCAACGCGTGCGGCCTTCTCCTCCTCCTTGCCCATCGACACCCAGGTGTCGGTGACGACGACGTCGGAACCGGTGACGGCGGCGACGGGGTCGGTGAAGAGCGCGACGGAGCCGCCGGTCTGTGCGGCGATCGCCGCGGCATCCGCCACCACCTGCTCGCTCGGCGTGTAGCCCTCCGGCGAGGCGATCCGCACGTGCATGCCGGCTGTGGCACCGGCCAGCAGGTAGGACTGGGCCATGTTGCACGCACCGTCACCGAGGAAGGTGAGCGTGAGGCCGGCGAGCTCGCCGCGCTTCTCCTTGATCGTGAGCAGATCGGCCAGGAGCTGGCAAGGGTGGAAGTCATCGGAGAGGGCGTTGATCACGGGCACCGTGGTGCCCGCGGCCATCTCGACGAGGCCGGCCTGGCCGTAGGTGCGCCACACGATGGCGGAGACCATGCGCTCGAGCACCCGTGCGGTGTCCGACGGAGTCTCCTTGCCGCCGAGCTGGCTGTTGGCGGTGGAGATGATCAGCGGGCTGCCGCCGAGGTCGGCGATGCCGACGGCGAAGGAGACGCGGGTGCGGGTCGAGGACTTGTCGAAGATGACCGCGACCGTCTGCGGGCCGGCGAGCGGCTTCTGGGCGAAGCGATCGCGCTTGAGCTCGATGGCGAGGTTCAGGATCTCGGCCTGCTCGGCCGGTGTCACATCGTCGTCGCGGAGGAAGTGGCGGGTCATGATTCGTCGCTTTCAAGGGTCGGTGTGGCGAGAGAGTCGAGGGCGCGGCCGAATCGCACGATGAACTCGGCGATCTCGGCGCTGCCGATGGTGAGCGGGGGCGCGAGGCGGATCGTGCTCGGATTGGCGGCGTTCACGATCAGCCCGGCGTCGAACGCGGCGGCGCTGAGCTCGCCGGCACGCCGCTCGGTGAGCGCTATGCCGAGCAGCAGGCCCTGACCGCGCACCGCCTCGATGGAGGGGGAATCGAGCGCCGCGATAGCGTCGCTCAGCTCACGGCCACGCGCTGCGGCGTTCTGCACCAGGCCGGCGCGCTCGATCTCGCCGAGCACGGCGTTCGCGGTGGCTGTCATGAGCGGGTTGCCGCCGAAGGTGCTGCCGTGGTGGCCGGGCTCGAACAGGGCGGATGCCGCGCCGAAGGTGATCAGGGCGCCGATCGGCACGCCGCCGCCGATGCCCTTGGCCACGGTGATGGCATCGGGGGTGATGTCGGCGTGCTGGAACGCGAACCACTCCCCCGTGCGCCCGGCACCGGTCTGGATCTCGTCGATGATCAGCAGCACCCCGTGACGGGCGGTGATCTCGCGGGCGGCCTGCAGGTAGCCGTCCGGCAGCGGCAGCACACCGGCCTCGCCCTTGATCGGTTCGATGACGAGCGCGGCGACGGTGTCGTCGATCGCCGCCTCCAGCGCCTCGATTGTGCTGTCGATGTGCTCGACGCCGCCGGGCATCGGCTCGAACGGCGCACGCATGGCGGCCTTGCCGGTGAGGGCGAGGCTGCCGAGGGTGCGGCCGTGGAAGGCGTCGGTGAGCGCGAGGATGCGGGGGCGCGTGGCGCCGCCGTTCAGGCGGGCGAGCTTGAATGCGGCCTCGTTGGCCTCCGCGCCGGAGTTGCCGAAGAACACGCGGCCGTCATCTCCTGCCCCGCTCAGCCGGATGAGCCGTTCGGCCAGTTCGAGCTGGGCGGGCGTGGCGAAGTAGTTCGACACGTGCGCGATCGTGGCGGCCTGGCGGGAGATGGCCTCGACGAACACCGGGTGGGCGTGACCGAGCGCGTTCACGGCGATGCCGGCGAGGAAGTCGAGGTATTCGTTGCCCTCCGCGTCCCACACCCGGCAGCCGTCGCCGCGCACCAACAGTGCCAGCGGTGGGCCGAAGGTGCGCATCATCCTCGTGGCCGAGCGGTTCTGCCAGGGGCTCATGCGGATTCTCCTGTGTTCGGTGCGGTGTTCGATGCGGCATCCGCCTGCTGGACGCCGGCGGCCACGACCTCGGTGCCGATGCCGCTCTGGGTGAAGATCTCGAGCAGGATCGAGTGCGGGACGCGGCCGTCGATGATGGCGGCCTTGGGCACGCCGCCGTCGACGGCCTCGAGGCAGGCGGCCATCTTGGGGATCATGCCGGACTCGAGGGAGGGCAGCAGCGCGCGCAGCTCCGGCACCTCGATGACCGAGACGAGCGAGTCGCGGTCGGGCCAGTCTCGGTAGAGGCCGGCTACATCGGTGAGGATGACGAGCTTGGCGGCGCCGAGCGCGACGGCGAGGGCCGCGGCGGCCGAATCGGCGTTGACGTTGAGCGACTGGCCCGGCACCTCGCTGTCCGGCGCGATCGACGAGATCACGGGGATGCGCCCGGCGTCGAGCTGGGCCAGCACGGCGGCCGGATCGACGGCGATCACGTCGCCGACGAGGCCGAGGTCGATCTCCTCGCCGTCGACGATCGCGCCACGGCGACGACCGGTGAACAGCCCGGCGTCCTCACCGGAGAGCCCGGCGGCGAGCGGGCCATGCTCGTTGATGTGGCTGACGAGCTCCCGGTTCACCTGACCGGTGAGCACCATCCGCACGACCTCCATCGTCTCGGGGGTGGTCACGCGGTAGCCGCCGCGGAACTCGCTCGGGATGCCGAGCTTCTCGAGCATCGCCGAGATCTGCGGGCCGCCTCCGTGCACGACGACGGGGCGGATTCCCGCGTAGCGCAGGTACACCATGTCTTCGGCGAAGGCGCGCTGCAGGTCTTCGCTGACCATGGCGTTGCCGCCGAATTTCACCACGATGATCTGCTCGTGGAAGCGCTTCAGCCACGGCAGCGCCTCGATCAACGTCGCGGCCTTGACGGCGGCATCCGCCTGGATCAGCTCAAGCTGCTCCGGCGTCTTCTCATTGTTCCCACTCATCGCCATCAGCTCGCGTACGCGCTGTTCTCGTGCACGTAATCGTGCGTGAGGTCGTTGGTGAAGATCGTCGCGGATGCCGGTCCGGACTGCAGATCGATCAGCACGTGGGTGTCGCGGGGGCTCAGGTCGACGAGCTCGCGCGGCTGGTCGGGCTCGCCGGCGTGGCAGACGCGCACGCCGTTCATCGAGACGTCGACGTTGTAGGGATCGAAGGCCGCCTGCGTCGTTCCGATCGCGGCCAGCACCCGGCCCCAGTTGGGATCGTTGCCGAAGATGGCGGCCTTGAAGAGGTTGTTGCGGGCCACGGAGCGGCCCACCTCCACGGCGTCCTCCTCGCTGGCGGCACCGACGACCTCGATGGCGATGTTGTGGCTGGCTCCCTCGGCATCGGCCTGCAGCTTGAGGGCGAGCTCGGAGCAGACCGCGGTGAGCGCGGCGGTGAACTCGGCGAGCTCCGGAACGCTGCCGGAGGCACCGGAGGACAACAGGGTGACCTGGTCGTTCGTCGACATGCAGCCGTCGGAATCGAGCCGGTCGAAGGTGACCCGCGTGGCCGCACGGAGTGCCGTGTCGAGCTCAGCAGACTCCAGCAGGGCGTCGGTCGTGATGACGACGAGCATCGTGGCGAGGCCGGGTGCAAGCATGCCGGCGCCCTTGGCGATGCCGCCGATGCTCCAGCCACTGCCGCTCGTTCCGCCACGGACGACGGCCGTCTTCGGCACCGAATCGGTGGTCATGATGGCGCGCGCCGCGTCATCGCCGCCCTCAGCGCTGAGCGCGGCCGTCGCCGTGAGCACTCCGGCGGCGAGCACGTCGCCGTCGAGCTGGTCGCCGATGAGGCCGGTCGAGCACACCAGCACATCGCCCGCCGAGATATCGAGGGCGGATGCGACTGCCTCGGCCGTGCGGTGCGTGACCTGGAAGCCCTGGCTGCCGGTGAAGCAGTTGGCGCCGCCGGAGTTCAGCACGATTGCGGCGACGGTGCCGTCTCCGATGACCTGCTTGGACCAGATGATGGGGTTCGCCTGGGCGCGGTTGCTCGTGAAGACGGCCGCAGCGGCCTGCGAGGGGCCGCGGTTGACGATGAGCGCGAGGTCGGGTGCGCCCGAGCTCTTGATGCCGGCGGCGACGCCGGCTGCCTCGAATCCGAGGGGGGCTGTGACGCTCACGGGGCGACTCCATTCACTGAAAGACCGGTGGTCTCGGCCAGGCCGAGCGCGATGTTGGCGGATTGGACGGCGGCTCCGGCCGTGCCCTTGACGAGGTTGTCGATGGCGGCGACGATCACGACGCGGCCGGCGGCCTCGTCGACGGCGAGGCCAAGCAGGATCGTGTTTGCCCCGACCGTGTCCGCGGTGCGCGGCATCTGGCCGGCGGGCAGCAGGTGCACGAATGGCTCATCGGCGTAGGCGGCTTCCCACGCGGCGCGGACGCTGGCGGCATCCGTGCCCGGCACGATGCGGGCCGTCGAGGTGGCGAGGATGCCGCGGGACATCGGTACCAGCACCGGCGTGAACGAGATCGTCGGGTCGATCGCCCCTGCACCACGCAGGGCCTGCTGGATCTCCGGGATATGCCGGTGCGTTCCACCGACGGCGTACGGGCTGGCCGAGCCGAGGATCTCGGCGGCGAGCAGGTTGGTCTTCAGCGCCTTGCCTGCACCGGACGGGCCGACGGCGAGCACAGAGACGATGTCGGCGGCCTCGATCACACCGGCGTGGATGCCGGGGGCGAGCGAGAGGGCGACGGTGCTGGCATTGCAGCCGGGGGCGGCGATGCGACGGGTGCCCGCGAGGTGCTCGCGCTGTTTGACGAGCGAGTCCGGTCCGCCGACGAAGAGCTCCGGCACGCCGTAGCTCCAGGCGCCGTAGAAGTCTCCGCCGTAAAACGCGGCCCAGTCGGACTCGCTATCGAGCCGGTGATCCGCACCGCAGTCAACGACGAGGGTGTTCTCGTCCAGTGCCGCGGTGATCTCGCCGGACTTGCCGTGCGGCAGGGCGAGGAAGACGACGTCGTGGCCGGCGAGGTTCTCCGGTGTCGTGTCAACGAGCGTGAGGTCGGCGAGCGAGCGCAGATGCGGCTGCACGTCGACGAGTTTCTGGCCGGCGTTCGAGTGCGCGGTGACCGTGCGCACCTCGAAGTCGGGGTGTTGGGAGAGGATGCGGAGAAGTTCTCCGCCTGCGTAACCGGATGCCCCGGCTACCGCGACCGCGAATGTCATGCTGTGCCTTACGTGAGTGGACGACGAGGTTGCGACGGCGACGCCACGTCAGACCCCACACAGGGTCGCGCAAGCGCCGCCTAGATTCGGCGGTCGCCCCGACGTCGACGCAGCGCAGGCACGGCAACGAAGGCCAGTGCGAGGGGGGTGCGCCGAACGGAAAGCATGTCGCGAGCTTAGCGCGCGCGGCGGGCGGGCGGCAAACCGGGGCGGTCTCTGTGACGGCGGGTCGGCCCGCGTAACAACGCAGGGGCGGACGCGGGGCGGACTGCTTAACCAGCGGAGTGTTCGCTGGATGCGTCTCCCCGCACGCTGGCTTGAGCGAACGAGCCGACGAAGGAGGCCCGATCGCGAAGCCCTGAGCGGATCTGCGGATACGAGCGCCCCGAAATCGAGACACCCGAGTCACGCGGGCACTTGGCTTCGGGGGCGGCCTCGTTCCTCGGCTGCTCCCTCCAGCCAGCGAGGGTTTCTCGAGCCGGCGCATTTTCCTCGAGCCAGCGTGAGTTCTCGAGCCTGCGTGAGTTTTCGCGAGCCAGCGGGGGTTTCTCGAGCGCGCGGCAGAATGTGCTGGTCGAGTAGCGAGGAACGAGCGTATCGAGACCTCACGGGCCGGAGTTTTCGCATGGGCCTCGGTGGTCGAGTAGCGAGGAACGAGCGTATCGAGACCTCACGGGCCGGAGTTTTCGCATGGGCCTCGGTTTCGATACGGCCGCGGGCGGCCTACTCAACCAGCGGACTGTTCGCCGAATGCGTCTCCCCGCACGTTGGCTCGAGCGAACGAGCCGACGAAGGAGGCCCGATCGCGAAGCCCTGAGCGGATCCGCGAATACGAGCGCCCCGAAATCGAGACACCCGAGTCACGCAGGCACTCGGCTTCGGGGGCGGCCTCGTTCCTCGGCTGCTCCCTCGAGCCAGCGTGCGTTCTCGAGCCAGCGGGGGTTTCTCGAGCGCGCGGCAGAATGTGCTGGTCGAGTAGCGAGGAACGAGCGTATCGAGACCTCACGGGCCGGAGTTTTCGCATGGGCCTCGGTTTCGATACGGCCGCGGGCGGCCTACTCAACCAGCGGAGTTCTGGAAACGCAGAGATCCCGGACGCCGCGCAGTGCGGCATCCGGGATCTCGGCGAGTCCGACCATGGCTATTCGCGGGTCGCGGCTCCCAGGAGCTCGGCGGCGCGGGCGGCGCCTGCGAGCTTGGCCTCGCTCGCCTCGGCAGCGGTGAGCGTGCGATCGGCGGCGCGGAAGCGCAGAGCGAAGGTGAGGCTCTTCTGGCCGGGCTCGAGCCCGGTTCCGCGGTAGTCGTCGACGAGGTGCAGCTCTTCGAGCAGCTCCCCCGCACCGTCGCGCACGGCGGCGAGCACGGCTGCGGCCGGCACCTCGGTGCCGACCAGCAGCGTGAGGTCCTGCGTCGCGGCCGGGAAGGTGCCGATGACGGCGGCCTCCACGAGCGGCTCGGCGAGGGCGATCACGGCGTCGAGGTCGAGTTCGACGACGGCAACCACGCGGGGAAGGTCGGCGTCGAGCGCGATCTGCGGGAGCAGTTCGCCGGCGAAGCCGACGCTCTGACCCGCGACCCGCAGCTCGGCGGTGCGCCCGGGGTGCATCGCCTTGTGGCGGCCCTGCACGATCTCGATCCGGGCGCCCGTTGCGAGAGCGATCTGATCCACGATGGCGAGGGCGTCGGCGATACCGGCGGGGATCGCGCTCTGACCGGGCTGCTTGCGCACGACATTGCCGACGATGAGCGCGGCGATGTGGCGCGGCTGCGGCGGGATGCCGGCGTTCAGCTCCGCCAGCTGTTCCGCGCTCGGGCGCTGCACGCCGGACGGCAGCTCGGCCTGGCCGTACTGCGCTCCGGCCTCCGGGGTGAAGACGAGGCCCAGCTCGTAGAGCGCGACATCCGTCAGACCACGGGAGAGATTGCGCTTGGCGGCCTCGATCAGCCCGGGCAGCAGCGTCGTGCGGAGGAAGGGCGCGCTCGCGTCGAGCGCGTTGGCGACCTTGATCTGCGGAACCTCGAGCGCATCGGCGGCACCGTAGAGGTCGTTCTGCGCCTTCGGCAGGAACGGGAAGGCGATGATCTCGGTGGAGCCGGCGGCGGCGAGGGTGTCTGCCACGGTGCGGCGGATCCGCTGCTCACGGGTGAGGCCACGGCCGGCCGGGGCGACGGGAAGCACAGAGGGGATGCGCTCGTAACCGACGATGCGGGCGACCTCTTCGGCCAGGTCCGACTTGTCGGTGATGTCGGGGCGCCAGCTCGGCGGGGTGACGAGCAGCCCGCCGTCGGCGTCGGCGATGGTGCCACCGACCTCGGCGAGTGATCCACGGATCTCGTCGGCGCTGTAGTCGACGCCGATGAGCCCGGAGACGTAGCCGTTCGGCAGCAGGATCGCGGCGGCCGCTGCGGCTTCACCGGTCAGCGAGCCTGCGGCATCCGCGGTTCCACCGGCCAGATCCACGAGCAGCTGGGCAACGCGGGCGGTCGCTGCCTCGGCGATCTGGGGGTCGACGCCACGCTCGAAGCGCTTGGCGGCCTCGCTCGGCAGCTTGTGCCTGCGGGCGGACCGGGCGATGCTCACCGGGTCGAAGTTCGCGGCCTCGATCAGAACGTTGCTCGTCGAGTCGCTGATCTCGGTGTCGGCTCCACCCATGACGCCGGCGATGCCGATCGCGCCGCTCTCATCGGTGATGAGCAGGTCTTCCGCGTTCAGCGCACGCACCTGCTCGTCGAGGGTGGTGATCTTCTCCCCCGCGGTCGCCCGGCGCACGGTGATGCCGCCGCTGAGCTTGTCGAGGTCGTAGCCGTGGGTCGGCTGGCCGAGCTCGAGCATCACGTAGTTGGTGATGTCGACGGGCAGCGAGATCGAGCGGATGCCGGCGAGCTTCAGTCGCGCAACCATCCACGGCGGGGTCGGGCGGGTGGCGTCGATGCCGCGCACGATGCGCGTCGAGAACACCGAGACGCCCGCGCGGCCGTGGATCGGCGCATCATCGGCGAAGGCGACGGGGAAACCCTCGTTGGCGCTCGGCGTCAGGGCGCCGTGGGCGGCGGGGTCGCGGAAGGTCGCACCGGTCGCGTGCGAGTACTCGCGGGCGACGCCGCGGATCGAGAAGGCGTAGCCGCGGTCCGGCGTCACGTTGATCTCGACGGCCTCGTCGTCCAGGCCCAGCAGCGCGATCGCGTCGGTGCCGACCTCCGGGTCGAGCCCGAGCGTCGACAGACGGAGGATGCCGTCGTGGTCGTCGCCGATGCCGAGTTCACGCACGGAGGCGATCATGCCGTCGGAGACGTGGCCGTAGGTCTTGCGCGGCGCGATCGGGAACGGGCCGGGCAGCACGGCGCCGGGCAGGGTCACGACAACCTTGTCACCGACGAAGAAGTTGCCCGCACCGCAGACGATGCCGTGCACGGCGTCGCCGCCGTCGGCAGCCGTCTGGCCGTCGGGCGCGACGCGCACCTGGCACCAGCGAATGGTCTTGCCGTTGGACTGCGGCTCCTCGACGAACTCGAGCACCTCGCCGACGACGATCGGGCCGCTCAGCTCGAAGCTGTGCACCTCTTCCTCTTCGAGACCGACCTTCACGAGTGCTGCATGCACGTCGTCAGAGGTCGTTCCCGGTGCGAGATCAACGAATTCCGCGAGCCAACTCAGGGGCACCCGCATGACTAAACCACCATTCCGAACTGCTGGGAGAAGCGCACATCGCCCTCGACCATTTCACGCATGTCTTGTACATCGCTGCGCAGCATCAGGCCGCGCTCGATTCCCATCCCGAAGGCGAAGCCCGAGTACACCTCGGGGTCGATTCCGGCCGCGCGCAGCACGTTGGGGTTGATCATGCCGCATCCGCCCCACTCGATCCAGCGGGCGCCGTGCTTGAACGTCGGGTGCCAGAAGTCGAGCTCGGCGCTCGGCTCCGTGAACGGGAAGTAGCTGGGGCGCAGGCGGATCTTGGCCTCGTCGCCGAAGATCGACTTCACGAAGTGGTCGAGCGTGCCCTTCAGGTGCGCCATGGTCAGGCCCTTGTCGACGGCCAGGCCCTCGAACTGCATGAACACGGGCAGGTGCGTCGCGTCGAACTCGTCAGTGCGGTAGACACGGCCGGGTGCCAGCACGTAGACGGGCAGCTCGCGGTCGAGCATCGACCGCACCTGCACCGGCGAGGTGTGGGTACGCAGCACGAGGTGCGACTCCGGCGGGTCGACGAAGAAGGTGTCCTGCATCGCGCGGGCGGGGTGGTCGGCGTCGAAGTTCAGTGCGTCGAAGTTGAACCACTCGCTCTCGACCTCTGGCCCCTCGGCGATCTCCCAACCCATGCCGGTGAACACGTCGCAGACGCGGTCCTGCAGCAGGGTGAGCGGATGCCGCGCGCCGGCGCGGTAACGGCTGGCCAGCGCGGTGACGTCGAGGGCCTCTGCCTCGAGCTGCGCGGCAGCCTCGGCGGCGACGATGCCCTCTTCGCGCGCGGCGAATGCCTGTGCGACACGGGCGCGGGCCTGACCGACGAGCTTGCCGAGGGCAGCCTTCTGGTCTTTGGGCACATCGCGCAGCGTGGCATTCAGCTGGGCCAGCGGCGATGCCTCGCCGGTGTGTTCCGTGCGCACGGTCTTCAGTGCGGCGGAGTCGCCGGCGGATTCGATCGCCGCGAGTGCGGCGTCGACGGCCGCGGCGACGGCGGATTCGGTGATTACGGCTTCTGGGAGCTCAGTGGACTCAGACACAAGGCACAAGTTTACTCAGCCCCGCGCCGCCGTCGTGCCGCGCCCGCAACCGCGGGTGCGCGGCTGCGGGTCTCAGCGGGCCGGGCCGGAGTCGTCCATGTGCGCTTCGACCGATCCCTGCAGGCTCATCACCTCTGAGTTGGGGTCGACCTTGGGCAGCTTCGTGCCCTTGGCGACCTTGCCCCCGCCGCTCGCGGTGCGCCGTGAGAGCCAGCGGGCAAACCAGGACAGCGAGAGGTTCATGATCAGGTAGAGCACCAGCGTGACGAAGAACAGCGAGAACAGGTAGCGGTTGCCGACGGCGCTGGCGATCTGGTTCATCGTGACGCGGATGAGCTCGAGGTAGCCGACGATGTAGCCGAGCGAGGTGTCCTTGAGCAGCACGACGAGTTGCGCGACGATGATCGGCAGCATCTGTCGGAATGCCTGCGGGAACTCCACCAGCAGTCGCGATTGCAGCGGTCGCATGCCCAGGCTGAGACCGGCCTCGCGTTGACCGCGCGGCAACGAGGTCAGGCCCGCCCGCAACGCCTCACCGATGAGGGCCCCGTTGTAGAGGATGAGCGCGATGACAACGGCCCAGTACGCACCGGTGGAGCCGGCCAACAGGATGAACAGCATCATCAGCAGCACGGGCATTCCACGCAGGAATTCCAGCACGATGGTGGTGGGGATGCGGATCCACGCCGTCTCCGCGCTGCGCAGCAGCGAGAAGATGATACCGAGGAGGACGGCGCCGACGGCGGCAACCGCCGCCGCCTTCAGGGTGCCGACGACACCGACGAAGACGATCTGGTTCCACACCCGCGGGTCGAGAAAGATGTCCCAGCGGCTCGGATCGAGCATGCTCGGCAGCTCGACGCCGCTCGTCGCCACGCGGGGCGTTGCGAGCACGGAATAGACCCAGGCGGCACCGGCCGCGAGCACGAGGAGCCCGACAATGGAGAGGATCAGGGAGAGACGCCGGCCCTTGGGGCCCTGTGCGTCAAAGAGAACACTCGAGCCGCTCATCGCCGCACCGCCACTCGCTTCTCAATGCGCCCGGCCAACAAGCCGAGCGGGATGGTGATGATCAGGTAGAAGGTCGCGACGCCCAGCAGGATCGCGATGACCGCGTCCCCGTTGGCATTGGCCAGCTCCTTGCCGATCGTGAACAGCTCGGCCACAAAGAAGCCGCCGGCGACGGAGGTGTTCTTGGTGAGGGCGATGAGCACGTTGATCAGTGGCGGAATCGTCATCCGGAATGCCTGCGGCAGGATGACGAGGCTCACGCTCTGACCGAAGCCGAGGCCGAGGCTGCGTGCCGCCTCGGCCTGCCCGATGGGCACACCGTTGATGCCGGAGCGGAGCGCCTCGGCCACGAATGGCGAGGTGTACACACTGAGCCCGATCGTCGCGAAGACGATGTAGCTCAGGTCGACGCCGAAGTAGGGCAGGATGAACGCGCAGAAGAACAGGATGAGCGTCAGCGGGGTGTTGCGCACGAGCTCCGTGTACACGGTGGCGAAACCCCGCAGCGAGGCGACGGGCGAGATGCGCATCGCGGCCACCAGCGTGCCGATGATGAACGCGGCGACGCCCGACACGACGAGCAACTGCAGTGTCAGTAGGAACCCGCTGAGATAGCGGGGCAGATTCTCGATCACCGCATCCATGCGGGGGTCCTTTCGGCAGTGCGGTGATGGTGTGGGCCGGGCGGTTGCCCGGCCCACACCGCGTCACGCTAGGAGCGGGCGGCTACGGAGATCAGGCGCACGGCTCGACTGCAGGCGGATCGACGTAGGGAAGCACTGTTCCCGCTGTGGAGTTCCACGCCTCCTCGTAGCTGCCGTCTTCGTAGGCGGCCTCGAGGGTGTCGTTGATGAACGTGCAGAATTCGGTGTCGTCCTTCTGCAGGCCGATGCCGTACGGCTCCTCGGTGAACGGCTTGCCGACGACCTTGAACTCGCCCTCATTCTGCGCGGCCAGGCCGGCGAGGATGACGTTGTCGGTGCTGACGGCGACGACGTCACCGGAGCGCAGCGGCTCCAGGCAGTTCGTGTAGGTGTCGGTGAGCACAGGAACCGCGCCGATCTCGGCGAGCTTCGCTGCCGGCGTGGACCCGGTGACCGAGCAGACCTTCTCACCGACGAGGTCTTCCTCGCTCGTGATCGTGTCGTTGTCTGCCAACACGAGGATCGACTGTCCGGCCATGTAGTAGGGGCCGGCGAAGGAGATGACTTCCTTGCGCTTGTCGTTGATCGTGTATGTGGCCACGACGATGTCGACCTCGCCGTTCTGGATGAACGGTTCGCGGTTGGCCGAGACGGCTTCCTTCCACTCGATGTTCTCCGGAGCGATGCCGAGACCGCCGGCGATGATCTTGGCGATCTCGACGTCGAAGCCTTCCGGGTCGCCGTCGAGGTTCACCAGGCCGAACAGCGGCTGGTCGAACTTCGTTCCGACGGTGATCGTGCCGGCTTCCGCCAGCTCGGCCATCGTGCTTCCGGCGGCGAACTCGGGCGCCGGTGCGACGCTCTCGCCGTCGCCCGCGTCGGTGTCACCGCTGGCACAGGCCGCAAGTGCGAGCACGCTGGCTGCCGCCAGCGCGATGATGGAGAGTTTCTTTTTCATGGTCAACCTCATTCTTGGTGGGCGATCGATGGTCCTGAACGGGGTGTTGTCGCTCGTGGCGAGAACTCAGTGCTCGAGGATCTTGGAGAGGAAGTCTTGGGCGCGGTGCGATTGCGGATTGGAGAAGAAGTCCTCGGGCTTGGCCTCCTCGACGATCTCGCCGTCGGCCATGAAGAGCACCCGGTCGGCGGCCTTGCGCGCGAAGCCCATCTCGTGGGTGACGACGATCATGGTCATGCCGTCCTTGGCCAGACCAATCATCACGTCGAGGACCTCGTTGATCATCTCCGGGTCCAGTGCGCTGGTCGGCTCGTCCATCAGGATCAGCTTCGGGCTCATCGCGAGCGAGCGGGCGATGGCGACGCGCTGCTGCTGGCCACCGGAGAGCTGGGACGGCATCTTGTTCGCCTGGTTGGCGACGCCGACGCGTTCGAGGAGCTCCATGGCGGTCTTCACCGCCTGCGCCTTGGGGATCTTCTTCACCTTGATCGGTGCCATCGTCACGTTCTCCAGCACCGTCTTGTGCGAGAACAGGTTGAACGACTGGAACACCATGCCGACGTCGGCCCGAAGCCTGGCCAGGTCGGCGCCCTCTTCCGGCAGCCGTTGGCCATCGATCGAGATGGTGCCGGAGTCGATCGTCTCGAGGCGGTTGATGGCCCGGCAGAGCGTGGACTTGCCTGATCCGCTCGGACCGATCACAACGACGACCTCGCCGCGCGTCACGACGGTGTTGATGTTCTTCAGAACATGCAGTTCGCCGTAGTGCTTGTTGACGGTGTCGATGACGACGAGCGGCTCACCACGGCGAACGGCGATGTTCGACGTGGCGGGCTCGAGACGAGCTTTCTTCGGATTCGAATCCATACCCCCAAACATAGGGACTAATGGGGCGAATGTGTTCCCTTTGCAGGCGTGGTTATACAACCGTTACTGCACTTGCCACCACAGCATGCTGCCGCTGCGGCGTGTTGCTACTGCAGCGTGGTGCTTCGCTGCGCGAAGGCAGACTCGTACAGGCACACGGATGCCGCCGTCGCCAGGTTCATCGACTCGGCCTGCCCGTACAGCGGCACCATCACGGAACGCTCGGCCAGCGCCAGCTTCTCTTCGCTGAGGCCGCGCGCCTCATTGCCGAACAGCCAGGCCGTCGGCGCCGCCAGCAGGCCGGACGACCGCGCCTCGAGCATGTCCTCACCCTTGACGTCGGCGGCGATGAGCTGCATGCCGGCCTCGCGGACGCGCAGGCGCACGTCTTCGAGCTCGACGTCGATCGCGATCGGCAGGTGGAACAGCGAGCCGGTGGTCGAGCGCACGACCTTGGGGTTGTAGAGATCGACGGAGCGACCGGTCAGGATCACGGCGTCGGCGCCGGCGGCATCCGCCGCACGGATGATCGTTCCGGCGTTGCCGGGGTCGCGCACCTCCTCGAGGATGGCGATGAGCTTCGGCTCGCCGGCGAAGATGTCCTTGAGCGCGGTCGGGAACACCCGGCAGACGGCGATGAAGCCCTGCGGGGTCACGGTGTCGGCCATCGCGTTGAGCACCTGCTCCGTGACGAACTCGAACGGAACGTCCGCTTCCTCTGCCGCCTCGGCGATCTCGGGGTAGCGGTCGAGCGCCGTCGGGGTTCCGAAGAGTTCCTGCACCAGTTCCGGGCGGAAGTTCAGCGCCTCGGCAACGGCCTGCGGGCCTTCGAGCAGGAACATCCCGCTCTCGACGCGGGCCGCCTTCTTGGCCAACTTGGCGACGGAGCGAACACGCGGGGAACGAGGGTTTTCAAGCATGTGCCAAGTCTACCGATCGGCACGGCATCCGCCGGTCGGTGCGCCCGGCATGCGAAAGGCCCGACACCACGGGGGTGTCGGGCCTTTCAACGAGAAAACTCGGTGCTTACGCAGCGACCTTCGCCTTGGGGGCGTTGACGTCGGCGGGCAGCGCCTTCTTCGCGGTCTGCACGAGGGCAGCGAAGGTGGCGGGCTCGTTGACGGCCAGCTCGGCGAGGATGCGACGGTCGACCTGGACGCCGGCAAGGCCGAGGCCCTGGATCAGGCGGTTGTAGGTCATGCCGTTCGCACGCGACGCGGCGTTGATGCGCTGGATCCACAGGCGGCGGAAGTCACCCTTGCGGGCACGACGGTCGCGGAAGCTGTAGACCAGCGAGTGCGTGACCTGCTCCTTGGCCTTGCGGTAGAGGCGCGAACGCTGGCCGCGGTAGCCCTTGGCGCGCTCGAGGATGACCCGACGCTTCTTGTGGGCGTTGACGGCCCTCTTTACTCTTGCCATTTTTGTTTCTTCCTAACGGGTGTGACGGCGGTTGATCGCGAAGATCAGCGACCGAGAAGCTTCTTGATGACCTTGGCGTCGGCCGGAGCCAGCACCTGGTCCTGGTTCAGGCGAGCCTTGCGCTTCGAGGCCTTGACCTCGAGGTTGTGACGCATTCCGGCCTGCTGCTTCATGATCTTGCCGCTTCCGGTGACCTTAAAGCGCTTCTTGGACCCGGAGTGGGTCTTCTGCTTAGGCATTGTTTTCCTCCTGCTTCGCCGCTTTGCTCGCGGCCCGATTAGCGTTGGCCTCGCCCTTGACCTCTGACTTGTTCTTCAGAGGGCCAATGACCATGACCATGTTTCGACCGTCGATGGTCGGAGTCGATTCCACAGAACCGTATTCCGCCACATCTTCGGCAAATTTCTGGAGCAAGCGCACGCCCTGGTCGGGGCGAGACTGCTCACGACCACGGAACAGGATCATGGCTTTCACCTTGTCACCGCCCTGGAGGAAGCCGATTGCGCGCTTCATCTTGGTTTCGTAGTCGTGCTTGTCGATCTTGAGTCGGAACCGAACCTCTTTGAGGATCGTGTTCGCCTGGTTGCGCCTGGCTTCCTTCGCCTTCTGCGCAGCCTCGTACTTGAACTTGCCGAAATCCATGATCTTGGCCACGGGAGGCTTGGAGTTCGGGGCAACCTCAACGAGATCGAGGTCAGCCTCCTGCGCCATGCGCAGTGCTACCTCGATTTTGACGACGCCGACCTGCTCGCCACCGGGGCCGACGAGGCGAACCTCAGGCACTCGGATGCGGTCGTTTGTACGGGGATCGGTGATGCGAGTCTCCATCTACTCAAAATTCAGCCATTGTCACCGGCGTGTGCCATGTGACGGACGAGAGTAGAGATCCACGCAGAGATCACCCGCGTTGTGCGAGTTTTCCTGCTGCACCCTGGCTGCTCCCCCGCGCCCCGGTCGAAACCGTGATGCGAAGAAACGGAGTGCTAACAACCCGGTAACCTAGTGAAGCGGTCAAGCGCGGGTGGGAGAATATCCACTTTCGTCAACGGAGCGTGTGCTCCGTAGCCCGTAAGAGCCTAGCAGAGGAATGCCTTGAGCAATAACTTCGATGAAAACCCGGCATTCGACGAGAACGCCGCCAGAGCAGAGGCCGCCGAGGCCACTCGTGACATTGCCGACGTGCCAGCGGTCGAGGTCATCACGACCACCGCGGTGCACCTGATGAGTGCCGCTGCGGTCAAGTGCGGGCTGGCCGACGACCCCGAATCGCAGCAGGACCTCGACGAGGCGCGCAAGCTGATCAACGCCCTCGCCGGCCTCATCACGGCGGCAGCGCCGGAGATCAGCGACATGCACGCACGCAGCCTGCGCGACGGCCTGCGTTCGCTGCAGCTGGCCTTCCGTGAGGCCTCCGTGATTCCGGATGCCATCGGGCAGGGACCCGGCGAGAAGTACACGGGCCCCGTCAACTAGTCGGGATCAGAGTCCGGGAATCGCCCGCCGCACGGCATCGACCGTGCGTGCGGCCTCCGCGGCGTCCGTGGCCCAGTTGCTGACCGAGAAGCGCAGCACCGCCCTGTCGTGCCAGCGGGACGGCGAGGCGAGCACCTCGCCGCTCTGCTGCAGACGCCGACCGAGTTCGAGCGTCTGCTCGTCGTCGGCCATGGCCATGCTGACCTGGGTGTAGACGACGTCATTGAGAATCGTGACGCCGGGCAGTTCGGCGAGCCCGGCCGCGATGGCGGTTGCACTCGACGCCAGGCCGTCGACCAGCGCGGCGACGCCGTCGCGCCCGAGCCAGCGCAGGGTCGCCCAGAGCGGAACGCCGTGGGCGCGGCGCGAGAGTTCCGGCACCTTGTCGTGCGGCTCGGCCTCGTCGGGATTCTGCAGGTAGCTGGCGCGCATGCCGAACGCGGTATGCATGGCATCCGGGTTCGCGACGATCGCGATGCCGCAGTCGTAGGGCACATTGAGGGTCTTGTGTGCGTCGCTCGCCCACGAGTCTGCCCCCTCGTAGCCGGCGGTGAGGTGGCGCAGCCGGGGCGACGCGGCCGCCCAGAGCCCGAATGCGCCGTCGACGTGCACCCAGGCTCCCGCGTCGTGGGCGATGCGCACGGCACGGTCGAAGTCATCGAAGGCTCCGGAGTGGATGTTGCCGGCCTGCAGGCAGACGATCGTCGGGCCGGTGATCTGCTCGAACGCCTCGGCGAGTGCGTCGACGATGATCCGGCCCTCGCGATCGGAGACGACGGAAGCGGGCTCCCCGAGGCCGAGGTAGCGCGCGGCGAGGTCGATCGTGCCGTGTCGCTCACTCCCGACGAGGACGGTGATCGGCGGGGCGCCGACGAGTCCTGCTCGGTTCACATCCCAGTCCAGTGCGGCCAGCACATGCTGGCGCGCGGCGGAGAGCCCGACGAAGTTCGCAGCCGTGGCGCCGGTCACGAAACCGACATCGGCCGTCGCCGGCAGTCCGAGCAGCTCGAGCAGCCAGTCGCCCGCGATCTCCTCCGCGCCGACGACGCCCGGCGTTGCGTCGCGCATGCCGGCATTCTGATCCCAGGAACTCACCAGCCAATCCGCGGCGAGGGCGACGGGGAAGGTGCCGCCCATGACCCAGCCGTAGAAGCGAGACGACTGGCTGGCCATCAAGCCGGGTTCGACGCCATCGGCCAGCCGCTCGATCACCTCGGCCGGGTCGCTGCCGTGCTCCGGCAACACTCTGCCGAGCGCCGACTTCACCTCGTCGATGCTGCGCGCTGCCGGGATCGGCCGTTCGAATACGCCGCCCAGCCAGTCTCTGGCGCGCGCAGAGGCCGCATCGAGCGCTGCCCCGTACTCGCGGGAGACGTTGTCTCGGGAACTGTCTCGGCCACCGGATGCCGCGGCCGACTCGTGGAGGTCCATCTGAACACCTGGATTCCGCGCCAGACGTCGGCGTCCGGCGCACACGCCCCGATTCTCCCCCTGCGGCCGCGCGCCGTCAACGCCCCGAGCCGACGCCAGGGCCGACAACCGGATCAGGCCGAGCGGACGAGCTTCACCGTGAGTGAGTCGACCTGGGTGGCGATGACCTCGCTGGCCGCCCAGCGCTGTGCGAGCCGGGCGAGCGTGGCGTTCAGCAGTTCGCGGGTGAGGCCGTCGATGAGCTCGAGGCGCACGATCAGCTCGGGTCCGGCGAGCCGCGCAGCGGGGTCTCCGGCCTCGAGGGCGACAGAGAGCACCGAGAGTTCGGTGCGGACGGAGGCCTCGAAGGCCTCGCGGACGGCGGCGGATTCGAAGCTCGGCTGCCACTCCTGCGCCTGCGCGATCGCCCAGAGCGCCGGTCTGCGCACGGCGAACTCGGTCTCGGAGAGCGGGTCCAGGACGACGAGGTCGGTCTCTTCACTGGCGGCGGCCAATGCGACGCGCACACCGTCTGCCGGAACCGGCCGCGCCTGTGGGTTCCAGGTGGACATCGCGGCGACGGAGCTGAAGACGGGCAGCACATTGCGGCCGTCCGGCCCGGCCACCGTCACGATCGAGAGCTCCTGGCTCTTGTCGATCGTGTGGCCGTGCTCGTTCTCCCCCGCCTCGCCGAGGTGGGCGACGAGCGGGATGAGCAGTCTGGCGTCACGCAGGGCGTCGACGACGCCGGCCTGGCCGAGCTCGCCGGCGCGGAAGCGCGCGAGGGCCTCGCTCAGCGCGGGCGGCGCAGAGCCGTCGTCGCTCGCGTGGTTGTTCTCATCGAAGCTGCGGCCGGCCCAGGGCTGGCCGGCCGAGTCTGCCAGGTGTGCGGGCAGACTCGGGCCTCTGCTCGAAGCGGGCTGCGCAGACTCTGGCTCAGTTGCGTGCGACATCCAGCGCCTCGGCCAGCGTGAATGCACCGGCATAGAGGGCCTTGCCGACGATGGCGCCTTCGAGGCCGCCGGGCACGAGCTCCCGCAGCGCCGCGATGTCGTCGAGGCTGGAGATGCCGCCGGACGCGACGACGGGGCGGTGGGTGCGGGCCATGACCTGCTTGAGCAGTTCGATGTTCGGGCCCTGCAGGGTGCCGTCCTTGGTCACGTCGGTGAGCACGTAGCGGGCGCAGCCGGCGTTCTCGAGGCGCTCGAGCACTGCCCAGAGGTCGCCGCCGTCCTTGGTCCAGCCGCGGGCGGCCAGGGTCGTGCCGCGCACGTCGAGGCCGACGGCGATGGCCTCACCGTACTGCGCGATCACGCTGGCGGCCCACTCGGGGTTCTCCAGTGCGGCCGTGCCGAGGTTGATGCGCTTGGCGCCCATGTCCAGCGCGGATTCCAGCGACTCGTCGTCGCGGATGCCGCCGGAGAGCTCGATGTTGACGCCCTTGACCTGGCGCAGCACCTTCTTGATGATGCCGTGGTTGTGCCCACGGCCGAAGGCGGCGTCGAGGTCGACGAGGTGGATCCACTCGGCGCCCTGGGCCGCCCAGTCGGCGGCGGCGTCCACGGGGTCCCCGTAGTTGGTCTCCGTGCCGGCCTCGCCCTGGGTCAGGCGCACGGCCTTGCCGGCGGCGATGTCAACTGCGGGCAGAAGCACAAGACGCGGGGTCTTGTTGAACTCACTCATGATTGTCCTCGACTCGTGGTCGCCACCTCTGGGCAACCGACACAAACAGTAGATATTACGCTCTCTGCGCCGTGTCGGTGCGCCGAGGGTGAACACTGGCCGATCTGCCGGCTGGCCGGCGGCGTCGACCGCGCCGGTGCTGCTAAGCGCTGCGCAGCGACGTGAGCCAGTTCCGCAGCAGGCGGATGCCGGCATCCCCCGACTTCTCCGGGTGGAACTGGGTGGCGGAGAGCGGCCCGTTCTCGACGGCGGCCAGGAAGCGCCCGCCGTGCTCCGCCCAGCTGAGGCTCGGCTGCGGGAACGGCGGAATCACATCGAGCGTCCACTGCTGGGCGGCGTAGGAGTGCACGAAGTAGAAGCGCTCGTCTTCGATGCCATCGAACAATACGGACTTCTCGCCCGTCTCGATGGTGTTCCAGCCCATGTGCGGCAGCACCTGGGATGGCAGCTCGGTGACGGAGCCCGGCCATTCGCCGAGACCCTCGGTGTCGACACCGCGCTCGACACCGTGCTCGAACAGAACCTGCATGCCCACGCAGATGCCCATCACCGGGCGGCCGCCGCCGAGGCGACGGTCGATGATCTCGTCACCGCGCACGGCGCGCAGCGCGCTCATGACGGCGCTGAACGCACCGACACCCGGCACGAGCAGGCCGTCGGCCTCCTGCGCGAGCTTCTTGTCCGCGGTCAGCGTGACCTCGGCTCCGGCCAGTTCCAGGGCCTTGACGGCCGAGTGCACGTTGCCGGTGCCGTAGTCCAGAACGACGACGCTGGGTGCGCTCACAGTGCGCCCTTGGTCGAGGGGATGCCGACAACGAGCGGGTCGAAGGCCTTGGCCTGGCGGAACGCCCGGGCGAATGCCTTGAACTCGGCCTCGGCGATGTGGTGGGCGTCACGCCCTCCGAGCACCGTGATGTGCACGGTCAGTGCCGCGTTGAAGGTGATGGCCTCGAAGACGTGACGCACCATCGAGCCCGTGAAGTGCCCGCCGATCAGGTGGTACTCGAAACCGGCCGGCTCGCCGGAGTGCACGAGGTAGGGACGACCGGAGATGTCGACGACGGCCTGCACGAGCGCCTCGTCCAGCGGGACGAGGGCGTCACCGTAGCGGGAGATGCCGCTCTTGTCGCCGAGCGCCTGCCGAATGGCGACGCCGAGCGCAATACCGATGTCCTCGACGGTGTGGTGCACGTCGATCTCGGTGTCACCCTTCGCGCGCACCGTGATGTCGGTCAGCGAGTGCTTGGCGAAGGCCGTGAGCAGGTGGTCATAGAACGGCACAGAAGTCTGGATGTCGGAGACACCGGTTCCGTCGAGGTTGATCGACAGTTCGATGCTCGACTCGCTGGTCTCGCGCTGAATCGACGCAGTACGGGGCGCAGAAAGGCTCATGCTGCGAGTCTATTCGCCCACGGAGGACTATTGCGCTGCACCCCGTTCGAGGCCCCTCTTAGGCGCGGGGGCCCAGGCCATTTGGTCCGACCGCCGCCAGCGCCTCCAGGAAGGCGGTCGTCTCGGTCTCGGTTCCAGCGGTGACGCGCAGCTGCCCCGGCAGGCTCACCTCGCGGATCAGGATGCCACGGGCCAGCAGGGCCTCGAAGACGGCGTGCGGGTCCTCGACTCCCCCGAAGAGCACGAAGTTGCTCGCGCTCTCGTACGGCGCGTAGCCCAGGGCGCGGAGCTCGCGCACCAGGCGGTCCCGCTGCTCGCGGATCTCGCCGACCATGCCGAGCATCTCCTCGGAGTGGGCGAGGGCGGCATTGGCGGCAGCCTGGGTGAACGCGGAGAGGTGGTACGGCAGGCGCACCAGCCGGAGCGCGTCGGTGACGGCGGCGTCCGCTGCCAGGTAGCCGACCCGCGCGCCGGCGAAGGCGAAGGCCTTGCTCATCGTGCGCGAGACGAGCAGGCGCGGGCGACCGGGCAGCAGGGTGAGCGCGCTCGGTGTGCCCTCTGGCGAGAATTCGGCGTAGGCCTCGTCGACGACGATGATGGCCGCGCCGTTCTCGTACTGGCTCGCGGCGTAGACGGCCTCGATCACGTCGAGCGAGAGCGGTGTGCCGGTCGGGTTGTTGGGCGAGCAGAGGAACACGATGTCTGGCTGGTGCTCGCGCATGGCGGCGGCGGCGTCATCCGGGCTGATCGTGTAATCAGCAGCTCGAGGAACGCCGATCCACTCGGTGCCGGTTCCGGCGGCGAGCAGCGGGTACATCGAGTAGGTCGGCGTGAAGCCGAGCAGCGAGCGGCCCGGGCCGCCGAAGGCCTGGAGAATGTGCTGCAGCACCTCGTTGGAGCCGTTCGCCGCCCAGATGTTCGAGGCGTCAAGGCCGTGGCCGAGGTAGCGCGCGAAGCTCTCCCGCAGTTCGGTGAACTCGCGGTCGGGATAGCGGTTCACCGAGAGCACGGCGGCCGCGACGCGGGCGACGATGTCGTGGGCGACGTCTTCCGGGATGCCGTGGGTGTTCTCGTTGACGTTCAGGGCCACGGGGACGACGGCCTGAGGGGCGCCGTACGGGAGCTGGCCGACGAGGTCGTCACGCAGGGGAAGATCACTGAGATTCGTCACCGTACGAGTCTATGGGCAGCGCCGGAGCGGCGCCGATTCGGCTGGGTGGAGCGGCAAGCGGGGCGCCGATCCCCGCCGGGGTTGAGCTCAGTAGCCCGCGGGAATCGCGAGGCGCTGGCCGGCCTGCACCTCGGCGGAGCTCAGCTGGTTGAGATCGATGATCGCGTCGATGACATCGCGCGGGTCTTCCGCCGGGGCGATGTCCTCGGCGAGGGTCCAGAGCGAGGCTCCAGCGGGAACGGCGATGTAGTCGAAGGTGCTGCCCGTCTGGCCGGCGCCGCCGGCGACGGCACCGCCGCCGTTGACCGCGAACACCAGCGCTCCGATGATGATCGGCAGGGCGGCGAGCGTCGTGAAAACGACCCGTCCACGGCGCGTCAGTCGAAGGTGGCTGCGAACGACGAGCGGCGTGGAGACGGTGCCTATTGCCCGCGTGTTCAGCTGAATTGCCTGTACTGCACTCATGTCGACCTCCTGTGGGATTCGCATCCGACCCTCGGCCGGGAGGGCCGGATGCGAAGCTGTGTTCCGAACATACATTCGATGGATTCGAATATGCAAGTATTTCTTCGAGAAAATCGGAAGAAATGCGCGACACACTCGAACATTCGTTTGTTGTGGCACTCTCCGAGCGATAAAGTCGTGAGTGTCTGGAGACAGACAATCAGGCACCACCGACACGGTTTGTGGAGCAGGATCCGACAGACAGATGACGGCTCAACGGCGACCATCAGACAGCAGCATCCGGCGGCGACGCCCAGTCAGTGACATCCAAGGAATGAAGGGCAGCACGGTGACGAGAGAGCGCGACACACCCCCTGAAGCGAAGGGCGCCACAAAGACGGGAACCCGCCGACGCAAGAGCCTGAGCGCCAAGCAGATGGCGATCCTCGACGTGATCCAGCGCTCGGTCAGCCAGCGGGGCTACCCGCCGAGCATGCGCGAGATCGGCGACGCGGTCGGCCTGGCCTCACTCTCCAGCGTCACCTACCAGCTCAAGCAGCTCGAGCTCAGCGGGTACCTGCGGCGCGACCCGAACCGGCCTCGTGCGCTCGAGGTGCTGATCGAGGTGCCGCAGCAGAACGACGGCGCCTCGTACACCGACGGCGACGACTACTCCGGCTCGGCAAGCGTCGGCGATGCGGCGATGGTGCCACTCGTCGGCCGGATCGCCGCCGGAATCCCGATCACCGCCGAGCAGCAGATCGATGAGATCTTCCCGCTGCCGCGCCAGATCGTCGGTAAGGGCGAGCTCTTCATCCTCAAGGTCGTCGGCGAGTCGATGATCGACGCGGCGATCTGCGACGGCGACTGGGTCGTCGTGCGCGCGCAGAAGACGGCGGAGAACGGCGAGATCGTCGCGGCAATGCTCGACAACGAGGCAACGGTCAAGGTGTTCCGCCAGCGCGACGGCCACACCTGGCTGCTCCCCCGCAACAGCAACTTCGAGCCGATCCTCGGTGACTACGCCGAGATCCTCGGCAAGGTCGTCGCTGTGCTGCGCAGCGTCTAGCCAAGCGAAACAACGCCTCCTCACGACGGCTGAGTGGGGAACGACGAAGCCCTGAGCCCCCGCGTGACCGCGGAAGGCTCAGGGCTTCGTCGTTGTTCCTCACTCCTCAGCCGGCGTGGACCGAGGGCGGAGAGGTTCCGCTAGACCGAGACCTCGGCGTTCGCCCGTACGGCCCGGGTCGCCTCGAGCATGTTCTGCAGCGACTCGACCGTCTCCGCGTAGCCTCGGGTCTTGAGCCCGCAATCGGGGTTCACCCACAGCTGGCGGCCCGGAACGGCCGCGAGGGCGCGCTCGAGCAGCTCCGTGAGCTCGGCGACGGCCGGCACCCGGGGCGAGTGGATGTCGTAGACGCCCGGCCCGATGCCGTGGTCGAAACCGCTGCGCTCAATGTCGTCGACGATCTCCATGCGGCTTCGCGCTGCCTCGATGCTCGTGACGTCGGCGTCGAGGCGGCTGATCGCATCGATCACGACGCCGAATTCGGAGTAGCAGAGGTGCGTGTGGATCTGCGTCTCTGCGCGCACACCGGCCGTCGCGAGACGGAAGGATCCGACCGACCAGTCCAGGTAGTCGGCGTGATCGGCGCGCTTGAGCGGCAGCAGTTCACGCAGCGCGGGCTCGTCGACCTGCACGATGCCGATCCCGGCCGACTCCAGATCGGCGATCTCATCGCGGAGGGCGAGGGCCACCTGACGGGCGGTCTCGGCGAGCGGCTGGTCGTCACGCACGAAGGACCACGCCAGGATCGTCACGGGGCCGGTGAGCATGCCCTTGACCGGCCTGGCGGTGAGGCTCTGCGTGTACACCGACCAGTCCACCGTGATCGGTGCGGGACGCGAGACGTCGCCCCAGAGCAGCGAGGGGCGCGTGCACCGGCTGCCGTATGACTGCACCCAGCCGTGCTCGGTCACCGCGAAGCCGTCGAGGTTCTCGGCGAAGTACTGCACCATGTCGTTGCGCTCCGGCTCGCCGTGCACGAGCACGTCGAGGCCGATCTCCTCCTGCAGATCGACCACGCGCCCGATCTCCTCCTTCATCAGCTGCTCGTACTCGGCTGCGCTGAGAGCGCCCGAGTTCAGCCGGGCGCGGGCGCGGCGGATCTCGCCGGTCTGCGGGAAAGAGCCGATCGTCGTCGTCGGCAGCAGCGGCAGCTGCAGGGCGGCGTCCTGGGCGGCGACGCGCTCGGCGTAGTCACCGCGGCTGAAGTCGCTCTCGCTGAGCGCGGCGGTGCGGCTGCGCACGGCGGGCTCCCGCACGCCGGGGGCGGCCAGTCGCGCGGCCAGCGCGGCGGCGGCGGCATCCAGTTCAGGCTGGATCGTGGCGCGCCCCTCGCGGAGGCCGGCGGCGAGGACGGCGATCTGGCCGACCTTCTGGTCGGCGAAGGCGAGCCAGTCGGCGAGCTGACCGAGCGCGGTCTCCTCCGTCACATCGTGCGGGACGTGCAGCAGCGAGGTGGAGCTGGAGATGGCGACGTTCGGTGAGAGCGCCGAGGCGGATTCCGCGGTGGTCAGGGCGGCGGCGAGGTCGCCCCGCCAGATGTTGTGGCCGTCGACGACGCCGGCGACGAGCGTCTTCGTCGCGAGTGCTGCCGTGGTGTCGGCGTCGAGCCCGGAGGGCAGGGCGCCGCGCACCAGGTCCAGCCCGATCGCCTCGACGGCGGATGCCGCCAGCACGGGCAGCGCGTCACCGAGTGCGCCGTACGGCGCGGCGACGAAGAGCGCCGGTCGCTCGCCGAGAACGCCGAGCACGCGGTAGGCCTCGGCGAGTGCGGCCAGCTGGTCCGTGCGGGGGACGGTGATGGACTCGTTGACGAGGCCGGGCTCATCCAGCTGCACCCATTCGGCTCCCGCCGCTCGCAGACGGGTGAGGAGCTCCGCGTAGACGGGGAGGAGGTCTCCGAGCCGGCTGAGCGGCGTGAAGTCGGTCGGCGCCTCGTCGCTCGGCTTGGCGAGGAGCAGGAACGTGACCGGGCCGACGAGCACCGGGCGGGTCAGGAATCCGGCGGCCTTCGCCTCCTCGAACTCGCGCACGATACGGTCGCTGGCCAGGTGGAAGTTCGTCTCCGGCCCGATCTCGGGCACGAGGTAGTGGTAGTTGGAGTCGAACCACTTCGTCATCTCGAGCGGCAGGTTGTCGCCGACGCCACGGGCCAGCGTGAAGTAGCCGGCGAGGTCAATGCTGCCGTCGTCCTGCACCAGCTTCGCGAAGCGGCTCGGCACGGCGCCGACGGCCACCGCGGCATCCAGCACCTGGTCGTAGTAGGAGAAGCTCTCCGGGATCGACGAGTCGTCACGGCCGAGGCCCAGCTCGAGCAAGCGGGCCCGGGTGGCGGCGCGCAGCCCGGCCGTCGTCTGCTCGAGCTCCTCTGCGGTCGTCGTGCCGGCCCAGAATGCCTCGACGGCCTTCTTCAGTTCGCGGCGGCGCCCGATGCGGGGGTAGCCCAGGATGGTGCCGGCCGGGAACGGTGCGGTGGTGAACGGTGCGGTGGTCATTCGTCGTCCTTCTGTTGGGTGTTGCTTCGTGTTGAGAGGGTCACTGCTGGGTCGAAAATGGCATGGAGGTAGCGCGGAAGGGTGCATCACCCGGTGAGAATGGTCGGTGTTCAGCGGCCGGCGCTGAGTGGCGGGGCTCGGCGGTCGCCGGCTAGCGGCCGGTGCCGGCCCCGACGGGCATTCGGCCGAGCTGTTCCAGCACGCCGAGCACGGCCCGGTGCTGGTTGAAGGTGTAGAGATGCAGCCCTGGTGCTCCCCCGGCGAGCACCTCGGCGGCGACGCGGGCGATGTACCCGACCCCGATTTCGTGCTGGCCCTGTTCGTCGGGTTCCACCTCGAGGGCGATGGCGAGTTCGGCCGGCACCTCCTCACCGGTGAGTTCGGCGATGCGAGCGAGGCGTGCGGGCGATGTCGCCGGCATCAGCCCGGGAACGATGTCGATCGTGACGCCGGCCGCGCGCGCCTTGTCGACGAATCCGAGGTAGTCATCGGCGTGGAAGAAGAGCTGGGTGATGGCGAGCGTGGCCCCGGCCACCTGCTTCGCGAGCAGGCTGTCGATGTCGGCGCTCGTTCCCCGGGCGCGCGGGTGGCCGTTCGGGAAGGCCGCGACCGCGACCCGTTCGGGGCGGCGGCGGCGTGCGATGCGGGTGCCCAGCGGGGCGCCGGGAACGCGCTCCTGGGAGAAGGGCTCCCGTTCCTCCTGCACGCGGTGGATCAGCTGCACGAGTTCGGATGCGCTGCCGAGGTCGCCGAGCTCGGCCGGGCCGGTGACGCCGGTCGGTGGGTCCCCGCGCAGAGCGAGGAAACTGGTGATTCCGGCATCCAGGAACTGTCGAACGAGGCTGTTGGCCTCTTGGTACGAGGAGCCGACACAGGTGAGGTGGGCCATCGCATCGACGGTCGTGTGCTCGAGGATGTAGCGCAGAACGGTGAGCGAGCGTTCGCGCGATGAGCCGCCCGCTCCGTAGGTGACGGAGAGGAAGGCGGGATCAGCCTCGGCCAGGCGATCGATGGTGCGGCCGAGGGCGAGTGCTGCGGCATCCGTGCGCGGCGGGAAGAGCTCGAACGACACCGGCGTCAGGGCGCCACGGTGCCCGCCGATGACCGGCGTTGCGTGGTGGTAGGCGGCGCTCATGGTGCGATCCCCTTGCTCTGACGGATGCCGTCAGTAGAGGGGGTGACGCACCGGCAGGCCGCGCACCCCGTACTGGACGGGTGTGGATGCGGGCGGGTGCCGGGCTCGGCTTTCGCTCCCGTTGCCTGAACTACCGGCAACAACGATTTCCTCGAGATTACATCCGGGTGCGTGGCGTGTGGGATCTATGTCTGAATGTGACGGGCTAGGCGCCGATGGCTCCCGCCGGCACGCGGAACTCGGCGAACTGGGCCTCGAGGTCCTGCGAGATCCGCGCGTGCACGAGTGTGCCGTCTTCGACGTATTCCGTCGAGATCACGCGCCCCTTCTCGTGCAGAAGCGAGATCAGATCACCGCGGTCGTATGGCACGATGAGCTCGATCTCCAGGCTCGGGTCCGGCAACATTTCGCTGATCGCCGCGAGGATCTCGTCGATGCCCTCACCCGTGCGGGCGGAGGCGAAGATCGCGCGGGGTTCGAGTCCGCGCAGCACGAGACGGGTGTCGTCGTCGATCAGATCGGCCTTGTTGAACACGACCAGCTCGGTGATGCCGCGGGCACCGACCTCGCCGACGACGTCGCGCACGGTGGCGATCTGGCTGGCCGGGTCGGGGTGGGAACCGTCGACCACGTGCACGATCACGTCGGAGTCCGCGATCTCCTCGAGGGTGGAGCGGAACGCCTCGACGAGCTGGTGGGGCAGGTTGCGCACGAACCCGACGGTGTCGGCCAGCGTGTAGATGCGGCCGTCCGCTGTGGTGTTCTTGCGCACGGTGGCGTCGAGGGTGGCGAAGAGCGAGTTCTCGACCAGCACACCGGCGTGGGTGATGCGGTTGAGGATGCTGGACTTGCCGGCGTTCGTGTAGCCGGCGATGGCAACGGACGGAACCGAGTTGCGGCGGCGGTTGGCCCGCTTGGCCTCGCGGGCCGGCTTCATGGCCGCGATCTGCTTGCGCAGTTTGGACATGCGGGTGTGGATGCGGCGGCGGTCGAGTTCGATCTTGGTCTCACCGGGTCCACGGCTACCCATGCCGGCGCCCGCTCCACCGACCTGGCCACCGGCCTGGCGCGACATTGACTCACCCCAACCGCGCAGGCGCGGCAGGAGGTACTCGAGCTGGGCGAGTTCGACCTGCGCCTTGCCCTCGCGGCTCTTGGCGTGCTGGCTGAAGATGTCGAGGATGACGGCGGTTCGGTCGATGACCTTCACCTTGACGACGTCCTCCAGCGCGCGCCGCTGGCTGGGGGCGAGCTCCGTGTCGGCGATCACCGTGTCGGCGCCGAGCGCCTGCACGATCGCGGCGAGCTCCGCCGCCTTGCCACGACCGAGGAAGGTGCTGGGGTCGGGGTGGGCACGGCGCTGCAGCAGACCGTCGAGCACCGTTGCACCAGCGGTCTCGGCCAGCGCCGCCATCTCGCGCATGGAGTTCTCGGCGTCATCCTGCGAGCCCTGGGCGTAGATGCCGATGAGCACGACATTCTCGAGCCGAAGCTGGCGGTACTCGACCTCGGTGACGTCTTCGAGCTCGGTGGAGAGACCCGGGACGCGGCGCAGCGCCTTGCGGTCTTCACGGTCGAGCTGCTCGCCGTCGCCGATGCTGTCGGCGCCGACCTCTGTTTGCAGCGCCTGCGCGCCGGAGGAGAAGAGTGAGTAGGCGGATGAGCGTGATTCGGCGCTCGCGAGCACCCGTGCGACGACGTCGTCGCTCGGGCCGTCGGCGGTGGCGGCAGTGTCGTTGGCAGCGTTCAAGGCGTCAGTCATTGCCTTCAGTTTACCGGTTGTAATCTGCGATAGATTCGATCCCATGGCTTCAGAGCATTACTTCAGCGCAGATCCGGGGAGTGAGCTCAGATTGCGGCGCATCACCGTGCGACTCGGCGGGCAGGATCGCGAGGTCACCACCTCCAACGGAATCTTCAGCCCCGACCACATCGATCAGGGCACCGAGGTGTTGTTGCGCTACGCGCCGACACCGCCAGAGACCGGCGATCTGCTCGACCTCGGCTGCGGCTGGGGGCCGATCGCCCTCACACTCGCACTGGAATCCCCCGGCGCGACGGTCTGGGCCGTCGACGTGAACGATCGCGCACTCGAGCTGGTGCGCCGCAACGCGGCCGAGCTCGGCCTCGAGAACGTCAAGGCCGTTCGGCCGGAGGAGCTGCCGGACGGCATCGAGTTCGCCACGATCTGGTCGAACCCCCCGATCCGGGTCGGCAAGGCCGAACTGCACTCGATGCTGCAGAAGTGGCTCCCCCGCCTCGCGCCCGGCGCCGACTCCTACCTCGTCGTGCAGCGCAACCTCGGCTCCGACTCCCTGCAGCGGTGGATGGAATCCGAGTTCGCCGATCGCCTGGTCGTCGCACGCGAAGCGATCAGCAAGGGTTTCCGAGTGCTGAAGGTCTCCCGCGGCGCCTAGGCCCGCGCTCGACGACGGGCCTCAGCGGAGCCCGAGCTGCCGTAATGACACCGGCTCGACGAGCTCGCCGACCTCCGAGCGCACCCACCGTGCTCCGCTGGCGCGACGCTCGGCCCTGGTGCTGAAGCGGTAGAGGAAGACCCGAGCGCGCACCCAGCGCGGCGGCTCCTGCGTGAACGGGTTCACGCGCAACATCCGAAGCGTCCGCCTGTCCCCCTCGAGCAGACGCACGAGGAAGACCTCGAACCAGCGGGTGTCCCGCGATCCGAGTGCGAGGAACCACATCAGCCAGTCCAGACGGAGGTGGTACGGGGCGAACTGCCGCGGCATCCGCATCGGGTCTCCCGGTTTGCCCCGGAATTCGTAGGCCAGCCACACCGCGCCGTCCCCGGGCTCGACGTCGTCGCAGCCCTCGACGATCACCTCCAGGCGTCGCTTCGTGACCGTGCCGAACATGCCGTAGGCGTTCACGAGGTGGTAACGGTTGAAGCTCGCGTTCATCAGCTGTTGGCGCGAGAACAGATTGCGGGCCGGCCACCAGCTGAGCACGGCGAGCAGCGCGGACGCCGCGAGCACGAGCGCGACGAACCAGGCGGGTGCATCCGCGGGCGCCGGCCCGCTGGGCAGCACCGGGAGCATCGCACGGATGGTGCCGTCATCGATCGCCGAGAAGGCGAGCACGATGGTCAGCCAGTTCAGCCAGGCGAAGTTGCCGGTGACGATCAGCCAGAGCTGGGTGCCGATCAGGACGCCGGCGGCGACGGATGCCACGGGCTGCGGCGCGAAGAGGAAGAACGGCACGAGCAACTCGGCGACGTGGTTGCCGAACACCTCGCAGCGGTGGAACCACCGCGGCAGATGGTGCGCCAGCCGGCTCAACGGGTTCGGCATCGGCTGCGTCTCGTGGTGGTAGTCGAGCGCCGTGAAGTCACGCCACTCGCGCCCGCCGCGGATCTTGATCAGCCCGGCGCCGAGTTCGAGACGGAACAGCAGCCAGCGCAGGTAGATGATGATCAGGAGCGGCGGCGCCACCTCGGTGGAGCCGAGGAACGCGACGACGAAGCCGGCCTCCAGCAGCAGGCTCTCCCAGCCGAAGCCATAGAAGCTCTGCCCGACGTTCACGATCGACAGATAGCCGGCCCAGAGCAGCAGGAACGCCAGCATGGGCAGCCAGGGCGGGCCGAGCTGAGGCAGGCCGAGCACGAGCGTCACCGACACCGCGGCGCCACACCAGGCGAGCGCCAGCAGCATCCGGTCGGAGTAGCGCCAGTGGAACAGGCTGGGGAGCTCGCGGAAGCGGGTGCGGGCGAGGAGCCGAGGGGCCGGGAGCAGACCGTGTTCGCCGAGGAGCGCCGGGAACTGGTTGATCGTCGACACGAAGGCGATGAGATAGGCGGCGGCGACTCCGCGCTGCAACACGAGCCGTGCCACCTCAAAATCCCCGGCGCCGAACCAGTCCATCTCGCATCCACGCTAGGCGCATCACCCGCGAACGGCTACCCCGCGCGATGTGGCATCGGCGGGGCTAGAGTGGCGCCCATGTGGATCGGATGGCTGGAGCTGGACATCCTGCTCGGCGACGTGCATTCCCTCAAAGAGAAGCGCTCACTCGTGCGGCCGTTGCTCGCGGAGCTCCGACGCCGATTTCAGGTGAGCGTTGCCGAGGTCGACCACCTCGAGCTACACCGGCGCGCGGGGATCGGTGTCTCGCTGGTCGCCGCCGACCGGAGGCACATCGTCGAGGTGCTCGACGCGGTGGAGCGGTTCGTGGCGTATCGGCCCGAGATCGAGCTGCTCTCGGCGCACCGCTCGGACCGCACCACCGGCGACGACTGAGCCATCGCCGGCCGTGGGCGCGTGGGTTGTCGGCTGCGTGACCTAGCCCAGGTTGAGGACGCCGTCGAAGACGAGCTCAGCCGGGCCGGAGAGCGCCACGTGCTCACCGTCTTCCGTCGGGAACATGCGCACGCCGAGCACGCCGCCCGGCAGCTCGACCCGCCACTGGTTCGGCGCACCCGCGCCGGCCCAGTGCCGCACCGCGAGGGCGGCGGCCGCTGCCCCGGTGCCGCAGGACTGAGTCTCGCCTGAGCCGCGCTCGTGCACCCTCATGCGGAAGCGACCGACCCCGTCGTGGACCAGCGGATCGGCCGGCACCACGAACTCGACGTTGGCACCGTCGGCCGGGGTGGGTTCGAGCTGCGGGATGTAGCTGAGGTCCGCGGCCTCGAGCTCGGCCTCATCGGCCAGCGCCACGACGACGTGGGGGTTGCCGACGTTGATGCCGAGGCCGGGCCTGGCCACCGGGAGGTTCTTCGCGCGCACGAGCGGTTCCCCGCCATCGAGGCGCCACCGACCGAGATCGACCTGGAAGCCGTTGCGACTGCCCTGCACGTCGCGCACGCCCGCCCGTGTTCCGATGGGAAGCGTGTCGCCGTCGGCGAGCTCGGCGAGGCCCTGGTCGAGCAGGAACCGGGTGAAGACGCGGATGCCGTTGCCGCACATCTCCGACGGGGTGCCGTCGGCGTTCCAGTAGTCCATGAACCATTCGGCGTCGGCATCCTCGGCGAGGGCGGCGGCGCCCTCCGGGAGCCGGCTGGAGCGCACGGCGCGGATCAGCCCGTCACCGCCGATGCCGAAGCGGCGATCGCACACGGCGGCGATCTGGGCCGGGCTCAACGGGTTCAGCCCGTCGGGATCGGCGAAGAGCACGAAGTCGTTGCCGGTGCCCTGGCCTTTGGTGAAGTGCAGATCGAACGCCATGCGCCCAGTCTAAACGGCGAGGAGCAAACCGCTCAGACCGCGCGCCAGGCGCGGAGTGCGGCGTCGGCGCGGGCCGCGGCGGCATCCGCCCCATCGTCCTCCGTTGCGGCGGCGAGCCAGTGCGCGTGCGGGTACCGCTTGAACCAGCTCACCTGGCGGCGCGCGTAGCGGCGGGTGAGCTGCTGGGTGGCCTCGATGGCATCTGCCCCGCTGCTGCGCCCGTGGATCTCGTCGATCGCCTGGGTGTAGCCGATCGCGCGGCTGGCCGTGACTCCCTGCTCGAGTCCGAGCGGCAGCAGTGCGCGCACCTCGTCGAGCAGGCCGTCCGCCCACATCTGCTCGACCCTGCGGTCGAGACGGGCCGTGAGTGTGTCGCGCTCGGCGGCGAGCCCGACGATGGCGAGCGGATGCCACGGCACCGGCTCATCGGGCAGCGCGGCGGCGTTCGGCTCCCCCGTGACGGCGATCACCTCGAGTGCCCGCACGATGCGCCGGCCGTTGCTGGAGCCGATGCGGAGCGCGGTGGCCTCGTCGAAGGCCGCGAGACGTCGGTAGAGCGTGCCGGTGCCGAGCGCGAGGAGTTCTTCTTCGAGCGAGGCGCGGACCGCCGGATCTGTGCCCGGGAAGCGGAAGTCGTAGACCAGCGCCGAGACGTAGAGCCCGGACCCGCCGACAATGATCGGCACGGCGCCACGAGCACGGATGTCGTCAACGATCGCCCTGGCCTGGTCTTGGTAGCCGGCGACGGTCGCCTCATCGCGCACGCTCAGCACATCGAACATGTGGTGCGGGATCCCGCGGCGTTCGGCGAGCGGCAGCTTCGCCGTTCCGATATCCATGCCGCGGTAGAGCTGCATGGCATCGGCGTTCACGATCTCCGCTGCGACGCCGTCGGCGGCGAGCCGTTCGGCGATGTCGAGCGAGAGCGCCGACTTGCCCGTTCCGGTTGCGCCGACGACGGCAATCAGCGCGTGCCCGTCCGGGTGCGCCGGCTGTTCACCGCTCACTAGCGCAGATCGTCGTCGACGTTGTAGATCGGCACGGTGCTCGCGCCCGCGCCCAGGCTCTGGCCGACGTTCAGGGCCGATCCGACGCGGAGCGTCGGGAAGCCGAGCGACACGGGCCCCGGGGCGCCGCTCTGCGCGCCCGCTGTGCCCGTCGGTGCGGGGACGCCGCAGGATTCCGCCTCCTGGCGGTCCCATGCGTCGCCCGCACGGGTGCGCCGGATGGTGAGCGGAGCGTCATCGGCCGAGTCGGCGATGAGGAAGAAGGGCGCGGCCTGGCTCACGGTCACGGTGACGACATCGCCGGGGCGCGGAGTTGCAGAGCCGGCCGGGACCTCGAAGTGGACGAGCCGGCTGTCCTCAGCACGCCCGGAGAGACGCTCGGTGTCGGCATCCTTCTTGCCCGCGTGGTTGGTGACCAGAACCTCGACGGTGCGGCCGATGACCTTCTCGTTCTCTTCCCATGCGATCCGGTCCTGGAGTGCGACGAGACGCTCGTAGCGTTCCTGCACGACGGCCTTCGGCACCTGATCCGGCATGGTCGCGGCCGGAGTGCCGGGGCGGATCGAGTACTGGAAGGTGAAAGCCGTCGCGAAACGGGCCTCCTCGACGACGCGCAGCGTCTCCTGGAAGTCCTCCTCGGTCTCGCCGGGGAAGCCGACGATGATGTCGGTGCTGATGGCGGCGTTCGGGATGCGCTCGCGCACGCGCTCGAGGATGCCGAGGAACTTCGCCGAGCGATAGGAGCGGCGCATCGCCTTCAATACGCGGTCGGATCCGGACTGCAGGGGCATGTGCAGCTGCGGCATCACCGAGGGCGTCTCGGCCATGGCCTCGATCACGTCATCGGTGAACGCGGCCGGATGCGGGCTGGTGAAGCGGATGCGCTCGAGCCCCTCGATCGCGCCGGCTGCACGCAGCAGCTTTCCGAAGGCCAGCCGGTCGCCGAACTCGACGCCGTAGGAGTTGACGTTCTGGCCGAGCAGCGTGACCTCGATGGCGCCGTCATCGACGAGGGACTGGATTTCGGCGAGCACCTCACCCGGGCGGCGGTCCTTCTCCTTGCCGCGCAGGGCGGGCACGATGCAGAAGGTGCAGGTGTTGTTGCAGCCGACCGAGATCGACACCCAGCCGCTGTAGCTCGAATCACGCTTGGTCGGCAGCGTGGACGGGAAGGTCTCGAGCGACTCGAGGATCTCGATCTGCGCCTCGTCGTTGTGGCGCGCCCGCTCGAGCAGGCTCGGCAGCGAGCCCATGTTGTGCGTGCCGAAGACGACATCCACCCACGGAGCCTTCTCGAGGATGACGTTCTTGTCTTTCTGGGCCAGACAGCCACCGACGGCGATCTGCATGCCCTCGTGCTTGCGCTTGATGGATGCCAGGTAGCCGAGGTTGCCGTAGAGCTTGTTGTCGGCGTTCTCCCGCACGGCGCAGGTGTTGATCACCACAACGTCGGGCTCGACGCCGTCGGCCTTGACGTAGCCGGCCGCCTCCAACGAACCGCTCAAGCGCTCGGAGTCGTGCACGTTCATCTGGCAGCCGAAGGTGCGCACCTCGTAGCTTCGGGCACGACCGTCCGCATTGTGCGATGCCGTGGACGGCGCTATGACGGTGGGGGCTTCGCTGACGGTGCTCATGATGGGCTCTAGTTTAGATCAGCGAAAGCGCACGCCGCCTGATGGTCGCTTGCGGCCGGCCAGTGCGGTCTTGACGACATCGCGGACGACACCGGACGGGTAGCCCTTGCGCATCAGGAATCCGGTCAGGCGCCGCTCGGCGGTCGCCTCGTCATAGGAGCTCAACTGCCCGGCTCGTTTCACGGCCAGCTCCAGCGCCCGCGCTCGCTCGTCGTCCCGATCCGATTCGCCGAGCGCCTCGCTGATGACGATGGGGTTGATCTTGCGCCGGCTGAGCTCTTGCCTGATCGACGACGAGCCCAGGCCCTTGCGTCGCCGAAGTTGGTCGACGAGGTTCTCGGCGAGACGCACGTCATCGAGATAGCCGAGCCGCTCATTGCGTTCGATCCACTCCTCGAGCTGCTCCGCCGGCAAGCCGTTCTGTTCCAGGAACTGTTCCGCCTCGGCGATGGAGAGGTCGCGTCTGGCGAGCTTCTTGATGAGCGCATTCTCCAGAGCGGCCGGGTCGAACTCCGCCTCGGCCTCCTCCTCGTCGTCCTCGTCGCTGTACTCGGCGGTCCAATCGCCGGGTTCTGCGATGACGACGGGCTCGCCGTCGCCGTCGAAGCCCGCACTGTCGAAACCGCGTTCCGGCGCCAGGAATGGACGCCGGAACGCGGTCGACTCGATCCCGGATGACGCGGCGACGTCAATGCCCGGCGCCGCCCACGGCAGGTAGCTGACCGTGGCCAGCGAGCTGTCACGCTCTGCCGACGTCTCGGCAGCTACTCCGGCAGACGCCGGCGGATTGGCGGGCGGCGCGCTCGGCAGCGTGGCAAGCGGTTTGGCGGGCTTGACCGGTTGTGCCGATGTGACGGCTGTGACCGACTCGACCGGCTTGACGGGCCCGGCGACCGGCCGAGCAGGGGGCTGCTCGGCCGGCGTCTCGGCGCCAGCGCCCAGATCCGCCTCGGCGTCACCGCCGTGATTCTCGTCGTCACGCTGCTCGTTGTCACCGTGCTCGTTGTCACCGGGAGCGCCGCCGCCCCACCATCCGATTTCCATGATGAGTGGGCCGCCTAGGCGCCCTTGCGGGCCTTCAGCTTCGCGACGAGCGGCTCCTCCTCGACGGGCACAATGCCGGCAGCGGCATCGGCTGCGGCCTTCTTGGCCGCCTCCGCCGCTGCGGCGGCACCGACGGCGCCGACGCCGAGCTTGGCGAGGATCCGGTTCTCGATCTCGAGCGCGATGTCGGGGTTGCGCAGCAGGAAGTTGCGGGAGTTCTCCTTGCCCTGGCCGAGCTGGTCGCCCTCGTAGGTGTACCAGGCTCCGGACTTCTTGACGATGCCGTGGTCGACACCGAAGTCGATGAGGCTGCCCTCGCGGGAGATGCCGATTCCGTAGAGGATGTCGAACTCGGCCTGCTTGAACGGCGGAGCCATCTTGTTCTTGACGACCTTGACGCGGGTGCGGTTACCGACGGCATCCGTGCCGTCTTTCAGGGTCTCGATACGACGGATGTCGAGGCGAACCGAGGCGTAGAACTTGAGCGCCTTACCGCCGGCGGTCGTCTCGGGGCTTCCGAAGAAGACACCGATCTTCTCGCGCAGCTGGTTGATGAAGATCATCGTGGTGTTGGTCTGGCTGAGGCCACCGGTCAGCTTGCGCAGCGCCTGCGACATGAGGCGGGCCTGGAGGCCGACGTGGGAGTCACCCATCTCGCCCTCGATCTCGGCACGCGGCACGAGGGCGGCGACGGAGTCGATGACGATCAGGTCGATGGAGCCGGAGCGCACCAGCATGTCGGCGATCTCGAGCGCCTGCTCACCGGTGTCCGGCTGAGAGACGAGCAGGGCGTCGATGTCGACACCGAGCTTCTTCGCGTACTCGGGGTCGAGTGCGTGCTCGGCGTCGATGAAGGCGGCGATGCCGCCAGCGCGCTGGGCGTTGGCGATGGCGTGCAGGGTGAGCGTGGTCTTACCCGAGGATTCCGGGCCGTAGATCTCGACGATGCGGCCGCGCGGCAGTCCGCCAATGCCGAGCGCGACGTCCAGTGCGATCGAACCGGTGGGAATGGTCTCGACGGGGGCGCGCTCGTCGCTGCCGAGGCGCATGACCGAGCCCTTGCCGAACTGGCGGTCGATCTGAGCGAGAGCGGTCTCGAGTGACTTCTCGCGGTCTGCGGGTGATGGCATTTCATTCTCCTTGACTGGTTCGGTACGCCTATAGGCTGTCGTGTTCGTGGCGGCGGATCCGGTCTGCTCGACGCGATTTCTCGTGCGTCGAGCACCCTTCAACCCTGTGAACCGGGCACGAACTGACAAGGCAGTCAGCAGTTCTTCAGCTGATGTTTTCGACTGTACGCCGAGCCACCGACACGGGTTCGTGTGCGGGTGGATCGGTGGAAAACGGTCAGCTCAGGTCCTGCTGTGCAGGAGCCTAGTACGAACCGAACAGATATTCGACATGAACGCGGCGTGTCGCCCCAGGGAATCGAACGCGCGCGGGCGCGCGGGCTGCGTCAGCGGGCGGAAGCCGGCCTCGGCAGGCCGACGCCGTAGCGCCGTTCGCTCGGAACGTCGGTGGCCTCGCAGATCGCCAGCCAGACCTCGCGCGGCGGAACTCCCGCCCGCAGCGCCTGCTCCCCTGTGCGGTTGCCGAGGGCGGGCAGCACGAGGTCGTTCAGCACCACGGCAGCGTAGGCGTCACCGAACTCGGTGGCCATGGCCAGGTTGAACTCACTTCGACGCATGCTGCAACGCTAAGCGAAACAATGCCGGCCGGTCAAAAGACCGGCCGGCATTGTTGAGTGCGTGCAGATGCGGCAGCACACCGCTGCCGGCATCCGCCAGAGCCCAAGGAAATCGGCTCAGAGGAAATCGGCTCAGCGCACCATCATGTCTGCGTCGAAGTTCGCGACAAACTCGTCGGGAACCGTGTCGGGAATCGGATCAATGCCTTCAAGGACGGCGAGACGATCGCCGACCTCGCGCATGATGACCGAAATCGGAGTGTCGAGGGCATCCGCAACCGAAGCGAGGATCTCGCTTGAGGCTTCTTTCTGACCGCGCTCAACCTCACTCAGGTAGCCCAAGGCGACGCTCGCCTTGCTGGCAACCTGACGAAGAGTGCGACCCTTCTGAAGTCGGAAGTCCCTGAGCACATCGCCGATTTCTTGACGAACAAGAATCATCGGAACCTCCTTCATAGCTTCTGTGAGCTGTGTCTGCCACGGTCCACCGGCCGTGTCAAGGAGGTCAGTCTAGCCGAACCCCCGTTGCATAAACACTATCGGTGCACACTGGGCTTTACTTGTGAATTCGTGGTGTGTAACCGCGTGTTCACCACATCTATTCCGTCGGGGCGGACGGAACTTCTGAGATGCCGAGCTCGTGTGCGAGCAGGCTGAGCGCCGCCTGTACCGTCGTCGCCCTGATGGCGGCGCGGTCACCGGGCAGATGCAGCCGGCTCACGGTGAGCCCTGCGCCTGCGGCCAGGGCGACGAAGACGGTGCCGGGCGGCTGGCCGTCTTGCGGATCGGGGCCGGCGACGCCGGTCGTGGCGAGGCCATAGTCGGCGTCCTGGCCGTCGACGGCGAGCACCGAGCGCACCCGGTCGGCCATCTGCTGGGCGACAGCGGCGTCAACGGCACCGCGTTCGGCGAGCAGTGTCGAGTCGACCCCGAGCACGCTGCTCTTGATCGCGGTGTCGTAGGCCACCACGGCGCCGCGGAACACGGCGGAGGCGCCGGGTACGTTCACCAGTTCAGCTGCGAGCAGCCCGCCGGTCAGCGATTCGGCGACGGCCAGGGTCGACCCGCGTCGGGTCAGCTCGGCGACGACGAGCGCCGCGGCATCCGCGACGACGAGCGGGCGGGTGACCGGCGACTCGAGCGGTGCCGAGTCGGATGGCTCAGACACGGCTCTTCTTCAGGCGTGCGGCGTCGACGAGGTACTGCACCCCCGTGTAGACCGTGATCACGACGGCCGCCGTCATGGCGATCCCGTTGACCCAGTGCACCCAGTCGCCGAAGACGGTCCAGAACGGCAGCAGCGCCAGGGAGATGGCCACGGACTGCACGAGCGTCTTGAGCTTGCCGCCCTTCGATGCCGGCACGACGTTGCCGCGGCCGAGTTCGACGAAGCGCCAGACGGTGATGCCGACCTCGCGGATGACGATGATCGCGGTCACCCACCACGGCAGTTCGCCGAGGATCGACAGGCAGACGAGCGCACCGCTGGTGAGCAGCTTGTCGGCGATGGGGTCGAGCAGTTTGCCGAGATCGGTGACGAGGTTCTTGCGGCGCGCGATCGCGCCGTCGATGCCGTCGGTGCCGATCGCCACGATGAACAGCACGGCCGCCCACCAGCGCAGGGCGCCGTCGGCACCGTCGTCGGCGAGCAGCATCCAGAAGAAGATCGGGGCGAGCAGGATCCGGATGACCGTGATGATGTTCGGGGCGTTCCAGTTGCTCGGCCGGGTGGCGGGTGCCATGTCGCTGGGTGTCATGAGTGCGGCTAGTCCCTACCGGTCAGATTCCAGGCGTCCTCGTCGGTGTCGCCCTCGACCTCAGGGTACCCCTCAGACATCTTCGCGACGGGGTCACCGCCGTAGGGGTCGTGCTCGACCGGCGTCGGGGCCGTCGCCGGGGCGGATGCCGGCGCCGCCTGCTCGCGCGGCTCCTCGCCGCGCAGCCGAGCCAGCACTCCCCCGAGCTGTTCGGCCGTGACGAGCACGTCGCGCGCCTTCGAGCCCTCGGACGGGCCGACGATCTCGCGGCTCTCCAGCAGGTCCATCAGTCGGCCGGCCTTCGCGAAGCCGACCCGGAGCTTGCGCTGCAGCATGGAGGTGGAGCCGAACTGGGTGGACACGACGAGCTCTGCCGCGGCCAGCAGCAGCTCGAGGTCGTCGCCGATGTCGGAGTCGATCTCCTTGCGCTCGACCGAGGCCGCGACATCCTGCCGGTACTCGGGGCGCGCCTGTTGGGTGACGTGCTTGACGACGCGTTCGATCTCGCTCTCGCTCACCCATGCACCCTGGACGCGGAGCGCCTTGGATGCGCCCATCGGGAGGAACAAGGCATCGCCCTGACCGATGAGCTTGTCGGCGCCCGGCTGGTCCAGGATGACGCGGGAGTCGGTGACGCTCGTGACGGCGAAGGCCATGCGGCTCGGCACATTGGCCTTGATCAGACCGGTGACGACGTCGACCGACGGCCGCTGGGTCGCCAGCACGAGGTGGATGCCGGATGCGCGGGCGAGCTGGGTGATGCGCACGATCGAGTCCTCGACGTCGCGCGGCGCGACCATCATCAGGTCGGCGAGCTCATCGACGACGACGAGCAGATACGGGTAGGGCTTGAGCTGCCGTTCGCTGCCGGCCGGCAGGATGATCTCGTTGCCGACGACGGCCTTGTTGAAGTCGTCGATGTGGCGGAAGCCGAAGCTCGCCAGATCGTCGTAGCGCATGTCCATCTCTTTGACGACCCAGGAGAGCGCCTCTGCGGCCTTCTTCGGGTTCGTGATGATGGGCGTGATCAGGTGCGGGACGCCCGCGTACGGGGCCAGCTCGACGCGCTTCGGGTCGATCAGCACCATGCGCACATCGCTCGGCTTGGCACGCATCAGGAGGCTCGTGATCATGGAGTTCACGAAGCTCGACTTACCGGAGCCGGTGGAACCGGCCACGAGCAGGTGGGGCATCTTGGCGAGGTTGGCCACGACGTAGCCGCCGCCGACGTCCTTGCCGACGCCGATCGTCATCGGGTGGGTGCTGTTCGTGGAGGCACCGGAGCGCAGCACATCGCCGAGGGTGACGATCTCTCGGTCGGTGTTCGGGATCTCGATGCCGATCGCGCTCTTGCCCGGGATCGGCGAGAGGATGCGGACCTCGTTGGACGCGACGGCGTAGCTGAGGTTCTTGGAGAGTGCGGTGACCCGCTCGACCTTGACGCCGGGGCCGAGTTCGACCTCGTACTGGGTGACGGTCGGTCCACGGGAGAAGCCGGTGACCTTGGCGTCGACCGAGAACTGGGTCAGCACGTCGGTGATCGCCCGCACCACCTCGTCGTTGGCCGCGGAGCGGGTCTTGGCCGGCGCCCCGGCGACGAGCGTCGACGCGGACGGCAGGTTGTACGGCGCGGCAGGGCCGGCCGGCACGGCGTCGCCGAGGGCGTCGGCGTCGAAGTCGTCGCCCTCGAGGCCGAAGCCGGGTAGCGCAGTGCCGGGGAGCACGCCGGTCGCGGCGAGCGAGGCGTCCTCGCCCTGATCGTCTCCCTGCAGGCCCGTCGAGCCCCGCTGCAGCTGGATGTCGCCGGTGTAGCGCTTGAGCGCGGCCTCGGCTTGGGCGAGATCGCCGAGCACCTCGGTGTTGTATCCGGCGGCGTCCGGGACGGCGGGAGGCGTGCCGAAGCTGATGCCCTGCGCCGGCGGCGCGGCCGGGGCGGGAACACCTTCGAGCGCACTGTCGAATCCGCCAGATGACGGCTCGGTGCCGAACACGGCCGTGAGATCGTCGACGATGGCCCCGCCGAAGTCTGGGTCCTCCTCGCGCTGCGAGTTGTTGCGACGCCACCACGGCAGGGCGCCGTTGCCGCTCGGCTCCTCGTCGTCGTCCTCGGCGAGCTTGGCGAGAGCGTCGATGCCGTCGAGTTCGACCTGCTTGCTCTCGAGCTTCTCCTGCTTGGCGGCCGCACGCGCGTCGGCATCCGGAAGCTGCTCACCGAACAGCCAGGCGTAGAGCTCGCGCAGCCGCTGCGGCAGCTTGTTCGGCGGGGTCTTGGTGATGATGAAGAGCGAGAGCAGAAGGAGCAATGAGATGACGATCGTGGCACCGACCGGTGTGATGAGCAGGATCAGCGGCGCTGCGATCATCCAGCCGAGGATGCCGCCGGCCTGGGCGAGCACGGGCATGCCCTCGACGGGGGCAGGCTGGCCGCCGAAGATGTGCGAGAGGCCGGAGACGCAGACGAGCAGGATGCCGAGGCCGATGCCGATGCGGGTGTTGTCGTGCACGCTGGCCGGATGCCGGAACAGCCAGCCGGCGAAGAGCAGCATGATCACGGGCAGGGCGAACGCCACGCGGCCGAACAGCCCGCCGAAGGTCCAGGCGTCGAGGTTCTGGGCGACATCGTTGTTGATCAGGAACCACTCGACTCCGGCACCGGCGATGGCCAGCAGCACGAGGAAGAATGGCAGCCCGTCGCGGCGCTCCTCCTTGGCGAGCTTCTCCGGGCCGAGCGCACGGAACGCACCACCGGTCAGGTGGGCGAGGCCCATCCACATCCGCACGATGAGCGCGGGCTTCTCCTCGACCGCCTCGAACTTGAGGGTCTTCTGCGCCGCCGTCTGCCGGGGCGCGCGCTTGGTCGGGGTCGCCCCGGTCTTGGAGGCAGCTCCTGAACCCGAGGCGCGCCCGGAAGTGTTGCCGCCGCGCCCGGTCGGCTTAGTGCTTGTTGCCATAGATTCCACGGTACTTCGGGCCGCCGACATTGGCGTGCAAGCGGGGGCGAGTGTCCGATATGGGCAGCCGGCGACGACGTCCGGTGAGAGCGGTCATATGGCCGCCTTTCGGCGACGAAAGCGGCCATCTGACCGCTCTCAGTGGAACTGTGGGGCGCTCAGACGGCGGAGCGCACCAGATCGCGCAGCGAGGCATCGGGGAGGTACGCCTTGGTGAGCGCGATTCCGATCCGGGGCAGGTCGGCCTCGTCACGGTAGAGCAGGTACAGCGGTGACGGGCGCGGGTTGAACTTGGCCTTGAACTGGTGCAGCGAGTGGAAGCCGTAGAGCGGCTCCAGCGTCGTCGCTATCACGTCGAGCACCCGCTCGATCGGGCCCTGCTCCCCCGCGGCACTGTTGACCAGCGGCGCACCGGAGAGGGAGGCGACGAGCGCCCCCTGCTCCTTGAACGCGAGGGCCGATGAGGCGATCAGGAACTCCATCACGGGCCCGAAGCCGCCGTCGCGCCGGCGCATCAGGTCGAGCGTCCATCCGGTCACGGCCCCGCCGGCCCCGTAGACGGGCAACCACGACGTGACGCCGTGAATGCTGCCGTCGGCGTCGACCGCGATGCCGACCACCACCTCCGGGTCGAGCGCCTCGTCGACGCCGCCGAGGGTGAACTTCATCTCCGGCAGCCCCTTGTCACCGACCCACTGCTCCGAGATGGCCCGCACCTGGGCGAGCACAGCCCAGGGTTCGTCGGCGAGGCGGCAGAGCCGGAAGCTGATCCCCTCGCGCTCGGCCCTGTTGAGCGCAGCGCGCACGTTCTGCCAACGCTTCCCGCGCAATTCCATCGCCGGCAGGTCGATCAGCGTGTCCTCGGCCACCTGCAGGCTGCGCCAGCCATCCGGCAGCGCGTCGAGCGCGGCGGCGGAGACGGAGAAGGCGCACGGCGTCAGGCCGGAGTGCTGGGAGTCCGCGGCGAATTCGTGCATCACGGTCGCGAGGCGTTCCGGGGACGCGATGGGGTCGCCGAGCGCGATGGCGACACCGGCGTGGCGCTGGTAGGCGACGACGGCGTCGGCGGCGGCATCCGGGGCCGGTCGGGAGAAGAAGTACTCGTTGCCGCTCCACGTGCTCATCCACGAGATCACGCCTCCGCCCAGCGCGTGCAGCAGGCGGCGTGCCTCCGCCGCATCGCTCTCGACGGCGCCGCCCGGCCGACGCCGACGGCGGCGGAGCGGAACCCGGAACGCCCCGCGCCCGATGAGCAGCACGGCGAGCTGGGCCAGCCAGAGCACCGCGGATGCCGCGGCGAATCCGCCGCCGTCGACGGTGCCGGCGCCGAGCACCACCACCAGAATGATGAGGATCAGCTGCAGCTGATTGAGCAGCGCGAGCACCACGGCGATCCACCAGGCAAGCCGCACCCCGCGACGCACGCCGTTGCCGATCAGCAGGATGATCACGACGTCGAGGAGGACATCGCCCCAGAGCGCGGTCGACGCGACAGAGGTGCCGAGCGGCCCGGTGAATGTCGCCAGGTTCACGATCACCTGCACCACGGCGATCACCACCAGCCCGGAGAAGGCGAGCAGACGCCACTCTCGTTCGCTGGGTCGGCCGAGCGGCTTGCGATAGCGCGGGAGCAGCGGAACGACCACGAGGGCGATCGCGACGCCGAAGAGGTGCTCGACGTCGGGGAGCGTTCCGAAGTAGAGGGCGGCGATGCCGACCCAGGAGCCGAGGGCGAGGCGCGCCCGCAGCCGCCACGGGGCGCGCAACGCCGCCGTCGCCGCCGCAGCGCAGGCGAAGGCTCCGCCGGACGGGCCGACATCCAGCTGCGACGCGAGGTCAACCGCCCACGCCCAGCCGCTCGGCCGGAGCAGTGCAAGGGTGAGCGCCGTGGCGAGGATCGCGAAGAGCTGGCCGCCGGCGAAGACCACGGCGGCACGCCGGGCGCCGAGCACCCGCTCGGCCCAGCCGAGCCCGCCGAGGATGAGCACCGCGATGGGGAGGTAGTGGCTGGGTTCCGCGGCGAGGAAGGTCCCGGTGAGCGGTGTCCACCAGCGCCCGGCCTCGAACGCCGGCAGACCGTAGGCGACGGTGTCGTACCAGCTCGCTGCAGACGCCGGCATCCAGAGCGCCTGGCTGAACACACCGACGATCAGCAGCGTGGCGAAGACGGAGAGCGTCAGTGCCGAACGGCGCAGGAGATCGGCCGGGAACAGGCGTGACAGCCTGCCGCCGCGGGCGGTGCCGGATGCCGGGGCGACCGCTGTCGTCGGGGCATCGGATGCCGCAGCCGTCTGCCCCGCATCAGATTCGGTCACGAGCATTCCCTCCCGAGCGGCGCACCCCACAGCGGCGCCGTCCACCGCCCACTCAGTCTAGGGCGGCGCCGCCAGCCCCTCGGCTGGCGGCGCTCAGTAGCGGATGGCGTCGATGACCTTGACCCGGACGGCGACGAGGGCGGGCATCAGCCCGGCCAGGGCGCCGACGACGGTCGCACAGACCATGCCGAGAAGTGCGGCCTCGGCCGGGAACGGCGGGAAGTCTGTGATCATGCCCTGACCGATGAACTCCTCGACCATCGGAGACTTGACGATCAGGATCGCCAGCATCACCCCGACGGCGCCGGCCGCGATGGTCGCCACGACGCTCTCCATCATCACGGCGAAGAACACTCTCCCCGCCGTGGCCCCGAAGCTGCGGCGGATGCCGATCTCGCGGATCCGCTGCTTGACGGTGACCATCGCGATGTTCACGAGACCGAGCGCGCCGAGCAGCAGCACGAGCGCGGCGACGCCACCGACCATCAACTTCATCGAGAGCATCGGATCGGCGTCGTACGCGCCGGGGTCCGAACGGTAGACCTCGGCGGTGAAGCCGTCGCCGAGCCTCGCCTGCACATCGGCCTGGATCTCCACCCGCATCTGTTCGCTCAGTTCCGGCGGCACCCATAACTCGTACTCCGGCTGCTGCATCGGCTGGGCCGTCGGCGCGATCGCGGTATATGCGTCGTTGAGCATATACATCGTTGGTTCGGTGTCCCAGCTTTGCGAGCGGTGGACGCCGACGATGACCGCCGTGGTCGGCGACTCCCCCAGCAGCTTCACCGTGGGGTTCTGCGCGAGATCGGGGGCGCCGAGGCGCTGCCAGAACGCCTCATTCACGACGATCGCCGGGGCCAGCCGCGTGTCGTCGCCCTCGACGAACCAGCTGCCGTGATCCATCTGCAGGCGGTGCATCACGGCGTACGGCTGGTCGACGGCCTGCACCGAGAGGTTCACGGCCCCGTCGACGAACTGCACCGTCGCCTGACCGTAGCCGATACGGCCGGCGTGGGCCACGTCATAGCGCTCGAGGCTCTCGCGCCAGATCGTGCTCATCTGCTCGGGGTCGGGCGCGCTGCCGTCATCCGAATAGGTCGAGAGTTTGAGCGTGGCCGAGCGTCCGCCGTAGCGCTCGTTGCTCTCGGTCATCGCCTGCCCGGCGATGCCGGCGACGCCGACGACCGTCGTGATGGCGCAGACGGCCACGGCCACGCCGATCAGGGAGAGCAGCACGCGGGTGCGGTGGATCCGCAACTCCTGCCATGCCTCGCTGAGCGCACCGACGAGCTCGGTGAACAGGCGGCTCACGCGCTGATCCCCTCGGCGGATTCGGAGCCGGAATCGGCGCCGAAGCCGAGCTCCGACGCCAGGCTGCGCTCGCTGTGCACGGCGACGAGCGCGGATGCCGCTCTCGGCAGTTGTCTGCGGACCGCGACGAGATCGCCCGGCGCGCCGTCGTCGCGCACCACGCTGAGCACCCCGTGATCCAGCAGCAGGTGGCGCGTCGCCAGATCGGCGATCGCCGGGTCGTGGGTGATCGTGACGAGTGCGGCCCCCGTCGAGAGCGCCACCTCATCGAGGAGTTCCATCACGCTGGCGCCGGTCTCCACGTCGAGCGCCCCGGTCGGCTCATCGGCCAGGATGACCCGCGGGCCGCGCACCAACGAGCGCGCGATCGCGACACGCTGCTGCTCGCCGCCGGAGAGCTTCTCCGGCATGGAGTCGATGCGGTGGCCGAGGCCGACCCGTTCGAGCATCTCGGCGGCCAGCGCCGAGCGGTTCCAGAACTGCTTGCCTGTGGAGTAGAGCAGCGGAGTCATCACGTTCTCCCTGGCCGTTCGACCCGGCAGCAGGTTGAACTGTTGGAAGATGAAGCCGATCTCGCGGCCGCGCACCCTGTCGCGTTCGGCCGAGGAGAACTTCTCCACCGGCCGACCGTCGAAGCTGATCGTTCCGGTGGACGGGCCGTCCAGCAGCCCCATCAGGTTCAGCAGGGTCGATTTGCCCGAGCCGGAGCGGCCGACGATCGAGAGCCTGTCACCCGCAGCAACCTCCAGGTCGATGCCGTGCAGGATCGTGAGCGGTGCGGCATCCGGCAATGGGACCGTCTTGGTCACGCCGTCGAGTGTGAGCAGCACGGTCACTTGCCCTCGCATGCCATGCCGCCGCCCGGCATCGGCATGCAGCCGTCCTCGAGCGCGGGTGGGGCACCGGGAACGAACTCGAGGATCGTGTCGCCCTCGGCCAGGCCGCTGACGATCTCGACGACGGTGCCGTCGTTCAGGCCGAGCACGACCGGGCGCTCCTCCGCGCCACCGTCGGGCAGGGGGGCGAAGACGGTGCCGTTCTCGGCGGAGCCCTTGACCGCGGTCGTTGGGATGGTGAGCACGTTCTCCGCGCTGCCCGCCGCGATGGTGATGTCTGCGGCGAGCCCGGCGAAGACCGTGATGTCGGCCGGCACCGCGCAGCGCACGGTCGTTCCCGCACCACCGGCCGCGCCTGTGCCCGCTCCGCCGGCTGCGCCCGCACCCGCGTCGCCGGTGCCGGGCAGCGGCGTCGTGATCGTCAGTCCCGTGCACTGGAACGGCGCCGGTCCGCCCGTGATGGCGATCATGGCCTCGGTCGGCTTACTGACGAGCCGGTACTGCTGCTCCGGGCTGAGCGCGCCCGTCACCGAGAAGCTCGGCGGCGCGATCTGCCCCGTGGTGTCGCCGATGGCGAGCTGCTGCCCCTCCAGCACCGTGAGCGCGGTGAGCGTGCCGCTGATCGGCGCGAACACCTTGGCGTAACTGATCGACGGCTTCGGCTGCGTGATCATGGGCATGCCGTCCGGCCCGACGCTCTCGACGGGCTCTGGCACGGTTTCGACCTTGATGTCGTAGAGCTTGGTGCCGGAATCGACCCACTGACCGACAGAGACGAAGACCTCGTCGACCTTCCCCATGCCCGTCGCGGTCACGGCCACGGCCGGGTCCGCGGCGACGGCGCCCTTCAGAGTCACCTCATTGGTGATGCTGCCGAGAGCGACGGCGACCTCCGGCTGTGTGATCTGCCCGCTCGGCTGCGCCGGGTTGCTCGCCTCGGCGTTGTCGGGGAAGAAAGCGATCTTCACGAGCGCAGCGGCGAGTGCGGCCAACAGCAGGATTCGGAGGATCGGAAAGATCCACTTGCGTACAACGCCCACAGGGCCCCCTTGTTTCGGCGATTACGTAAGCCCCAACGCTATCGGCCCGCCCGAGGCCGATACGCCCTCCTCAGGGATGATTCAGGGTCATGCCTGATGGGGAATGAGAAGAGCTCCGGATGCCGCGCAGTGCGGCATCCGGAGCTCTCGGTCCTGCGGATCGCTGTTATGCCTCGATGACGAGCGGAACGATCATCGGGCGGCGGCGGTAGGAGACGTTCACCCAGCGACCGACCGTGCGGCGCACCACCTGGGCGAGGGCGTGCGTGTCGCGCACGCCGTTCTGTGCGGAATCGGCCAGCGCGGCGGCGATCTTCGGCTTGACGGCGTCGAAGATGGCGTCGTCCTCTGCGAAGCCCTTGGCGTGGATCTCCGGGCCGGTGATGATCTTGCCCGTGGCCGCGTCGACGACGACGATGACAGAGATGAAGCCCTCCTCGCCGAGGATGCGACGGTCCTTGAGGTCGGCGTCGGTGATCTCGCCGACGGTGGAGCCGTCGACGTAGACGAAGCCGATGTCGAGCTGGCCGACCTGCGTCATCACGCCGTCCTTGAGGTCGTAGACGGAGCCGTCCTCGCCCTCGAAGACGTTCTCCGCCGGAATGCCGGTCTGGATCGCCAGCTGTGCGTTGGCGTGCAGGTGACGGAACTCGCCGTGCACGGGGAGCACGTTCTTCGGCTTCAGGATGTTGTAGCAGTAGAGCAGCTCGCCGGCGGCGGCGTGGCCGGAGACGTGCACCTTGGCGTTGCCCTTGTGCACGACGTTGGCGCCGATCTTGGTGAGGCCGTCGATGATGCGGTACACCGCGTTCTCGTTGCCGGGGATCAGGCTGGAGGCGAGGATGATGGTGTCGCCCTCACCGACCGAGATCTGGTGGTCGCGGTTCGCCATGCGGCTGAGCACGGCCATCGGCTCGCCCTGCGAACCGGTCGACATGAAGACGATCTTGTCGTCGGGGATGTCGCCGGCCTTCTTGTAGTCGACGAGCACGCCGGCCGGCACCTTGAGGAAGCCGAGGTCGGCGGCGATGGTCATGTTGCGCACCATCGAGCGGCCGAGCAGGGCGACGCGACGGCCGTTGGCGTGTGCGGCATCCAGAACCTGCTGCACACGGTGCACGTGGCTCGAGAAGCTGGCGACGACGACCTTCTTGGTGGCCTTGGAGATCACCTGGTCGAGCACCGGTCCGATGGAGCGCTCCGGCGTGGTGAATCCGGGCACGTCGGCGTTGGTGGAATCGACGAGGAACACGTCGACGCCGCTCTTGCCGAGGCGGGCGAACTCGCGGAGGTCGGTGAGGCGCCCGTCGAGCGGCAGCTGGTCCATCTTGAAGTCACCCGTGGCGAGCACGGTTCCTGCCACCGAGTGGATGACGACGGCCAGCGCATCGGGGATCGAGTGGTTGACCGCGACGAACTCGAGGTCGAACGGGCCGAGGGCCTCCATCTGGCCTTCTGCGACGTTGAGGGTGTACGGCTTGATGCGGTGCTCTTTGAGCTTCGCCTCGATCAGGGCCAGCGTCAGCGTGGAGCCGATCAGGGGGATGTCGGCGCGCAGACGGAGCAGGTAGGGAACCGCGCCGATGTGGTCTTCGTGGCCGTGCGTGAGCACGACGCCGACCACATCGTCCAGGCGGTCCTTGATCGGGCTGAAGTCGGGCAGGATCAGGTCGACTCCCGGCTGGTGCTCCTCCGGGAAGAGCACGCCGCAGTCGACGATCAGGATCTTGCCGTCGATCTCGAAGGTGGTCATGTTGCGGCCGATCTCGCCGAGACCGCCGATCGGGGTGATGCGCAGCGTTCCCGGCTGGAGCGGTGCGGGTGCGTAGACGTCGTTGGGCATATGCCCTCCTTGCGTATTTCGGGCCACGGGTGGCCGCGTTGTTGTGCGCGCGAGCTGGTCGCGCGATTTCCTAGCGTGTGGTGCCGGCCACCTTCGGCAACGCGCCACCTGCGGCGGCGTTGCGGTCGGGGCGGAAGTTACTGAAGTCGACACCGGGGATGTCGCGCACGAGATCGATTTCGTCTTCGATCTGCGCCGCCTCCCACTCTTCGGGTCCGACGAGGGGCAGCCGAACGCGCGGGCTGCCGATGCGACCGAGGCCGTGCAGGATGTACTTCGCTGCGACGGTTCCGGGAACGTGGGTCATGACCGCGCGCACGAGCGGTTCGAGCTTCTGGTGCGCGGCGGTGGCCGTGGCCAGATCGCCGGCGTTGACGGCGTCGATCATCTGGCGGTACGGCGTCGGGGCGATGTTCGCCGTGACGCCGATCAGACCGGTTGCGCCGATGGCCAGGTGTGGGAGCACGTTGGCATCGTCGCCGGAGAAGTACATCAGATCGGTCTGGTTGAGCACCCGGCTGACCTCGCTGAAGTCGCCCTTGGCGTCCTTCACGGCGAGGATGTTCGGGTGCTTGGCGAGACGCATGATCGTCTCGTACTTGATCTGCACGCCGGTGCGCCCCGGGATGTCATAGAGGATGACGGGCAGGTCGGTTGCGTCGGCGACCATGCGGAAGTGGGTGAGGATTCCCGCCTGGGTCGGCTTGTTGTAGTACGGCGTGACGATCATGATGCCGTCGGCGCCGGCCTTCTCGCTCGCCTTGTACAGCTCGATCGCGTGCGCGGTCTCGTTGGAACCTCCGCCGGTGATGATGCTGGCACGGCCGGACGCGACGTCCTTGCCGACCTCGACGAGGCGCAACTTCTCCGGGTCGGTCAGCGTGGAGGTCTCGCCGGTCGTACCCGTCACGACGATGCCGTCGGCACCGGCCGAGATGACGTCGTCGATGTGCTTCTCAACGGCCGGCCAGTCGACTTCACCGTCTGCGGTGAATGGGGTCACGAGCGCGACGAGGACCTGGCCGAAGGGATTCGCTGAAGCAGACACAAATCTTAGGCTACCGGTTCGAGCGGCACTGCGGCATCCGCGAGCGGCTCAGGCGCGTGCGTAGCGCAGGAAGCGGTAGGGCAGGCCGGCGCGGGAGACGTGCCAATCGGATGCCGGGTCCGCCGTCTCGACGTGCCAGCCCGCCCCGATCTCTGGTGCGTGGGTGTCGCCGGAGACGTCCGCGTCGATCTCGGTCACCTCGATCCGGTCGACGATGAAGGCATCGGATGCCGCGTCGCCGAGGGCCGCCCGATAGATCTCGGCACCGCCGGTCACCCAGACCCGCTCCCCCGGCGTCAGGCTGGCGGCCAGCGCGATGGCGTCGGCGACGGAGTGCGCGACGTGTGCACCGTCGGCCGACCAGTCGGCCTGACGGGTGACGACGATGTTCTCGCGGCCGGCGAAGGGGCGGAAGCGCTCGGGAATCGAGTCCCAGGTCTTGCGGCCCATCACCACGGAGCCGCCGAGTGTCATCGCCTTGAAGTGCGCCAAGTCTTCCGGCACGTGCCACGGCATGACGCCGTCCAAACCGATCACGCCGCCGCGGGCCTCGGCCCAGATCAGGCCGACGCTGATGGGGCCGCCGCCGATCGGGCCGCCGCTGATGGGGCTGCCGCCCGCGGCATCCGCTCCCCCGCTCATACGGCGACGGCGCCGCGGATGGCGGGGTGGTGCTCGTAGCCGACGACCTCGAAGTCGCCGAACTCGTAGTCGAACACGCTGGGGCGCTCGGCCGTGATCTCGAGCGTCGGGTAGGCGTAGGGCTCGCGGGTGAGCTGCTCGGTCACCTGCGCGACGTGGTTGTCGTAGATGTGGCAGTCGCCGCCGGTCCAGACGAAGTCGCCGACCTCAAGGCCGGTCTGCGCGGCGATCATGTGGGTGAGCAGCGCGTAGCTGGCGATGTTGAACGGCACGCCGAGGAACATGTCGGCGCTGCGCTGGTACAGCTGGCAGCTGAGCTTGCCGTCGGCCACGTAGAACTGGAACAGGGCATGGCAGGGCGCGAGCGCCATGTCGGGGATGTCGGCCGGGTTCCAGGCGCTGACGATGAGGCGGCGGGAGTCCGGGCTGGTCTTGATCGCCTCGATCACCTCGCTGATCTGGTCGATCTGCTCGCCACTCGGGGTCGGCCAGGAGCGCCACTGCACGCCGTACACGGGGCCGAGTTCGCCGGCGGCATCCGCCCACTCGTCCCAGATGGTCACGCCGTTCTCGCGCAGCCAGCCGACGTTGCTCTCGCCGCGCAGGAACCACAGCAGCTCGTAGGCGATCGACTTGAAGTGCACGCGCTTGGTCGTGATCAGCGGGAACCCCTCTGCGAGGTCGAAGCGCAGCTGGCGGCCGAAGACGCTGCGCGTTCCGGTTCCGGTGCGGTCGGTCTTCTGCGTTCCGGTGGCCAGCACCTCGCGCAGCAGGTCTTCATAGGGAGTGGGGATCGTCGCGCTCATCCCCATGATCGTATCCCGGGCCGACCCCGTTTCGGCTGAGCATGCCGCACGGCCGCCGTTCGCGTCATGCACCGTCATACTGGCCCGCGCGGGGTGACCGCGGCGTAGATTCACCGCATGGATTGGCCGTACGCCCTCATCGGCGCCCTCACGCTGCTCGCCGCGAGCACGGCTCTCGGGCTGCTCTGGAAGGCGCGCACCGGGCGGGCGCAGACCACCGCGCCAGGTGCCCCGCCGGCCATCGTGCGGGCGGCCGAGCTCGCGGGCCCCGGCTCCGTCGCCCCACCTCTCGGTGAGCGCGCGACCCTGCTGCAGTTCTCCACCGAGTTCTGTGCCCGCTGCCCGCAGACGCGCACACTGCTCGTCGGCATTGCGGATGCCGCGGACGGCGTCAGCGCCATCGAGATCGATCTCGGCGCTCGGCCGGAACTCGCCCGCCGCTTCCGGGTCATGCAGACGCCGACGGTGCTCCTGCTCGACGCGGCCGGCGTCGTGCGTGCGCGCATCGGCGGAGCCCCCGACCGCCGCACCATCACCGAGCAACTCGCGCCGCTCCTCGAAAGGGACCCCCATGTCACAGCCATCGGTTGAACCGCAGACACAGGCCGCCAGCACGGCAGCAACAGGGGCTGCGGCCGGCAAGGAGGCCCCGGCCGGCATCGACCCGCGCGGTCCGCGCTTCGGCGCCGCCATCAGCGCGGTGCTGCTGCTCACCGTCGTCGCGCTCTCGCTCGCCGGTGCCGACCCCGCCGCCCTGATCGGCCTCGCCGCGATCTCTGCCCTCTTCGCGTGGGGCGCGTTCGCCGGCATCCAGCGCCACCCCTACGGCGTGCTGTTCCGGACGTTCGTGCGGCCCCGCCTGGCTGCGCCCACCGAGTGGGAGGATCCGCGCCCGCCGACCTTCGCCCAGGGCGTCGGCTTCGTCGTGACGGCGATCGGGGTGGTACTCGGCCTGCTCGCGATCCCGGCGGCCGTCGGCATCGCGGCGGCGGCGGCTTTCATCGCGGCATTCCTGAACGCGGTGTTCGGGTACTGCATCGGATGCCAGCTTTACGTTCTGCTGCTGCGCCTGCGCGGTTAGGCTGGGGGCCAGGAGGTTTCACAATGGCGCTGACCAGCGAAGCAACAACGGTATGGAACGGATCACTTTTCGAGGGCGCGGGCACCGTCTCGCTCGACTCGTCGAAGGCCGCGGAGTTCCCGGTGAACTGGAAGGCGCGCTCTGAGGGCGCCCCGCACACCACCAACCCGGAAGAACTGCTCGGCGCGGCACACGCGGCCTGCTTCTCGATGGCATTCTCGCTCGCGCTGACGCAGGCCGGCCACACGCCGGACAGCATCCAGACGACGGCCGCCGTCACTTTCGAGCCAGGCAAGGGCGTTCTCGGCAGCCACCTGCTCGTAAACGCCGTCGTGCCAGGGATCAGCGAGGAGGAGTTCCACCGCATCGCAGAAGACGCGAAGGTGAACTGCCCCATCTCGCAGGCACTCGCCAGCATCCCGATCACGCTCGAAGCAGAACTGGCCTAGGTGGTCGACCGCTTTCCCCCGAACATCCCGCGCACGCGTCGCCAGAAGGAGTCGCAGCTGCGGGTCCTGATCTCCGGGGCGTCCGGACTGATCGGCACGGAACTCACCCGTCAGCTGGAGTCGACCGGTCACACGGTTCTCCGTCTCGTGCGCCGTCGGCCGGAGTCGGAGAACGAGGTGAACTGGGCGCCGACCGCGCGCATCCTCGACTTCACCCTGATGAACAACGTCGATGCCGTCGTCAACCTGTCCGGCGCCTCGCTGGCCCGGCTGCCGTGGACGGGTGCGTACCGCAAGGAGATCCTCTCGTCGCGGATCGAGACGACGCACGCCCTGACGGATGCCATGCGCATGGCGTCATCGCCTCCTCCGGTGTTCCTCAGCGCCTCGGCCGTCGGCATCTACGGTGACAGGCCCGGCGAACGCCTGACCGAGCAGTCGCTGCGCGGCCACGGCTTCCTGGCCGATGTCGTGGAGGCGTGGGAGAAGGCTGCACACCTCGCCCCGGAGAAGACGCGCGTCGTGACCTTCCGCAGCGGTCTCGTCCTCGGTGCAGGCGGCGCACTCAGCCGGCTCGAGACGATCACCAAGCTCGGACTCGGCGGCCCCCTCGGCAGCGGTGGCCAGCACTGGCCGTGGGTCAGCCTCTACGACGAGGCCGCCGCCATCCGGCACCTGCTGACCTCGCAGCTGAGCGGCCCCGTGAACGTCGTCGGGCCGACCTCGGCGACCGCCGATCGCGTGACCAAGAGCCTCGCGACCGCGCTGCACCGGCCATATCGCTTCGCCGTGCCGGAGCGGCTGGTGTCGCTGGCGCTGCAGGATGCTGGCGAGCAGCTGCTGCTCGCCAGCCAGAAGGTCGTGCCGGAGAGGCTGCTGGCCGACGGCTTCAGCTTCCGACACGAGACGGTGGAGTCCGCGATCGCGGCGATGCTCGACCGCTGAGCGCTTTACGCTCTGGTCTCCCTCGGATGCGTACGCTCCGTCGGAGAAACGGTCGACACGCCGGATCCGGTGCCACCGTGGACGGTGTGTCGACCGAATCACCGCTGGAACGTACCGTCCCGTGCGGATGCCGCATCCGCTCAGTGGGCCGAGCGTTCCAGCGCGATCGCGCGGATGATGGCCTTGCGGGCGCGTCGACGGTCGCCGGCTGCGTCGTAGGCGAGTCCCAGCCGGAACCAGGCGCGCCAGTCCTCCGGTGCGGCCTCGACCTCGGCCTGGAAGCGGGCGAAGTCCTCGTCGGCGGCGTCCCGCAGCGGGCGACCGCTCGCCCGGGTCGGGAGAGTCTCCTCTGGCAGCTCGCCCTCGGCATCCAGCACGGCGACGAGCCGCTGCGATCGGACGCCGAACATCAGCTCGCGGCCGAGCGCCCATGCGCCCACCAGCGGCAGCACGATGAGCGCGATGCCGATCCCGACGGCGATAGGCTCCCCCGTCGCCACGAACTGCACGGCCCGCCAGCCGATCAGCACGATGTACAGCGCGAGCAGCGCGGCCATCAGAATGGCCGCGGTCCGCCCCTTCACAGTGCGGAACCGGTGGCCGAAGCGGCAGAGCCTGCTGCGGCAGAGCCGGCTGCCTCGCCGAGCGGCGCGACGGGGCTCGCGGCATCCGGGAGCCCGAGGTTGAGCAGCCCGTCGAGTCCAACGGTGACCCCGCTCAGCCCGGGCAGAGCCCGCAGAGCGAGCACGATCCCCTGCTCGTAGGAACTGCTCGACAGAGTGTCGTGGCGCACGGTCAGGGTTTCACCGTTGCCTCCGAGGATGACCTCCTGCCTGGCGAGGAGTCCGTTGAGGCGCAGGCTGTGAATCGGGATGCCGTCGACCTTCTGCCCGCGGGCACGCTGGTCGGTGTGCGGCGCCTCGACCGGACCGAGCAGGCCACGCGCCTCGGCGATGCGCTCGGCGGTGCGCACGGCGGTGCCGGACGGGGAATCGATCTTGCCCGCGTGGTGGGCCTCGATGATCTCGATCGAGTCGAAGAAGCGCGCCGCGAGGGTGCTGAGGGCCGTGCCGAGCACGGAGCCGACCGAGAAGTTCGGGACGATGAGCACCGCGGCGTCGGTGCCGAGCGCGTCGACGCGGCGACTCAGGGTTGCCACGGCATCCGCCGACCAGCCAGAGGTGCCGACGAGCACGCTGAGCCCGTGCTCGAGCGCGAAGTCGACGACGCCCGGGCTGACGCCGGGGTGCGTGAAGTCGATGGCGATGTCGGTGCGGGCGCCATCGACGCCGAGCATCTCCTCGAGGGCGCTCGAGGAGTCGAGTTCCGCGACGAGCTCGAAGCCATCGGTCTCGTGCACGAGGCGGGCGGCGAGCTGTCCCATTTTGCCGGTGGCGCCAATGATGGCAACGCGTGAAGTCACCTCATCAGACTAGCAAGCGCGCGATACACGCCGGCAGCTCGCGGGCAGTGCGCGGCCGGAAGCGGCCGTACGCTTGGCTCATGTTGCAGTTTGAAGAGACGAGCGTGGAGAGCGCGCCGGCCCACCAGCTCCTCGTCGAGTACTTCGCCGAACGCGCCGCTGGATTCCCCACCGACCAGGGCCAGTACACGACGACCTTTCCGCAGCCTGAGCAGTTCGTGCCGCCGGCCGGGCAGTTCGTGCTCGCGCTGGAGAGTGTGCCGGGCGGCCACGGCGAGCTCGTGGGCTGCGGCGGGATTCGACGCATCCAACGCGCGGATGCCGGCCTGGTGCGGTTCGAGCTCAAGCACCTGTTCCTGCGGCCGAGCGTGCGCGGCCGCGGCTACGGCGGCCTGCTGCTCACCGAGCTGGAGCGCCGGGCCGTGCTGCTCGGCGCCGAGGAGATCGTGCTCGACACGAACGCGAGCCTCGAATCGGCCGGGGCGCTCTACCGGAGGGCCGGCTACAGCGACATCGCCGCGTACAACGCCAACCCGAACGCGACGAACTGGTACGGCAAGCCGCTGAACCCGTAGCGCCCAAGCCCGCTGATTGAGCTTGTCGAAATCCCGGCTTCGGGGGCGGCCTCGTCCCTCGGCTGCTCCCTCGAGCCAGCGTGCTTCGCGCTGAAGGCGGACGGGTTTCGACAGGCTCAACCAACGGGGCTCCGCGGAAGCAGCGGGACCTCCCCCGCGGAGTGAGCCCGTCGATATCCCGGCGGACGGTCCGCTAGATCTGCAGCTGGTCCGGCAGGCCCGTGCGGAGCTCGAACGGCAGGTGCCCGAGGTCGTTGTGTGTCACGAGCGTCCACGGCCGCCCCGGCTTCTGCTGCAACACCGTGAGCCCGCAGTTCGCCTGGTTGATACTCACCCAGCGCCAATCCGGCGCGCCGAGCACCTCGCGCACGAACCAGCCGATCACGAAGTTGTGGGTGATGAGGAGGTCGTGCCGGTCAGAGCTGCTCGACTGCAGGAACTCCGCCGTCGCGTCCTCCATCTGGGCGCGACCGGCCTCGATCTCCGCGGCGGTCACCGACCCGAAGAAGGGGTCGTAGCTGGATGGCGTCTCCGGCGATGGCCCAGAGGGGATGCAGTCGAAGAGCAGCGGTGACGGCTCCGGCGTGATGGCCGGCATCCGCTCCGCGATGATCGCGGCGGTCTCGGCCGCGCGCTGCAGCGGGGAGTGCCATGCGCCGGTGAACGGCACACCGCCGAGGCGTTCGGCGACGAGCTGCGCCTGGCGGATGCCGCGCGGCGAGAGCGGTCCGTCTGGGAGGCCGTGTTCGGCATCCTGCTGCTCGCCGTGGCGCACGAGATAAAGGTAATGGGGCACCGGTGACCCTTTCTGATGTTTCTCTGGAGACTGAGCAGGCGAGCGAGGGCTCAGCGCTGCGTTGCTGATGACGGGGGTTCTGGGGCGGATGCCGCGGCAACCGTATCACCGGCTGTGCCGGCCTGTGTGCCGGGCAGCACCGCGGCGATGCCGCCGTGTGCCGGCGACGTCGACGGTGCAGCGCCCGATCCGCTGGGCAGGATCGAGGAGAAGACGTCCTCGTCGATGGCGCCGACGGCCACGATGGAGAGCGGGCCGCTGGCGAGGTCTGCGGCCAGCGCCTGCACGTCCTCGGCGCCGACGAGGGCGAGTCGGCGCAGTGCCTCGTCGAGGTCGACGAACTCCCCCGTGGTGATCTCGGAGCGTCCGAGCCGCGACATCCGGGTGTCGGAGTCTTCCAGCGCGAGGGCGGAGGCCCCGGAGAGCTGACCGTTGGCGCGCAGCATCTCATCAACGCTGACGCCGTGCTCTGCGAGACGGTGCAACTCGCCGAGCAGGAGCTCAGCAACCTGGCCGCTCTTGGCCGGGGAGCATCCGGCGTAGAGCCCGAACAGGCCGGCATCCGAGTAGGAGGCCGCGTAGGAGTAGACGGAGTAGGCGAGGCCGCGCTTTTCGCGCACCTCCTGGAACAGGCGCGAGGACATGCCGCCGCCGAGGATCGAGTTGAGCACGCTCATCGTGACGCGGCGGTCGTCGGCCGCGACGAGTCCTGGCACGCCGAGCAGCATGTTCACCTGCTCAAGCGGCCGGTTGACGATGGTCAGCGGGCTGCCCTGGCTGATCGGCACGGCAGCCAGGCTGCGTCTGGCAACGGGCGCGGCCTCGACGCTGAGGTCCCAGCCGGCCGCCTCCAGGCTGGATGTGACGATCGCGACGAGCTCGTCGTGGTCGACGGCGCCGGCCACGGAGACGACGAGATCGTTCGGGCGGTAGTTGGCGCGGTAGTGCTCCATCACCGCGTCGCGGGTGACGGCCTCGATGTGTTCCGGTGTGCCCCCGATCGGGCGGCCGAGCGGGTGCTCACCGAGCACCGCGCGGAAGAAGCTCTCGTTGGCGACGTCGGCCGGGTCGTCCTGCGACATGGAGAGCTCTTCGAGGATGACGCCGCGCTCGGTCTCGAACTCGCCCGGGTCCAGCACGGAGGAGGCGAGCATGTCGGTGAGCACGCGGGCAGCCATCGGAAGATCGCGATCGCGCACCTTGGCGTAATAACAGGTGTATTCCTTGGCCGTCATGGCGTTGTGTTCGCCGCCGACGGCGTCAAAGGAGACGGCGATATCGAGCGCCGAGCGGGTGGTCGTGCCCTTGAAGAGCAGGTGCTCGAGAAAGTGGGTGGAGCCGAAGGTCGCCGGGTGTGCAGGCATCCCGTCGCTGGCAGGCCGCGCCGACTGCTCGTCGCGCGAGCCGACCGCGACCCAGAAGCCGATGGTCGCGCTGCGTGCGCCGACGATCTGCTCGCTGAGGATGCGCACGCCGCTCGGCAACACGCTGCGCCGCACGCGCGCATCGCCGGAGGCCTGAAAGGACAGCTCGGCCATGCCCAGGGGAAGATCTACTGCACCATTCATCACTGCCACCCTACGCCAGCGCTCCGACAGACGACCCGGAGAGTGCCGGGCAGTCGGCGCCAGCTGGTGCCGGATCCGAGCGGATTCGGGGCAGGCGCGCCCGGCGACTGAGTCGCGACGCCGGGCGCGCCGACGGTCGTGTGAGGCGCGGATCTGCCGCGGAAAATAGGGGCAGACAGATCTGTCTGCCCATGCTACTGTCGTGTCGTTGTCGCGCGGCGGCACCCCCAAAACACCGCACGAGAACGATGGATTGCACGGCCGTGAGGGCGTCGATCACATTTCCACCGACCCGAACGTCGGAGGAAGCATCTGAGCTCCGAGAGCCCTACTCTCCGGAATTGCACCGAACGGGCGCCCTAGAGCCCGTGTGGCACAGGCGGGATCCCACGGGTTTTCGCCTCGCGAGGAGGAGTTGGCCGAATGGTCGAGCGAAACGATTCGCCCATCCGGCCAACTACCCACGCACGGGTTCGCATCCTCGACACGGCGAATCGGCTCTTCTACGACGAGGGTGTGCACACGGTCGGCATCAACCGCATCATCGCGGAGGCGCGGGTCACCAAGACGACCTTCTACAAGTACTACCCGTCCAAGGAACTGCTGATCGTCGCGTATCTGAGACGGCGAGACGAGTACATCCGCGACATCGTCGCCGAGATCCTCCGCAGCAGCGACGCGCCGCTGACCCGCCTCGAGCTGCTCGTCGACGCGATCGCGGGCGAAGCGCAGAAGCCCGAGTTCCGCGGCTGCCCGTTCATCAACGCGACCGCCCAGTTCAGCGACCCGGCGCATCCCGTTCGCGAGGCGATCGCCCGGCATCGGCGGTGGTACGGCGAGGAGGTCGAAGCGCTGTTCCGCGACGCCGGGCACCCGAACCCCGGCACGGCGCGCGATGACTACTTCCTCGCCCGCGATGGAGCGTACGCCAGTGCCAACCTCGGCGACCCCGTCGCGGCGCAGGCCGCGTTGCGCCGCGCGATGAGGCAGCTGATCGAGCAGGCGGGGCCAGGCGGCGCCGAGGCCTGAGTGCTCAGTTCGCCGCCGTCGCCCTGTCGAGCTCGATCATGTCGCTTCGGCTGAGCCGAAAGTCGGATGCCGCCATCACGGCGTCGAGCTGGGCCGCACTGCTCACGCCGACCACCGGCGCGCAGACACTGCTCTTGGCCCGCAGCCACGCGATGGCAATCGTGGCGAGCTGCACATTGAAGTCTCCGGCGATCCGATCCATCACGGAGAGCACTCGGGCCCCGCGTCTGTTGAGGTGGGCGCCGATCCGCAAACCCCGCGTCGACGGCACGATCGATGCACGCGAGCGGTAGCCTCCCGCCAGGAAACCATTCGCGAGAGCGAAGTACGGCATCACGGCGAGACCCTGGGCGCGGGCGACCAGGGCGAGCTCGGACTCATACTCCGCGCGGTGCAGCAGACTGTAGTGCGTCTGCAGCAGGCTGAATCGCGGCAGGCCGTTCGCGGCGAGCACACGGGCCTCGAGCAGTCGATCTGCGGAGAAGTTCGACGCCGCCAGGTAGCGGACCTTCCCTGCGCGCATCAGGGCGTCGACGGCGCTCAGACTCTCCTCCAGCTCGACGTCGCGGTCGTCGACGTGGAAGGTGAGCACGTCGATGCGGTCGGTCCGCAGGCGTCGGAGCGAGGCGTTGACGGCGCGTTCGATGCCGGCCGCACCCAGGCCCTGGAAGTCCGGGTTGCGCCCGATCTTCGTCGAAAGCACCATCTCGTCGCGGCAACGCTCCTCCCTCATCCAGGAGCCGATCAGGTGCTCGCTCCTGCCCGAGGCGTAGCTGTCTGCCGTGTCGATGAAGTTGCCGCCCAGTTCGCGGTAGCGGCCGAGCACCTCTGTCGCCATCTCGATGCCCAGGGTCCAGCCGAAGACACTGGTGCCGAGCGCGACGGAGGAGACACCGAGCTCGGTGTCCGCGATCTGGTGCCGCTCGGCTGAGCGGGCATTCGACGGCGACGGTGCCATCGATTCCTCCGGAGCCGGGGCCCCCAGCTCCGGGATGTCGGGGAGCCCGGATATGGCCCCGGAGTGCGGCGAGTACTCCGGCCCCACGGCCGGGATCTCAGCGACAATCGGCTCCTGGCTCTCGTCAACGCGCTTTCGGGCCCCCACCCGAACAAATTGAGTCATACTCACCCCTCTTCCCTGTTCTCAGGGTAGGACAAGCATCCTCACAGCCGGCGTACCGACAGGCGAACCGTTACCAAAATGTAGGCGCAAGACCCGAGGGCGGGCGTCCGGGATGTCAGCGCTCGGAGAAATCACCGTTTAGAGAAGTGAGGTAATTAAGTAGTAAGGTAACCATATGACGCTTTCCGCCCCCACCACCTTTGACCGGCTACTCGAGCTGACCGTGCTCCTCGGAAGGGATATGAGCAGCGCGTTCGAGGGCACGGGCCTGACCACGGCGCGCACACATCTGCTCTGGGTGCTCCATGGCTTGGGGCCAAGCACGCAGGCCACGCTGGCGCACGCACTCGAGGTGACCCCGCGCAACATCTCGGGGCTCGTGGACGCGCTCGAGGCGAGCGGATACGTCACACGCTCCGCGCACCCGTCCGACCGGCGGGCGACGATCGTCACGCTGAGCGAAGCGGGTGAGAAGACCATGGAGCAGATGGCCGACGACCACCGCCGCATCAACGCCGTCGTGACGGCGGCCGTCAGCGAACCGGAACGCTTCGGCGACGACCTCGCCGCCGTCATCGCCGCGCTGAGCACCCTCATCGATGAGGCGAGCGCACAGGCGTCCAAGGAGCCAGCCGCCGACGGCTCCGGCCCGGAGCCGGATGCGGGGTCGGCCTCGTGACGCGCGCCGAGCCCGTCTCGGCGCCGCGCCGAACTCTGCTCAGCCGAGTGTTCTACCTCGCCCGCCGCGCGTGGCAGATGGAGATCGGGATCTGGCAGAGCCTCTGGCGTTTCCTCACCGGACGACGACGGGTCCCGTCCGGCGCGAAAGCCTTCGGCTACGTCGGCCCCGTGCAGACGGTGCTGATCGTGTTCATCGTGCTCTCGGCGGTCGAGATCCCGATCATCGACCTCATCGTGCATCCGTGGCCGTGGCTGCGGATCCCGCTGCTCGCCGCCGGCATCTGGGGTGTGACCTGGATGCTCGGGCTGCTCCTGGGCTACATCACGCGCCCGCACTCGGTCGGCCCAGCCGGCATCAGCGTTCGGAGCGGCCCGGAAGTCGACATCGTGGTTCCCTGGGCCGATGTGTATTCGGTCGAGATTCGGCGCGAACACGAGGAGAAGGCCCCGAAGGTGGCCCCGGCCGAAGACGGAGCGGGCGACGTGTTGAAGCTGTGGATGCAGGACGAGACGAATCTCGCCGTGCGCTTCGAACGTCCGCTCGTCGTGCGGATGCCGACGGGGTACGTCACGGTGATCGAAACGCGTTTCTGGGCCGATGACCCCCGGGCCTTCCTCGCCGAGGCCCGCCGGCATCTCTGAACGCCGCGTGCACCCGGAACGCCCTCGGCGAGCCCGACACTCGTGCGGGGCGCGGTACCCGGTCCGCGCTCAGTCGGCGCGGTACCCGGTCCGCGCTCAGTCGCTGAGGTTGTCGCTGAGGATGTCGAGCACCCTGGCCCGCGTCGCCACCACCGCGTCACCGAGCCGGCTCGCTGCCACCTCGACGAGCGACTCGAGTAGCACGACGTGCGGGATGCGGGAGGTGTGCTCGAGTTCGCCACGGAACGTCGCGCGTGCCGGCGCGATCACCAAGGACACGTCGGCGAGCGAGACGAGCGGCGAGGAGGCGAAAGAGGTGACAACGACGAGGGTGGCCCCAGAGGCTCGCACGGCACGCGCGGCCTTGAGGCTCGACTCGTTGGCCCCGCTGCCACTGATAATGATGCAGGCATCCCGCTCCCCCAGCTGCCGCGCCGCGATCTGTTGGCCGATGGCGTCGCCGACATACTCGGTCGGTCGGCCGATGGCCGTCAACCGCAGCGAGAGGTCGGTCGCCAGCGGCGCGGAAAGGCCGTTGGCGACCGCGAGGAGCCGAGCGGAGTCGACGATCAGCGTGACCGCGCGATCGACGGCGTCCGCGCTCAGCATCGCCGAGATCTGGGGCAGTGAGTCGGCCAGCGCGTCAATGTCGGCACGGATCCGACCCAGCGCGCTGCTGCCGTAGTCGTGATCGCGGCCGGCCGCTTGGGCGAGCTCACGGGTGAGCGCCACCCGCAGCTGCGGGTAGCCGCGGTAACCGAGGCTCTGCCCGGTGCGCACAACGGTGGAGCGTGCGACCCCCGCCCGATCGGCTAGCTCCTGCGCGGTGAGCTCGACGACGCTTTCCGCCTCGGCGAGGATCAGCTCGGCGACGCGGCGCTCACTGGGTTGCAGCGACGGGATGACGGTCGCGATGCGGGTCGTCGGATGGGCGAGCTCACTGCCGGTCCAAGTCACGAACGGGGGCCCCTTCTGTGATGCGGCGCCGGATGGCCGCCGATGCGGCGTCGATGCTCATGGTCACGACCACGACGACGATCAGAAGCATGCCGACGGTGGACCACTCGCGATACTGGGTGTACGAGGTGAGCATATCCCCGATGCCCCCGACGCCGATGAGGCCGAGCACGGCGCTGGAGCGCACGTTGATCTCGAAGCGGTACAGCCAGAACGAGAAGAACGCGGGGGCCGACTGGGGCCACACACCCCAGCGCAATGCGTGCATGGTTCCACCGCCGGCGGCACGAACGGCCTCGATGGGGCCCTGGTCGATCCCCTCCACGGATTCGTAGCCCCACTTTCCGAGGGTTCCCACGCCGTTCACGGCCAGAGCAAGCGCCCCGGTCAGTGGCGTGAGACCTGTGACGGAGAGGATGACGATGGCGATGATGATCTCCGGCACCGCCCGAATCAGCGCGAAGCCGATGCGCAGTACTCCGCGCACCGGTGGTGCGCCGTAGCCGCGTGCAGCGAGGAAACTGAGCGGGGTCGCGATGAGGATGCCGAGCACGGTGCCGAGCCAGGCCATCTGAACGGACCGCCAGGTCTGCCAGAGTGCCTCAGGCAGCTTCTCCCAGTTGGGGTCAGAGAACATCAGCCAGAGGTAACGGATGATCTCTGCAGGCACGTCGACGAGACGCGACCAGTTGATGTCGATCGACCAGAATGCGAGCACGACGATGGCGGTGACGGAGACCCACATGACGTGCAGCCAGGGCTGCCGCGGTTTCAGCGGGATGGTGAGGCTCATACCAGCCTCTTCCGCACGGCGGAGCTGACGGTGTCAATGACGACGACGACGATGAGAATCTCCAGAATGATCAACGACAGTTGGTCGTATCGGTAGAAGGTGCGCACGGCGTCGATGAGCAGGCCGAGGCCGCCGGCCCCGACGAGGCCGAGCACTGTCGATGCCCGCACGTTGAGCTCGAGCACGTAGAGGGTCTGGTTCACGAAGGCCGGCCAGGTGTCCGGCAGTGCGATGGCCCTGTTGATCTGGAACTGACTCGCACCCGCCGCGCGTCCGGCCTCGAGCGCACCCGGGTCATTGGACTCGATCGACTCCGACACCATCTTCACGACGATGCCGACGTTGAACAGCACGAGGGCGAGGATGCCGGGGAGTGCCCCGACCCCGACCATGGCCACGAGGATGGCGGCGTAGAGCAGCTCGGGAACAGCGCGAACCACGTTGAGCATGAAGCGCACGGCCGTGCGGCCGGCCATGTTCGGGTTCGTCAGCCTCGCCGCCAGGAAGCTCAGCGGAAGCGAGATCGCCGCGCCGATGGCCGTGGCAATCACCGCCATCTGCAGCGTCTCCACGAGTGGCGCGATGGTGCGCGGGAAGAATGCCCAGTCCGGCTGCAGGAGCTGGAGGATCTTCTCCGCTCCATTCTGCCAGTTGCGGAGGATCGCATCGAGGCTGAAACCGACCCCGATGCCCGGCAACATGGTGATGATGGTGATCAGCAGCACGATGGCCGCCGCGAGCCACGGCTTCCAGCGGCCGGCCGGGCGCGGCGGCGGCGCGATGCTGCGCACGGCGGGCGGTGCCGCGAGGAGTTGCGTCACGAGCCGAGCCGGTCTTCCGCCTCGATTGAGCGGCCGTAGATGGCTTCGAAGTCGGCATCCGTCGCCGTGGCGGCCGGGCCGTCGTAGACGATGCGCCCGGCCCGCAGACCGATCATCCGTGTGCCGTACTGCCTGGCCAGATCCATCAGGTGCAGATTCGTGAGCACCGTGATTCCGAGCTCCTGGTTGATCCGGCGGAGATCCCGCATGACCCCGTGTGCGGTGGGTGGGTCGAGGCTCGCGACGGGCTCATCGGCCAAGACGAGTTTGGGTTCCTGGGCGAGGGCCCTGGCGATGGCGACCCGCTGCTGCTGGCCGCCGGAGAGCGACGAGGCCCGATCCCAGGCCTTGGCGAGGATGTCGACTCGGTCGAGCGCCTCGAATGCGATCTGCTTGTCAGCGGATGTCGGCACGCCGAGCAGGGTGCGCCAGGTGCTCGTGTGCGCGAGACGGCCGACGAGCACGTTGTTCAGCACACTCGTGCGGCCGGCCAGGTTGAATCCCTGGAAGATCATGCCGATCTGCCCGCGCAGCTGGCGCAGCTCCCCGGCTCCGGCGGTGTCGAGCCGGAATCCACCGACCTCGAGAGTGCCGCTGGTGACGGGGACCAGCCCGTTGATCGTGCGGATCAGGCTGGACTTGCCAGAGCCGGACAGCCCGACGACGGAGACCATCTCGCCGGCCTCGATGCTGAGGCTCACCCCATCGAGGGCGACGACCCCGGTCGGGTAGCGCACGGTGAGCTCGTGCATGCGGATCGACCACGGCGCAGCGGCCGGGGTGGTGACCCCGACCGCTGCGACGGCGTTCTGAGTGCTCATGGTTACTGCAGGCCGAGCTTCGCGGCCGCACGGGCGACCACGTCGAGCGAGGAGCTGTCGGCCGGCGCGAGCTTGGTGATGGAGTAGATGGAGGTCAACGTCTCCGCGCCCTCCGCCGTGTTCGAGTACTCGAGCAGCGCGGTGGAGATCTTCTCCTGGAGTTCCGGGGAGAGATCGTTGGTGACGGCGACGCCGTCGTTCGGGATCTCTTCGCTGAGGGCGAAGACGACGACCTTCTGTCCCACATCCGGAACATCCTTCTTCACGATGTCGCGGGCGTCCCAGAAGCTGAAGCCCACCTCTGCGTCACCGTTGTAGACGGCAAGCACGCTCGCGTCATTGGCTGTCACGGGAAGCTGCTCAATGTCGGCGTCCGTGTCGAGACCGGCCTCCTGCAGCGCCAGCACCGGGTAGATGTAGCCGGCGGGCGAGCCGGGGCCGAGCAGTGCGACCTTGGAACCGGCGACCTTGGCGATTGAATCGAGTCCGGCGGGGCCCTGCAGGGCGTCGGCGCCGTTGCAGAACAGCTTGCCGTCGCGTTCGACCGGGGTGTCCTCGCAGTATTTGTCTGGATTGTTCGTCATGAACTGGGCCGGGTAAGTGATGTTGCCGTTGCGCTCGGTCTGGAGCACGACGTTGGCGTCGTACATGTCGCTGGCCTGCCACAGCTGCAGCGACGGCAGGAAGCCGATCTGCGCCTGGCCGGCACCCATTGCCTCGACGGCGGCCTGGTAGTCCTTCGAGACGACGCCGGTGACCGGGATCCCGAGCGCTTCGGTGAGCATCTCGGTGAGCGGTGCAGCGGTGTCGACGAGACCGGACTGATCCTGCGACGGCACGAGTGCGAGGGTGAGCGACGTCGGGTCGGCCGCGGGTGCCGTCTCGGCACCGACGGTTGCACTGGGCGCGCAGCCGGCGAGTGCAATGGCGGCGAGGGCAGCGACGCCGATGAGCGGGAGGTGCTTGCGAGTGTTCACGATCTACCTTTTCTGGGGTTCTGTTGTACGGACTTCGATGGGGTGGGCGGGAATCGGAGGGGAATGAGGGAGGGAGAGCCAGTCGCTGAAGGCTGGAAACAGCTCGTCGAGCGTCTCCGCCCGCATGCTTGGCGTGGCGAGCGGGTCTACAGGGCCGACGAGGGCCGTCATGCCGCCGCGGGCGTGCACCGGCTGCAGGTCGTTCGCCCAGACGTCGCCGATGCTCAGCACGGTGCCGGCCGCGAGGCCGGGCCCGGCGAGCTCGTCGAGCAGTGGCGACATGCCGCGCGGCTTACCGACAGAGTGGCGCACGATGTCGAACGCGGCGTCGAGGCCGAGCTGCTGCAGCGCCGCCTCGAGCCGGATGTCCGGTGCATTCGTCGCGAGGACGAGCACAGCGCTCTCGCGGGCGGTGGCGAGGAAGTCGGCCAGTCCGGGCACGGGGTGAATCGGGGCGGATGGGGTGGCGAGCAGTTCGCGGCTCTGCCGGTACGCGCGGCCGAGCACTGCGGCATCCGTGCCCCACCGCCCGGCGAGCACCCGCACGAGGTCGTAGCCGTCGATCGCGCCGCTGCCAGGCAGACGCCCGGACGGGTGTTGCTCGAGCGCGGATTCGACGGTGTCACGGAGCTGCCGTGCGGCGGGGGCGGCCAGCTCGGCGGCCACGGCGTTGGCGTAGGCGAGCACCGGCCCGCTGCCGAGGGCGACCGTGCCGTCAAAGTCCCAGACCATGACGCGTTGCTGTTGGGACACTCGACTCCTTGAGAATGTGGCTGTTGTGGCGGTGATCGAGCCGGATGCCCGGGACGATGCGTCCATGGTAGGCAGGCTTTCTCGACGCAATGACCACTGGTGGGTGAACGGCCCGTGAACGGTGCGCAACGACTCGGTCTGCCCGGTGTCCCGGCGGCCTAGCATTGCCCGTGTGCAGCCAACAGAACCGCTCTCCACCCTCGGCTCCGCGGCGGCAGCGGACCGCGAGCCCGCCTCACCCAGGGCGTCGCTTGATGCCGTGCTCCGCGCGTCCGCAGCGATCGCATCCGGTGACGATCCCGCCGCAGTGACGGCGCAGTCCACCCCGTGGCTGGCCGCCCAGGTGGCGGCAGATGCCGCTGCGGGCCGCTTCGCGCTCTGGGCAGAGTCGACCGTGATCGACGAGCACAGTGGCACCGCGGTGGTGGAGCGGGCGCTGTTCGATCTGCTGCACGAGCTGGCCGGCATCCGCGCGGCATGGCCCGTCGGCAATGCCGGCCTGCTGCACGTCTATGGCTACCTGTTCAGCGAGGAGGAGACGCCGTTCGGGTACAAGCGCGAGCGCTGGACGGGCGGCGGTCTGGCTGCCGCCCTCGACCTGCCCCCGAAGCACTTCTCACCATGGACCGTGCCGGTGCACGAAAGCGAGAGCCTGCTGCAGCGGGTGACCGATGCCGCGCTCCCCTGGCTCGGCGAGGTGCCCGGGGCCAGCTGCGCCGAGGCGGCGGCGTGGGTGGACGAGTGGGACGACACGGTGTTCGCACGCACCCGGGTCGTCACGGCGGCAACGGGGGCGGCCGCGCTCGTCTACGGCGTGCGTGACGGGCTCGACACCCGGATCCCGATGCGGCTGGTCACCATCTTTCCCCTTGCGGCCGCATCGGCGGAGTGGCTCAGAAGCCTGAGGTCCGGGCCGCCACGGCTGCGGTACAACCTGGCCGTCGCCGGCCGGGAGCCGGGCGCCGCGCTGCGACACTCCCGCTCCGGCGTGCGCCGAGCCGTCGGCGCGTCAGGCGCGGGCGAGCAGGGCCCGCGCGTGGCGCAGCACGGGCTCGTCGACCATGCGGCCATCGTGGCGGAAGACGCCCGGTTGCCCGGCCGCGGCCGCCAGTAGATCGCGGGCGGCCTGCACTGCGCGCTCGTCCGGGCGGTACGCGGCGCGGATGACGGCGACCTGGCTCGGATGGATGCACGCCGTAGCCGCGAAACCGCACGCGGCGGCATCCCTCGCCTCCGCGGCCAGCCCTGCCTCATCGGCGATGTCCAGGTACACCGTGTCGATGGCGGCGGTGCCGTGCGCCCCGGCGGCCAGGAGCACCGCGGAGCGGGCGTGCAGCGCGACGGCCCGATAGCGGCCGTCGTCGAAGCGACTGGAGCTGCCCCCGAGCGAGGCCACGAGGTCCTCTGCTCCCCACATCAGCGCGACCACGGCGGATTCTGCGGCGATCTGCGGCGCGGCCAGCACTCCGGCCGCCGTCTCGCAGAGTGCGACGATACCCGCGCGGACGCCGGATGCCGCGGCGAGCGCGTTGACGGAGTGCACCGCGGCGACCGACTCGGTCTTGGCAAGCATGAGCGTGCGGTAACCGGCGCTGAATGCGGCCTCGACGTCGGCGACGTGGTCGCTTGAGCCGAACGGGTTCACCCGCACCATGGTGCGGCGTGGATCGAGTCGCTGCGCGAGAAGTGCTTGCCGCGCGGCCGGGCGGGCAGCGGGGTCGACGGCGTCTTCGAGGTCGAGGATGACGGCATCCGCCCGCTCGGCCGCCTTGCCGAAGCGGTCGGGGCGATCGGCCGGGCAGAACAGCAGCGCGGGGCCGGTGGAGCCGACGTCGATGCCGCCGGACCGCACTACGCCGGCTGCCGCGCTCATACGTCTCTCGCGTCGTCTGCGCCGGCGGGTGCGGAGTCGATGCACCACACGAGGGTCGTGCGGCTCGCCGTCGCCACGATGTCACCGTGCTGGTTGCGCCCGGTGTGCTCGAGCGTGACGATCCCCTGACCGGGGCGCGAGGCCGAGAGGCGTTTGGCGCTGACGACGGTCTCCGAGTACAGCGTGTCGCCGTGGAAGAGCGGCAGCGGGAACGCGATCGCGCCGAAGCCGAGGTTGGCGACGAGCGTGCCCTGGGTGAGTTGGGCGACGGAGGCCCCGACGAGTGTCGACAGCGTGAGCATCGAGTTGACCAGGCGCTGGCCGAACGGCTGCCCGGCGGCGAACGCGGCGTCGAGGTGCAGCGACTGTGGGTTCATCGTCATGGTGCTGAACAGCACGTTGTCGGCCTCGGTGATGGTGCGGCCGGGGCGGTGCATGTAGCGAGCGGTGAGATCGAACTCCTCGTAGAAGAGACCGCGCTGCACGATGGACGTGAACGGCGCCTCTGTGGGCGGGGTCTGTGCCTGTGGAGTCTGGGCCGTCTGCCCGATGTCGTCTGTCATGGCCGATTCCCCTCACGCGCTACGTCGCTGCTTCCCGCATCGGGCGCCGCGGCATCCGCATCGATCGATGCGACGAGCTGTTCGCGCCGCAGCGCCTCGCCGAGCCGCACATGCAGCCGCAGGATGCCGGCGACGCTCGCCGTCAGCAGGTGTTCCATCTTCATCGCCTCGACCGTGCCGATCGCATCGCCGATCGCGACCCGGTCGCCGGATGCCGCGTGCAGCGCCACCACGGTTCCCGGCATCGGGGTGCGCAGCTCCGGGCTCGCGGCAACACCACCGGCGAGGAGCGCACGATCGGCGCGGATCCGGGCGAGCCCCTGTTGGAGCGCCTCCTCCCTGCTCTGCACGGTGAATCGGGCGCCCTGCCCTGCGACGCTGAGCCAGAGTTCATCGCCATCGAGGGCCCAACTCCAGCGGCGCTGCACGCCGTCCACGGCGATGCCGACCCGGATTCCACTGGGCTCGAACGGCCCACCCGGCCCATCGCCCGACACGCTCACGCTGTGCTCGGAGCTTTCGTCGGAGCCGTTCGCGCCCGGCGTGGTCTCCGTCACGGTGAACCCGCAGCCGTCTCGGCGCGCACTGAGATCAACCGCCGCACCGGACTGGTCTGAGCCGGACGGTGGCGAGTCGTCGCCACCCGGAAGTACACGGGTGCTGATCGGGCGGGCCGCGGTGGCGCCACCCGAGCGCCATCCGGCGCCGTCGCGCCAGAGCGCGGAGGCCGCGCCGGGAGCAGGGCTGGGCGGGCAGAGCACGACGGCCGCGACGGCGAGCATCTCGGCACGGCTGACCGTGTCCGGGCTGCCAGCGGTCGAGCCGCTTTGCTGCCCGTCGGCACCCTCGGCGGCGAGGTGCCGCTCGATGAGTCCAGTGTCCAGCTGCCCGGCCCGCACCGCGGGATCGCTGAGCAGGCCACGCAGGAAGTCGACGTTGGTGCCGAGCCCGAGGATCACCGTGTCGGCGAGTGCGGCGTCGAGGCGGGCGAGTGCGCTGGCCCGGTCGGGACCCCAGGCGATCACTTTGCCGAGCATCGGGTCGTAGTGGGTGCCGACCTCTCCACCGGCCACCATCGCGCTATCGACACGCAGCCACGGCGCGGACGCTTCGGCGAGCGCCGCGATCCGTCCACTGGTGGGCAGGAAGTCGTGAGCAGGGTCCTCGGCGTAGATCCGGGCCTCGACCGAGTGCCCTGTCAGCGCGATCTCGTCCTGGCGCCACGGCAGCAACTCCCCCGCCGCCGTGCGCAGCTGCCACTCGACGATGTCGATGCCCGTCACCTGCTCCGTCACCGGGTGTTCTACCTGGAGGCGTGTGTTCATCTCCATGAAGAAGAACTCCTCCGGGGCGGCATCCGAGACGAGGAACTCCACGGTTCCCGCCCCCTCGTAGCCGACGCTGCGGGCCACGGCGCACGCCGCCTCGCCGATGCGCGCCCGCGTGCCGGCGTCCAGCAGCGGCGACGGTGCCTCTTCGATCACCTTCTGGTGCCGGCGCTGCAGTGAGCACTCGCGCTCCCCCAGGTGCACGGTGTTGCCTGCGCGGTCGGCCAGCAGCTGCACCTCGATGTGCCGGGGCCGCTCGATCAACTTCTCGAGGAAGAGCGTGTCGTCGCCGAAGGCCGCACGCGCGACGCGCCTGGCCGTGGCGAGCGCCGCCGGTAGCTCCTCTGCGCTCCGCACCACCTGCATGCCCTTGCCCCCGCCGCCCGCGGAGGGTTTGACGAGCACCGGATAGCCGATGGCGGTCGCGGATGCCGTCAACGCGGCGTCGCTGCTGTCCGCGCCGGACTCGTTTCCGCTCGATTCGCTGCCGGGCGTCACCGGTACCCCGTACGCGGCGACGTGGCGCTTCGAGCGGATCTTGTCGCCCATCACGCTCAGTGCATTCTCACTCGGTCCGACGAAGGCGATCCCGGCCTGCTCGCATGCGGCGGCCAGGAGCGGGCTCTCCGAGAGGAAGCCGTAACCGGGGTGGACGGCATCCGCACCGCTTGCGACGGCGGCGGCCATGACCGCGGCGACATCGAGGTAGCTCTCGCTCGCGGCGGCCGGACCGATGCGCATGGCGACGTCGGCGAGGCCGACGTGCTTGGCATCCCGGTCGGCGTCGCTGTACACGGCGATGGAGACGATGCCGAGGCGGCGCAGCGTCCGGATGATGCGGCAGGCGATCTCGCCGCGGTTCGCGACGAGCACCCGGTCGAAGGGCGCCGTCGACGCCGAGGGGCGATGTTGATCAGTCATTTCGGGGGCTGGCATGGCGCGCATCACATCCGGAAGAGGCCGAAGGCCGGCTCGGGCAGCGGGGTCCTGCTGCAGACGTCGAGGGCGAGGCCGAGCACCCTGCGGGTGTCGGCCGGGTCGATCACGCCGTCGTCCCAGAGCCGCGCCGTCGAGTAGTACGGGCTGCCCTGACTCTCGTAGCGGTCCCTGATCGGGGCACGGAACGCCTCCTCGTTCGGCGCCGCCCACTCCTCGCCGCGCGCCTCGTACTGGTCGCGCTTGACGGTGGCGAGAACGGAGGCCGCCTGCTCCCCGCCCATCACCGAGATGCGGGCACCCGGCCACATCCAGAGGAAGCGGGGCGAGTATGCACGACCGCACATCGAATAGTTGCCGGCGCCGAATGACCCGCCGATGACGACGGTGAGCTTCGGCACCCGCGTCGTCGCGACGGCCGTCACCATCTTGGCGCCGTGTTTGGCGATGCCGCCGGCCTCTGCCTCGCGGCCGACCATGAAGCCAGAGATGTTCTGCAGGAACAGCAGCGGGATGCCGCGCTGGTCGCAGAGTTCGATGAAGTGCGCGCCCTTCTCGGCCGACTCGCTGAAGAGCACGCCATTGTTGGCGACGATGCCGACCGGGTGGCCGTGGATGTGCGCGAAGCCGGTCACGAGTGTCGTGCCGTACTCCCGCTTGAACTCGTGCATGGCGCTGTCGTCGACGAGGCGGGCGATCACCTCGCGCACGTCGTAGTCGGCCTGCACGTCCAGCGGCACGATGCCGTAGAGCTCGCCCTGAACCGCGTGCGGCTCGCTGCTCTCCGCGACGGCCCAGGCCGGTGCGGCCGGCGGCGGGAGCGTTGCGACGATGTCCCGCACGATCTCCAGGGCGTGTGCGTCGTTCTCGGCCAGGTGGTCGGTGACACCGGAGACCTGGGAGTGCAGTTCCCCGCCGCCGAGCTCCTCGGCCGTGACGACCTCGCCGATGGCCGCCTTGACCAGCGGTGGTCCGCCGAGGAAGATCGTGCCCTGTCCGCGCACGATTACCGTCTCGTCACTCATCGCGGGCACGTAGGCGCCGCCGGCTGTGCAGGAGCCGAGCACGGCCGCGATCTGTGGGATGCGGGCCGCCGACATCCGCGCCTGGTTGTAGAAGATCCGCCCGAAGTGCTCACGGTCGGGGAACACCTCGTCCTGCATCGGCAGGTAGGCGCCACCGGAATCGACGAGCGCGATGCACGGGATCCGATTCTCCAGGGCGATCTCCTGGGCACGGAGGTGTTTCTTCACCGTCAGCGGGAAGTAGGTGCCGCCCTTCACGGTGGCGTCGTTGCAGATCACCATGACGTGTCGCCCGTGCACCAGCCCGATGCCGGCGATGACCCCGGCGGCCGGCGCCTCCGAATCGTAGAGCCCATGAGCGGCGAGCGGCGCGATCTCGAGGAAGGGACTGCCCGGATCGAGCAGGCGGTCCACGCGATCGCGGGGCAGCAGCTTGCCGCGCCCCGTGTGCCGGAGGCGCGATTGCTCCGGCCCGCCTCTGGCCGCCGTCGCCAACAGCTCGTTGAGCTCGGCCACGAGGCCGCGCTGCGCGGAGTCGTTGGCGAGGAACGGCGCGGAATCCGGATCGATCGCGCTCCGCAGTGTTGTCGTGCCAGTCAGTGTTGTCGTGCCCGATGGGGTCGTCGTGCCCGCTCGGGCCCCGGCGGTGTCGAACAGAGCGCTCATCGAGGCCTCCCCGCTGCTTCGCGGCCGGACGTCACCCCGGCGGAACGTGATCCCACCCTAGTCAGCCGACGGCTCACAGCATGCTCAGAACACGGCCGGGATTGTTCAGGATCATTCCGACATCGCGAAGGAAGTGGGCCCCCTGCTCGCCGTCGACGACCCGGTGGTCGAAGCTGAGGCTGAGCGTGAGCACATCGCGCAGCGCGATCTCGCCCTGCCACTCGCGCGGCTCCCGGCGCAAGGCCCCGATGGCCAGGATGCCGGCCTCCCCCGGGTTCAGGATCGGCGTGCCGGCATCGACACCGAAGACACCGATGTTGCTGATGCTGAAGGTGCCGCCGCGGAGGGCCTGCGGAGTCGTGGTCCCCGCCCTGGCCGCCTCGCTGAGCCCGGCGATGGCGGTGGCGAGCTCGGCGAGTCCCATCGCCTGCGCGTCGGCGATCACCGGAACCATCAGTCCGCGCGGGGTGGCCGCGGCGATGCCGAGGTGCACGGAGCGGTACTGCACGATCTGCTGGGCGGCCTCGTCCCAGTGCGCGTTCAACTCCGGCGTGCGCCGTGCAGCCAGGCACACGGCCTGGGCGACGAGCGCGAGGATACCGATCTTGGGGCCGTCGGCCGTGCGCTCTGCCCGCAGTTCCGCGAGGAGCTCGACGCTCCGCCCGACGTCGACGGTGAGGAAGCAGCTCACGTGCGGCGCGGTGAAGGCGCTCTGCACCATCGCGGCCGCCGTGTGCTTGCGCACACCGTGGATGGGGATGCGGGTCACGCCGTCCTCGTCGGGGGCCGGCACACTCGGGCGCCCCGTCGCCTGCGCCGCGCTGGGTGCCTCGGCGGGAGCTGTGGTCGCTGGGGATGCCTGAGTGGCGGATGTCGCGGTGCCACCGCCGAAGCGCTCGGCGAAGGCGGCCTCCACGTCGTCGCGGGTCACGGCTCCCCCGGTGCCGCTGCCATGCAGCTGTTCGAGATCGATGCCGAGATCGTGTGCGAGCTTGCGCACGGGCGGCGTCGAGCGCGCTCGCGCCGCCATGCCGCCTGTCGTGGTGCCCACCGGCCCCGTTCCCGTGGCGGTGGCAACGGTTCCGGTTCCGCCCGCGACGTCCGCACCGGCGTCCTGGCCGCGCACGATCGGGATCGCCTGCGTCTCCAATCGACGACGGGCCCGGCGCGCGGGGCCGTCACCGGACTCGGGCGGCGCACCGTAGCCGACGAGGTTCGGCGTCACGGCTTCCGCTCCTCCGGCCTGAGCGATCGGTGTCGTCGGCGCATCGCTGCTGCCGTTGCCGCCGGCATCCGGCACCTCGAAGTCGATCAGCGGCTCGCCGACGTTCACGGTGACGCCAGGCTCGGCGTAGATGCGCGTGATCGTGCCCGCGTAGGGAGCCGGAAGCTCGACGATGGCCTTGGCGGTCTCCACCTCGGCGATGATCTGGTTGAGCGTGACCGTGTCACCGACGGCGACGCGCCAGTTGACGACCTCCGACTCGGTCAGACCCTCACCGAGGTCGGGCAAGCGGAACGCACGAATCTCACTCATCGCGTCACCCCCGCGTCGAGCACGGTGTTTGCAGAGCCCGCGCGGCCGAGCGCGCGGTCGACGCCATCGAGGATGCGGTCGAGGTCCGGCAGATAGTGCCGTTCGAGCTTGGCCGGCGGGTACGGAACCCCGAATCCGGTCACCCGCACGGGAGCGTGCTCCAGATACTCGAAGCAGCGCTCCGTGATGCTCGCGGCGACCTCCGCGCCGAGCCCGCCCGCGCCGGACGCCTCGTGGGTGATGACGAGACGGCCCGTCTTCTGCACGGATGCCGCGAGGGTCTCGAGGTCGAGCGGGGCGAGCGAGCGCAGATCGACGACCTCGATCGACACGCCTTCGGCCAGCGCCGCGGTGGCCGCGTCTCTGGCCGTGGCCACGAGCGGCCCGTAGGCGACGAGCGTGACGTCGGTGCCGGGAACGACGACGTGGGCGCCCCCCCATCGGTGCCGCGTCGGCGAGCGGGCGATCGATGTCGACCTCACCCTTCACGTGATAGCGCCGCTTCGGCTCGAAGAACAGCACGGGGTCGGAGCTGGCGATCGCCTGCTGGATCATGGTGAACGCATCCTGGGGCGTCGACGGGCTGATGACCCGCAGACCGGGTGTGTGCGCGAAGTACGCCTCCGGCGACTCGGAGTGGTGCTCGGCGGAGCCGATACCGCCTCCGAAGGGCACCCGGATCGTTATGGGCAGCGTCACGGCGCCCTCCGTGCGTGCGTGCATCCGCGACACCTGGCTCACGATCTGGTCGAACGCCGGGTAGATGAAGCCGTCGAACTGGATCTCGACGACCGGGCGGTAGCCCCGGAACGCGAGGCCGACGGCGGTGCCGAGGATGCCGGCTTCCGCCAGCGGGGTGTCGACGACGCGGCGCGGGCCGAATTCCGCCTGCAGTTTGTCGGTGATCCGGTAGACACCGCCGAGCGCACCGATGTCCTCGCCCATCAGCATGACCTTGTCGTCGCCGGCGAGTGCGGCACGCAGTCCGGCGTTGATCGCGCCACCGAGTGTCATCACGGTCATCGTGCACCTCCATTGTCTGGGCTCGTGGATTCTGCAGGGCCTGAGCTGGCTCCCGGCGTGCTGGCTCCCGGTGTGCTGGCTCCAGCTGTGCTTTCTCCCGCGGCCGGCTCGAACTGCTCCAGGTAGATCCGGTACTGCTCGCGCTCCCGCTCCAGGGCGCTGTGCGGCTCGGCGTAGACGTGGTCGAACACGCTGAGCGGCGCGGGATCCGGCAGCGCGATGGTGACGGCGCGCAGCTCGGCGGCCGCGGTGTCAGCGGCATCCGCGACCTGCTGCTCGAACTCGGGCGTGAACGCTCCCATCTCGCGCAGCAGTGCCTCGACGCGGCGGATCGGGTCGCGGCCGGCCCAGAGCTCCAGCTCGGCCGGGTCGCGGTAGCGGGTGGGGTCGTCGGCGGTCGTGTGCGGGCCCATGCGGTAGGTCACGGCCTCGATGAAGGTCGGGCCGCCTCCGTTCCGTGCGCGGTCGAGTGCGCTCCGCATGGCGGCGAACACCGCGAGCACGTCGTTGCCGTCCACGCGCATGCTCGGGATCCCGAAGCCGGGGGCCCGGTCGGAGATGGCCCGGTGCGCCTGCAGACCGACGGGCTCAGAGATGGCCCAGTGGTTGTTCTGGCAGAAGAAGATCACCGGCGCCTGGAAGCTCGCGGCGAACACCATCGCCTCGTTCACATCGCCCTCGCTCGTCGCGCCGTCGCCGAAGTAGGCGACGGCGACGGCGTCGTCGCCGTCGTTCTGAATGCCGAGCGCGTAGCCCGTCGCGTGCAGCGACTGCGCACCGATGATCACCTGCATCGGGGCCATGTTCACGGTGAACGGGTCCCATCCGGATGCCGAGATGCCCCGCCACGCGCGGGTGAGCCCCTCCGGGCGGGCGCCGCGCACCCAGGCGACGGCCATTTCGCGGTAGCTGGAGAAGACGAAGTCGTCTGCCCGCAGTGCCCTGGCCGAGCCGATCTGGGCGGCCTCCTGGCCGAGCAGCGGCGGCCACAGGCCGAGCTGGCCCTGACGCTGCAGCGCGATGCCCTCCGCGTCGAGTCGGCGCACGACCACCATGTCGCGGTAGAGCCCGCCGATGGCCTCTGCGTCGAGTTCGCTGGCCCACGGCTCAAGCTCGGCATTGGGAACTCGCTCGCCCGCGGCAGTGAGAAGTCGGGCGGCGGTGTCGTCGTCGGCGATCGCCGGCGCCGTATCGGACCGGGTGGCCGCGTCCTGTTCCGGCGAGCTCGATGCCGGGGAGCTCGATGCCGGGGAGCCCGGTTCGGACGAGCCCGCTTCGGATGGGCTTGGGGCTGCCATCGTCTGGCCTGGCATCGGGGTCGGTATCTGCGTCTTGATCATCACGCGAACTCCGTTCGGTCACGGCGACAGTCGATCACGCTTGTGGCGCCCTCGACCCGGCATCCGGCCACGCTGCCGGTGCTACTGCGAGGCTACGCCGCCTGCACATCAAGCACAATCACCGCGGATTCCCTTGAGCATGTTGCCCTGTACAACGCGGCCAGCCGCTGCTATTTTTGCGCATTATGCACACTCTTGACGCGAGCGATGTCGAGCTCCTCCTGGCGCTCTCCGCCGAACCGCGATCCACGACCGTCGCACTGGCCGAACAGCTCGGGCTCAGCCGCAACACCGTGCAAGCCAGAATGGCGAAACTGGAGTCGGCCGGGCTCTTCGATTCCTTCGAGCGCCGGATCAACAGCGCGGCGCTCGGCTACCCGCTGACGGCCTTCATCGAGGTGCACGTGAAGCAGAAACGCGTCTCGTCGATTGTGCGGGAGTTGGCCGCCGTACCGGAGGTCGTGCAGGCCCACGGCCTGAGCGGCCGCAGCGACCTGCTCGTACGCGTCGTCTGCCTCGACGCTGAGGACCTGTTCCGCATCGACGCCCTGATCCTCGCCTGCCGCGGCGTCAAGCGCACCCAGACCTCGCTCTCGATGGGCGAACTGATCCCGTTCCGCTTGGAGCCGTTGCTGCGTCGCCGCTTGGGCACGTCCCGGCGATAGCGCCCCACCCGCTGCGCGCCACATTGTGGGCGCGTCAGCGGCGGAGCACCCCATCGTTGGCGAGTGCCCGGGTGTAGCCGAGCGCGTTGCCCAGTGCATTCGGGTGGAAATTCGCCGGCGCGAGCAGATTGGCCTGATCGAAGCTGATGTACGGCAGCCGGGCGCCGATGCCGTGGCCCGCGAACTCCTGCGTCACATCGACGTGGATGATCCGCGGGTTGGCGGTCGCCGCGACGGCGCCCTGGATGACGGCGTTCAAGGCGTCGGTGGCGGTGTTGACGAGGTCGCCCAACGGCGCGACGCCCGGGTTGAACAGCTTCGGGTAGTTCAGCACGACGACGTGCGCTTCCGGCAGGGTCGCGGCGATCGTGGCGTAGAGCCCGGCGAGCTGGGGGCCGAGCGCCTGCAGCTTCGCGGTGCTGGCGGCGATCGCGGCGGCACAGAGCGGCGACGCCGGGTCGGGAGCGCAGGCGGCGAGCACGTCATTCGAGCCGGCATCGATCGCCCCCACCGTGAGGGTGACAATCTTCGTGGACGCGCTCACGCCGACGAGCTGAGCCCCGACATCGGCGACCGTCGCTCCCGAGCACGCCTTGTTCTCGATCAACCGGAGCCGGCTGAACGCGGCCGCGATGCTCGGATAGCTCGCGTACTTGCTCTGCAGGCATGCTCCGGCCTTGTACGGCGGAGCGCCCTGACCCGCGGTGAACGAGTCGCCGAGTGCAACGTAGCTCGAGGAGGCCGGGGGCGACCATCCCGAACTCGGCACCGCCGTCGCGGCCGTGCCTTGCAGTGTTGTGGCCTGCAGTGTTGTGGCCTGCAGGGTTGCGCCCTGCAGCGCGGTGGCTGGAGCCGCGGCAATGCCCGCGACCAATCCGATGGTGATCAGAGAGAGGGCGCCGAGGCGCGACAGGAACCGCACGCGAAACTGAGGATTTGTCGACATGGGCGCACAGTACTCCGCCCGCCGGAGGCACGGCAAGCGGTTTCGCGCCCCAGGCGGGTGCGGCGGCCGCGCCCGGAAACGACGGATGCCCGCCTCCACGAGGGAGACGGGCATCCGCGTTACCGCGATGGTGCGTGAAGCAGTGCTGAACTACTCGGCAGCGCCTTCGGCCGGAGCCTCGGCGTGCGCGGTCTCGTGGCCACGGCCTTCGCTGTCGGCGGCGTCCTCGACGACAACCGGGGCCAGCGAGAGCTTGCCGCGGTCATCGATCTTGGTGATCTCGACGAGGATCTTCTGGCCGACGCCGAGCACGTCTTCGACGTTCTCGACACGCTTGCCACCGGCGAGCTTGCGCACCTCAGAGATGTGCAGCAGGCCGTCCTTGCCGGGGAGCAGCGAGACGAACGCACCGAAGGTGGCGATCTTCACGACGGTTCCGAGGAACTGCTCGCCAACCTCGGGGTTGGTCGGGTTCGCGATGGCGTTGACCTGCGCGCGCGCAGCCTCTGCCGAGGGGCCGTCGACGGCGCCGATGTACACGGTGCCGTCTTCCTCGATGGAGATGTCGGCGCCGGTCTCGTCCTGGATGGCGTTGATCGTCTTGCCCTTCGGGCCGATCAGCTCGCCGATCTTGTCGACGGGGATCTGGACCGAGATCACGCGAGGCGCGGTCGGTGCCATCTCGTCGGGAACGTCGATGGCCGAGGTCATCACCGAGAGGATCGTGTTGCGGGCATCCTTCGCCTGCGTCAGAGCGGCAGCGAGCACCGAGGCGGGGATGCCGTCGAGCTTGGTGTCGAGCTGGATCGCGGTGACGAACTCGCTGGTTCCGGCAACCTTGAAGTCCATGTCGCCGAGGGCATCTTCGGCACCGAGGATGTCGGTGAGAGCCGCGTAGCGGGTCTGGCCGTCGATGGTGTCGGAGATGAGGCCCATGGCGATACCGGCGACGGGGGCCTTGAGGGGCACACCGGCGTTCAGCAGCGACAGGGTCGAGGCGCAGACGGAGCCCATCGACGTCGAGCCGTTGGAGCTGAGAGCCTCAGACACCTGACGGATCGCGTAGGGGAACTCCTCGCGGGTCGGCAGAACCGGCACGAGGGCGCGCTCGGCGAGTGCGCCGTGCCCGATCTCGCGACGCTTCGGCGTTCCAACACGGCCGGTCTCACCGGTCGAGTAGGGCGGGAAGTTGTAGTTGTGCATGTAGCGCTTCTTGGTGACCGGGCTCAGGGAGTCGATCGACTGCTCGAGCTTCAGCATGTTCAGCGTGGTGACACCCAGGATCTGGGTCTCGCCGCGCTGGAAGATCGCCGAACCGTGCACGCGCGGGATGACAGCAACCTCGGCGTCCAGCGGACGGATGTCTGCCAGGCCACGGCCGTCGATGCGAACACCCTCGTTGAGCACACGGGTGCGCACAACGTTCTTGGTGACCGACTTGTAGGCGGCACCGACCTGGTTCAGGGCGGAAGCGTCGAGCTCTCCGGCCTCAACCTTGGCGGCGATGGCTTCCTTGACGCGGCCCTTGAGCTCGTCATCGGCGTTCTGACGCTCGACCTTGTCGGCGATCAGGTAGATGCCCTTGAGCTCCTCGAGGGCGAGGGCCGAAACGGCCTCGTAGACCACGTCGGAGTAGGGCGGGAACAGCTTGAAGTCGGCGGTCGGCTTGGAGGCACGGGCCGCGACGGAGGCCTGAGCCTCGACGAGCTGCTTGATGAACGGCTTCGATGCCTCGATGCCCTCGGCGATGACCTGCTCGTTCGGCTTGATGGCTCCGCCCTGGATGAGGTCCCAGGCGTTGTCGGTGGCCTCGGCCTCGATCATCATGATCGCGACGTCTTCCTTGCCATCGGCGTCGGTGACGACACGGCCGGCGACGACCATGCTGAACACGGCATCCGTCAGCTGCGAGTGCTTCGGGAAGGCGATCCACTGGCCTGCGCCAGCCTCGGTCGGAACGAGGGCGACGCGAACGCCACCGATCGGGCCGGAGAACGGCAGACCGGCGATCTGGGTCGACATCGAGGCCGCGTTGATCGCGAGCACGTCGTACAGCTCGTCCGGCGCGATGGCCAGAACGGTGACGACAACCTGGATCTCGTTGCGGAGACCGTCGACGAACGACGGACGCAGCGGCCGGTCGATCAGACGGCAGGTGAGGATCGCCTCGGTGGAGGGGCGGCCCTCGCGACGGAAGAAGGAGCCCGGGATGCGGCCCGCGGCGTACATACGCTCTTCGACGTCGATGGTGAGCGGGAAGAAGTCGAAGTTGTCCTTCGGCTGCTTGCTGACAGAGGTCGCCGAGAGAAGCATGGTCTCTTCGTCGATGTATGCGGCTGCAGAACCCTGAGCCTGCTGAGCGAGACGGCCGGTCTCGAAGCGGATGGTGCGCGTTCCGAACTTGCCGTTGTCAATAACGGTTTCGGCGAACGTGATTTCTGGACCTTCCAAGAGGTCTATCTCCTTTGTTTAGCCTCGCTCGCCCGTGTGGCGCGCGAGTAGAACATCGGAGCAGGGGAACAGACAGATTTCAGCGCGTTCGAGTGAATGTGCTTGCACTGGCCACCAGTAGAAATACGCCGTGCACGTACCTGCTGACATGCGCAGTGTTGTGCTCGGAATACCACCACAGGGGACCAGCATCCTGCCAGCCTGCTCCGTTGGTGCTCTATTCAGTTGAGAATGCCCTGCACCCAGAGGCACACGACATCCTCGCTCACTCTAGCAGAGCGGCCTGTGTCGGCCCCGGATGCCGCGGCGCCGGGGTCAGCCCGCCGGGACGATGTTCTGATTGCCCTGAAAGACGTTGCCGGGATCGAACTCCCCCTTGATCCGCGCCAGACGGGCGTAGTTCTCCTCGCCGAACGCTGCGCGGATGCGATCCTGCCCCTCGTTCCCGATGAAGTTCAGGTAGACGCCGCCGTTCGTGTGCGGAGCGATGTTCCGCCGGAATTCACGCGCCCAGGCGATGTTCTCCTCCGTGCCCTCCGGCCCTTCCCACATCGCGAAAGGGTGGGAAACCCAGCGAGCACTACGATTGGCCAACGGTGTCTCGCCGCCCGCGACGCGCGCGATGGCGCCGCCCCATGGAACGAGCAGTTGCTGCGAGCTCTCGGATCGGCGATTGTGCCCGGATTCGAGGAAGGCGTCGATGGCGGCATCCGGGAACGCATCGTGGTAGTCGGCCGTCCAGTAGTTGTACAGGCCAGGCGGGTCATCGACCATGCACTGGAAGTCGGCGTAGCCCATCGCGTCGACGAGGTCGACCACCGGTCGCAGTTCGCGCAGCGGCCGGATCACCTCGATGCCCTCATCGACGGGGCCGGCATAGACGAGCCCGACCGAGACAGCGGGCTTGCCCCGGAGGTGTTCTGGGACGAACTCCTCCGGCGGAGCGGTGAGGCAGATCAGGGCGGACCCCAGCGCGTCAGGGGCGTCGACGGCGAAGTCGCGGTAGGCGCGGGTGACCGCCCGCCCCTCGCTCTCCGGCCACAGCATCAGGCCGGCCAGGACGAGCGGCCCGAGCTCGTGCAGCGCGAAAGTGAGAGAGGTCACGACGCCGAAGTTGCCGCCACCGCCGTGCAGCGCCCAGAACAGATCAGGGTTCTCCTCTGCGCTGGCGTGCACCCGTTCGCCGCCGGCCGTGACGAGGTCAACCGCCAGGAGGCTGTCGCAGGCCAGGCCGTATGAACGTTCGAGCCAGCCGGATCCACCTCCGAGGGTGAGCCCGCTCACGCCCGTTGTCGACACGCGGCCGCCCGTCGTGGCGAGTCCGTGCTGCTGTGTTGCGCGGTCGAACTCACCCCAGGTGAGGCCGGCGCCGACCGTTGCGGTGCGCGCGGCCGGGTCGACCAGGGTGCCCTTCATTGGGCGCACGTCGATGACGAGTCCGTCGTCGATCGTCGACATGCCGGCGACCGAGTGCCCGCCGGACCTGACCGCGACGGGGAGTCCGTGCGCGGAGGCCCACGCGAGCGCCTCGGCGACGTCGGTGGGATCGGAACAGGCGGCGATGACCGCTGGTCGGCTGTCGATCATTGCATTGAACAGGGCGCGCGAGTCGTCATACTCTTCGACGCCCGGAGTGATCCATTTCATGGCTGGCCTCCATGCCTGAGCAGTGCCTCACCGTGCGATGCTACGCCGACATTCCCCGGCACGACATGGCTCAGGGCGCGCTCCCGGAACGCGCACAGCTGCGCCAGAACTCCGCCGTACGCGTTGCGGCGCGCAACGGATCTTCCGACGTCGCGTCATGAAGCACTCGTTGGCGCGTCTCCACAGTGAAGACACCGAGAGCGAAGACACCGAGACGCTTACCCCGTTCCGGTGCCGAGCTCGCCCGATTCAACTTGTCCCTTGTCAAAGGAGAACCCGATGCTCCCGTCCCCGTCCACCCCCAGCGCGGGCCGGCGCCGCCGCGCCGGTTCCGCCCGCGTGTCCGTTGCACTCGCCGCGCTCATCGGCCTGGTGCCCGCGATCGCCGTCGCCGGCAGCGCCCAGGCCGCCGAGCTCGATGCGATCAGCAGCGTCAGTATTGAGAGTCACGATACGACTGTCGCCCTGAAGGTCTGGGAGCAGTTCACCGTGAACGCCGAGTGGAGCGCCCCGCCGGGCGCCCAGCGGGGCGACACCTTCAGCCTGGCCTTCCCCGGCCCGGTGATCGGCTTCGAATCGACCTTCGATCTGCTGGACGAGGATGAGATCGCGGTCGGCAGCTGCGTCGTCGGCCAGAACTCCTTCACCTGCACGCTCAACGACTACGTGGAGACCCACCGCGACGTCGCCGGCTCGTTGTACTTCTTCGCCCAGTCATCAGAGGAGGACTCCTCCGGCAGCCTCACCTTCGTCTCCGGAACCGGGGTGACGATCCCGGTCAGCGTGCCCGGAGGCGGGATCGTAGTCGGCGAGCCGGGAACGGCGCCGACGGAGCCCGTCAAATGGGGCTGGTTGAACAGCGATGGGGTCAGCCTGACCTGGCAGATCTTCATCCCGGCCGAGGACCTGCGCGGTGACGGCACCGAACCCGTCGTGCTCACCGACAGCTACGATCCACGCCTGCGCTTCGATGCCGACTCGTTCCGGGCATCGTGGATCCTCGCGTCCGAGTGGAACAGCCCGCACTACACCGAGCTCTCCCCCGGTCCAGGCGGGTACACGCTGATCGATGACCCCGCCAACAACTCGTTCACCTTCACCGTGAACAGTCCCGTCTTCGACGCCGAGCGGATGTACGCGTTCAGCTACACGACGACGCTTCCGGATGACGCGAAGTCCGGTGACGTCTTCGAGAACAGCCTCACGGCGAACGATGCGCAGCTCCAGTCGTGGCCGGTCGAGTTCGTGAAGGCCGGCGGCGACGGCGGAGGAACGCCGATCCCCGACCTGGGCGGCTTCACCGTGAGCAAGACCGTGAACGGGGCCGCCGCGGCATCCGTTGACGCGTCGACGGGGTACATCGTCGACTACCGCTACACGCTCGACGGGGAGATCGTGACTGGCTCTCTGACGGTGCGGGCGGGCGGGCGCGCCGGAGTCTCGGAACTGCCGGACGGAACCGTCGTCACGCTGAGCGAGCGCGAGCCGGCGGCGCAGGCCGGAGTCGTCTGGGGAGCCCCGATCTTCGGCGGCAGCGACGTGAGTGTGCTGGGCGCATCGGCGACGCTCACGATCGCGGCCGGGTCGACCGTCGAGGTCAGCCTGCAGAACAGTGCGGGCGCGGCCGTCACGCCGACTCCGACTCCGACTCCGACTCCGACTCCGACTCCGACTCCCGAGGAGACGATCCCACCGGCGACCACGCCGCCCACCGCCCCGCCCACGACAGTGCCGCCCGTCACGCCGACGACGCCCACGCCGGCCGGTTCCCCGGCGGGACCGACCACGTCGCCCACGCCCGCCACGACCGCGCTGGCCAGCACGGGCAGCGATCCGGCGCCCCTCGCGGGGGCCGTCCTCGCCCTGTTGCTACTCGGCAGCGTGATGATCGCCGCCGCCAGACGGTCTGCCCGGCAGTGATGGCCGCGGAACGGCAGCCGGGTCACTGCGCGGTGCGCCAGCGGCCGAATGGGGCCAACGCGCACGAGTGCGTGGCAGACTGAGCACATGAGTTCCGAAGAACAGAACGCCACCAGCGCGGCAGAAGAGACCAAGCGCAAGTTCCGTGAGGCGTTGGAGCGCAAGCAGAAGGCGGCCAGCCGGGGTAAGGGCGAGTCCCACCTCGACGGTCAGGGTGCGGCAAACCGCAGCCAGGGCCCGGCCTCCCACCAGCGCGAATTCCGCCGCAAGAGCGGCTGATCCAGCCTCACATCACGACAACGATGCCCCGCCCTCGATCTCGAGGGCGGGGCATCGTGCATTCGGCTCGCTGAGCAGCGGGCGGCGGCCCTTGGACAGGATCGGGGACACCCCCGGTCCCTGGCTGGAGCGCGCGCACTACGCTGTGGGCGACAGCGCATCAGCACCGCTTGAACGGGCGGCTGCTGAGAATCGAGGTTCACATGCTCACCCGGACCCTCATCGCAATGTGGGCAGGATTCGCGGTAGCGCTCACGTCCGTGTCGGCACCGGCTTGGGGCACGACGGAGCGGTGCGCCGAGCTTTCTTTCGCAGACTACACGGGCGATTTTCCTGCAGGCCAGGATCCGGATTTCATCACATGTAGCACCGGTGACGACTACGTCTACGTCGAGAACAACACCGATGTCGCCTGGCGCGTCTACGCGCCGCCGGGGACAAGCTACGAAACGACGATTCCCGATTGGACCGACGAGAGCCCGGTGCAGGAGCTCTTCCGACTCGGGGTCGCTGAGATTGAGTCCAACACCGTGCTCGTCGCCCCGCATTCAGCATTGGCGGTCAAGCCCGTCCTCTACGGGTGGTCCTTCGCCCCCGATGTCTTGCTGACGGTCGCATACTGGCGAGCCGACGTCATCGCGAAGAGCGTAGAGGACGCCGCAGGCTCGGTGGTGTTGGGATTCCTGCGCACAACCGTACTGAAGCTCTGCACGACCGCCGTCTACGAAGCGTCCATGCTTGCCGAAGATGCCTCCGAGCTGCTCGGCACCGATGACGTCCTTGACCTGGCGAAACAGGGAGTCTCGACCGTCAAGGGCGCACAGGGAGTCGCCAATTCGTGGAAGTCCTGCAAGGAAGCGTGGAAGAACTGGCGAGCAGAAGTGAAGGCGACCAGCACGGCGACGGGCCTGGCCCTTCCCGCCACGACGCTCGAGAAGTCCCTCGCGCGCAAGAAGCTCAACCGGGTCGGCAATGTCACGCTCGGAGCCTCCGACGACGCTTGGCGCCTCGCTCGCCAGCTGCTGTCCGCAGTTCGGTGAGCGGGGCGCCAGATCGAGACCGCGTTGGCGGCAACGGATCCCGTGGTGTCTAGCTGGGTTGGAAGCCACCCACTCCGCTCATCACCGAGTCGAACCCGAACGGGTCGCGGATCTGCGAGGAGCGGTCGGAGTCGTGCATCAGCGCGGCCAGCTCGCCGGCCGCCCGCTCGATGCGGTTCGGCAGCGTCTTGACCGAGTCTGCGCTCTCGCCCCAGTCACCCGTGGCGGCGAACACACCGGTCGTGGCAACGTTCGCGTGCAGATAGGTGAACATCGGGCGCAGCGCGTAGTCGAGGGCGAGCGAGTGCCGCGGCGTGCCGGCGGTCGCACCGATGACCACGGGCATGTCGGTGAGGGACTGGTTGTCGATCACGTCGAAGAACGATTTGAACAGCCCGCTGTAGCTGGTCGTGAAGATCGGCGTCACGGCGATAAGGCCGTCGGCGCCGGTGACGGCGTCGATCACGGCCTCGAGCTTGGGGCTCGGGAAGCCGGTGAGCATGTTGTTCATGATGTCGCTCGCGACATCACGCAGCTCGACCGTGGTCACCTCCACCTCGAAGCCCTGCTCACGCAGGCGCGAGCTCGTTGCCGCTGCGAGGTGGTCTGCGAGCATGCGCGTCGACGACGGCTGGCTGAGGCCGGCCGAGATGACGGCCAGTTTACGAACGGTCATGACTAGGCTCCCGTCGAGGTTGTGGTGGAGGCGCCGAGGCCGAATGCGGCTCCGGAGGCGGCCGGCACGGCATCCGGTGCCGCGCTGTTGGCTGCATTCTTGGTGGCCAGCAGCGAGGCGTGGGTCGGAGCGTCTGGCACTCCCGGCGCACGGCGGGCAGCGAACTCGGCACGCAGCACGGGCAACACCTCACTGCCGAGCAGGTCGAGCTGTTCGAGCACGGTCTTCAGCGGCAGTCCGGCGTGGTCCATCAGGAACAGCTGGCGCTGGTAGTCGCCCACGTAGTCGCGGAAGCCCAGCGTCTTGTCGATGATCTCCTGCGGGCTGCCGACGGCCAGAGGCGTCTGGCTGGTGAACTCTTCGAGGCTCGGGCCGTGACCGTAGACCGGCGCGTTGTCGAAGTAGGGGCGGAAGGCCGACTTGGCCTCCTGCGAGGTCTTGCCGATAAAGATCTGACCGCCGAGACCGACGATCGCCTGGTCGGCGGTGCCGTGGCCGTGGTGTTCGAAGCGCTGGCGGTAGAACGCCACCATCTTCTGCGTGTGGGATGCCGGCCAGAAGATGTGGTTGGCGAAGAAGCCGTCGCCGTAGAAGGCGGCCTGCTCGGCGATCTCGGGGCTGCGGATCGAGCCGTGCCAGACGAACGGTGGCACGTCATCCAGCGGGCGCGGCGTGGACTGGAACCCCTGCAGCGGGGTACGGAACTGGCCGCTCCAGTCGACGAAGTCCTCGCGCCAGAGCCGGCGCAGCAGCGCGTAGTTCTCGAGCGCGAGTTCGATGCCCTGACGGATGTCCTTGCCGAACCACGGGTAGACCGGGCCGGTGTTGCCACGGCCGAGCGTGAGGTCGACGCGACCGTCGGCCAGGTGCTGCAGCATCGCGAAGTCTTCCGCGATCTTCACCGGGTCGTTCGTGGTGATCAGGGTGGTCGCGGTCGAGAGCGTCAGGGTCGTGGTCTGCGCGGCAATCGAGGCCAATGTGGTGGTCGGCGAGGAGGAGTAGAAGGGCGGGTTGTGGTGCTCGCCGAGAGCGAAGACGTCGAGTCCGACTTCTTCGGCGTGCTTGGCGATGGCGACGGTCGCCTTGATGCGCTCGTTCTCACTCGCGGTCTTGCCCGTTGTGGGGTCCTGGGTGATGTCACTGACGGTGAAGAGTCCGAACTGCATGGCGAACGCCCGCTCCTTCTCTCGCGTGGTGCGAGTACAAATCGATCCATGCGTTTGCATGTAGTTGAGATAACGGATGCCGGCGCCGCGGTATTCCCGCGCGCCGGCATCCGTTTCTCAACGGCCCAATGGCGGCCGGAAATACTGCCCCGGCCGCGCTCAGACACTACTCGCTCGCGCGTTGCTGCGTGGCCGCGGCCTTCTCGGCTGCCTGCTGCTTGCCGAGCAGGGAATGCCGCTTGCTGTAACCGAAGTAGACGATGAGGCCGAGGGCGAGCCAGACGAGGAAACGCACCCAGGTGAGCGTCGTCAGGTTGAGCATCAGCCAGACGCAGAGCACGGCGGAGAGGATCGGAAGCACGGGCGACCACGGCACCTTGTATGCGCGCGGCAGATCGGGGCGCTTCTTGCGCAGCACCACGACGGCGATGCTCACCAGCACGAAGGCGGAGAGCGTTCCGATGTTGATCATCTCCTCGAGCACCGACACGTCGGTGAGCCCGGCCAGAAGCGCGACCATCGCTCCGACGAGGATCTGCACACGGGCCGGGGTGTGGCGCTTGTCGGAGGTGCGGCTCATCCATTGCGGCAGCAGTCCGTCGCGGCTCATGGCGAAGAGCACGCGGGCCAGGCCGAGCAACAGCACCATGATCACCGTGGTGAGGCCGGCGAGGATGCCGATGGAGATGACCTGGGCCGCCCACCCGGCGCCGACCGCGACGAAGGCGGTCGCGAGGCTGGGGTCGTCGGCATCCGCGAGCACCGTGTACGGAACCATCCCGGTCAGCACGAGGCTGACACCGATGTAGAGCACGCTGACGATGGCGAGGCCGCCGAAGATGCCGCGCGGCAGGGTGCGCTGCGGGTTCTTCACCTCCTCGGCCGAGGTGGCGACGACGTCGAAACCGATGAAGGCGAAGAACACGATGGATGCCCCGGCGAGGAGCCCGAAGATTCCGTACTGGGCGGGGGCGGCCCCGGTCATGAACGAGAACAGCGACTGTGCCCAGGCGTCACCCTCCCCCGGCGCGCTCGGCACGCTCGGCGGGATGAACGGGGTGTAGTTGGCGGGGTTGATGAAGAAGGCTCCGACCACGATGACGAAGAGCACGATCGCGACCTTGATGATCGTGAACACCGCACCGACGCGCGAGCTGAGCTTGGTTCCGAGCACGAGCAAGGCGGTGAAGATCGCCACGATGATGAACGCGCCCCAGCTGACGTCGAGGCCGAGCACGGGGATCGTCGACGGAACGTCCCAGTTCCAGAGTTCGAACACGTTGCTGAGGTAGATGCCCCAGTACTTGGCGATCACAGCCCCGGCGGTGAGCATCTCGAGGATCAGATCCCATCCGATGATCCAGGCCAGCAGCTCGCCGAGCGTCGCATAGGTGTAGGTGTATGCCGATCCCGCGACGGGGATCGTGGAGGCGAATTCGGCGTAGCACATGATCGCGAGGGCGCACGTGATCGCGGCGAGCACGAAGGCGACGGTCACGGAGGGCCCGGCGTACTGGCCCGCCGCTTTGGCGCCGACCGAGAAGATTCCCGCGCCGACCGCGACGGCCACACCCATGATCATCAGGTCGAACGTTCCCAGCGAGCGTTTGAGGCTGCGATGCTCGAGGTGGGAGTCGGCCAGCGAGGCCTCGATGCTCTTGGTGCGCCATATGGACATAGACCTGAGAATATCTTGACTCTCCCGCCGCGGTCGACAGACGGGGGCTTGCGGATGCCGCGGCCGCAGTGCAGCGTTGAGTCTGTTTCGACTCGCCTGCTCCCACGCAGGCGACTCCATGAGAAAGCGAGCCAAGCAATGCCCAGCATGATCTTCGTGAACCTGGCCGTTGACGACCTGCAGCGATCGCGCGACTTCTACAGCGCGCTCGGCTACGGCATCAACGAGAACTTTTCCGATGAGAACGCAATCTGCGTGGTGATCAGTGATGCCATCTACGCGATGCTGCTCAAGCCGGACTTCTTCAAGACGTTCACGACGAAGGAGCTCATCGATGCGCAGAACAGCGTGCAGGTGCTGAACGCGCTCGACGAACCCAGCCGCGCCGAGGTCGATGCCCACGTCGACAAGGCGGTCGCCGCAGGCGGCACCGAAACGCGCGACGCGCAGGACATGGGCTTCATGTACAGCCGCGCGTACGCCGACCCGGACGGCCACATCTGGGAGATCATGTGGATGGACGAGCAGGCTGCCCAGGAGGGTCCGCCCGCCGAGTAACTCAGCGCAGCGTGGGCAGCCGCGCGGCGGCTTCTTCCAGCACGCTCTCCGAGCCCGCGTAGATGCCGTCCGCGCGGGGCCAGTGCACCATCACGTCTGTGAAGCCGAGCTCGGCCGCCCGGCCGACGCTGTCCTCGAAGCTGCCGATGCTCTCCAGCGCGAAGTGGCCACCGGAATCGAGCGACAGGCTGCGGTCGAAGCCGCTCGCGTCGATGCCGGCCGCCTCGCACGCCTCGGTCATGCGCTCGCTCAGCGCGGCGACACCCTGCCACCACTCCTCGCCGACCAGACCGTCGGGCCCGGTCGTGACCCAGCCCTGGCCGAGGCGGGCCGCAAGCCGCATGCTGCGCGGCCCATTCGCGGCCATCAGGAACGGCATCCGTGGCCGTTGCGTCGGCTCCCCCACCATGCGAGCGCCATGCGCCGTGTACCACTCGTCGGAGAACGAGATTCCGTCCGGTGCGCCAGTCTCGGCCGGCGCCTCCCCCGGGCCAGATTCGCCGCGCAGCAACAGGTCGAGGCCCTCGGCGAACGCGGCGAAGCGGTCGAACCGTTGGCGCGGCGTGAACGTTTCCTGACCGAGCACGAACGCGTCGAAGCCCGTCCCACCGGAGCCGAGGCCGAGCGTGAAGCGCCCTCCGGAGATCTGGTCCAGCGTCGCCAGGTCTTTGGCGAAGGGCACCGGATGCCGGAAATTCGGCGAGGCGACGAAGGTGCCGAGCCGGATCGTCTCCGTCACCATCGCAGCAGCCGTCAGCGTCGGCACGGTCGCATGCCACGGTTCATCGGCAAGGCTGCGCCACGACAGGTGGTCATAGGTCCAGGCGTGGTCGAAGCCGAGCTGTTCCGCACCGCGCCAGTAGCGGGCGGCATCCGGCCAGTCGTGCTGGGGAAGGATCACAATTCCAAAGCGCATGAGGCGAGCCTACGGGGGCGAGCGCACAGCGACCGTCGAGATACACGGCGTTGCGCAGCGGTGCCGTGCAACGCACACAAAACGGGCCGCCACCCGAAGGTGACGGCCCGTTTCGTAAGAAGTTCGCGTATCAGCGAAGATCCACCGTTTCGGCTGCGACTAGCGGCGCAGTCCGAGACGCTCGATGAGCGAGCGGTAACGGTTGATGTCGACGTCGGAGAGGTATCCGAGCAGACGACGACGCTGGCCGACCAGGAGAAGCAGTCCACGACGCGAGTGGTGGTCGTGCTTGTGCTCCTTGAGGTGCTCCGTGAGGTCCTTGATGCGACGCGTCAGCATCGCAACCTGAACCTCGGGGGATCCGGTGTCACCGGGGTGGGTCGCGTACTCTTCGATGATCGCCTTCTTGACATCTGCTTCGAGTGCCATAAATTGATCCCCTTTTCTCTCATTGCGCGGTGCCCGGGGCAGGATGCCTGGGCTCTCTTTATCCGCGGCCGTTCAGACGGCAACCTCAAGAGTTTAGCAGAGTAATGCGCGACTCGAAGCGCTGCGCACGCCTCCACGCCGGCTCAAGGGAGCGCCGCGGATGACTGGGCTGCGGTGTCGGCGGATCCGCTCGGGACCTCGTAGATTTCCACGCTGGCTTGAGGGAGCGCCAGCGACCGAAGCCCTGAGCGCCTGACCGGATCGGGTCGCCCGGGTCTCGATACGGCCGCGGCCGGCCTACTCGACCAGCGTGGGTGTCGCGGCTGCAGTTCGACCAGCGTGGGTGTCGTGGCTGCAGTGTCGGGCACGCGCTCGGGGCTTCGCGTGCGTCGCTGCTCCTTCATCGCGGCGCCGCTCGCTCGAGCCAGCGTGCTTTCTCACGCTGGCTTGAGGGAGCGCCAGTGACCGAAGCCCTGAGCGTCTGACCGGATCGGGTCGCCCGCCGCAGCACCAGCATCGGTTGCGGTTCCTGAGGTTGCCTGGGTGGGGGCTGCCGCCTTTCGCGAGGCTTCGCCTCGCGCTACTCGACTAGCAGCGCAGAGAGCTGCAGGAGGTCGGCTTGTTGGGTGCGGGACTTCGTCGACCTGCGCCACGGGGTGTCGGCGTCGGAGCGGCCGCCGCGGAGCCAGGGCGGCGGTTTCACATACGGGACGCCGCCGATCATCATGATCTGCCACCCGCTGGTCTCGATCGTGTGGTGGTGGAACCAACAGAGGAGGACACCGTTGCACGTTTCCGTTTCGCCACCAATCTGGTGTTCCTTGACGTGGTGGATCTCGCTCCACGCGGCCGGGATGGAACAGCCCGGGATGATGCAACCGCCGTCGCGGAGGCTGATCGCCCGCCGCTGCGTGGCGTTGAAGAGACGGTCATTGTTGCCGATCGCATTGATGGTGCCATCCGGGCCGATCACCACGTGTTGTTGCCCGCCGGCGCAGATGAACTGCTCCACCGCCCGCATCGAGATCGGCGCCTCGCAGCCCTCAATGAACCCAGACACGGTGCCGGCATCCAGGTCGACCTGCCGGACCGAGACCAGCACGGTCGGCGCCGCCCCACCGATGCTGGGACTGTCCGCACTGCGGGCGGCCCCGTCGATGAGACTGGCGAAGACGTCGTGCCGGGCCTGCGCGGTCGCCCGCGGGTCCTTGGGTTGCTCCGGGTCGGCATCGTTGAAGGAGGGTTTGCTGCGCGGGTTCAGATACGCGTTCATCAACGTTTCGAACTTCGCGTCAATCTCCGGCAGCAACGTCATCTTCCGGTGCACCACCCCGTCCCGGGTAAACCCGGCACTGATACCCCGCGCCTGCATCGCCCGCTCTTCGGCCGGGACCACCCCGTCCTCATCGAGGACACTCTCCCAGACGTGGGCCTGGCCGCGGACCTCGTCGGCGGCGAACGGCAACGGCGACTCCACGGTCGGCCCCGTGGCGGCGGCGACGAGGGCGGTTTCGGCGTGTTCGACGTTCAAGTCACCGACTCGGCCCCGGATCGGTTCCAGGGTGCCGATGATCGCGGTCGCACTGTCGTAGCCGAGCGTGCCGGTACCGAGGGCCTCGGCGACGTGGTCGAAGCGGGCCGGCATCCTCTCCCCGCTGAGCGCCATCCGCGGCCGGGTGGCTTCGCCGAGCCGCATCCGCTGCGTCAGCGTGCGCTCCGAGGCCAGCGTGATGCGGGCGAGGAGCTCGACACCGTTCCGGCAGCCCCTCTTCGCCGAGAGCCGGTCCTCGCCGAGCTCGGGCCGGGAGTGGAACGCCACCTCACCGGCGGCCCGGACGCGGAGGGCGTCGGCGAGGCGGCCGACGGCTTCGGCGGAGGCGGTGAACTCCAACAGGGCGTCGGGGTGGAACAAACGTTCGTCGGAACCGGCGAGGGCATCCAGCAGCAGTTGCTGTGCTTCTGCGAGTGACTCCGTTGGGGTTCCCATGGGTCCAATTTTACCCCGACAAGGCAGGTTCACCTAGGAAAAAGGCCTGATGTGGATAAGTTTCCGGGAATCGGTGCCTGTGGAGGAGAGGTGGTCGCGAAGTGAAGCCGCACCAGCATCGGTGGCGGTTCCCGGGGTTGCCGAAGGAAGGGCTGCCGCCTTTCGCGACGCTGCGCGTCGCGCCACTCGACCAGCGGGATGGGGCGAGAGTCGGGTGGTTTCGACAGGCTCAACCAGCAGGGGTTTCGACAGGCTCAACCAGCGCGACGCAGAGCCTCGCGAAAGGCGGCAGCCCAGTCAGGCAACCTCAGGAATCGCGAGCGATGCCGACGGGTTCGACAGGCTCGACCAGCGGGACGGGGCGGTTTCGCGGGGTTTCGACAAGCTCAACCAGCTGAGTCTCGCCGGGGCCATTCGTGGCCAGATTGGGCGGTGCGGATTCGGCCTCCGCGTGTCAGGATGAGGTCATGGACACCGGTGGATCACCGCTCATCACACTCTCGCCCGACGAATGTTGGGAGCTCCTGCTCTCCGAGAGCCTCGGCAGGCTGGCATTGACCGTCCGTGGCGTGATCGACATCTACCCCGTCAACTACGTTGCGCACGACGGTGTGCTCACGATTCGTACCTCCGAGGGCACCAAGCTGCTCGAACTCACGATCAACGACCACGTCGCCTTCGAGATCGATGGCGTGGGGCGTGAACAGGGTTGGAGCGTCGTCGTCAAGGGCACCGCTCGCATTCTGCAGACGGCCGCCGAGATCGAGGCCGCGGAACAACTCGTGCTGCAGCCGCTTGTTCCGACCGAGAAGCATGTCTGGGTTCGAATCGACCCTGTCGAGATCACCGGTCGACGCTTCGAGCTGGGCCCGGCTCCCGACGACACCCGCAGCTTCACCGACGTCTAGCGCTCCGGCATCTGGGCAGCTGTTTAGAGGGCGACTTGCGGCCCTTCGTTACACGGATGCCGCGAGCTGGCCCGTGCCAGCGGTCACAGCTGCTTGACTGGGCGCATGCCGACGCACTTCTATCGCCCAGCCGAGGGACACCGCCTGGCGCACGATCCACTCAACGCCATCATCGCGCCGCGACCGATCGGCTGGATCGGCACCCTCTCCCCCAGCGGTGTGCGCAATCTCGCGCCGTACAGCTTCTTCAACGTCTTCTCGTACACGCCGCCGCTCGTCGGCTTCTCGAGCACGAGCCTCAAACACAGCGCCCGCAACGCCGAGCTGAGTGGCGAGTTCACGTGGAACCTCGTTACCCGTGTGCTCGCGGAGCAGATGAACGCCACGTCAACAACGGGCGAGGTGGATGAGTTCGAGGCCGCGGGGCTGGATGCCGCGGCATCCCTGGAGATCGAGGCACCGCGCGTCGCCGCTTCCCCGGTGAGCTTCGAGTGTCGGGTCAGCCAGATCGTGCCGCTCCGCGGCGCCGACGGGCGCGAATCGCCGGGTGTTCTCACGATCGGCGAGGTCGTCGGCGTGCACATCGACGAGGCTCTGCTGCAGGACGGCGTCTACCAGACCGCGCTCGCTTACCCCGTGCTGCGCGGGGGCGGCCCGACCGCCTACTTCGAGTTGCTGGCCGACGGTCGCTTCGACATGCGCCGACCGGACTGATCGTCAGAGCGCGTTTCGACAGGCTCAACCAACGGAGCGGGTTTCGACAAGCTCAACCAACGGGAGCGGGTTTCGACAGGCTCAACCAACGGGAGCGGGTTTCGACAGGCTCAACCAACGGGAGCGGCTCAACCAGCGGGAGCGGCTCACCCGGCGGCGCCGAACCACTCCGGGTTGTGGGCGTAGACGATCACGAGGAACACCACGAGGTCGAACAACAGGTGCACGGTCACCACATAGCTGAGCGAACGCGTCATGCGGAAGATCGCCCCCTGCACGAGCGCGAACGGGATGGTGAGCAGCGGGCCCCAGCTCTGGTAGCCGAGCTCCCAGAGGAACGACACGAACACGGTCGCCTGCAGCAGGTTCGCCAGCCACACCGGGAAGTGCCGGCATAGCAGCGTGAACACCGTGCAGATGAAGAACAGCTCGTCCCAGATGCCGACGGCGTTGACCCCGATGAACAGCCGGATGACGGCATCCGGCTCGTGCACGGCCGGCCAGTTCTGGTAGGCACCGCTTGAGATGAAGTAGAACGGCAACAGCACGATCGCCATCACCACGACGGCACCGATGTAGATCCATTGCGCACGCGTCCAGCGGCCGCGCCCCCGCCAGGGGAAGGCGATGACGCGCTCACGGAAAACGAAACGGTGGATGAGGAACGGCACCGCCACGGCAGATGAGAGCACGACGGCGAACAACACCATGTTGGGGTAGTCGATGTTGGCTTCGAGCGAGATCGTGCTGATGATCACGAGGCCGACGGCGATGAGCAGCAGGTCGCGGAAGAGTTGGCGGTCGACGAACCATCCCACTCCCAGACCGAGCAGCAGCACGGCGTATCCTGCGAGTGCGATCTGCACGCCGAACAGCAGCACGGCGGATCCGCAGACGAGGATGGCGGGCAGCAGCTTCCACGAGAGCGCAGCGCGCACATCGCCGCCGGACGGTGACGGGGCGACGGATGCAGGCTGCACGCGTTCAGCATTGCACACGGTCGGCGCGGCCGGCATCCGCCCCGCCAGAGGCGACGCTGCGAGGCACTACCCCGGGTCGGTGCGCGGCGCTATGCTCACCGCATGGCGCACAACTCACCGCAGTGTTTCATCGTTCCGCCCTATCTCCTCGAGGCGGTCGCCCGGGCCGGCGACGAACGATTCCCCGTGGCCGCGGAGGCGGCCAGAAGCTCGCTGGCCCGCGATGAACCGCTGCGGCAGTGGCGAGCGGACCCCGAAGCGGAGCTGCCGGGCGGCACCGAACTTCTCGCTCCGATCGCCGCGACCGGACTCGTGGAGCAGACTCGCGGGCTTCGCGAGACACTCTCAGAGACGATCGGCGAGACCGTCGGCGAGACGCCGGGCAGCCCCCGCCGCTTCATCGCCGACGCCCGCGGCACGACGCGACTCCCCGGCGTGCTCGTGCGCGAGGAGGGACAGCCGCCGACCGCCGACCAGAGCGTGAACGAGGCCTATGACGGGCTCGGCAGCACCTATGAACTGTTCTGGGAGGCGTTTCAGCGCGACTCCATCGACGGCGCGAATCTGCCGCTGGACGCCACCGTCCACTACGGCCGCGACTACGACAACGCGTTCTGGAACGGGGAGCGCATGGTCTTCGGCGACGGGGACGGCGAGGTGTTCCATGACTTCACCTCCTCGCTCAGCGTGGTCGGGCACGAGCTGACCCACGGCGTGACCGAGCACACCGCCGGGCTGCGCTACCAGGGCCAGTCTGGGGCCCTCAACGAGCATGTCTCCGATGTCTTCGGTGCCCTGACGGAGCAGTTCGCACACGGTCAGAGTGCCGCACAGGCGAGCTGGCTGATCGGCGCTGAGATCTTCACCGACGCCGTGCAGGGGCGGGCGCTGCGCGACATGCTCCACCCCGGCACCGCCTACGACGACGATGTGCTCGGGCGCGACCCGCAGCCGGCGCACATGCGCGACTACATCGTCACCGAGGAGGACAACGGCGGCGTGCACCTCAACTCGGGCATCCCGAACCGGGCATTCGCCCTCACAGCACTCGCGATCGGCGGTGACGCGTGGGAGCGGGCCGGGCGCATCTGGTACGACGCTCTGACCAGCGGCGACCTGACACCGGATGCCGACTTCGCCCGCTTCGCCGAGGTCACCCTCGCGGCGGCGGAGTCCCTCTACGGCCGGGGCTCGGCGGAGTGGCGTGCGGTCGCGGAAGGCTGGCGCACCGTCGGGATTCCGGCGGACGAGGCGCCGGCCGACGGAGCACCAGCCGGCGGGCCTGGCGCAGCCACAGGGGCAGCCACAGGGGCAGTAGCGTGAGGAGGGCAGGGAAGTGAAGGTGATCGTCTCGCGGAGCGGTGGCTTCGCCGGCATCCGACTCACCTGGCAGGTGCAGTTGGATGAGCGGCCGGACGCCGAGGAGTGGCTGGCGCTGATCGCCGAGCTACCGTGGAGTGAGGTCAGACCGGCACCGCCGGAGCCGGACCGATACATCTACAGCATCCGCTGCGCTCAGCGCAGTGCGACGCTCAGCGAACCGCAACTCGAGGGGCCGTGGCGTGAACTCGTCACCCGGGTGCAGTTGAACGCGAAGCCGGAGCCCGCGCGCCGATTCCCCACTTCTGACGGGAGCGGCCCTACAGGACCTGCTGCTGAAGGGCCCGGCCCCGATGACCCTCGCGCTGGAGGGCGATGACGCCCCAGGCGATCAGGCCCTGACCGCCGAGGTAGGTGATCATGATCAGGAAGCCCGATTGCCAGAGATCAAGGCCCGGCAGGAATCGGTCGCTGCCGAGGAGCGTGTCGGAGATCAGGAAGAGCGCACCGCCGATGGCGATCGGCATGGTGCCCCGAGTGGCGAAGGCCGCCATGGCGCCGAGCACGGCGCCGTAGGCGGCGACCGGGACCAGCAGTGCGCCCAGCCACGGGCCGAGCAGGGCCACGAAAGCCAGCCACCAGAGCACGTAGACGAGCGCGATCGGGCGCGGCCTGCGGTAGCCGAGGCCACGCACGAAGAGCGCGAGATAGGCGATGTGCGCCAGGAGGAAGAAGCTCAGCCCGAGCACGAAGAACCAGTCGCTCGCGTAGAGCGGGGTGATGTCGCCGAACCACGACAGGGTGATCGCCGCCAGTAACAGCGCCGTCGCGCTCGAGCGCCTGGCAGGGGTCGAGGCGATCACCGCCAGCGCGAGCGCGGGCATGAGCATCCACTTCGAGATGGTGGTCAGAGCCTGGAGCTCTGCAAGCTGGAACACCAGATGCAGCACGGACACCACGACGAACGGTGCGAAAGAACGGCGGGGGCCGAGCGTCTTCGCGGCTGTGGGCTCGAGCGCGGCGTGGGGAATCGACATCGGTGTCATCTGCTCATTCTGCCGAGTGCGGGCGGCCCGCCCGTTGCGGTGGGCCGCGACGCGCCGGATCATTCGGCCAGCAGCACCTCGGTGTCGTATCCGGCGAGCTTCGCGCGCCCCTCCAGCTCGGCGAGCTCGAACAGCACGCCGATGCCGGCGACCGTGTAGCCAGCACGCTCGATGAGGCTCGCGGCGGCACGCAGCGTTCCACCCGTTGCCAGGATGTCGTCGAGCACGAGCACCCGGGCGCCCGGTGCGAGCTGATTCGGCTCGAGCTCAAGAGTGGCGGTGCCGTACTCGAGGTCGTAGCTCTCGGCGATCACCTCGCCGGGCAGCTTGCCTGCCTTGCGCACGACGAGCAGGCCGGTGCCCGTGGCGTATGCCGCGGCGGCGGCCAGTACGAAGCCGCGGGCCTCGACACCGGCGACGGCGTCGAAACGGCCGGCGAAGCGAGTGACGATCTCGTCCACGATCACGCGGAACGCCGGGCCGTCGGCGAAGACCGGTGCGACATCGCGGAACAGGATTCCCGGCTTCGGGAAGTCGGGAATCTCGGTCAGCAGGCGCTTGAGCTCGCCCGACGCGGTCGGTGTGGCGGGTGGCGTGCTGGGGGCGGCGTTTTCGGAGGTCACCTCTTAACGCTAGACGACGGATGCCGCGGCACCCGCCACGCTGACGCACATCCGCACAAACGTCGCCGAAACGCACAACGGCCCCGATCCGCGCGAGCGGGGATCGGGGCCGTTGTCGAGAGCGGCGCTGCTTAGCTGACGCCGAGCAGGTCGATCACGAAGATCAGGGTCTTGCCGGAGAGCTGGTGTCCTCCGCCGACGGGGCCGTATGCCTGGTGCGGCGGGACGACGAGCTTGCGACGGCCGCCGACCTTCATACCGGGAATGCCTTCCTGCCAGCCGGCGATCAGACGGTTCAGCGGGAAGTTGATCGACTGGCCGCGACCCCAGGAGGAGTCGAACTCGTCGCCGGACTCGTACTCGACGCCGAGGTAGTGCACGTCGACGGTGGCGCCGGGGGTGGCCTCCGCGCCGTCGCCGATGACGATGTCTTCGATAACGAGAACCTCGGGGGCGGGACCCTCAGGGAATTCGATCTCTGGCTTGCTGTTGGTGGATTCAGTCATGCAACCATCCAAGCCGATTCCGGGCGACTTTGCACGCCGGCTGCGTGCGGGCCGTGAATTTCGGGGTAACTCTTGCGCTCGACACAGCGGGGAGAGAAGATGAGAACAGATCAACTTATCGCCCGGGCGAGTAGCAGGCATTGCCGCACCACCGGGCGATAGGTCTTTAAAAGGCCGGCCCAGTGGGGGCAAGCAGCGCCGCGCGATCGCGGGTGATCGCGTCGAGCAGCGCACGCTCCTCGCCGATCACCTCGAGGCCCCCGCGGCCCGAGAGGATGCGCTGACGCACGAGCGCCAGCCGCGTGGCATCCGCGGTGAACTGCTTCATGGCCGCGCCCTTCTCCCCCGGCAGCGCGCGAGCCCAGCGCCTGGCGGCCCGACGCCCCTGCGCGGTGGCGAGCATGTGCACCTCGCCCTCGGCGAACCAGCCGGCATCCGCATACTCCTGCAGGCGCACCCGGGTGGCGCGCTGCTCTGCACGCCGCAGCAACACGACGAGCACGATGGCGAAGGCGAAGAGCGGCACCTGGACGAGGAAGTAGTAGCCGAAGAAGTCGGTGACGACCAGCAGCGAGCCGTTCCAGAGCGCGTGCAGTCCGATCGCGAAGACGAGCCCGAGTGCGACGTAGCCGAGGATGCTTGCGCCGCGGGTGCGTGTGACGCCGAAGCCGATCGCGATGCCCGTGCACGCCGTGAACATGACGTGGGCGAACGGCGAGAAGAGCCCGCGCATCACGAAGGTCGCTCCGAGGTCGACCGTGCCGCCCTCGATGAGGGCCTCTCCGAAGTAGAGGATGTTCTCGGTGAACGCGAAGCCGGCCGCGACGACCGCGGCGTAGACGAGGCCATCCACCGGTCCGTCGAAACTCTTCCGGGCAATCCAGACGAGCAGCAACACACCGAGTCCCTTGGCGATCTCCTCGACGACGGGAGCCTGCACGGCGACCGAGAGTGCCTCACTCGCCTCGCTCGTTCCGCCGCCGCCGATGGCGAGCGTGATCTGCACGAAGAGGTCGACGAGCAGCGCGATGGCGACCGCGACTCCGGCACCCCAGAGCAGCGCGAACGCGAGGGCGAAGCGCGGCTCCGGCTCCCAGCGGTCGATCCAGCGCACCGCGAAGAGCACTCCGAGCAGCGGGAGCAGCGCGACGAGCGCGCTGACCACGACGGCGCCGGCGCCGAATGAGGCCGTGAAGTAGCCGATCACGAGCAACAGCAATGCCGCGCCGATCACGATGCCGATGATCCCGAAGACGAAACCGGTTCCGGAGCCGCGGGCCGCCGGTGCCCCCGACCACACCGCATGCGTCGCGGCGGTCTGCGCAGCAGGCGGGCGCTGCACGGCCGCGTGCCGGGGATGGTGCGTGGCCGGGTCCGGCTGCAGGGAGAGCTGGGGATCGGGCTGGGGTGAACTCACTGGCTCAGGCTAGTGCACGCCCGCTCCGCGCCCCCGACAGACGAGGACGGGCCGGCTCGCGAGGTGCGAGCCGGCCCGGCCGGGTTGAAGCTGGTGCGATCTAGACGACGCCGAGCGCGAGCATGGCGTCGGCCACGCGGGAAAAGCCTGCGATGTTCGCACCGAGCACGTAGTTGCCCGGCTCGCCGTACTCGTCGGCGGTCTCGGCGCAACGCTCGTGGATTCCGCGCATGATCACCGCGAGGCGCTCCTCGGTGTGCTCGAAGCTCCAGGAGTCGCGGCTCGCGTTCTGCTGCATCTCCAGGGCCGAGGTGGCGACGCCACCGGCGTTGGCAGCCTTGCCCGGGGCGAAGAGCACACCGGCCTCGGCGAAGACGCGCACGGCGCCGGGGGTGCATGGCATGTTGGCACCCTCGGCAACGGCGCTCACGCCGCTGGCGACGAGCACGGCGGCCGCAGCCTCGTCGAGCTCGTTCTGGGTGGCGCACGGCAGTGCGACGTCGATGCGGGTCTCGGCTGCAATCGACCAGATGGAGCCGTTCGGGCGGTACTCGGATGCCGATCCGCGCAGTTCCGCGTAGTCGCTCAGTCGGCCGCGCTTGACCTCCTTGACCTCCCGCAGCAGCTCAAGGTCGACGCCCTCGTGGTCGTAGACGACGCCGGTCGAGTCGGAGCAGGCCACGACGAGGCCGCCGAGCTGGTGCACCTTCTCGATCGCGTAGAGCGCGACGTTGCCCGATCCTGACACGAGCACGCGGGCGCCCTCGAAGGTCTTGCCGCGGGTGGCGAGCATCTGCTCTGCGAAGAACACGGTGCCGTAGCCGGTGGCCTCGGTGCGCACGAGCGATCCGCCCCAGCCGATGCCCTTGCCGGTGAGCACGCCGGACTCGTACCGGTTGGTGATGCGCTTGTACTGGCCGAAGAGGTAGCCGATCTCGCGGCCGCCGACGCCGATGTCACCGGCGGGCACGTCGGTGTACTCGCCGATGTGGCGGTAGAGCTCGGTCATGAAGCTCTGGCAGAAGCGCATGATCTCGGCATCCGAACGACCCTTGGGGTCGAAGTCGCTGCCGCCCTTGCCGCCACCGATCGGCATGCCGGTGAGGGCGTTCTTGAAGATCTGCTCGAAGCCGAGGAACTTGACGGTGCCGAGGGTGACCGTCGGGTGGAAACGCAGGCCACCCTTGTACGGGCCGAGAGCCGAGTTGAACTCGACGCGGAAACCGCGGTTGATGTGCACGCGGCCGGCGTCATCCGTCCACGGCACCCGGAAGATGATCTGACGTTCCGGCTCGCAGATGCGCTCCAGCACGGAACCCTCTGCATAGTGCGGGTGGCGCTCGATCACGCGACCCAGGGACTCGAAGACCTCGCGTGCCGCCTGGTGGAACTCCGGCTCACCGGCGTTGCGGCGCAGAACCTGATCAAAGATCGGCTGGATTTTCGGGTCAAGGGTGGTCGTCATCGAAGAGTCACTTTCGTAAGAGGCACGAAGATTGAGCGTATCCCGAGTTGGAATCGCATTACACCGAGCGCCCGGGGTCGCCGGGCTGGCCAGCACCGTCAGTGCTGGGGTGTTCAGGGGTGAGAGCGGCCGCGATGGTCGTTGCGGAGGCCAATTCCTGCTGGGCTTTCTGCACGCGCGCTTGTGCGCGGAGTACCCGGCGCTCGGCCAGTGAGCGCATAGACACGCTAGCAGTGATTGCACTCCTGGCATCATCGACGCCCGTCGCGACCCAGGCCGCGACGATGAGGATCAATTGGCTGATCAGGTTGAACCAGATCAACACACCGATGAGCGCCGTGAACGAGGCGAGCAGCGGATTATTGGCCGCTCCGCCGAGCAACGTCCCGCCGAGCAGCTGCAGCGCGGTCATCGCGCCGCCGCCGAGGAGCGCACCGCGCCAGAGGATGCCGGCCCGGATCCGGATGCCGGCAACGACACGGAACAGCACGACGAGGGTCAGGGTGTCGATGACAAAGATGATCAGCACGCCGAGCGATTGACTGAGCAGCCCGAACGCGGCGGAGTCCGTCGACGCGCCGACGCTCTCGGCGAGCAGGCCGAGGGCTGAGGTGCTGAAGACGCTGACGACCGCGGCAATCACGAGTCCGATGCCGAGCGCCAGGGCAAGCCCCAGATCCTTGAGTTGGAGCAGCAGGAAGAACGTCGAGTCCCCCGGCAGCCGGAAGATCTGCCGCACGGCACCGCGGGTCGAGCCGATCCACCCGATGGCGGTGAAGACGAGTCCGATGAGCGCGATCAGCCCGGAGATTCCGAGCGTCAACGGTTGCACGATGTCATCCGGATCGACCAGGGCGTCATCGGAGCCGTCGGTGCTGAGCAGCCCGGGGATGAAGCCGTTGATCAGATCGATCAGCGCGTCCCACACCGCGGGGTTCGCTGCGAGCCAGAGCCCGGCGAGCGTGAAGCCGAGGTAGACGCCGGCGAAGACCGCGAAGAGCGCCTGGTACGACATCCCGGCGGCGAGCAGCGGCGCGTTGGACTCCGCGTAACGGGTGAAGGCCCGCACCGGCTTGAGCTCCATCACAAGCGCGAGCGCCGTGTTCCACCAGCGCAGCGGCGTGTCGAACCAACGCGCCGGCTTCGACTCGTTCTCCGTCATGGCGTCAGCGTACCCGGCAACGCCGAGCGGCGGCGCCGGTTGGCGGGCGGATACCGCGCTGCCTCAGTTGGCGCCGACGGTGACGGTCGGGGCTCCGGTCGAGGTGTCGCTCGCCGGCATTTCGGCGGCGAGGCGGTTGGCCTCCTCGATCAGGGTGGCAACGATCTCGGACTCCGGGACGGTCTTGATGACCTCACCCTTGACGAAGATCTGGCCCTTGCCGTTGCCGGACGCAACGCCGAGGTCGGCCTCGCGGGCCTCACCCGGTCCGTTCACGACGCAGCCCATCACGGCGACGCGCAGCGGAACCGTCATGCCCTCGAGACCGTCGGTGACGTCGTTCGCGAGCTTGTAGACGTCGACCTGGGCCCGGCCACAGCTCGGGCAGGAGACGATCTCGAGCTTGCGCTCGCGCAGGTTGAGCGACTGCAGGATCTGCAGGCCGACCTTGATCTCCTCGACAGGCGGCGCGGAGAGCGAGACGCGGATGGTGTCGCCGATGCCCTCGGAGAGCAGGATGCCGAAGGCCGTCGCGCTCTTGATGGTGCCCTGGAACGACGGGCCGGCCTCGGTCACACCGAGGTGCAGCGGCCAGTCGCCGCGTTCGGCGAGAAGGCGGTACGCCTTGACCATGACGATCGGGTCGTTGTGCTTGACCGAGATCTTGAAGTCGTGGAAGTCGTGCTCCTCGAAGAGGCTGGCCTCCCAGACGGCGCTCTCCACGAGCGCCTCCGCCGTCGGCTTGCCGTACTTCTGCAGCAGGCTCGGCTCGAGTGACCCGGCGTTGACGCCGATGCGGAGCGAGACGCCTGCCGCCTTCGCGGCCGCGGCGATCTTGCCGACCTGGTCGTCGAACTTGCGGATGTTGCCCGGATTCACACGCACGGCGGCGCAGCCGGCGTCGATCGCGGCGTAGACGTAGTTCGGCTGGAAGTGGATGTCGGCGATCACCGGGATCTGGCTCTTCTTGGCGATGATCGGCAGCGCCTCTGCGTCATCACGGCTCGGCACCGCGACGCGCACGATGTCGCATCCGGATGCCGTCAGCTCGGCGATCTGTTGCAGGGTCGCGTTGATGTTCGGCGTCGGTGTCGTCGTCATCGACTGCACGCTCACCTGAGCGTCACCGCCGACGAGGACCTTGCCGACCTTGATCTGACGAGACTTACGCCTCGGAGCGAGAACCTCGGGGACCTTGGGCATTCCCAAATTTATTGCAGCCACCAGCCCAGCTTACGCGTGATGACTCGGAGCAAGCTGAGCCGCACCGTGCGCGCTGCTCGCGCGCAGGCAGATCATGCGCAGCCCTCCTCATAGACGGGCACGGGAGCACGTACCTCTCCGACGGTCGCTCCGTCGTCCGTGGGCCGGAAGTCGACGGAGACCTTCTGCACGTATGTATTGCCGTCCGCGTCGGTCTCTTGGTACTCGACATAGTCGAGGTACGGACCGGAACACCCTGAGGGATTCGTCTGGAGCTCGGGCGTGGCGCTGAGTTCTGACCACGAACTTCCGGCGCTGATCTGCTCGAGCGTCGTCAGGGTGATCCCGGCCGATTCTGCACCGGTGAAGCGGGTGCGAAAGCTCGGCATGTAGAAGGTTCGCGGTTCACCGAGGCCCTCCCAGTTGTCGACGTAGCGCGCCTCCCAGAGCTCGAACGCACCCCAGCGGTGCGCGGTGCTCGGCGCGTCATGGCTGCCGCCTGGATAATCGGTGTCGATCGGCGGCTCACCGAGCACCGCGGTCAGCACACCGAGCGCCTCCGTGACGTCGGATCGGTAATCGAAGGCCTGAACCACGGCGCCGCTTTCGTCCTGCAGCTCAAGCGCCTCCGGCCGAGCAACCAGCGCGGTCACCGTCGACAACGGATCGGCACTCGGTGCGGTCTCCGACGGGGAGGGTGAGGGAACCGGAACGGCGTCCGACGACGTCGGTGCCTGTGTCGCTCCCGGCTGGGACGCGGTGCACCCCGTGATCAGTCCGGCGATGATGAACGACCCGAGCAGAAGCTGCCCGACTCTCTGACGTCGCGACATCCAATCCCCCCTCGCTCAGCGTGCCGAGACGCCCGCTCCCCGCAGCCTACGGCGTCTCGGCCCGCTCCCCGCTGAGCGTGATGGTCACGAGTCGATAGCGACAATGAGCGGCGGCTCGGTGGCAGCGATCACCTCGTCGACGCTGACGCCCGGCGCCGTCTCCACGAGCACGAGCCCCTCCGGCGTCACATCGATCACGGCGAGGTCGGTGATGATGCGGTTCACGACGCCGCGACCGGTCAGCGGCAGCGAGCACTCGTTCACGATCTTGGCCGAGCCGTCGCGGGCGACGTGCTCCATCAGCACGATCACTCGTTCGGCCCCGTGCACGAGGTCCATCGCGCCGCCAGGGCCCTTGACCATCTTGCCCGGGATCATCCAGTTGGCGAGGTCGCCGGATGCGGACACCTGCATGGCGCCGAGGATGGCGGCCTGGATCTTGCCGCCGCGGATCATGCCGAAGCTCGTCGCCGAGTCGAAGAACGCGCTGCCCGGCAGCAGGGTCACCGTCTCCTTGCCCGCGTTGATCAGATCGGGGTCGACCTGATCCTCCGTCGGGTACGGGCCGACACCGAGGATGCCGTTCTCGCTCTGCAGCACGACCGTGACGCCATCGGGCACGTAGTTGGGCACGAGCGTCGGCAGGCCGATGCCGAGGTTCACGTAGGAGCCGTCGACGAGCTCTGCCGCGGCGCGCGCCGCCATCTGTTCTCTGCTGAGCGCCATCTCAGTTCCCCCCTGCGTTCTCGGAGGCGCGCACGGTGCGCCGCTCGATACGTTTCGGCATCGCGGTTCCGACCTCGACGACGCGGTGCACGTAGACGCCGGGAAGGTGCACGGCATCCGGATCGATCGCCCCCGGCTCGACGAGTTCTTCGACCTCGGCGATGCAGATACGGCCGGCCATCGCAGCGAGAGGCGAGAAGTTGCGGGCCGACTTATTGAAGACGAGGTTGCCGTGCCGGTCGCCACGGAGCGCGTGCACGATCGCGAAGTCGGTGCTGATCGCCGGCTCGAGCACGAACTCCTTGAGCACGCCGTGCACCTCGAACTGTTGGGTCTGCTTGGCCGGTGAGGCCTGGGCGATCGTGCCGTCGGGGTTGTAGCGCTGCGGGAGCCCGCCCTCCGCCACCTGGGTTCCCACGCCGGTCTGCGTGAAGAACCCGGCGATGCCACTGCCGCCGGCACGCAGCTTCTCGGCGAGGGAGCCTTGCGGCGTCAGCTCGAGTTCAAGCTCGCCGCTCAGGTAGCGCCGCTCGAACTCCTTGTTCTCGCCGACGTAGGAGGAGGTCATCTTGCGGATGCGGCCGGCGGCGAGCAGCAGCCCGAGCCCCCAGTCATCGACACCGCAGTTGTTGCTGACGACGGACAGATCATTCGCGCCCGCGTCGAGCAGGGCCGTGATCAACACCATCGGGTTGCCGCAGAGACCGAACCCGCCGACCGCGATCGATGCGCCATCCGGAATGTCTGCAATGGCGGCGGCGGCGGAGCCGATGACTTTGTCGATGGTCACAGGGAAACCGTCCTCTCGCGGGGCGACGCCGCCCCAGCCCTCTGTCTGAAAAGTACGATGGAGTGCAGAGAGTGTCAAGGATTCCGGCCGAGTTGCGCGCGCTGAGCGCCGCCGTGGATCCCGGCCAGACGAAGGAGTCATCATGAGCAACAGCACGCAGGCCGCATCCGGCACCGTCGAGGTCGTCATCCTGGCGGGGGCCCGCACCCCGCAGGGGCGCATCAACGGTCAGCTCGCGAGCCTCAGTGCGGTGCAGCTCGGCACGCACGCGATCCGCGGCGCCCTGCAGCGGGCCGGGGTCGACGCCTCGGCGGTGCAGGCCGTGATCATGGGCCAGGTGCTGCAGGCGGGTGCCGGCCAGAACCCGGCCAGGCAGAGTGCGATCGCGGCCGGTGTCCCGTGGTCGGTGAACGCGATCACCCTGAACAAGGTGTGCCTCTCCGGCCTCGCGGCCGTGGTCGACGCCGCCCGCTTGATCCGGCTGGGCGAGGCGGATGTCGTCGTCGCCGGTGGTCAGGAGTCGATGACGAACGCGCCGCACCTGCTGCCAGGCTCCCGCCGCGGCTGGCCGTACGGCAGCGTCGAGATGCTCGACCACGCCGCCCACGACGGTCTGACCGATGCATTCGACGGGCTCTCGATGGGACTCTCCACCGAGCGCTCGATCGCCGTGCTCGGCCTCGAACGCGTCGAGCAGGACGAGTTCGCGGCGTCCTCCCATCGGCGCGCCGGGGCTGCCGCGGAATCCGGCCTCTTCGCAGACGAGATCGTTCCCGTCGAGATCCCGCAGCGCCGGGGCGAGCCCGTAGTGGTGACCGGGGACGAGGGCGTGCGCCCCAGCAGCACCGCCGAGACGCTCGGGGCGCTCCGCCCGGCGTTCGACGTCGACGGCTCGATCACGGCGGGTAACTCCTCCCCGCTGAGCGATGGCGCCAGCGCGCTCGTGCTGGCCAGCAGGGCGTGGGCCGAGGCGAACGGTCACGCCTGGCTCGCCGTCGTCGAGTCCAGTGGCCACGTCGCCGGGCCGGACAACTCCTTGCACTCGCAGCCGTCCAACGCCATCACCGCAGCGCTCGGCCGACAGGGGTGGGATGCCGCATCGCTCGACCTCATCGAGATCAACGAGGCCTTCGCCGCGGTCGGCATCCAGTCGACCCGCGATCTGGGCGTCGACGCCGCAATCGTGAACATCCACGGCGGGGCGATCGCACTCGGCCACCCGATCGGCGCATCCGGTGCGCGCTTGGCGCTGCACGCCGCGCTGGAGCTCTCGCGACGCGGTTCCGGCCGCGCCGCGGTCGCGCTCTGCGGCGGCGGCGGACAGGGAGACGCCCTCCTCCTCAGCCGCTGACGGATCGGCCGGCGTTTTCGGATGTGTCAGGGCTTCGGGGGCGGCCTCGTTCCTCGGCTGCTCCCTCGAGCCCGCGGGAGAATACGCGGGCGCCTCGAGCCGGCGTGAGAGGCGCACTGCCCACGCCGGCTTGAGCGAGCGGCGCCGCGACGAAGGAGCAGCGACGCACGCGAAGCCCTGAGCCCTCGCCGGAAACGAAGCGCGGCTGCGGCTGCGGTATGAGCGTCTAGGTGGCTTCGGAGTCGAACGGGGCGGGCTCGCCGACACCGAGCGGAGTCGGACGGCTGAGCGTCACCGAGGGCTTCGCCGCCCGCGTCAGGGTCGGCGCGGCAGCGGCAGCTGCCACGGCATCCGGGGTGTCATCTGTCAGCGCCTCACGGATGATCCGCCGCGGGTCGTACTGGCGGGGGTCGAGCTTCTTCCAGTCGACATCGTCGAATTCCGGGCCCATCTCATCGCGCATGCGATCCTTGGCGCCATTGGCCATGTCGCGCAGCGAGCGCACGAGGCGTCCCAGCTGCGCCGCGTAGTGGGGCAGCCGCTCCGGACCGAGCAGAAAGACGGCGAGGACGCCGATAATCAGCACCTTTTCCATCGTCAGCCCGAACATGTCTTCAGAATAACCTGCGGCGAGGCTCCCCCCCGCAACGAGGCAACGCCCGTACTCTGTAATTCACACATCACCGGGAGCTACAACGTGTCTGACAATGACCTGAACTGGAAGTACGCCGACGACGTCGTCACCGAATCCGATGCCCTGAGCAAGGCCAGACAGCAGTCGTTGGAGCTCGGCATCGACCCGATCTCCCCGGCAACCGGAGCCCAGATCGCCGTCATCGCCGCAGCCACCGGGGCCAACAACATCGTCGAGATCGGCACAGGCGTCGGTGTCTCCGGCATGTGGTTGTTCGCCGGCGCCCCCGGTGCGACGCTCACCTCGATCGACACAGAGCTTGACCACCAGCTGCACGCCAAGGCGAACTTCGCCGAGGCCGGCATCCCGGCCAACCGCGTGCGTCTCATCCCGGGCCGCGCCCTCGATGTGCTGCCGCGTATGAACGAGAACAGTTATGACATCGTGCTGATCGATGCGGATGCCGCCAGCGTGATCGAGTACGTCGAACACGGTCTGCGTCTCGCCCGCCCGGGTGGCACCGTGCTCGTACCGCACGCGCTCTGGCGCGGCCGCGTGGCCGATCCCGTCAAGCGTGACGACATCGCGACGGGCTTCCGCACGCTGATCACCGAGATCGCGGCATCCGGTGCCGTCGTCAGCGCCCTCTCCCCCGCCGGAGACGGCCTGCTGCAGCTCACCAAGCGCGGCGTCTGACCCGCGAACCAGACACACAAAAGCCCTGCGGCTGCCGATGGCAGCCGCAGGGCTTTTTACGCGAAACGCTCCGTGGCGACTATGCCGGAGCGACGACGTTCGCAAGAGCGTCGTGAAGTTCCTTCGCTTCGGCGTCGTTCACCGAAACAACCAGGCGACCCCCGCCTTCGAGCGGAACGCGCACAATGATGAGGCGCCCCTCTTTGACTGCTTCCATAGGACCGTCTCCGGTCCGTGGCTTCATGGCTGCCATGGCTTCCCCTTTCGTGGCAAGACTGTGTTCATTATCTCGTATCGCGACGACAGAGAAAAATCAGGGTCGTCATGAAGCCGAGCAGACGGCGCTCCCTGTCGGTCACGGCGGCGTCCAGTCCCGCCCATCGACGCCCCAGCCGATGAGCAGCCAGCCCCATTGCAGCACGACGCCGACGATCAGCAGCGACGCCCGATAGACACGTGAGCGCGGCACAGCCAGGGCTCCGAGCAGGGGAAACAGCGGCATCAGCAGACGGAAGGTGCTCGACTGCGGGAAGAACACGGCCAGCAGGTAGAGCGCGTAGCTGGCGATCCAGAGTCGCAGGTCGACGCCGAGCCGCCTGACCGCCGGCGTGAACATCAGCGCGGTGAACCCGCCGACGAGCAGGATCACGACGAGCGGGCCGAGCCACGGCCCGTGCTCCGGTCCGATCCACCAGAGCGCGCTCTGGAACCACGGGGTGAACGGCAACAGCTCCTGATGCCCGATGTACGCGGAGCGCCAGGCCAGCTCGGTGTCGGTGTACGCCATCAGGTCACCGGTCGCCACAGCAGCGGCCAGCAACCAGGCGACGCCCATCACTGCGCTGAAGAGGGCGACGGATGCCGCCACGACGAGCTCGCGCACCGGAAACGGGTCCCGGCTGCGGGTGAACCAGCGGTGGAGCACGTGCAGCCCGAGCGCGAGCGCGAAGGCGAGGCCGCTCGGCCTGGTCACCGCCATCACGGCGATCACGGGGAACAGCAGCGCGTAGCGGCGCTCCATCAGGAGCAGCAGTGCCAGCGCGAGCAGGAAGAGGTAGAGCGACTCTGCGTAGGCGAATTGCATCAGCGGCGAGAGCGGGGCGAAGCAGAACAGGGCCACCGCGAAGAGTGCGCTGCCGGCATCCAGAACCCTGATCATGATGCGGTAGAACAGCAGCGCGGTGCCGAGGGCAGCTGCCACCGAGATGAAGACGGCCGCGGGCGCCCACGGCAGCCCGCTGACGTTCATCAGCATCTTCACGAGCAGCGGGTAGACCGGCATGAAGGCCCAGGCGTTCTCGCCGATGTGGCCTTCCGCATCGACCGGAAGTTCGCTCGGGTAACCCCAACTGGCGATGATCTCGTACCAGCGGCCGTCCCACATCGAGGCGAAGCTGAAGTAATCGGGCGACGCACCCGTCCACGGGTTCGGGCCCTGCACACTGGCCAGAATCAGTACGAGGCTCGTCGTCACCAGCCGGGAGAGCACGAAGACGGCGACCACCCGCGCCCACCACGGAGTCAGCCGGTAGCGCACGCGCACGGCGGTCAGCGCTGCACGGACCGGCGAGCGCGGCCCTGCGGCGGTAGCCGCTAGTTGCCGCTGAGCCACGCGCGCAGCGCCCGCTCGCCGTCGATGATCTGGGCGGTGGCCACGCGCTCATCGTCGGCGTGGGCCTTCAGCGGGTTGCCCGGCCCGAAGTTGACCGCGGGGATGCCGAGTGCGCTGAACCGCGCGACGTCCGTCCAGCCGTACTTCGGTCGCGGCTCGGCACCGACGGCCGCGACGAAGTTGCGCGCGATCGTGGCATCGAGCCCCGGCCTGGCACCCTCGGCCGCGTCGACGACGAGGATCTCGTAGCCGGCGAAGAGTTCCTCCATGTGCGCGATCGCCTCGGCGACGCTGCTGCTCGGCGCGAAGCGGTAGTTGATGTGCACCATCGCCTCGTCGGGGATCACATTGCCGGCGACTCCCCCGCTGATCCCGATCGCGTTCAGGCCCTCGCGGTAGACGAGGCCCTCGACCTCGACCTCGCGCGGTGTGTATGCGGCCAGGAGTTCGAGCACGGCGCCGAGCTTGTGGATGGCGTTGTCGCCGACCCACGCCCGCGCGGAGTGGGCCCGCACCCCGCGGGTGCGCAGCTCGAAGCGCAGCGTGCCGTTGCAGCCGCCCTCGACCTGGCCGTTGCTCGGTTCGCCGAGGATGGCGAAATCGCCCTCGAAGAGGTCGGGACGGTCGGCGGCCAGCAGGCCGAGGCCGTTCAGCTCGGAGGAGACCTCCTCGTTGTCGTACCACATCCACGTCACGTCGACCCGGGGTGCACTGAGTTCGGCGGCGAGCTTGAGCTGCACCGCGACGCCGGCCTTCATGTCGACGGTGCCGCGCCCCCAGAGGTATTCGTGGCCGTCGATCGTCTCGAAACGGGTCGGCAGATTGCCGTTCACGGGCACCGTGTCGATGTGGCCGGCGATGATCACCCGCTGGGCGCGGCCCAGATCGGTGCGAGCAACGACGCAGTTGCCGTGGCGGATCACCTCGAGGTGCGCGGCGTCTGCGAGGGTCGCCTCGATCGCGTCGGCCAGCCGACGCTCGTTGCCGGAGACCGACTCGATGTCGCAGATCTCGCGCGTGATCTCAATCGCGCTGGCGCTGAGGGTGAGTCGCTCCGGAGTGTTCACGGCATCGGTGGGGGCGTCTGTGGCTGGCATGCCTCCCAGTTTAGGGTTCCGGATGCCGGCGGCTGCGGCATCCGCACCGTCATGTGCGCGGGGCGCCGCTACGCTGGAAGCATGCCTGCAACCACCCTCAGTGACTCCGCGCCCGCTCTCTCTGCAACGCACGCGTGGGGTGAAGGCCTCGCCACGATCGCGGCCGATGACACGGTACTCGACGCCTGGTTCCCGTCGCCGGCGCTGGGCGAGTTCCCGGCCGGACGCGACCGCTGGATCGCCCCGAGCGAGCTGGAGGCCCTGCTCGGCGCCGACGAGCGCCGCGCGGTGCGCGTGGACTTCGTGACCGTGGAGATCGAGCTGTCCGCGGCCCCGGCGAGCACCGCAGACGCCTACCTGCGCCTGCACCTGCTCTCCCACCTGCTGGTGCGCCCCAACACGATCAACCTCGACGGCATCTTCGGCCACCTGCCGAACGTCGCGTGGACCAACGCCGGCCCGATGTCGCCTGGCGACCTCACCCGCCTGCGCCCGCAGTTGCAGCGTGCAGGGATCCACGTCACCGGGCTCGACAAGTTCCCGCGACTGCTCGACTACGTCACGCCGGAGCGCGTGCGCGTCGCCGACGCCTCCCGGGTGCGCCTCGGCGCCCACCTCGCGCCGGGCACCACCGTGATGCACGAGGGCTTCGTCAACTTCAATGCCGGCACCCTCGGAGCCTCGATGGTGGAGGGCCGCATCTCGCAGGGCGTCGTCGTCGGCGACGGTTCCGACATCGGCGGCGGGGCATCGATCATGGGCACCCTCTCCGGCGGCGGCACGCAGCGCATCTCCATCGGTGAGCGCGCGCTGCTCGGAGCCAACTCGGGCATCGGCATCTCCATCGGCGACGATACCGTCGTCGAGGCCGGGCTGTATGTGACGGCCGGAACGAAGGTCGTCGTCATCGACCCGTCGGCGGCCCCCGGCTCGCCCGTGCGCACCGTCAAGGCCAGCGAGCTCTCCGGCGTGCCGAGCCTGCTGTTCCGCCGCAACTCCCTGAGCGGCGCCGTCGAGGTTCTCGCGCGCAACGGCAGCGGCATCCAGCTGAACGAGGCCCTGCACGCCTGATCGCGCCCCGCGGCCGTGTGCGGTAGCGCGCGCGGCCAGCGGTCGGCGCTCCCTGCATCCGCGCGGTCGCGCGTCGATTCTCCCCCGGCGATATAGGGTCGCTGTGACGAGGGAAGAGCGACGAGGGAGTTGCATTGGGAACGGACGCACCACGCACGACACGCCACAGGGGAATCCGTGTACTCATCGGCCTCCTGACCACACTCCTCGTGCTCGTGCTTGTGGCGGCCGGGGTCGGCGTGTGGACCGTGCAGCGCTCGTTCCCGACCACCAGCGGCGAGCTCGATGTCCCTGGGCTCGACGCGACGGTCACCGTCGCCAGAGACGACGCCGGCATCCCGCAGATCACGGCTGACAGCGCCCACGACCTCTTCTATGCCCAGGGCTTCGTGCACTCGCAGGACCGCTTCTGGGAGATGGACTTCCGGCGCCACGTCACGGCGGGGCGCCTGGCCGAGATGTTCGGCCCGTCGCAGGTGGCGACCGATTCCTTCATCCGCACCCTCGGCTGGCGCACGGTCGCCGAGGCCGAGGTGGCCATGCTCGACAGCGAGACGCTCGCCTACTACCAAGCCTACGCCGACGGCGTGAACGCCTACCTCGGCTCCCGCAGCGGTGCGGAGCTCTCGCTCGAGTACGCCGTGCTCGGGCTGCAGAATGCGCAGTACCAACCGGAGCTGTGGACGCCGGCCGACTCCGTCGCCTGGTTGAAGGCGATGGCGTGGGATCTGCGCAGCAACCTCGACGAGGAGATCGACAGGGCGTTGCTCTCGACGGCGCTGTCGCCGGAGGATGTGGCGCTGCTGCATCCGACATACCCGTACTCCGCGCACCCGACGATCGTCGGGGGGCCTGTTACGGCACCGGCGGGGCTCTCCGCCGAGCCGATCGCCACGGATCCCGATCCGGCCTTGGCCGCTCCCGCGACGGTCGAAGCGCTCAGCAGCCTGCAGGCGAGCCTCGCGGCTCTGCCGGAACTGCTCGGCCCGGCCGGTAACGAGATCGGCTCCAACTCCTGGGTGGCGGCGGGCACGCTGACCGACACCGGCGCCCCGATCCTCGCCAACGACCCGCATCTCGGTGCCGTCATGCCCTCGGTCTGGTACCAGATGGGCCTGCGCTGCAGCGAGGTGAGCCCGAGCTGCCCATTCGATGTGGCCGGTTACAGCTTCTCCGGGCTCCCCGGCATCGTCATCGGCCACAACACCTCGATCGCCTGGGGGCTGACCAACCTGGGCCCGGATGTCGCCGACCTCTACCTCGAGCGGGTGACCGACGACGGCTACGAGCTCGACGGCACCGTGCGTCCATTCACCGTGCGCACCGAGACGATCCGAGTCGCCGGCGCCGAACCTGTTGAGCTCGAGGTGCGCTCGACGGGCCGCGGCCCGATCGTGACCGACATCACGCCCGGATTCACGGAGATCGCGGACGAGTATCCGGAGGCCTCCGGGGAGCCGGCCGGCGACTACGCCCTCTCCCTGCAGTGGACGGCGCTGACTCCCGGCCACACGCCGTCATCGATCTTCGCCATCAACAAGGCCAGCAACTGGGACGAGTTCCGCGCGGGGGCACGCCTCTTCGAGGTGCCATCGCAGAACCTGATCTACGCCGACACCGCCGGCAACATCGGCTACCAGGCCCCCGGAATCGTGCCGATCCGACTGAGCGGCGACGGCACCGTGCCGGTGCCCGGCTGGAGCAGCGGGTACGGCTGGGCCGGGGCGATCCCCTTCGAGCAGCTGCCGAGTGTCGCCAACCCGGCGAGCGGCCTCATCGTCACCGCCAACAACGCCGCGGTGGGCCCGGACTACCCGAACCTCATCACCGTGGATTGGGATCTCGGCTACCGGGCCCAGCAGATCAACACGCGCCTCGCCGAGCTCGTGGCGGCCGGCGAGAAGCTCACCGTCGACGACATGGCCTCCGTGCAGGCCGACAACTTCAACGCCATCGCCGCGCAGCTGGCGCCCGTGCTCGCGGGGCTCACGGTCAGCGGGGATGCCGCGAAGGCGCAGCGTCTGCTCACGGACTGGGACTACTGGGATGACGCCGACTCTGCGGCATCCGCGTACTTCAACATGACGTGGCGCCATCTGCTCAGCGCGATGTTCGACGAGAAGCTGCCCGATGGCACGGAGCCGGTGGGCGGCGACCGCTGGTTCAGCGTCGTCGGCACACTGCTCGGCCAGCCGGACTCCCCCTGGTGGACGAACGAGGAACTCGGCATCTCCGGAATGGACGCGATGCTCAGCTACGCGGCGGAGCAGGCGTGGGAGGAGGGCGAGCAGAAGCTCGGCTCCGATCCGACGCGCTGGGAATGGGGTGAGCTGCACACGCTCACGCTGACGAACGCGAGCTTCGGCGAATCCGGCATCGCCCCGATCGAGTGGTTGTTCAACCGGGGACCGTACCCGGTCGCCGGCGGTTCCTCCGTCGTCAATGCCGTCGGCTGGGACGCCACGGCGGGCTACGCCGTCGACTGGGTGCCGTCGATGCGCCAGGTGATCAGCCTCGCCGACTTCGACGAGTCGACCTGGGTGAACCTCACCGGTGCATCCGGGCACGCATTCAACCCGCACTACGCCGACCAGACGCCGCTCTGGCAGCAGCACAAGACCCGCCAGTGGGCGTTCACCCCGGATGCCGTGCGCACGGCCTCACGCGACATCCTGCAGCTTCACCCGGCGCCGCTCGGCGGCTGAGGGAGCGCCAGCGACCGAAGCCCTGAGCGGGGCCGGGGGAACTCCCGCCCGTGCATGCGGGGCTCAGCGGGGTTGCTCCTCAGCTCAAACAATGGGGCTGTGCTCCGGGCCCCATTTTCCGGGACCGATCGCGTTGAACCTGACGGTGGGGCCCGGAGCACAGCCCCATAACTCGACACCCCGCAACCCCGCTGAGCCCCGCTCCCGTTAACGCGGAAACGGCCGGGCACTCGAGGTGTGGCCGGCCGTTTCGCTGCACGCTAGCGCTGAGGGAAGTCGCGCGCGGGAGATCCCGTGTAGAGCTGCTGCGGGCGACCGATCTTCGTCTGCGCGTCCTGGTTCATCTCACGCCAGTGGGCAATCCAGCCGGGGAGGCGGCCGATCGCGAACAGCACGGTGAACATGTGCGTCGGGAAGCCCATGGCCTTGTAGATCACGCCGGTGTAGAAGTCGACGTTCGGGTACAGGCGACGCGACTTGAAGTAGTCGTCCTCGAGGGCGATCTGCTCGAGTTCCATGGCGATGTCGAGCAGCTCGTCCTTGACGCCGAGAGCGTCGAGCACCTCGTGGGCGCTCTCCTTGACGAGCTTCGCGCGCGGGTCGTAGTTCTTGTAGACGCGGTGCCCGAAGCCCATGAGCTTGACGCCGTGTTCCTTGTTCTTGACGCGCTCGACGTAGCGGGCAACGCCCTCACCCGAGTCGCGGATCTCGGCGAGCATCGCGAGAACGGCCTCGTTGGCCCCGCCGTGCAGCGGGCCGGAGAGCGCCTGGATGCCGGCGGATACCGACGCGAAGAGGTTGGCGTCCGTGGAGCCGACGAGACGCACGGTCGAGGTCGACGCGTTCTGCTCGTGGTCTTCGTGCAGCATCAGCAGACGCTCGAGCGCCCGCGAGACGGCCGGGTTCGGCACGTACTGCTCGGCCATGTTGCCGAAGTTGAGCTTGAGGAAGTTGTCCACGAAGCTCAGCGAGTTGTCCGGGTACAGGAAGGCCTGGCCGATGCTCTTCTTGTGCGCGTATGCGGCCATGACCGGGAGCTTGGCGAGGAGGCGGATGGTGGCCAGCTCGATGTCTTCCGGGTCCTTGGAGGTGAGGTCGCCCTGGTAGTAGGTCGACAGCGCCGAGACACCGGCGCTCAGCACCGACATGGGGTGGGCGTCGTGCGGCAGCGCACCGAAGAACTTCTTGAGGTCTTCGTGCAGCAGAGTGTGGCGGCGGATCTTGTCGTCGAAATCGGCGAGCTCGCTCGCGCTCGGCAATTCGCCGTATATCAGCAGCCAGGCCGTCTCGAGGAAGGTCGAGTGCTCGGCGATCTGCTCAATCGGATAGCCGCGGTAGCGGAGGATGCCCTGCGCGCCATCGATGTACGTGATCGCCGACTTGGTCGACGCCGTGTTCACGAAGCCGTAGTCGAGGGCTGTGAGGCCCGTCTGCTTGGTGAGGGTCGACACGTCCAGGCTGGCCGGCCCGTCGACTCCCTGAAGGATCGGGAACTCGGCGGTGCCGCCCGGGTAGCTCAGCGTGGCCATCACCGGCTGTGCCGGGGTGGTTGCCACTTCGGCCTCGGTTGTTTCGGCCTGTGCCTGCTCGACGTCGCCCACGGCGCCTCCTGAATCCTGGATGGTGGAAGGGGAAGAAAGATGATGGACGGGCACACGGTTAGCGCGCAGTCCGAGTTACAGCCTAATCCGCGTCGCAGCCTACTGTTGCATCCGCTCAAGAATGTGGGATTCCATTGGAGATAAGCTCCTGATTCGCCTCACCCGCGCGAACACTATGATCGCCGTATGACCACGAGGCGGGGGCTCGCGTGCTTCGGCATCGCCGCTGCCGTGACGCTGCTGCTTGCCGGATGCACGACTCCGGCTCCCGGCAGCTGGCAGCTCAGTCCGCTCACGGTCGGTGACGGCGCCTCCGGCGAGGAGGGGGATATCACCTTCGGAGTCTGGAACATCAGCGACGACACAGCCGGCGGGGTGTGGACGGAATCGGCCGGCTCCTGGCTCGGCGTCGCTGCGGACGGTTCGATCACCCGCTTCACTGAGGAGGCGAGGTACGGCCCGACCGCGCTCGACATCGCCGCACTCAACGAGACGATGCTCTACGTGCTCCGCCCGCTCGGCAGCGGAGTGCTGAACACGACGGTGGAACTCTTCGATACCGCGACGCGCGCCTCGGAAGCTGTCCTCACAGGCCAGCGCGTGCGGACCAGCCCGAAGGCGGCGCTGCCGTTCACCGCGGACGGACCCGCGTCGGTCGAGTCGCCCCTCGGCCCGATCACGAGTATCGACGTCGATCCGGACGGCCTGCTCGTCTTCGTGGAGCGGGTCGATGTGCACGAGGAGAATTCGGGCGCCTATGTGGTTCGGCGGATGACGCGGAACGGCGATCTCGAGACCCTGGCCGGTGCAGCGGGCTCGGCGGGGCCCGGCGCACCGGTGGAGGCGGTGATCACCCAGCCCGAGGACGGCGAGCAGCTGCGCGGCCGAGCGCTGGCTGCCGAATCCATCGACGTGTCGGCCGGTGACCCGCGTGGCGTCGTCGTTGGAACCGAGCACGGCGTGTTCCAGATCACGGCCGACGGGACGGCGCGTGCGATCGACGGGGCGCTCCCGCCCGTTTCCCCGCACCGCGCCGCGCTGGAGTACGGACCGGGCTATCGGGTGAGGCCCATCGACGCCGATGACGGGGGTTCGATCGTGCTGCCCGTCGCGGAGGAGACGGGTGCGGAGGCCCCCGTGCACATCACGGGTGGCTCTGCCCGGTTCCGGGAATTCGCCGACGGCTCCGGCGCCGGGCCGCTGGCGCCCGGGCTCGCCGTGTACGACACCGCGGCGGACCCGCCGCTCGGCTCGTCGCTGGCGTTGCGTCGCGCCAGGAGCGCGGTGTGGGTCGCCCCTGGCGTGCTCGTGGCGGTCATCCCCAGCCCAGGCGGCGAGTCCGCGCTCGCCCGCATCGAGCTGCCCTGATTTCGACAGGCTCAATCAGCGGGAGCACAGGCCCGATCAGCGGGAGCACGGGCTCAATCAGCGGGAGCACAGGCCCGATCAGCGGGAAGGTACCGCTGGTCGAGTAGGCCGTCTACGGCCGTATCGAGACCCTGACACTCGCCAAAACTCGACCCCGTGAGGTCTCGATACGCTCGTTCCTCGCTACTCGACCAGCGAAGCGGCGCGGAACAGCGCAGTGCAGCTCAGGAGCGCAGGCGCGCTGCGGCCTCCGCGATGCGCTCGTCGCTCGCGGTGAGCGAGAATCGCACGTGCTGCGGGTAGAAGTCGCCGTAGAAGGGGCCAGGGCCGGCCAGGATGCCGAGCTCGGCCAGCCGGTCGATCGTCTCCCAGGCGCCCTGCCCCTCGCTGCCCCAGAGGTAGAGCCCGGCCTCGCTGTGATCGATCGTGAAACCGGCATCCAGCAGCGCCGGCAACAACACCGCCCGCCGGGCACGGTAGATCTCGCGCTGGGCGTCGACGTGCGCGTCATCGCCCAGGGCCACGACCATGGCCTCCTGCAGCGGGGCAGGCAACATGAGGCCGGCGTGCTTGCGCACGGTCAGCAGCCGCTGGATCACTCCCCCGCAGCCTGCGGCGAATGCGGCACGGTATCCGGCCATGTTCGACTGCTTGCTCAGCGAGTAGACGGCCAGCACATTCGAGCGGTCGTCGCCGACGACGCGGGGGTCGAGGATGCTCGGAATGCGTTCGGCATCCCACGGCGCGTCCCAGCCGAGCTCGGCGTAACACTCATCGCTGACGATGACGGCGCCGAGTTCCCGTGCACGCTCGCGCGCGCTGCGGAGCTCATCGACGCTCAGCACGCGGCCGTCGGGGTTGCCGGGACTGTTCAGCCAGATGAGCGCGGTGTTCGCGGGCCATTCGGCCGGGTCATCGGAGGCGAGGCTCTCGGCCCCGGCGATCGCGGCACCGATGGCGTACGTGGGGTAGGCGGCGCGCGGGTGCACGATCACGTCGCCCTCGCCGACACCGAGCACGAATGGCAGCAGGGCCACGAGTTCCTTGGAGCCGATCGTCGGCAGCACGTTGCGCTCGGCGAGCCCGGTCACGCCGCGACGGCGTTCGAACCAGTCGACGATGGCGCGACGCAGTTCCGGCGTTCCCGCCGTCTGCGGGTAGGCGTGCGCGTCGGTCGCCTGAGCGAGGGCGTCGCGGATCAGTGCCGGGGTCGGGTCAACGGGCGAACCGATCGACAGGTCGACGATTCCGCCCGGATGCCGACGCGCCCGTTCGGCGAACGGCACCATCTGGTCCCACGGGTACTCCGGAAGCTCTCTCAGCACGAGGCGCCCGGGCTCAGTGAGCCTGAGGCGGAAGAACCGCGATCACCGGGTGGTCCTTGGCGATGACGCCGACCTTGGCCGCGCCGCCCGGGGAGCCGATGTCATCGAAGAATTCGACGTTGGCCTTGTAGTAGTCGGCCCACTGCTCGGGGAGATCGTCTTCGTAGTAGATCGCCTCGACGGGGCAGACCGGCTCACAGGCACCGCAGTCGACGCACTCGTCGGGGTGAATGTAGAGCGAACGCTCACCCTCGTAGATGCAGTCAACCGGGCACTCGTCGATGCAAGCACGGTCTTTGACGTCGACGCACGGAAGAGCGATGACATAGGTCACGGTGTTCAGATTCCCTTCACGAGCACGCCATTTCAAGCGTTGCGTCCAGTCTACGCGCGTGACAAACGACTCGCCCGACAGCGCCACTCCTCAAGGCAAGCGCTGCGTCCGGTTCTACGCGCGAGACAAACGACTCGCCCGACAGCGCCACTCCTCACGGCAAGCGCTGCGTCCGGTTCTACGCGCGTGACAAACGACTCGCCCGACAGCGCCCACGCTTGAGGCAGGCACTGCGTCCAGCCTACGCGCGCGGCTCCGGGCGAGCGGGCAGACGCGGCCAGGCGATGACGATCGCGGCAATGATCGCCGGGCCCATCGTCCAGGCCAGGCCGAGCGCGCCCTCGGGGATCAACACGGATCCGCCGGTGCTCCGCAGCGAGAGAACGAAGATTGTGAGGAGCATGCCGAGTGCGGTGAACAGCACCGTGACGCGGTCATGCAGAACCAGGCGGAGCCCGACCAACAACGCGGTGATGCCCAGCAGGCCGAGGATCAGGCCCCAGGGGACATCGAGCGGGCCGAGCTGCACCGTTGACTGGTGCGCGACCGTGCCCATTCCGGCAAAGATCACACCGACAACGAAGCCGAGCACGGCGGCGCCGATGCGATTTGCGGTGCTCGGCGGCTGCTCCACCTCGGCGTGCCCGCCACCGATCATCACGAATTGTTCGGTGGCGCCGAGCAGACGCGGCTCCTGATCATCGAAACTCACGGTGCGCTCCCGCACGCTCGCTCCCGGAAGCGCTGCCAGTGCGTCGCCCTTGGCGTCGAGCTGGTCGGAGACATCGACGGCGATGAGACGCTTGCCTGCCGGCATCCGCCCCGTCACCGCCAGGTAGACGGGCAGGTGGCGCGCGGATGCCTCGGCAACGGCCGCCGCGACGATGGCGCCAGCCCCGCCGCTCTCCTGGCCGGGCCCGAGTGCCGGCACGATGATCGCCGTGGCCTCCTGAGCGTCGAAAGCCGCCGAGACGGCGGCCCGGGCGTCGGCGCCGGTCATGGCCTGGCTGCGCGCCCCCATTGCCCAGAGACCGCCCTCGGCGGCGGCGTCGGCATCACCGGTGAGCACAGCGGCGCTCGAACCGGAATCAACGAGTCTGGCGATGGTGCCGCCGGCCAGGGCCAGTGCGTCACGGCCCCGGGGAAACACGAGGAGCACGCGCTCGTCTCGTCCGCTCAACACCACGTGGCACCCATTTCGCTCAGCAAGCTCGGTCGTCAGTCATCCTAACGATTCCCCGACTGGACAGGAGCCTTCCTCAGGTCTACGCTCGACCTCCGGACGGCTTTGCCATAAGGGTAGCCTTACCAAACTCTCAGACTTCGTCAGTCTTGCTCCCAGCCACGGAAGACCCATGTTCGCTAATTACCTGATCGGCCTGCGCGAAGGTCTCGAAGCGGCACTGATCGTCACGATCCTGATCGCATACATCGTCAAGATCGATCGCCGCGATCTGCTCGGCCGCATCTGGCTCGGCATCGGCCTGGCCGTCTTGCTCGCGCTCGGAATCGGCGCCATCCTGACCTTCGGCACCTACGGGCTGAGCTTCGAGGCACAGGAGGCGATCGGCGGAACGCTCTCGATCATCGCGACGGGCTTCGTCACCTGGATGGTGTTCTGGATGCTGCGCACCGCGCGCGACATGAAGGGCGCGCTGCACAGCAACGTCGACAGGCACCTCGACGGCACCGGCTGGGGGCTCGTGCTCGTTGCGTTCCTCGCCGTCGGTCGCGAGGGCATCGAGACCGCCCTCTTCATCTGGGCGGCCGTGCAGGCGACGGGCGAGACGACGATGCCGATCCTGGGCGCAAGCCTCGGCATCCTCACCGCCGTCGGCCTCGGCTGGCTCATCTACGCCGGCATGCTGCGCATCAACCTCTCCCGCTTCTTCACCTGGACGGGTGCCGCGCTCATCATCGTCGCCGGCGGAGTGCTCGCATACGGCGTGCACGACCTGCAGGAGGCCGGCATCCTGCCGGGGCTGCACAACCTCGCCTTCGACGTCAGCGCCTCGATCCCGCCGGACAGCTGGTACGGAACACTGCTCAAGGGCACTCTCAACTTCTCACCGGCGACGACTTGGCTGGAGGCCATCGTCTGGCTCGCCTACGTCGTGCCGACCCTCACGCTGTTCATCGTGAAGAGCCGCACGGGCAAACGCCCCGTCGCCCAGCCGGTGGCCGCGGCATCCGCCCCGCTCGCTCGCGCCTAGACCCCCGCACTCCCGCACACCCCACTCTGAGGAGACACCTGTGTCACGCCTAGTTCGTCCCGCCATCGCCTCCGCAGCAGCCGGCGCCGCCCTCCTGTTGCTCTCCGGCTGCGTCGCCAACACCTCCACAGCGGATGCCGACCACACCGCCATCACCGTGGACAGCAGCGCCTCGGACTGCGCCGTTGCCGCGGCAACCGCCCCGAGCGGCAACGTGCAGTTCACGGTGAGCAACTCGGGCACGCAGGTGACCGAGTTCTACCTGCTCGCCGAGGACGGCCTGCGCATCGTCGGAGAGGTCGAGAACATCGGACCCGGCATCAGCCGCGACCTCGTCGTGCAGGCACGGCCCGGCGACTACTTCACCGTCTGCAAGCCCGGCATGATCGGTGCGGGCATCGGCAAGGCGGCGTTCACCGTCACTGACTCCGGCCACGACTTCGAGGCCGATGCCGATCTGACCGCCCAGGTCGACGCGGCGAACGTCAACTACGCCGCGTACGTCAAGGACCAGATCGCCCAGCTGGTGAGCGGGACCGACGCATTCGCGGCCGCATACATCGCAGGCAACGACGACGAGGCCCGTGCCCTGTACGCCCCCACCCGCGTGCACTGGGAGCGCGTCGAGACCGTCGCCGAGTCCTTCGGCGACCTCGACCCGATGCTCGACCTCCGCGAGGCCGACCTCGAGGAGGGCCAGGAATGGACCGGATGGCACGCCATCGAGAAGGACCTGTGGCCGGCAGAGGCCGAGGCCGGCTTCGCCGCGTACACCCCTGAGCAGCGTCAGGCCCTCGCCGACAAGCTCGTCGAGGACACGGCGACGCTGAACGAGAAGGTGCAGGATCTCGAGTTCACGCTCGACATGCAGACCAACGGAGCGATCGGCCTGATGGACGAGGTCGCCAGCGGCAAGGTCACAGGCGAGGAGGAGTTCTGGTCGCACACCGACCTCTGGGACTTCCAGGCCAACGTCGACGGCGCGACCGTGCTCTACGGCGGCGTGCGCGACATCCTGCTGGCCAAGGACGCCGAACTGGCCGCAACCCTCGACGAGGAGTTCGCGGCGCTGCAGACCCTGCTCGACGCCCAGCGCGTCGGCGATGGCTTCCGTCTGTACACCGAGCTCAGCCCCGCCGAGGTCCGGGCATTCTCCGACCAGGTGAACGCCCTCGGTGAGCCGCTCAACCAGCTCACCGCGACGCTCGTGCTGAACTAACCTCGGAGTCATGAGCACTTCACACGATGGCTCCCCCGGCGTTCCCGCCGAGGGAGCCGCCGCGGCCGGATCCGCCCCCACACCCGACGCGCCGGCGCGCCAGGGGATCTCGCGCCGCGGCCTGCTCGGGCTGGCCGGCGCGACCGTCGCGGGCATCGGGATCGGCATCGGGGCGGACCGCGCCGTGAGCGCGGCATCCGGCTCGGCATCCTCCCCCGCCACGCGCAGCTACGCCTTCTACGGCGCCCACCAGGCCGGCATCGTGACGCCCGCCCAAGACCGCCTGCACTTCGCCGCGTTCGACATGGCCGGCGACGCGACACGCGCCGATCTGATCGAGCTGCTGCAGGACTGGACCGTCGCGGCCGCCGCGATGACTGCCGGGCAGGACATCGGCGAGTTCGGCGCCGTCGGCGGCAACTACGACGCACCGCCGTCGGACACGGGCGAGGCGCAGGGCCTGCCTGCCAGCGGGCTCACCATCACATTCGGCTTCGGTCCGAGTCTCTTTCGCGGGGCGGCGGATGCCGACCGCTTCGGCCTCGCCGGCAAGCAGCCGCCGGCCCTCCACCCGCTGCCGCACTTCCCCGGGGACATGCTCGACCCCGCGGCCTCCGACGGCGATCTGTGCATTCAGGCCTGCGCGGATGATCCCCAGGTGGCCGTGCACGCCATTCGCAACCTCACACGCATCGCCTTCGGCCGGGCGAGCCTGCGCTGGTCACAGCTCGGCTTCGGCCGCACCTCATCGACGAGCACCACCCAGGCAACACCGCGCAACCTGTTCGGCTTCAAAGACGGCACCGCCAATGTCAAGGCGGAGGAGACCGCGACGGTCGACAAGCAGATCTGGGTGAATTCCTCGGACGGTCCGGCGTGGATGAGCGGCGGGAGCTATCTCGTCGCCCGGCGGATCCGCATGACAATTGAGACCTGGGATCGTACGATCCTGCGCGAACAGGAGGCGGTCATCGGCCGCACGAAGGGCGAGGGCGCCCCGCTCTCCGGCGGTAGCGAGTTCACCGAACCCGACTTCGAGGCAACCGGTCGGGCCGACCAGCCGCTGATCGCCGAGACGGCGCATGTGCGACTCTCGCACCCCACCTCGAACGGCGGCGCGGCGATGCTGCGCCGCGGCTACAACTTCGTCGATGGCAACGACGAGCTGGGCAGGCTGAACGCCGGGTTGTTCTTCCTCAGCTACCAGCGCTCCCCCGAACAATTCATCACCGTGCAGTCCCAGTTGGCCAAGAACGACGCACTCAACGAGTACATCCGGCACGTGGGATCGGCGCTGTTCGCCGTTCCGCCCGGAGCCAGCCAGGGCGGCTACATCGGCGAGCCGCTGTTCGCCTGAGCGGCTGATCTCGGCCCGCATCACAGCGGACTCCACGCGCATCTGCACGCTGGCTCGAGGGAGCAGCAGAGGAACGAGGCCGCCCCCGAAGCCCTGAACGCCTGACCGGATCGGGCCGCTCCGGCCGGGCGCAGTGTCGCCGGATCCGCTGGTTGAGCCTGTCGAAACCGCACCAGCAGATTGAGCTGTCGAAACCGTTTCAATAGCGGTGACGGTCCCTGAGTTTGCCTGATTATTGGCTGCCGCCTTTCGGGATGCTGCGCATCCCGTTACTGCGTGATCGGCACGACCGTGTACAGCACGCCCTGGTCACTGCCTGCGACGACAACGGCGTAGTTCGCGTTCTGCGCGAAGTAGGCGCCGTTCGCCAGACCTTCGAGACCGGGGATGTTCTCGGCCGAGACGCCCTCCGGTGTGGAGAAGCCGGCCGCCTCAAGCTGAGTCTGCGCGTCGGCGATCGGGTCGGTGGCCTCGGACTTGATGATCGCGATCCAGCCGGCGCCATCCGGGTTCTTGCCGCCGCCGACGACGTCGCCCTCGATGACGGGCACCTCGTCCGGCCAGCCGCTCGGAAGTGCGCCGACGCTGACGTTGCCGCCGGATGCATCCTCGACTGCCCCGTTGACGATGCCGGAGACCGACGAGCAGGCGCTGAGAGCCGGGGCGAGCAACAGCGCAGCGACAATGGCCACTGGCACGGCTAGGCGGGTTCGAATGGTCTTCATCAGAGTCGTCTCCATCACACTGTCGTCCGGGCGAACGCCCGCCTCACAGACGAATTCTACGGGGTCACTCAGCCGGCGTTCTCAGCCAGCCAGGCATAGCCGTCGATCCGCACGCCATCCTCGTAGAACAGCTCGAAGTGCAGGTGAGGCCCGGTCGACTGGCCGGTCGTGCCGGTCAGGCCGATGAACTGTCCGGCCACGACGGCGTCGCCGACCGACATGCCGAGCGATCCGTACTGCATGTGCGAGTACGAGCTGGTGATGGTTCTACCACCGACGACATGCTGGATCTCGACGTGGGTGCCGAGGCCGCCACCGTCGTTGGTCGCCACAACGACGACACCGTCGGCGATCGACTGGATCGGCGTGCCGTCCCCGCCACCGAAGTCCACACCGTCGTGGAACGTGGAGCACCCGCCGCAGGGCGCATCGCGCGGGCCGAAGCCGCCGTTGATGCGCGCCTCGAAGGAGTATGGCCAGACGACCCCGCCAGCCACGGCGACGGGGGCCGCTGCCTGCGCGACGGCGGCAGGAACCGGCGCCGGCGCTGGCGCCTCTGCGCTGTACTCCTCGTGGTCGATCGTCGAGGTGGCCTCCGAGGGGCTCACCACCGACTGCGTCTCGCCGGAGAGGGCGCTGCTGAAGCTCGAGGCGCCGACCTCGCTCGTCGACTCAGAGAAGACGACCGCGTTGGCGGCGACGGCCGGCATGGCGGTGAAGCTGAGCACGGTGGCCATGGCAACGGCGCTGAGCGCGGTTCGAAGCAGGCGAGAGGCAGGGCGGGCTGACGGGGAACGGTGTGAAAGGAAGAAACTCATAAAGGCAGAGGGGTGCTGTACACAATCTCGTGGGGAACGCACCACGCGAATCGTGACGCAAGCAATCCGACGAGCCTAGAACGCTGTTCTGGGCGGTCAGGGTGCAAGTGCCGCAAGACTCCTGAGAGAAGCTCACAAAGCGCTGGGTGCCCACCGAAGCGGCCCGGCGCAAGAAAACGGCCACCGCGCGGTGCGCGGTGGCCGTCTTCGATCGGGACTTAGCCCTGGTTCTGCTTCTTCATGCGCGAGTAGGTGCGTGCACGCGCGGTCGAGTCGAGCTCAACCTTGCGGATGCGCACGAACTCGGGCGTGACCTCGACGCACTCGTCCTCGCGGGCGAACTCGAGAGCCTCTTCCAGCGTCAGCTTGCGCGACGGGGTCATGCGCTCGAAGGAGTCGGAGGTGGACTGACGCATGTTGGTCAGCTGCTTCTCCTTGGTGATGTTCACGTCCATGTCATCGGCGCGAGAGTTCTCGCCGACGACCATGCCCTCGTACACCTCCTGGGTGGGCTCGACGAAGAACGACATGCGCTCCTGCAGAGCCACCATGGCGAACGGGGTGGCGACACCGGCACGGTCGGCCACGATGGAGCCGTTCGTGCGGGTGACGATCTCGCCGGCCCAGGGCTCGTAGCCGTGCGAGACGGCGTTCGCGATGCCCGCACCGCGGGTGATCGTCATGAACTCGGTGCGGAAGCCGATGAGGCCGCGCGAGGGAACGATGAACTCCATGCGAACCCAGCCGGTGCCGTGGTTCGACATGCCCTCCATGCGGCCCTTGCGGGCGGCGAGCAGCTGAGTGATGGCACCGAGGAACTCCTCGGGGGCATCGATGGTGAGGTGCTCGAACGGCTCGTGGGTCTTGCCGTCGATCTTCTTCAGAACCACCTGCGGCTTGCCGACGGTGAGCTCGAAGCCTTCGCGACGCATCTGCTCGACGAGGATGGCGAGAGCGAGCTCTCCACGGCCCTGAACCTCCCAGGCATCCGGGCGGCCGATGTCGACGAGCTTGAGCGAGACGTTACCGACGAGCTCGCGGTCGAGGCGGTCCTTGACCATGCGCGCGGTGAGCTTGTGGCCCTTGACCTTGCCGATGATCGGCGAGGTGTTGGTTCCGATGGTCATCGAGATGGCGGGGTCGTCGACCGTGATGGTCGGCAACGGGCGCACGTCGTTGACATCAGCGAGGGTCTCACCGATGAAGATGTCTTCGAAGCCGGCGACGGCGACGATGTCACCGGGGCCTGCGCTCTCGGCGGGGAAGCGGTCAAGAGCCTTCGTGATGAAGAGCTCGGTCACGCGCACGTTCGAGACGGTGCCGTCGTGCTTGACCCAGGCCACGGTCTGGCCCTTCTTGATGGTGCCCTGGAAGATGCGCAGCAGCGCGAGGCGGCCGAGGAACGGCGAGGAGTCGAGGTTCGTGACCCAGGCCTGCAGCGGGTGCTCGTCGTCGTAGACGGGAGCCGGCACGTGCTTGAGGATCGCCTCGAAGAGCGGCTCGAGGTCGTCGTTGTCCGGCAGTGCGCCGTTCTCCGGCTTGTTCAGGCTGGCTGCGCCGTTACGGCCCGATGCGTACACGACGGGAACGTCGAGGATCGCGTCGAGGTCGAGGTCGGGAACATCGTCGGCCATGTCGCTGGCGAGACCGAGGAGCAGGTCCTGGCTCTCGGCGACGACCTCGTCGATGCGGGCGTCGGGGCGGTCGGTCTTGTTGACCAACAGGATGACGGGGAGCTTGGCCTCGAGCGCCTTGCGCAGCACGAAGCGGGTCTGCGGGAGCGGGCCCTCGCTGGCGTCGACGAGCAGTACAACGCCGTCAACCATGGAAAGACCGCGCTCGACCTCTCCACCGAAGTCGGCGTGGCCGGGGGTGTCGATGACGTTGATGACGATGGGGCCGTCGGTGGCGTGCTTGCCCTTGTACGAGACTGCCGTGTTCTTGGCGAGAATCGTGATGCCCTTTTCGCGCTCCAGCTCGTTGGAGTCCATGGCGCGCTCTTCGAGGTGAGCGTGCTCGGCGAAGGAGTCGGTCTGGCGCAGCATGGCGTCAACCAGAGTCGTCTTGCCGTGGTCAACGTGGGCGACAATCGCCACATTTCGGAGGTTATCGCGCGTGGCGAGTGCCATAAAAGTTTGTCCTTGGTCTGCTGTGGGTTGAATTGCGCCTCGCGGCGAGCACCCTGCTCGACGGGATCAGGCTGAGAAGAGCACTGATGAAGCGCGCGATAGGGACGGTCTTGCGGTTGCGAAATCAATGTTCGCTGGTACCCTATGCGATCAGTTTACCCTGAGTTGCATGAAAATCGGCCCAGCACCCGGATGAGGGGTGCTGGGCCGATCGTGAATGTGCCGTCGTGCGGCGGCCGGCTAGCGGCCGAACACGAAGTTTCCGCCGGGAATGGCGGCCAGCAGATCCTGCGTGTAGCGCTCGCGGGGGTTGTCGAAGACCTCGTCGGTCGTCGCCGCCTCGATGATCCGCCCCTTCTTCATGACGCAGACGTTGTCGGCGATCAGTCGCACGACCGCGAGGTCGTGCGTGATGAAGAGGTAGGTCAGGCCGAGCTCGGTCTGCAGCTCGGTGAGCAGGTTCAGGATCTGACCCTGCACGAGCACGTCGAGAGCCGAGACGGCCTCGTCGAGCACGAGCACATCGGGCTTCAGCGCGAGCGCACGCGCAACGGCGATGCGCTGGCGCTGACCGCCGGAGAGCTCGCTCGGGTAGCGGTACCGGGTCGCAGCGGGCAGCGACACCTGGTCGAGCAGCTCCAGAACGCGGGCCTGCCGTTCCTTGGCCGTGCCGACCTTGTGCGCGAGCAGCGGCTCGGCGATCGTGTTGCCCACGCTGTACTGCGGGTCGAGCGATCCGTACGGGTCCTGGAACACCGGCTGAACGCGGCGACGGAACTTGAGCAGCTCCGCCCCCTTCAGCGCGGCGACGTCCTGGCCGTCGAACTCGATCTTGCCGCTCGTGATCGTCTCCAGCTGCAGCAGCAGCTTGGCGACGGTCGACTTGCCGGATCCGGACTCACCGACGATCGCGGTGGTCGTTCCCCGCTGCACACCGAAGCTCACGCCGTCAACGGCCTGGAGTTCCTTGTACTTGAACCCCTGCTGACGGATGCGGTACGTCTTGGAGACGTCCTGCACCGAGATCAGGTCCTTGGCCGGCGCCGCCTGCTCGCGCTCGGCAGCACGGGCGATCAGTGTCGCGTCGAGGGAGTCACCGGAGAAGATCTCCGGTGCCGCCGCGTCGGCGTGCTTGGCCGACTGGATGCGGCGCGATGCGAGGCTCGGCGCGGCCGAGACCAGGCGCTGCGTGTACGGGTGCTGCGGGTTGGCCAGGATCTCCTTGGACGAGCCGGACTCGACGACCTTGCCGCGGTACATGACCACGAGCTGCTCCGCACGTTCGGCGGCGAGGCCGAGGTCGTGCGTGATGAACAGCACGGAGGTGCCGTAGTCGCGGGTCAGCGTGCCGAGGTGGTCAAGGATCTGACGCTGCACCGTGACGTCGAGGGCCGAGGTCGGCTCGTCGGCGATCAGCAGCTTCGGGCGAGACGACAGGCCGATGCCGATGAGCACGCGCTGACGCATACCGCCGGAGAACTGGTGCGGGTACTGCTTGAGACGCTCTGAGGCATCGCCGAGGCCGGCCTCCTCCAGCACCTGGATGGCGCGGAGCTTCGCTTCCTTGCCCTGGGCGACGCCGTTGGCCTTGATGGCCTCCTCAACCTGGAAGCCGATGTTCCACACCGGGTTGAGGTTGGACATCGGGTCCTGGGGAACGTAGCCGATGAGGTTGCCTCGAACGCCCTGGATCTCCTTCGGAGACATTTTGGTCAGGTCGCGACCCTCGAACAGGATCTCGCCACCGGTGACCTCGCCTGTTCCGGGGAGCAGGTCGATGATCGACTGCGCGGTCGTCGTCTTGCCGGAGCCGGACTCCCCCACGATGGCGAGGGTCTGACCCTGGTAGAGCGTCAGGTCGACACCGCGCACTGCGGGCACGAGACCGCGCTGAGTGCGGAATCCCACCTCGAGGTTGCGGATCTGGAGCAGGGGCGTGATCGAGGTATCGATGTTCTGACTCTCGTTTTCGTTCATGGCCGGGGTCATCGACGTGCCCTCGCTGCCGGGTCGAGTGCGTCGCGAACCACATCACCGAGCATCAGGAACGACAGCACGGTGATCGACAGTGCGGCGGAGGGCAGAAGCAGCACCTGGGGGTTGGTGCGGATCGACGTCTGCGCCTGGGCGATGTCGTTACCCCAGGACATGACGTTCGGCGGCAGGCCGATACCGAGGAACGACAGGGTCGCCTCGGCGACGATGAACGTTCCGAGCGAGATCGTCGCGACCACGATCACCGGGGCGATCGAGTTCGGGATGACGTGCCGGATCAGGATCCGGAACTTCGACACACCGAGGGCGGTCGACGCGGTCACGTAGTCGGAGTTCCGCGCGGAGAGCACAGCACCGCGCATGATGCGCGCAATCTGCGGCCACGCGAAGATCGCCAACACGAGAGCCACCGTGGCGGGTGTGCGCTCGGGCAGGACCGACATCAGCACGATCGCACCGAGGACGGTGGGGATCGCGAAGAAGATGTCGCCGACACGGGAGACGAAGGAATCGAGGAAGCCGCCGTAGTAGCCGGCCAGCGAACCGACGATGATGCCGGAGAGCGTCACGAGCAGCGTTGCCAGCACGCCGACGGTTACGGATGCCTGTGCGCCGAAGATGATGCGCGCGTAGACGTCACAGCCCTGACGGGTGAAGCCGAGGGGGTGCCCGGCCTCCGGAGCTCCGTTGCTGTCTGCCAGCTGGCAGTTCAGGTTCGGCGACACCGAGGTGAACAGACCGGGGAACGCGGCGACGATCAGGATCAACACGATGAGAATCGAGGAGATCCAGAAGGAGGGGCGGCGACGCATGGAATCCCACGCGTCTGCCCAGGTGCTCCTGGCCTTCTCTGATTCGTCGAGGCGGTCGACAGGGGCGATCGGGGTGTCTTCGATCGGCGCAACGTAGTGCTCTTGCGGCTGGAAATTCTTATTTTGCATAGCGAATCCTCGGGTCGAGCAATGCGTAGAGCAGGTCGACGAGCAGGTTCGCCACGACGAAGATGATGACCATCATCGCGACGAACGACACGACCGTCGGACTTTCTCCGAGCTGAACGGCGCGGTAGACGGTACCGCCGACGCCGTTGATGTTGAAGATTCCCTCCGTGACGATCGCACCGACCATGAGCGCACCCAGGTCGACGCCGAGGAAGGTCACGACGGGAACGAGCGAGTTGCGGAGCACGTGCACGCGAACGACGCGATTGCGCGAGAGGCCCTTGGCCGTCGCGGTGCGCACGAAGTCGGCGTTCAGGTTGTCTGCGACGCTCGCCCGAGTCAGGCGCACGATGTAGGCGAACGAGACGGATGCCAGCACGATGGCGGGCAGAATCAGCTCGTTGAACGGCGCATCACCGCTGACTGTCGTACGTGCCCAGCCGAGTTGCACACCGAAGACGTACTGCAGAACGAAACCGACGACGAATGTCGGCACGGAGATCAGCAGGAGGCTGACGACGAGAGCACTCGCGTCGAAGATCTTGCCCTTGCGAAGACCGGCGATGAGGCCGATCGTGATGCCGGCAACGGCCTCGAAGAAGAGGGCCAGCATGGCGAGGCGGAGGGTGATCGGGAACGCCTGAGCCATGACCTCGGAGACCGGGCGGCCGGAGTAGGTCGTACCGAAGTCACCCTGGAACAGCCCGCCGATGTAGAGCAGGTACTGAACGATGAACGGCTGGTCGAGGTTGTACTGCGCCCGAATCTGTTCGATCACTTCAGGGGCCGGAGGACGGTCGCCGTACAGAGCGGCAATCGGGTCACCCGGGAGGGAGAACACCATGAAGTAGATGAGGAACGTCGCGCCGAAGAAAACGGGGATCATCTGAAGAATACGTCTGCCTGTGTACCACAGCATCAGCATCCTCCGTTCGATGGAAGAAGCATTGAGATCACAATCACTGGATGAGCTTAGTCGGCCGGCTGTCCGAGGCGAAACGCCTCGGACAGCCGGTCGAACTAGGAAGGGAGGTTAGTTACGGAGAACTATTCCTTCGTGATCTGGAAGTACAGCGGGACGGAGTCCCAACCGAATACGACATTGTCAACGGCCTCAGACGAGACACCGTTCACGTTGGAGTACCAGAGCGGAACGGTGGCCATGTCCTTGAGCAGGACCTCCTGAGCAGCCTGGTACTTCGCCGTTGCATCCTCGACGGTCTGTGCAACAGAACCCTCAGCGAGCAGCGAGTCGAACTCCGGGTTGCTGTAACCCTCGTAGTTGCTGCCTGCACCGGTCTGGTAGAGCGGGGCGAGGAAGTTGTACATCGAGGGGTAGTCGCCCTGCCATCCGGCACGCGTTCCACCGGTCAGCTTCTGCTGCTCACGGTCGTCCAGCGCGGCGGCGAAGGTCGGGTAGGACTTGCCGACGGCCTGAATGCCGAGGGTGTTGGCGATGCTGTTGGTGACAGCCTCGACCCAGGCCTGGTGTCCGCCATCAGCGTTGTACGCGATGTCGAAGGTACCGGTGTAGGGCGAGATGGCGTCGGCCTCGGCCCAGAGCTTCTTGGCCTCCTCCGGGTTGTACTCCAGGTACTCGGCGCCCTCGAGCTTGTCGGTCCAACCAGCGATCACCGGGGAGGTGAAGTCGGTGGCGGGGGTGCGGGTGCCTTCGAAGATCACGTCAGTGATCTCGTCGCGGTTGATCGCCATCGAGATGGCGTGACGGCGAAGCTCGCCTTCCTCATCCATACCGAAGTGTGCGAGGTAGCCCGGGATGTTGAAGCCCTGGAAGATGGCTGCAGCCTGGTTGACCGCGCGGTCACCGAACTCGTCCTCGTAGGTCGAGAACGCGGAGTCGGGGACACCGTCGAGAACGTCGAGGTTGCCACCCTGGACATCGGCGTAAGCCGCATCCTGCGTCGCGTAGAAGGTGATCGTGAGGCCACCGTTGACCGGGGTGCGAACACCCTTGTAGTCAGGGTTGGTGATCAGGTCGATCTTCTCGTTGTGGACCCATGCCGAGTCGGAAGCCAGCATGTACGGGCCGTTTCCGATCGGGTTCTCGCCGAATGCTTCCATGTCGGCAAGGCCGGCCTCGGGCAGCGGCATGTATGCCGAGTAGCCCAGACGCAGCGGCCAGTCGGCCTCGGGAGCAGCAAGGTCAACCGTGAAGGTCAGGTCGTCGACGACCTTGAGGCCGGTCAGCTCGGAGTCGGCGTCGTAGGAGAAGCCCTCGATGTTGTCGAAGAAGTACGAAGCGCCCTGGGCGTTGCTCAGGAGGGCTGCGTAGTTCCACGCGTCAACGAAGGAGTTGGCCGTGACGGGCTCGTCGTTGGTGAAGGTCCAGCCGTCGTTCAGCGTGACGGTCCAGTGCTGTGCATCGTCAGACTCGATCGACTTCGCGACCTCGTTCTCGATCTCGCCGTCAGCGGTGTAGGACACCAGGCCGGCGAAGATCGACGTGACGATCTTTCCGCCACCGGTCTCGGTGGTGTTGGCGGGAAGCAGCGGGTTCTGCGGCTCCGAGCCGTTCGTGGTGATGATGGCCGACGAGCTGGATGCGCCTTCGGTGCTTCCACTGCCACTGCCTGTGTCGCTGGCGCAACCGCTCAGCGCCAAAGCGCTGGCGGCAGCAAGAGCGACGGCAACGAGGCCTAGCTTCTTGATCTTCAAGTTTTCCTCCTGTGCAAAGTGGGCAACGGCAGCACGAAAACGTTGCCGCACCGCCGCGCCAAGTACCCCCGAGAGTATGCAGCGCGCGGGTCTTGTGCAACTTCAGTACGGAACCGTTACAAACAGGAAACAAGATTCGCGGCTTTCTTGCAGGATCTTACAAATCGCTCATATGTTGCGTGCGATTTCGCAGGATCTTGCGCGCCCTGGGCGTGGTTGAATGGCGGCATGGCCTCGGCATCCGAAACCCCATCCGTGCTGCTGATTTTCGACGGCGATTGCGGCTTCTGCACGAGCAGCGTTTCATGGCTTCGACGTGCGCTTCCCGCCATGCCAGAGGCCTCCCCGTACCAGTGGACCGACCTCGAGCACTACGGCCTGCGCGAGGCGGATGCCGCGGCCCGCGTGTGGTTGGTCGCCGATGGTCACCGCCACGGTGGGCACCGCGCGGTCGCCGCCCTGCTCACCCATCAGCCCCGCGCAATTCTGCGCTTCGCCGGCCATCTCATGCTGCTTCCGCCGTTCTCGTGGTTGGCCGCCGCCGGCTATGCGCTCGTGGCGCGCTACCGCTACGCGCTGCCCGGGGGAACGCCGGCATGCCGGGTCGGGCAACAGTGATCGACACGACCTCGGCAGCGTCGACGAGGGCGTCCGGCGTGCGCTCGGCACTGCGGCTCCCTCCCCCTCCCCCGGCTCAGAGCATCACCCGGCCGGAGCGCACGAGGCTGTGGATCGAATTGGCGATCGTGCTCGGGCTCTCGCTCGGGGCGTCCGCCGTCTACTCGGTCGTGTCGCTCGTCGCGAAGCTCACCGCCGAGAAACCGCTCGGTCAGCAGAGCACGGCGCTGAACACCTCGCAGTCGAGCCGCGAATGGCTCGACTTCACCTACCAGTTCCTGAATATCTTCTTCGCGCTCTTCGCGGTGGCACTCGTGCTCTACCTGCTGTGGAGGCCGGGCCAGAGCCCGTTCCGGCGGATCGGCTTCGACCTGACCCGCCCGGGGCGCGACCTCGGCGCCGGCCTCGCGTTGGCCGCCGTCATCGGCATCCCGGGCATTGCCCTCTATCTGGGCGGCCGGGCGCTCGGCATCACCGTGGCGATCAACGCCTCACCCCTGGAGACATTCTGGTGGACGATCCCGATTCTGTTGCTCTCGGCCGCGAATGCGGCGTTGAGTGAGGAGATCATCGTCGTCGGGTACCTGTTCACCCGGCTGCGGCAACTGGGTTGGAATCGTTGGGCGATCATCGTCGCCAGCGCGACGCTGCGCGGGAGCTACCACCTCTACCAGGGCTTCGGCCCGTTCGCCGGCAACTGTGCGATGGGCGTCCTGTTCGGATGGTGCTACGAGAAGTGGGGCCGCACAATGCCACTCGTCATCGCACACTGGGTTCTGGACGTCGCCTCGTTCGTCGGCTACCCACTCGCCGTGATGTGGTGGCCGGCACTCTTCGCGGCCGGCTGACGACGTCTGCCCTCGGCGCCTCGACCGGCGCCTGGCTTGCGGCTGCACGAACGGCGATGGCGTGATTCGATTCCTCGTCGTCACCGAGCACGCGCAGCGTGATCCCGCTGCGACGCGTCGGCGTGCACGCCACGAGCGAGCCGTCGAACAGCAGCCCCTCGCTGCTGCCGAACTCGGTCATCGCACGGGCCCGGCGCAGCGCGGCCGCCGTACCGGGATCGCTGTGTTGCAGCCGATCGGCGCGGGCATCGATGGCATCGGGAATCAGAGCGACCGCAGCGGCCAGCGTGCCGATCACGCTCAGTCCCGCACCTGCCCAGAGAAGATCTGCCAGAAGCATGAGAGCCTCCTCCATAGATGAGTTGCCCTCAGATTACTCCCGCGTCTCGGCCCTCGCCAGCCCCTCCTCGCCGGGCATGACGCCCGCTCCGGCAGACAGACAGAGACCGCGCATCCGGCTGCGATCCGCCCCTGGTGGGCCGGATGCACTCGGAGGCGCGGTCTCTGTCGTGACGGGGCGCTGCCGCTTAGGCGAACGCTTCGGGCGGCGGGCAGGCGCACACGAGGTTGCGGTCACCGTAGGCCTGATCGATGCGGCGCACCGGCGCCCAGTACTTGTTGCGGATGAGCGAACGCACGGGGTAGACGGCGGTTTCGCGGGTGTACGGGTGGGTCCACTCGCCAGAGCCGTCATCTCCGGTCACGACCGCCTGTGCGGTGTGCGGGGCGTTGCGCAGCGGGTTGTCGTCGGCCGGCCAGACGCCGGCGGCGACGGCATCCGCCTCAGCCTTGATCGAGATCATGGCCTCGATGAAGCGCTCGATCTCGCCGAGGTCTTCCGACTCGGTCGGCTCGACCATGAGGGTGCCGGCAACGGGGAACGACATCGTCGGCGCGTGGAAGCCGTAGTCGACGAGGCGCTTGGCCACGTCGTCGACGGTCACGCCGGTCTCCTCGGTGAGCGGGCGCAGGTCGAGGATGCACTCGTGTGCGACCAGACCGTTGTCGCCCGTGTAGAGCACCGGGTAGTGCTCACGGAGGCGCGCCGCGATGTAGTTGGCGCTCAGCACGGCAGCACCGGTGGCCTGCTTGAGGCCCTCGGCGCCCATCATGCGGATGTACGCCCACGTGATCGGGAGAATGCTCGGGCTGCCGTACGGCGCGGCAGAGACCGGGCCGCCGGCGTGCACGAACGGGCCGTGGTCGGCGCGCTGGGCCAGCGGGTGGCCGGGCAGGAACGGGGCGAGGTGCGCCTTGGCCGCGACCGGGCCGACGCCGGGGCCGCCGCCGCCGTGCGGGATGCAGAAGGTCTTGTGCAGGTTCAGGTGCGACACGTCGCCGCCGAAATCGCCGAAGCGGGCGAAACCGAGCAGCGCGTTCAGGTTGGCGCCGTCGACGTAGACCTGGCCGCCGGCATCGTGAACGGCCTGGGTGATGGCGGTGACCTCGTGCTCGTAGACGCCGTGCGTCGACGGGTACGTGATCATCAGGGCAGAGAGCACCTCGGCGTGCAGCGCGATCTTGGCGCGCAGGTCGTCGAGGTCGACGTTGCCGAGCTCGTCACAGGCGACCACGACGACCTTCATGCCGGCGAGCACGGCGGATGCCGCGTTCGTGCCGTGGGCGCTGGACGGGATGAGGCAGACTGTGCGCTCGAACTCACCGTTGGAGCGGTGGTAGCCGCGGATCGCGAGGAGTCCGGCGAGCTCACCCTGACTGCCGGCGTTCGGCTGCAGCGACACGGAGTCGTATCCGGTGACCTCGGCGAGCCACGTCTCAAGCTGCTCGATCAGCGCGAGCGAGCCGCGCACATCGGCCTCGGGGGCGAAGGGGTGGAGCCCTGCGAATTCGGGCCAGGTGACGGCCTCCATCTCGGTGGCCGCGTTGAGCTTCATGGTGCAGGAGCCGAGCGGGATCATGCCGCGGTCGAGGGCGTAGTCGCGGTCGGCGAGCGTCTTGAGGTAGCGCATCATCTGCGTCTCGGAGTGGTGCGAGTTGAACACCGGGTGATCGAGATAGCTGCTCGTGCGGCGCAACTCGCCGGCGGCAATGGCCGGCAGCGCGGAAGGGTCGACGGTGACGGGCGTGCGCTCGGGCAGGCCGAATGCCTCGGCGATGAGCGAGAGGTCGGCCTCGGTGGTGGTCTCGTCGACCGAGATCGCGATGGTGGCCTCGCTGACCTCCCATAGGTTGTAGCCGCGGTTGCGAGCACGCTCGATGACCGTGGAGGCCAGGCCGGGGACGTGCACGCGGATCGTGTCGAAGAAGTCGTCGCTGACCAGCGTCAGGCCGTAGCCGGTGAGCACATCGGCGAGGGCGCGCGCCTTCTGCGCGGTGCCGACGGCGATGTGGCGGATGCCGGCCGGGCCGTGGTAGACGGCGAACATGCTCGCCATGACGGCCAGCAGCACCTGTGCGGTGCAGATGTTCGACGTCGCCTTCTCGCGGCGGATGTGCTGCTCGCGCACCTGCAGGGTGAGGCGGTAGGCGGGGTGGCCGACGGCATCCTTGGACACGCCGACGAGGCGGCCGGGCATCTGGCGCTCGAGGCCAGCACGTACGGCCATGTACCCGGCGTGCGGTCCGCCGAAGCCCATCGGAACACCGAAGCGCTGGCTGGTGCCCACGGCGACATCTGCGCCGAGCTCGCCGGGAGAGGTGATCAGCGCGAGGGCCAGCAGATCGGCGGCCACGACGACGAGGGCGCCCTGCGCCTTGCTCGCGGCGATGACGGCCGCGGGGTTCCAGACGCGTCCGGAGGCGCCGGGGTACTGCACGAACAGGCCGAAGTGCTCGCCGAGCGCGGCGACATCGGAATCCGCGCGCAGCTCGGCGACGACGAGCTCGATGTCCAGCGCCTCGGCGCGCGACTGCAGCAACGCCAGCGTCTGCGGGAACACGTCTGCGTCCACGACGAAGCGGTTCGTCTTCAGCTTCGATGCACGGCGGGCTAGGAGCATGCCCTCCACGACGGCCGTACCCTCGTCCAGCATGGACGCATTGGCCGTGTCGAGCCCGGTGAGGTCGGTGACCATCGTCTGGAAGTTGATCAGCGCCTCGAGGCGCCCCTGCGAGATCTCCGGCTGGTACGGCGTGTACGCCGTGTACCAGCTCGGGTTCTCGAGCACGTTGCGCTTGATCACCGACGGCGTGATGGTGCCGTAGTAGCCGAGGCCGATCATCGAGGTGCGCAGGGTGTTCTGGTCTGCGATGCCCCGCAGTTCGGCCAGCGCCTCACGCTCGGTAGCGGCATCCGGAATCGCCGAGTTGAGAATCTCGCCAACACGAATCGACTCGGGCACTGCGGCGCCGAGCAGGGCCTCCAGGCTGTCGTAGCCGAGCGTCGACAGCATCTGCTGCTGCTCGTTCACGCCGACGCCGATGTGGCGGCGGCCGAAGGCGTCGGCTCCGAACGCCGATGAGATGGCTGCAGATGGAGTTGCAGACGAGGTGGGGACTGACTGACTGGAGGTCATTGCTCTCGAGATTCTCTGTGCTGGCGGGGATGTGTGCTGGCGGGGATGCGGGCTGGTGCGAAGTGGTGGTCGTCAGGCGTGGTGCGTGCTGCGCCTATTCGGCGATGAGCGCGCTGTACTCGTCGAAGCTCAACAGTGCCGGCAGCTCGGTGAAGCTGATCTTGATGAGCCAGCCCTCGCCGAAGGGGTCGGAGTTGACGAGCTCGGGGCTGTCGACCATGGCCTGGTTGATCTCGAGCACGGTGCCGTTGGCCGGGGCGAAGAGCTCTCCCACGGACTTGGTCGACTCGATCTCGCCGACGACGGTGCCGGCGGTGATCTCGTCGCCGGAGTCGGGCAGGTCGACGAAGACCACGTCACCGAGCTTCTCGGCGGCGTAGGCGGTGATGCCGACGACGGCGGTGTTGCCGTCGATCAGGAGCCACTCGTGCTCGGCGGTGTACTTGAGGGTGGAGGTGTCGGCCATGATGGCTCCTTCGCGATGGGTGTTGAGTGTGTGTGTGTGCTGAGACGTGACGTGCTGAGTGAGGCGCGTGCGCTTACTGCGCGCGCTTGTAGAACGGCAGTGCGACGACGGATGCCGGCACCCGCGTTCCGCGCACGTCGATGAAGAGTTCGCTGCCGAGCTCGGAGTGGCCGGGGTCGACGAAGGCCATCGCGATCGGGTGGCCGAGGGTCGGCGAGAGCGCGCCGCTCGTGATCACGCCGATGGCCGGCGCCGCGGCGTCCGCATCGTCGTTCGCATTGGCACTGGCGAACAGCTCGTAGTCGGCACGACCGGCGCGGCGGCCCTCCGCCGCGATGCCGACGAGGACGCGGGCGCCCGCTGCCGGGCCCCGCTCGCTGGCGGCACGACCGACGAACTCGCCCTCCTTGGCGAGTGCGACGACGCGGCCGAGACCGGCCTGGGCCGGGAAGACGTCGACGCCGAGCTCGTGGCCGTAGAGCGGCATGCCCGCCTCAAGTCGGAGGGTGTCGCGGCTGGCGAGGCCGCAGGGAACGAGGCCGTGCTCCGCGCCGGCGGCGGTGAGGGCGCCCCAGAGCTCGGCCGCTTTCTCGGTCTGGATGTACAGCTCGAAGCCGTCCTCACCGGTGTAGCCGGTGCGGGCGACGAGCAGCGGGGCTCCGTCGAAGAAGGCATCGGTCGACCAGTAGTACTTGAGCTCGGAGAGCGGGATGCCGAGGTCCGTGATGCCGGGGGTCGCCTCGAGGATGGCACGGGAGACCGGGCCCTGCACGGCGATCAGCGCGAGGTCGTCGCTCTGGTCGGTGACGGTGACGTCGAAGCCGGCCGCGCGCTCGGCGAGGGCCGGGACGACGGCGAAGCGGTTGCCGGCGTTGGCAACCACGAGGAACTTCTCGTCGCCGAGGCGGTAGACGACGAGGTCGTCGATGATGCCGCCGTGCTCGTTCAGCAGCAGGCTGTACTTCGCCTGGCCGTACTTGATCGCCGAGAGCTTGCCGGCGAGGGCGTAGTCAAGGAATGCCGGGGCACCCGGACCTTCGACGAGGATCTCTGCCATGTGCGAGATGTCGAAGATGCCGGCGGCGGCGCGCACGGCGTGGTGCTCGGCGAGGTCGCTCGAGTAGCGCACGGGCATCTGCCAACCGCCGAAATCGGTGAAGCTGGCGCCGGCTTCCACGTGAATGTCGTGCAGCGGCGAGAAGCGCGCGGTGATGGCGCCGTCGGTGGCCGAGCTGGCGTTGTCAGTCGTTACGTCATTCATTGGCGCGGAGTTCCTCACGTCGAACCGGCCGAGGCCGGGCGAGATTCTGGACGGTCGCTTGACCGTCTCGGAACTCCCCCTCTGTCATCCGGCCTGAGAGTTTCACCGCTGCTCCGTCGATCGACGGATGCGTGCGGCTTTCACCTTGGGCGGGATTTCGCGTAGTCCAGACCAGGCAGGGCGAGAGATCTCGACAGGCTCGATCTGGATCTTGCTTCGCAAAATCCACTTTCCAGAGCGGCCAGCTCGACGCGGTACATATACCTGAGAGATTGTCGGGGAGGATTGCTCCTTCGGTGCCGATACGTTCGAAAACGCCCGGCTCTCCCGCGTCGACCATGTGGCCCGATATTCAGTTCACTGCACGCGCCCCACCCGTGAGCAGAGCGCGCTGCCAGCATACCGCGCCATCGTGCCGCCCGGCGGACGCCGATGCGCCCTCCGCCATCACCCGACCAGCGCGGGCAGCGCGACGTCACGAATTCGCCTTCTGGTCAGATTGACCATAAGATGGGCGCAGACTTAAAGTCACACTGACTCTTAGTCGCGAGCATCGAACGGAGACGCCATGGCAGCCGAGCAGCCAGCGAGCGCAGAACTCGCCGTGTCGACGGTGATCTTCGCGCTGCGGGCGGATGCCGAAACCGAGCTGCCATCGCTCTGGCTGCCGCTCGTTCGGCGCACCCGGGAGCCGTTCGAAGGCCAATGGGCCCTGCCCGGCGGATGGCTGCCCGTCGACGAGGAACTCGGCAAGGCCGCCGCGCGCACCCTGCACGAGACGACCGGGCTCACCCCGAAGTACCTCGAACAGCTCTACAGCTTCGGCGCGGTCGACCGCTCGCCGGGGCGCCGGGTGGTCTCGGTCGTCTACTGGGCGCTCGTGCAGTCCGACGAGGCCGCGCGCGCCGCGGTTGGCGAGAACGTGCAATGGTTCCCGGCCGACGATCTGCCGGAGCTCGCCTTCGATCACAACCTCATCGTCGACTACGCCCTGTGGCGGCTGCGCACCAAGCTCGAGTACTCCCGCATCGCACACGCCTTCCTCGGCGAGACATTCACCCTCGCCCAGCTCCGCGAGGTGCACGAGGCCGTGCTGCAGCGCCCACTGGACCCGGCGAACTTCCGCCGCACGATCGAGGCGTCCAAGACGGTGATCGCCACCGATGAGTACCTCGCGGGCACGCCGCACCGGCCGCCCCGCCTCTACCGTTTCGATTCCACCATCGACCCCGCAGACCTCGGCCCTCTCGGCCGCGCCACCCCTGGGAAGGCATCATGAGCACCATCTCCAACCCCACCGCCTCGAACCACACTGCGACCCCGGCATCCGTCGACCGTGTCATCCAGCTGATCGCCAGCGGCGAATCCACCGGCTCGAGCTGTTCGCCCGAGCTCGCCAAGGGCCCGTGGGAGTTCGACGCCGGCCCCACCGCCTACGGCCCCGGTTCCTCGATGGGCGACGTGATCCCCACCGGCTCGCCGCGGCAGGGCACGCTGCCGAGCGAGTACAAGACCGCCAGCGACGAGGAGCTCGACGCCCGCGTCCGCGCCGCCAAGGCCACGCTCGGCGACCGGGTGCTCGTGCTCGGCCACTTCTACCAGCGCGACGAGGTCGTGGCACACGCCGACTACATCGGCGACTCCTTCCAGCTGGCCGGTGCCGCGAAGTCCCGCCCGGATGCCGAGGCGATCGTCTTCTGCGGCGTGCACTTCATGGCCGAGACCGCCGATCTGCTCTCGACACCGGAGCAGGCCGTCATCCTGCCGAACCTCGCCGCCGGCTGCTCGATGGCCGACATGGCCGACATCGACTCGGTCACCGAGTGCTGGGAGGCGCTCGAGGAGCTCTACGGCACCGAGCCGGACGCCGACGGCCGAGTGCCCGTCATCCCCGTCACCTACATGAACTCCTCCGCTGCGTTGAAGGGCTTCTGCGGCGAGCGCGGCGGCATCGTCTGCACGTCCTCGAATGCGGAGACCGTTCTGGAGTGGGCGTTCGAGCGCGGCCAGCGCGTGCTGTTCTTCCCCGACCAGCACCTCGGCCGCAACACGGCCAAGGCGATGGGCGTTCCGCTCGACCGGATGCCGATGTGGAACCCGCGCAAGCCCCTCGGTGGTTCGAGCGAGGCCGAGCTGCACGACGCCCAGGTGATCCTCTGGCACGGTTTCTGCAGCGTGCACAAGCGCTTCACCGTCGATCAGATCGAGCAGGCGCGCGTCAGCCACCCCGGCGTGCGCGTGATCGTGCACCCCGAGTGCCCGATGCCCGTCGTGGATGCGGCCGACGAGTACGGCTCCACCGACTACATCACGAAGGCGATCGCGGCGGCCCCGGCCGGATCGACCTTCGCCATCGGCACCGAGATCAACCTCGTGCAGCGCCTCGCCGCGCAGTACCCGCAGCACACGATCTTCTGCCTCGACCCCGTCGTCTGCCCGTGCTCGACGATGTACCGCATCCACCCCGGCTACCTCGCCTGGGTGCTCGAGTCGCTCGTGGCCGGCGAGGTCGTCAACCAGATCTCGGTCAGCGCCGACGTGGCCGTTCCCGCCCGCCTCGCCCTCGAGCGGATGCTGGCAGCCAAGCCGCCCGCCAACGGCGGCGGTACAGCACCCACTGCGCCCCGCGCTGTACCGGCCGCCGTTCCCACGGGAGCCTGACATGGCGAGCGTGCTGGTGATCGGCAGCGGCCTGGCCGGCCTGTTCTCTGCCGTGCGGGCCGCCGATGCCGGGCACACGGTGACGCTGGTGACGAAGGGCGGGCTGGCCGAGAGCAACACCAGCCACGCGCAGGGCGGCATCGCCGCATCGCTCTTCCCCGATGACTCCCCCAACGCCCACCTGCTCGACACCCTCCGTGCCGGCGCCGGCCGGAGCGATCCCGCCGCCGCGCAGGTGCTCTGCGACGACGGCCCGGCCCGGGTACGCGACCTGATCCGCTTCGGCGCGCACTTCGACCGCGACGAGTCCGGGCTCGCCCGCGGCCTCGAGGCCGCCCACGTCCGTGCCCGAGTGCTGCACGCCGGCGGCGATGCCACCGGCGCCGAGATCGAACGCGCCATGCTCGATGCCCTCGCCCGCCGCCCGATCACGGTGCGCGAGCAGACGATGCTGGTGGAGCTGCTCACCGAGCCCGCCGCCGACTCCGCTGCGCCGACCGCCGGCCCGAGCTCGGGGGCGGATACCGCACCCCGCGTCATCGGCGCCGAGCTGGCCCTGCCGAACGGCGGCCGCGAGCGGGTGCTCACCGACGCCGTGGTGCTCGCCACCGGTGGCGCGGGGCAGCTCTTCCTGCACACCACGAACCCCGCGATCGCCACCGGAGACGGAGTAGCAGCGGCCTGGCGGGCCGGAGCCCGACTGGCGGATCTGGAGTTCGTGCAGTTCCACCCGACCGCGCTGGCCGTCCCCGGCACCCCGCTCGTGTCCGAGGCGGTGCGCGGCGAGGGCGCCGTGCTGCGGAACCGTTCCGGCGAGCGATTCATGCTCGAGCGGCATCCAGAGGCCGAGCTCGCTCCACGCGACGTCGTCGCCCGTGAGATCGCCCGCGAGATGGCGGCGCAGGGCGGAGCGCCCGTGCTGTTGGACGCGACCGCGCTCGCACAGGATCCCGCCGCGAACCGGGCCATGCTCGCCGCCCGCTTCCCCACGATCACGGCCGCGTGCGAGGCCTCCGGCCACGACTGGGCGCTCGAGCCGGTGCCCGTGACGCCCGCCGCGCACTACTGGATGGGCGGCGTCGCCACCGATCTCTGGGGCCGCACATCGCTGCCGGGGCTCTTCGCCGTCGGCGAGGCCGCCTGCACCGGCGTGCACGGCGCCAACCGGCTGGCCTCGAACTCGCTGCTGGAGGCGGCGGTGTTCGCCGAACGGGCCGTGCAGGCGCTGAGCGCGGATGCGGCATCCGCCCCCGCCCGGCCCGCAACCGACGCGCCACATATGCCGGTCAGCGGAGATGCTCCGCGACACGCCGCGGCTGACGCCCGCGCTGTCGGCGTGTCGCCTGCCGCATCCGCGAACCAGCTACGCGATGGCGTGCCGCGCAGCTCTGACGAAGCACTGAATGCCCCGCTCCGAACGCCCGATCTCCGCACGACCGTGCAGACCCTCCTGTGGAACGCCGCCGGGCTTGAGCGCGACGGCGCGACGCTCGAGGCGGCCGCATCGGAGCTCGCCGCACTCCCCCGGCCGAGCACGACGCCCGGCGCGAGCCGCCGCGACATCGAAGACGCCAATCTGCTCGACCTCGCCCGCCTGCTCGTGGCCGCGGCGAGCGCCAGGACGGAGTCGGTCGGCGCACATTTCCGCAGCGACTTCCCGGCAGCCGACGGCACTGGAACAATTGCAACCACTCGAGAGGATGCCCTCGCATGCTGACCACCGCCACCATCACCGCCGTCGTCTCGGCGGCCCTGCACGAAGACGCCCCCTGGGGTGACATCACCTCCGAGCTGCTGATCCCCGCCGAGGCGATGGCCACGGCCGAGCTGGTCGCACGCGAGCACGCCGTGTTCAGCGGCGGCGCCGTGTTCCGCGCCGCCTTCGCGCTCACCGACCCCTCGGTGACGGTCGAGTTGCTGGTCGCGGATGCCGCCCCCTTCGCCGCCGGCGACGTGCTCGCCCGTGTCAGCGGCTCGGCCCGCGGCATCCTGCAGGCCGAACGCGTCGCCCTCAACCTGGTGCAGCGCATGAGCGGCATCGCCGCACTCACCGCCGAGTACGTGGCCGAGACCGCCGGAACGCGCGCCCGCATCGCCGACACCCGCAAGACGACCCCCGGCCTGCGCGCCCTGGAACGCCAGGCCGTGCGCGACGGCGGCGGCCACAACCACCGCTTCAGCCTGAGCGACGCCGTGATGGCCAAGGACAACCACCTCGCCGTGCTCACCGCGAACGGCATCTCGGTGACCGATGCGCTGCTCAGCCTCCGCGCCCGGCTGCCGCACACCACCCACATCGAGGTCGAGGTCGATCGGATCGACCAGATCGACGCCGTGCTCGCTGCCGGCGTCGACACGATCATGCTCGACAACTTCACGCCGGAGCAGCTGCGCGCCGGCGTCGCCCACATCGCGGGACGCTCCGTGGTTGAGGCCAGCGGCGGCGTGAGCCTCGGCACCGTCAGGGCGATCGCCGAGACCGGCGTCGATGTGATCTCGGTCGGCGCTCTCACCCACAGCGTGCGCGCACTCGACCTCGGCCTCGACATCAGCGTCGACGTCACCGCTGCCACGCCCTGAAGCACGGCGGACCAGCCATGAGCCAGAACAACGACGCCGGTAACCACGACGCGACTTATCTCGACGCGATTTATCTCGACAATGCGGCGAGCACCCCGGTGCGTCCGGAGGCGTTGCAGGCCATGTGGCCGTGGCTCGGCGGCCCCGGCGGCGAGTTCGGCAACCCATCCAGCCACCACCGCGCCGGCGAGGCAGCGGCGGTGGCCATCCAGCAGGCCCGCCGCGAGGTGGCGGCCGTGCTGAGCTGCCGAGCGGGCGAGGTGGTGTTCACGGCCGGTGGCACCGAGGCCGACAACCTCGCGGTCAAGGGCATCGCACTGGCATCCGCCCGCGGCAGGCACATCATCAGCTCGCCGCTCGAGCACGAGGCCGTGCTCGAATCGCTGGACTACCTGCGTCGCCTGCACGGCTTCGAGATCGAGCTGCTGAGCCCGGATGCCGCAGGCCTTCTCGACCCGGACGAGCTGGCCGCGCGGCTGCGCCCGGACACCGCACTCGTCTCGGTGCACTACGCCAACAATGAGATCGGCACCGTGCAACCCCTGCAGCGGCTCGCCGCCGTGGCACGGGCCGGCGGAGTCCCGTTACACACGGATGCCGTGCAGGCCGCGGGTTCGTTGCCGCTGAACGTCACCGAGCTCGGCGTCGATGCGCTCAGCATTTCCGGCCACAAGGTCGGCGCCCCCAAGGGTATCGGCGCGCTGTTCGTGCGCGGGCGGCTGCCGCTGGAGCCTCTGCTGCACGGCGGAGGACAGGAGCGCGGCCACCGCAGTGGAACCGAGAACGTCGCGGGAGCCGTCGCGCTCGCGACCGCACTGCGGCTGGCAGAGGCCGAACGCCTCGCCGGGGCTGCCGAAGCCACGAGCGCGCTGCGCGACGAGTTCATCGCCGGCGTGCTGGGCTCCGTTCCCGAGGCGCGCCTCACCGGGCACCCGAGCGCGCGGCTGCCCGGCTCCGCCTCCTTCGTCTTCGCCGGCACGAGCGGCGAAGCGGTGCTCCTCGAGCTTGAGCGGCGCGGCGTGATCTGCTCCAGCGGATCCGCCTGCGCGGCCGGATCCGACGAGGCATCCCCCGTGCTCACGGCGATCGGCGTGCCCGCAGAGCTCGCGCAGACGGCCGTGCGTTTCTCGCTGTCCAGCAGAACGAGTGCCGAGCAGTTGAGCGTGGCGGCAGCAGCCGTCACGGCCTCGGTGGCCGCCGTGGCCGGCATCGCGCGGCGCTGAAGCAACACCCGCGCCTGCGCTACGCCCGGAGAACGGGTTCAGGGGCACTGCCGGTGCACTCTCGGTGGTGACACGGATGCCGTCGCATCCGCCACCCGGGCACAGTCGGGTTACCCGCCTTCCCGAGCGGACCGAAAGGAACTCATCCCTCATGCGCACGCTTTACGCCGTTGTAGCGTCATTGTTGACGGCATCCGTCATGCTCCAGCTGTACTTTGCAGCGGTCGGAGTCTTCAGCAACCCCGACGACGAACTCTTCGCGGTGCACGGCATGAACGGCCGAATCGTTCTGCCGATCCTCGCCCTGCTCACCCTCATCTGCGCCGCCATCGCCCGCCTTGGCAAGCGGATGATCTGGTTGAGCGCACTGCCGCTCGTGCTGATCCTGCTGCAGACCGGCATCTTCGTGCTGACCGGTGTGCTCTTCGGCGTCGGTCCCGACTCGCACGAGAGCCCCCCACTGGCCGCGACACTCTTCGTTTCGCTGCACGCGCTGAACGGACTCGCCATCATCCTGGTGAGCCTCTACCTCGCGCAGAAGGGCTGGCGACTGGCCCGCGGACAGGGCACCGCGCCGAGGCAGGCTCCCGTCGGAAACGCCTCCGACGAGAACGTCTCCGCCCGGCTCTGACATGGTCGTCGTGAGTGACATGCGCACCACCGCACCCTCCGCACCGCAGCCAGGGCGGTCACCTCGCGCACTGGTTCGCGGCCGGTGAGCACGGCCGCTCTGCTCGCCATCAACCTCGCGCTGACCATCATCGGTGCGGGGTTGTGGTGCGCCGCCACGATCATCGCCGCGGGCCCGATCACCGCAACCAGGGCACGACGGGCGCTGATCTTCGCGGGCGGTGCTGCGCTCGCCACCCTCGCCCAGCTGCCTCTCGTGCTCATGCTCCTCGGCCAGGGCTGGTGGTTCGCGCAGGAGAAGCTACTGTTCGCGCTGCCGATGCAGCTGACCGCCGCTGTGGTCGTCACGCTCATAGCCGCCCCGCCGCTGCTCCGGCAGGCCAGGGCCCTGTCGGTGTCGTCGGATGCCGCCGAACCCGGTCCGCCGTCCCGGCCGGCTGCTCGCGGGGCTGCCCTGCCAGCTGCCGCAACCACGCGGCGGCTACCCGCTCGCGTGCCGACCGCGCTCCTCGCTGCCACCAGTGCGGCCGTCGCGTCCGTCGTTGCCGGCACGCTGATCGGTTACCCGCTCGAACTCGCCGCCGCCGCCGTGCTCACCCTGCTCGCGGTGCTCGCGACGGGCCTCGGCTACGCCCTGTTCGCGCGGGCCGGCCGCCGCTTGGTCGTCGGCTTCTCCGCACTCGGGACGCTCGTGCTCGTGGCATCCGTCGCCCTGTCGTGGATGACGAGCATGGCCCCGCCCGACTTTGCCGGAGCACAGGCGGCGCACACGGGCGGTCATGACAGCGCGCTCGCTGCGGCCGCCTCGCCCGGCATCGACGCGGACCTCGCCGCCGGCACCGCTGCGGCGGCCGTTTCCGTCGACGATCTCCGCACGCCAGAGGACGTGCCGGGCCCGCGCCGGCAGTTCACGCTGCGTGCGGCGACGGAGAGCGTGACCCTCGCCTCCGGCGACACCGTGCAGAGCTGGAACTACGGCTCCCTGCCCGGCCCCGAGCTGCGGGTGCAGCAGGGTGACGTGGTCGAGGTGCGCCTGGAGAATGTCGACGTCGCGGCCGGCGTGACGATCCACTGGCACGGCTACGACGTACCCAACGGTGAGGACGGCGTCGCCGGCGTGACGCAGGATTCGGTGCTGCCCGGCGAGGGCTTCGACTACCGCTTTGTCGCCGATCAGCCGGGCAGCTACTGGTACCACACCCACCAGAGCGCCTCCCGCGGCGTGCAGCGCGGCCTCTACGGCACCCTCATCGTCGAACCGAGCGGGGGCATCGCCGAGCAGCACGACGTGGTCGTTCCGCTGCACAGCATCGGCGGCTCCGTGCTGCTCGGCGCCAGCGATCTGCCGACGGCGACGGCCATCCCGGCTGGAGAGACCGTGCGGCTGCGGCTGATGAACACCGATGGGCTTCCGAGCACCTTCCATCTTGACGGCACCCCGTTCGCCGTCGTCGCCGCAGACGGTCACGAGCTCGCCGCCCCGCCGGAGGTGCGGGAGCAGGCAATCCGTATTCCGGCCGGCGGGCGCATCGACCTGGCGTTCACCATGCCGGATGGACCGGTGTATCTGACCACGGATGCCAGCAGGACGGCGTGGCTCGCGTTCAGCCCGGGCGCCGCGGCATCCGTGGGGACGACGGAGCGCCCACCTGACCGCTCCGATGAGCCCGAACTGGATCTTCTGGGCTACGGCGGCGGGCCTGCAGCGGTGCTGCCGGACGGGCCGCTCGTGCGCGCCGAGATGGTGCTCGATCGCAACCCCCGTTTCCTGCAGGGCGTGCCGGTCAACGGCTACACCGTGAATGGGGCGGTGTACCCGCGGATCCCGAGCATCACCGTGAACGAGGGCGACGTCGTCGAACTCACCGTCGCCAATCGGGGCTGGGAGACGCACCCGATGCACGTTCACGGCCACCATGTGCTGGTGCTCTCACGCAACGGCGTGGCCGCGAGCGGTGCGCAAAGCTGGCTCGACACATTCGACGTGCGGCCGGGCGAGGTCTGGGTGGTGGCCGTGGTGGCCGACAACCCCGGCATCTGGATGGACCATTGCCACAACCTCGACCACGCGGCGGAGGGCATGATGATGGCCATGCGCTACCGCGGCATCACGACTCCGTACGAGCACGGCGGCAGCCACGGCAACCGCTCCGAATGAGAGCAACCGGGCGGGAATCGAGGTTTACCTCCGCTGGGATGCTCGATAGGGTGAACGCATGAGCACTCCTGAATCGCACACGGGCCGAGATGACCACGACCTCTCGGACGAGGAGTTTCTTGCGCCGGAAGAGTCGATCCTCAAGGGGTGGCTGCCCACGCCGACTCCGACCGATGGCCCGGCACCCGCTCCCTGAGCCCCGCCGTTGACGGCGCATCCGCACATCCGGGTTCGCCACAGCAGTTCATCGCCCCCGAAATCTTCTGTCGGTGGTCGGGAATATATTCGTTCCCGTCAGCGCTGAGCTGATCTGTCAGGTCTGTATTCGCTGACAGACCGTTGTTTGCATGCAGCTCGTTTGCAGACAGACCGTTGTTTGCTGACCGACCGTGTGCTGAGCGATGGTGCGCTCCGTCGGATCGTGCTTTCCACCAGATCTGGGTGGCAGGAGCGATCTCGACTCCGGCATCCATTGGCCTGGCATCCATTGACGCCCCTGAGACGTCGACCTCGTCCCTAGCGGCTCCTCTGCCGAGTCCGCCGACCGTCTCAGACACGGTGCCGCATCGTGCATTACGCCCTCTCTACCTTCACCGAAACGAAAACTGACTGTGACTGAACGCACTACATCCGACGCCGAGGCTCTCGACACGAGCTCGGTTCCCCTGCAACTCGATCCCGCAACCGAACGCCGCAACAACAAGGTGATCTGGCTGCTCGTCGCCTCCACCTTCGTCGTCTTCCTCAACGAGACGACGATGGGCGTCGCCCTCCGTCCGATCATGGACGACCTGGGTGTCGACGAGCGCGCCGGCCAGTGGCTGACCACCGCGTTCCTCCTGACGATGGCCGTCGTCATCCCGATCACCGGCTACCTGCTGCAGCGCTTCAACACCCGCCCGATCTACATCGCCGCCATGACGCTGTTCACGATCGGAACCGCGATCGCCTTCATCGCTCCGAGCTTCGGCATTCTGCTGCTCGCCCGGGTCGTGCAGGCATCCGGAACGGCGATCATGATGCCGTTGTTAATGACGACGCTGATGACGCTCGTTCCGCCGCACCACCGCGGCAAGATGATGGGCAACGTCTCGATCGTCATGTCGGTCGCCCCCGCGATCGGCCCGACCTTCTCCGGTCTGATGCTCAACAGCTTCGGCTGGCGCGGGATCTTCGGCGTCATGCTGCCGATCGGACTGGCCATGCTCTTCTACGGGATGCGCAAGGTGCAGAACGTCAGCGAGCCGAAGAAGGTGCCGCTCGACATCCTCTCGGTTGTGCTCTCCGCGCTCGGCTTCGGTGGCCTCATCTACGGCCTCAGTGTGGTCGGGGAACAGTACGACAGCGCGGTCAACCTCGCGTCGATCGGCCTCGTGGGTGGCGGCATCGCGCTGCTGTTCTTTGTGCTGCGGCAGCTATACCTGCAGCGCCAGGACAAGGCGCTGCTCGATCTGCGCACCTTCCGCTTCCCGCAGTTCACGATCTCACTCAGCATGATGCTCGTCATGATGGCGTCGCTGTTCGGCGTCATCATCGTGCTGCCGCTGTTCATGCTCGGTGTGCTGCACCTGGACCCCGTCACGGCCGGCCTGATCCTGCTGCCCGGCGGCATCCTCATGGGTGTCATCGCACCGTTCGTCGGCCGACTCTTCGACCGCTTCGGCCCGCGCCCGCTGCTCGTGCCGGGAAGCATTCTGGTCAGCGCCGTGCTGTGGGTGCTGACGACCGTCAATGAGAACACCTCGGTCTGGTTCCTGCTCGCGGCACACATCGTGATGAGCCTCGGCCTGGCGCTCATCTTCACGCCGCTGTTCACCTCGGCTCTCGGCGCCGTGACGCCGCGCTACTACTCGCACGCGAGCGCGATGCTCTCCACCCTGCAGCAGCTGGCCGGAGCGGCGGGAACCGCGCTGTTCATCACGGTGCTCGCCACCCAGACCGCGCAGCTCGTGGCAGGCGGGGCGTCCGAGGACGTCGCAGCCGCCGGCGGAACACAGGCGGCGTTCACCGTCGGGGCGATCATCTCGCTCCTCGCCATCGTCGGTGCCTTCTTCGTGAAGAAGCCCGCCGACATGGAGGGCGGCGCCCCGCACGGGCACTGACTGTACTGAGTACGACGACGGCCGGCGCTGAGCATTCAGTGCCGGCCGTTTGTCGTTCCCGCTGCGACGCCGGCTGGCTAGTGCTGTGCTTCGGCGGTGCGCTCGAGCTCGGAGGCCGGGCGGCGACGCTGCGTGGCGACGGCCGTCGCGGCCGCGGCGCAGACGAGGGCGATGGCGAAGATCTGCATGCCGCTGAACTGCTCGTCGAGGATCATCCAGCCGAACAGCGCGGCGACGGCCGGGCCGCAGGCGGTGATGATCGCGTAGACGCGGGTGTCGACCCGGCGCAGGATGAACGTGTCCAGGCTGTACGGCAGCGCGGACGAGAGCACCCCGATCGCGATCAACAGCCCGACGACACCGAGGGTCAGCACCGAGGGGTCGAAGGCGAACGCCGCGGCCGGGATCAGCAGCACGAGGCTCACGATGCTCGCAACGGTCAGACCTTCCAGGCCCGGCAGCCCGAGTGCCACCGTGCGGGTCAGCAGAATGTAGCCGGCCCAGGCCGCTCCCGCGATGAGGGCGAGCGCGATGCCCCACGGGTCGACCGTGCCGTCGAGGCCGGTGAGCAGCACCACGCCGACGCCGGCGGCCAGCGCACAGAGCACGTCGAGCAGCCGCCTGCTCACGGCGAGCGCCAGGGCGAGCGGGCCGAGGAACTCGATCGTCGCCGCGAGGCCCAGCCCGATGATGTGCACGGAGGCGTAGAAGCTGAGATTCATCACGGCGAGCACGACGCCGAGTGCGACGGCCGGCCAGAGCCGGGCCCAGCTGAGTTCGGCGCGCTTCGGGCGGTACACCGGCAGCAGCACCAGCGTCATCACGATCTGTCGAACGGCAACGACGACGGTCGCCCCGACGACGGGCATGACCACGCCGGCGAGCGCCGAGCCGAGGTTGATGCTCACCTCGGTGCCGAGTTGCGTTGCGGCGCCGATGGTCCCCCGTCGTGCGAGGTGTTTCTCGTGCTCTGCACTGTGAATGCTCACGCCGACAGCGCCTTTCTTGTCACGGATTCGGACAAGCCCTGTCGATCCCACTGCGGCCGCACCGCTCCGGCGGACGACACTCCAGCTTACGCGCCGCTCCCCCCTCCTCTCGATTCCATTGAGAGCGGCCAAATGGCCGCTTTGGTGCTCCGGAAGTGGCCATTTGACCGCTCTCAACGGACTGTGAGGAAGTAAGGGGGTTTCGGGGCCGGATGCCGGTGGCTAGCGTTGAAGCATGTGCCGAAACATCCATACCCTGCACAACTTCGAACCGGCAGCCACCGATGATGAGGTGTACGCCGCCGCCCTGCAGTATGTGCGCAAGATCAGCGGTTCCACCAAGCCGTCGCAGGCGAACGAGGCGGCGTTCGAGCGCGCCGTCGCCGAGATCGCCCACATCACGCGGCATCTGCTCGAGGACCTCGTGAGTGCAGCCCCGCCGAAGAACCGCGAGGTCGAGGCGGCCAAGGCCCAGGCGCGCGCCGCGGTGCGCTTCGGGACCGCGTAGGCGGCCCGCACACAGGGCGAGCGCGTACGCTGGGGTCGACCGCGCAACTGTGCGGCTCATCGAAAGGCACCCGTGGACATCTCCCTGCTCCGTCACTACGTCGTCGTGGCGCATGAGCTCGACCTCGCCAAGGCCGCAACCGAGCTCGGCGTCTCTCACGCCACGCTCAGCGGATCGCTCAACCAGGTGGAGGCCCTCGTCGGCGCCCACCTCGTCAACCGCGCCACCAGCACGATGAGCCTGACCGACGCCGGCGAACTCTTCCTCGTGACCGCGAACGACGAGATCGCGGCCTACGAAGCGGCGAACAAGCCACCGGCGCCCAAGGCCGGCGGCAAGGCCAAGGCCAACAAGGGCAAGGGCCGCGCTCCCCGGGTGAAGGGCGAGCCGCTTCCGTACAAGAAGCGCCAGTCCCGCTAGACGCCGAGCGCCTCGCGCTACAGAAACCGCTGTTTCGCGGTGGGTAGTTCGGGCGCGAACGTGTAGTTTCTGCAGCGCAGGTCGACGAGCGTCGCGCGGGGCGGCGGGCTAGAGCTCCGTCACCGTTCCGGATTCCACGTGCCAGCGCCGCTCGATCCGCACGGTGTCGAGCATGCGCCGGTCGTGCGTGACGAGCAGGAGCGTGCCCTCGTAGCTCTCCAGCGCCTGCTCCAGCTGCTCGATCGCGGCCAGGTCGAGGTGGTTCGTCGGTTCATCGAGCACGAGAACGTTCACGCCGCGCGCCTGTAGCAGGGCCAGCCCGGCCCTGGTTCGCTCGCCCGGCGAGAGCGCCTCGACCGGGCGCAGCACGTGGTCGGCCTTCAGCCCGAACTTGGCCAGCAGTGTGCGCACGTCTGCGGCCGCCATCTCCGGCACGAGCGCCTCGAAGGCCTCGGCCAGCGGCGCGCTGCCGGTGAACTGGCTGCGCGCTTGGTCGACCTCGCCGATGGCGACGTTCGCACCGAGGCTGGCGCTGCCGGCATCCGGCGTCTGACGCCCGAGCAGCGCACGCAGCAGGGTGGACTTGCCCGCCCCGTTCGGCCCGGTGATGCCGATGCGCTCGCCGGCGTTCACCTGCAGTGAGACGGGGCCGAGGGTGAAGTCGCCCTGCTGGATGACGGCGGCGTTCAGGGTGCTGACCACCGAGCTGGAGCGCGGCGCCGCACCGATCGTGAACTCGAGCTGCCACTCCTTGCGCGGCTCGTCGACCTCGTCGAGGCGCGCGATGCGGCTCTCCATCTGGCGCACCTTCTGCGCCTGCTTCTCGCTGGACTCCACCGAGGCCTTGCGGCGGATCTTGTCATTGTCCGGCGACTTCTTCATCGCGTTGCGCACGCCCTGGCTCGACCATTCGCGCTGGGTGCGGGCCCGCCCGACGAGGTCGGCCTTCTTGGCTGCGAACTCCTCGTAGTCCTCACGCTTGTGTCGCCTGGCCGTCTCACGCTCCTCCAGGTAGGAGTCGTAGCCGCCGCCGAAGATGCGGTTGGCGTTCTGCGCGAGGTCGAGCTCAAGCACCTTCGTGACGCTGCGGGCGAGGAACTCACGGTCGTGGCTGACGAGTACGACGCCGCCCCGGATTCCGCTGACGAAGGCCTCCAGCCGTTCCAGTCCATCCAGATCGAGGTCGTTCGTCGGCTCGTCGAGCAGCACGATGTCGAAGCGGGAGAGCAGCAGGGCGGCGAGGCCGACGCGGGCCGCCTGCCCACCGGAGAGGGAGGTCATCAGCGACTCGGGGCTCAGCGTGTGCTCCGTCTGAGCGGCATCGTCGTTGCCGGCGCCCGCACTCATGCTCATGCCGAGCTCGGCCAGCACGACGGGCAGCCGCTCGTCGAGGTCGGCAGCTCCGCTGGCCAGCCAGCGCTCTAGCGCGACCGAATAGACGTCGGACGGGTCGGTTCCCGGAGCCGCGAGCGTTGGATCGCCGAGGGCGGCCGCTGCGGCATCCATCTGCTCCGTCGCCACCGTGCACCCCGTGCGACGGCCGATGTAGGCGGCGATGCTCTCGCCGGCGACTCGCTCGTGCTCCTGCGGCAGCCAGCCGACGAAGGCGTCGCGGGGCGAGAGGCTCACCGTTCCAGCCTGTGGCTCGAGCTCGCCACCGAGGATGCGCAGCAGCGTCGACTTGCCCGCGCCGTTGGCGCCGACCACGCCGACCACGTCCCCGGGAGCGACCGTGAGGTCGAGCGCTTCGAAAAGGGTGCGGTGGGCGTATCCGCCGGCAAGGCCCTGGGCCACGAGTGTTGCAGTCACCCGTCAACCCTATGCCGGGTGGGTCGGGCGCTCCGCCGCTTCGGGCCGCGCGGAGGCGTGATCGAGGAGGTCTACCGGCTTCCGCCTGATGACCAGCGCGACCGCGAGGCTCAGCAGGGCGGCGAGCCCGCTCATGAGTGCGAAGCTCAGCGCCCAGCCTCCGGATGCCGCGTGCACGACGCCGATCAGCAGCGACCCGGTCCCCGCGACGGCGTATCCAGCGCCCTGCCCGACCGCGGACATCACACCGGCCGTCGGAGGGTTCGCCGACAGACCGACGATGAGACTGATCGCGAGCCCGAACGCCGCGCTCTGCACGGCACCGAGCACACCGACCACCCAGACGTACTGCCCAGTGCTCGCGACGGCGAGCCAGCCGAGCCCGAGCAGCACGGCGACGCCCAGGCCGGGGCCGAACCAGCGGAGCACCGCGGGTCTGCGCGCGATCATCGGCGTGAGCAGCGTCGGCAGGAATCCCGCGACGCTGAACCAGGCGAGCAGCCAGCCGCGCTCCTCGGCCGCGACGCCGCGATCGGCCAGGAACTGCGGCATCCACGCCGTCACCGCGAAGTAGAGCAGGGCCTGCAAGCCGAACACCGCGGTCACGAGCGAGATCGTTCCGCCGCCACCGGCGGGAATCGCCAGGCGTGGTCGGTGATGATTCCTGGAGGTATCGCCCCGGCGCGCCACGAGGATGATCGCCACGGCCGCGACGACGGCGAGCGCCGACCAGAGTCCGAGCGCCACGGGGACGCTCTCGCCCGTCGCGCGGTGGATCGGCACGACGAGACCGGCGCCGAGCGCGGCGCCGACGCCGAACGACATGCTGCTGAGCCCGATCCAGAGACCGCTCGCGTTCAACGACTTGAGGTACTGCGGCAGCAGGGTGCCGGCCGCCATGATTGCGGCTCCGGCCAGGAACGTGCCCGGCAGCAGCAGGGCCGGCGCGAGAACGCGCAGCGCGAGAGCCACAGCGAGGGCGACCATCGCCCAGCCGAGCGCCCCGGCGACACCGGTGCGCCGCGCCAGCCACGGCCCGATCGGAGCCGTGAGGCCGAAGGCGATCACAGGCAAGGTCACGAGCACGCTCGAGAGCTCCGCGCTCAGCCCGAAGTGTGCGCTCGCCTCATCGAGCAGAGCGGCGACCGAGGTGATCGCCGGCCGCAGGTTGATGCCGACGAGCAGCGCCGCGGCGAGGCCGATGGCGGAACCGTAGCTTCGGGCAGAGCGTCTGCGGGTCGAGCGGCTGCGCGTGCGGCTGGCGGTACGAGGCTCAGTGTCCGAGGACATGCAGCCCGTCGGCGACGACACGGCCATCGTGGATGACGGTGCGGTCGAGCCCGCGGTCCATCACGGCGCTCGTCGGGGTCTCACCGTCGACGAGCACGAGGTCGGCGCGATCCCCCACCGCGATGCCGGGCCGATCGCCGAGGCCGCTCAGGCGCGGGGACTCGTGCGACATGATGCTCGCGCCGCCCATCGTCGCGACGGCGAGCGCGAGTTCGACGTGATCGTCCCGCCTGAAGCCGTTCGTGAACGCCAACTGCCACGTGCGATCGAGCATGTCGCAGTTGCCGTACGGGCTCCAGTAATCGCGCTGACCGTCCTCACCGAGTCCGACGCGCACCCCGGCCTCAACCAGCTGGAGCAGTGACAACTGGTTCCGCGCCGCCGGCGCGACGGTCGCCATGGCGATGTCGAGCTCGGCGAAGTCGTCGATGAGGCGTCGGCTGACGGCATCCGAGACCGCCCCGAGTTCGTAGGCGTGCGAGAGCGTGACCTTACCCTGCATGCCCAGAGCGCGCGTGCGCTCGAGGATGAGCTCCGTGCTGAACACCCCCAGCTCGCCCGGCTCGTGCAGGTGAATGTCGACCTCGACCTGGTACTTCTCGGCCAAGCCGAAGACGATGTCGAGGTGACGTGCCGGGTCGCGATCGAGTTGGCTGGGGTCGATGCCGCCCATGACGTCCGCGCCCTGCTTCAGTGCCTCCTCCAACACCTCCACCGTCCCGGCCTCCCGCAGAATTCCGGCCTGGGGGAAGATCATGATCTGCACGTCCGCGTGCTGCGCGAAGGTCTGCTTGGCCGCGAGCACCGCGTCGAGCTTCTCCAGCCTGCAGTCGACGTCGACCTGGGCGTAGCTGCGCACGCGGGTCGTGCCCCTGGCGATCATCCGTTCGAGCGTGCCCGCGACTCGCTCAGGGAGTCCGACCTCGGCGTCGCGCCAGTTGTTCCGGTCGTTCAGCATCATCGCCCAGACCCCGGGCGCCCCGGTGTGCTCACGGAACGGCAGCCCGATTCTGCTCGAGTCGAGGTGCACGTGCACGTCACTGAAGGCGGGAAGCAGCAGTCGCCCGCGCCCGTCGACGATCTCGTGCTCGAGGGCCTGTGCGGCATCGGGGCGTGCGGATGCCGCCGCCCCGGTGTCGGCGGATCCGCCCGCGCCACGCGGGCGCAGCTCGCTGATCCTGCCGTCGCTGACGATGACATCGACGGCTGGCCCGCCCCACGGTCGTACGTCCTGAATGAGCATGGATGATCGTCCTTTCGCCGCACGAGTATCCACATAATTGTATACCAAAGCAATTTCTTGCTTCTGTGAGCCTCAGAACTTCACTGTAATGATGCGACACTTCGTTCCCAGATTCTGGCCATGCGGTAGATTTGGAATACCAGAAGCGGAGCGCGCGAGCGCGCGAGCGCACGTGATGCCGGAGCGCAGGGAGCAGCGATGCAGCAGGACCACACGACGCAGGGCGAGGGCACCGACCGCGAGGGGCTCGCGGACGGCGTCTACCGCGCGCTGCTGCGCTCCATCATCTCCGGCGAACCCGCTCCGGGTGCGCGGCTGAAGGAGCGCGAACTCTCCGAACGGTTCGAGGTCTCCCGCGTTCCCGTGCGCCAGGCGCTGCAGCGTTTGGAATCCGAGGGCTTCGTGGTGACGGAACCGCACCGTGGCGCGGTGGTGAGGTCCGTGACGGCCGACGACATCGCGGAACTCTTCGACGCACGGCTCTGCATCGAGCCGTTCGCGACCCGGCAGGCCGCGCTCCGCGTGCACGCCGGGCTCGCCTCCGCCGCACGTCTCGCCGAACTCCTCGCTCGCTCGGAGCGGCACCTCGCGGCGGGCGAGACGGCGGAGGGCATCGAGTCGAATGTGCAATTCCACGCCGAGATGGTGCGGCTCTCCGGCAACAGTCTGTTGGTGCGCAGCCTCGAGCCCATGCTCGGCCGCATGGAGTGGATCTTCCGGCTGACCCACGAAGCCCGCGGCGAGAGCGAACACTCGCTCGAGCACCGCCAGCTCCTCGATGCGATCGTCGGCGGCAAGGCTGAGCTCGCGGCGGCGCAGGCCTACGCCCACATCGAACTCGGCCGCCGCCCGATCCTCGAGGCGCTCGAACCGTTCCTCGCGGTCTGAACGCGCGCCGCCTAGTCCCGCAGCTGGGTCTGGGCGATCCACTGCGGCAGCACCGCGGCGAGGCGCTCCCGGCATGCCTCGAACTGCTCGTCGCCGTCGAAGCTGACGACCGCCCGATCCGTGCCCTTCCACTCCAGGAGCCCGTCCGCGCCGTCGATCGTGACCACCAGCGGAACCGCGCGCTTCTTCGCGCCGGTGTGCAGCACGAGGCGGATCCCACCCTTCGGCACCACCCCGGTCGTCGCGAAGTGGTCGCTGATGAAGAAGCTCGGCGCATTCCACTTGATCGTCTCGTCGACTCGCGGGTCGCTCTGCCGCACGAGCGTGCAGAGCTCGGTGAGCACGCCGGCGAGCGGGTGCTGCAGCGCGCTCAGGTAGTGCTCGACTTCAGCTCTCGACATCCGCGGCCCCTCTCTCGAACCGCGTGAGGTGCGGTGCCCTCATCCTCGCAGCAGCTCGACGCGTTCTGCCAGATAGTCGGCGAATGGGCGCAGCGCGTCATCGGATGCCGTTGCGCTCCAGCGCACGAACGGCTGCCCGTCTCGCACGACGAGGGGCGATGCGGCGGATGTCGGCTCCTCGCCGAGTGCGATCCGCTCGGCGTCGAAGTTCACGGTCTCGCCGCGTTCGAACGGTCCGCGGAAGGCCGCCGCCCGGTAACCACGGCGCTCCTCGGCCGACACCGATTGGTAGCCGGGATGGCGTGGATCGACGGCCCGCGTCGTGTGCCCGGTCGCGTAGAGCTGCCCGTCGATGCCGAGCAGGAAGACGCCGAGGCGCCACACACGGCCGAGGGGCACCATCCGCGGTTCCGCGGTGAACAACAGCGCCCGCCGCCGCGCCGGCTCGAAACGGGCGATGGCCTCCGTGCGGGAACCCGCCGCTGTCAGCTGCAGAACGGCGTCCGCGAGCGCTGCGTCGATGATGGCCGCCGCCGCCCGCCTCTGCTCATCGTCCACCTGATGGAGTCTAGAGCGAGGCTCACGCCCGCTGGCTGGGTATCGGCCATACTGATGCGATGGGATCAACGTTGACCACCATCGGATTGCCCGTCGCGCTCGGCATCATCATGTTCGGCCTCGGTCTGAGCCTGACGCCCCGCGACTTCACACGCGTGGCGAAGCACCCGAGGGCTGTCTTCATCGCCTTGGTCTGCCAGCTGCTCGTCTTACCCCTCGTGTGCTTCGGGTTGGTGCTCGCCTTCCAGCTGCCGCCCGTGCTCGCGGTCGGCATGATGCTGCTCGCCGCCTCCCCCGGCGGCACGACGGCCAATCTCTACAGCCACCTGTTCCGCGGCGACGTGGCACTGAACATCTCGCTCACCGCCATCAACTCGGTGATTGCCGTGGTGACGCTGCCGCTCATCACGAACCTCGCGATCGCCTACTTCCTGCCCGGCGATGCGTCGCTCGGTCTGCAGCTGTCAAAGACCGTCGAGGTGTTCGTGATCGTGCTGGCCCCCGTCGCGCTCGGCATGCTGGTGCGTGGCTGGCGCACACGTTTCGCCGACGCGATGGACAAGCCCGTGCGCATCGCGTCCATCGTGATCTTGATCGTCGTGATCGTCGGCGCGATCATCTCGAACCGGGAGATCCTGCTGGCCAACCTCGGCCAGCTCGCGCTCATCACGACGCTGTTCTGCCTGCTCAGCCTCAGCATCGGTTTCTTCGTGCCGCGCCTGTTCCGGGTGGAGCGACGCCAGTCGGTCGCCAGCGCCTTCGAGATCGGCATCCACAATGCGACCCTCGCGATCGTCATCGCCCAGACCGTGCTCGACAGCATCGAGCTCTCGCTGCCCGCCGCCGTCTACGGTGTGCTGATGTTCTTCATCGCGCTCGCCTTCGGCTTCGGCCTGCGCGCGGCCGATCGCTCGCGGGCGGATGACGCACCGACAGCCGTGCCGGCGGGGCCCTGAGCGCGTGCGCATCGAAGTGGTGGTCGACGGCTGGGAGCAGGCATGCTGCGGCGTGCCCATCCGGCTCGGTGAGACGGCGAGCTTCAACCTGGTCGCGCTCGACCCCACCGCAAAACTCCTGCCGCCTCCCGCTGCCGACGTGCCGCGCTTCACCGTCGACAATCACGGGCAGACTCCGGCCGATGTGCCGCAGCGACGCCTCGCGGGGCTCATCGCCGGGATCACCGGGGTCAGCTACCCGAGCGTTCCCGTGGCCGGGATGGGCGGCACCCTCACCGCCGACACCACTCGTCCGCAGCTGCGCGCACTCGATTCGGTGGGCGCCGGCGATGACGCCGGGCTCAGCGAGTACCGGGTGCTGCTCGAGCTGCCCGACGGCACCGTGCTGCCCCACTACCTCGCCTGGGCCTGATCACCGCTCGGGCGGGTGCTCAGCCGGATGCCGGCGCGAACTGCCAGCTGCCGACCGCCGTGTACGCCGAGTCCCTGATGGTCTCCGCGGATCCCTCGGCGACCTCGTAGTGCTTGAGGTTGCCGGCCCAGTACCGCAGGATCCGGGCGAGCTCCTCCTGCGGGTCACCGGCGAGCGCGTCGATGTCAACGGTGAGTGTGAATTTCATGCGGCCAGCCTAGGCAGGGCCCGTGCCCTTCACCAGTCCCAGCGCACCGGGCCATCCCCCAGCCGACCGAGAAGATCGCGCAGCACGGCCGTCCACTCCGCCGTGGCATCGAGGTGGGCGTCGTGGCTGCCGTCGCCGAGGTCGACGCGGAGAGTCGCCGGGCGCGCCTCGATGAGTGCGTCCTTGCCATCGGCATCGAACATGCCGGATGGCGCGAACACGAGCGCGGTCGCGGGCTCGAGCGCCTCCCACTCCTCCCAGCGCGGGTGCGCGTGCACGGCGGCGATGGAGGCCTGCAGGAATGCCGGGTCGAAGCGCGGCCAGAGGCCGTCTGCCCGCTGCTCGAGGTCCGCGGCCCACGCGAGCGCGATCGGGCCGTCACCGAGGAAGCGGCCGGCGGCGTCGGCATCCGCGAACGGAACCGGCCAGGAGCCGAAGTATGCGCCGATGCCCTCGGACGCCTCGGGCGGTGCGCCCTGTACCCCGCCCTCGAGCATCACGAGCATGCGCACGAGCTCCGGGCGCGCGGCGGCGACGAGCATGGCGGTGTGCGCCCCCATCGAGTGCCCGATCAGGGCGACGCCTTCCGGGGCCTCCAGCTGCTCGATCACCGCGATGACGTCGCGCACATAGGCCTCGCGCGATGCGTCATCCGGATGCCGCGTGCTGTGGCCGTGCCCGCGCAGATCGATCAGCGCGACGCGGTAGCCAGGCCCGATCGCCTCCGCGCTCGGCACGAACTCCTCCGCGCTGCCGGCGAGGCCGTGCAGGAACACGACGGTCGGCCGGGCTTGAGCGCCCGGCTCCTCCGCGTCCGCTGCGCCCAGCAGATAGCTGATCGTCACGTCGCCGACGGCGAGTTCGTGGCGCTCCCACGCGACGGCGCGGCCCGGGGTGCTGGCAGTTTCTGGCATCCGACAACCCTAGCGATGCTCGGCTGCGCCGCCGTATCGTGGCGGCGAGCCCCGGCTAGACCTTCTTGACGACGCTCGACTTGAGCTGCGTCGGCCCGACGCCGTCGACCTTGCAGTCGATGTCATGGTCGCCGACGCCCTGCAGCAAGCGGATGCCGCGCACCTTGGTGCCGACCTTGATCACGGTTGAGCTGCCCTTGACCTTGAGATCCTTGATCACCGTGACGGTGTCACCGTCGGCGAGCACGTTGCCGACGGCGTCCTTGATGACGGCGGCGGGAGCCTCGGCATCCGTGTCATCGGAGCCGGCGGCCCACTCGTGCCCACACATCGGGCAGACCAGCAGCGCGCCCATCTCGTAGGCGTGTTCGCTGGAGCATTCGGGGCAGAGCGGCAGGGAATCAGTCACCGCTCTAGGGTATCGGGCCGGGTGCTGGCCGGGTTCGGCCGTGCTCGGTAGTCTGCCGTCATGGACATCGTGCTCGTTCCCGGTTTCTGGCTAGACGCGTCATCGTGGACGGAGATTCTTCCGCCCCTCATCGAGGCGGGGCACCGCGTGCATCCGCTCACCCCGCCGGGGCTCGAGTCGGCCGACGCCCCGCGCGCCGGAATCGGGCTGCGGCAACAGATCGACGCGGTCACGGCCGTCGTCGACGGGATCGATGGGCCGGTGGTGTTGGTCGGCCATTCCGGCGGCGGCGCCGTCATCTACGGGGTCACCGATGCCAGGCCCGACCGCATCGCACGTGCGATCTACGTCGACTCCGGCCCGCTCGGGCCCGGGGAGTCCATCAACGACAACCTGCCCTACGAAGGCGACGATATTCCGTTGCCACCGTGGGAGTTCTTCGACGATGCCGATCTCGTCGACCTCGACGACGATCTGCGCGCCGCCTTCCGCACCCGCGCAATCCCGGAGCCGCGCGGGGTCGCCTACGACGCCATGGAGCTGCACGACGAGCGCCGCCTCGACGTGCCGACGACGGTCATCGCGTGCGAGTTCACCGCGGCCCAGCTCAGCGACTGGGTGGGAGCCGGCCTGCCGTTCGTGGCGGAGCTCGCCCGACTCAAGAATGCCGAGTACGTCGACCTGCCGACGGGGCACTGGCCGCAGTTCACGAAGCCGGACGAACTGGGTGCGATGATCCTCGCCGCTGTGGAGCGCTGAGCGGCGCCGAACGCCTTCCGCCGTATTTGAAGGTGGGCGGCCGCCCAGACGCAGGGCTCTCGGCCCGAGGGCCATCGGGCACGCGCGCCCCCGCACGCGTGCCCGACGATGGGTCGCGGCTACTCGCTCGCGAAGTCCAGCATGGAGTCGGCGACGGCGATGACCGACCAGGTGCCGCCGTCGGAATCCGTGAACTCGTAGGCAGGGACGACCAGCACGCTGCCGTCCGGCTGCCACTGGCTCGAGAGGCCGAGGCGTGCGCTGAGAATGTCGACCATGTTCACCGGCCAGGAGACCATCGCGCCCGCAGTCGGCGTCGCGGGCGGCTCTGTCGGGGGCACCCACTCGGTGGAGGTGGTGGCCTCTGCCTCACGGAACGCGATCGGCATCGCCGTCATCTGCGCGCCGAAGCGCGGATCGGAGAGCCGCTCGAACGCCTCCTGCTCGCTGACGATCGGGTAGTCGCCGAGCGCGACGATGTCTGCGAGGCTGCCGGAGGCGCTGACGACAGCGGATGCCGTGAGCTCCAGGTTCCAGGACTGGTCAAGGCGCTGGCCATTCACGACGGGCCAGGCCTGGGCGGGGCGGGTGAACGATCCCTCCCACGTCTCCGAGGTGTACTCGAAGGACCCGGGATCGCGCCCGACCGAGGTGATCAGGGAGCGCAAGGCCTCGATCGCGGCATCCGCACTGGGAAGATCTGCCGGAGGTGCGCAACTGTCTGCGCCATCCGCGCACAGCCAGGGGTTGATGAGTGGGTCGTTGTAGTAGAAGCTCAGCGTGCCGTCGACGCTCACCGAAAGGTACGACGCGCTGCCGTCCTGGGGTCCGAGTTGCCACGAACCGTCCTTGAGCACGGGCGTGCCCTCGATGCCGAGCGCCGCTCCGAGTGCCGCGACGTCCTCGGCGTTCGATGCCGCACGGGCGTCGTAGGTGTACGCGGCCGCCGACCCCGCGGCCGTCGACAGGCCGGAGGAGCTGAAGACGTTGCGCCCGAAGACGGGGTACATCATGTCGGAGACCCCGCCCGCCGACATCTTCGACTGCATCTCGGCAATTCCCGTCGGCCCCTCCTGCGCCGCGCCACCATCCGGAGCCGGAGCCCCGAGCCCTTCGCCGGACTGCAGCGAGATGGGCGGGGCGGCGCCGTCGGCGATGGTGCTCGTGCCTCCCCCGGCTGTTGCGCCGATTCCGTATCCGGCGCTGCCGACGATCGCCAGTGAGGCCGCGACGGCGGCGAAGGGAAGCCAGCGCGGGCGGCGGCGGGCGCGCTCGGTGCCCAAGTCGGTCACGGCGGCGTCGGACTGCACGGCCGGCGCCCCTGCGGTTGCGGCGGTCGCGGCGGGCTCCTCGGCGGGCTCCTCGGCCATCGCCCGGGCGACGACGTCATCCGCGAATCCCGCGCGGGGTTCGACGCCGGCTGCCGGGTCGGCGGCGCGCAGTCGCGCCAGCGGGTCGAGTTCGTTGTCGTCGTTCATGTCGATCTTCCTCACGTGAAGGGGCTTCACTGATGTATGTGTGCCGGGCGGGCGGAACCTTGCACGGGCGATGGAACCGAACGCCGCGGAGCCGAGCTGCGACCGGTGACCCGGGCCGGCGCGCTAGAAGGCGAGCCGCTCCTGCCACGCCTCGCGCAGGCGTTTGCGGGCACGGGAGAGGGCGGCATCCGCCCCGGACCGCGAGATGCCGAGCACCGCGCCGAGTTCGTCGCCGTCCAGGCCCTCCCAGGCGTGCAGGAGCAGGATCTGGCGGTCGCGCTCCCCGACGCTCTCCAGCGCGCCACGGAGTTCGGCATCGAACAGCGCGCTGAGCTCCGGGTCATCGCTCACCCGTGGGGTGCCCGTCTCCGGCACGATGTCGACGGGCAGGTCGACGTGCTTGCGGCGATGATTGGCCAGCGTGAAACCGGCGGTGCGATAGAGCCAGGGCAGAACGGCATCCCGTGGCACGTCGTCGCGGCGACGCCAGGCGACAGCGAAGACCTCGGCGGCGAGGTCTTCGGCGTCCTGGCGGGGGCCGCGGCGGGCGAAGTAGCGCACCAGCGCGGTGGAATTCGCGTGCACCTCCGCCGTGAACCACGCCGCATCGGCGGCTGCAGGGTTCTCACCGACATCGGTCAGCACGGGCTCAGCGGTCTGGTGCTCGGCGGCGCCGTCGCTCGGGGTCTCCCCCTCGGTCGCGTCGGGGGCGGCTGCGGCGCTGTCAGTCTTCACACCATGAATGTGTCACATCCGCCGCGCATCTTGCACGGATGCCACACATTCGCTGAAAGTGGGCGAGGAGGATCAGTACTCGCCCTTGATCACGAAGCAGGAGCCGCGGATGACGCCTGGCCAACGTCGACTCCTGACGGGCGAATGTGAAGTGCGGCGCCAACTCCTCCGGCACCTCCATCCCCTTGGCCAGCGTGAATCCGACCGCCCGCCGCGAGCGCCGCCGTCCGTTCAGGCGGCGGTCACCACGACGGCGACGGAGGCCGCGGCTCTGCGGCGCAACTTCTTGCCCGCGCGAATCAGCCGGTACTGCAGGCCGTACTTGCTGAGCAGGGCCTTGTCCAGCACAGCGAGCGTTTCCTCGTCGTCGTGCACGGCGGCGACGGCCGTGACAGGCAACGCTCCTTCGCGCACGGCTCCGCTCGCCGAGCACGCCACGAGTTGCACTCGCCCTGTGTGCCGCAGGCGCTTCGCCTTGCCTGAGCCTGGATCGGTCGTGATCAGTAGTCGCTCGCCATCCGGCGCAACCCAGACCGGAGTTGACACGCCCTCACCGTTGCGTCGAAAGGTCGTCAGCAGCACGCACGAGTGCACGGCGAGATCGGAGAGGGGCGTCGCGGTCATGTGCCGATTGTCGCAGATCGGCCAGGCTTCCTCGCGCAGAGCGGATCTCGCCTCACGCGCGGCATCCAGCATTCCTCGGTGACCGATGCGGCGAGCGCACTCCCGAGCTCAGGACGGGATGTCGAGGCCGATCGGCGTGGCTTCGAGCGGGCCGGCGCACCGCTCGCTCCCGCCTACGCGCTGCCACTGGAGTGTCGCGTCCCGCTCGGCGAGGACGTCGCCGGCTGCGGTGACGGCGCGAATGGTGATCGAGTCAGGCGCCTCCGTCGTGAAGGTGATCCGCCAGGTGCGCTCGTCGAGGTGCGCGGTGGACAAGAGCAGCGGGCTCTCCGACGGAGCGGTCGTCGCAAGGTCCGGGAGGGCCGTCGACAGGCGCAGCGGCTCGTCGGTCACAGGGAGCACGGGAGCCGACTCGGCGCAGACGCCGTCGACGCACAGCTGAACAGCTGCCGCGTCATCCGCGTTCCCGCCGAGTTCGACGTTGACGGCGTTCACCCAGCCGATGGCGGGGCAGGCCACGGCGCACCCCGACAGCGCCGGACTCATCAGCAGCAGCACCGCAGCGAGGCCGAACACGCGAACTCTCCCCATGCGGGCCCACCGTAGCAGTCGGAGCAACAGCATCCTAGGATGGCGCCATGACTGTGAGGATGGACAACGTCGGCATCGTCGTCGAGGATCTCGCCGCGGCGATCGATTTCTTCCGCGAGATCGGACTCGAACTCGAGGGGCAGACGATCGTGGAGGGCGAGTGGGCCGGGCGCGTGACGGGCTTGGGGCATCAGCGCGTCGAGATCGCGATGCTGCGCACGCCTGACGGCCACAGCCGAATCGAGCTCTCACGCTTCCTCGAGCCGGCCATCATCGCCGATCACCGCAACGCCCCCGTGAACGCCCTGGGCTACCTGCGCGTGATGTTCGCGGTCGACGACATCGATGCCACGCTCGAGCGCCTGCGCGAGAACGGCGCGGAGCTCGTCAGCAACGACGTCGTCCAGTACGAAGACTCATACCGGCTCTGCTACGTGCGCGGGCCGGAGGGCATCCTCGTCGGGCTTGCCCAAGCACTCAGCTGAGAGGTCTCCACTCGTCCTGCAACGGAACTTCTCCGATACCATGAGACCGTGATTACCGGATCGGCTCGATGCCATGCACAGTTGGGCAAACCGGTAGTTCTCTGACGGGTCGCCGGTCGTCCCGACCGCGGCAACGATTCTCCCCGCTCGAGCCCTCGTTTCGTCGCTCGCGGGCACCGCCATCTGGCGTGTCGTTCGGATGCCCACGCATCGAACGACACCAGCGACGCGTCAGAAAGAGCCAGAGAACAGGAGAATCACCGTGTCAGCATCGTTCAACCACACCATCATCGCTTCGACGGATCGTCACGAGTCCGCCAGGTTCTACCGGGAACTCATCGAAGCGACGGAAGCCCCATCCTGGGGCCCGTTCACCAACATCACGCTCGAGGATGGCGTGATGTTGCAGTTCGCGGAGCCGCCCGTCGAGATCCAGATGCAGCACTATGCATTCCTGGTCGATGACGAACTCTTCGATCGCGCATACTCGCGCCTGGTCGACTGGGGTGTGTCCCACTGGGCAGACCCGCAGATGACCCGTTCAGGAGAGACGAACACCGAACACGGCGGACGCGGGGTCTATTTCAAGGACCCTTCAGGGCACGCCATCGAACTCATCACCAGGCCCTACCTCTAGAGATTGGTACCGTCTCGCGGAATGCTCATCGGGCAATGCCCCGGTAGGCGTTCCGCGAGACTCCGATCAGGGAGCTTGAGGTCCCCGTGTCAGCCGGCCGCCCCATTTCGTCATCACCGAACGGCCGCGACTCGGGTACCGTCGAAGACATGGATCTCGACGTCCCAACACCGCTTGGACCAGGACGGCTCGTCATCGACGCCGCAGACGAACCGCGCGCGGTGCTCTGGATCGGTCATGGCGCAGGTGGCAGGAAGGACGCTGCCGACACGCTCGCGCTCGCGGCCGCCCTGCCCGGTCTCGGCATCACCGTGGTGCGCTTCGAGCAGCCATGGCGTTTGGCCGGGCGCAGTGTCGCTCCCCGGCCCGCCGCACTCGACGTGGGCTGGATGGCCGCGGCGCCACAGGTCGCCGAGATCGCCGCAGGACTCCCCCTCATCGTCGGTGGCCGCAGCGCAGGTGCTCGCGTCGCCTGCCGGACGGCGGGTGACGTCGGCGCCGTCGCCGTGGTCTGCCTCGCGTTCCCGCTCCACCCGCCGGGACGGCCAGAGAAGTCCCGGATCGACGAACTGCTTCAGCCGACCGTTCCGGTGCTGGTGCTGCAGGGCGAGCGGGACACCTTCGGCAACGCGGAGGAGGTGTCAGCGGCGATCGTCGAGGCCACGCGTGCCAGCGATCCGGCCGCTACCCGCGACATCCGCGTGACCGCTGTGCCCGGCGCCGATCATTCGATGACGGTGCTGAAGTCATCACCGCTCGACGCCCCGACGGTCGCGCGTCTGGTCGTCGAGACGGTGCGCGGCTTCATCGACGAGCTCGTCTGAGACTCCGCTCGAACCAAACGCACAAATGGCCCTGAAAACAGGAGATTCGGCGCCAGATGTGCGTTCATTGCTTCAACGGGGCGAACGGCTAGACCTGGTCCCGGAAGGGTGGTCACCATGACCGTTTCGAAGGTGAGCGACGCGTACGGTGCGCGATCTGCGGAGTACATCGAGCTGTTCGGCAGGATCGACGCCGCCGCCGAAGCAGACCGGAAAGGTGTTCTCGCCTGGGCGCGCGGACTCACCGGACCGATCATCGATGTTGGTTGCGGCCCGGGGCAATGGACGCACTTTCTGTCCGAGCACGACCTCCAGATCGAGGGCATCGATCCCACTCCGGAGTTCATCGCCGCCGCGCAGCGTCGATATCCCGGCATTCGTTTCCGGATCGGACGGGCCGAGCGCCTCGACATCGATGACGAAAGCCTCGGCGGCATCCTCTCGTGGTACTCCCTCATTCACACCGATCCAGAGCTCATCGACTCCGCCCTGACCGAGTTCGCGCGGTGCCTTCGGTCGGGCGGCAGCCTAGCGCTCGGCTTCTTCGAGGGGCCTGAACTCATCCCGTTCGACCACGCCGTCACGACGGCGTACTACTGGCCACTGGAGCTCTTGTCCGCGCGCGTTGAGGCGTGCGGATTCGCAGTCACCGGAACCCACACACGCTCCGATCCCGGGGTACGCAAGCAAGGACTCATCACCGCCGTACGGCGTCCACGCTAGGGCTAGACCGTGAACTGGGCTGAACGGCAGGGCCCCTACCTCGCTAGAGGGGTCATCACTTCAACGCGATTCCCGAAACCGTCACGCGCATGGAAGCGGATGTACCCCTCGAACGTATCGCGTTCCGCCCAGGAGAGCTCGTACCCGCCGAGGGTGATGCGGTCTGCCGTCGCCTCCAGCTCACCGAGCGATGCACAGACGAGGCCTGGATGGGCCTTTGCGGCAGGGACGAACGGATCGTCGATGCCGAGATGGATCTCCGCAACGACGACTTCGCCGTCGAAAGCACGGAACCAGCAGCCACCGCGGCCGACCAAGGATGGCGGCTTCTGGACCTCGTGCAGGCCGAGTGCTTCGCCATAGAAGCGACGCGCCTCATCTTCCTGACCGCGCGGCATGGAGACTTGGACATGATGGAGCTTCATGCCCCACCCCCTTCCCATTTATCTTGACATCAAGATAAATGTAGCAAGGGTGCCTGTCCGGCGACCGCGCGCTAGCGTTTACCCATGGCCGATATTCAAGGACTCGATGCCCTCCTGACCGCGCTGAACGCCGGAGAGACGATCCCCGGAGGTTCGCCGCATCACGAGGCCATGCACGCCGCGAGCCAGGAATCGCTGCGCATCACCGCCGAGCTCAACGGCCGCTATCATTCCCCGACCGAGGTGCGCGCGCTGATGAGTGAGCTGACCGGGCACGAGGTCCCCGAGTCCTTTCAGCTCTTCCCGCCCTTCAGCGCCGACTTCGGCAAAAACATCCGTTTTGGGGAGAATGTGTTCGTCAACAGTGGCTGCCGCTTCCAAGACCAGGGCGGAGTCGAGATCGGCGACGGCTCCCTCATCGGCCACAACGCCGTCATCACGACGTTGAATCACGACATGGCGCCGAGCCGACGGGCCGACATGCACCCGGCCCGCGTCGTGATCGGGCGGGGCGTCTGGTTCGGGGCCAATGTGACGGTGCTCCCGGGCGTGAACATCGGAGATGGGGCCGTGGTGGGCGCGGGAGCCGTCGTCATCAAGGATGTGCCGGCGCGGGCGATCGTCGTTGGGGTGCCGGCGAAACAGGTGGGCACCGTCGCGGACGAGTAATCGGCTCACTGTTGTGCAGATATGAACAACGCCACTCCGTCGAATTCGATCGACTGAGCGGCGTTGTTGTGCGAGCTGAATCACGCAATCGTCTCGGGGGCTCGACCGTGCAGGTGAAGGAAATGTGTGACCAGCTCCTCCTCCGCGACAGTTTCGCCCTGGGACATACGCGTCAGGTAGGGGCGCAGCCACTCTGCCTCAGCGTTCCCAAAATGCAGCTCCCACGCGGGGGCTAGCGCTTCCGCAACGGTGAGCTTCGCGCCGACCGCGCTGAATGTCACGCCTTCCGAAACCCAGATGGCGGGTGGGGTCTCCCTAAAATCGATATCCACCGCATACGGGTAGACGTAGGGATCCCCAACTCTCCAAAACAGTCGGTTCGAGGCCAAGCAGACGAAGTTGGGCCCAGTGTCACCGCTCATCTCTCACTCTCCCTCATGAATGACCGGGCGACGCGTTCACAACTCAAGACCGAGACGTTGAAACGGAATGAGGCTAGACGTTGAAGCGGAACTCCACCACGTCGCCATCGTGCTTGAAGTACTGCGCCACCGCCACCCGGGTCCGGGTCAGACGCCGGTCTCCGCCTGGAGGCGTCCGGACGCGACGGCCCGACGTAGCTGCTCGAAATCGGCCTCGGCGATATCGGCGTAGGCGGCCGACCATGCCGCCGTCGCCTCGGCGAACTCCTCGGATCGGCCAAGGTAGCCCACGACCGCGGCCGAGGCAGGGGACTGCCCGTGCGCCCGAGCCAGGAGCGCGGCACACAGCGAACCGTATGAACAGAACTGGTCGGCGTCGAGCGTGGCCGGCTCGATCGACCCCTTCATATCGCGGAACTGCCTCCAGTAGTAGTCCACCCGGTACCGGTCCGCGGAGTCACCGGCCCAGCCGCGCATCCAACCGACGAAAAGGTCGGAATTGGCCTGCAGTATCCGCTGGGCGGCGACGACGCGGTGACCCTCGATGAAGTCCGTCACGCCGGGGCGACCCGGGATGATCGACCGGCGGCCCCCATAAGTCGCCAAGACGGAGGGCGGAGCCTCTTTGGCCTGGAGGAAAAGGATGTCGCCAGTGGGGCCTTCGACGGCGATGAGGTAGCAGCGGGTGCCGACGCTGCCGACACCCACGACCCGCAGGGCGAAGTCGACAACGCGGTACTGCTCCAATAGGAACGCGATATCTTCGCGCAGGGTCGCGCGGTATTGGGTGAAGAGATCGGTGACCTCACCCAAGGTCGCGTGGTCGACGTGGCGCAGGACGGGAGGTTGATCGACTATGCGAATGCCGCCGTCGACCGAAATGGTCGTCAGGCGATGCAAGAGCCGTTCGGAGGTGCGTGCGCGGGCCTTCTTGGTCGCTTTGTGAACCGTTCGTTCTCCTCTCTCCCCGAGGTGGCGAGCGACCGAGGACGTGTCGACCCGGGTGTAGTAGCGCTCCCGGGTCGAGAGGCGGCAGTATGCCCGCAACGTCTCGCGATAGGCGTCGGCCGAGGCGAAGGCCGCGGCGCGACATGCGTCCTCGCTCAAGCCGATATCGCGTCCGCTGATGTACACGCTCGCGGTGAGCCGGCGCACGTCCCACTCCCACGGCGCGACACCGCCCTCGTCGAAGTCGTTGAGGTCGAAGACGAGCGCGCGTTCGGGCGAGGCGAAGAAGCCGAAGTTTGAGATGTGGGCGTCCCCGCAGGAGACGACCTCGAGGTCGGTGGTAGGTGCCCCACGCAGGTCGGCCGCCATGACCGCCGCCGTGCCCCGATAGAACGAGAACGGGGATTGCAGCATCCGTCCAACCCGCACAGGCACGAGGTCCTTCAGTCTCGACGCGTGCTGTTCCTCAAGGATGCCGAGGGGATCCCGGTCGACGGGAAGGACCAGCTCGGCCAAACTCCGCCGCGGTAGACGCTTGCGCACCCGACGCCCGGCTTCGTTCGCGGATGACCGTCGCTCGCCATTGCCCATGTTGCAGGCTACCGCGTTGCGGCCAGCGACGGGAGGCGGACGGTGACATCCATCGTTTCGACTCGCACGCGGTGGACGTGACCGAATGCGGCGGCGAGGGCGGAAACGTCAGTTGCTTTGAAACGTGAACTCGAACACGCGCGGCTCGAGATCTGCCGATCACCTGACATCACATCGCCTCAAAGACCTAGACGTTGAAGCGGAACTCCACGACGTCGCCGTCCTGCATGGTGTAGTCCTTGCCCTCCATGCGGGCCTTGCCCTTGGAACGGGCCTCGGCGACGGAGCCGGTCTCGACGAGGTCGTCGAAGGAGATGACCTCGGCCTTGATGAAGCCGCGCTCGAAGTCGGTGTGGATGACGCCGGCCGCCTGCGGGGCCTTGGCACCCTGCGGGATGGTCCACGCGCGGGTCTCTTTCGGGCCGGCCGTGAGATAGGTCTGCAGACCAAGGGTGTCGAAACCGATGCGGGCGAGCTGGTTGAGACCGGACTCCGTCTGGCCGGTGGATGCGAGCATCTCAGCGGCATCCTCATCGTCCAGGTCGATGAGCTCGGACTCGAGCTTGGCGTCGAGGAAGATCGCCTTGGCCGGGGCGACGAGCGCCGCCAGTTCGGCGAGCTTGGCGTCATCCTGCAGCACGGCCTCGTCGACGTTGAAGACGTAGATGAAGGGCTTCGCGGTGAGCAGGCCGAGCTCCTTGATGGGCTCGAGGTCGACGGATGCCGCCGACAGCGGAGTCCCGGCGTTCAGCACGTCACGCGCCTCGGTGGCGGCCACGAGGACCTCCGGGCCGAGCTTCTTGCCCTTGATCTCCTTCTCGAAGCGCGGGATCGCCTTCTCGAGGGTCTCCAGGTCGGCGAGGATCAGCTCGGTGTTGATGGTCTCCATGTCGCCGGCCGGGTTGACCTTGCCGTCGACGTGCACGACGTCGGAGTCGGCGAAGCCGCGCACGACCTGCGCGATGGCGTCGGCCTCGCGGATGTTCGCGAGGAACTTGTTGCCGAGACCCTCACCCTCGCTGGCGCCGCGCACGATGCCGGCGATGTCGACGAACGACACCGCTGCGGGCAGGATGCGCTCGCTGCCGAAGATCTCGGCGAGCGTGTCGAGCCGGGAATCCGGGAGGTTGACGACGCCGATGTTGGGCTCGATCGTGGCGAACGGGTAGTTCGCCGCGAGAACCTGGTTCTTCGTCAGAGCGTTGAAAAGGGTTGACTTGCCGACGTTGGGCAGACCAACGATTCCAATTGTAAGAGCCACGGTGGGACAGTCTACCTTTTGCCGCCGCACTTCCCTGCGGGAATGATTGACGCCCGCGGATGCCGCGCAGTAACCTCACACAACCCGCGCCAGCGGAAGCAGGAGAGGCAACCATGCGCAACAAAGACGTCGATGTCTTCGCCGAGGCCCGGCTCACACCCGAGCAGCGGGAGATCTTCGAGACGCTGCGGCGGATCGTCGAGGAGACTGTCCCGACCGCGCACGAGGTGATCAGCGGCGGCTCCCCCGCCTGGCAGGGTCACCGGATCCTCGCGACCGTCAGCGCGACCCCCACTCATCTGACCGTCCTGTTCGAGCGCGGCGCCTCCTTCACCGACGAGCACTGGTTGCTGGAAGGAACGGGGTTCAACACCCGGCACCTGAAGCTCACCTCGGCGGATGACTTGCAGGACGACGCCATTCGGGACTACCTCGGCCAGGCCGCCGCGCTCGACAATCCGCCCGCCCGCGACTAGGGAGTCGCCTGCGCGACGGCGGGCGTCGGTGACTCCGTCGGCGGAGGCCTCCGCCTGCTCGTCAGGTAGACGCCGGCGAGCACGAGCGCGCCTCCGATGATGTGTGCAGGGCTCAGTTCGGCGCCGAGCAGCACCGAGATGAGCACGGTGAACACCGGCAACAGGTTGAGGAAGATCCCGGCGCGTGCCGGCCCGATGCGCCCGGCCCCGATGTTCCAGAGCGCGTACGACGCGACGGAGGGGAACAGGATGATGTAGGCCAGACCGGTGAAGCCGGCGGCATCCGTCGGCAGCTGCAGCCCGAACGCCAGCACGAACGGCAGCATCAGCACGATCGCGAACACCGCCTGCACGGCGGTGGCGGTGACGGGCGGCGTCGTCACACGCCGGCCGATGAGCGAGTACGCGGTCCAGACCAGAATGGCGGCGACGACCAGCAGATCGCCGGGATTGAAGCCGCTCTCGAGGATCCGCGCGAGGCTGCCGCCGCTCAGCACGACGAGCACGCCGGCGAATGAGAGCACGAGCCCCAGGATGCGACTGCCCGACAGGCGGTCTCCGAGGAACAGTGCGGCGGCCAGGGCGATCACGGCCGGATTCGTCGCGCTGATCACGGCAGCGCTGATCGGGGTCGTGAAGCCCAGCGCCCAGTAGATGAACAGGGTGAATCCGACCAGGCCGAGCGCGGACTGCACCGCGTGCAGTCGCCATTCGGCGAGAGCCCGCCGCCACGAGACGCGCTCGATCAGCCAGGCCAGCGGCACGAGCAGGAACGACGCGCAGAGCCAGCGGCTGAACGTGAGCGACACCGGCGAGATCTGCGTGACGACCAGGGCGCCGAAGACGAAGTTGCCGGCCCAGAAGAGGTTGGCGAGCACGAGGAAGAGGTAGACCTTGGCGTGCTTCACCGTGCCAGCTTATGGCGCTCCGGTGCGTTCGCGGCCCACTGTCACCGCGGCGTGAGACCATGGAAATGTGCCATTGAACTTCACTGCGATCGACTTCGAGACCGCCAACTCCTCCAGCGCATCGGCCTGCTCGGTCGGCCTGGTCAAGGTGCGCGACGGTCGCGTCGTCGACGAGGCGAACTGGTTCATCAAGCCCGCACCCCCGCACGACGAGTTCGTGTCGTGGAACACACGCATCCACGGCATCGTCGCGGCGGATGTCGCGAACGCCGCCGATTGGGCGGAACAACTGCCCGATCTGCTCGACTTCGTCGACGGCGACCACCTGGTCGCCCACAACGCCGGCTTCGACCTCGGCGTCATCAAGGCCGCCACCACCGCCAGCGGGCTCGTGGTGCCCGACCTCCGCTACGTCTGCAGCCTGCAGGTGGCCCGGCGCACCTACCACCTCGATTCCTACCGCCTGCCCGTCGCGGCGATGGCCGCTGGATTCGAGGACTTCCGCCACCACGACGCCCTCGCCGACGCCGAGGCGTGCGCCGCGATCATCGTGCACGCCGCCGCCAGGCACGAGGCGGAAGACCTCGAGCGCCTCGCCCACATCACCCGGGTGAAGGTCGGCGTGATCGGACCCGTCGCCGTCGCAGAGCACGCGAGCACGCACGGCCCGATGGCGTTGCAGTAACGCTCGTCCCACCCGCGACCCGACTCTCCGGTGCGGCAACCGTCGGTGTCGGTGGCAGCTGATTCACTTGCAGCATGGAACCACTTCTGATGCTCGTGCTCGGTCTGTTGCTCGGCGCCGCCCTCGGCGTGATCGGCACCTGGCTCTTCGCGCGCCGCACGGCCGGAGCAGGCGACGGCGTGGCCATCGCGTCGCCCGAGGTGCTGGCCGCGCAGCACGCGCTGCAGCTGGCCGAGACCCGGGCGAGCGCGGCATCCGCCCATGCCGAGTTTCGAGCCGAGCTGGCTGCGGCGGACGCCACCGTCGACAGCCTGCTCGCCCAGATCGAGGCCCAGAAGCTGCAGTTCTCCGAGCTGGCCGAACGGCACAGGGCCGACCGGATCGAGCAATCCGAGCGGGAGAAGCGCGAGAGCGCGGTGCTGCAGGCGCTCGGGCCGGTGCGCGAGACTCTCACGACCATGCAGAGCACCGTGGCCGAGCTCGAGAAGCAGCGCAGCGAGCAGTTCGGCTCGCTCTCCGAGCAGCTCAAGCAGGCCCAGCTCTCCGACGAGCAGCTGCGCGGCGCCACCGAGTCGCTGGCCAGCGCGCTGCGCTCCAACAGCACCCGCGGCGTCTGGGGCGAGACCCAGCTGCGCCGCGTCGTCGAGGCAGCTGGCCTCGCCCAGTACGTCGACTTCGACACCCAGCAGTCGATCACGACGGATGCCGGAGCGGGCCGCCCCGACATGGTGATCCGCCTGCCCGGCGGCAAGTCCATCGCCGTCGACGCGAAGGTGCCGCTCGAGCACTACATCGAGGCGAGTCAGATCCCCATCACGGCGAGCGGCGAGGAGGGCGCTCGACGCAAGGCGCTCGTGGACCGGCACGTCAAGGCCGTGCGTGGGCACATCGACGCCCTCGCGAAGAAGACCTACTGGGAGGGGCTGGACGCCAGCCCCGAGTTCGTCGTCGCCTTCATCCCCAGCGAGTCGCTGCTCTCCTCCGCTCTCGAGGCCGACCCGGCGATCCTCGAGTACTCCTTCGGCAAGCGGGTCGCGCTCGCCTCCCCCGTGAACCTCTGGGCTGTGCTGAAGACGGTCGCCTACACCTGGCAGGAGCAGGCGCTGACGGATGACGCCAAGAAGCTGTTCGAGCTCGGCAAGGCGCTCTACGCTCGGCTCGGCACTCTCAGCACGCACGCCGACGGCCTGCGCAAGGCGATCGAACGCACCGTCGACAGCTACAACAAGTTCGCGAACTCCCTCGAGACGCGCGTGCTCGTGACGGCGAGGCAGTTCCCCGGCATCGACGAGACGAAGCTCGACCTGCTGATCGAGCCGGCGCCGATCCACGAGGTGCCGCGCAAGCTCACCGCCGTGGAGCTGGAGCTGCCGGCATCCGCCGTCGAACGCGAGGAACACGCCAGCTAGGCGACGCCGCTTCCTAACGCTGGTTGAGCTTGTCGAAAACAGGTTTCGACAGGCTCAACCAACGAGGTTTCGACAGGCTCAACCACCGGGGTTTCGACAGGCTCAACCAGCTGGGTTTCCTCACCGTGCGGGGTTCGCCCCGTCAGCCGCGCAGCGGCCCGTACTCGTGATCGAAGATCACGCTCGTGTTCGTCGACGCGACGATCGGCTGGGTCGAGAGGTGGTCGGTCACGAAGTCGCGGAGGTCCTGGGTGTTGCGCCCGCGGAAGTGGATGACGAAGTCCTCCGCGCCGGCGAGATAGAAGTACTGCGCCACCTGCGGCAGCTCCCGCAGCTGCTCGGCGAACGTGTCCAGCCGGTCCCGGGCCCCGGGGCGGATGCGCACCGAGACCAGGGCCTGCATCCCGAAGCCGAGCGCGTCCGCGTCGACGTCCACGGTGAAGCGCCGGAGGACGCCGGTGTCGACCAGCGCGCGCACGCGCTGCAGGCACGTCGACGGCGAGATCCCGGCGATCTCGGCCAAGCGGTTGTTGGGGACGCGGCTGTTCTCGCGCAGCGCGGCGATGAGCAAGCGATCGGTGTCATCGAGCGTGACGAACTCGGGGGAATCATTCTGCACACGGGCCATCTCGGCACCTCCTACCGAATTTTTGCACAGCAGAACGCTGATTCCTGTTCGATAATACGGATTTCTTGTGCGCAGCTCGCATCCGTGGGCAAATAGTCAACGCACTTTCCCCCAACCGCAGCACGTCGAAGGAGACACGGATGCTCGTCGGAGTTCCCACTGAAATCAAGAACAACGAATTCCGGGTCGCGGCGACGCCCTCCGGGGTGAATGAACTCGTCAGCCGCGGGCACCGCGTGCTCGTGCAGAGCGGGGCTGGGGCCGGCTCGTCGTTCAGCGACGAGGAGTACTCCATCGCCGGCGCCGAGATCGTCCAGGCCGCGAGCGATGTCTGGGCCGCAGCCGAGCTCATCCTGAAGGTCAAGGAGCCCGTCGCGAGCGAGTACCCGCTGATCAGAGACGGGCAGGTCTTGTTCACCTATCTGCACCTCGCGGCCGACCGGCCACTCACCGAGGCGCTCATCGCATCCGGCGCCACCGCCATCGCCTACGAGACCGTGCAGCTGCCCGACCGCTCCCTGCCGCTGCTCTCCCCGATGAGTGAGATCGCCGGGCGCCTCTCGGTGCAGGCCGGCGCACAGGAGCTGCTCCGCCCCGCTGGCGGACGCGGACTTCTGCTCGGCGGCGTGCCGGGAACTCCGCGCGGCAATGTCGTCGTGATCGGCGGCGGCGTCGCCGGTGAGCACGCTGCCGCCATGGCCGTCGGCCTCCAGGCGCACGTGACCGTCGTCGACATCTCGGTGCCCCGGCTCCGCCAGCTCGACGCCCACTTCGGCGGGCGCGTCGACACCCGTCGCTCGAGCGCGTTCGAGATCGCCGCACTGCTGGCCGAGGCCGACCTCGTGATCGGCTCCGTGCTCGTCCCGGGGGCCGCAGCACCCAAGCTCGTGACCGACGCGATGGTCGCGTCGATGAAGCCCGGCTCGGTGCTCGTCGACATCGCCATCGACCAGGGCGGCTGCTTCGAGGGCTCGCGCCCGACGACGCACGACGAGCCGGTCTTCCGCGTGCACAACTCCACGTACTACTGCGTCGCGAACATGCCCGGTGCCGTGCCGCAGACCTCGACGATCGCGCTGACCAATGTGACGCTCCCCTACGCCGTCGCCATCGCCGACCGCGGCTGGGAGGGCGCGGTCGCTTCCGACCCCGCCCTCGCGCTCGGTGTCAACGTGCGGGGCGGCCAGGTCGTGAACGCGGCCGTCGCCGCGGCGCACGGCCTCGAGCTGGTCGCGGCGTAGCGGGCGGAGTCCGGTCCGCCGGTCGAGCAGCCCACTGCCGCCGGTTGGCCACTCCCGCCGATTGAGCAACGAGCGCCCGCCGATTGCGCTTGTCGAAATCCAGGTTTCGACAAGCTCAACCAGCGGGCGCCACTCAGACGGTGCGGGTTACTGCCACTTCGAAACGAGGTGGTCGGCGGTCACGCGGCGGATCGTGCCCGACTTCGCGCGCAGGATGATGCTCTCGGTGCGGATGTGCGTGCGGCCGATCTTGCGCGGCCCGGCGAGCAGCCCGCCGTCGGTCACGCCCGTGGCGACGAAGAAGGTGTTGCCGCCCTGCACCAGGTCGTCGACCTCGTAGATGCGGTCGCAGTCGAGGCCGGCCGCCTCGCCGCGGGCGCGCTCTGCGGCATCCTTCGGCGCCATGCGGGTCTGCATGAATCCGCCGATCGCCTTGATCGCGCAGGCGGTTGTGATGCCCTCAGGACTGCCGCCGATGCCCACGCACATGTCGATGCGGGAGTCGTAGCGGGCGGCGTTGATGCCGCCAGCGACATCGCCGTCGCTCATCAACCGGGTGCCGGCTCCGGCCTCGCGGATCTCGGCGATGAGCTGTTCGTGCCGCGGGCGGTCGAGCACGGCGACCCGCATGTCGCCGACGTCAATGTTCTTGGCCTTGGCCAGGGCGTGGATATTGTCGGCGATGGGGCGGCGGATGTCGATGACACCGATTCCCTCCGGGCCCGTCACGATCTTGTCCATGTAGAACACGCTCGAGGCGTCGAGCATGGTGCCGCGGTCCGAGACGGCGATCACGGAGAGCGCATTCTGCCGACCGGCGGCGGTGAGGCTCGTGCCGTCGATGGGGTCGACCGCGATGTCGCAGGCCGGGCCGCGGCCGTTGCCGACGCGTTCCCCGTTGTAGAGCATGGGGGCGGCATCCTTCTCGCCCTCGCCGATGACGACGACGCCGTCGAAGCTGACCGTTCCGAGGAACGCGCGCATCGCGTCGACCGCCGCCCCATCGGCGCCGAGCTTGTCGCCCCGCCCGATCCACGGCACGGCGCGGATCGCGGCCGCCTCCGTTGCCCGCACCAGCTCCATCGCGAAGTTGCGGTCGGGGTGGCGGTAAAGGCTGGAGGTGTCGGTGCTCATCATGGTGGGTCCTCCCGGACGCGGGTTGAATGGCCGTCGGCGCAGTCCTGCGCGCTTACAGCGGCCTGAACGGGCCGCCAATTTCAGCGTAGGCAGCGTGCCCGCGCCCGTCGCAAGAAACTCGCCGAAATATCGCGAAAGAATCGCATTCCTTAACGGATCAGGCAAGAAACCGCTGCACCTTCGTGCGGCGGCCACGCTCGGCGCTGAGCAAATGTGCAGAGGGCCCTCGGCTGGATAGACTTTCCTCACACCCAAGATCAACGCCAAGGAGCTTCCATGCCCATCGCAACCCCCGAGCAGTACGCCGCAATGCTGGACAAGGCCAAGGACAAGGGCTTCGCCTACCCGGCCTTCAACGTCTCCTCCTCGCAGACGATCAACTCCGTGCTGCAGGGACTCACCGAGGCCGGCTCCGACGGCATCATCCAGGTCACCACCGGCGGTGCAGACTACTTCGCCGGCCACACCGTGAAGAACCGCGCCGCTGGCGCCCTGGCCATGGCCAAGTTCGTGCACGCCGTTGCCGACAACTACCCCATCACGGTTGCTCTGCACACCGACCACTGCCCGAAGAACGCCCTCGATGACTTCGTGATGCCGCTGATCGCCGCATCCGAAGAGGCCGTCGCAGCCGGTGGCAACCCGATCTTCCAGTCCCACATGTGGGACGGCTCGGCCGTGCCGCTGACCGAGAACCTCGAGATCGCCCAGCAGATCCTCCCCCGCCTCAAGGCCATCAACGCGATCCTCGAGGTCGAGATCGGCGTCGTCGGCGGCGAAGAAGACGGTGTCAGCCACGACATCAACGACAGCCTGTACACGACCCTCGACGACGCCATCGCGACGGTCGAGGCCCTCGGCCTCGGCGAGAACGGCCGCTACATGTCGGCTCTCACCTTCGGCAACGTGCACGGCGTGTACAAGCCGGGCAACGTGCAGCTGCGCCCCGCCCTGCTCAAGGAGATCCAGGACGGCATCCAGGCCAAGTACGGCACCGGCGCGCTGCCCCTCGACCTCGTCTTCCACGGTGGATCGGGCTCGACCGATGCCGAGATCGCCGAGGCCGTCGCCAACGGTGTCATCAAGATGAACATCGACACCGACACCCAGTACGCCTACACCCGTGCAATCGCCGACTACATGCTGAAGAACTACGACGGCGTGCTCAAGGTCGACGGTGAGGTCGGAAACAAGAAGCTCTACGACCCCCGCGCCTGGGGCAAGGTCGCCGAGACCGCCATGGCCGCCCGCGTCCTCGAGTCGACGAAGCAGCTCGGCTCCTACGGTCACTCGAACAGCTAGTCGAATCGTCATGACTGAGAACGAGGCCGCCGCCAGCCCTGAAGGATCGAAGCCAGAGACTTCGAGGGCCGACGAGCGGCCTCGTCCTCGCTATGGCGAACTCGCGCCAGAGGGCTGGGAATGGAAGCCGCCAGCGCCTCCGGCCCCCAGCGAACCGGCGGCACCCGCCGCGGCACCGCCGGCCGCATCGGCTGCGCCTTGGAACCCGGCGCCCACCGGCCCTCCGTCGGCCGGGCTCGCCGCACCGACCGCGCCCCGCACACCGGCTGAGGCACTGCGCACGGACCGACGCATCACGATCGCACTGCTGATCTTCGGCCTTTTCGGCCTGTGGATGGCGATCAATACGCTGTCGTCCATCCCCGAGGCGCTGCAGCTGCTGCACACCCAGCAGGGGCTGGCCGACTATGTCGCCAGCGAATCCGACATGCGCACCATCCTGATCGGCAATGTCGTGCAGGGGGTGCTCTGGGTGGCCACGGCCATCTGGGCGGTGCTTCGGATGCAGCACGCCCGACGTGCCTTCTGGGTGCCGCTGGCCGGCGGCGTGCTGTCGGTCATCCTGCTGTTCGTCGTCGTCTCGATGGTGGCGGCCAGCGACCCACTGCTCATGCAGCTTCCGGGCGCCGTCTGACCTGGCAGCGCGTCGACGCTGTGGAAACGGCCCCCTCCCCGCTCGGGAGGGGGCCGTTTCTCCGAGTTCGGCGTTCGAACCTCCGAGCGCTGGCATTCGACTCATGCGGGTGGCACAATCGGGGGCACGGAGGCGATCCCCATGCGATTCACGCTGTTGATGTACTACGCGGAACAAGGCGACACCGGTCTCAGCGAGGAAGACATGGCGCCATGGCGCGATGCCTTCGACCGCTACGGCAGAGAACTGGATGACGCCGGAATCCTGATTGCGGCCGAGGTGCTGCAACCGTCATCCGAGTCGGCGATCTACCGGGTGCGCAGCGGGCAGCGCGAAGACCTGGTCGGCGTGCTCAGCGATGATCCCGAGAAACTGGGCGGCTTCTTCGTGATCGACGCACACGACCCGGCTGCCGCACTCGGCTGGGCGGAGAAATGCCCGGCCGCGCAGTGGGGCACGATCGAGATCCGCCCCACCGCCGTCAGCTGGTCACACGGGGACGGCTGGCACGAGCCGAACTAGCGGGTCGGGTTACTTGGTGTTGCAGTCAGAGTCGACTGCGGGGGTGTTGCGCCCGCCGAGCGCCCGCGGGTCCTGCTTGCCCGAGCGCCCCGTGCGGAGCTCCTTCGGCAGGCTGAAGATCAGGTCTTCCTCCGCCGTCTTGACTTCCTGCACCGTGCCGTAGCCGGCATCCGCCAGATCACGCAGCAGTTCCTGCACGAGTTCGTCCGGCACGGAGGCGCCGCTGGTGACGCCGACCGTTGCGACACCGTCGAGCCATTCCTGCTTGACCTCGCTGGCGTAGTCGACACGGTAGGCGGCCGAGGCACCGTACTCGAGTGCGACCTCAACCAGGCGCACACTGTTGGAGCTGTTGGCCGAGCCGACGACGATCACGAGTTCCGCGTCGCGGGCGACCTTCTTGATGGCCACCTGGCGGTTCTGCGTGGCGTAGCAGATGTCGTCGCTGGGCGGGTCCTGCAGCTTGGGGAACTTCTCCCGGAGTCGGCGGACCGTCTCCATGGTCTCGTCGACGCTGAGCGTGGTCTGCGAGAGCCAGACGACCTTGTCGGGATCCTTGACCTCGATGTTCTCGACATCGTCCGGGCTGTTCACGATCGTCACGTGGTCAGGCGCCTCGCCTGCCGTGCCCTCGACCTCCTCATGCCCTTCGTGCCCGATCAACAAGATCTCGAAGTCGTCTCGGGCGAAGCGCACGGCCTCGCGGTGCACCTTGGTGACCAGCGGGCAGGTCGCGTCGATGGCCTGCAGGCCGCGGTCGGCGGCGGCGTTGACGACGGCCGGCGAGACGCCGTGCGCGCTGAAGACGAGGTGTGATCCCCTCGGGACCTCGTCGACCTCTTCGACGAAGATGGCGCCGAGCGCCTCGAGTTCGGTCACGACGTGGATGTTGTGCACGATCTGCTTGCGCACGTAGACGGGGGCCCCGTAGTGCTCGAGCGCCTTCTCGACGGCAATCACGGCCCGGTCAACGCCGGCACAGTACCCGCGCGGGGCGGCGAGCAGGACCTTCTTCTCACCGGACACAGGATTGTTTTTCAAGTGCCCGCGGCGGCTGGGAATGCGGGGCATCCCGAGGCCGATGGTGGGGGCATCCGTCTTAATCGTCACAGCCCAAGTCTAGGCTGGGAGCCTGTGAAGAAGCGCCGCACCCCGGTGGTGCGCGCCGTCGAGGTTTCTGGAGGATCCGCGCGTGAGCGATGCAACACCCACCCTCGATGCCCCGTGGCCGGTCGCCGTGCTCTCGCAGAAGATCCGCGGGTACATCGAGCGGCTCGGCACGGCGTGGGTCGAGGGCGAGATCACGCAGTGGGGCGTCTCCGGCGGCAATGTCTACGGCAAGCTCAAGGACCTGAACGAAGACGCGACTGTCAGCTTCAACGTCTGGTCGTCGGTGCGCGCCAAGCTCGACGCCGACTTCAAGCAGGGCGACCGCGTGATCGCCCTCGTCAAGCCGAATTACTGGGTCAAGGGCGGAACGCTCACCATGCAGGTGTTCGAGCTGCGCCACGTCGGCCTCGGCGATCTGCTGGAGCGCCTCGAACGCCTCCGCAAGCAGCTCGCCGCCGAGGGCCTCTTCGACGTCTCGCGCAAGCGGCCGCTGCCGTTCCTGCCACACTGCATCGGCCTGATCACGGGCAAAGATTCGGATGCCGAGAAAGACGTCATCCGCAATGCCCAGCTGCGCTGGCCGGCCGTGAACTTCCGCGTCGTGCACGCTGCGGTGCAGGGCGACCGTTCGGTGGGCGAGGTCGCGGCCGCGATCGAGAGACTCGACGCCGACCCAGAGGTCGACGTGATCATCGTCGCGCGCGGCGGCGGTGACTTCCAGAACCTGCTCGGCTTCAGCGACGAGCGCGTCGTGCGCGCCGCCGCAGCGGCGCGGACCCCGATCGTCAGCGCAATCGGGCACGAGGCCGACCGCCCCCTGCTCGATGAGGTCGCGGACCTCCGGGCGTCGACGCCGACCGATGCCGCCAAGCGCGTCGTGCCGGATGTCGCAGAGGAGCTGGCCAGGGTGCAGCAGGCCCGTGCCCGCATCGGAACCCGCCTCACCGGTATCCTCGCGGCCGAGATCGACCGGCTCTCGCAACTGCGCAGCCGGCCCGTGCTCGCGGACACGGCGTGGATCTTCGACTCCCGCGCTCAGGACCTGACGCGCTTCGTCGCGCGCGGCGTCGAGCTGGTCGAACGCCGCCTCGAACGGGCAGGCGACCAGACCGCTGAGTTGCGCTCCCAGTTGCGTGCGCTCTCGCCGCAGGCAACCCTCGACCGCGGCTATGCGATCGTGCAGCTGCCGGACGGCGGAGTGCTGCGGGAAGCGGCACAGGCACCCGAGGGCACAGAGCTGCGCCTCACCCTCTCGAGCGGCGCCGTGACGGCGCGGTCGACGGGCCAGACGGAGCGCCGCTGAGCGCTCTGCGGCCGCGGACGGTGAGCACAGTGTTGCCGCGTAGAATCGAGACATGCCCGTGAACGATGACCTCGCAGAACTGAGCTATGAGCAGGCGCGCGATGAACTGATCCGTGTCGTCAGCGAACTCGAACAGGGTTCCTCGACGCTGGAACAGTCCCTCGCCCTCTGGGAGCGCGGTGAAGCGTTGGCGCGTCGCTGCGAAGAGTGGTTGATCGGGGCCAAGGCGCGCCTCGAGGCGGCCAGGGCCGGGGCAGAAGCCGCGGCATCCGCCGAATGAGCGTGCCGACCATGAAGCAGCCGGGCAAGGCGCCCCGCGTCGTCGCCGAGCTCGGTCGCCCGGAGACTCCGGAGGAGACCGCGGCGCGCAAGGCCGAGAATTCTCGCAAGCACCGCGCGAAGCAGACGATCAACAACCTCGTGCTGTCGCTGCTCGCGACCCTCGCCGTTGTCGTCGTGATCGTGCTGATCGTGCCGCGCAGCGACAAGCCGATCGAACGGGACATCGACTGGTCGGCCGCCGCCGCCGCGGTGCAGCCCTCCGTCGATGTGACGCTCGTCGATCCGGAACTCCCCCTCGGGTGGACCTCGAATTCGGCGACGCTCAGCACCAATAAGGCCGGCATCACCAGCTGGTACGTCGGACTGATCAGCCCCGAGAAGCAGTACGTCGGCATCCACCAGGCCATCGACGCGGACGCCAGCTGGCTCTCCGGCCTGGTCGACGGCACCGATCCCGTGTCCACCGTCACGGTGGACGGCATCGAGTGGGATGTCTACTCGAACCCGAAGCCCGTCGAGGACCGCGGGCTTTTCCACTACGCCCTCGTCACCGAGGCCGGTCCGAGCACCATCGTGATGCTCGGCGAGCCCTCGCCCGAGGTGTTCGACACCATTGCCCAAGAACTGGCCCCCGATGTGCGGGCCGCACAGGAGGACGCTCGATGACCGTTGCCAGCACAACCGCCACGCACGCAACCTCTCCAAACCTGACCCCCGCCGAGGCGTGGGCAGAGATGCGCGCGGGCAACGAGCGCTTCGTCGCCGGCGCCCCCCTGCACCCGCACCAGGATGTCGCCAGCCGACGCTCCCTGGCGAAGGCTCAGGGCCCCCGCGCTGCGCTCTTCGGTTGCGCCGACTCCCGCCTCGCCGCCGAGATCATCTTCGACGTCGGCCTCGGCGACCTTTTCGTTGTGCGCAACGCCGGCCAGGTGATCGGCGATTCCATCATCGGATCCCTCGAGTACGCCGTCGGAGTGCTGCACGTTCCGCTCATTGTCGTGCTCGGCCATGACTCCTGCGGCGCTGTGCAGGCGGCGATCGAGTCCCGTCTTCCGGATGCCGCACCGCTGCCGCACTACATCGACGGCCTCGTGCAGAAGATCGTTCCCGCGGTGCAGCGCGTCACCGGCAACCGCGAGATCACCAACGCCAAACAGGTCGACGCCGGCTTCGTCGGGCGCGAACACCTCCGCGACACCGTGGCCGAGCTGATCGCCTCCTCCGAGATGATCAGCGATGCCGTCGCGGCCGGCACCCTCGCCGTCGTCGGCGCCAACTACCGCCTCCTCGAGGGCCGCGCAGAGACCGACGTGATCGTCGGCGTCGTCTGAGCGGCATCCGCTCTTCACGCCTCCACATCTTCTCCATTACCGGCGGCAATAACCGCCTCACACCATCACACCGAAAGGGCAACCGTGAGCAACTCAGCTGACGCGGAATTCCGCATCGAACACGACACCATGGGCGAGGTGCGCGTTCCCGCGAACGCGCTCTACAGCGCACAGACGCAGCGTGCCGTTGAGAACTTCCCGATCTCGGGGTCGACATTGGAGTCGGCCCAGATCGTCGCACTGGCGCGCATCAAGAAGTCGGCGGCACTCGCCAACGCGCAGCTCGGACGCCTCGACCAGGGCATCGCCGACGCCATCGCCTCGGCAGCGGACGAGGTCATCGAGGGCGGTCACCACGAGCAGTTCCCGATCGACGTCTACCAGACCGGCTCCGGAACCTCCTCGAACATGAACATGAACGAGGTGCTGGCGAGCCTGGCCACCGCGCGTCTCGGCAGCCCGGTGCACCCGAACGACCACGTGAACGCCTCGCAGTCTTCCAACGACGTGTTCCCCACCTCGGTGCACATCGCCGTCACCGGCGCGCTCATCGACGAGCTCATCCCGGCGCTCGATCACCTCGCCGTCTCCCTTGAGGCGAAGGCCGAGCTGTGGGCGACCGCCGTCAAGGCCGGCCGCACCCACCTGATGGACGCGACCCCCGTCACCCTCGGCCAGGAGTTCGGCGGCTACGCGCGCCAGATGCGCCTCGGCATCGAGCGCGTGCGCTCCGCCCTCCCCCGCGTCGCAGAGGTCCCGCTCGGCGGCACCGCCGTCGGCACCGGCATCAACACGCCGCTCGGCTTCCCGCAGCTCGTGCTCGAATTGCTCACCGCCGAGACCGAGCTGCCGATCACGGAGGCGAAGGACCACTTCGAGGCCCAGGCCAACCGCGACGGCCTCGTCGATGCATCCGGCGCCCTCCGCACCATCGCCGTCAGCCTCACCAAGATCTGCAACGACATCCGATGGATGGGCTCAGGCCCGAACACCGGTTTCGGCGAACTGAACATCCCCGACCTGCAGCCGGGCTCCTCGATCATGCCCGGCAAGGTCAACCCCGTCATCCCCGAGGCCGTGCTCATGGTCTGCTCGCGCGTGATCGGCAACGACGCGGCCATCGCCTGGGGCGGTGCATCGGGTTCCTTCGAGCTCAACGTGCAGATCCCCGTCATGGGCACCGCGCTGCTCGAGTCGATCCGACTGCTCGGCAACGCCGCCCGCGTGCTCGCCGACAAGACCGTCGACGGCCTTGAGGCCAACCTCGAGCGAGCCGCCGCCCTCGCCGGCATGTCCCCGTCGATCGTGACGCCGCTGAACAAGATCATCGGCTACGAGGAGGCGGCGAAGATCGCCAAGTACTCCGTGAAGCAGGGTGTCACCGTGCGCGAGGCCGTGATCGAGCTCGGCTACGTCGAGCGCGGTGCGATCACGCTCGAGCAGCTGGACTCCTCGCTCGACCTGCTGAGCATGACGACCCCCGGCTAGTCACTCTGCACACGCAGCACCCGACGCGCCGTCCACGATCTCGTGGGCGGCGCGTTTCGCGTTGCGGCTTGCTCTGGCATCCTGGTCGGGCGCGCCTCTGCACCACCTGATGCGGCTCCGCGCCACCGGATGTGGCGCCCAACCGCACGAAGTGGCGCAGAGCACGGAAGCGGTGGCTACGCGGATCGCGAGGCGGGGGCGGCGGATGTCGTGGGTGCCAGGGGCCGAGCACGGCCGGGCGCGAGCGCTACCAGCACGCCAGCCACGAACATCGCCGCCCCGGCAACGGTCAGCAGCTGCCCCTGCCAGGAGCGCCCGCCCACCATCGGCGGCACAGTGTCGGAGATGCTCATGCCGAGCGACAAGCCCGACCAACCCTGAAAGAACTGGATTACGCTGCCGAGAAGCAGCGCGTAGATGAGCACCCGGCGCGGGGTGAGCAACACGTTCAGTGGCGGCGCGAGACGCCCGCGCAGCAGGCAGAGCGTGAAAAACAGTAGCGCGGCCAGCACCCAGAACACGAGCCAGATCAGCGCCATGGCAATGCCGTAGCCGCGGTCGGCTGGCGTGAGCATCGCGTAGATCTCGGCCAGTGTGTAGTCCGGCGCCATCTGTTCCGGGCTGAGCACGAGCGTTTCGTAGGTGCCAAACGCCAGCAGCACCAGCAGGCAGAGGAATGCAGTGACACCCGCGCGTGCCCGCTGGGCGGAGGTGGTCGGCCCGTGTTCGCGCCGCGCCGGCAGCTGCACGTTGGACAGCGCACGGGTGAATCCGATCAGCGCGAGCAGCGCACCGACGACGAGCAGCACGAGCAGCGCCGGCACTCCGAAGGTGGCGATCTCGTGGCCGGGACCGCCCAGTGACGGCAGTGCCAGCGGCAGCAGCAGTGCGCAGCAGAGCGGGAATAGTCCCAGTGCCGAGAGCACCGCCCCGAGCAATGCCTGCGCGTTGGCGGTGCGGGCGGCCGCGATCAGCAGCACGAGGCCGATGCCGAGCGCGAGCACCGTCGCACCCGAGAGCACAGCCACCGCGAGTGCCACGAGGTCGCTGTCGGCGGCGACGGACACGAGACCCGACATCCAGATCGTCGCCACGACCACGGGTGCGCAGATCACGAGCGCCAAGCCCAGGCGCAGCTGTCGCAGCATCCGTTCGGTCGCATCACTCATTGGCACAACCCCCATTCCCCCTCCGAACCATATCCCCTGGCCATCACACGCCGCGGCCTGTCGTCCAGGGATCCCGAACGACAGGCCGCGCACCGTCGATGAAGTGGCTGTTTGCTAGGCCAACTCGTTGCCCTCCAGCATCTCGGTGACGAGGGCGGCGATCGCCGAGCGCTCCGATCGGGTCAGGGTCATGTGTGCGAACAGCGCATGGCCCTTGAGCGTTTCGATCACGCTGGCGACACCGTCGTGGCGGCCGACCCGGAGGTTGTCGCGTTGGGCGACATCGTGGGTGAGCACGACTCGAGAGTTCTGTCCGATGCGGCTGAGCACGGTCAGCAGCACATTGCGCTCGAGCGACTGCGCCTCGTCCACGATCACGAAGGCGTCATGCAGGCTGCGGCCTCGGATGTGCGTGAGCGGCAGTACCTCGAGGATGCCCCGGTCCAGCACCTCCTCGAGCACGTTGTCGGAGACGAGGGCGCCGAGGGTGTCGAACACCGCCTGCCCCCACGGGTTCATCTTCTCGGCCGCGTCGCCCGGCAGGTAGCCGAGTTCCTGGCCGCCGACGGCGTAGAGCGGGCGGAACACCATGATCTTCTTGTGCTGCTGCCGCTCGAGCACCGCCTCGAGGCCGGCGCAGAGTGCGAGCGCCGACTTCCCCGTCCCGGCTCGCCCTCCCAACGACAGGATCCCGATCTCCGGGTCGAGCAGGAGGTCGATTGCCAGACGCTGCTCCGCCGAGCGGCCGTGCAGGCCGAACACGTCGCGGTCGCCGCGGACGAGCTTGAACTCACCGCGCGAGGTGACGCGGCCGAGCGCGCTGCCCCGTTCGGAGTGCACGACGAGCCCGGTGTTGACCGGCATGTCGCCGACCAGTCGCGTCGACATCCGCTCATTGTCATAGAGCGCGGCCATCTGCTCGCCGCTCAGCGTGATCTCGTCCATCCCGGTCCAGCCGGAGTCGACGGCGAGTTCGTGCTTGTACTCCTCGGCCGCGAGCCCGATGGATGCCGCCTTGACACGCAACGGCAGGTCTTTCGAGACCACCGTCACGGCGAGGCCCTCTGCGGCGAGGTTCATCGCCACGGCGAGGATGCGCGAGTCGTTGTCGTTCAGCTGGAGCCCGCTGGGCAGGATGCCCATGCTCGAATGGTTGAGTTCGACGCGCAGCGTTCCGCCGTCGCCGACGGGGATCGGGAAGTCGAGCCGTTCGTGCTTGATGCGCAGCTGGTCGAGGTTGCGGAGCGCCTGCCTGGCGAAGAATCCGATCTCGGGGTCGTTCCGTTTGGCCTCGAGCTCGGCGACAACGATCACCGGCAGAACGACGGCGTGCTCGGCGAAGCGGAACATGGACGAGGGGTCAGACAACAAAACCGAGGTATCCAATACATAGATACGCTCGGCTTGTTCGCGCTGATCTGAGTGGCCTTCGCCCGCTCTGGCCGCTGCTCCCGGCCCCTGCTGTTCCGTTGAATTCTGACGAACTGAAGTCACAACCACTCCCGCCCCGGCATTCCTGCCCAGTTTTGCGAATACGGCCATGTGGTCCCGAGTCGAACTTATGTGGCCGTCTCGATCAGGCGCGATGCCTGATGAGAGTGACGCTACGACCGTTGCGCCGAAAGAGCGAACGACACGCCATTGCGGCGCGCAAGATTTACCAAGGTGAAACCAAGATCAGCTGGGCGGATGCCGCTGACGGCGTCCGCGACGGCTGCGACGCCCCGGCGGGATCGGCGCTAGAACGCCGCCGCGCTGGCGTAGGAGGTGAAGGCTCCACGCACCATGTCGACCGTGGACTCATCGAGCACGGCGTGCACGCAGAGGCGCACGCTCCCCTCGCGTGAGGTTGCCGTGACGCCGTGGTTGAACAGCGAGGCGGTGAGCACGGTGAGGTGCTCGGTCGGCGGCTGCAACACGATGATGCCCGCGCGCTCCCGTTCGTGCCGTGACGAGGCGACCGGGATTGCGAACTCGTCGGCCAGGTCGATCAGGCGGCTGACGTTCGTGGCCATCGCAGAGTGGATCTCGGAGACGCCGACGTCGATGATCTCCTCGAGGGCGGCGGCCATGCGAGCCTGCGCGATGCCGTCGGGGTTGGACGTGCGGAAGGCACGAGCGCCCGTGCTGGGCGGCGGCGTCGGGATCTGGTCCCAGACTTCGTCGCCCTCTGTGCCGGTGTAGCCGGAGAAGACGGGCGTGAGGCGCCCGAGCGCGCGCTCGCTGAGCGCCATGACGCCGGTGCCCCAGCCGGAGCGGCACCACTTCTGGCCGCCGCTGACGACGACATCCGCGAGCTCGTAGGGCGCATCCACAACGCCGAAGCCTTGGATGGCGTCGACGATGAGCAGACGGTCGCCGATGACCTGGCGGATGCCTTCGAGGTCGGCGAGGTAGCCGGTGCGCGAGTCGACGAGGCTGACCGCCACCGCGGCCGTGTTCGAGCCGAGCTGTGCCTTGATCTGGCCCGGCGTCACCGTGCCGTGGTCGGTCTCGAGCCAGAGCGGGCGCGTCACGTGCAACGCCTCGTGGGCGCGGGAGGCCGCGATCGGCAGGCTGGGGAACTCGCCGGGAGAGAGCAGCACATCGCCGGTGAGGCCGAACATGGCGTGCAACAGTCCGGTCGTCGTGTTCGGGATCGACACGATCTGATCAGCGGGCCGGCCGAGCAGGGTGCCGGCTGCCTCACGCAGGCGCTGATCTTGGTCGACGATCGCCTGCAGGCTGCCGAAGCGGGCGCGGCTGAGGATGTCGGTGAAGCCGAGCGTTTCTGCGGCTGCCGTCGCCGAGATCGGCCCGACCCGCCCGTAGTCGAGGTAACCGGGCTCCTCGCTGAAGCCGGATACGTACTGCTGCCAGGTGGTCATGGGTTCCTCTCGGATCTGCGCGGGGGCGCGGGATCGAGTGCTGTTCAGCCGCCGAAGCGGCGGTTGCGCGTGGCGTAGTCACGGAGGGCGCGCAGGAAGTCGACCTTGCGCAGATCGGGTCCGAGCGCCTCGACGAAGTAGAACTCGCTGTGCGCGCTCTGCCAGAGCATGAAGTCGCTGAGGCGCTGCTCGCCTGAGGTGCGGATCACGAGGTCGGGGTCCGGCTGGCCGCCGGTGTAGAGGTGTTCGCCGATGAGGTCGGGGGTGAGCCGCTCCGCGAGGTCCTCGAGGCTGCCACCGCCGGCGTGGTGATCGGCGACGATGCTGCGCATGGCGTCGGTGATCTCCTTGCGCCCGCCGTAGCCGACGGCGAGGTTCACGTGCAGGCCCGTCTTGCTCGCGGTGCGGGCCTGGGCGGCATCCAGCGCGGCAACCAGGGGCTCGGGCAGGCCGGCGCTGGAACCGACGTGCTGCACACGCCAGTCGCGGTAGCGGGAGAGGTCGTCGGCGAGTTCGGCGATGATCTCGATCAGCGCCGAGAGTTCCTCCCCCGAACGGTTGCTGAGGTTGTCGCTGGAGAGCAGGTAGAGCGTGACCGTGGATATCCCCAGATCATCGCACCATTCCAGGAACTCGCGCATCTTGGCGGCCCCGGCGCGATGGCCATGGGCTGCGGTGTCGAAGCCGAGCTGCTTGGCCCAGCGGCGGTTACCGTCGATGATCATGGCGACGTGGCGCGGAAGGGTCTCCGCAGTCAGTCCCCGGCGCAGCCGGTTTTGGTAGAGGCGGTAGAGAATGCCCCTGCCCAGTGATTCATCGCGGTCGTGCACAGATTCACGTTAGTGCACTTGCCTGCGCTCCCCCACATTTCAGATGGGGATGTGTGTCGTATCCTGAGCGCATGACACTGCACGATCCATCCGTGGACAGTCCCGTCGATGTGAAGCCGACGTGGCGTGGCTGGCTTCACGCCGGCACCTTTCCGCTGACGATCGTGGCCGGAATCGTGCTGATCGTCGCGGCGCAGGGCCCGGCCGCCAAATGGTCGAGCGCGGTGTTCATGCTCACCTCGATGCTGCTCTTCGGCACCTCGGCGCTGTACCACCGCTTCGACTGGAAGCCGCGCACGAAGCTGCTGCTGAAGCGCATCGACCACGCCAACATCTTTCTGCTGATCGCGGACACCTACACGCCGATGGCCGTGCTCGCGCTGCCGCCGGAGAAGGGCTTCCTGCTGCTGGCGATCGTCTGGGGCGTCGCGCTGCTCGGCATCGGCTTCCGCGTGTTCTGGATCAATGCGCCGCGTTGGCTCTACGTCTTCTTTTACCTGGCCCTCGGCTGGGCCGCCGTGATGTACATCCCCGACCTTCTCGCCGTGAGCGTTGCGATGGTTGTGCTCGTCATCGTCGGCGGGCTGCTCTACAGCGGCGGCGCCGTCGTCTACGCGCTGAAGAAGCCGAACCCGATCCCCGGTGTGTTCGGATTCCACGAGATCTTCCACGCCTGCACGGTTCTGGCGTTCTTCTGCCACTGGACGGCGATGCTGATCATCGCGGTCAACCCCGCCTACCACGCAGGCTGACGCCTGCGAGCGGTCACATGGACTGCAGAGAAGGCTGCGGGGGTTAGGGCTTCGTGTCGGGGCCGGATGCCGGGGCGTCCGGGTCCGCGGAGGCGTCCGTCGCTGCCGGCTGCTCCCCTGCGTCGCGCGCGGCCAGCTCGGCCTGGAGCTTCTCGTTGATCTCGGCCTTGTAGTTGGTGCGGCGGATACGGCGGACCATGTCGAAGCCGAGGAAGACGACCGCGACGGCGACGAGCGCCGTGGCCACGAAACCCCAGATGCCGGGCGTGACCGTGTCCGGGTCGAACTCGGCGTCGTTGCTCGCCTGGGCGAAGCGCGTCACGAGCTCCAGAATGGTCGTGTGCACGTGCGGAACTCCTCAGGATTGCCGGATAGCCTTGTCGTACAAGCTTAAGCCACTCAGCTTCCCCCGCCGCGCCGTTCTGCGCCCTCACGGCAGGGGAAGCGGCACACCACCACGCCGAGCAGGAGCCCCCGCAGCATGAGCACCGATCCCGCCCAGCCGACCGATCTCGATCAGCGCTATGGCCGCACGCGCAAGCGCGGCCGGAACGAGCGGCTGATCCTGATCATCTCGGCGGCGGTCTTCGCGGTCGTTCTGGTGGCGTGGGTCGTCTGGGCCGGCCTCGACGGCAGCAAGCCGATGGTCGAGGCCCGGGATGTCGCGCACACCATCGTCGACGATCAGACCGTCCGGGTGGACTACGAGGTCTCGATGCCCGCCGGTGAACAGGCCAGCTGCGCCGTGCAGGCGCTCAACGAGGACTTCATCGTCGTCGGCTGGAAGATCGTCGATATCCCGGCATCCGATCGCTACACGCGGGCGTTCACGGAGACCGTGCGCACGTCGCTGCCCGCCAACACAGGCTTGATTTTCCGCTGCTGGCTCACCTAAAATGGGGGTTTCGCCCCGGCTGACAGTCGGGGCGTCGGCTTTATCACGAGCAGTATCCACGGCGATCGTGTGACCCAGTCCACGTCGCGCAATCCAAGGAGAAGCGATGGCACAGGACACGAGCGTCACCTGGCTGACACAAGAGGCATTCGACCGGCTCAGCGCCGAGCTCGAGGCTCTCTCGACCACCGGCCGTGTGGAGATCGCCTCCAAGATTGAATCCGCTCGCGAAGAGGGCGACCTCAAGGAGAACAGCGGCTACCACGCCGCCAAAGACGAGCAGGGCAAGCAGGAGGCCCGGATCCGCCAGCTCAAGGATCTGCTCAAGCGCGCCGAGGTCGGCCACGCCCCCGAGAGCCAGGGCGTCGTCGAGACCGGAACCGTCATCACCGCCGTGATCGCCGGCGACGAGACCGTCTTCCTGATCGGCGACCGCGAGATCGCCGGCGACAGCGAGCTCGATGTCTACAGCCCGCAGAGTCCGCTCGGCGAAGCGATCCTCGGCATGAGGATCGGCGAGAGCGGCAGCTACACCGCCCCGAACGGCAAGCAGATCAGCGTCTCCATCAGCAACGTCGAGACCTGGGCAGGCCAGTAGGCTCCACGCACATAAGGACGGGCGGCATCCTTCGGGAGGCCGCCCGTTCTGCATTGCCGGGCCGGCACTGCATGCCGTTCGCGGCATGTGCCGGATGCCACATCCACCGGATCCGGCGGATGGCTGACGCGCGCTACCCGATCGCCTGCATCAGCCCGGAGTACCAGCTCGCACGGGCGCCGGGAAAGGCGTCCGCGCCGTGCACCATCAGGGCGGATGCACCCGTCTCGGTGAGCCCGCGGGCGGTCGCCCATTCTCGCAGTGCGGCGTCCCGATCGTTGAGGTCGACCCGCAATTCGCCGTCGAGCCCCTGCGCGAGGGCCGCGATGACGGACGCCGCTTCCGCCTCGCCGCCGGCCAGCAGCGGGCCGATCTGTGAGTGGCCGCCATTGCTCCACCGCGCCCCGAAGCCCGTCACGGCGCCCCCGCACTCGCTCACGACGACGGCATCGGCGAAACTCGTCGCGACGCGGCGCAGCAGTGGCTCGCGGTTCGCCCCGTACGCCGCGGCGTCGAGCCGGGCGATGGCGGGGAGATCAGCCGGCGTCGCCGGGCGTGTGCTCGGCTCCGCGGCGTCGAGGGTCGTGAAGCCCGGCCCGCCGGGATCCGGAACGAAGAGGCCGCGATGCGTGTGCGTGCTTCCGACCGCGTGAAAGCCCAATTTCTCGTAGAGCGGGCGCCCGTACACCGTGGCGTTCAGTACGACAACGGCTCCGTTGTGCCGCGCGAGAACGTGCTCCATGAGCCGGCGCCCGATGCCCCTGCCCTCCACCCGCCGCGCGACGAGCACATTGCCGATCGCGACGACATCGCCGAATCGGGTCGCTGTCGCCGTGCCGACGAGGGAGCCGTCATCATCACGCACACCCCACACCTCACCGTGGTCAAAGAGCAGCTGCCATTTGTGGCCATCCGGTTGCCACTCCCGGTCGACCGCGAGTGCGAGGCACTCGGGCATCGTCTCGTCGCCGAGGCGGCGGATCGGCACGGCTCTGGGCAGGGGCATGCCGACGGGCTGGCCGGGCTCGTGATTGGGCAACCGTGCGGGCATGCTCTGGCTAGTTGCGGCGTTTGTCGAGCTTGGGTTCGTAGCCCTCTGCACGCAGTGCCGCGATGACCTCTTCGACGTGAATCGGTCCGCGGGTCTCCACGGTGATGTCGAGCTCGACCTCGGTGATCTGCAGATCGGGGCCGTGCTGGGTGTGCAGCACCTCGATGACGTTGGCCTTCACGGCCGCGAGGATCGCGGCGACGCGCGCGAGCTCGCCCGGCCGGTCCATCAGCATGACGCGCATGGTGAGGTAGCGGTCGGATGCCGCGAGGCCGTGGCTGATCACGCGCTGCATCAGGAGCGGGTCGATGTTGCCACCGGAGAGGATCGCGACCGTCGTGCCCGTGCCCGTGACCTTGCCCGCGAGGATTGCCGCGACCGAGACGGCACCGGCCGGCTCGACGACGAGCTTCGCGCGCTCCATCAGCACGAGCAGCGCACGGGCGGCGTCGTCCTCGCTCACCGTGACGATCTCGTCGACGGCATCCCGGATCATGGCGTAGTTGAGCTCGCCCGGGCGGTACACGGCGATGCCGTCTGCGATCGTGGGCTTCACCGGGATGTTGATCGGCGCACCGGCATCGAGTGACGCGATGTAGGAGGCCGCGTTCTCGGCCTGGACGCCGATGACGCGCACCGGCCGTCCGCCGGCCGCCTCGTGCTGCTTGAAGGCGCTTGCGACGCCGGAGATGAGCCCGCCGCCGCCGATCGGCACGATGACGGTGTCGATGTCCGGAACCTGCTCGAGCAGTTCGAGGGCGATCGTGCCCTGCCCGGCGACGACGTCGGGGTGGTCGAACGGCGGGATGAAGATCGCGCCGGTCTCCTCCGCGAATGCGGCGGCGGCTGCGAGGGTCTCGCTGATGATCGCGCCGGAGAGCACGACGTCGGCGCCGTAGTCACGCGTGGCCTCGAGCTTGGGCAGCGGCACATTCGTCGGCATGAAGATCGTGGCCGCGATGCCGAGCTCCCGTGCACCCAGCGCCACGCCCTGGGCGTGGTTGCCCGCGGATGCCGCGACGACGCCGTGGCTGCGCTCCTCGGCGGTCAACGCCGAGAGGCGGTTGAACGCCCCGCGGATCTTGTACGAACCCGTGCGCTGCAGGTTCTCGCACTTGAGCAGCACCGGTGAGCCGATGATGTCGGAGAGGAAGCGTGAGGTCTCGATCGGCGTGATCTGCGCGACGGCGGCGACCGTGGCTCGCGCGGCCCGCATCTCGGCCAGCTTCGGCCCGATCAGGGTTGGGGTGGTTGGCGTGTCAGTCATTGCGTCGATTCTCTAACGTGCGATGCGGAAGTAAAGTGTGCCTGGCCTGCGGCGGGCCTGTGGTGGTGGCCAGCGAGGGGCGGCGATGACGGATGCCGCTGTGGCGGTTTCCGCGGTGTCGGAGTCGATCAGGGGTTTCTCGGGGACGGCGCGGTCGCGGCATCCCTCCGGTATCCGGGTCGTGCCTGGGGAACGGTGCTCCATAGCGGCGAGCCCTGCGGCGGCAGGGGCGGCGCCGGCGTGTGCTTCCAGACCCCGCTGGAAATGTAGTGGACCATGACGTTGAGCACGGCGGCGACGGGGACAGCGAAGAGCGCGCCGGCGATGCCGGCCAGCATCGAGCCGGCGGCGACGACGAGCACGACGGCGAGCGGGTGCACCTTGACGGCGGTGCCCATGATGAGCGGCTGCAGCACATGCCCCTCGATCTGCTGCACCAGCAGCACGACGCCGAGCATGGCCAGGGCGATCGGCCAGCCGTTGTAGATCAGGGCAATCGCCACGGCGACCGCGCCGGTCGCGACGGCACCGACAATCGGGATGAAGGAGCCGAGGAAGACGAGCACCGCGATCGGGATCGCCAGGGGCACGTGCAGGAGGGCGGCGCCGAGGCCGATGCCGACCGCGTCGATCGACGCGACGAGGATCTGCACCTTGACGAAGTTGCCGAGGGTGGTCCAGCCGGCCTTGCCCGCGCCGTCGACGGCCGCACGGGCACGGCGCGGGAAGATGCGCACGACCCAGCTCCAGATGCCCTTGCCGTCGATCAGCATGAACAGCGTGGCGAAGAGGGTGATCAACATTCCGGCGAGGAAGTGCCCGAGCGAGGAGCCGAAGCTCAGCGCGCCGCTGATGAAGACCTGGCTGTCCTCTTGGATCGCCGAGACGAGTTGCGCGAGGAACTCGTTGATCTGGGTCTCGGTGAGCTGCAGCGGGGAGTCGAGCAGCGACGCCTTGATCGATTCGAAGGACTCGACCGCGCGGTCGCTGAGGTTGCTCGAGTTACGCGCGATCTGGGTGATCACGAGTACGAGGAGCCCCGAGACGACGGCCAACATGCCGACCATCGCGACGGCGATGGCGAGACCACGCGGCCACTTGTGCTTCACCAGGAACGAGACGAGCGGAACCAACAACGCCGAGAGCAGCACCGCGACGAGCACGGGGATCACGATCAGACGCAACTGCACGACGAGGAAGATGGCGACGGCGACGAGGGCGCCGATCAACAGCAGGCGCCACGCCCAGGCCGCCCCGAGCCGAACGCCGCGCGGAAGCGACGCCGCGAGCTGTTCCTCACTCTCCGTGAGGCGCTCGGCGATCTCCGTTGTGCTCTTCGGTGCCGTTGTCCGCTCCGCGGCACGCCACGGAAACCAACGTCCACCCCTGCGCTTACCCGTTGACTCGGTCACTCGCCCAGTCTATGGCCGTGTATATGCCGTTGCGGTAGTAGAGGCCCTCGCGACCGGCTGCCCCGACCACTCCAGGAACAGCCGCTCCCCCGGCTGCGGATTCTGAGCCACGGGGTGCTCCACGCTCAGCACCGATCCGTCCGTCAGGCGCACGCTGGTGCGCCTGATCGAACCCAGGAAGCTGGACGACACCACCTCGGCCGGGACGCCCTCCGCGGCGAAGCGGATGTCCTCTGGGCGCAGCAGGACCTCGATGGCACCGTCGTGCTCGCCGGCGTCGAGAAGTGGCAGAGCCCGCCCGTATACCTCGACGTAGCCGTGCCCGGCGAGCCCCGGGACCCGGTTGCTCTGGCCGACGAAGCCCGCGACGAACGCGGTGCTCGGCCGCGTGTAGAGCTGCTCCGGTGTTCCGATCTGCTCAATGTCGCCCGCGTTCATCACGGCGATGCGGTCGGAGATGGCGAGCGCCTCCTCCTGATCGTGCGTGACGAAGACAGTCGTGATGCCGAGGCGCAACTGGATCCGGCGGATCTCCTCGCGCAGCTGCTCCCGCACCTTCGCGTCCAGCGCAGAGAGCGGTTCGTCCAGCAGCAGCACCCGCGGCTCCGTCACGAGCGCCCGTGCCAGGGCGACGCGCTGCTGCTGACCGCCCGAGAGCTGGTGCGGGTAGCGCTCGGCCAGCGCGCCGAGGCCGACGAGCTCGAGCATCTCCCGCGCCCGGCTCTCGGCCTCACGGCCGGGCACACGCCGCATCGAGAGCCCGAACATCACGTTGCTCAGCGCGCTCAGGTGCGGGAACAGGGAGTAGGACTGGAACACCATGCCGATGTCGCGCTTGTTCGTCGGCACCCGCGAGACGTCGCTGCCGTTGATCAGAACGGCGCCACCGCTGGCATCCTCGAGCCCCGCCAGCACACGCAGCGCCGTCGTCTTACCGCAGCCGGATGGACCGAGCAGGGAGACGAACTCCCCCGCACCGATGTCGAGGTTCAGTCCGTGCAGCACCCGGTGGGCGCCGTAGTCCTTCACGACCTCCACGAATTCGACGGTGCTGCTTCGCTGGCGGGTCATTGTTGTCCTTTTCTTGAGCGGATGCCGCGCCGGGCGACCGCGCCGCGATCGATCACGAGCAGGAGCACGAACGCGAAGGCGAGGGCCAGCAGGGAGAGGATCACCGCCACATACGGGTCTTGCTTGTTGACGACGACGAGCGCCGTCTGCAGGTTCTGCCGGTTCAGCAGGGAGGCGATCGTGAACTCCCCGAGCACGACGGCCACCGAGAGCAGGCAGGCCGCGAGGATGCCGGTGCGGAGGTTGGGCCCGAGCACGCGCAGCAGCACGGTGCCCCAGCCGGCACCGAGCGAGCGGGCGGCCTCCGCGAGTGTTCCGATGTCGACGGCGTCGATGCTGGCCTGAATCGACCGGTACGCATAGGGCAGCACGGTGACGCCGTAGGCCAGGGAGAGCGGCCAGATGCCGGTGCCGATGGTGCGCCCGATGACGAGGTACACCGGCGCGAGCCCGACGACGAGAACGATCGCCGGGATCGACAGCGGCAGCAGGCAGAGGAACTCGAACGGGCGGCGGAGCGTCGGGAAGCGCAGGGCGATGAGCACCATCGTCGGCGCCAACAGGAGGAGCACGATCGCGACCGTGCCGATGCTGAGCACCAGCGAATTGCCGAGACCGACCCAGATCGGCGCGTAACTCTTCGCGTTCTGCGGGTCGAACAGTGCGAGCCAGTGCTCGGCGCTGTGGCCGCCATCGGCGCCACGCAGGGTGAATTCGAGCATCGAGATGATCGGGATCGCGAAGATGAGCCCGACACCGGCAAGGATGACGCGGCCACCGAGCGGGCTGGGCGCGAGCGTCGCGGCGCGTTGCCGCACCGGCAGACTCACTTCTGCCACCGGGCGGCTTTGCCCTGCACCACGGCGTAGCCCCACATCACGAGAGCCATCACCACGATCATGCCGAGCGCGAGCGCCCCAGCCAGGTTCTCGCGGCCGAGCAGCGTCTCGCTGGTGAGTGCCGTGCGGATCTGCAGCGGCACGATCTGGGAGCCCTGACTGGCCAGCGCGGCCGCCGTGGCATACGAGGAGAAGCCGTTGGCGAAGAGCAGCAGGAAGCTGGCCAGGAAGGAGGGCGCGAGCACCGGCATCGCCACCCGGCGCCAGAAGGCGCCGCGCGTGCCGCCGAGCGTCAGGGTGGCCTCCAGCCAGTGCGCTTTCAGCGCCGTGAGGGCCGGCAGGAAGGTGATGACCATCAGCGGCACCTGAAAGTAGATGTAGGGCAGCACGAGCCCGGGGAGGCCATAGATCCACGCGCCATTCGCGAAGATGTCGATGCCCCAGACGTCGCGCAGCCAGACCGTGACGACGCCCTGCAGGCCGATCGTCGCGATGAAGGCGAAGGCGAGCATCACCCCGCCGAACTGGGCGAGCACCCCGCTGATGGCCGCGACCGTCGCGCGCACGGCGCCCTCCGCGTGGAACGCGAGCAACGCGTAGCAGAGCAGGGCGCCGACGATCGCCCCGATCACCGCGGTGAGCAGCGAGAGTCCGATCGAGTTGACGAAGGTGGCGATGATGACGGGGTCGGCCAGCGCCGCGACGTTGTCGAGGGTGAGGGCACCGTCCGCTCCGACGAAGCCGCTTCCGACAGCGAGCAGCGTCGGCACCGCCAGGAAGAGCAGCACGTAGGACGCGAACGGCATCAGGCCCAGAATGTCGAGCCGAAGCCGCCGTGGCGCTCGAGCCTCGGGCCGAGCGGGCGCGGCGCGCCGCCGGGTCGGACCGCTGTGGTCCGCCCCGACGGGCGCCGATGTGAGTAGTGCCATGGGGTGCCAGCGCGTCAGTTGACGGCTGCCGCCCACTTCTCGCCGAGCAGCTCGCCGGCGGCCGTGCTCTGCTCCTCGCTCGGCACGACGGTGTCCTCCGGCGCGTCGGGCAGGGCGGCGAAGAGCTTCTCGTCGATCGTTCCGGCCTCGGCCATCGCCTCGGCGCGCACCGGGCGGGCGCCGCCTGCGAGCCAGAGGTTCTGGCCCTCGTCGCTGTAGAGGAACTCCTGCCACAGGCGGGCGGCGGCCGGGTTCGGCGCCTCCCTGTTGATCGCCTGGTTGTAGTAGCCGGCGTAACCGGTTCCGGGAAGGATCGTCACCTTCCAGTTCTTGTTGTCGGCCTGGTGCGCGGCGTTGAGGTAGTCCCAGTCGAAGACGACGGGGGTCTCACCGGATGCCACGGTTGCGGTGGTCACGTCGAGCTTGAGCATGTTGCCCGCGGCGTTCAGCTCGCTGAAGAAGTCGATGCCGGGCTGGAAGTCGTCGAGCGTTCCGCCGCTCTGCACGGTGGCGAGGCCGACGGCGGCGAAGGCCGCTCCGGCCTGGGTCGGGTCACCGTTGATGGCGACCGCGCCCTTGTAGTCGGCGCCGAGGAGATCATCGATGGCGGCGGGCGCCGCGTACTTCGAGGAGTCGTAGCCGATCGACATGTATCCGCCGTAGTCGCCGACGAACAGTCCGGAGGCCTCCTTGAGCGCGTCAGGGATGTCGTCCCAGGTGGCGACCTGGTACGGGGCGAACTGATCGGTGTTCTGCAGGGCGACGGTGAGGCCGAGGTCGAAGACGTCCGGGGCCGTGTCGAGTCCGGCGTTGGTCTTGGCCGCCTGGATCTCCTCGGCGCTGGAGACGTCCGGCGACTGCTCGGTGATCGTGATCTCGGGGTATTTGGCGCTGAAGGCGTCGAGCACCGCGCCGTAGTTGGCCCAGTCGCGCGGCAGGGCGATGACGTTGAGTGCGCCCTCCGCCTTCGCGGCGGCCTCGAGGTCTGCGAGCGTGCCGAAGTCGGCGAGGCTGGTGGCCGCCCCGGCATCCGTCCCGCCCGCGGCCGGTGTGCTGCTCTCGCCCGCACACGCGGTGAGGGCCATGGTCAGTGCGGCAGCGGTTGCGATGCCCGCGACCAGAGTGCGCTTGGTAAACACGTATCCTCCGTTGGGCCGTGTCGGCCGCCCCTGCAGTGCGAGACGTCTGGAACCTTCACGAGCCTCTGCGACAGTAGGGAACACGCGTGTCCGCCGGCCGCCGCGCGGGTGAATGGGCGGTGAAGTCGCGGTGTGCGGTTCACGTCGGGACGCCGCTGAGTGCGGGTGTCGGTGCGCGGCGGTATCGTCATGTCGATGGTAGATACAGTCTCGGCGGCATCCGCCCGCCGCATTGCCCTGGCCGCCCAGGGCTTCGCCCGCCCGCACCCGGCCACCGTCGGCGCCCGGCAGCTGAACGCCCTGATCGAGCGGGTCGGGCTGCTGCAGCTCGACTCGGTGAATGTGTTCGAACGCTCGCACTACCTGCCCGTCTTCGCGCGGCTCGGCCACTACGACAAGGCCTCACTCGACGCGCTGACCTTCGCCAGGCGCGGCCGCTACGTGGAGTATTGGGCGCACGAGGCCGCGGTGATCCCCGTGGAGACCTGGCCGCTGCTGCGCTGGCGTATGGAGGAGTACCGTCAGAGGCACGCGGCCGACCTCGACGCCTGGGCGCACAGCAACCGCTCGATGATCGACTGGCTCAAGGCCGAGCTCGCCGAGAAGGGGCCGATGCCGGCCAGCGCCATCGAACACGACGCCAACAAGCGTTCCGGCCCGTGGTGGGGCTGGTCGGACGTGAAGACCGGGCTCGAGGTGCTCTTCCGCTGGGGTGAGCTCGTCTCGGCCGGCCGCACCCGCTTCGAGCGCAGCTACGCGCTGCCGGAGCAGGTACTGCCGGATGCCGTCATCCACAGCCACATCCCGCGGGACGACGCGCAGCGTCAGCTGGTGCGGCACGCGGCCGAGGCGCACGGCATCGGCACGGCCGGCGACTTCGCCGACTACTTCCGGATGGGCCGCGCCGACACTCTCACCGCGGTGCAGTCGCTCGCCGATGAGGGGGTGCTGTTACCCGTCACCGTGCCCGGCTGGAAGCAGCAGGCCTGGCTGCACCGGGATGCCCAGAAGCCGCGGCGCATCAACACCGGCGCCCTGCTCTCCCCCTTCGACCCGGTCGTCTGGGACCGGAAGCGGGCGGAGCGGCTGTTCGACTTCCACTACCGCATCGAGATCTACACACCGGCGCCGAAGCGCGTCTTCGGCTACTACTCGCTGCCGATCCTCATCGACGACAGCGTCGTCGGCCGCATCGACCTGAAGAACGACCGTCAAGCCGGCGTCCTGCGGGTGCAGTCGGCCTGGCACGAGGCCGGTGTCGGCCAGGAGATCGCGGAACGCGTCGCCCCGCTGGTGCGCTCGGCCGCAGTCTGGCAGGGCCTGGACGACATCACGGTGAGCGACTGGGGCACGCTGGCCGGGCCGCTGGCCGCCGAGCTCGCCCGCGCCTAGCCGCGCAGCGGCATCCGCCAAAAAGGACATAGCGCGTTCGCAAGGACGATTCGGCCGCAGCCGTCGTTGCAACCGCACTGTCTCCGTGCAACGCTGCGAGGCGCAGCGAGCGTCGGCAACCTAGAAACTGCCGCCCATGGTGCGCAGCCGCTCGACGCGCTCGGCGATCGGAGGGTGGGTGCTGAACAGGCGGTCCATGATGCCGGGCTTCAGCGGGTCGGCGATCCAGAGGTGCGCCATTGAGGAGTTCTGTCGCTGCATCGGGCGCGAGTAGGCCTCGAGCTTCAGCAGCGCGCTCGCCAGCGCCTCCGGGTGGCGGGTCGTGAGCGCGCCGGTGGCATCTGCGAGGTACTCGCGCTGGCGGGAGACCGCCATCTGCACCATGCCGGCCACGAGCGGCGCGACGAGCATCGCGACGAGTCCGAACACCATCACGAGCGGGTTGCCGTTGTTGTTGTTCCGGCCGAAGAACGCCATCCGCATGAACATGTCGGCGATGAAACCGACGGCGACGACGAGTCCGAAGACGATCATCGACACCCGGATGTCGTAGTTGCGCACGTGACCGAGCTCGTGCGCCATGACGCCCTCCAGCTCGGCGTCGTCCATGATCTCGAGCAGACCCGTCGTCGCCGCGACGATGGCGTGCTCCGGGTCACGGCCCGTCGCGAAGGCGTTCGGTGCCGGGTCGCTGATCACGTAGATCTTCGGCATCGGCGTCCCCGTGGTGATGGAGAGGTTCTCGACGACGCGCCACAGCCGCGGGTGGTCGGTCACCGAGGTGATCTCGACGCCGCCGCTCATCGCGACGGCCTGGCGCCCGGCCATGAAGTACTGGAACACGGCGTAGAGGGTCGCGACGACGAGCGTCGTCACAACCATCGACGGGCTCTCGTAGATGTAGCCTGCCAACCAGCCAAGCGCGCCGATGATCAGCAGGAAGAAGATGATGATGAAGACGGTGTTGCGCTTGTTGCGGGCTATCGCGCTATACATGGTTCCTGGTCAGTGTGGGGCCGGAGGGCGTGAGAACGGTTCAGGCTAGAACTGCACGCGGGGCGGCTCGGCGATCGCTGCGGCATCCGCAACCTCGAAGAACTGACGCCCGTTGAAACCGAGCTTGTTGGCGAAGACGTTGTTCGGGAACACCTGGATTTTCGTGTTCAGTTCACGCACGCCACCGTTGTAGAAGCGGCGTGCGGCCTGGATCTTGTCTTCGGTGTCGACCAGCTCGCCCTGCAACTGCAGGTAGTTCTGGCTGGCCTGCAGCTGCGGGTACGCCTCCGCGACGGCGAAGATGCTCTTCAGGGCGCTCTGCATGTGGTTCTCGGCGACGGAGGCATCGGCGGGGGTCTGCACGGACAGGCTCTCGGCGCGGGCCTTCGTCACACTCTCGAAGACGCCCTTCTCGTGGGCGGCGTAGCCCTTGACCGTCTCGATCAGATTCGGGATCAGGTCGGCACGACGCTTCAGCTGCACCGTGATGTCGCTCCAGGCCTCATCGACACGCACATTCAGCGTCACCAGCGCGTTGTACGTCGCCCACAGGTAGATGCCGATGATGGCAGCGAGGACGACGACGATAAGAATCGGGATGAGCCATTCCATGGCAGATGCTCCTTGTAGAACGCGTGATTGTGTGGCGGGTACAGCCTGGGTGCTCCTCCATCCTAGGTGGCAGCTTCGCGCATTCATGGCGTTCTCACCAGACTCCAAGCCAGCATGGCGGCGACTCCCTGCATCGCCCGGTGCCACCCCTCCGTTTTGCCTCGTTTCGGGACTATCACGGGGGCCGGAAGTGGCGAATAATGCATCTCATGATGAACAGCACGGCTGTTGCGATCCGCATCGACGATCTGCGTGTGCGGAGGGGGCGAATCCCGGTGCTGCACGGCCTGCGCCTCGATGTGCCGCGCGGCCAGGTCGTCGGCCTGCTCGGTCCGAGCGGCTGCGGCAAGACGACGCTGATGCGTGCGATCGTCGGCGTGCAGGTCATCCAGTCCGGCACGGTGACCGTGCTCGGCCTGCCGGGCGGAAGCGCCGCACTGCGGCACCGCGTCGGCTACGTCACCCAGGCCGCGAGCGTCTACGACGACCTCACGGTGCGCCAGAACATCGACTACTTCCGCCGGGTGCTCGGGGCGCCGTCGACGGATGTCGACCGGGTTCTGGATGCCACATCGCTCGCCGATCAGGCCGGGCAGCTGGTCGCCGAGCTCTCGGGCGGGCAGCGTAGTCGGGTGTCGCTGGCCGCGGCCCTGCTCGGCTCGCCGGAGCTGCTCGTGCTGGACGAACCGACCGTGGGGCTGGACCCGGTGTTGCGGGTCGAGTTGTGGGAGTTGTTCCATCGGCTCGCGGCATCCGGGGTGAGTCTGCTCGTCTCGAGCCATGTCATGGATGAGGCCACCCGCTGCGACCGGTTGCTGCTGATGCGGGACGGCGAGATCCTCTTCGACGACACACCGGCCGGGCTGCTCGCCAGCACCGGGGCCGGCGACGCCGAGAGCGCGTTCCTCGAGGTCATCACCCGACGCGGGGAGTCGCATGGCGGGCGCCACGCCCGCACGCCGGATGACCCGGCCGGCGATGCGGGGGCTCGCCCATGAACGCCGGGCGCACCCTCGCCACGACCGGCCGGGTGCTCACCCAGATCCGGCACGACCCGCGCACCATTGCCCTGTTGCTGCTCGTGCCAACCCTGCTGATCGGCCTCGTGGCCTGGATCTTCTCCGACACACCCGTCTTCGCCTCGATCGGGCCGGCGATGATCGCGCTCTTCCCGTTCATCGTGATGTTCCTCGTCACGAGCATCGCGACCCTGCGGGAGCGCCGCACGGGAACCCTGGAGCGGCTGCTGGCGATGCCGCTCGGCCGCGGCGACTTCCTCCTCGGCTACACGATCGCCTTCGGTCTGCTCGCCGTGGCGCAGGCCAGCATCGCGGTCGCGTTCGCCGTCTGGGTCTGTGGACTCGAGATCGACGGCTCCATCGGGCTGCTGCTGCTCGTGGCGGTGATGGATGCCGCGCTCGGCACGACCCTGGGCCTGCTCGCGAGCGCGTTCGCCCGTACCGAGTTCCAGGTGGTGCAGTTCATGCCCGTGCTCGTGTTCCCGCAGATCCTGCTCGGCGGCATCTTCCTGCCGCGCGATCAGCTGCCAGAGGTGCTGCAGGCGATCGGTGACTGGCTACCGCTCTCGCACGCGATCGACGCGCTGAACGCGGTGGCGAGCGGATCCGACGACACGGCGGCGATCTGGATCGACATCGGCATCATCGCCGCATACGCCGTCGGCGCCGTCGTGCTCGGTTCCTTGACCCTGCGCCGCCGGACGCCCTAGCGCCGAAGGGGCTTAGTCGCCGACGTGCCTCTGTCGCCGAAAGGGCTCAGTCGCCGAGCACCTGCCGCAGGTAGGCGTTGCCGAACACCCGGTCGGGGTCGAGGCGGTCGCGCACGGCCAGGAAGTCGTCGAAGCGCGGGTACACGGTGCGGAGCGATGCGGCATCGCGGTAGTGCATCTTGCCCCAGTGTGGTCGGCCGGCGTGCGCGATCATGATCTGTTCGACCGCGCGGAAGTACTCCTCCGGGTCCTCCCGGAAGAAGCGATGCACAGCGATGTAGCCGGTGTCGCGGCCGTAAGCGGTGGAGAGCCAGTTGTCGTCGGCGGCGGCCGAGCGCACCTCGAGCGGGAAGGAGATGCGCCATCCCTTCTTCTCGATCAACGACTTCACCTCGCAGAGTGCAGCCGGCACGGCCTCCCGCGGCAGCGCATACTCCATCTCGCGGAAGCGCACCGTGCGGTTGGTGACGAAGACGGCCGGTGAGAAGTCGGTGAAGTCGCGGGTGCCCGTCACCTTGTCGGCCAGCTGGCTGAGTCGCGGGATCACCGACGGGACGGCCTTCCCGAGGTTGCACATCACCCGGTAGAGGCCGTTGGCGACGAGCTCGTCGTCGACCCAGCGCTTGATCGGCGGGATCGGGGAGAGCGCGGCATCCGCCGGCAGCCGCGTGTTGGTCTTGGTGAGAGCCGACTCGGTGTGCGGGAACCAGTAGAACTCGTAGTGGTCCTTGGATGCCGAGCGCTCGAGGTAGTTCGCCAGAACGCCGTAGAGCGGCTCCGGGCGTTCGACGGCCTGCAGCACGAAGGTCGGAACGAGCTGGAGCGTGACGTCGACGATCACGCCGAGGGCGCCGAGCCCGAGGCGTGCGGCAGGCAGCAGCTCGGCGTTTGCCGTGACGCCGGCGCTGTTGGTCCCGATGTGCAGCAGCTCGCCGTTCGCGGTCACCAGGCTGAGGCCGACGATCTGGGTGGCGAGTCCGCCGAAGGAGCCACCGGTGCCGTGGGTGCCCGTGGAGGTCGCGCCGGCGATCGTCTGCCGGTCGATATCGCCCATGTTCGGCAGCGCAAGGCCGAGCGGGGCCAGCAGCCCGGGGAGCTGGTGCAGATTGGTGCCGGCGGCGAGGGTGACGCGGTGTCGTTCAACGTCGTGGTCGAGCACACCGCGCAGCCCGGAGAGCTCAAGCTGCACGCCCGGTGCCACGGCGATGCCCGTGAAGCTGTGGCCGGCGCCGATCGCCTTCACCGGCAGCCCGCTCTTCGCGGCGGCCAGCACGGCGCGCTGCACGGCGCCGACGCTCGCCGGACGTTCCACCCGTACCGGGCGCACCGCTTCGCTGCGCCCCCAGTTGCGCCACACCGCGCCGGTCGCGTTCAGTGCGCCCCTGCCGGCGCGCCTCGTGCCGCTTCCCGTGCTCTGTCCCACCGTCGTCTTTGGCGCGCCGCTCACAAGAATGCCTTTCCCTCGCCGCGGTAGCTCGGCAGCGTGCCGACGACCGCATTGTCATCGATCAGGGCGAACTCGTTGACGTGTTCGCTGAGTTCGCCGGACTTCGTGTGCCGGAGCCAGACCCTGTCCCCCGGTCGAAGCCGAACTGCCGCCTCGCCCGTGAGGGGGCTCTGCACCTCGCCCGCCATCTCCCGCGAGACGAAGGAGAGACCCTCCGGCCAGACGAGCTGGGGCAGCCGGTCCGCCGCGGGTGGCCCGGAGGCGACCCATCCGCCGCCGAGCATCGTCGCCGTGTCCTCCGTCGCCTTGCGCACGATCGGCAGCGCGAAGGCAGCGGCGGGGGCCGGGGCGAAGTGCCCGTAGTTGTCGAAGAGGTGCCCGCCGAACGCCCCGCTGCCCGCTGCGATCTCGGTGACCGAGGCGTCGCTCGAGGTGCTCTCCAGCGAGCCCGTTCCACCGCCGTTGACGAACTCGAGCGGCGCGATCGCGCGGACGGCGGCCACCGCCGCCCCACGACGCTCGTGCAGCTCGGCGATGGACTGCCGCTGCATCCAGCGATTGATCACCCCGTCGACCGGCTTGCCGATCGGCTGGTTGCCGACCCCGGCGATCTGCGCCTCATAGGCCATCATGCCGACGAGGGTGAAACCCGGTCGCGAGGTGATGTACGCGGCGAGCGCCCCGGCATCCGCTGCGCTGTGCACCGGCGATCGCCAGACGCCCAGGTGGCCGAGCACCGGGGCGTTCCAGGAGGCATCGAGCTCGAGGCAGACGCGCACGTTCTCCCGCTCCCCCGGCCGCAGCACCGCGTCGACGACGTCAAGCTGCTCCGGCGAGTCCACCATCAGCGTGACGCGCGCGGCGAGGGCCGGGTCGGTGGCCAGGCGACGGATCGCGGCACGGTCGACGCTCGGGTAGCCGACGACGACGTCGTCGACGGTCTCGGCCAGCCAGAGTGCCTCGGCCAGCGTGTAGGCGAGCACGCCGTGGTATCCGGGCAGTTCGAGCAGGGCCTCGATGACGCCGCGCACACGCAGCGACTTGCTCGCCACCCGGATCGGCATGCCGCCGGCGCGGCGCAGCATGTCGCTGGCGTTGTGTCGCAGCGCATCCAGTTGCAGCACAGCGAAGGGCGGGTCGAGCTCACTGGTGGCGGCGTCGAGCGCGCGCCAGTACTCCGCACCGCGGAAGCGGGCGGGCAGGGCGGATGCCGAGACGCCGGTGTCGGTCAGTTCGAAGCCGGAGCGGAGACCCAACTGCGCGCTCATCAGCGCACCGACTTCACGCGTGCGACGGCGAGCGCACCGGCGAAGGCGAAGACGGCCGACATCAGGAACAGCCCCTGGAAGCCGCCGAGCAGCGCGACCGTGGCCGCACCGAGCATCGGGGCGACCGCCTGCGGCACGGTGGTGGCGATGTTCATGATGCCGAGGTCCTTCCCGCGGGTGGCCGGGTCGGGGAGCACCTGGGTGGCCAGCGCCTGGTCGACCGAGAGGAAGCAGCCGTAGCCGAGGCCGAGCAGCCCGGCGGCGACCATCGCCATCGGCAGGCTGGGGAAGAAGGCGAGCAGCAGGGCGGCGAAGGCCTGGGCGCTCGACGACATGAAGACGAAGGCCTTGCGCCGCCCCAGCCGGTCCGAGAGTCGGCCCAGAATGAGCGAGGAGAGCACGACGAAGACCATGTAGATCAGCGTCAGCAGGATCAGGTTCTCTTCGGCGTTCTTGTCATTCAGCTGGAACATCAAGAAGTAGAGCAGCAGGCTCGTCCCGAAGGCGTTGCCGAAGTTGACCAGGACCCGGCTGAGCAGCGTCCAGCCGAAGTCGGGGTAGCGGCGCGGGCTGATCCACAGGCTCGCGAGGATGCCCCGGGTGCTGAGCGGCTCGCGTTGCTCCGGCAGCAGCACGGCGTCGGGGCGGAGCAGGAACGGGATCATCAGCAGCACGAGCAGCACGGCCATCGAGACGTAGCCGAGCAGCTGGCCGGTGAAGACGGTGAGCACCAGCACGAGGCCGAGGATGGTGCCGACGGCCTGCGGCGCCGACATCCAGCCCGAGACGTAGCCACGCTGGCCGACGGGAACCTGGTCGGAGATCGTCGCGGTGAGCGCCGCGGTGAGCACACAGAAGCCGGTGCTGGCGATGATCCAGCAGAGGGCGATGCCGAACAGCTCCGTCTGGAAGCCGAGGGCGACCAGTGCCACGGCGAAGAGCAGTGTGCCCGCGGCGATCCACGGTCGGCGGCGGCCGAAACGCGAGGTGGTGCGGTCGCTCAACGCCCCGGTCAGCGGGAACGCGAGCATCGCGATGAGACCGGCGATGCCGGAGATCACACCGAAGGCGACGACGCTGTCGACCCAGTGCTCCGGCTTGAGTTGGGCGTCGATCTGCAGCGGCAGCAGCATCTGCACCGGCGTGAGCTGCGCCATCCAGATGCCGAGCCAGGCGCTGCCGAAGGCGGCGATCCACCCGCCGGAGACCCGGCGCGTCGGTTCGGCGAAGACGCCGGGCAGTTCGGCCCCGCTCGTGTTCGGAGTCGTGGTTGTGCCGCTCACAATTGCCTGCCCAATCCTGCGAGCGCGTCCGCCGCAAAGTCCATGATGGATGCCGCAGCGGCATCGTCGCGTTCGACGAGCCACGTGATGGTGAGACCGTCGGTCAGTACGACGAGCAGGCGCGCGACCTCGTCGACGGGGCGCGTCCAGGCGGTTCCCGTCTGCTCGGCTGCCGTGGTGAGCGCTGTCGCCGCGAGCGCGAAGTAGGTGTCGTATTGGAGCTTTGCGAGGTGTTCCATCCCCGTCGAGCGCAGCGCCTGTTGGGTGAGCTCGAGCATCGCCTGCTCGCGCAGCGGGTCGGCGCGCAGGTGATCCGCGTAGCGCTGCAGGCCGGCCCGGAGGATGTCCCGCAGGGAGGCGTCACCGTCGGGGGCGGGGAGCACGGCCGCCTGCTCGTGGGCGACGACGAAGGCGATGAGTTCGTGCATCAGTTCGTCACGCGAGGCGAAGGCGTAGTGGAAGCTGGCCAGCGACATGCCGGCCTCCGCGACGATGGCCCTGGTCGTTGCGGCGCTGACACCCTGGGTTGCAACGACGCGAAGGGCGGCCTGAACGAGGGCGGCGCGACGTTCTGCCGCGGGGATGCGTGGCATGACGGCCTCCTTACACAACGCTGAGCAAGTCCATTCCGCCGCACGATCGGCGGCGCCCTCCGAAGTGGGTCGAATGACCCACTTACCGAGTGTGAAACAGTATGCACCATGCCGGGGCATTTCACGCCATGCGCGCATCCGTGCCCGGCCGAGACGCTATCGTTCCAGCATGCGTCTTGGAGTTCTCGATGTCGGTTCGAACACCGTCCACCTGTTGATCGTCGATGCCCATGTGGGCGCCGCGCCTGTGCCGATGGCCTCGCACAAGTCGGTGTTGCGGCTCATGCGCTATCTCGAGGCCGACGGCTCGATCAGTGCGGAGGGCGTGGACGCCATCCTGGAATCGGTGCGCTCCGCCAGCGCCGTTGCCCGTCAGAACAACATCGACGAGTTGCTGCCCATGGCGACCTCGGCGCTCCGCGAGGCCCGCAACGGCCAGGAGGTGCTGGATCTGATCACGGCCGAGACCGGGATCGAGCTGCAGGTCCTCTCCGGCGAGGACGAGGCCAGGCTCACCTTCTTCGCGGTGCGCCGCTGGTACGGCTGGTCGGCCGCAGACACGCTGCTCTTCGACATCGGGGGCGGTTCGCTCGAGATCGCGGCCGGAGCGGACGAGTACCCGGCGGTGTCGCTGTCTCTGCCACTCGGTGCCGGCCGCAGCACGATCGGCTTCCTGCACGATGACCCGCCGACGGCCGCCCAGATGAATGCGCTGCGCGAGCACGCACGCGCGGTCCTCGAGGAGGCATTGCCCGCCTTCGCCGATCTGCCGACCCCGGCCCACGTCGTCGGCTCGTCCAAGACGATCCGTTCACTGGCACGCCTGGCCGGATCGGTCGTCGACGGCGTCGGGGCCCTGGACCGCTTCCTGCTGCGCCGCTCACAACTGGATGATTGGATCCCCCGCCTGGCCCGGATCCCGGCCGACGCCCGCCCCGCGCTGCCCGGCATCACCGCCGACCGCACGTTCCAGATCGTCGCCGGCGGCATCGTGCTCTCGGAGGCGATGGCGGCGTTCAAGGTCAAGGAACTCGAGGTGTCACCGTGGGCGCTGCGGGAGGGCGTGCTGCTGCGCTATCTCGACCACCTCAGCTGATCGCAGCCGGTGTGCGGATGCGGGCCGGTCCGCACGTGATCTCGACGTGCCAACGGGGCGCGTCGGCGCGTGTATCCGCTGACCGGCCACGGATGCCGCGGGCGCCGTGTGACCGCAGGTGGCCCGGCATCCGGTGCCCCCACAGGGATTCGAACCCTGACTGTGACGATTTTAAGTCGCCTGCCTCTGCCGATTGGGCTATGGGGGCCGTGCCGAACAACCGTGCCGAGTCTATCGGCGGAACAGAACAGCCCCGAGGCGATGGCCTCGGGGCTGTTCTGCGCTGTTCTCCGCCGGAACCCGGCGGGAGAGCGGCGATGCTACTTGGCGGCGACGACCTCTGCGACCTCGACGGTCTCGGCGGCAACCTTCTTGGGCGCACGCTTGACCGGGGCCTTGGCGGCCTTCGGGGCGACATCCGTCGCAGCGGCCTTCGCGGCGGGGGCCTTGGCGGCCGCCGTCTTGGCAACCTTCGGGGCGACGGCCTTCGGAGCGGCGGCAACGGGTGCTGCCTCGACCGGCGGCTTCGGACGCGAGGCGAACTCCTCGAATGCGGCGCGCGGGTTCGCGACGGCGGCGAGCGAGACGATGTCGCGACCGAGGAAGAAGTTGTTCACCCAACCCCAGATGACGCGGATCTTGCGCTCCCAGCTGGGCATGGCCAGACCGTGGTAGCCGCGGTGCGCGAACCAGGCCGGGAGGCCCTTGATCGCGATCTTGCCGGACTGGAACACACCGTAACCGATGCCGAGGCCGGCGACGGCGCCCATGTTCTTGTGCAGGTACTCCGTGGGGCCTTCGCCGCGCAGCACCGCGACGATGTTCTTCGCGAGGAGCTTGCCCTGGCGAACAGCGTGCTGGGCGTTCGGCACGCAGTAGCCACCGACGCCACCGCCCGAGAGGTCGGGAACAGCGGTGATGTCACCGGCGGCCCATGCACCCTCGACGATGTCGTCTTCGGTTCCGATGCGCAGGTCGGCGCGCACCTGCAGCCGGCCACGCTCTTCGACGGGGAAGTCGGAGCCACGCACGACGGCGGGGTTCGCCATCACACCGGCGGTCCAGACGATCAGGTCGCTCTCGAAGCTCTCACCGGTGGAGAGTTCGACGACGCCGCCGACAGCGGACTTGAGCTGCGTGTCGAGGTGCACCTCTGCACCGCGCTGCGCGAGGTTCTTGAGCACCCAGTGGCTCGTCTCGAGCGAAACCTCGGGCATGATGCGCCCCATGGCCTCGATGAGGTGGAAGTGCGTGTCGTCGAACGTGAGCTCCGGGTACGAGCTCAGCAGCGAGCTGGCGAAGGAACGCAGTTCTGCGAAAACCTCGATGCCGGCGAAACCGCCACCGACGACGGTGAAGGTCAGCAGGCGGTCACGCTCGGGGCCGGCCGGCATTGCCGCAGCCTTGTCGAAGTTCGTGAGCACGCGGTCGCGGATCGCGATGGCCTCTTCGATCGTCTTGAGGCCGATGGCCTCATCGGCGACACCCGGGATCGGGAAGGTGCGCGAGACCGCACCGGCCGTGACAACGATCACGTCGTAGTCGAAGGTGTAGGGGTCTCCGACCGGCGGGGTGATCGTGGCCTGCTTGGCCGCGTGGTTGATGCCGGTGACCTTGGCGGTCACGACGGTGGTCTTCTTGAGGTGACGACGCAGAGCCACAACGGAGTGGCGCGGCTCGATGGAGCCGGCAGCCACCTCCGGAAGGAAGGGCTGGTAGGTCATGTAGGGCAGCGGGTCGACGACGGTGACGTCAGCCTCGCCCTTGCGCAGCCACTTTTCAAGCTTCCAGGCGGTGTAAAAACCGGCGTAGCCGCCACCGACAATGAGGATTTTGGGCACAGTTAAAGGTCTCCTACGTGATCACAGATGTGCGAACAATCTACTACCTGCGCAGTATTCGCCTGAAATGCCGTGTGGCCCCTATGCCCATCAGCACTATAAGGATAACAAATCCCCCGAGCACAAGCAGCGGCACCGTCACAGTGGCCATTGTGAAGCTGTTCGGGATCAGCGCTGCGAGGCTGTCCTGCTCCGGCGCCACCGGGTCGGCCTTCACCGTGATGGGCTCCTGCGGCGCTGGTTCCTCCTCGCTGGGGGCGACGGCAGCGCGCCGGTGCAGGTGGATCCAGTCCTTCAGAAGCGTGGCGGGATCGGTGGTCGCAGCAGGCACCTCGTCGTTGATCGCGGCGGCCGCGTCGATCAGGCCGTTTCCGTAGATCTGCGTCGGTCCGCGCGGCTCGGCCGTCGAGAGCACCCGGTTGATCGCGCCGGCGGCATCCAGTTCAGGGTAGGCCGCCCGGACTAGCGCGACGAGGCCGGAGACTATCGGCGCGGCACCGCTCGTGCCGTCCCACTTTGCGTAACCGCCACCCGGGACGACGCCGACGAGGTCCTCGCTGGGCGCGGAGACGGAGATCGTGATGCCCTGCGACGACGCGTCGAAGCTCGCCTCGCCGTTGCGGTCGACACCGGCGACGGTGATGACGCCGGGAATCGTCGCCGGGGCGCCGACGGATGTCGTTCCCGCGCCGCGGTTGCCGGCGGCCGCGACGACGACGACGTCGTTCTCGAAGGCGTAGAGGAAGGCGTCATCCCAGCTCTGCGGCCAGTCCGGCGTGTTGCGGGTCAGCGACATGTTGATGACATCGGCACCGTTGTCGACGGCCCAGCGCACCGCAGCCGCGATCTGGTCGTCATTGCTGACGGTCGAGCCTGTATCGGTGCCGAACGCGACGGATGCCGCGAGCAGCTCCGCCTCGGGGGCGACACCGATCACGCCGCTGTCAGGCACGGGACCGCGCCCGCGGCCGGCGAGCAGCGAGGCCACCATGGTGCCGTGCTGCTCATTGTCGCCGACGGGGGTCTGGCCGTTCGGCGAGCCGATTCCGGACGCGTCCATGCCCCCGACGATCGCACCCTTGAGCTCGGCGACGCTGCCGTCAACGCCGGTGTCGATGACGGCGACGGTCACGCCGGCACCCTTAGTCGTCAGCCAGGCCTCGTCGAAGCCGTAATCGGTGAGCCAGTACTCCATGTCGCGGATCTGATCGGCGTGCGCCGGTGGCGCGTCGAGCACCGTCGAACCGAGCGTCACTCCCACAATCACCGCCGTGGCGACCACTCCGCCCCAGCGCCCCCACGCCCGCATCAGACCCGGGCCATCACGCGTCGGTGCCGGGCTCTGCGGCGTCGATGCCCTCGTATGCGATGCACTCGCACACGTTCGGCGACCAGGTGGAGCGCTCGAGCGCGAGGTCGCCAATGGGGTTCACGCCGGGACCGGCCGCGAGCGCGTGCCCGGCCAGGGCGTGCAGGCACTTCACGCGCACCGGCATGCCACCTGCGGAGAAGTTCTCGATCTCGGGAACGACGAGGATGCTGGCGCGGTCCGCCAGATACGCCTCGTGCGCGCGGCCGTATGCGGCACGCATCTCCTCGTCGGCGGCCAGGAGCTCGCTGAACTCGTTCATCACCTGTGTGGCCTCGAGGAACGACATCGCCGCGGTCGCTGCGGGGTGGCTCAGGTAGTAGAGCGTGGGGAACGGGGTCCCATCGGCCAGTCGCGGCGCGGTGGCGACCACGGTCGGAGCACCGCAGACGCAGCGCGCGGCGATGCCGATCACGTTGCGGGCCGGGCGGCCGAGCTGTGCCGAAACGATGGCGATGTCGCGCTCGGATGCCGAGTCAAATGGCGGTGTCGTCATGGTGTTGCTGTGCTTTCTGCAAGGCCCGCCGTCATCACGGAGGCGAACATCGACTGTAACCAATCAAGCTGGGTGTTTTGGATTTCGGTGCTGATCGGCGCCTGCTCGGTCTCCTCGAGCGGTGCGGCGAGGTCGTTGATCACGAGGAAGCTGACCTCGCCAGGCATCACGTAGTAGAGCCGGTCGCGGGCCTGCGTGATCACATAGGTCTTGTCGTTCCAGCGTTCGCGCTCGGCGCGCAGCGTGGTGAGCTGCTCCTGCTGGGCGTCGACGGCGGCGCTCAGCGCTGCGATCTCCTGGCGCTGCTCGACGAGCACGCGCAGGCCGGGGGCGAGGATGACGACGGCCAAGACCAGGATCACCATCATGATCAGCGAGAAGCCGGAAAAACGGATGCCGCGCAGCCAGCCCCCGCTCGGGGATTCTCCGGTGGCCATGGCCACCGGAACCTTCCGAGACGGCGTCTTCGTCGAGGTGTCAGGCATTTCCCTGATCCTCCCTTCGAGACGCGCCCATCGAAATGGGCCGGGTGCTTGCTGCGCGGCAGAAACCGCTCGAGGCGAGTTACGCGGTGAAGCGCGGGAACGCGCTGCGGCCGGCGTAAACGGCGGCCTCACCGAGCTCTTCTTCGATCCTCAACAGCTGATTGTACTTAGCAACGCGCTCGCTGCGAGCAGGCGCACCGGTCTTGATCTGGCCGCAGTCGGTTGCGACGGCGAGATCGGCGATCGTCGTGTCCTCAGTCTCACCCGAGCGGTGCGAAAGGATTGCGGTGTAGCCGGCGCGCTGCGCGAGGGCAACGGCATCCAGCGTCTCGGTCAGGGTGCCGATCTGGTTGACCTTCACCAGGATCGAGTTGCCGGCACGGAGCTGCAGGCCCTTGGCCAGGCGCTTCGGGTTGGTCACGAACAGGTCGTCACCGACGATCTGCACCTTGTCGCCGAGCTGAGCGGTGAGGTGGACGTAGCCGTCCCAGTCCTCTTCCTCCAGCGGGTCTTCGATCGAGACCAGCGGGTACGCCTCGACGAGCTCGGCGTAGTAGGCGACGAGCTCCTCGGCCGAGAGCTGCTTGCCCTCGAAGTGGTAGCTGCCGTCCTTGAAGAACTCGGTCGCGGCAACGTCGAGCGCCAGGGCGATGTCCTTGCCGGGCACGTAGCCGGCGATCTGGATGGCTTCGACGATGAGGTCGAGGGCGGCACGGTTGCTGGGCAGGTTGGGGGCGAAGCCACCCTCATCGCCGAGGCCGGTGGCCAGGCCCTTCGACTTCAGCAGGCCCTTGAGGGCGTGGTAGGTCTCGACGCCCCAGCGCAGTGCCTCGCTGAAGGTCTCGGCGCCGAGCGGCACGATCATGAATTCCTGGATGTCGACATCGTTGTCGGCGTGCGAACCACCGTTGATGATGTTGAGCAGCGGAACGGGAAGGGTGTGCGCGTTCGGGCCACCGAGGTAGCGGAACAGCGGCAGGTCGAGCGAGTCGGCCGATGCCTTGGCCACGGCCAGGCTGACGCCGAGCATCGCGTTGGCGCCGAGGCGGCTCTTGTTCTCGGTGCCGTCGAGCTCGATCAGTGCGGCGTCAAGCACGCGCTGCTCGGTGGACTCGATGCCGTCGATCTCGTCGCCGATCTCGTCGAGCACGGCGTCGACGGCCTTGAGCACGCCCTTTCCGCCGTAGCGGGCGGGGTCGCCATCGCGCAGCTCGTAGGCCTCGAACGCACCGGTCGATGCGCCGGAGGGCACACCGGCACGTGCAACGGTGCCATCCTCCAGCAGAACCTCGACCTCAATGGTCGGGTTTCCACGGGAGTCCAAAATTTCGCGAGCGCCAACAGCCTCGATCAGAGCCACAACTATCTCCTTGAGTAAGGGGGGTTTTGGGGATGTGGAAAACATCGTCGTGATCCGCTGCCAGTCTACTCACGCAGGGCAGCGGCCGCCGATCAGCAGCCGTTCAGCCGCCCGTTCAGCCGCCGAGCGCCTTGAACTCGAGCGCGCCGGCGTCCGTCACGCCCTGCCCGAGCAGGGCGAAACGGGTGAATCCGTCGGCCTCGGCCCGCTCCAGCAGCGCCTTCAGGTTCTTGCTGCGCTTCTCAAGCCGCACCCGCGTTCCGGATGCCACGAGCTGACGCTTGAGCGCCATCAGCTCGGCCGGCGCGGCATCCTTCTCGTGCACGATCACGACGGCGTCCGCGGTGCTGGCCGCGTCCTCTGGCAGCAGGTCGACGATGCGCTCGAAGCCGATCGAGAAGCCGCAGGCCGGAACGTCGGTGCCGAGGAAACGACCGATCATGCCGTCGTACCGGCCGCCGCCGCCGAGCGAGTACCCCAGTTCGGGGTGGGCGATCTCGAAGATGGTGCCGGTGTAGTACCCCATGCCGCGGACGAGTGTCGGGTCGAAGACGAGATCGACGCCGGGCAGAGCCGCCCGAAGCGTGAGCAGCTCGGAGTATGCCTGCTGGTCGAGCCAGGCCGGCGGCGGCGTGACGCCGTGCAGCAGCTCCCAGCCCGCGTTCGCGATGCCGTCGAGCGTCTCGGCGATGCCATCGGCGTCGGTGTTGTCGACCGTCACGCCGAGACCGGCCAGCTCGGTGGCCACGCCTGCTGCACCGATCTTGTCGAGCTTGTCGATGGTGATGAGCGCCCGTTCGAACAGCGTCTCTGCGACGCCCCAGTGCGTGAGCAGCGCGGAGAGGATCCGGCGGTCGTTGATGCGGATGCTGCACCCGCTGAGGCCGAGGGCCTCCAGCGTGCCGGCGGTCGCACCGATCAGTTCGATCTCGGCCAGCTGACCGGCCTCCCCGATGATGTCGATGTCACACTGCATGAACTGGCGGTAGCGACCCTTCTGCGGCCGTTCGGCGCGCCAGACCGGGGCGATCTGGATCGACCGGAACACGCCGGGCAGAGCCGCGCGGTGGGTGGCGTAGAAGCGGGCAAGGGGAACGGTCAGGTCGAAGCGCAGCCCGAGGTCGGCCAGGGCGAGGGTGTCTCCCGATGCCGCCGCTGCTGCAAGGTCGTCGGGGCCGAGTCCGCGCTTCATCACGGCGAAGGCGAGCTTCTCGTTGTCGCCGCCGAGCCCGGAGTGCAGCCGCGCCGCGTCCTCCATGACCGGCGTCTCGATCTCGTCGAAACCATGGGCGGCATAGCTCGCCCGGATGATCCCCAGCGCGTGCTCGCGGCGGGCTTTGTCGGCGGGAAGGAAGTCGCGCATGCCTCGCGGCGGGGTCACAGTCTGGGCCATGTCCCTATTCTTTCAGCACCGCCGATTCTTTGAGCACCGCCGAGCGCTGGCCGACGACACCGCCGGGGTATATCTTTCGTTCACGGATCCCCCGGCGCACGCCTGTGCACCGTGGGTCACGCAGTGCACGGATCGAGCAGTGCAGGAGCAGCCATGCGAATTTCCCGCCGCGGCAGGCAAGCGACCGCGCCCGTTGCCGCTGCCCCCGCTCCCGCAGTGGCCGCTTCGCCGCTGCCCCTCTCCCCCGCCGAGCACGGCGTGATGATCGAACGGCGGGAACCCGACGCCGCTCCGACGCCGGCAGAGCATCGCGCGGTCGACGCCGACATTGCTCTCGTCGTCGTGCACGGCATGGGGCAGGCGACGCAGGGCAGCACGCTGCTCGAGTGGGCGGAACCGCTTCTCGGGCGCGCGGACTGGATCGCCAAGTACGCCCATGTCACCGAGCCCGGCCTGCACGAGCGGCCGATCGACGACGGCTGGGCCCCCGGCGTGACGGTGATCGGGTCGGTGCTGTCTGGGCCCGGAACACCGTACGTCGTCGCCGACGCGGTCTGGCGAGATGCCTCAGCCGACGATGAGGATGCACCGAGCACGCCCGGCCAGCGCCGCCGCATCGCCATCCTCGAGGCGCGCTGGTCGGAATCGTTCGTTCCGATGACGCGCAGCGAGGTGTTCCGCTGGGGCGCGCGCTTCCTCTGGCGGGTGTTGTGGCGCATGTTCCGACAGTTCGCCCGCACGCTCGTGCGCGTGCCCTCCTTCGGCACGCGGGCAGCCAGCGCGGCGACCAGGCCCCCGACCAGACAGACGGCGGCCGCGCACGTCGATCCGCCGCGTGGTCTGCTTCGCCGGCTGTTCTCGGGCCTGCTCATGCTCTTCGGCGTGCTGCTCTCCGCCGGCCTCGCCGTTGTGCTCCTGGCACTCGGCGCGCTCCTCACGCTGATCCTGCCGCTGCTCAGCCCCCTCATGCTCATTCCCTTCGTGAAGAAGCACGTTCAGAACGTCGTCGACGCCCTGGTGGCGTTCGTCGGGGATGTCGGCACGTGGCGTGAGCGGCCGCTGCGCGCCGCCGCCATGCGGATGGCGGTGCAGGACCGCATCGTCGAGGCTCACGGCATGCTGAGCCCCGGCGGGGAGATCGTCGTGCTGGCACACTCGGAGGGCGCCGCGATAAGCGCGGAGACCCTCTTCGTCGACATGGCGCCGCTCCGCTTCAACGTGACCCAGCTGCACACCGTCGGCGCTGCGAACACCCTGCTCGGCACGCCGCGCGGTGGCTTCGGCTCGAGCCGCGAGGGGCACTGGGTGCGCGAGTGGCTCGCGAACTCCGCGCTGCCGGATGGCGGCCTCGTGCGTTGGCACAACTACTGGGCGATCTGGGACCCCTTCGCGGCCGGGCCGCTCGGCGATTCGACGGCGGCGCGGGCCGCCCGGTGGAAGGGCAGCTATGTGCTCGGGGCCGGCGATGAGGTGCCGGGGCCGAGCGAGCACGCCGTGCACAACACGAGCATGCCCGTGACCGACCACCAGAGCTACTCGGGGAACACGGCCCAGGTGATCGACCCGGTGGCGAGGGTGTTGCTCGGCGACGGCCTGCCCGCCGAGAACGAGGCCGCCGCGCGCACGAGCGTTGCGCAGAGCGTGCTCATCCGGCGCAGTCGCGGCGCGAACCTCATCAGCTCCGTCGTGATTGCCGCGATGCTGCCGTTCGTTCCCGGGGTCCAGGCCGCCGTGATCGCCGCACTCAGCTGGGCTGTGGCGGTGATCAACTCGGTGCTGGCGTGGCTCCAGCTCGAGCTACGGCTCGATGTGGCAACGATCACGGACGACGCCGGGGAGCGTCTCGACGTCTGGCCGGCCGTGATCGGCGTCGTCCTGGCCGCTGCGCTGCTGATCTGGTTGAACTCGCTCTATGCCAGCCGTTCGGAACGTCAGGCGGTGTGGGAGCGGCTCTCGCCGATGGCTGCCCAGCGCTGGTTCCGGCAGGAGCTGCTCGTTCGTGCGAGCTATGCGGTTGCCGCGGCACTGGCCGTTGCGCTCGCCATCGCGGCGGCCGCGCCTGTGGCGCTGCCGTTCGCTGCGACGGCCATCGCGATCGTGACGCTCAGCGTGATCATCGCCCCGAATGTCGGTGCGCTGCCGTTCACCGTGCCTGAACGCCGCGTCGCAGAGCAGCGCATCGCTGAGGAACCGGCCGCCCCGGCATCCGAGGAGCATGGCGTCTGAACGACGAACGGTGCCTCCCCGAAGCGGGGAGGCACCGTTCGTGTGCTCGATCGGACCCTAGAGCGCGCCGCCGGCGGCCTGGGGGGCGTCGGAGTCGACGCCGCCGTCGCCGATGGTCTCTCGGGCGACGAAGTTCTCGAGGTCGAAGAGGTTGTCCTTTGCGCGCTCCGCGATGGTGAGCAACGTGCTCATCGATGCGACTTCTTCGACCTGCTCCTTGAGGAACCAGAGCATGGCCTGCTCACCGAGGGCGTCGCCATCGCGGCGTGCGGCCCTGAACAGCTCCTCGATCTGGGTCGTCACCTGCTTCTCCTGGCCGAGGGCCAGCGCCACCGGCTCGACGACGTTCGCGAAGTCGTTCTGCACGGCGGGGATTCCGGGGATCGTGATCGGCACGCCACGGTCGAGGCTGTACTGCACGAGCATCATGGCGTGGTTGCGCTCCTCCACCGACTGCCGGTAGAAATGCGCGGCCAGCTGCGGCAGGTCGTGGGCGTCGAACCACACCGCGATCGCGATGTACTGCTGCGACGCGGCAAACTCGTTGCCGATCTGGATGGTCAGGAGTTCGTTGAAGGTCTTCTCGCTCATAACTGTGACGCTAGCGCCGCAAACGCCCGCTGGCTAGGCAGGACAGGCTAGCCTGAGACCACTTTCAGTCAGGCGAGCATCGGGGCGGTACGCGGATCGTGACAACAGTCGACGGCACGGCGGGGATCAACGTCAGCGGGGTGAGCCGGAGCTTCGGCGACGTGCACGCGGTACGGAACGCGTCGCTCGAGGTTCGCCCCGGTTCTGTCACCGGGTTGATCGGACCGAACGGCGCGGGCAAGACGACGCTGATGCTGATGCTCGCCACCCTCTTGGCGCCGGATGCCGGCAGCATCCGCATCGCCGGATACGACCCGCTCGCCGATGCCGCCGCGGTGCGCGCCCGCATGGGATGGATGCCCGATGTCCTCGGAGCCTGGCCGACGCTCAGCGTGCGGCAGGCCATCGAGACCACGGGCAGGCTCTACCGGATGCCGCGCGAGCGGGCCGCCGTGCGGGCGGTCGAACTGCTCGCCATCACCGGCCTCACGCCCCTGGCCGAGCAGCCGACGCGGGTGCTCTCGCGCGGGCAAAAGCAGAAACTCTCCCTGGCGCGCGCACTCGTGCACGACCCCCAGGTGCTGCTGCTGGATGAGCCGGCATCGGGCCTTGATCCAGCGGCGCGCGCCGATCTGCGGGCACTCGTGCGCCGGCTCGCCGGTGAGGGCACGGCGATTCTCGTCTCGAGTCATGTGCTCTCCGAGCTCGACGAGATGGCGGACTCCGCGGTGTACCTGGCCGGAGGGGTCACGGCGAGCGCCGAGCAGATCGCCCGAGCCCAGAACAGCCGACGGCAGTGGCGGGTGCGTGCACTCGACCCGGCGCGGCTCGCCGCGGCCATCGGCGCGGTCGGACTCGGCGCCGAGCGCGTCGCCGTCGACAACGTCGGCACATTGATCGCCTTCGCCGATGAGGCGGAAGCGGCCGAGACGCTCGGGCGCCTGGTCGCGGCCGGCGCACAGATCAGCGACTTCGGGCCGGCCGTCGGCGAGATGGAACACACCTTCCTCGACCTGAACCGGGCGGGCACCAACGGACAGGAGGGTCAGGCATGAGCGCCACGGTCGCGGCATCCGCCCGCCCACCCTTCTGGAGCGGCCTCCGGTTGATCGTCACCCTCGAGCTGCGCCAGCGCGTGCGCGGCGTGGCCTGGTACGTGCTGCTCGGCGTGTTCTTCGTGATCGTCGGCCTCGTCACGGTGCTGCTCTGGTTCGCCACGAACGCCCTCGAATCCGGCGGCGGGGGCATGTTCTCCACGATCATCTTCTTCGTGCTGCTGCTCGGCAGCCTCGTCTCGCCGGCGCTCAGCGGCAACGCGATCAACGGTGACCGTGACTCCGGCGTGCTCGCCACGACCCAGGTGACGTTGATCACCACCTGGCAGCTGGTGCTCGGCAAGTTCGTGGCCGCCTGGCTGACGGCGCTCGCGTTCCTCGTGGCCGCGCTGCCGTTCCTGCTCGTGGCGGTGGTGCTCGGCGAGGTCTCCTTCGGCACCGTCGCCATCTCGACGCTCGTGCTCGCCCTGGAACTCGGCGTGATCGCCGCGATCGGTGTCGGGCTGAGCGGCATCCAGACCCGGCCGCTGTTCTCGATCGTGACCACCTACCTGGTGATCGCCGCGCTCAGCGTCGGCACGCTCATCCTGTTCGGCCTGGCCGGACTCGCGACGCAGTCGACGGTGACGACGACGTCGAGCGACTTCGACTGGAACAACCCGCCGGCCGACGAGGCGAACGGGCGCTGGACGTGCACCGATCCCGTCGTCCACGAGTCGAGCGTGCCGCGCTTCGACTACTACTGGGGCGTGTTGGCCGCCAACCCCTACGTCGTCGTCGCGGATGCCGCACCGGGCAGTTTCGACGAGCTCGGCAACCCCACCGACCTGTTCGGGTGGATCGCCACCGGCGTGCGTTCGGCGCAGCACTCCCCGGAGCTCGACACCGTCTACGACGCCTGTGCGGACGGCGGATCGCCGCAGGACTTCAACGGCAGCGGCGGCGACTACCCGACGGCCGAGGAGATGTACAACGACGCCGTCCCGTCGTGGTTCGTCGGTCTGAGCATCCACCTGCTACTCGGCGCCGGCGCACTGTTCTGGGCGTTCACGCGCACCGACACCCCGGCGAAGCGCCTGCCGACGGGCAGCCGCGTGGCCTGACCGGAGGATCTCGGCCCGCATCGCCGGCGGTTCTTGAGGTTGCCTTGGTTCGGGCTGCCGCCTTTCGTGACGCTTCGCGTCACGCTAGAGCGTGGTCTCGGCCTCGCGGATCTCGTCCTGGAAGTCGCGCAGCGTGCTGCGCAGCGCGCGCTCGGCGTCGAGTCCGCGCGCCTTGGCGCCGGCGACGATGGCGAGCAGCATGGGGCCGAGCTCGTCCTCGCTGGTGAATGGGATCCCGCCGTCGGCGTCCTCGATCAGTCCGATCTTCTGTGCCCGGCCCAGCAGCTTGTCGGCCAGGGCCAGCGACGGCATGCCCTGCGGGATCCCGTCGAGCACGCTGGAGCGCTCCGGCTTCTCCGCGGCCTTGAGGTCGTCCCAGAACGCCACGACGTCTGCGGAGGTCTCGGCCACCCGATCGCCGAAGACGTGCGGATGCCGACCGATCAGCTTCGCGTTGAGGGCGGCCGCGACATCCTGAACCGTGAAGTCCTCCCCCGCTGTGGCTGCCGCGATGTCGCTGTGCAGGATCACCTGGTAGAGCACGTCTCCGAGTTCCTCGATCATCTCCTCACGACTGCCGGCCTCGATGGCGTCGACGAGTTCGTGTGTCTCCTCGACGAGATACTGCACGAGCGAGGCGTGGGTCTGCTCGGCGTCCCAGGGGCATCCGCCCGGTCCGCGCAGCTTCGCCACCGTTGCAATCAACTCGTCGAGTGGGGTGGCGGCGATCGTCTCAGTCATGCATCCAGCCTAGGCGGCGGGCGTTCACTTCGACGCTGAGCTGCACGTCGGAGCCGGCATCCGCCGACCGCCCCGCTAAACTCGTCAGTGGTGAGCCGGGAAGTCTGGTCGGCGGGCAGCAATGCTCAATGACGTCGACCGAACCCAATCAGGAGGGCCCTTCGTGGCTATTTTCCGTTCCGAACGCTACGCAGCCATGCTGCTGCTGGCTGCTGCCGTGCTGGGCCTCGTGCTTGCCAACAGCGCCGTCGGCCCCGCGCTATTGGCCTTCAAGGGCGAACATCTCGAACTGCCGTGGCTGGGCCTCGACATCTCGACCGGGCACTTCGTCAGTGACGGACTGCTCGCGATCTTCTTCTTCATCGTGGCTGTCGAGCTCAAGCGCGAACTCGCGATCGGCGAGCTGAACAGCCTGAGCAAGGCGGCCCTGCCCGCCGTCGCCGCGCTCGGCGGGGTTGTCGTTCCGGCCGGAATCTACCTGCTCATCACCGCAGGCTCCGGGTGGGAGAACGGCTGGCCCGTGCCGACCGCGACCGACATCGCATTCGCTCTCGGCTTGCTCGCCATCTTCGGCAAGGGCATCCCGACCCGGGTACGCGTGTTCCTGATGGCGCTTGCCGTGCTCGATGACCTGGTGGCGATCCTCATCATCGCGTTCTTCTTCACCAGCAGCGTCGAGCTGAACTACCTGGGCTTCGCCGCCGTGACGCTCCTGCTCTTCTCCGGCGTGAGCCGGCTGCTCCGCCCCCGCTCCGGCTACATCCTTGCGCGCAAGCCGCAGTGGCCCCTCATCATCGCGATGTGGGTGCTCGCCGTGCTCACCTGGTACTTCGTGTTCCAGTCCGGCGTTCACGCCACGATCGCGGGTGTTCTGCTCGGCCTCGTCATGGCGCGGCGTCCCGGCGGTCGCGCGGTGCACACCCTCGAGCCGTACTCCAACGGCATCATCCTTCCGCTGTTCGCGTTCTCTGCCGCCCTCGTCGCGATCCCCGCGGTGAGCGTGAGCGAGCTGAGCCCTGCCTTCTGGGGCATCCTTGTCGCGCTGCCCGTTGGCAAGCTCCTCGGCATCACCCTTGCGGGGTGGCTTGGCGGGCTGTTCGCGGGCAAACGCTCCGGCGTCGGGCTCAAGATCGGCGATCTTCTCGTCGTCGCGTCGCTCGGCGGAGTCGGTTTCACCGTCTCGCTGCTCATGAACGAGCTCGCTTTCGCCAGCAACCACGAGGTTGTCGACGAGGGAACGATCGCCGTGCTCGTCGGCTCCGGCATCGCCATGGTGTTCTCGGCCGCCTTCGTGAGCTGGCGTGCCGCCCAGTACCGGTCCGGCAAGATCTCGGCCTCCGCCGCGGAGGAGCCGGACCCCGAGACGGCTCCGCTCTTCTAAGCTCGTATGGACATGCATACTCCCGATGACCACTCCGATTCGACCGAGCCCGCCTCGCACCATCTCTCGGCCGAGCTGCGCCCACGCGAGACGCCGCGCGGGATCCGCGGTGTTGTCCACACGGTCGCCTATCTCGTCGGCACGAGCCTCAGCCTCGGCAGCCCGTCTGTGGCCGACATCATCGTGGTGCGCACGGCGACGGGCAACGAGGTGTTGCGCAGCAGTGCCGGGGACCTCATCGAGGCCGACACCCTGTTGCAGCAGATCCAACTCGACCTCGAGGCCATGACGGTCGGCGAGTTCCTCGCCGAGTGGGGTCACATCAGCTGAGCAGCGCCCGCTGACTGAGCGCACCACTCCCGCTGAATGAGCCTGTCGAAATCAGGGTTTCGACAAGCTCAACCAGCGGGGTGAGGGCTCAACCAGCGGGGTGAGGGCTCAACCAGCGGGGTGAGGGCTCAACTAACTGTGTGGCTCAACCAGCGGGGTTTCCGCGTGTGTCAGGGCTTCGGGGGCGGCCTCGTTCCTCGGCTGCTCCCTCAAGCCAACGTGGGACTGCACGATGGCTCGAGCGAGCGGCGCAGCGACGAAGGAGCAGCGACGCACGCGAAGCCCCGAGCGTGTCTGCGGGTCGGGTTGCCAAGCCTACTCGGCGGGCGCTGCCTTCTCTTTCACCACGACGGGCGGCGGGAAGATCGCGGTGAGCAGCTGGCTGACCCACGCGATCAGCGCCGCATCCGGATTCGCGTCGTCGCTCAGATCCGGCAGCGGCACCGAGAGCACGCCCTGCTGCGCGAAGTACCGCGAGCCTGGGTACATGCGCTGCAGACGCACCTGGATCGAGTCCGGCAACGTCGCCTGGGCGACGCGCAGCTTGTCACCCATCGCGACGACCTCGCTGAGACTGGCGCGCTGAGCCTGCCGACGCAGCGTCGAAACCGCGATGAGCGTCTGCACGGGGGCCGGCGGCTCGCCGTAGCGGTCGGTGAGCTCCTCGAGCACGTGGGCGATGTTCTCGTCCTTGGCCGCGAGCGAGCTGGCCGTGGAGAGCTTCTGGTAGGCCTCGAGACGCAGACGCTCGCTGTCGACATACTCTTCAGGGATGTGGGCGTCCACCGGGAGCTCGAGGCGCAGTTCGGTCTGCCCCTCCGCGACGTCGCCGCGGAACGTCGAGACGGCCTCGCCGATCATGCGCAGGTAGAGGTCGAAGCCGACACCGGCGATGTGGCCGGCCTGTTCTCCGCCGAGCAGGTTGCCGGCACCGCGGATCTCGAGGTCCTTCAGTGCCACCTGCATGCCGCTGCCGAGCTCGTTATTCGCGGCGATCGTCGCCAGGCGGTCGTGCGCGGTCTCGCTCAGCGGGGTGTTCTCGTCGTACAGGAAGTAGGCGTATGCACGCTCCCGACCGCGGCCCACGCGGCCGCGCAGCTGGTGCAGCTGGCTGAGTCCGTACTTGTCGGCCCTGTCGATGATGATCGTGTTGGCGTTGGCGATGTCGAGGCCCGTCTCGATGATCGTGGTCGAAACGAGAACGTCGAACTTGCGCTCCCAGAAGTCGGCGACGACCTGCTCGAGCACGGCCTCGGAGAGCTTGCCGTGCGCGACGGCGATCCGCGCCTCCGGAACGAGCTCGGCCAGTTGGGCGGCGACCTTGTTGATGCTCGACACCCGGTTGTGCACGAAGAACACCTGGCCCTCGCGCAGCAGCTCGCGGCGGATGGCGGCGCTCACCTGCTTGTCGGAGTACGGCCCGACGAAGGTGAGAATCGGATGCCGGTCCTCCGGCGGTGTCGCGAGCGTCGACATCTCGCGGATACCCGTCACCGCCATCTCCAGCGTGCGCGGGATCGGTGTCGCGCTCATCGCGAGGATGTCGACGTTGGTCTTCATCTTCTTGAGCGAGTCCTTGTGCTCAACACCGAAGCGCTGCTCCTCATCGATGATGACGAGCCCGAGATCCTTGAAGATGATCGACGACGAGAACAGCCGGTGCGTGCCGATGACGACATCCACTGTGCCGTCGAGCAAGCCCGCGATCGTGTCGGCGGCTTCCTTGTCGCTCTGGAAGCGGCTGAGCGCGCGCAGGTGCACGGGGAAGCCGGCGAAACGTTCCTGGAAGGTCTCGAAGTGCTGCTTGACGAGCAGCGTGGTCGGCACGAGCATCGCGACCTGTTTGCCATCCTGCACCGCCTTGAACGCGGCGCGCACGGCGACCTCGGTCTTGCCGAAGCCGACGTCGCCGGAGAGCAGGCGGTCCATCGGGATCGGCTGCTCCATGTCGGCCTTGACCTCGTCGATGGTCTGCAGCTGGTCGGGCGTCTCTGCGTACGGGAAAGCCTCCTCCAGCTCCCGCTGCCACGGGGTGTCCGGCCCGAAGGCGTGTCCCTTGGCCGACATCCGCGCCGAGTAGAGCTTGACCAGCTCCACGGCGATGTCGCGCACGGCCCTGCGGGCCTTCGTCTTGGCGTTGCTCCAGTCGCTGCCACCCATCTTGCTGAGCGCAGGAGCCTCGCCACCGACGTAGCGCGAGAGCAGATCCAGCTGGTCTGTGGGCACGTACAGCCGATCCCCCGGCTGGCCGCGCTTGGACGACGCGAACTCGAGCACCAGGTACTCACGCACGATCGTCGGAGCCGCGGCGATCCCGGCCGTGCGCGACGGCCCCTTCGGGCGGCTGCCGGCGGCGACGGTGCGCTGCGTCATCTCGATGAATTTGCCGATGCCGTGGGTCTGGTGCACGACGAAGTCGCCGGCCTCGAGCTGCAACGGGTCGACGACGTTCTTGCGGCGGCTGGCGAGCTTCTTGACCTGCCGGGAGTCGTAGCCGACCGCCCGGCCGTAGAACTCGCTCTCGCTGATCAGGGCGAGCTTGGCCTCCTCGATCTCGAATCCGTGGGCCGCCTCGGCCTGGAGGATGTAGGCCAGGCCCGCGGCGGGCTCCTCGGGGAAGGAGTCGACGATCCGCGCGGCGAGGCCACGCTCCGCCAGGACATCGTTGGCACGTTCGACGAGGCCGTGACCGCCGGCCACGATAGCCACGCTCCACCCCTCGCGCAGACGCGCTGCCACGTGGTCGATCGCTCCGCTGACATTGCCCTGGAAGCTCGGAACGACCTGGCTCTGCACGCGCACCGCGCTGCCGACCTCGAGATCGGCGACGAGCTCGGCGATGCTCGTGCCCTCGGCCTCCGCGATCGCCGCCAGCGCGTCACCGGCGTTGAACACCGAGAGGGTCCACCACGGGTGATCGGGGGTCTTTCGGCCCGGCGCCCCGAGCCGCACGGCATCGCGGACGGCGTTCAGGGTGAGGAAGTCGCCGGATGCCAGATCGATCGGAGCCTCGGCGCCGAACGTCGCAGCACTCCACGCAGCGGAGAGGAACTCCCGGTTCGTCTCGGCCAGGCTCACCGCACGGCTGGCGACGCGCTCCGGTGAGAGCACGGCGACCGCGGCTCCGTCCGGCAGGTAGTTCGTCATCGGCACCAGCTTGTCCACGAGTGCCGGCGCCAGACTCTCCATGCCCTCGACCGGGATGCCCTCGGCGATCTTCGCGAGCATCTGGGAGAGGCTCGGGAACTCGTGCAACATCTCGCGGGCGCGTTGGCGCACCGGCTCGCTCAGCAGCAATTCACGGCTGGGCGGCAGCAGCACCCGGCTGACGGCGTCGGGCAGCGAGCGCTGATCGGCCACGGAGAACGCACGGATCTGTTCGACCTCGTCGCCGAAGAAGTCCACGCGAACGGGGTGCTCCGCCACGGCGGGGAAGACATCGAGGATGCCGCCGCGCACGGCGAACTCGCCCCGCCTGGTGACCATGTCAACCCGGGTGTAGGCGAGATCGACGAGCTGCGCGGCGAGCTTGTCCAGACGATAACCGCGGCCACCGGCGACGAGCTCGATCGGCTCGAAGTCGGTGAGATTGTCGGCGACGGGCTGCAGCGCGGCGCGGACCGATGCGAGGATGACCAGCGGATGCGGCGGGGTCCCGCCCGCATCGGCGGCCATCTGCCACTCCTGCTGCCAGCTGCGCATCCGGCGCAATGCGAAGAGTCGGCGGCCGACGATCTCGGCGCTCGGGCTCAACCGCTCATGCGGGAGCGTCTCCCAGGCGGGGAACTCGATGATCTCGGCGTCCGGTAGGTAAGCGGCGAGGTTACTGTGGAGCGTCTCAGACTCGCGTCCTGTGGCCGTGACGATGAAGAGCACGGGTGGCTTCCCCGCCTCGCGACGGCGCTCGAGCAGGGCTGCCAGCAGGGGTGGGTTGAGACCTTCCGCGAGCGAGAAATCGGCGTCGCGAGCGTACTCCCCGAGGGCCGCTTCGAATGTGGAGGCGCGCGAAAGCGCACGAGACAAGCCCTGAAGTATCACCCTGAGAGTCTACGCACCGCCGGGCGATGGCGGGTTAACGCACGAAGCCACCCGGGCGGGTGGCTGGTGGTCGGGCGAGCTGACACGCCCGCAATCGGTGGTGCTTAACGAAAGAAAGCCACCCCCTGGGGGGTGGCTTTCTTCCAAAGTAAGTCCGGCGGTGTCCTACTCTCCCACAGGGTCCCCCCTGCAGTACCATCGGCGCAGAGAGTCT
>NZ_LMDN01000004.1 GCF_001425085.1 Leifsonia sp. Root4 | reverse complement strand
GAGATCTTCTGCGAGTTCTGGTCACCCAGGTACAGCAGATCCTTCTTCTCCGAGTACGCACTGCCAGCCGGCAGCTTCGCGTTCGCCTTGCTCACCGAGGAGATCCCGCCGACGACGGTGTAGTCGACGGTCACGTCGGGGGTGCCCGGCTCGCCGGGGCCGGGGTCGGGATTGGGCTCACAGCCGAGGCACGGCCCGGGGTTGCCCGGGTCGATGTCCTGCGGCGCCGTGTCATCTGTAACGGCCTTGCCCGCCTCGTTCTTGACGATGGTCAGGCCGTCGAAGTATTCGCCGTCGGCCGTGCGAGATTCGTAACGCATCGTGTCACCGGAGACGTCGATGAGCTGGTAGAGCTGGATGCCGCCCTGCAACTTCTTCAGGTGGGCGGCATTCTCGTTCCAGAGGCGCGGCCCGGCTCCGTCGTACATCTTCGAGCCGACGACCGAGATCGCGTAGACCGGGCCGTCGTAGTTGAGCTCGGGGTTCCACTCGGCCGGGTTGCCCTCCTCGGCCGCATCGGTGTTGCCCCGACCGTAGTTGTGGTCATGGCCCTGCAGCACGAGGTCGACGTTGTTCGCCTCGAACAGCGGCAACCAGGCCTCGCGGATCGCGCGATTGTTGCGGCCTTCGTCGAGCGAGAACACCGGGTGATGGAAGAAGACCACCGTCCACTTGTTCGGGTTGGTCTCCAGCGTCTGCTTCAGCCATTCCGTCTGCACGGCGAGCGCCGACGCCTCGGTGATGTTGCTGTTCAGCGAGATGAAGCGCACACCCTGGTAGTCGGAGTAGTAGACGGTGCCGTCGAGCAGCGCCTCGACCTCCGCGCTGCCCTGCGGCCCGTTGTCCGGGTACGCGAACTGTGCCTGCCACTGCTTGGAGAGCTCCGCGCCCTCGTACTCGTGGTTGCCGGCCGCGGCGAGGAAGTTCTGCGTGCCGAAGTTGTAGCCGGCCGCATCGAACACCTCGCCCCACTGGGTGTCGTCGTTGGCGTCGTCGATGAGGTCGCCGGCTTGCAGAACGATCTTGGCGTCTGGGCGGTCGCGGAAGGCATTGCGGATGACGCGGGACGCGTCGGACTTGATGCCGTTCTGCACATCGCCGAGATAGATGAAGGAGAAGTCGTCGGCAGCGGCCGCAGCGGTGGTGAAGTGCTGCCACTCGCTGAAGTTCGTGCCGTCACCGACCCGGTACTGGTACTGCGTCGACGGCGTCAGGCCGGCGAACTCAACGGTGTGGAACAGCTCGGAGTACCCGGAGCTCGTATCAACCTGAACCTTGTCGGTCGCATCGACCGTGGTGAGGTCGCTGCGATAGGGCTCGGCCGTCGCCACCCGCAGCTGTGCCTGCGCGGTGGTGACCCCCGTCGCCGTGCGCCACGTGACGGCCTGGCTGCGCGCCAGATCGCCTGATGGAGTGAGCACGATGCGATCCGGGATCCTTGACGGGCCGTGCTGCTCGATCGGGGTTGCGGTCGCGGCGGCCGCGGATTGCGGTGCCCCGAGCACGGGCACGAGGAGTGCGCCGGCGAGTGTCGCGGCCATGAGCGCCGAACCGATGCGCGCTCCGCGACGGAACCACGATGACGGGTTCGTCATGGGCTGAGTGCCTTTCTGGAAGCTGAGTTGTGGGGGTGGATTCGATGTCTTCTGTCGCGTTCTCATGCCGTGGCCCCCGTCCGGCGTCGGCGCGTGAACGCCAGAGCCAGCAAGCCGACGAAGAGCGCGCCGCCGGCGACGGCGAGCGTCGTTCCCACCGTGACACCGGTGCTGGCGAGGTCGCGTACCCCGGTGCTGGGCGAGCCGAGCGGCAGCACGGTGATCGAGGCCTCCGCGGTGGCGCCGGATTCCAGCCCTCGCACGATCACGGTGTGCTCGCCTGCCGGCACTCCGGCCGGAATACGCACGGTGAAGGCGAAGCTGCCGTCGGCCGTGGCCGTCGGGTAGCCGAGAATGATCGGATCCGAATGCAGGGTGACCTCGAGATCCTCGTTGGCCCTGAAACCGGTTCCCGTCATGGAGAGCATGCCTCCGGCGGCGACTCCGGTCGCCGAGAGCTCGAGCGGCCCTGGCTGCTCGGTCGGCGGGGTCACGGGTGGGTCGGTCGGCGTCACGGGCGGATCCGTCGGCGTGACGGGAGGGGTGCTCGGTGTGACCGGCGGATCCGTCGGCGTGACCGGGGGCTCCGTCGGCTTGACCGGCGGTTCGGTGGGCTTCACCGGCGGTTCGGTCGGCTTCACCGGGGGCTCCGTGGGCTTCACCGGCGGTTCGGTCGGCTTCACACCGGGAATCACGGGCGTCGGCAGCTCCGGGCTGCCGGTCGACGGGCGGGTCGATCCCGGCCCAGATGGGCGGCCCTCCGCGTCGTCGGTGACGAGCTTGGCCCCGTCATCCGTCTTGGTGATGGTGAAAGCGTCGAAGAGCGCGCCGGTCACATCCCGGCTCTCAACGTGGATCTCATCGGCCGTCACATCGACGGTCTGGAACATCTGGGTGTCACGGTTCATGCTGCGCAGGTTCGCGCCGTTGTTGATCCAGTTGTTGTTCTTCGGGTCGTCCGGCACGTACATCTTCGGTCCGGCGACGGTCACCATGTACACCGGGCCCGTCTGGCTCGTGGCCGGGTTTGCGCCCTCCGGCAGGTTCTGCTCGTTGGCGAACAGGTTGCCACGGCCGTAGGCGTGGTCGTGGCCCTGCAGCACGAGGTCGACGTTGTGCTTTTCGAAGACCGGCAGCCAGGCGTCACGGATCGTCTTGTTGTCGCGACCGGATGTCACGGAGAAGACGGGCTGGTGGAACGAGACGACCGCCCACTTGTTGGGGTTCTCCTCCAGCACGCGGTCGAGCCAGGAGGTCTGGGCGGTGAGGTCGGCACCGTTGATCTGCGAGGCGTTCAGCGAGATGAAACGCACGCCCTGATAGTCGGTGAAATAGGTGTTCTCGCTGAACTGCGCCTCGATGGCCGGGGTGTCGGCCGGGCCGTTCTTGGGGAACTCGAACTGCGCCGCCCAATACTTGGTGAGCGTCGGGCCCGGGTAGTACTCGTGGTTGCCCGGCGTCGCCATCACGTTCATGTAGGCGTTCTGGTAGCCGGCTGCCGAGAACCACTCGCCCCACTCTGCGTCTGAGATGTCGGTGTCGATGAGGTCGCCGAGGTGCACGACGGCCTTGGCGTACGGCCGCGCCTCGAAGGCGGCACGGAAGGCACGGGAGGCGTAGGACTTGACGTCGTTCTGCGCATCGCCCTGCACCAGGAAGCTGAACGGTTCGGCGCCGGCGGATGCCGTCTCGAACTCGAACCACTCGCTCCAGGTGTCACCGTCGCCGACGCGGTACACATAGCTGGTCGATTCTGTGAGACCCGTGAGGGTGGCCGTGTGGTACTTGATCGTGTAGCCGAGGTCGGTGGCGAACTCGGTGGTGCTGACGGCCGCGGTCGTCGTGGTGGCGGTGATCGGGCCGTCTGTCACGGGCGCGAGCTGCACCTGCGGGGCGACGACGTCGAGCGAGGTGCGCCACGAGACGTTCTGGGTGGATGCCGGGGTCGTCGACGGCGTGAGAATCACGCGGTCCGGGACGGCGCTGGCGACGTGGACGGTTGCCGGGCGCACGGGAGGCGGGGCGAGGCCGCCCGCGGCATTCGCGATGCCACCACCGACCGTTGCGAGGGCGAGCGCAGCGACGAGGCCGCCCGCCAGGAGAGTTGCGCGTTTCTTCGGTGAATTCACCGCGCGCTGAAAGACGGAGCCGATCATCTGTGTGGGTATTCCTTAGGCCGAGACGCGAGTGCGTCAGTCATGGTCGAGTGATGCACAGCGCCCCCACCCCGTGCAACGCTGCTCAAGCTAGCGGGGCACATCGACCGACGCGGTCCAGTTCACAGAGGCTTCGCGTGCAGTTCATTCGCCCGGAACGGAGTTTGCCCGGGAGACACTGAATGACCGGTTTCGCAGCGTCGAAGCTGGAGTTCTCTCACCATTGCGCGACGGCTGCCGCGCCGAATCGTGGCGCGGATGCCGCGAGCTCAGTCCTTGACGGGCAGCGCGGCTGCGATGCGGGCGAGCAGACCACCGTCGACGCGGATCTCCGCGCCGGTGACGAAGCTCGCCTCGGTGCTGGCGAGGAACGAGCACACCGCGCCGATCTCACGGGGTTGTCCGACGCGTCCGAGCGCGTGAGATGTGCCCCAGGCGGCGATCGTCGCCTCGATACCCTCCGGGGTGCCGTCTGACCATTCCGCGGCCGAGGTGCGGAGCATCGGGGTGTCGACCGATCCCGGCAACAGAGCATTCACCCGCACGCCGTACGCGGCCTCGTCGACGGCGAGCGCCCTGGCCATCGCGTTCAGCGCGCCCTTCGTCATCGTGTAGCCGACGACGTTGTTCTGGGTGGCAACACCCTGCACCGAGGAGATCAGGGTGATCGTTCCGTGGTTCATGCGGATCTCCTCGATCGCGGCGTGCACGGCGAGGAAGACCCCGCGCACATTGACCGCGTAGACGCGGTCGAGATCCGCCGGGCGTGTGGTCGCGGCGTCGCCGTAGGTCTGGATGCCGGCCGAGGTGACGAGGTGGTCGACCCGGCCGAACTCCTTCAGCGCCAGCTGGACGGCCCGGCGGTGAGTGTCCTCGTCCGCGACGTCCCCGTGGATACCGACGGCGCTGCCGCCGGCGGAGACGATGGCCTCGACGGCATCCCGCACGGTTTCGTCGGTGAGCCCGTGCACGACAACGTGGGCACCCTCGGCTGCAAACACCTCCGCAGCTCCCCGGCCGATCCCGGCGGAACCGCCGGTCACAATCACCACGCGTCCGTCGTGTCGCTGTGTCGTAGTCAAGCTCAGTGCACCTTCTTCATTCGGGGGTTGACCGGTCCGGCCGTCACAGCTCACCGTACGTGGCGAAGGCCTCGGGCACGCGATAGTCGGCGACGACGGTGCGCACAGACTCCGGTGGCGCCAGATGAAGCCGCTACGGCAGCTCGACCTCGAGGGCCGCGACCAGTGAGTCCTGCAGGAAGGCCGCCCAGTCGTAGACGCCCTGTTGCAGCTCGCGCAGCTGGGCGAGCTCCTCGCTCGCGGCGTCCGGAATCGAGCCGTCGTCGTCGACGCCGATCGAGTCGGCGAGCACGAGGCGCAGATCGGTGAGGAAGGTGAGCCACGGCAGTACCGCGTCCGGGCCGAGCTCGATGTTGTGCGTGTAACGCTCGTCGTCGATGCCGAGGGCGGATGCCGCCTCGACGGCCTCGCGCACGGACACGGCGGCGTCGACCTTGCGCTTCTGCAGCTCGGGGCGGGTGTAGCGGGCGAACTCGGCCGCCGCGGAGGCATCGTCACTGTACGCGACGGGGAACAGCCGGGTGAGCTCGGGGGCCGACGGGTCCGTTTCGCTGAGCAGGGACTCGATCTGGGCGGCGAGGGAGGCGAGCGCCTCGGCCTCATCCTCGTCGAACTGCAGCAGCACGGCGCGCGTTCCGCCGGACGCCAGCAGGTCGCTGCGGCTGCCGGCGGCGACGATGCGGCTCATGCGGCGGCCGTCACGGTGCGTCGTTCACGGTGCGACGTCACGGCGTGTCCTTCATCAGCGTCGCCTGCAGGCCGTAGCCGTGCAGCGCCTCCACGTGGCGCTCCATCTGCTCGCGGTTGCCGCTGGCGACGGCGGCCTTGCCCTCGGTGTGCACCTGCAGCATCAGCTGCTCGGCCTTCTCGCGACTGAAACCGAAGTAGCTGCGGAAGACGTAGCTGACATAGCTCATCAGGTTCACCGGGTCGTCCCAGACGATCACGAGCCACGGGGTGGCGAAGCGCGCAGCGGCATCACTGGCGGTCGCGGTGTCCGTGCTCGTCTCGGTGGTTTCCAGCAGTTTCGACATCGTTCCCAGTCTCCCACGCCGAGGCGGCGCGCACCCGCCCGCGTGGGCGGCGGCGCCGGGAGGCAGGCGGCCATTCGCCCTGAGCTGCCGCGAATCGTGGATGTTGCGACGACGCGCGATCTCCGGCGCAGCCTCGACGATGGGAGCGCGGCCGTGTCGCCGAACGGCTGAGCCCCGCTTGCTACGGTCGAGAGGTGGTTGAACGCGTGAATGTGGCTGTTGTCGGACTCGGTGCGATGGGCGCGAATGCCCTCTGGCGGTTGGCCGAGCGCGGGGTGAGCGTCGTCGGCTTCGAACAGTTCACGCTCGCCCACCCGCTCGGCTCCTCCCACGGCGCCACCCGGCTGTTCCGCGAGGCCTGCCTCGAGCACCCGGACCTCACGCCCATCGCGCAGCTTGCCAAGACGCTGTACCGGGAGCTGGAGGAGCACAGCGGCGAGGAGCTGCTGCGCATCACTGGCGGCGTGATGATGGGCGCCCCCGACTCGGATGTGATCGCCGGCACCCGCGCCGCGGCATCCGCCCACGGCCTGGCCCTCACCGATCTCAGTCATGCGGAGCTGGCCGAGCGCTACCCGCAGCTGGCCGGACTTGCGGAGACGGATGTCGCCGTGCTCGACCCCGGCGCGGGTGTTGCGTTCCCCGAACCGACGATCCGCGCGGCCGTCGATCGCGCGCGGAGCCTCGGCGCAGCGGTCGTGGAGAACACCCGCGTGCTCGCCGTCGAGCCCGGAGACGACGGCGTGATCGTGCGCACGGCCACGGGCGAGTGGCTGGCCGACCGCGTGATCCTGGCGCAGGGGGCCTGGCTCGCGGCCGAGCTGCCGTGGATCGAGCTGCAGCCGATCCGCACCCCGATGACCTGGTTCGGGCCGCGCGCGACGGCGGCCGACGGTGCCTCACATGCCCCCTCGGATGTCGCGGCACCGGATGCAACAGAGTTCGCGCTCGAGCGGCTGCCCGTCTTCGTGCGCCAGCTGAGCGAGAGCGAGGTGCTCTGGGGCCACGGCACGGTCGGCGCCGTCGCCGGGCCGGAGAAGGGCGCCCTGATCAAGGCGGGCGTCGGCGACATCTGGCAGGAACGCGTGCGGATCGACCCGGAGCAGCTGGATCGCGGCGTGACGCCGGCGGACTGGCGCCAGGTGTCCGCGCTGCTCGCGAAGGCGGTTCCGGGCATCGAGTCGCTGCCGGCGCGCGTGGACCCGTGCATGGTGACGATCTCGCCGGATGACCAGTTCGTGGTCGGGCGCTCGCCCCGGCATCCGCGGGTCATCGTCGGTGGCGGAGACAGCGGCCACGCCTTCAAACATGCTCCGGCGCTCGGCGAGATCCTCGCCCGCTTCGCCCTCGACGAGCCGCAGCTCGTCGACACGGCGTTCATCGACCCGGCCCGCTTCGCCTGAGCCCACCCGCTTCGCCCCTCACCTCTTCGCCGAGACTGCAGCTTCGGGTATTAAGACGCCGTTTGCCGCCCGAAGCTGCAGTCTCGACGAGGGGACAACAGCGCGGGGTGGTCTACTGTCCGACCGAGCTGCCGACCGGCTGAACGGCGGCGTACTCGGCGATGATCGCGCGAATCCGGTCGACCGCGGCCGCGTCGAGGCCGCCGTCGCCGGTGACCGCTCCCCAGCCGTCGAGCACGACATCGCCGTAGTTGTGACCGTGGCTGGCCGGAACCGTCTCACCCATCAACATGTCGACCACCACCTGCAGCGCGGTGACGACGGGAATCCAGCGCATCGCCGGGCTCACGTCATCCGCCCGCTGATCGGGCTTCAACCAGTCCGGCTCCGCCCAGAGCAGCTCGGGCCCGAGCCAGGTCACCGGGTCGGTCGCATGCTGCAGATACGCGACGCGGGGCGCGGTCCACGGCCCGTCGACGGCGCCGAAGTCGCCGGCGTGCGAGAGCCAGCGCACCTCGGCCCCACCGTTCAGCACCGGCTGCCAGGCCGGGCTGCCCTCCTCGCGGGCGGCCTGCAGTTCGCGCCAGAGCGGCGTGCCGTTCGGGCTGCCGGCGTAGAGGGCTCCGTCGGTGCGGGTGCGCAGATCCTCCAGGTCGGCGAAGGTCGACTGGCTGCCGTGGGCGCCCAGGCTGAGGCCGTAACTGACCAGCTGCGGGCGGTCGGATGCCGGCAGCGCCGCCCACTCGGCGTGCACCGCGTCGAAGAGCTCCCGGGCAGCGTCGACGGGCGCATCGGGGTCGAAGACGAACGACACCCAGCTCGGGGTGTACGCGTACTGCATCGAGACGATCGCGGTGTCTCCGCCGTGCAGGTATTCGATGGCGTCCGTCGTCTGCGGTTCCAGCCAGCCGGATCCGGTGGCGGTGGCCACGACGAGCACCGAGCGGTCGAAGGCACCGGTGCGCCTGAGCTCGGCGACGGCCAGTTCGGCGCGTCCCTCCGTGCTGTCGGCCGTGTGCAGCCCGGCGTAGACGCGGATCGGCTCGAGCGCCGCCGTTCCCGTGGCGCCTGCGATGTCCTCGGCGTTCGGGCCGCCTCCCAGGAAGGCGGTGCCGTGGCGCCCGAGGGTCTGCCAGTCCATCGGTGAATCGTCCCCGGCGGAGTGGAACTCGCTCGTGGGCTCGCGCACCCAGTCGGCCGGCGCGGCGTTGCGTTCGGCGTAGATGGCGTCAAGCGCCCCCATCAGCACGGAGACGAGCACGAAGCCGCCGACCCCGACGAGCAGCGCGCTGCCCGCAACGCCCAGGGCGGGGCCGACGAGCCGCGCGGTGGCGCGGTACAGCCCGCGAATTCCGCGGCCGATGAGCAGGCAGAGCGCCGCAACCGGCACGGCTCCGAGGAAGAACGCGGCGATGGCGAGGCCGTCGACGGGAGGCATCTCGACGAGGGTGCGCACCTCGTTCTGCCAGCCGACGGCGAGCACCCCGTACCACGCCCCGAGGCCCAGCGCGACGATGCCGAAGCTGATCCAGGCCCGCCGCACCGTGGCGGATGTCGGCCGCCACGTGGTCGCGCGGCGGAGGAGCGGACGGACGAGTGCGAGCAGGAGCGCACCGACGGCGTAGCCCACGGCGAAGCTGAGGCCGGCGATCACGCCCTGGAGGAGCGCCGGGCGGGGCAGCAGCGACGGGGTGAGTGAGAGCGCGGCGAGCACGAAGCCGAGCACGACGCCCCCGGCATCCAGCCGCCACCAGTTCCGCCCGGGCAGCGACCGCTCGGCGTGTGTCGTGCCCACTGTCGATCCCGGCACCGGCGTCCCCACATTCATGTTCGCGATCATGTCATAGCCGGAGGCTCCGCTCCGCGACATGACGCTGTGCCGCGCCGCGGGCTACTGGGCGCGGGTCGAGGCCGTGATCGTGAACTTGGTGTTGCGCGCGACCTGCCGTGTCGGGCCGATGATGCTGCGCAGGGCCGGCGTGTAGGCGAGGTGGGAATTCCAGACGCACCAGAGCTCGCCGCCGGGGGCGAGCACCCTGGCCGCGTGCTCGAACAGCTTGAGCGCGATGCCGGTATGCACGGCCGCGCCAACGTGGAACGGCGGGTTCAGCACGATGAGCTCCGCGCTGCCGTCCGGCTGCCGGCTCAGGCCATCGTCGCGCACCACCTTCACCTGCTCGCCGACCCCATTGGCCAGGGCGGTGTCCCAGGCCGAGGCGACGGCGGCCGCCGACTGGTCGCTGGCCAACACGTGCAGGCCGGGGCGGTGCATGGCGAGGCTCGTGGCGAGCACGCCCGTCCCGCAGCCGAGATCGATCGCCGTGCGCGCGCCGAGCGCGGCTTCGGCGAGGTGCCCGAGCAGGAAACGGGTGCCGATGTCGACCGATGTGCCCGCGAACGCGCCACCGTGCGCCGCGACGACGATCCCCAGGTCGGGATGCTGCTGTGTGCGCGGCCACCCTCCGACCACGTCGTGGCGCGGTCCCCGCACCCGGAGGACGCGGGACTTCTGCCTGGCGAGGCTCGCCTCGACCAGCGCGAAGTGCTCGCCGAGCACCTCGTTCATCGCCGGCGTCATGTGCTTGATCCGGCCGCCGGCGACGACGACGACGTCGGGGTCGGCGTGCGCGGCAATCGCCGCGGCGATCTCGTCGAGCGCGTCCAGGCCCCGGGGCAGCTGCAGCAGCACCACGCGCGCGCCGGCCAGCAGCTCGCGGGAGTGTTTCTCCACGCCGAGCGCGATCGAGCGGTAGTCGTTCTCGAGCCCGAATGCCTGGGCGTTGGAGGCGAGGGCGAGCGCACCGGAGAGGGCATCCTGGTGCACCCGGATGCCGCCGGCATCCGCCCCGCCATCGGCTACCAGATCGAGCGCACCCAGTGTCAGGGCGCCGTGGCGGTCGCCGATCACCACCACCTCGTTGGCTGTCGCCGCCGCGAGCGCGTCGGCCGCCTCGTCGAGAATCAGTCGGTCGCTGGCGTCGACGGCGAAGAGATTCTCAGCCTCGATGTCGGGCCAGCGCCGCAGAGCCGAAAAATCCATAGGGCAAGGCTAACCGGCGACGGGCCGAATCCGGCGCCTTCAGCCCAGCAGTTTCGCCTTGGCCGCTGCGAACTCGGCGTCGCTCAGCAGGCCCTGGTCGCGCAGCGAGCCGAGGTTCTGCAGCTGGGCGACGAGCCCGTCGACGGCCGGAGCCGCGGCGGGCGCCGGAGCGGCGGCCTGCTGCATCGCTGCCTGCTGCGCGGCGGCCTGCTGGGCCGCCTGCTGCATCGCAGCCTGTTGCTGCTGCTGCTCGTAGGCGTTCGCCTCGGCCTGTTCTTGGGCCTTCTGCTGTTGCCTGCCGGAGACCGCGCCGCTGACGGCGGTGGCAGTTCCAGCGACGACGGCCGTGCGGGCCGCCATTCCAATCAGACCGGGACGGCCCATTCTACGAAGTGGCATGTCGACTCCTCAGTTGTGGATCGGTTGAGAACAAATGTGGGACGGGGCGGTCAGTCGTCGCTGGCGTCGCTGAGCACCGCGTTGACCACCGCGGCGGGGATGCGCTCGCTGTGCAACACGAGGCCGCCGGATTCGGCGAGTCTCGAGGTCAGCCGCTTGGCGAAGACCAGCTCGATGGCGATGACGGCCGCGGAGCGCCCAGGCTCGATCATGGAGGCGAGGTCGTCAACGTCGTCATCACCGATCACGCCGGATGCCGGCAACTCGATGCGGGTGAAGCCCCACTCCTCGCCGACGTCCTCGAACTCGGTGACGGTCAGGTCACCGTTCTGCGCGCGGGAGACGAACAGGAGGTCGAGCACGGCGATCTCGCCACTCTCGATCAGCTCTTCGATGGCCGCGATCGTGGCGTCGTCGGGGCGATCCCCGGCGAAGGACACAACCGAGATGTCAACTGGACCGAATTCAAATTGCGCCATGGCACTTCCTCGTCTCGTGAGCTGAGCAACAACGTAGCGCGCGCGGACCCGCTGGCACCAGAGCCGAGCCGAAATCCGAATGCGACGCACAGCAACGCGAGCCGCTCGGGCACGAGTGCGTGCGCCGCTTCGGGCAAATCCGCCTGCTAGTGCCGTTCGCCGTTGCCGAGCGGTCGCCAGACGACGACGGCATTCGAGCGCCGCACGCGGGTGCCGGCCTTGAGCGAGATCACGTCGCCCTGCGCCCCGGCGGCGAAGACGCGCCGCCCCGGACGGTTGAGCATCTCATCGGCGAGCGCGCCCTCGAGCTCGTGCACGCGCCGGGCCAGCGCGTTCACGCGGTTCTCGAGCTCGAGGATCCGCCGGATGCCCTCGAGGCTGACGCCGGCGGCGCTGAGTTCGGCGATCTCACGCAGCTGCAGCACGTCACGCATCGAGTAGCGGCGCGACTTGCCCGGCGTGCGCTGGGGTTCGACCAGGCCGAGCCGGTCATACTGCCGCAGCGTCTGCGGGTGCATGCCGGCCAGCTCTGCGGCCGCGGAGATCACGAAGATCGGTGCATGCTCGTCCATGCCGCTGTGCGCTCCGCCGCTCATGGTTAGCCCCGGGCCTTGGCGAGGAGGTCCTCGCGGGGGTTCTCATCCGGCAGGGCATCGCGCAGGGCCTCGAGGGCCGCCTCGGCATCCTTCGACAGGTGGGAGGGCACCGCGACCTGAACGACCGCGAGCAGGTCACCGACCCCCTTGGCCGTCGTGACACCGCGGCCCTTGACGCGCAGCACGCGGCCGCTCGGCGTTCCGGGCGCCACACGCAGCTTCACGGGGTCGCCGCCGAGGGTCGGCACCTCGATCGTTGCGCCCAGGGCGGCTTCGACGAAGGTGACGGGAACGGTGACGCGGAGGTTCAGCCCGTCTCGCTCGAACACCGGGTGCTTGCGCACGGTGACGGTGAGGATGATGTCGCCGGGCTCGCCGCCGTCTGGCGACGGCTGGCCCTTGCCGCGCAGCTTGATCTTCTGACCGTCGGCGACGCCGGCGGGGATCTTGACCTTGATCGGGCGGCCGTCGCTGGTCTGCAGCGTGATCGTGTCGCCCTGGGTGGCCGTGATGAAGTCGATGGTGGCGCTCGCGGTGATGTCGTTGCCGCGGCTCGGCCCGCCGAATCCGCGGTAGCCGCCGCTCGGCTGGCCGAAGCGGCCGCCGCCCTGCTGGCCGAAGAGCCCGCCGAGCAGGTCTTCGTAGCCGGCACCGCCACCCTGCTGGAAGGTGTACTGCTGCTGACTGCGACCTCCGCCGCCGCCGAACATGCCGCCGAAGACGTCTTCGAAGCCGCCGTTGCCGCCTGCGCCGCCCGGTGCGGTGAATCGCGCCCCGCCGCCCATGGCGCGTACGGCGTCGTACTCCTTGCGCTGCTCGGGGTCGGAGAGCACCGAGTGCGCCTCGCTGATCTCCTTGAACTTCTCCTCGGCCTTGGCGTCACCCGGGTTGGAGTCGGGGTGGTACTTGCGGGCGAGCTTGCGATACGTCTTCTTGAGATCGGCCTCGCTCACGTCTTTCGAGACGCCGAGAACCTTGTAGAAGTCCTTGTCGAACCAGTCTTGGCTTGCCATGCGCGCCTCCTTCCGTGATGAATGTCTGTGATGTGAACGTCTGTGATGTGAATGTCTGAGATGTGAATCTCAGTGGTGTGCCGCCGCGAGCGGCACTGAAAGTCTATGAATGTGGGGGCGGATGCCGGTGCATCCGCCCCCACGAGCCGTGCTGTTAGGCAGGCACCTGCACGACGACCTTCGCAGGTCGGAGCAGGGTGGAACCGAGGTAGTAACCCTTTTCGACGACGTCGGCAACGGTCTCGACCTCAACGCCCGGGGTGGGCTGCTGGAAGATCGCCTCGTGCACGGCGACATCGAATGGCTCGCCAACGGTGCCGACGGTGCTGAGTCCGAGCTTCTCGACGCCGGCCCGCAGCTTCGCCGCGATGGTGGCGAATGGGCTGTCTTCCTCGAGGTCTCCGTGCTTCTCGGCACGGTCGAGGTCGTCGAGAACCGGCAGCAGAACCGAGACGGCCGAACCGACGGCGCGTTCGCGCTCAACCTCGCGGTTGGCTTCGGTGCGCTTGCGGTAGTTGGCGTACTCGGCGGTCACCCGCTTGAGGTCGGCCAGGTGCTCGGCGGTGGGGTCGGCCTCTTCAGCTGCGACGGCATTCAGGATGTCGTCCACTGTGAGCTCCTCCTCTCCCAACGTCTCCGCGCCCAGGCCCTCGTTGTCGTGGGTTTCCACGTCGGGGCCTTCGGCCTGGATGATCTCGTCATCCAGGCCGTCGCCTTCGTTCGGATCGATCGGCTGGTTGTTGTCAGCCATGATTACTTCTTGTCTTCTTCGTCTTCGACGACCTCGGCGTCGACGACGTCCTCATCGGAGGACGCGTCGGCGGGCTGCTCGGCCGGGTCGGCCGCTGCGGCATCCGCCTGCGAGGTGGCGTAGATCGCCTCGCCGAGCTTGCCCTGGCTCTCGACCAGCTTGTCAAAGGCCGTCTTGACCGCGGCGTCGTCGTCTCCGGCGAGCGCGCTCTTCAGAGCGTCGACGTCGCCCTGCACCTCGGACTTGACGTCCTCTGGCAGCTTGTCGTCGTTCTCCTTGATGAGCTTCTCGATCGAGTAGACGAGCTGCTCCGCGCTGTTGCGCACCTCGGCGGACTCGCGACGGGCCTTATCCTCGGCCGCGTGCTCCTCGGCCTCGCGCACCATGCGCTCGATGTCATCCTTGGCCAGCGAGGATCCGCCGGTGATGGTCATCGACTGCTCCTTGCCGGTGCCCTTGTCCTTGGCGGACACGTGCACGATGCCGTTGGCGTCGATGTCGAAGGTGACCTCGACCTGCGGGATGCCACGGGGGGCCGGGGCGATGCCGGTGAGCTCGAAGGTTCCGAGCGGCTTGTTGTCGCGGGTGAACTCGCGCTCGCCCTGGAAGACCTGGATCGCGACGGACGGCTGGTTGTCGTCGGCCGTGGTGAAGGTCTCGCTGCGCTTGGTCGGGATGGCCGTGTTGCGCTCGATGAGCTTGGTCATGATGCCACCCTTGGTCTCGATACCGAGGCTCAGCGGGGTGACGTCGATCAGCAGCACGTCCTTGCGCTCTCCGCGCAGAACACCGGCCTGCAGTGCGGCGCCGACGGCGACGACCTCGTCAGGGTTGACACCCTTGTTCGGCTCCTGGCCGGTCTCCTTCTTGACGAGCTCGCTGACGGCGGGCATGCGGGTCGAACCACCGACGAGCACGACGTGCGCGATGTCGGAGAGCTTGACGCCTGCCTCACGGATGACGTCTTCGAAGGGCTTCTTCGTGCGGTCGAGCAGGTCGCTGGTCATGTTCTCGAACTCGGCGCGGGTGAGCGTCTCGTCGAGGTTGGCCGGGCCGTTCTCGGTGAGCGAGAGGTAGGGCAGCTGGATGCTGGTCTTGGTGCTCGAGGAGAGCTCCTTCTTGGCCTGCTCCGCTGCTTCCTTCAGGCGCTGCTTGGCGATCTTGTCGTTGGAGACGTCGACACCGGTGGAGTCCTTGAAGCGCTTGATCAGCCAGTCAACGACACGCTGGTCCCAGTCGTCGCCGCCGAGGCGGTTGTCGCCGGAGGTCGCGCGCACCTGGATGGTGCTGAAGTCGTCGTCCTTGCCCACCTCAAGGAGGGAGACGTCGAAGGTTCCGCCGCCGAGGTCGAAGACCAGGATGAGCTCGTCTTCCTTGCCCTTGTCGAGTCCGTAGGCGAGAGCTGCCGCGGTCGGCTCGTTGATGATGCGGAGCACGTTGAGGCCCGCGATCTCACCGGCCTCCTTGGTGGCCTGGCGCTCGGCGTCGTTGAAGTACGCGGGGACGGTGATGACGGCATCCGTCACGGTGTCACCCAGGTACTGCTCTGCGTCGCGCTTCAGCTTGCCGAGGATACGGGCCGAGATCTCCTGCGGCGTGTACTTCTTGCCGTCGATGTCGGTGGTCCAGTCGGTGCCCATGTGGCGCTTGACGGATGCGAGGGTGCGGTCGACGTTGGTGACGGCCTGGCGCTTGGCGGTCTCACCGACGAGCACCTCGCCGTCCTTGGTGAATGCGACGACCGAGGGGGTCGTGCGGAAGCCTTCGGCGTTCGCGATGACGGTGGGCTCGCCACCTTCGAGAACGCTGACGACCGAGTTCGTGGTTCCGAGGTCGATTCCTACTGCACGTGACATATGTTTCTCTCCTTCTGCCGGCCGTTGTCTGCCGGCCGTCGGCTTGTGGTCACGGCCTAGAGGCCAGCGACCGAAGTCCTTATGTCAAGACTTGAGCCTTGATGACTCAAGTATTCCAGAACGGTTTTTGGGAGTCAAACGGATGCCGCCAAAGTTGAGTCACTCACGCTCAACTCTCAGCAACACGGCCGCCGCGACGCGCGGATACCCGCGACGGCTCGCGTAAGCGGCTCGCGCCGCCACTCACGAACCATGCACAATTCGAAGCGAAAGCTAACGAACTCGCAACAATCGCCGCTCAAAGCTGTCGGAACAGCAAGTATTCGGCCCATACTCGGGGAAATCCCGACCAATGTTCGGGATTTAAGCGTGATGGCGCGCGATGCTCAGAATTCAATCCCGGGCGCGCCCCGACGATGGAGGACGTGTCATGACCGGTACCGAGATGCAATCCGCGAAAGCGCCCGACTCAGATCCGACGCCGACGGGCCTCGGCGACATCACTCGACGCTCGGTCGTCGGCTTCGCCGCCGCCGCAGCGGCCGGCGCCTTCCTCACCGCGGGCGCACGCACCTCCCCCGGCGTCGACTGGTCACTGAACAAGATGTGGGACACGATCGTGATCGGCGCCGGCGCATCCGGTCTCGGTGCGGCCCGCGTGCTCGCCGATGCGGGCAAGAAGGTGCTCGTACTCGAGGCGCGCGACCGCACCGGCGGTCGCCTGTGGACCGACAGCACCTCGCTGAGCATCCCGTTCGAGCGGGGCGCCGAACTCGTGCACGGCAATGCCGTGTCGACCTGGGGGCTCATTGAGCAGCAGGGCCTGGCGACACATCGCTGGGAGAACAAGTATGCGAAGTACAACGTGAGCGATTCACGTTTCATCGACGCGAAGAACGTTGAGTCGTTCCACTTTCCGCAGGGCGCGCCCTCGTATCCGAACGGTGTGCCGCAGCCGCACAACGGCGAGACTGCCGAGGCCTGGCTGACGCGCATCGGCGTGCCCCGCTCCAACTACCCGATCTCGCTGCTCGTGATCGAGGGGGATTCAGAGCAGTTCGACGTGCTTCCCGCGATCTTCGTGCTCGGCGACTTCGAGTTCGCGCTTGAGATGCAGAGTGAGTCGGGTGTGATGCCCCCGGAGGCCTACGGCGACTACCGCGTGATCGGCGGCTACAAGCAGGTGCTGCAGCCGCTCGCCGCCAGCATCCCGCTCATCCTGAACAGCCCGGTGAGCTCGATCGATTACCGCAAGAAGAACCGCGTCGAGGTGCAGGTCGGCCCGAGCACGTACAAGGCGCGCACGGTGGTGCTCGCGGTGCCCGGCGGTGTGCTGAAGAACGGGGACATCACCTTCAACCCGCCATTGCCGGCCGCACGTCAGGCCGCATTGCAGGAGATCCTCTATCTGCCCGTGTTCAAGGGAATTCTCGAGTTCGACCACCGGGTCGTCGCCGCCGACCAGACCGTGCAGCCGGACTGGGATGTCTTGGTGGGCTTCGACAAGAACCCGCCGACCATCTGGAACGCATCGGAGGGCACCCCGGGCTACAACGGACAGCTCATCGTCACGTGGATGACGGGCGGCAAGGCGCAGGAGCTACTCGATCTGGCCGAGCACGAGCGTCATGCCGCCGGGCTCGAGACGGTGCGGAAGCTCGTCGGCGACCCTGGCCTCGAGTACGTCGGCGCCTCCACCTACGACTGGTCGAAGGACCGGTTCGCCCGGGGCGCCTACCCGGGACCATTCTCACGTCGCTCTGGCCTCAACACCCCGATCGACAACGCCCTGTTCTGGGCGGGAATGACCACGAGCACCGTGCACAGCTCGCGCAACTCCGGCGCCGCCGCGGCGGATCAGGTGCTGACCGCGCTGGGGTAGTCGGGCGCCCCGCGCCGCCATACTGGGGGTGCGGGTCAGACCAAAGCGGCGACGACCGCCGCCGTCAACAGCTGCGCGCGCTCGATGATCGCCACCCGCACGTCGCCGGTGCCGCTTGCCACCACGGTCACCCACGCGCCGCGGGCCGGCACATGAACCGTGCACACGCCGGTGCTCCCCGCCGACCAGGCCGGCTCGCCGTTGCTCGAGCACTCCACGGTTGCGGCCCCGTCCGGAACGCCGTCGATCACGACCGATTCTGATTCTGGCGCGACGGCCTGCACTTGCTGCAGTGCGGGCGCGGCGTCCGGCAGCACCCGGATCGAGCCATTTCCGCTTGAGTCGCCCGGCCAGTACCTGCAGGCGAAACCTCCAGCGGTGAGCAGGGCGTGGTCACTGCCGCTCGAATCTTCATAGGCGTACCCGGGGCTGTACGTCAGACTATCGACGTTGGCAGCGATGCCCAGCTGCTCGGCCGGAAGCAGCTCGGCACAGGAGCCGGGGGCATCACCCCAGAGCGCCGACAGCGGTGGGAGCGCCGCAACGGGCGGGAGTGCAACGAGCACGCCATACGTGGCTTTGCGCAGCTGCGTCATTGCGGAATCCGCGCCGTCGGGCTGCTCTGGCACTGCGGCGATTGTCACGTGGAAATCGCCGACGAAGCCTGTCGCCCTGCAGCCATCGATCGAGCACCATGATGACAGCTCCTCCAGGGCTGGGTCCGTCTCGAACTCGGCAGCGATCTGCTCCGCTGCGGCTGTGGCGTTCGGCGTCACCGAGGCCATTGCCCGGTATTGCCCCATCGAGTCGCTCCACCTGCAGTAGAGGCCGCCTGCATACGCGAAGCTCGCGTGGGTCGCCGACCACGCATTCGCTTGCTCGCCCGTCGGGTCGACGAGGACTGTCCCGTCCCCGACGACGTTCTCGAGCTCGGCGAGAGGAACCAGCTCCTCACAACCGATGCCCACTAGGGAGACAGGGCGCGCGCGCTCGGGGGTGTCGCTCGGCGTTGCGGTCGGCGTTGCGGATGCGCTCGGTGTCGCATCATCCGTTGGTGCGGCGGTCCCCGCTCCGACAGGTTGCGCCGAGCTACACCCCGCGAGCAACAGCACCGCGACAACGGCCAGGCCCCCCACGAGCATTCTCATGGGCCGAGCTTAGCCAGAGCGCCGGACAATGCCTGGAAGTACTGGCGATACTGCGTCGCGTCGGGCTACTATGAACGCGGTCCTGCGCCACAGTCCGTGCCGCACGCACCCGATCGGCGATGTACGCCGAGGCCAGCAGGAGAGGAGTTGAACACCATGACTGTCTTTGACATGCGCCCCGTTCCTTCTCTTTCTGATCTGGCCACATTCTGAGTCAGCCGGCATCCGCCGAGCGCTCCGTGGCCTCTGCCTGGAGCAACCACAGTGTCTATACACACGGCGTTCACGCGCCCCGCGTCGTCTGACGCATTCTTCCCCATCCCCACTTTCAACCTCACCGACCCCGGAGACGATCAGCGCTGGTCGACCTGGCTGGCGGTCACGCCGAGCGAGCGCGGGCCGCGCCCCCACCCCGCCTGGGTGGTGACATCGGCCGGCGCCATCGACACCGAGCTCGGAATCCTCAAGACCGGCAAGGAGGCGGACGTGTTCCTGATTGAGCGCGCCGTGCCCGACGCCGACGTCACCGCACCCGGCCAGAGCGTCATCCTGGCCGCCAAGCGCTACCGCGGCCCGGAGATGAGCGACTTCCACCGCTCCTCTCGCTACACGGAGGGCCGGGGCATGCGCAACACGCGAGACACCCGCGCCATCGCGCGCGGCAGCAGCTACGGCCGCAGCGTCGCCGCGAGCAGGTGGGCGGCGGCCGAGTTCGAGGCGCTCTGCATGCTCTCCGAGCGCGGCCTGCCCGTCCCATACCCGGTGCAGGTGAACGGCAGCGAACTGTTGCTCGAGTTCATCGGAGAGGGCCGGAGCGCGGCCCCTCGACTGGCGCAGCAGCGCGGCACCGCCGCCGAGCTGTGGCCGCTCTATGAACAGGTCGTGGAGATCATGCGTGGCTTCGCACGTGCCGGCGTCGCACACGGCGACCTCTCGGCGTACAACCTGCTCGTCCATCGCGGCCGGGTGGTGGTGATCGACCTGCCGCAGCTCGTCGAGGTGGTGAGCAACCCCGGCGGCATGGACATGCTCTACCGCGACTGCGTCAACGTCTGCACCTGGTTCACCCGCCAGGGGCTGATCTGTGACGCGGATGCCGTCTTCGGCGAGCTCGTGGCCGAGATGTTCTAGACCGTGCGGATGCTCCGGTGGGGATCGCGGGTGGGCATGCACGCCCACCCGCGATCCCCTGGGGTCAGCGCCGGTTCGCCATGCCCTTCAGCTTCACCACCGTGAGCGCGGCGGCGTCCGGCACCAGGGCGTCGGTGGTCACGTACAACGCCTCGGCGCGCACGGACACGGTCGCCGGCATCGGCAGCTCAAGCAGCGGCGTCGGCGTGTTCGCGCCCGGTGACACCGTCGAGATCTGCCCGCTTCCGGTCGGGCCACCGAACAGTTCGGCGACGAAGATCGTGCCGTTCGGCGCGACGGCGAGGTTGGTCGCGCCGGCGAAGCCGGTCGCCACCAGCTGCGTCGCTCCCGAGTTGGGGTCCACCTTGTAGACCGAGCCGCGCGCGCCGAGGCTCGGGTCCTCCGGGCCGCCGGGCAGCGTGGTCACGTAGAGCCAGCCGTCCGGGCCGAGCTCGACATCGGTCGGCACCGGCTCTGTGCGGTAACCGTGCCCGATCACGCAGCTCGGCCAGTTCGACTCCGCGGCCTGCGCCTCCCCGACCGTGATCGGTTCGCTGGGCGGCAGCACGGCGAGCGCCGAGATGTCACCGGCGGCCGTCACCTTCAGGATCGCGTTCGCTCCGGCATCCGCGATGTAGACGTCGGTGCCGACGATCGCCGAGGCGTAGGCGTGGGTGTCGATGATGCCGGAGTAGCTCGGCATGCCGAGTGGCGGGTATGGCGGGAACGGCACGAACTGGGCCTCGCACTCTGCGGTGAGGTCGAAGAAGCCGTAGGTGTTCACCACATCGGGGTTCTCGGCGGCCTCGAACGCCGCGATGTCGGCGAGCGGTGTCGTGACGCCGTTGCTGAGCGTGTTGAGCGTCGAGCTCAGGTGATCCATTGAGGCCTGCACGTAGTAGACGGTCTTGCCGCTGACGCCAGGCGCCGTGATTTCCCACCCGGGCGCGGAGACGAGCTCGGTCTCCGCCCCCTTCTTGTCGATCAGCGACAGGGTGCCACCGAAGTTGTCGGAGACGTAGGCGCGACCACTCTGGTCGATGGCGAGACCAAGTGGCGTGTTCAGGCCCTCGGCCGTGTTCTGCGGGTCGCCGATGCCCGGCGCGGCCTGAGCCGGCGTTGCGACGATGAGCGAGACGACGGCCAGGGCGCAGCCCAACGTCAGAATTCGAGTTTTCATGGACAGAGACTCCCTACTGAGGAATGGTCTCCGGGTCCCGAAAAGGTGGCCTTCAGAGCGCCTACGCTCTCGGGATCCACTACCCGGCGCTGTCGCAGAGGCGACAACACGCGCCAGTGTAGCCCGCGATCCGCGCGGATGCGAGCACTTCTCAGGAAGTGATAGTCGCGGCATCCGTCGGGCCGATCACCCCGATGTTTGCCCGCCACCACTACCCTGTAGGCATGACAGACCCCCGCGACCCCGGCGCCGGATTCGATGCGAACGGCAATGCCGCCGCCCCGCGCAACTTCCCGCCGGCACCGTTGACGAACACGGATGCCGCGGCGGCGACGGTCGGCATCGACAGCGCCCAGGTCGCGGCGGTTGCGGCGCAGTCCGCCCGCAAGGGTCGGATCCTGGCCTGGGGACTCTGGGACTGGGGGTCGGCCGCTTTCAACGCGGTGATCACCACCTTCGTCTTCACCGTCTATCTCACCAGCGAGAGCTTCGGCCCGTCCGGCACCGTCGAGGCGCAGCTTGGCTGGGCGCTCGCCATCGCGGGCCTCCTGATCGCACTGCTGGCGCCGATCACGGGCCAGCGTTCCGACGCCTCCGGTCGGCGCAAGTTCTGGCTCGCCGTCAACACCTATGTCGTCGTCGCACTCTCGGCGTGCATGTTCTTCGTGGAGCCTTCTCCGGCCTTCCTGATGCTCGGCCTCGTGCTCGTGGCGGCTGGCAATGTGTTCTTCGAGTTCGCCGGCGTCAACTACAACGCGATGCTCGCCCAGGTCTCGACGCCGCGCTCGATCGGGCGTGTCAGCGGGTTCGGCTGGGGCATGGGCTACCTCGGCGGCATCGTGCTGCTGCTGATCGTCTACTTCGGTTTCATCAGCCCGGAGGTCGGCCTCTTCGGCGTGACGAACGAGAACGGCATGGACGTGCGCGTGACCATGCTCGTCGCGGCCGCCTGGTTCGGCCTGTTCGCGCTTCCCGTGCTCTTCGCCGTGCCGGAGTACCGCGCGCCCGCAGCACTCAGACGTGAGAAGGTCGGCTTCTTCGCCTCCTACGCGCGCCTCGGCCGCGACATCGCCAAGCTCTGGAAGGAGAGCCGCCAGACGGTCTGGTTCCTGCTGGCGAGCGCCGTGTTCCGAGACGGCCTGGCCGGCGTCTTCACCTTCGGCGGGGTGCTTGCGGCATCCGTCTTCGGCTTCTCCCCCGGTGAGGTGATCATCTTCGCCATCGCAGCCAATGTCGTCGCCGGCATCTCGACGATCGCGGTCGGTGCGCTCGATGACAAGCTCGGCGCCAAGCCGGTGATCGTGACGGCACTCATCGGCCTGATCGTGAGCGGAACCTTCGTCTTCGTGTTGCACGACGGCGGGCAGATCGTGTTCTGGACGGCCGGCCTCGCGCTCTGCCTCTTCGTCGGCCCGGCCCAGTCGGCCAGCCGCACCTTCCTCGCGCGTCTCATTCCTCCGGGACGCGAAGGCGAGGTGTTCGGCCTCTACGCCACGACGGGTCGCGCCGTGAGCTTCCTGGCTCCGACGATGTTCGCACTGTTCGTCACCTGGTTCGGGGAACCGTATTACGGGATCCTCGGCATCGTGCTCGTGATCGCGCTCGGCCTGGCGTTACTGATCCCCGTGAAGGCCACGCAGGAACAGCTGCGCTAGCCCCAGTCCTGGGCGGGTGATGCCGCGGGGGCCGCCTATCGTGCGCGTATTCGTTTTCGTGAACGCTGCCGCAACGGCGAGGTGAGTTGCATGGACACCGTTGGGCCTTTGCCCAGCACCGTCAGCACCCCACCTGAAGAGGACCAGCAATGCGCGCACCACGAAGAATCCATCGCTCCACGATCGCGGCACTGCTCGCAGTGCCTGCCCTCGTTCTGATGCTCGCCGCGTGTGCGCCAGAGGGCGCAACGTCAGAAGCTCCCGGTGCGTCGGAGGGAGCGCCACTCAGCGACACCGAGTTCGAGGCCGCCAGAGACGCCTACGACATGAAGGTTGCAGAGTGCCTCCGCGACAAGGGATTCGACGTGAAGGATCCCCAGCCCGGCGAGGGAATCGTCGAGGACCTTCCCGGCATCAATGAAGCAGGAGCTGAGTGTTACGAGGAGCTCGGTGACCCGCCCACCGCCGGCGAGAAGCTGACGGACGCGGAACAGATGGACAGCATGATGAAGACCGTCGAGTGCCTGCGAGAGAAGGGCTACGACGTTCCCGACCCGAGCATCGACACGGGTATTCGCGGCACGGAAACCGTGCCGGAATCAGACCTGACCGTCTGCTACGCCTAGTCGCCCCCACCGCTTGCCCGTGGCCCTGAGCCGTCATGGGCAAGCGGATTCGGCGACCGCGCCTTCTCATTCCTGACCCAGACATTGCCACGCGGACATTGCCACGCGGACGAAAGCAGCCCCCTAGTGAACGACATCCCCAGCAGCTACGAGAGCGATGCTCTCGACGCCGAGCCAGACCCCGGCCGTGAAGACGAGACGCAGAGGGCGGCGAGTCACGAACGGCGGCGCCCTCGGCGGCGCACGGTGCTCGGTGCCGTGAGCGCGACGGCACTGCTTCTATTGGCCGGCGGGCTTGCCGCCCTGCTCTGGCAGCAGAACGGTGCATCGGCCACCCCCACACGAGAGGGCACGGCCGTCTCCGAGACGGCGGTCACGAAGGGGAGCGTCGTCGTCGAAACGAATGCCGCAGGCACGCTGCAGTACTCCGCGCAGCGTGCGCTGGCGTCCGGTCCATCCGGTGTCGTCACCAGCCTGCTGCCCGTCGGCACATCGGTGAGCGCCGGAAGCGCGCTCTACACGGTGAACACCAGTCCCGTGGTGCTGCTCTCCGGCCCGATCCCTGCCTGGCGCACATTCGAATCGGGCATGTCGCCGGGCGACGACGTTCGACAGCTCGAAGCGAATCTCGCGGCTTTCGGCCTCTTCAGTGGCGACGTCGACACCGAGTTCACCGCGCTGACCGCTCGGGCAATCAGGTCCTGGCAGAAATCGCTCGGGGTCGAGCAGACCGGCACGATTGAGCGCTCGATGATCGTGTTCTCCACGGCTGACATCCGGATCGCGGAGCACAAGAGCGTCGTCGGGGCGACGGTTGGCGAGGGCGCCGAGTTGTACGTGATCTCCTCGAATGAGAAGAGCGTGAGCCTGCACCTCAAGCTGAGCGACCAGCAGCTCGCCACGCCCGAAGCCCCGGTCACCATCATGCTGCCAACCGGCGCAGAGACCCCGGGGGTGGTGGCCACCGTCGGCGCGCCCACCGAGCAGGCCGGCCCAGACCCGAGCGCCCCGAAGAGCGTTGTGCTCCCCGTGATGATCCGTCTGGCCGATCCGGCCGCGGCCGCCGAGTTCGACCGTGCCAGCGTGACGGTGCGTTTCTCGAGCACCTTGAGCGCCGATGCCCTCACCGTCCCCGTCGAGGCGCTCCTCGCGATCGACGACACCTCCTTCGCGGTCGAGGTCGCGACTGACGACCCGGAGAAGCCCATGGAGAGGATTCCCGTGACCACAGGGGCGTTCGGCTCCGGCAGGGTCGAGATCTCCGGTGCCGGAATCAGCGAGGGCCTGCAGGTCGTGGTGCCAACACGATGAGCAATCTCGTGCAGCTCGACGGCATCGGCAGAAGCTACGGCTCTCCGCCTGTTCACGCCCTCTCCAACGTCACCCTCACGATCGACAGCGGCGAGTTCATCGCCATCGTCGGACCCAGCGGATCGGGCAAATCGACCATGCTCAACATCATCGGAACCCTCGACCGGCCGAGTACCGGTCAGGCGTTCTTCGACGGCGCCGATGTGCATCGCCTCAGCGACGCGGAACTCTCCGCAGTGCGTGCTCACCGCATCGGCTTCGTGTTTCAGCAGTTCCATCTGAGTGAGGGTATCGGAGCCGTCGACAACGTCGCGGACGGCCTCCTCTACACCGGAACGCCGCGTCGCGAACGCCGCGAGCGTGCTCGCGCGGCCCTTGTGCGCGTGGGTCTTGGGCACCGGCTCGACCACAAGCCCAATCAGATGTCTGGCGGTGAACGCCAGCGCGTGGCGATCGCCCGCGCGGTTGTCGGCAATCCGCCGCTGCTGCTCGCCGATGAGCCGACCGGCAACCTGGACTCCGGTTCCGGTGAGAGCATCATCGAGTTGCTGCACAGCCTGAACGCGGGAGGGACGACCGTTGTCGTCATCACCCACGACTCCGAGCTGGCCGCACGGCTGCCCCGGCAGATCGCCATCCGCGACGGCGTCATCACGTCCGACAGCCGCACGCTCGTCGGGGACAGCGCATGAGCCGCATCCCCGCGCGCCCGACCGGCCGACCGGCGGCGTCCCCATTGCGTTCGCGGCTCCGTGCCGCCGATGTCGCCCATCTCGGGTCCGCCGGCCTCCGAGCACGACCGAGCCGCGCCGCACTCTCCGCTCTGGGGATCGCCATCGGCATCGCCGCGATGATCGCCGTCGTGGGAATCTCCACATCCGGCCAGGAGCGTCTGAACTCGCAACTGGCTGCGCTGGGCACGAACATGCTCACCGCAACGGTCGCGGAGACCTCGGGACGAGAGCGTCTCCCGTTTCCGACGGATGTCTCCGCCAGGGTCGAACGCATCGACGGCGTCGAATCGGCGGCGTCGTTGGCGGAGCTGCGCGGCGTGCACGTGTTTCGCAACTCGGCCATCGATGAGTCCCTGACCGCCGGTCTCTCGGTGAACGCCACCGAACTCGCCCTGTACGACGTGGTCGGCGCGACGCTGCGCACGGGCACCTGGCTCAACGCGGCAACGGCGACGCTGCCGGCCGCGGTGCTCGGTGCGACGGCGGCGCAGCGGCTGGGTATCTCCGAGCCGGGTTCCCTGATCTGGCTCGGGGGCCACACCACCACGGTTGTCGGCATTCTTGAACCGGTGGGCCTCGCCGCGGAGCTCGACTCGGCGGCGCTCGTCGGCATCCCATACGCGCAGAAGTCATTGGCGTATGACGATTCACCGACCCGCCTCTATGAGCGCTCGGATGACGCTGCGGTGCGTTCGGTGCAGAAGCTCATCGCCCCGTCGATTCAGCCGTCGAGCCCCGGATCGGTCGCCGTCTCACGACCGTCAGACGCGCTCACGGCACGGAACGCCGCCGACGAGGCCTTCACCGGGTTGCTGCTCGCCCTCGGCTCGATTGCATTGCTCGTCGGCGGCATCGGGGTCGCGAACACCATGGTGATCTCTGTCTTGGAGCGCCGCCGTGAGATCGGCCTGCGCCGCGCCCTCGGCGCGACCAGACGCCATATCCGCCTGCAATTCCTGGCCGAGGCACTGCTGCTCTCCGCACTCGGCGGTATCGCCGGCGTGCTGCTCGGCTCCGGGGCGAGCGCCGCGATCGCGCTGGCGAACGGCTGGGTGCCGGTCATTCCCCTGACTGTGCTCGCGGCCGGGGTCGGGGCGACGCTGGCCATCGGAGGTTTGGCGGGGCTCTACCCGGCGATCCGGGCTGCACGCACGCCGCCGACCGCGGCACTGAGCAGCTAGTGCCGAGCTCAGCGCTGCTCGGCGCGGACGGAAATCCATACGCGCACGATATGTGCCGCTACCTACACTGGAGCAATAATGCGTGTGCTGATAGTTGAAGACGAACCGTTCCTCGCTGACGCCGTGCGCGCCGGGCTACGGCTCGAGGCGTTCGCCGCCGACATCGCCGGAGACGGCGACACCGCACTCGAGATGCTCGAGCTCAACGACTACGACGCCGTCGTGCTCGACCGCGACATCCCGGGCCCGTCGGGCGACGACATCGCCCGGCATCTCACGGCCACCGGCATGCGAACCCGCATTCTCATGCTCACCGCAGCCGACCAGCTCGACGAGAAGGTGCAGGGCTTCGAGCTGGGCGCGGACGACTACCTCACCAAGCCCTTTGCCATGCGCGAGCTCGTCGTGCGGCTGCGAGCGCTCTCGCGGCGGTCGGAGACTCCCCGGCCGCCCGTGATCGAGGTATACGGACTCACGATCGACCCGTTCCGCCGCGAGGTCTACCGCGACGGCCGCTACGTCTCACTCAGCCGCAAGCAATTCGCGGTGCTGCAGGTGTTGGCCGAGGCGAACGGGGGCGTGATCAGCGCAGAAGCACTGCTTGAGCGCGCCTGGGATGAGAACGCGGATCCGTTCACGAACGCCGTGCGCATCACCATCTCGGGTCTGCGCAAACGGCTCGGCGAGCCATGGGTCATCGACACCGTCCCAGGGGTCGGCTACCGCCTCGCAGCGCCGGCGGCACCAGTAGCGCAGGGCTCGTGATCGAGGACACCGAGCGGTGGCGGCGCCTGCAACGCTTCGTGCACAGCGCACGATTCCGCATGACAGCCGCATTCGCGGGATTCCTCGTGCTGGCCGGCGCCACGCTGCTGCTCGCGGCGTTCGCCGTGCTCCGTTTCGTTCCCGACGAAGCCATCCAGCTGACCGGGAGCGGCGACTTCGTGCCCGACCGCTCGGACCTCATCGGCGTGCTCGCCCCGACCGTCGGCTACGCAATGCTCTTCTTCGTCGTGGTCGGAGTCGTCGGCGGCTGGCTTCTGTCCGGTTGGCTGTTGCGCCCGCTCAAGCAGATTCAGGCCGGTGTGCGAGCCGTCGCCGCCGGGGACTTGACCCATCGAATCGCCCTGCGCGGGGCTCCGACCGAGTACTTCGAATTGGCCGAGGCCTTCGATGGCATGCTCGATCGCGTTGAGCACACCGTCGACTCGCAACGACGATTCGCGTCGAACGCCTCGCACGAGCTGCGCACCCCGATCGCGGTGATCCGCACGCTGCTCGAGGTCGCAGAGCAAGACCCCGAGGGCACAGACTACGACGAACTCGTGCAGCGGCTTGAGATCACAAACCGGCGCAGCCAGAACCTTGTCGACGCGCTGCTTCAGCTGGCGCGCGTCGAGGCCAGCGCACAGCTCGTTGGCCGGGTCGATCTGTCGGCGATCGTCGCCAAGGCCGCGGATGCCGTGCGCACGGAAGCGGACGCATCCGGCGTCATCATCAGCACCGCCGTTGACCCCTGCTTCGTCGACGGAGATGCCGTGCTGCTCACCCAGCTCATCGTCAACCTGTTGCAGAACGGGATCCGTCACAATCGCCCCTCTGATGCCCGAGTGAACCTCGCCGTCGAGAGCACCGCATGCGGGGTGGCGGTGATCGTCGAGAACACGGGCACTGGAGTCGACCCTCGCATCATTCCGACACTCACCGAGCCGTTCGTGCGCGGGTCATCCCGTGTCGCGAGCGGAACATCGGGCACAGGCCTGGGCCTCGCGTTGGTCGCCACAATCGCGACGGCGCACGGCGCCGCTGTGCACATCGAGCAGAGCCCGCTCGGGGGCTTGCTCGTGCGTGTGGATTTCGCCGCGCAGCGCTGAGCGCGTGCGTCAGGGAGGCCGACGAGCGAAGCGACTCCGCCGGCAGACGCGCGCGGCTGAGCCCAAGCTGCACTTCCGGCACTAGTCTGACGGCATGAGCGAGACGCTGGAGTCCCCCGCCGCCGACAATACCGACGGCGGCGGCGTTGTGAAACGATTCAATCGTGTGCCGCGCTGGCTCCGGGTCGTCGCCACGGTGCTCACCTGGGTCGTGCTGGTGGTGAGCGCCGTCGCGATCACCGCGCTCGTCGTCGTGCCGCGCATCGCGGGCGCCTCTCCGTACACGATCCTCACCGGATCGATGAAACCTGACATGCCGCCCGGCACGATCGTCGTCGTCAAGCCGCTCCCCTTCGATCAGATCCGCCAGGGTGATGTGATCACGTACCAGATCGAATCGGGCAAGCCCATGGTGGTCACGCACCGGGTCGTCGGCACCGAGCTCGTCGACGGGGAGACCCGTCTGGTGACCCGGGGCGACGCCAACGAGGCACCGGATGTCGTGTCTGTGCGCGAGGAGCAGGTCAAGGGCGTCGTCTGGTACCACGTGCCGATGGTCGGTTTCGCGACCAGCCTGATCGACGATGTGAGCAAGGGAATCGCGGTGCGAATCCTCGGTGGACTGCTGCTCGCCTACGCCGTGTATTTGGGCGCTTCTTTGCTGTTCAGACGCAAGAAAGTAACCCATTAGCGGGGCAGCCCGCTCAGCTTCTTCCTAATTTTTGCTCAGTTCCCACATTGAGCATCCCTGCCGTTGCGACTATGGCGTCCTGTGGTTCACGTCCGACCCACTGACCCTACTCACGGCAGGACACCCGAAATGAAGAAAATCACCAAGGCCGCCATCGCCGGCACCGTCGGAGCAGCGCTGCTCGTCGGCGGAGCAGGTTCACTCGCATTCTGGACCGACTCCTCCGAGGGCCCCCAGGTCGAGATCCAGTCCGGTCAGCTCGACCTCGGCACCGTCGCCTCGACCGAGCAGAACTGGTTGATCCAGCAGGTCGTAGCCGGCACCACCGCCCAGGCCGCCGTCGCCTTCGATGCGGCATCCGACCTGATCGTGCCCGGCGACGTTCTGACCACAACGGTCGAGATCCCGGTCACCCTCGTCGGCAAGAACCTTGAAGCCGTTCTGGCCGTCGATGTCGACGCCCTCTCGGTCGGCGGCACCCCAAGCGCCGCCGACTCCGCTCTGCTGGCTGCGCTGCAGGGCGGCGGCGTGACCGTCACCAAGATCAACGGCACCGCCGTTGGCACCGGAGTCTCCTCGATGAACCTCACCCCGGCGTCCGTCACCGACGGCACCGTCGCTGTCGAGATCGCGGTCGTCTTCCCCTGGGGCACCGCCGGCCAGTTCAATGACGCGAAGCTCGGCGACGTCGCCTTCCAGGCCGACTACACGCTGACGCAGGTTCCGCTGACCCCAGCACCGTAACCGGTCGCAGCCGAGCGGGGTCGTAGCGCCTTACCCACCTGCGACCTCACTCGGCGGCATCCGCATCTCCCTCCCTGCACCACGATGAAGCAGAGGTCGTCGATGAAAACCCCACTCACTCTCGCACTGGCCGCCGGTCTGGCCGCCGTGCTACTGCTCGGAGCACAGGGCTCGCTCGCCTCGCTCACGGATTCCGCCGCAGGGCAGGCAACCGTCATCCAGTCCGGCTCGCTGAGCATGGCCGTCGGCAATCCGACCGCCGCGAACGAGGTCTACGGCACCGCCCCGGCTGGCGTCGTTGTCCGCCCCGGCAGCACGGGCATCATCCCCGGCGTCCAGCGCCAGAGCTACAGCTACGCGATCACAAATACCGGAACCGCACGGGCCACGGCCCGGCTGAGCGCCTCACTGGCGTTCACCACCCCCGTCGAGCCGCGCTACTCGGCGCTGCGGACCAGGCTGCAGGTGTCCGTCTCGATCGACGGCCAGCCCGAGATCATCGTGGTGCCGGCCGGTTCGATGCCGAGCGGCGATGGCACCGTCGCCCTGCCGGAACAGGCACTCGTCTTCGCGCCGGACGCACCGCACACAGTCGTGGTGCGCTTCGCGATCCCCGTCGGCTCGGCGGCCGAGTTGATCAACAGCCGCAGCGCAGCGGCCGATGCCGTCGCGCTGTTCACCTTCACCCCGACGTTCACGCTGACCCAGGTTCCGGTGGCATCATGACCCTCTCCTCTTCTCACCCGGCGGATGCCGCGCCGCGCGCAGCACACCCGAAGCGCACGCTCCGCCTGCTGCTGGCCGCGGCCGCGACGGCCGCGGCCGCACTGCTGATCCCGAGCGGCGTCACGGGCGCGTACTGGACGACCACCGCGGCCGGCGCCGCCGTCACCCCCGGCGTCGGCGACTGGTGCGCGACCCCCGACCCGGCCGCGAACCCGCGGATCATCCGACTCTCTGACATCCCGGAGACGACGGGCGCAGACGGCGCCGCGATCCGCATGGCCATCATCCCGGTCGCGAACAACGCGGCGTGGGGCGGAGACGGCACCACCGCGCGCACCCTCGCGGTGAAGCTCCGCACCTGCTCCACCACAATCCCCGCGTTCAATCTGCGCATCACGGCCTGGTCGAACTCGACGGCCAACACCGGGGCGACCACCTTCGCCAACGGCGGAGCCGTCGCGCCGTCATCCCGCCTCAGCCTGACGGCCGGCCGCGGAAGCGAGATCCAGAAGCTCGCCCGTTGGGGCCAAAGCACCAGCTCAGGCGGCACAACGGTCTCAAACCTTGAGGCCCGCCGCTTCAGCTGGTTGGTCAGCGGATCCCGCACCAGCGCATCCCCCGCTGCCGCCCCGGCCGACTGCCACAACCGAGCCTGTGCGCCGGACTTCACCGCGGTTGCCGCCCCCAGTGCCTTTGTGGCGAACAACTGGACGACGACCCCCTCGGCCACTTACAGCGCCGCAACGTTTGCCCTGAACACCCCCGGCGGCGGTTCCGATTGGGGATCCGCCTCAGGTTTGAACGCCAACGGCAATCCCAACAGCAACAGCATCGTCTCGGCCACCGCCACCACCCTGGTGCCGAGCACGAGCGACGCCACCGCGCTGGCGAGCACCGATGGCAACGTGATGCAGTGGGTCGTCATCCAGTGGTCGGGAACGACCCCGCCGAGCGACCTCCTCGCAGAAATCGTGTTGCTGTGAACCGGCCAGTGAATGAGACAGGGGGCACGCTGATGACACGACGCGGCAGGGCGGCGGGAGCGACCGCCGCAGCCATCACCGGCGGGATCCTGGTCGGGGCGCTCAGCGCTCTCGCGCCCGGCGGAACCGCTACCGCTTGGGCGGCAAGCGAATGTGACCATGTATGGTCGGTCAGCTACACGGACGGCAGCCCGATCACGTCTTCGGCGCTGTTCGCCGACGAGCTGATCGTGCCCGGCGCCAACCTCGACGGCGACTTCGTGGTGACGACGGGGCGCGACATCACCGGCCCGCTCGAGCTACGCGCCGTGCGGGCCAGGGGCGCCGCCGCCCTCGACCCCGCACTCGAGGGCGAGATTCAGATCACCCTGACGGGATCGAGCCGGGCGGTGACGCTGCCGCTCAGTGCCCTCCTCAATTCCGCGGAACCCCTGCGCGTCGTCGACGAGCTCTCCCCCGGCAGCCACGACATCGGTGTCAGGGTGCAGCTGCCCTTCGACTCGACGAACACGTCCCAACTGCGGGATCTCCCGTTCCAGCTCGTCGTGACGGTCTCGGACATGGAGACCGTCGTCGGCGAAGCGCCGGCTCCCTGCCCCAGCGTGCCGGGCGGCGGGGATTCCGGCGGTGGCGACGGCGGAAGCTCGGGCGCCGGCGGCGACCCGAGCGCTCTCGCGTCGACGGGCACGGAGACCGGCGCGAACGTGGCGTGGGCAGCGGCGCTGCTCGGCGCGGGATTCGCAACAGTCCTCGCCGCACGGCGGCGGCGCCGCACGATCTCGGGCGACTGAGCCCGTCGGGGCCCGCTCAATGTGCACAGGCCCGGGGGAAATCCCGGGCCCGTGCACATTAAGCGGGCCGCACACGAGTGCGACCAGCGTGCGTCTCAGCCGCCGAGGCTGCCTGCCGTCGTGTCGGCGACCTCGCTGCGGTGGAAGTTCTGGAACGAGCGCGACGCCGTCGGGCCGCGCTGGCCCTGGTAGCGCGAGCTGTACTCGGCCGAGCCGTACGGCTTCTCCGAGGGTGAGGACAGCTGGAAGAAGCACATCTGGCCGATCTTCATGCCGGGCCATAGCTTGATCGGCAGCGTGGCGACATTGCTGAGCTCCAGCGTGACGTGACCGCTGAAGCCGGGGTCGATGAAACCGGCCGTCGAGTGGGTGAGCAGGCCGAGGCGGCCGAGCGAGCTCTTTCCCTCCAGACGGGCGGCGATGTCATCAGGCAGGCTCACCAGTTCGAAGGTGGAGCCGAGCACGAACTCGCCCGGGTGCAAGATGAAGGGCTCGTCGGGCTCGACCTCGATGAGGTGGGTGAGCTCCGGCTGGTCTTCGGCCGGGTCGATGAACGGGTACTTGTGGTTGTCGAACAGCCGGAAGTAGCGGTCCAGGCGCACGTCGATGCTCGAGGGCTGGATCATCTCGGGCGCGAAGGGCTCCATGCGGATGCGCTCGGCGTCGAGGTTGGCCTTGATGTCGCGGTCTGAGAGAAGCACGGAGCAAGCTTAACGCGGTCGCCGCTGCGGAAGCGCGAGCAGCGCCGCGGCAAGGAAGCAGAGCGCCCCGATGAACGTGCCGAGATTGGCGAGCGCTGCGTTCACGACGGTGCCGGATGACGGCACGACGACGGCCGCGAGCGCCGAGACACCGAAGGCGATCGAGCCGGCCATGCCCGACCAGGTCGACCACCAGCTGCGCGCGTTCGGGTCCCAGAGCGACTCGCGACCCGTCGTTGCGACGACCGCGAGCGCGCTGGCGATGAGGAAGGCAATGGAGCCGAAGAGATCGGGTCGCCAGACGTGCCGCACATCGATGTCGGCGCCGGTGCTCTGCAACAGGGCCGCGAAGGTGCTGACATTGAACAGGAGCGTGCCGATGAACTGGATCGCCGCCGAGTACCAGTCGAATTGCTCCGCGCCCGTTGAGCCACGGTGCGGCAGCGGACGCCCGGTGAGCGTCAGCTGGACCAACGCGGCCACCGTGAAGAACAGTGAGCCGACGAAATATGTGATGTTGTCCGCGACCACGCCGACGGCCGATGCGTAGCCGGGCCACGCCCCCAGCGCGAACAGAATCGAGCCGATCGCGAATCCCCACGACTCGCGGCGCAGCCGCAGGCTGCGCTCGGCTCCGCGCCCCCATCTCCTCTGCGAAGTGGCTCCGCTCTGCCCTGGCACCGCCGTCTCGCTCACAGAGGCACGCTAACGCGAAATCACCCGAGCTGTACAGCTTCGTTCGCGCGTGTCCCGGCCCGATCACTTGCTAGCATGATGATCACGCGCATCCGAGCTCGGATGCCGCACGCGGATGTAGTTCAATGGCAGAACTTCAGCTTCCCAAGCTGATAGCGCGGGTTCGATTCCCGTCATCCGCTCTCTTCATGACGTAGAGCATCAGCAACCGCCGCTTTCAGGCGCGAACGCGTCCAGCACACGGCGGTGGCGCCCCGTCTCGCGTCTCTACGGCGAGGATGCGGTGCTCGGGTTGATTCGCTACGGCTGAATCTAGAATGACCTCATGCCGACTCTCTCGCCGATCATTGCGGAACTGCATGGCTGAATTGAGGGGGCTGAACCTGGTGCTGATTGCGCGACCGACTCACTCTCCACATGCACGAACGCGGACGTTGGCCTGGCCGGCAGGGATCACTCATGCGTGAGACCCACAACCTTGAGCACCTCCGAACCTTCGTGACCGTCTACCGGGCAGGCTCGCTGACTGAAGCGGCACATCTGCTTGGTGTCTCGCAGGCGACGGTTTCGACGCATATCCAGTCGCTCGAGGCCACGTTCGGGTTTCCGCTCTTCACGAGGGGTCGGACGGGCGTAACGGCGACCGCCAGGGCCACCGAGCTCGTCTCGGAGCTCGCCACCCACATTGACGCACTCGATGACATCGCCGCGCTCTCTGCGACGAACGCAGCCAGGCCCGCGGCATTGCACATCGGAGGGCCGGCAGAGCTGCTCGGGACGATGGTGATCCCCAGACTGGGGGAGCTCCGCGAGTCGGTGGGTGTGCCGCTGTGGTTCACGTTCGGTCTCGCCGAGGAACTGCTCGAGTCACTCCGAACGGGTGCCCTCGACGTTGTGGTCAGCGCCGTGGCACCGCAGCTCAGCGGGCTCGGATCGACCCCGCTTTACGACGAGGAATTCCTGCTCGTCGCGGCGCCGGTGTGGGCCGATGCCCCCTCCGAAGATTGGTCCCAGATTCCCGTCATCGCGTACGCCGGGAATCTCCCGATCATTCGACGGTACTGGCGCTCGGTCTTTGGACGTCGGCCCGAGGACGTGACCCTTGCGGCAGTCGTTCCCGACCTGCGTGGGATCCGTTCGGCGCTGCTCGCAGGCGCAGGGATGTCGGTGCTGCCTCACTACCTCGTGGCCGAGGATCTCGCGTCAGGGGCGCTCGTGCAGTTGCACACCCCCGAGATTGCTCCGTTGAACACGGTTTACCTCGCGGTGCGCAATGGCGAAGCCGCCCGTTCGCCGCGTCTGCGCGCGCTTCTGGGCGAGCTGAGCCGCGTCATCCGCTGACCCGGGTGCCGGACATCGGTTTTCTGATGGCCGGCATCGGCTTTCCGATCACCTCGGAGGTCACCGATGACGAGACTTGATGGGTCGAAAGGTTCATCAACATGGCTCACATACTCATGGTCGTCACTGCGGCCGGCTCTCTCACGCTCGCCGATGGCACGGAGCACGCGACCGGCTTCTGGGCCGAAGAACTCGTGGTCGCGCACAGGGATCTCATTCGGGCCGGCCACACCGTCAGGGTCGCGACGCCCGGTGGCATCCACCCGACCGTCGATCCCGGTTCACTCTCGGTTCAGGTCGTCGGAGACCACGGGCAGATCGACGAGTTCATTGCCTACATCGCTTCGATCGAGGGAGAACTCGCGACCCCTCTGCCGCTGGACGAGGTCGTGGTCGCCAATTACGAAGCGGTCGTGCTCCCCGGGGGCCACGGCCCCATGGCCGACCTCGCCACGGACGCAGCGCTTGGCGCCGTTCTCGTCGCGGCAAATGATGCCGGCATCCTGATCACACCGTTCTGCCACGGGCCGGCCGGCCTTCTGAGCGCGGTCGACTCGGAGGGCGCATTCGCTTTCGCTGGTCGGCGACTCACCGTGTTCTCCGACGAGGAGGAACGCGCCGGAGGGCTTGGCGAGAACGCACCGTGGCTTGTCGCGTCTGTACTCTCCGAGCGAGGCGCAATCGTCGAACACGGCACCGCCTGGTCGAGCCACGTCGTGCGGGATCGGAATCTCATCAGCGGTCAGAACCCGCAGTCGAGCGCTGCGGTCGCTCTCGAACTGATCGCCGCGCTCAGCGAGTAGCGAGCGCACGCGCAGCGCCCGGTGATCCCACAAGGAGCCGGAGCCGATCTGAACCGACCGTCCGGATTCACGTTCGCGGGCTCAGCGATCAGACATCGGCACCAGCAGCACCGGGCGCTCCTGCCCCATCGCGAGCTCCTTCGCAATGGAGCCCGATACGAATTCCTCCAGTCGTCGCATCGCGCCATGGCGACGCGTCCCAACGACGAACATCCTCGCGCCCGTGGTGGCAGCCAGTCGGGACAATGCGCTTGCGGGGTCACCGGCGAGCACGTGGAACGTCCAGCGCACCCCCGAACCGTCAAGCGTTGATTTCAGGTAGCCAGCGAGCTCCGCAGCGATGCCCGTCATCTCGTCGTCCATTTCTGGCTTGAGAGACGATGCGGTTCGTGTGCGTGCCGAGTCCAGCTCAACGATTGCGCTGTTGAGCTCGACATAGGCGAAGAGCACCTCGCAATCGAACGCGAGGCCGAGCTGTTCCGCGGCCGCGACGATGCTGGGCGGCAATCCTGGTTCGATCCCCACAACGATTGGACCGCCGCTCAAGAGCCCGGATGAATCAGTCATTCCCCACCAGCAATCGTCTCAGGATATTTCCCAGTGCCGCTCGTCGCCCCAGTGAATCACATCGCACTCTCGCCAGCTAGATCCCCTTCAGCGCAGAGAAAGGACGGGGTGCCTGGTGCACGCGGCCGCCGTCGCCTCCAGTCTCAGAACCGACGGTTCCTTTCACCGCATTGATTCCATCGGCTAGCCTGTGGCCATGAACGCAGCGAATCGAAAGCCTGCATCCTGTTCCGTCTCGCCCGTTCGCCTCGGCCCGCGCTGAGCTGAGAACCCGTCGGCCCGGCCCTGAAAGTGGGTTCACCCGTGGTTTCCTTCACCGCCCGATCCGTTCTCACGCCCGCGGCCATCGTGCGCATCGCCGTCGGCTGGGGGGCGGTTCTCGGACTCCTGTTTGCCGGGCCGCTGCTTGAGCCGCCCGTGCCGGCATGGCTGCTGATCACGGCGCTGCTGCTCATCGTCGGTGTCATCCTGGTCTGTGCCTTCGGCGTGGTCCACGAGGCCGAGCATCTCGCCCAGCGGCTGGGCGACCCCTACGGGTCGCTCGTGCTCACGCTGTCGATCGTGCTCATCGAGGTTGTGCTCATTTCTGCGGTCATGCTCGGCCCTGGCGAGCACACCACCATCGCCCGGGATTCGGTGATGGCGGTGTCGATGATCATCCTCAACGCGGTGATCGGGCTCTCCCTCCTCGTCGGCGGCATCAGGCACGGGGCACTCCGGCACAACCGGACGGGCACCTCTGTCTATCTCGCCCTCCTCGTCGTGCTCTCCGCTCTGGCGTTCGCGCTCCCTGCCGTGATCGGGAGCAACGGCTCGTACACGCCGGCGCAGGAGATCCCGATCATCGTGCTCACCCTCGCCCTCTACGGCTTCTTCCTCGTCCGCCAGATGGGCAAGCAGGCGGGCGACTTCCGCGAGGATCCGGGCCTCGCGGCCGGCCAGCACGCGCGCGCCGGCGGCAGGCCGGCGTCTGAGCACCAGAGCGTGCGCGCCGTCATCGCGGAACATCGCCCCGAGGTACTGCTGCGCATGGCGGTGCTCGTCGTGACCGTCTTGCCGATCGTGCTGCTCTCACACGACATGGCGACGCTGCTGGATGACGGACTCGAGCGCGTCGGCGCCCCGGTCGCGCTCTCCGGCATCCTGATCGCCATGATCGTGTTCCTGCCGGAGTCGATCACGTCGGTGCGTGCGGCGCTCCAGGGGGAGATTCAGCGGGTGATCAATCTCTGCCACGGCGCTCTGGTCTCCACCGTCGGCCTGACAATCCCCGCCGTCCTCGTCATCGGCCTTCTCACGGGTCAGGCCGTCGTGCTGGCGGAATCCCCGATCAACCTGCTGCTCCTCGGTGTCACACTGCTGCTCTCGGTGACGACCTTCGCCGGCAAGAAGGTGACCGCAACGCACGGCGCAGCCCACCTCGTGGTCTTCGCCGTGTACGGGATCGCCGTCTTCTCCTAGCCGGTTTCGCCACCCACGACGCCGTTCTCAGCCGCGACGGACGTCGCCGCGCGGCACGATCAGATGGTCGAGGCGTCGATGACGAAGCGGTAGCGGACGTCCGACGCCAGAACGCGCTCGTAGGCCTCGTTGATCTGCTCGGCGGAGATGACCTCGATCTCAGAGCCGATGTTGTGCTCGGCGCAGAAGTCGAGCATCTCCTGCGTCTCGCGGATGCCGCCGATCGTCGACCCGGCGAGCGCCCGCCTGGTCGAGATCAGCGAGAACACGTTGACGGAGAGCGGCTCGGCCGGGGCACCGACGTTGACGAGCACGCCGTCGAGAGCGAGCAGGCGCAGGTAGGCGTCGATGTCGACCACGGCGCTGACCGTGTTGATGATGAGGTCGAACGACCCGGCCAATTCGGCGAAGGTCTGCGCGTCGTTGGTGGCGAAGAAGTGGTCGGCACCCAAATCGAGCGCATCCGCCTGCTTCTTCAGCGTCTGGGAGAGCACGGTGACCTCTGCTCCGAGCGCGTGGGCGATCTTGACGCCCATGTGCCCGAGGCCGCCGAGCCCGACAATGGCGACCTTCTTGCCGGGGCCGGCGCCCCAGTGGCGCAGCGGCGAGTAGGTGGTGACGCCCGCGCAGAGCAGAGGCGCGGCGACGTCGAGCTCGAGGCCGGCCGGGATGCCGACGACGAAGTCCTCGACGACCACGACGTGGCTGGAGTACCCGCCCTGGGTGATGGACCCGTCGCGGTCGACGGCGCCGTAGGTTCCCGTGAACCCGGCGACGCAGTACTGCTCATTTCCCGCCAGGCAGTTGGCGCACTCCCGGCAGGAGTTGACCATGCAGCCGACGCCGACACGATCTCCGACCGAATGCCGGGTGACGGCCGCACCGACCTCGACGACGACCCCGGCGATCTCGTGGCCTGGCGTGAGGGGGAACGCCTGCGGTCCCCAGTCCCCGCGCACGGTGTGGATGTCGGAGTGGCAGATGCCGGCGAATCGGACCTCGATGAGCACATCGCGGGGGCCTACCGCGCGGCGCTCGATCGTGGTCGGCACGAGTGGCTCGGTTGCGGACGGTGCTGCGTAGGCAGTGGCGGTGACCATGGTTCTCCAAGCGTGAGCGGTGGGGCGAGGTGTCACTGCGATCGGGGATCGTGTGACCGCCTCGAGCGCGATCCTTCTATCGTCGCGCAGGATTTCCAAAACTTTTCACTATTCAGTGTTGCTATCTACCGGTACTCGTGCTTACTATGTACCGGTAGTCAACATCACTGAGTAGCAGAAGGGAGGGGCTCCATGGGAAAGCAGATGACCGAGATGCTCAAGGGCACACTCGAGGGCATCGTTCTCGCAACGCTGGCCGTTCAACCGGCCTACGGCTACGAGATCACCGCGCGACTGCGCGAAGAACAGGGCTTTTCCGACATCGTCGAAGGCACCGTCTACGCCCTGTTGATCAGGATTGAACAGCGCGGCCTCGTCGATGTGGAGAAAGTCCCATCGGAGAAGGGGCCGCCGCGCAAGGTGTATTCACTGAACGCACTGGGCGGCGAGTACCTCGACGAGTTCTGGAAGTCCTGGGACTTCCTCGCAGAACGGCTCGCCCAGCTCCACCGTCAGATCGAAACCAGCCAGATTGACGCCAGTCGCATCGACACCAACACCATCGACAACCCGCAGCACGAAGGAGAATGACCATGGTCGCAAAGTGGATCGAGACCCTCACCGGGTCGCTCGAACAGAAGAAGCAGTACAAGCAGGACAAGGCCCGCATCGACGCCCTGCCCGAGCCCTACGGGAGCGCGGCGAAGGCGATGCACCGGTACTTCATGTACTACGGCGGCATCACCGACGGCGACACCCTCATGCAGATGCTCGGCGACCTCGCCGACCTGTGGGAGCGCGCCGCCATTGACGGCACACCGCTGCGCGACATCGTCGGCGACGACCCAGTCGCGTTCGCCGAGACCTTCGCGGAGGCCTACAGCGGCAAGCAGTGGATCGACAAGGAGCGCGCCCGCCTGACCAAGGCGATCGACGACGCGGAACGGGAGACGGAGAAATGACCGACACGCAAACCACCGACTCCGTGATCCGGGTGCGGGGCATCCACAAGTCCTTCAAGGATCTGCACGTGCTCAGGGGCGTCGACTTCGACGTGCAGAAGGGCAGCATCTTCGCGCTGCTCGGCTCCAACGGCGCGGGCAAGACCACCGTGGTGCGAATCCTCTCGACGCTGCTGAAGGCGGATGCCGGCAGCGCCTCGGTGCACGGCTTCGACGTTGCGGCCACACCCGGCGACGTGCGGGAGTCGATCAGCCTCACCGGCCAGTTCGCCGCGGTCGACGAGGTGCTCTCCGGCCGCGAGAACCTGGTGCTGATCGCCAAGCTGCGCCACCTGAAGAACCCGGGCACGATCGCCGACGAGCTGCTGGACCGCTTCTCGCTCACCGAGGCGGGTGGCCGCAAGGCGGCGACCTACTCGGGCGGCATGCGGCGCCGCCTCGACATCGCGATGAGCCTGATCGGCAACCCGCCCGTCATCTTCCTCGACGAGCCGACGACGGGGCTCGACCCGCAGGCGCGCATCGAGGTGTGGCAGACGGTGCGGAAGCTCGCCGCCGGCGGCACCACGGTGCTGCTCACGACGCAGTACCTCGACGAGGCCGAGCAGTTGGCGGACCGGATCGCGATCCTGCACAAGGGCACGATCATCCAGAACGGCACCCTCGCCGAGCTCAAGCAGCTCCTCCCGCCCGCCACGGTCGAATACGTCGAGAAGCAGCCATCCCTCGAAGATGTCTTCCTCGCCCTCGTCGGCGACACGGGCGAAGGCGATGCGGATGACGCCGAGGCCAGCACCAGCGACACCGCCGCCGGCGGCGTCCGAGCAGGAAAGGAACCACGATGACCACCAACGTCCTCAGCGACACCCGGGTCCTCACCGGCCGGTCGCTGACCCACATCCTCCGCAGTCCAGACACCATCATCACCACCGCGGTCACCCCGATCGCGCTGATGCTGCTGTTCACCTATGTACTGGGCGGGGCGATCAACACCGGATCCGACGAGTCGTACATCGACTACATGCTCCCCGGCATCCTGCTCATCACGATCGCCTCCGGCATCGCGTACACCGCGTACCGGCTGTTCCTCGACATGCAGGGCGGCATCTTCGAACGCTTCCAATCGATGCCGATCGCGCGCTCGAGCGTGCTCTGGGCGCACGTGCTCACCTCCCTCGTCTCGAACCTGGTCTCGGTCGCGATCGTCATCGGTGTTGCGCTGATCATGGGCTTCCGCACCGGCGCATCGCTGTGGGCCTGGCTCGCGGTCGCCGGCATCCTGATCCTGTTCACCCTCGCGCTGACCTGGCTCGCCGTGATCGCCGGGCTCTCGGCTAAGACGGTCGACGGCGCGAGCGCGTTCAGCTACCCGCTGATCTTCCTGCCGTTCATCAGCTCGGCGTTCGTCCCGACCGACACGATGCCGGCCCCGGTCGCCTGGTTCGCCGAGAACCAGCCGGTGACCTCGATCGTGAACACGATCCGCGCGCTGTTCTCCGAGCAGCCCGTCGGCAGCGAGATCTGGATCGCCCTCGCCTGGCTCGTCGGCATCCTCGTCGTCGCCTACGCCTTCGCGATCAGGATCTACAAGCGCAAGATCAGCTGAACCGTGCCCTGACCGCGCGACGGATGCCGCCCGCTCCCCTCTCGGGGTGCGGGCGGTTTCGTCGTGGAAGCCGTGACCGGCTCAGGCGTCGACGGGGTAGAGCTCCACGCCGGCGGTGAGCTCGCGGAGCGCCCGCGAGGCGAGGGCGGCCGGAGCCCCGGGATCAGAGAACGACTCGTCGGCGGCGCACGCCTCGAGCGCGACGCGGAGGGCGTCCGTGGCCGCCGCCGCGATCAGGCGTACGGCATAGGGCTCGGCCTCCGGCCCGGCGAGGGTCGCGACGATCTCGCGCAGCTGCGCCTCCGATTCCCCGTTGACGCGGAACCACACGAACTGCAGTGCCGGGTCAGCGGTCGCGGCACGGAGCAATCCGAGCGTCCAGCGGAGACTCTCGAGGTCGGCGTCGCTCTTCGGCGTGAGCACCTCGGTGATCGTGCGCTCCAACGCGTCGAGCAGCTCCTCCCGGGGATCTGCCGCCGCCAAGAGCGCGCGCCAATGGCCGGCTCCGACAGTGAGCAGCGGGGCGACGGCGTCCTCCTTGGTGCGGAAGTAGCGGTAGAAGGTGCGCACGGCGACCCCCGCTTGCCGGGCGATCTCCTCGGCGGTCACCGCGTCGGCCCCCCGATCGGCGAACAAGCGGGCCGCGGCCCTGGCGATCTCGAGCTGAGTCACCGCTTTGCGGCGTTCGGTCAGGCTCGGCGCTCTGGATTCCATATGAGGAGCGTACGCCTTTGTGACAGCTGTGCATCCGCTGCGATAGTGGCATGACGTGCCACTTCGGCGTAACGTGTAAGAATACCCTCGATTGAAAGGTCACACGATATGAACCGCTACACCGGACGCCGCGCCATCGTCACCGGAGGTGGCTCGGGCATCGGCCAGGCCACCGTGCTCCGCCTGCTCGCAGAGGGTGGCAGCGTCGTCGCCGCCGACGTCAGCGCCGCCGGTCTCGCCGACACCGTGGCCAAGGCCGGCGACGCCGCCGACCGCCTCACCACCGTCGTGGTGAACATCGCCGACGAGGAGTCGGTGCACACTGCGGTCGCAACCGCCGTCGAGGCGCTCGGCGGGCTCGATGTGCTCGTGAATGCCGCCGGCATCCTGCGGTCATCACACACGCACTCGACCACACTCGACCAGTTCCAGCAGGTGATCTCCGTGAACCTCGTCGGCACCTTCCTCATGATCCGCGAGGCGATCCCGGCACTGATCGAGGGCAATGGATCCGCGGTCGTCAATTTCAGCTCGACCTCGGCCGACTTCGCCCACCCCTATATGGCCGCCTACGCGGCCAGCAAGGGCGGCGTGCAGTCGATGACACACGCCCTCGCCGCCGAGTACGCCAAGCAGGGCATCCGCTTCAACTCGGTCCAGCCCGGCTCGATCTCCTCCGGCATGACCGACGGCAGCGGCGAGAGCAAGCAGAGCCAGGGCCCCGGCCTGCCGGATGACGCCGACTTCAGCCTGTTCATGAAGCTCGCCCCGGCCATCAAGCAGGGTTTCGCCGGCCCCGAGGCCGTCGCCGGCGTCGTCGCCATGCTCGCCAGCGAGGACGGCGCCTTCGTCACCGGCACCGAGGTGCGGATCGACGGCGGCACGCACTTCTAGTCGCACTACTCCCTCTCGGTTGCCGCGGACGGCCGGTGCGTGCACCCGCACCGCGCACGCGGCGACCGGGAGGGTGTTCAGTCGATGCCTTGTATTCCCGCGTCGCTGACGTCTGGGCGCGGCCCGGAGCCTACGTCGTGGACTCGTCGCCCTCCAGGAGCATCCCAACCGGGGTTGCGCACGTGTCGCCCCGCCACGCCTCGATGCCCTCGCGCACGGCGAAGCCGGCGATGACGAGTGCAGCGATCGGGTCGGCCCAGCTCCAGCCGAGCGTCGAGTTGAGCAGCAGGCCGATCAGAACGGCGGCCGAGAGATAGGTGCAGAGCAGCGTCTGCTTGGAGTCGGCCACCGCCGTCGCGGAGCCGAGCTCGCGGCCGGTTCGCCGCTCGAACCAGGAGAGAAACGGCATGACGACGACACTGATCGCGGTGATGGCAATGCCGAGCGGGCTGTGCTGCGCCTCAACGGCTCCAGTGAGGGAGAGCACCGCGCTGACGCTGACGTAGGCGGCGAGCGCGAAGAAGGCGAACGCGATGACGCGCAGCGTTGCCTTCTCGTAGCGCTCGGGATCGCTGCGGGAGAACTGCCAGGCGACCGCGGCCGCCGAGAGTACCTCGACGAGGGAGTCAAGCCCGAAGCCAATGAGGGCGGCCGATGACGCCGCGGACCCGGCCACGATTGAGACGGCGGCCTCGATGAGGTTGTAGCCGATGGTGATGCCGACGACCCAGCGGATGCGGCGGTGGAGCAGCGCCCTTCGCTCCGGCGCGGGCGCTGTGCGATCCGTCGCCGTCATCCGATTGCCTCGCAGCACCCGGGTACGGGGCAGCCTGCGTCTTGACACGGCGCCGACTCGTCGACGGCGAGAACGACGTCGACGAGGGCGCCGAGCGAGCGCGTGAGGTGCGGATCGGCGATCTCGTAGCGGGTCTGCCGGCCCTCGGACTCTGCCGTCACGATTCCGCAGTCCCGAAGGCACGTCAAATGGTTCGACACGTTCTGCCGAGTGAGGGCCAGTGCCTCGGCCAGATCGGCCGGGTAGCGCGGGCCGTCGAGCAATGACATGAGGATGCGGGACCGGGTCGGGTCGGCCATGGCACGGCCCAAGCGGTTCATGACGTCGAGGCGAGAGGAGGTGGTCGGCACGCCTTCGACAGTACAGTGCGTGCTGTACTGAGGCAATGGTTGCTCAGACGGGGTACCGCCCGGCGGGGAACGCCGGGTGCCTCGATCTGTTGCGCAGCTGGGCGGCGGATGCCGTCCACTCCCCGTCACCAACGGCTGAGCGCCGCCGCCCGGCCTGTCGGCTCGGGCGGCGGCGCTCCTTCCTGCGCTCAGTGCGCACCGCTCGGTGAGGCACCCCTCGGCGAGGGCGCCCCTCGGCTCAGTCGATGCTGACGTCGTCGAAGTAGACCGGACCCAGCTTGCTGTCGGCCCACCAGTCGCCGAGCTGGACCCGGTCGAAGCTCGGGCTGGCGGCATGGGTGGCGACGGTCGTGCCGTCGATCTTCATCTCGAGGCCGTCATCCGCGCCGTACACCCACTCGAAGCGGTGCCAGCCGGTGGAACGCGGCACCGTGGTGGCGACGAACGCCGAGCCCGTGCGGTAGACGTAATTCGTCGCGGAGGTGTTCGTGACGACGCCGAGCGCGCGGAACAGCGAGCCGGTGTCACCCATCGAGGCATTCGCGGCGACCTGGAGCGAGGCGTCAGCCGCGTCATCCCAGAACCACACCGTCACCGTTCCCTCCGAGCGCACCTCGGAGCGGTGCGTCAGGATCTCCCGGTCGGCGACGACCGCGTGCGAGCTGTTGCCGCTGTGCACCTGCACGGTGCTCGGGTGCCCGATGCCGGACCATCCGCTGAGGCCGATCTCGAGCGGCTCCTGGGTCGACTTGCGCATCCGTTCGAACGGCAGTGCCTCGAAGCCGGGGACCTTCGTGAAGACGGGCGAGTCGGGCGAGAGGGTGAGGTCGCCGTCGGCCTGGTTGACGAAGCGGAGGTCGTCGGTCGTCGTCCAATTGTCGGCGATCGTTCCGGTGGCCACGGCCTGTCGGTCGATGCTCGGAGCGGCGCCGTCCTTGAACACGTTGCGCTGCACCGAGTTGTTCTTCGGGATGCAGGGCTGGTCCTCGATGAGGTTGACGAGCCAGGGGTAGCGGCTCGCCCACGGTTCCTGCTTGTACGGCATCGCCTCGAGCGAGAGCTGCATGCCACCGCCCGGCGCGCAGTGGCCTGCCGCCCAGTTCGTGCCGCGCGCGTCGAGCGAGAGGCCGCGCGCGCTGTTGACGACGAGGTTGTTCTCGATCGTGTTGGAGCGGCCGCCGCCGATGAGGAACGCGAGGGGCACGTTCACCAGCACGTTGCCGACGACGGTGATGCCCGAGGTCAGGTCGTCGAGGTAGATGCCCTCCTGGTCGTTGCCGGGGGCGGTGGGGCCGCCGACATCGTGGATGTAGTTGTAGCGGATGACGGTTCCGGTCCAGCCCCAGTTGCGCACCGAGTAGATGGCGCCGGAGTCGGCCGTGGCCTTCACCACGTCGTGGACCTCGTTGTACTCGATCATGTGATCATTGCCCTCGAAGGCGATCGCCTGGTGCGGGGCGTTGAAGATGTGGTTGTCGGCCGCCGTGTTGCCGACGCCGCTCAGCATGATGCCCGGGTTGTAGGTGAGCGCGAGGCGGCTGAAGTCGTGGATCGTGTTCTCGGTCGCAGCATTGTCGGCCCTGGTCAGGCTCGGCCGGTCACCGCCGCCGACGAAGACGCCGCCGTGACCGGTCCGCGTGATCTCGCTGCTGTGCACGATGTTGTCGACCCCGCCCTCGATGCGCGCGCCCCAACCGCCGAGGTTCGCCAGAGTGGCGTCAACGATGCGGTTGTGGTCGCCGGAGGAGATGCGGATGCCGTCGCCGCGGCTGTTCTCGACGCGGATGCCGCTGAAGGTGACGTGGGACGCACCGTTGATCTGCACGACGGGCTCGGTGAGCAGCGAGAGGTCGATCGTCGTGTCGGCAAGCGCGGCCGGCGGGTTGAAGTAGAGCACCTTCGCGTCACGGTCGAGGTAGTACTCCCCCGGTGCGTCCAGCTCTTCCGGCACGTTGTAGTAGTAGTACCGCTGGTTGGAGCGCACGGTGTAGTGCGAGGCGTTCTTCGTGCTGACCGTGTTGTTCGCGGCGTCGATCGAGTCGATGGCGAGGTTGCCGTCGGCCCAGTCCCAGTACCAGTAGCCGTACATCTGGGCGCCGTCGACGCTCGCCCAGCTCTCGGGCCGCTCGTCGGCGAATGCGAAGGTGGCGCCGTCGTCATACACGGGGTCGAGCGGGCGGCTCGTGGCGTTGCCGCCGAGCACCTGCCGCGGGTTTCCGCCCGCATCGGTGACCGTGCCGACCTTCACGAATCCGGTATCCGGGTACCGGGCGAGCGTCATCGGCGCGCCGTTGAAGAATATCTCGGCCGGCTCCTCGCCGGGCGGCAGGCCGTAGCCGGTCTGCAGGATCCCGCCGAGGTCCTCGACGCCGGCGGCTCCGAGGTCGTACTGCATCACGCTCGCGCGGGCGGCCTCGCTGAGGCGGGCGCCGGCGCCGTCCGTTCCGGCCGGGGTGAAGTCGTCACCATCGAGCACCCGACCACCGTGCAGGCGCACGTCCTCGCCGGGGTAGGCCCGGTAGACGATGGGCGAGGCCTCCGTGCCGGAGTCCTGCTTCTGCAGTTCGAACGAGGAGTCCCGTTCGTAGTCGCCGGCGCGGAGGGTGACGGTGACGCCGCCGTCCGGCAGCGTATTGCTGGCATTCATCGAGCGGATGACGGCCCGTGCCTTCTCGAGCGTGCGGAAGGGTGCGGCCTCGCTTCCGTCTCCGCCGTTGGATCCGCCGGGCGAGACGAAGATCTCGGATGGTGAGCCGGCCGGAGCGGCGGATGCCGGCGCGATCGGCGAGAGCACGGCCGCGAAGAGCGCGGCGGCGAGGGTGATCGGGAGGGTTCTTCGGAGTGCAGGTGATCCGGGGACCATACTGGCGATCCTTTCGACTTCATCGGCGAGTGAAACTGACCAGCGGTGCTGATCGTTAATAGAGTAACGATTATCGATTATTAAGCAAGGATGATGTGCCCCACTCGGGGCTCACCGCGGCCGCCGACTCGAGTCGCCTCCATGCCCGCAGCCAGTTCGCGGATGCGGCGGCCAAACGGCCTTGAACAGCTCGGTTGTGCGAACATGTGCAGCCCACATCCGCGAACTGGTCGCGGCGGTAGCGGCGGGTTCACGCGGCGGAGCCAGGCGCCTCCCACACGACGCGAGTTCCGGCAACGAGGTCGTGCGGCCCTCGGCGATCCTTCTGCAGAAGCACGCAGAGCACGTAGATGAGCGGAAGCACGTCGGCAACGATGAGGCCGGCGAGCAGCCACGCCGGGAACGCTGTTTCACCGGTGGATGCCAGCGCCACCGTGTGCCAGACGAAGAAGTGAGCCACCTCCCACGGTGCCAACTTCACGATGGTGCGCACGAGAATGCGCGGCCGCGACGGCCGCTCCCCACTCATCGCAACAACCCTCAGGCCCAGGGCGCGCTTGCCGACGGTGGCCTGCCGCGCTGACGACTCGCTCAGGAAGAGGTAGACGCCGACGGGAAGCACGAGCACCCCGAATCCGAGTAGTTCGGCCCCGACGACACCGAGCGAGAGCCAATTGAAGAGTTCACCGGTGATGAGGAAGCCGATCATCGTCATGAGGCCAAGGGCGGCCATGTACCCGAGAATCAGGCCGTAGTCGACCACCAGCGCCAGCGCTCGCGCGCCGAAGCCGGGACGAGCCAGAACGGGGGGCTCCATCCGGGGAGTCTATTCGATGCGATTGCCGTGGTCTTGACTCCCCGCTCCGGCGGCGTATGCTCGTTAATCGTCGAACATTCGTTCGAATATCGCATCGTGGAGAGAGGCCCGATCATGCTCACCGCCGCCGACACCGTGACGCTCTGGCTCGAAGCCGGCGTTCCCGCTCGCATGGTCTGGCGCGGGCAACGGTGGCGAGTCACCGATCGCCCAACCGAGCTCCTGCGCGAGGTGGACCCACTGCCGCCGATGATCACCCACGCCCCCGTATTGCGCGTCGGCTGGCGCTTCCAGGCGGCGGACCTGAACGGCCTCAACCGCGTCTTCGACGTCTGCCGGGCGGGGGACGCCTGGGTGATCGAGCACATCTACGAGTAGCGCCACCCACCCCGAACTATGCTGCTCAGGGAGCCGGCAACGATGTCGGCACACACGTGCTGAGACGCGGGGCAGGAGAACGACGTGGGCATGATCGAGGGAGAACCCGACTGCTTTTTCGAGCGGATCGACGAGCACCGCTATCGGCCGACGCCGCACAGCGGCGGCGCCTGGGACCCGGACGAGCTCCACTTCAGCCCGCTCGGCGGCCTGATCGTGCACGCCATCGACCGCCACCGCGCGGGGCACGCGGATGCCGGCCTGGCGTTGTCCCGCATCAGCTTCGACATTCTCGGGCGGCTCGCCAACGACGTCTGCGAGATCGGCATCGAGGTGCTCCGCCCCGGCCGCACCATCGAGCTGCTCGAGGCGACTCTCTCGATCGGCGGGCGCCCCGTCATCCGGGCCCGCGCCTGGCTGCTCGCCACGCTGGACACGAGCGCCGTCGCCGGAGGTGGCGACGCACCGCTGCCCTCCCCCGACAACCTCAACAGCTGGCCGCTGAGCTCGGTCTGGCCGGCGGGCGGGGTCGTCGACTCCGTCGACATCCGGCCGGTGGGCGCCCCGCAGACCGGCCGCACCACCGCCTGGATCACCACGGACATCGAGCTGGTCGCCGGCGAAGCGGTGAGCCCGCTCGCCGGCTACGTCACCCTCGTCGATCTCGCCAACGGCATCGCCACCCGGCAGCCGCCCTCCGCGTGGATGTACCCGAACGTCGACCTGACGATTCACCTGCACCGCCAGCCGGCCGGCCGCTGGGTCGGTCTCGACACGACGGTCGTATTCGGCCCGAGCGGGCAGGGCATCACGAGTTCCGTGCTGCACGACCTCGCCGGGCCGATCGGGCACGCGCATCAGATGCTCACGGTGCGGCCGCTCACGGTGCCCCAGCCGTGACCGCGGCTCCGGCGGGCGCCGCCCTCAACGCACCGCTCCGGGTGCTGATCGCGCCGGATTCGTTCAAGGGCACAGTCTCCGCACGCGACGCAGCCCGCGCTCTGGCGGAGGGCTGGCAGTCGGTGCGGCCGGACGACGAGCCGCTTCTGTTTCCGATGGCCGACGGTGGGGAGGGCACGCTCGACGCTTTCGAGACCGCGGTGGCCGGCAGTGTCCGCATGCCCGTGACGGTGCAGGGTCCCGACAATCGAGCCGTCGACGCCTCCTGGTTGCTGCTGCCCGATTCGGCCGGGGCCGCCGGCGGAACGGCGGTGATCGAGCTCGCGAACACGAGCGGGATCACCCTGCTCGACCCGCTGCTGCCGCTCGACGCGCACACGCTCGGCTTCGGGCAGGCCATCGCCGCGGCACTCGACCACGGCGCGCACCGGCTGCTGCTCGCGATCGGCGGCAGCGCCTCGAGCGACGGCGGGGTCGGGGCGCTGGCCGCGATCGGCGCGCAGTTTCTGGATGCCGCCGGTCGCCCGATCCGGCTCGGAAACCGTGGCCTGGGCCAGCTCGCCCGCGTGCGGCTGGAGGCCATGCGCGCGGTGCCGCCCGGCGGGGCCCAGATCCTCTCCGATGTGAGCAATCCGCTGCTCGGACCGAACGGTGCCGCAGCGGTCTTCGGCCCACAGAAGGGCGCGAATCCTGACCAGGTCGACGGCATCGAGTCCGGTCTGCTCCGGCTGGCCCGCCTGCTGCCCGGCGGCGCAGACACCCCGGGCGCCGGGGCCGCGGGAGGAACCGGCTTCGGCCTGCTGCACTGGGGCGCTCGCCTGACGCCCGGCGCCGCGGCAATCGGCGAGGCGATGGGGCTCGCGGATGCCGTCGCCACGGCCGCCGTCGTGATCACCGGCGAGGGACGCTTCGACAGTCAGTCAGCAGCCGGCAAGGTTCCCGCCTATGTGGCGGGGCTCGCCGCGGCATCCGGGGCGATCGCCATGCTCGCAGCCGGCGAGATTCAGGCACCGAGCGACGACTTCGCCGCCGCCGTCTCGCTGAGTGAGCTCGCCGCGTCGCCGGAGGCCGCGATGGCGGAGCCGGAGCGATGGCTGCGCTTGGCTGGGGCACGGCTGGCGGGCTCGCTGACGCACTCGGTGACGCGGTAGCGTCGACATAGCCGTCGCGACGTCGCGATGACCGAGCCGTGGAGGGAGAACCGTGATCCAGCACACCGTGAGCTTCGCACTGCGCCACCCGGCCGATTCACCAGAGGAGCAGGCCTTCCTGGCGGATGCCGCCGCAGCCCTCACCGGCATCCCCGGCGTCGAGAACTTCCGCATCTCCGATCAGGTGAGCCCGCAGAGCGCCCACCGCTTCCAGTTCGCGATGGACTTCGCCGACGCCGAGACGTACGCCGCGTACAACACCCACCCCGACCACGTGGCCTTCGTGCAGACGCGCTGGGTGCCGGAGGTTGAATCATTTCAAGAACTGGATCTCGTTCCCCGCGGCTGAGCCGGCGGTCCCGGCTACTCCGGTCCCGGCTACTCCGCCGTCGGCACCAGCCTGATCGTGGTCCCGACGACGCCGGGGCCCACGACCGTGCCGACGATCTGCGGACCGTAGCGGTCGTACTTCGCGTGGTACGCCGAGTCGATGACCGGATGCGCGTCGCTCGCGACATCCGCGAACGTCACGTCCTGCTCGACGCCGCCCGCGCGGATGCGCCCGGTGCCACTGGCCAGCGCCCGACGGAACCACGGGTTCGCTGCACCGTAGGCGGAGCGCACGTAGAGATCGTCGCCGACGCGAACCACCCAGATCGTGACGAAGGGGCGCAGCGTGCCGTCGCTGCGGCGGCTGGCGATCTGCAGTTCGTCGGCTCGAGCGATGCGATCGAGCTGCTCCGGCGTCCACTCGCTCATCGCGCGTCACCCGCAATCGCCGCTCGGTACTCCTCGTCGCTCACGTGCTCACCCCAGACAACCTCGGGCCCCTCCTGGTCTTCGGCGAGCGCCTCCCACATCGCCAGATGGCTCATGAAGTGATCGGCTGCGGCGCCGTGCCAGTGCCACTCGCCCGGCGGCGTGTAGACCGTGTCACCCGGCCGCATCGCAATGACGGCGCCGCCCCGGGCCTGCACCAGGCCGCGCCCCTCCGCCACGTGCAACGTCTGGCCGTTCGCGTGCCGATGCCATGCCGTTCGGGCCCCGGGGGCGAAGCGCACGAGATTGACGCGCAGCCGCGATGGGAGCTCGCCGGCCGCGATGACATCGAAATGCACGTCGCCGGTGAAGAGGTCGGCCGGGCCCTTCACGGTGGGCTGCGTTGGCTGGAGATGCACGGTCACTCCTTGTTCTGTGAGACGTTCTGCGGGACATTATGGGGGACGGCGTCCGGGCGGGCCGCGAACAGCGGGGTGTACAGCGCACGGGCCATCTCTTGGGCCGCGAGCATGTCGTGCCGATAGTTGCACAGCATGGCGACTTCCTCTCGGCGGAGGCCCTTCGCGCGGCGATTGGCGCCATAGGCGGGCAGGCCGGCCTGTTCCGACGTGATCCGGCACCGACGCGAGGTCAGGAAGTCTCGGATCTCGGTCTGGTGCTCCATGTCTCCGACAGTACGCCGGGTGGGCGGATGCCGGGAGGCACTGTCAGTACCCGTGACACCGTGAACTGTTTCTCCCCGTGACGCTTCGCGCGCAAGCCCTCCCGAAATCCAGCGAACGGGGTTAGCGTGAATGCCATGCCCCGCCGGCCGGCGAGGCAGTGAGCGCACAAGGAGCAACCATGAGTTCGCCAGGCAATGAGTTCACCGACAAGGCTGAGGCGGTCAGCCACAAGGCCGATGCGGTTGCCGACAAGGCCTCTGACAAGCTTTCCGACATCGCCGATGACGCAGCACACAAGGCGGAGAAGGTCGCCGACGCCGTCTCGAGTGCGACAGACGATGCCGTCAAGCAGGTCAAGAAGACCATTTCGGACGTCGGAGCACGCGGCTCGGAGGTCTTCGACGACACCGCCGGCTTCTTTCGCAGGCAGCTCCGCGATCGCCCCGGCATCGTCGTCGCGGTTGCCGCCCTGCTCGCATTCGCCATCGGCGTCTCTGCCGGGAAGAACACGTCCGGCAAGTAATCGACTGGCCAGCCGGCGACCAGAACGAAGCCGGACGACCAGCCAGGCGGCGTGAGGGAGGGCTGGACGCGCCGAGCCGTCATCAGACGGAACGAATCCGGCCCTCCTCCAGCCTGATCAGCCGCTCGGCTGCGCCAATCACCTGCTCGTCGTGAGAGACGTGCACGACCGTGCGCCCGCCACGCGCCTCCTCGTCGATCAGCCTCCGAATCTGCGCGCTCGTCTCCTCATCGACGCCGTTCATCGGCTCGTCGAGCAGAAGCAGCTCGGCGCGCTGTGCGATGCCCTGCGCGAGCAGCACCCTCTGCATCTGGCCGCCGGAGAGTGAGTGCACGGCTCGCTTCTCGAGGCCGTTCAATCCGACGCGTTCAATGCTCTGGGCCACGACATCCGCGTCACTCGGCGTGGTGCGGCGCCAGAGGCCGCGTCCGGCCCACGTTCCCATGCGCACCGCATCACGGACCGTCAACGGCAAACGCTCCGGCAGCCGGCTGCGCTGCACCACGATCGCCACCCGGAGGCCGCGCGCCCGCCGGATCTCCCCGCTTCGGATCCCGTGCAACCCCGCGATCACGGCGAGCAGAGTGGATTTTCCCGAGCCGTTGGCACCGGCGATCACCGTCACGGTGCCACGCTCCAGCTCCAGGGACACCTCGTCGAGCGCGGTGCTGCCGCCGTGGCCGGCCGAAACGGCTCGCAGCGTCATCACCGCCGGATCCGAGGCGGCACGAGAGGGCCATTCAGTCTGCATGAGCCCACCGTAACAGTAATGAGAATCATTATCATGTAGGGTCGTCAACCATGACCTGGTTGACCGAGCCCTTCGCGACGGATTTCATGGTGCGCGCGCTTGTCGGCGGCACGCTCGTCGCAGCCATCTGCGCGCTGGTCGGCACCTGGGTGGTCATTCGCGGCATGGCGTTCCTCGGCGAGGCGATGGCCCATGGCACGCTGCCCGGCGTCGCCGCGGCATCGCTGCTCGGCCTGCCCGCGATACTCGGCGCGGCCGTCAGCGCCACAGTGATGAGCATCGGCATCAGCCTCGTCTCCCGGCGGGCCAGGCTCTCCAACGACACCAGCATCGGACTGCTCTTCGTCGGCATGCTGGCGCTCGGCGTGATCATCGTCTCGCACTCGCAGAGTTTCGCCGTCGATCTCACCGCGATCCTGTTCGGCGACGTGCTGGCGATCAGCGGAGTCGACATCGCGCTGCTGATCGCCGCCCTCTGCGTGACGATTGCGGCCATCGCCCTGTTCCATCGCGCCTTCGTCGCGGCCGCATTCGACTGGCGGGTCGCCGCCACGATGGGGCTGCATCCACGCGTGGCGCACGGCGCACTCGTCGGCCTCGTCACGATCGCCATCGTGGTCTCCTACGGCGCGGTCGGCTCGCTGCTCGTCATCGGGCTGCTCATCGCGCCGCCCGTCGCCGCAGCCCACTGGTCCCGTCGCATCCCGATCCTCATGATCATCGCCGCCCTGTTCGGGTCTGCCTCCGTGCTGATCGGCCTGCTGCTCTCCTGGCATTCGGGCACGGCGGCCGGCGCCTCCATCGCACTCACCGCCATCGCGCTCGCAGCGTGTTCCGCGCTGGTGAACCACATCATCGACCGTTTCGCATCCAGCCAGAAAGACACCAGTGCCCAGCATTCCTCGCACAAGATTCCTGCCCGTCGTCCTCGTCTGCTCCGTTCTGCTCACGGCGTGCGCCCCCGCCAGCGACCGCGGATCGGCGCCGGAGCGGAGTGAGACTCCGCACGGATACGTCGAGGGTGCCCGGGAGGTCGCTGAGGCTCCGTTGCACCTCGCGACGATCAGCGAATCGGGCCGGCTGGAGCTGCTCGATCTGTTCGATGAGCACAGCACCGCCGTCGGCGAGCTCGGAGCACCAGTCGCGGCATCCACGGATGGCCGCTACGTCTTCGCGTCCTCGGCTGCGGGCGGCGTGACGATCGCCGACACAGGCGCGTGGACGGTCGACCACGAGGATCATGTCCACTACTACCGCGCCGAACCGCGCGTGCTCGGCACCGTGCATGGCACCGGCCAGGGAGTCGTGCGTTCACACGGCACGCTCACTCTCGTGTCCTTTCCGCAGACGGGAACGGTGAGCGTGCTTGACCATGCCGCCCTCGGCGGCGGAGCGCTCACCGAGCTGCTCACGCTCGAGCTCGGGCCGGGGTCGGGGCCCGTGGTGCCACTGGGGTCGGTGATCCTGGCCGGGGTCGACACGACATCAGGACGGCCAGACACCGTTCGGGCCTTCGACTCGGCCGGAGCCCCGATCGCCCAGGAGGCGTGCGCCGAGCTCGACGGCACGATCACAACCACCGTCGGCGTTGTGTACGGCTGCGCCGACGGTGCACTCCTGATCACCGAGGGCACCGATGGGCTCGCATTCGAACGCATTCCATACCCGGGCGTTGTGCCGGATGCCGAGCGCGCCAGGGTGTTCGCCAATCGGGCGGGACGGCCGACCGTCGCCGCCCCCGCCGGGAGCACGGGCGCATGGCTGCTCGACACACGGGAGCGCAGCTGGACGCGGATCGGCACGAGCGTGCCCTTGACGCACATCGCCGCCGTCGACGATGCCGAGAACCACGCGGTCGCCGTCACCTCCGCCGGCACTGTGCTGGTACTGGATGCGGCGAGCGGCACGGTTCTCGCGGAGACCCCACCCATCGTGGCATCAAGCCTGAGCCGGCCAGAGCTCGCCGCCGGCATCGGGCTCACCGTCGATGCGCAACGGGCCTACGTGAACGGGGCGGCAGAGAACCTCGTCTACGAAATCGACTTCGCCGATGCGGCACGCATCGCCCGCACGTTCGCGTTCGACGCCGCTCCCGCCTTCGTGCTGCAGACGGGGCGCTGAGCAGTGCAGAACCGAAGCAGAGTGCTCGTGCCGCTCGCCGGGGCGCTGGCGGCGCTCGTCACCGTTGCCCTCGGGGCGTGCACGATGGCAACAGCGCCGGAGCAGCCGCTCATCGTTGTGACGACGAACATCCTGGGCGATGTCATCACGCACATCGTCGGCGAGGAGGCGGAGGTCGTCACGCTGATGCGACCGGGCGCCGATCCGCACTCCTTCGAGATCTCGGCCAGCCAGGCCGCCCGCATCCAAAGCGCCGATCTGCTGGTCTCGAACGGGCTCGGGCTCGAGGAGGGGTTGCAGCAGCACCTCGACTCGGCCGCAGCGGCGGGGGTCGCGGTCTTCGCGGCCGGCGAGGCCGTCGACACGATCGACTACGCGGCCGAAGACTCGACAGGTGGCGGCGTCGACCCACACTTCTGGACGGACCCGACGCAGATGATCACGGTCGTGCACGCGGCTGGCGACGCCATCGCCGCCGCCGTCGACGGAGTCGACGGGCAGCAGATCCGGCGTAACGCGAACGCGTACGCCTCTGAGCTGGAGCAGTTGGACGCCCAGATGGCGAGCGCCTTCTCCGTCATTGACATGAGTGAACGCAATCTCGTGACGAACCACCATGTGTTCGGCTACCTCGCCGAACGATTCGACTTCACGATCATCGGAGCGGTCATCCCGGGTGGATCGACCCTCGCGGCCCCCAGCGCGTCCGATCTGCGCGAGCTCGTCCGCGCGATCGAGCGGGCCGGTGTCTCCACGATCTTCGCCGACTCTTCCCAACCCGACCGGCTCATGCAGGTGCTCGCAGAGGAGGCCAGCCTGCGGGTCACCGTCGTGCCGCTCTTCACGGAGTCGCTCACTGAGGCCGGCGGAGATGCAGACAGCTACATCGCGATGATGCGCGCGAACACCATTCGCATCACGACAGGACTCGGCCCAACCGGGCCGGGCAACGACAAGTAAAGGAACCGATGAACACCCAACACCGCACACGCGCGACGCTCATCGCAGCGGCCGCCGCGGCGCTGCTTCTCTCCGGCTGCACCCCTCAGCCAGCACTCGACATCGGCACGGATGCCGGCGCGCCGTCCGCATCCGCAGAGCACGGCGCCGCGACATCGCGCCTCGCGCTCAGCTACGACGGCGGCATCCTCGTGCTCGACGGCCCGACCCTGCAGCTGGAGGCTGATCTCCCGTTCGACGGCTTCACCCGGCTGAATGCCGCCGGCGACGGCCGGCACGTGCTCGTCACGACGACGGAGGGCTTCCGCGTGCTCGACACCGGCACCTGGACCGACAAGGAGGGCGATCACCACCTGGGCGAACCGGAGCTCACCGATCTCCTCTTCGAGGCCGACGCCGCCGGCCACGTCGTGCGGCACGGCGAGAAGACGATCCTGTTCGCAGACGGCACCGGCGACACCACGATCTTTGAGTCGGCGTCGCTGCTGCAGGCCGGCGACTCCCTGCCCGCGACCGAGACGATCCCCTCGGAGGAGGCCCACCACGGCGTCGCCATCGAGCTCGACAACGGCACCCTGCTCAGCACCACCGGCAACTCATCGGGGCGCACCGGCATCCGCGTGCTCGATGCCTCCCGCACCGAGATCGACCGGAACGAGCAGTGCCCATCGGTGCACGGTGAGGGCGCCGCGGCAAACGAGGTCGCCGTGTTCGGCTGCGCAGACGGTGTGCTCGTGTACGACGACGGGGCGATCACCAAGATCGCATCACCGGACGAATACGGCCGCACCGGCAATCAGTATGTGAGTGAGACATCGACGGTTGCCGTCGGTGACTACAACTCCGATCCTGACGCCGAGGGCTACCTGCTCAACAAGCTGCTTCTGGTCGACACCGAATCGAAGACGTCGTCCGTCGTCGAGCTGCCTGCCGGCGTCTCGTACACATGGCGCGACGTCGCGCGGGGGCCGAACGACGAGATTCTCGTGCTCTCCTCCGATGGCGCGCTCTACGTCCTCGATGAGCAGACCGGAGCCATCACCGCCACGCACCCCGTGATCGCGGCCTGGGAAGGCCCAGTTGAGTGGCAAGACGCCCACCCCGCCCTGCTCGTCAACGCCGGAGTCGCATACGTCACCGAGCCGGCGTCGAACTCGGTCCACGCCGTCGATATCGAGACGGGCGCGATCCTGAACTCGGTGCAGCTGCCGGCGACGCCGAACGAGATCGCCATCGTCACCGGATAACGTCGAGGGTGCGGAGTTCGCGCGTGCGCGGACCCCGCACCCTTCCGCGGCCGCCACCCGACCCCTGGGAACACCTCCATGATTTCTCCTGATCGCATCAGGATCCGACCGCTGCCCGGCGTTGCGATCGCCGTAGGATTGATCGCGACTTTCGCGCTCATCAGGGCAATGGCGCCGCCGCCGTTCACCGACACGCTCGCCGACGGTGTCAAGGATTTCTTCACGCTCTCGATCAGCGTCGTGGTGGAGAGCCTCCCGTTCGTGTTTCTGGGCATCCTGCTCTCGGTCGTCGTTCAGCTGTGGCTGCCGCCGGACACCCTCACCCGGCGCCTTCCGAAGAACGCCGTGGCGCGCCGTATCGTCATCTCGTTGCTCGGCGTCCTTCTGCCGGTGTGTGAATGCGGAAACGTCCCGCTCGCACGCGGCCTCATCCTGCGCGGCTTCACTGTCGGCGAGGCGATGACATTCCTCTTCGCCGCCCCGATCCTCAACCCCGTCACGATCATCACCACCTATCAGGCCTTCGGCTGGAGCGACGGAATCCTCGTCTCGCGCATCCTCGGAGGCTTCGTGATCGCCAACCTCGTCGGGTGGATCTACAGCAGGCACCCACAACCGATGACACTTCTGACACCACGCTTCCAGGCCAGTTGCGTGCACGCCGGCGCCCAGGCACCGAGCTCGCGCGGGCGACGCAGCGTTCTGATGTTCGCAGAAGAAGCCGGGGCGATGCTGCCAGCCCTGTTCATCGGTTCGGCCGTCGCCGGCCTCATCCAGGTGCTCATCTCCCGGGACACACTCGTGACGCTCGGGCAGAATCCGGTGCTCTCGGTGGCGGTGCTGATGCTGCTCGCCTTCGTGATCGCGATCTGTTCGAACGTCGACGCCTTCTTCGTCTTGTCGTTCGGTTCGACCTTCATGCCTGGCGCCATCGTCGCCTTCCTGGTCTTCGGCCCGATGATCGACATCAAGATGCTCGCCATGCTGCGCACGACCTTCACGGCACGCACACTGCTCCAGTTGACGGCAGTCATCGCACTGGCCAGCGGGGCTCTCGGGCTGGCGGTGAATCTGATTGTCTGAGCAGCTGCTGTCCGGTACCGACGCGCCGGCGACGACTCCCGTCGGACCCGATCACGTAGCCGAGCGTGAACCGGCCGCCCACATCGTTCGGCGGTTCGTCACCGCGTGGCAGGGCATTGTCCTGAGCCTGATCGGGATCGTGGCGACGGTCTGGCTCGGCATCAACGGGCAGCTCGGGCTCTACATCCACCCGCGCTACTTCAGCTTCACGATCATCATGGCCGTGCTCGCCGCCGGCTGCGCCGTCGCCGCGTGCGTCTTGCTGCCCGGCAACACTACGGCCAACGGCGATCCCGATCACAGTGGCCACGACGACGCGCCCGGCGAATCGGGGCGGCCGGGCCGTGCGTGGGCGGCGTCGATCATCGGCATCCTCACCATCGTCGGCGCGGTGGTGGCACTTCTCGTGCTTCCGCCGCACACACTCACCGGCGCGACCGCGACGCAGCGCAGCATCAACGCGGGGGTCGGCCCTGTGAGTGCCGCAAACGCCGCCCCACTCGCCGGCGGCGATTCAACGAGCTTCAGCGTGCGAGACTGGGCGATCCTCATCAGACAGAACCCGGACTCGGCCTATCTGCGCGAGCACAGCGCCCAGGTCACCGGCTTTGTGCTGCCATCGCAGGAGGACCCGGACAACCTCTTCTACGTCGCGCGGTTCATCATCACGTGCTGCGCCGTGGATGCGCAGCCCGTCGGCGTCCCCGTCTACCTGCCCGGCTGGCAGAGTGAATTCCAGCCGGACTCCTGGGTCTCGGTCACCGGCTCATTCTCGGCCAACCCGGTGCCCGGGAGCCTCGACGCGTTCGCCATCATCCCCGACGAGATCGGTGCCGTCGACGTTCCGGAGCAGCCCTATGTCTACTGATCTGTCACGGTTCCGACGACGGCTGTTCGGCGCACTGGGCGTGCTCGCGGTGCTCGTCGCCACCCTCGGCATCGCCGGATCGGCGCAGGGCCCGCGGCTTGAGGCCGCCGCGATCGACCCCGTCCGCAGTGTGCAGCTGGCCGGTCAGCAGCTCCGCCTCGAGCTGAATCAGCCGGTGGTCTCCGTCGAGCGCGAATCGGTCGTCGTGACGCCGGCAGCCGCCGCCGCTCTCAGCAGCGAGGGCTCGACTCTGACCATCACCTTTGAGCAGCCGTTGGAGTACTCCCGGGAGTACTCGGTGAGCGTGGCGGGCGTCGTCGGGCCCTTCACCTCCACCGCATCCACGATTCGGCACAGCTTCCGCACACCCGACGAGTTCGCGTACTCGCTGCACAGGCGCAGCACAGAGGGCGAGAAGGATGCCGTGCTTCGCCGGCCACTTGACCGGCCGGGCGATCAGGAGATCATCTTCAGCGCTCCGCGCATCACTGCGTTCGTGCACCACGGCGACGTGCTCGCGGCAACCACCCTCGACGACGACGGCCGTAGCGCGCTCTCCGTCAGCATGCCCGGCGAGGCGACGCCCCAGCAGATCACCCTCCCAACGGTGGGCACCGTGCGAGCGTTGGCCGCCTCTCCCACGAACGCAATCCTGGGATTCCTGATGACGAGCGCCGAAGTCAACGGCGAGCGCCGATTCGAGAACGCACTCTTCACGCTCGACCTCTCCGGGGCGATCGGCGGCGGCGTGCGGCCCGTCGAGGCGGCAGACGGCTCGCCGATGCGTGTGAGCGACTGGGTGTTCGTGCCGGGAACGACGTCGATCGTCGTGCAGGACTACGAGCAGGCGCTCACCCTCGTCGACCTCGCAGGGATCACCGCCAACACCCCTGTCGGCCGCCACAGCGAACTGCGCGGCTTCCTGCCCGGCACCAGCACGCTCGTCGTCGCCGACCCGGATGGCGGCTCGCTGATCGATCTCGCCGCAGGCACGACGACGGCCATCGAACTGCCGTCCAGCGAGTTGGCGCGCGGACGATATCTCGGCAAGGCCGCGCTGCTCGACGGCGACGGCACTCACCTGCTCGCGCTGTCTTCGCCGGCCGCCGACGGCGGGCCGGCGACGGATTCCGTGCTCACCCACGTCGGCGCCGACGGCACGCGCACACTCTATGAGCCGCCGGCCGACAGCCGGATCGCAGACTACTGCGTCTCCCCCAACGGTCAGTTCGTGGCTGTGGAGACGCTCGGTTCGGCCGCCCGGCCCGATGGCTACCCCGGTGTTCCGGGGTTCACGAATATGCTCACGCTGATCGTGGAGATCGGAACGGCCCGCGTCGTCTCAGGATTGAGCGGTGGATTCTCCGATTGGTGCTGAGCGCTCCAGCGATCCGGTCAGCTCGGTAACGGCGTGCCAGGCAGCAGCACCGAGAACACCGCGCCGGCCCTGCTCGACGTCACGGAGATCGTCCCCCCGTGCGCCTCGACGATCGAGTGCGCGATCGCCAGGCCCAGGCCGGTTCCCCCCGACTCACGGTTCCTGGCCGTGTCGGCGCGCACGAAGCGCTCGAACAGCACCGGCACCAGGGCATCGTCGATGCCGGGGCCTGTGTCGGAGACGGTCAGAGTGACCGCATCTCCGCGCACGCCGTCCGTGCTGATCCGCGCCGAGACCGTCGTGCCCCGCGGCGTGTGCAGCGAGGCGTTCGAGAGCAGATTGACGACGAGTTGGTGCAAGCGCTCGCGGTCGCCGCGCACGAGCACGGGCTCGTCCGGCACCTCGCTCCGCCAGTCGTGCTCCGGATTGCTCGCCCGTGCGTCACTGACGGCCGTGTCGACCAACTCGGCGAGATCGATCTCCTCGATCTGCAGGTCATGCCCCTCGTCGAGGCGGGCGAGCAGAAGCAGTTCGCTCACGAGCGAGCTCATCCGCTTCGCCTCCGACTCGATACGCGCCAGCGCGTACTCCGTGGTCTCCGGCAGCACATCACTCTCCTGGCGGGTGAGTTCGGCGTAGCCCTGGATGACGGCGAGCGGCGTGCGCAGCTCATGGCTGGCATCGGTCACGAACTGGCGCATGCGCCGGTCGGCCGCAGAGCGCGCGGCCAGCGCCGAATCCACGTGCTCGAGCAGCCGGTTCATCGCCTCGCCCAGCTTGCCGATGTCGGTGAGAGGGTCGGCGTCCGCACTGGCAACGCGCACCGCGATACCGCCGTCGCCCGTGTCGAGCGGCATCTGGATCACCGTCTCCGCCACGTCGACGACGCGTTCCATCGAGCGGAAGATCAGCTTGCCGAGAATGGCCGCGCTGATGACCGCGAGGATGAACGCGAGCAGCGCGACGATCATGTCCACCCTCGCCTGCTGCGCCTCTGCCTCGTCCGTCATGGCAAGCGGCACCGCGGTGACGAGGTACTCGCCTGCGTCCTTCGGCTGTACATCGACCCGGTAGCGGCCGAGGCCGTCCATGTCGCGCTCGCTCGTGCCCTCACCGGCCGCTGCCGCATCCGCCACCGCCTGTTCGGCCTCTGGCGACAATGTCGCGCTGTCGCCGTCGGAGAAACGGGCGGCGTCGACGACGGCGCCGTCCTGCACGATCGCGATGACGGTGCCCGTCGCCTGGCCGGAGAACTCAGTGAGGGGTTTGGCGAAGCCCTTGGCCTGCTCCTGCGCCGTCTCAGGGTCCGGGCCGCGGAAGCCGTTCCCCCTGTATTTGTCGACGGAGTGCTCAAAGGCCGACGATGACGCCGTGAGCTGGCCGTCGACGACGGTTGCGACGGTCGAGTTCAGCGAGATTCCACCCACGACGATGACGGCAAGCAGCGCCAGGCCGAGGATGACGGCGGTTCCCGCGACGAGCTGGGCCCGAAGCGTCCAGCCCGCCCTGCGCCCACGCGTGCTCATTCGGCCGGCCGCAACAGGTAGCCGACGCCGCGAACCGTGTGCAACATCGCGGGGCGCCCGGAGTCGAGCTTCTTGCGCAGGTACGACACGTAGAGGTCGACAATGCTGGCACGGCCCGCGAAGTCGTAGTTCCAGACGTTCTCCAAGATCTGTGCGCGGGTGAGGGCACGGCGCGGGTTGTGCATGAAGTAGCGCAGCAGCTCGAACTCCGTCGTGGTGAGCTCGATCGGCACTCCGTCGCGCTTCACCTCGTAGCTGCGCTCATCGAGGGTGAGGCCGCCGACGAGCAATACGGAGTCGTCCTCGGAGATCGCCTCCGATGCGCGACGCAGCAAGCCGCGTAGACGGGCAACCAGTTCCTCCAGGCTGAACGGTTTCGTCATGTAGTCGTCACCGCCGGCCGTGAGGCCGACGATGCGGTCGTCGATGGAATCCCTGGCCGTCAGGAACAGCGTCGGTGTGCCGTGGCCGATCTCCCGGATGCGGCGGAGCACCTCGAGGCCGTCCGTGTCCGGAAGCATGATGTCGAGTACAACGACATCCGGCGTGCTCGCTCGGTAGTGCGCCAGCGCCTCGCTGCCGTTCTGGGCGATATCGACCACCCATCCCTCGTAGCCGAGTGCGAGGCTGACGAGGCTGGTGAGGCCCGGTTCATCGTCGACGAGAAGCACGCGGATCGCGCTGCCATCCGGCCGGTACAGGCGCGGCAGGCGCGCCAGAACGGCCCGCCGACGGGCCGTGGCCGTCGTCGGGCGGGAAGAGCTGTCAGCTTCGTCCACGGTTCATTATCCGCATAGCGATGTGCGCACTGAAGATCAACCCCCCGATTCATAGCAGCTTCAAATAAACACATAATCGCGCCACACTTCGACGCGTTACCGTGTGCGGCATGTCACTCACCGCAGCCCGGACGGCGTCCACGCTCGGCGCCGCGGTCGACTCCGCCCGAGCCGCCGGCCGGGAAAGCTCCGCCAGGCGTGAGCTGGTGGCCGAGCGAACGCTGGAGCGAGCGGTGTTCGCGCCCACGATCCAGACGAGTCGGCTCACCGTGCGCCCGCACAGGATGGCCGACGCCGACGCGTGGTACGCCATCCAGTCGGATCCCGAGGTGCGCCGCTACCTGCCCTGGCCGGAGCGAACGCGGGAGCAGTCGTTGGCGCACCTCCGTCGGCGCACCGCGAGCACCGTGCTGGCGCGGCGCGATGACTTCCTCGCCCTGGCCGTCGAACACGATGGCACACTGATCGGCGACGTCTCCATGCATCTCCGCGTTGTCCCGTCGGAAAACCGCGAGGTGGAGGCCGGCTGGCTGCTCGGAAGCGCCCACTCCGGCCACGGCTACGCCGTCGAGGCGGCGGGAGCCCTGCTGGGCTTCGCCTTCCGCGAGCTGCGGGCGATGACGGCATCCGCAGTCATCGACGAGCGCAATGTGAGGTCGCTGGCGCTCGCGAGCCGACTCGGCTTCGTGCGGGAACGCTGCTCGAATGGCCGCTGGCGGCTCCTCCTCACGCACCAGATGATGCTGGCGGCAGGCGGCGAGCACGAGCAGATCGCGCAGCGACCCTGATCCGCACGGCTTGATCGGTGCGGGTGGGCGCGCGTCCCAGACGTCGCGTCCACCCGCACCGGTGAGTCTCGAGCTAGCGCAGGCTGCTCCACAGCTCACAGTTGTGAGCGTCGGAGAAGGTGTCGATCATCTCGATCCCGCCGGCCGAGGCGGTCTTCAGCTGCAAGACCTCCGAGCCATCGACGAAGGTGGTCCATTCCGGGGTGCCCTTGAGTGCGGGCTCGCCACTCTGCATGAACGACAGCCACAGCTCGATCATGTCGTCGGAGAGCTCGGACTGCTCCTCGTTCAGCGCCCGCTGTGCGGCCGCGTAGTTGAAGAGGTACTGCAACTCGGTGGTGTGCGTCGCCCCCAGCTCCAGGGAGGACGGCGGGAACGGGCTGCCGAGGTCGCGCCATCCCGGTGCCGTGCGGTCGGCGAACTCGTAGAAGTACACGTCGCGACCTGCGGATGAGAAGGCGTCGGCGGTGGCGAGCGCCGGGCAGGCGAACTGCGAGTCGCCGCTCATCCAGCCGAGTGCGAACACCGGGTCGGGGCCGGCATCCGCCGGGTACGCCTCGAGGACGGCCGGTGCTGCATCGCCGAACTGTCCGGCAACCATGGCCTCGTACTCGGCCGGGTCGAGCGGGTAGTTCGCCGAGGCGAAGCCGAGCCACTCGTCGCTGGTGACGCCCATGAGCAGTGGCACGTCGGCCAGCGTTCCGTTCTGAGCGGCCTCATCGGGGCCGACCGGCTGGTCTGGCCCGCCCGAGGAGGGGTAGGCGAAGCCGAAGCCGGAACCGGCGCCGACGACCGATGCGGCGGGAACCGCGCGCAGGCAGGCGAGGTCTCCCTCTGCACAGCCCCAGTCGGCGCTGTACGACGCCGTGCTCACCGGGGTGTCGCTGACGCTGCAAGCGCCGATGGACTGGATCGCGGCCTTGTCGAAGAGGCCTGCGGCCGTCGGGGACGCAAGCTGGAAGCAGACCGATCCGGCGCCGGCAGATTCGCCGACGATCGTGACGTTCTCCGGGTCGCCGCCGAAGGCGTCGATGTTCTCCTGTACCCAGCGGAGTGCCTCCTGCTGGTCGAGCAGGCCCCAGTTGCCCTGGGCGCCGAACTCGCTCTCCTCTGTCGAGGTGGGGAAGAACCCGAAGAGCCCGACGCGGAAGGCGGGGATGACCGCGATGGCCTCACCGGTTGCCGTGAAGTCGCGGCCGTCGTAGATGTTCGGGGTGCCTCCGGTGTAGCCGCCGCCGTGCAGGAAGACTACTACGGGGAGCTTGTCCTTCTGCTTCTTCGGGGCAGCGGGCGCGTACACGTTCAGGTAGAGGCAGTTCTCGCTGAGCGAGCCGTCCGAATCGCCGTTGACCGGCTGGGGGCAGTCGGGGCCGGCCTTGGACGCGTCGAGCGTGCCCTCCCAGCCCGCTGCGGGCTCCGGCTCGTGCCAGCGCAGCTCGCCGACTGGGGGCTTGGCGTATGGCAGGCCGAGGTATTCGACACCGGATGCCGTCGCAACACCAGTCAGCGTGCCCTGGTCGATGGTGATCGTGGTGTCAGCGGTCGGCTTGGCGGCCGCTGTTGCTGCCTCGCTGTCTCCGCCGGGGGCGCACCCGGTGAGGAGAAGCGCGGCAGCGGCGATGGCCGCGATGGCCATCCCCGCTCTGGTGTGCATGTGCATGGAGATGTCCTGACTTCCTTGTAGTTGTGATTGCGCGAAAACCTAGTGCGGTTCGATTTTAGGGTTCTGGTGGCCCACCGCGCCAGAGACGGCACCCGATCGTGGGCGTCGCTCCCCTAGGATCGGCGCATGTCCCGCCTCGTCATCGTTCTGCCGATCACCCCACTCACCGTCGGCGACAGCTTTGCTGTGCGCGACTGGCCGCTGCACATCACGGTGTTGCCTCCGTTCCTCAGCAACGCCGAGCCCGCCGCCATCGCGGATGTCGTCGCCACCGCCTGCGCAGACCAGGGGGCGCTTCGCGTCATCGCCGACCACGATGAGCTGTTCGGTCGCCGCCATGACATCCCCGTCACACTTGTGCGCGAGCACCCCGAGCTGACGCGGCTGCACCGCGCGCTCGTCGACGCCCTGCGCCCCTTCGCGGCGACGCCGGAGGAACCGGCATTCACGGGAGACGGCTTTCGCCCCCATGTGACCGTCAAAGGCGCCGCCAGGGTGAGCGCCGGCGACGTACTCTCCCTCAGCCAGATCGCGATCGTCGACATGATGCCGCGCGCGCACCCGGCCGGCCGCACGGTGCTCGCCACCCACAATTTGCAGCAACGCCCCTGACACATCGCGGTCGGTGGGAGAGCGAATCACGGATGCGTACTCGAAATGTCATTCGAAATTCACCCCTACCCGCGCCGCCATCGCAGCCCTTAACACTGCGAACACGTCGCGGTCACTCACAGGCTGTTCAAAGTGGTTATCCACAGCCAAGTGCACATGCCGCACGCCCTTGTTTCCGGGGTTTGCACACGAGTTCCCACATTCTTATCCACAGGCGAATTTGTGAAGAAAGCTACGAAACTCGCAACCCGACGGCTTCCAAGATCGACGGCTTCGGCGTTCCCCCCTTTCGGCTGCATCGACTCTCGCCTAGCGTTGACTGGCAGGGGAACACCACTGCACAAGGAGTTGACGACGAATGCCTGATTCCAGCGGGGCCGGCGCGGCCGCACAGCGCGACCAGCCACTCAAGGGGGACCACGAGTTGACGGAGGCTCAGAAAGTCGCCGAGATCATCGCCAGCACCAGTACCGAACTGGGCGGCCGAGCGGAGTCGATGATCAGCGCAACCCTCATCGCCCGGTTCGCCGAGAGCGGTCTCGACATTTCGAGCGTCGAGGCTGCGCGAGTCGCCCACGACATCGCGCTCGCACCCAAGCTTCGCGCGACTCTGGACGACTGAGCGTCTCAGAATCGTCGGGGATCTGGCTCAGTCGACCGGCTCACCCTGGGTTCTGATGAAGTCTTTCTCCCCCTCGGTCAACACCCATCCATCGCCCTCGATGTCACGGCCGATGATTGCCTCGATCTGACGGACGATCTCATCCGGCAATGGCGCTTCGAGGTCCCCTTGAATCCGGTGTTTGCTTGCCGCGATCAGCTGCGGCCACCATCGTTCGATTGCAATGTGTTCGGCTGGCATGACCCCTCCTCATCCCTGTCAACACTGCCACGTCGGATGCCGAAAAAACAGGGGCGCATTGCCAACCGCGCACGGCTGTCAAGCCCCTTGCCCGGGACGCGACCTCTTGACATCGTGGAGGAACGGCGTACCGTGATGCCGTGAGCTGACCGCGTCACAAACAAGGTCCCAAACAAGGAGGAACTCGTGAACATTTTGCTGGTGATCGTCATCGTTGTCGCCGTAATTCTCGCGATCACAGGTGGCTTGGTTGAGTCGCTGAACTTCCTGCTCTGGGTGGGAATCATCCTGGCCGTGATCGCGATCATCGCCTGGCTCATCCGCTCCCTGAGCGGGCGCAACAACGTGTAGCGCTCGCATCGGAGACTGGGACGGAGACGTCGATGCCGGGGAAGACGAACCCGAGCCTCAAAGACCCCGAACTCTACGAGGAGTTGCGCAAGGACGGCGCGTCCAAAGAGAAGGCCGCCCGCATCTCGAACGCCGCGGCAAAGGAAGGTCGAGCGACCATCGGCAGCCGGGGCGGCCACTCGGGAGACTACGACGAATGGACTGTCAAGGCCCTGCGCGACCGCGCGAAGGAGTTGGGTCTGCGCAACTATTCATCGAAACGCAAGAGCGAACTCATCTCCATGCTGCGTAATCACTGACCGCTGATCCTCAGCATCGACCGAGAAGCGACGCGGAAACGTCCCGCACATCCCGCTTCGCTGATCCAGGGAGTGCACGATGGTTCGATTCGGGATCGAAGAAGAGTTCATGCTGCTCGACCCGTGGCGGCTCTCACCCGTCGCCCGGGCCGAGAGCGTGCGTGAACGTATTGCCACACGCGGGGTGGTCACCGATGTCCATCCGGAGTTCCTCGCGTCCCAGATCGAGTATTCGACGCCGATCTGCTCGGATCTCACTCAGGCGCACAGCTGGCTCGCCCACTTTCGCGAAGAACTCGGCGCCGCCGCGGAGCAGTGCGAGGTCGTGGCGGCCGGCAGCGGCATTCCGTATGACACCGACAACGATCCGCCGCTGACGCCCAATGCCCGCTACGCCCGCGTGCGCTCGGACATTCGCGGGATCAGCCATGACCACCAGATCAATGCCGTGCACGTGCACGTCGAGGTGGGCGACAGGGAGTCCGGCGTGCGGGCGATGAACGGCGTGCGCCCGTGGCTGCCACTGCTGCTCGCGCTCGGCGCGAACTCGCCGTTCTGGAAGGGGATCGACACCGGCTTCGCCAGCTGGCGGAGCGTGCTGATCCGGCGCTGGGGCGTCGCGGGCATCCCACCGCTCTTCCGCGGTGCCGAGGACTACGCGCAGAGGGCGGAGCGCCTCGTGCAGAGTGGTGCGATCTTGGACCTGGCCACGATCGCGTGGGGAGCGCGCCTGTCTGAGCGCTACCCGACCATCGAGATCAGGGTGTTCGATGCCCAGTTGCGCGCTCAGGACACGGTGCTGCTGGCCGCACTGGCTCGGGCCGTCATCGCCACGGTCACGGCCGAGCACCTCGACACGGCCAGCATCGCCGAGCACCCGCCGGAGCTGCTCGATGCCGCGCTCTGGCTTGCCGCTCGCGACGGCACCACGAACGGGGTCTTCGACGCGCTCACCGGCTCGATCGTGCCGGCCCGCGACGCCGTCGCATCCCTTCTGGAGTTCGTCGGTCCTGAACTCGACGCCAGCGGCGACCGGCACGAGGTCGAAACGCAGCTTCAGCGCATGCTCACGCACGGCACTGGTTCGGAACGACAGCGGGTGGCACACCGCGTCGGCGGGCAGCCGGGCCTGGCGGCTCTGTTCTCGATGACACGGGAGAGCGAAGCCCAGCGCACGGCGTGACGGGCGCGGGTCGCGCCCGGCGGCTTTTGCTGCAAGGACTCGATGGAACGTGCAGTGACGGCCACGGGCGCGGGTCGCGCCCGGCGCCTTTTGCTGCAAGGATTCGATGGAACGTGCTGGGGGCGCATGCTCGACCGTCGCCCCGCGGCCCTCTCCCATCGAAAGGACCCCTGTGTTCGACTTCTGGTTCGGCCCGATTCCGGCAATCATCGGCGCCGTCGTCATCGTCTTGATCATCGCCCTGATCTACAGCAAGACGCTCTACAAGAACGCGGGGCCAGATGAGGCCCTCATCATCACGGGCAAGCGCTCGAAGCGCACGGTCGTCGACGGGCAGGCGCGCGAGACCTCCGGTCAGCGCATCGTCGTCGGCCAGGGTGTGTTCATCACGCCGTTCTTCCAGAAGGTGCACAAGCTCGAGCTTCGCTCGCGCGCGATCGAGGTCACGGCCCTCGCCCAGGACCGCAATGGCGTCACGATCACCGTCGACGCCGTCGCCATCGTGAAGGTCGGCGAGGAGCACGCCTCGATCCTGGCCGCCGCCCAGCGCTTCCTCGGCCAGGACAAGAACATCGATTCCTTCGCGCAGGAGGTGCTCTCCGGTTCGCTGCGGGCATCGATCGGCGCCACCGACGTGATGACGATCATCCAGCGCCGCGACGAACTCGGCGCGACCGTGCTCTCGACCGCCCGCGAATCGCTCGCGAACCAGGGCCTCGACGTCGACTCCTTCGAGATCAAGGGCATCACCGACGACAACAACTACATCAACGACATCGGTCGCGCCGAGCAGGCCAAGGTGCGTGCAGCCGCCGAGGTGGCCGAGGCCGCATCCACCCGTGAGGCCCGTCAAGCCGCCATCGCCGCCGAGCAGGCCGTCGCTGAGGCGGAGGCGACGCTTGCCCTGCGTCGCGCTGCGTTGAAGCTCGACACCGACCGCGCAGCGGCCGAGTCCGAGGCCGCCCGCCCGCTGGCCGAGGCCACCGCGCAGCAGAACATCATCGAGCAGCAAGAGCTCACCGCGCAGAAGCGCGCCCAGCTGAAGAAGGCCGAGCTGGAATCCGAGGTCAACGCGGTGGCGGATGCCGAGAGCTACCGCATCCGCGTGACCGCAGAGGCGCAGGCTGCCGCCGCGGTCGCCGCCGCCAACTCCTCGCGCGATGCCCGTGTCGCCGCGGCCGAGGCCGTGCGGGTCGAGGGTGAGGCCGAGGCCGGATCGATCCTCGCTCGCGGCAAGGCAGAGGCCGAGGCCACGCGCCTCTCGGCGCAGGCCGTCGCCGACCAGTCCGATGCACTCATCCAGCTGCGCATGATCGAGTCGCTGCCCCTGATCGCGCACGAACTCGCCGCCCCGATGGGCAACATCGATCAGCTCACCGTCATCTCGACCGACGGCGCATCGCAGCTCTCCAAGAACGTGGCGAGCGGCTTCAGCGAGGTCGACTCCGTGCTCAAGTCCACGATGGGGATCGGCGTGCGCGAGCTGCTGAACTCGGTCGTCGGCGGGGCTGCCGGCGGGGCGGTCGGCGGCGCCGTGGCCGGCCGCGACCGGGCGGCAAGCACGGGCTCCGGTTCGGGTTCGGGCTCCGCGGGCTCCGGCTCGGGCAAGAAGTCCGCACCGGCTGCCACGGCGCCGGAGTTGGTCGCGTCGCCGAAGGTCGTCGCCGCCCCAGCGAGCGCTGCGCCCGTTGCAGCTCCCGTCGCACCGCCCGTAGCGGCAGCCGCGCCGGTCGCCGCTCCCGTCGCACCGCCGGTGCAACCGGCCGCCGCGGCATCCGCCCCCATCGACCCCGTGGTGGCGCAGGCCATCGCCGCCGCCGAAACCGTTGTTGCGCAGCAGGTGCAGGCCACGGGCGCCGTGCCGGCACCGAACCGTGCGACGCTCGACGCCTTCGCTGCCGAACACGGCATCGACCCCGAGCTGGCCAGCCAGATCCTCAACCGGGTCAGCGCGAAGTTCAAGGCCAGCCGGGCCAAGTAGCCGGCCGCGACCAGCATGCAGAGGGCGGCGTTCCCACACGGGGCGCCGCCCTTCGCTGTCCCGCCAGGTTGAGCGCGGAACGGTCATTGAATCGATCCACGTCGAGAGTTTGGCGCAGTCTCCTGGCTAGGGTGCCGCCTTTGAGCGGCGGCGTGCAGCCGATCGGTGCCGGGCTATCCGGCCGGCGCCGGCTGGCACACGGCAGCGGCCTGCAGCGCAGCTGTCGCCTGCTCGGCAGACCACGGCAGCTCGAGAGTTGGAGCACTCGCCCCACCCGCGGCAGGCGCCTTCGAGGCGATCGATGCCAATTGCATGGCCAGCTGCTGGGCAAAGCCCTTGCCTGCCGTCGAGTTGTTGAGCATGACGACGACGGTGAAGCCCGTTTCCGGATCAGCGTACGCCGCGGTCAGAAACCCCGAGATCTCGCCATCGTGCCCGACCAGGGGGCCGAGCGTCTGCACACCGAGGCCGTAGCCCTTCCACGTGGGGGAATCGCCGCCGAGTGAGACCGTCGCCAGCTGGGCGTCTGCCGATCTGTTGCTCAGCAGGCTCCCCTCTGCCAGCACCTGCGACCAGCGCTTGAGGTCGTCGAGCGTCGAGACGACGCCGCCCGTCACCCCGGAGAGCGATGGCGAGAGTTTCGTCTCGTCGTGCACGACGGCGCAGTCTCGCGAACCGTCCGGGTTCACCGCCGCGGCGTAGCCGTGGGGCGCGGGCGATTCGATCGTGAACTCGTCACCGGTGGGCACACTGGTCTCGCTGAGGCCGAGAGGCGTGAAGATGTACTCGTCATACAGCTCGGCCCAGCTCTGGCCGCTCGCCGCCGTCAGCGCCAGGCCGAGCACACCGATCGCCGTCGCGGAATCCTGCCACGTGGTGCCCGGCTCCGTCCTCGCCGCGGCGAGACCGCCGGAGATGAGCTCGATGCCCGACCATTCCCGCTTCGGATTGTTCACGAACTGCGCCTGGAACTGCGGCCGGTAGTCGGCGAGTCCGGCCGTGCCCTGGCAGAGCTGGCCGAGCGTGATGCCCTCCAGACCCGGCTGATCCGGCAGGTACTCCGCGACCGGGTCGCTCACCGAGAGCGTGCCGGCATCCGCCAGCTCGAGCATCACCGTGCAGACCATCGGTCGGTCACCCGCCGCACTGCGGAAGTGCATGTCGGTGCTGAGTGGGGCCGTGCCACCCACGGTGCTCACACCCTGGGCGCTGGTCCACTCGCCGCCCCACGGGGCCCACACGCCTGCAATGGCACCGGATGACGCCGACCACGCGATCGCCTGAGCGAGCGCCGCGTCGAGCTGCTCGGTCATCGCCTGAGGCAGCGGCCCATCGTGCTGTTTCGGCAACTCGGGCACGACGGCCCCTGCATCGGCCGAACACGCCGCCAACCCCACCGTCAGCAGCAGCGCGGCCCCGGCCGCGAACAGCCGTTTCCGCCTGCCCCGTTTCCAATGTGCGTTCAATCGAGCCCCCTCGTTGCGCAAAGACATCCCCCGTATGAGGGGATTCTACCGCCCCCGCTGAGAGCATGCCGAGAACGAGATCGCACCGTTACGGGCACGATGCACGGGGTGCGCGCCGAGGCCCCGTCTCAGCGCGCGGCGATGGGCCGTTCGCGCTCGGCCTCAGACATGAATCGGCGCACATTCTCGTCGACGATGATGTCGCTCGGGCGGAGCGGGCGCGTGAGGTAGAGCCCCTCCAGGCTGGTCAGGCGGCTGAGGGCGACGTAGGTCTGCCCCGGGCTGAACACCCGGCTGCCGAGGTCGACGATCGCCCGCTCATAGCTGGCGCCCTGTGACTTGTGGATCGTCACGGCCCAGGCGAGCCGGAGCGGGAACTGTGAGAATTCGGCCACCACGTCTTTGACGAGTTTCTTGGTGAGCGGGTTGTAGCTGTACTTGAACTTCTCCCAGCTCGCCGGCTCGACCTCGTGCTCCTCACCGTCGATGTCGACGACGACGGTGTCGCTGAGGGCTGTGACCGTGCCGATCGTGCCGTTCACCCAGCGCGGACCGCCGTCGATCGCGCTGTCATTGCGGAGGAACATCACCTGCGCGCCGATCTTCAGTTCGAGCTTGGCGTCGGCCGGGTAGGCGCGGCCACCGAAGTCCCCCATGATCTCGGCCTCGGCGGTGCGCGCGGCACCGGGCAGGCGGGCCAGCGCGCTCGCGTTGATGCGGTTGACGGCGTCGTTGCGGGTGGCCAGCGTGATGGCGCCCTCCTCCGGCAACGGCCGGCGAGCGCCCATCCCGTTCAGGGCGCCGGCGATCTCGGCCGTGACACGGCCGTGCCGCACCGCGTTCAGCATGCCCTTGAACGCGCTGTCGCTCTGGCGGTGGATCTCCGTCAGCTCGAAGATGCGCAGCCCGGCCTCCTGCCAGACCTTCGCGTCGAAGAACCACATGGAGCGGTAGTGGTCCGCGTAGTAGGCGCGCTCCTCGGGGTCCCCGGGAACGGGGGCCAGCTGGTACGGGTCGCCGAAGAGCACGAGCTGCACGCCGCCGAAGGGGGTGAACGGCTTGACCCTGGCCTGGCGGAGGCTGCGGTCGATGGCATCCATCAGGTCGGCGCTGACCATGCTGACCTCGTCGATCACGAGGGTGTCGATGGTGTTGAGCAGCTTCTTGGTCTGATCGTTCTGGTCGATGTCGTGGTCGGCGATGATGCCGATCGGCAACCGGAACAGCGAGTGGATCGTCTGGCCGCCGACGTTCAGGGCGGCAACGCCGGTCGGCGCGGCGATCGCGATCTGCTTCTCGGTGTTCCAGTTGAGGTGGTTCAGCAGCGTCGACTTACCCGTTCCCGCACGGCCCGTGACGAAGACGTGGTCTTTCGTGCCCTCGATCGCCTCGAAGACGGCAGCCTGTTCCGGCGACAACGCAAGCGACACGACGCGCCTTTCTGGCAGTGGTTGGTGGGCGGATGCAGCTTTCAACTGTATCCGCTCGCCCCGAGATTTCGCCGAGTTGCGCACGGCGCCGTGGCACAGACTCTGCTCAGGCGGGGGCTGAATAGACTGAGCGGGTGAGTACGGGGCCGGGGGACGAGAGTGGGCAGGAGCCGCCCGTCGTTCCGACGACCCTGCCGGCCACCAGCCCCTTCGGCATCACCGTTCCCGTGCAGGTGATTCCGGATCGCGAGCTCGGCATCGGCCACCACGGCGCCCACTCCGCGGACGAACCGCTGCCGCCCGGCGTCACGATCGACACCGACACCGGCGCCACGGTGATGTGGGCTCCCCCGGAACCGAAGCCACCGGCAACGCCGGCGACACTGCTCCGCGTCGCAGCGATCTGGGGCGGCCTGGCGCTGCTGCTGGTCCTGGCGATGGCGGCCGGGATCGGCGCGCTCAACCGCGATCTCTACAGTGCATCCGGCTTCGTGCAGCAGTACATGAACGCCCTCTCCCGCTCCGACGCCGAGGCCGCCCTCAGCTTTCCCGGAGTGCAGCCGCAGGCCACAGAGCTGGCCGCCGCCGGGCTGCCGACGAAGCTCCCTCGCACGCTCCTGCGCGACTCGGTGATGCGCGCACCCCAAGATGCCACGGTGACCGGCGTCGACAAGGGCGAAGACGGCGTGCAGCAGGTGACCGTCGAGTACACCCTCAACGGCACGAAGGCGGAGAGTGTGTTCGAGGTCGAGCGCACCGGCACGAATTTCGGTGTCTTCGACGAATGGCGGTTCGCCAGTAGCCCGCTCGCCGTGCTCTCGGTCACCGTGCTGCATGACGCGGAGTTCACGGTGAACGGACTCACCCTCGACACGCGCGCGCACCACGCGCCCGACGCCGAGCCGACGTTCTCCAATTCGGCCTCCTATCTGGCCTTCTCTCCGTCAAACTACGAGCTGAGCAAAGAAACTCGTTTGCTCGCCGCGGCCCCCGTTGCCGTGCCGGTCACCGCGAGTGGTGTCACGGAGGCGACAGTCGACGTGCAGCCGACCGAGGAATTCGTCCACGACGTGCAGGCCGATCTCAACGGTTGGCTCGATGAAACCTGCACGACCCAGGCCGTGCTGATGCCGACCAGCTGCCCCTTCGGCGTGAGCATCGACGATCGGGTCACAAGCGCTCCGGTCTGGACCATCACCGAGTACCCCGTCGTCACGCTCACCGCGACCGACAGCAACTTCGAGATGCCGCAGACGCCCGGGGTCGCCCACGTGCAGGTCGAAGTGCAGTCGCTCTTCGATGGCGATGTCAGCACACTCGATCAGGACGAGCCGTTCAGCATGGGCCTCACCGTGACCCTCTCCCCCAGCGGTCAGCCCCAAATCGTCCTGCACTGACCTCTCCCGCCCGCCGCGGGCCAAACCGACGGCGAGATGACAGAGATGGCCCCTTCGCCATCGCTGAAGGGGCCATCTCTGACATCTCGCGGTGGCGGGCGGACGGCGCCTGTGGATAAGTTCTGCCAGCTGGCGGGCAGGTGAGGGAGCATTCCGGTGTGCACCCTCGCAAATCCCTCCCACCCGCGCTCGGAACGGCTTTCACCGTCTCAGCGGCCCGCACCGCCGGGGTAGGAGCCAAGCGCCTCCGCAGCGGTGATCTCGACGCGCCGTACTACGGTGTGCGCTCGAACGCGACGGCGAACGCCTCCGTCTGGGCGCTGTGTCGGGCCTACGCCACGCGAATGCCGCGGCACCAGGGCTTCAGCCATCTCACCGCCGTGCGCCTCTTCGGCCTGCCCGAGCCTCAGCGTCTCCACGCCGACTCTCGGCTACACGTCACGGCAATCGCGCCGCACCGCCCACCGCGGTTGGTTGGCGTGCGCGGCTACTCACTCTCTATCGAGCGGGCGCGCGAACCCGGCACGCTCACTCTGCTCGACGGCGTTCGCGTGATCTCGGCGCTCGATACCTGGTGCCAGATGGCATCCCAGTTCACGGTCGATGAGCTCGTCGTCCTCGGTGATGGTCTGGTCCGGCGGGCCCGGCCGCTAGCGACGATCGAAGCGCTGGAGGGTGCCGCCACGCGGTACGCCGGCAGCCGCGGCGCACGAGCACTGGCGCAGGCGCTGCCGTTGATCCGCGCGGGGACGGATTCGCCCAAGGAGACCGAGCTTCGCCTCGCCATTGTCCGCAGTGGCCTGCCGGAACCCGAGGTCAATGGCACCATCTATGACGAGCACGGGCTCGCGATCGCGCGCGGAGACATGCTCTACCGGCGCTACAAAGTTCTGGTCGAGTATGACGGTGCGCACCATCAGCGGCTCGAGCAGCAGTACTTCAACGATGTCGACCGCCGCGATCGCCTCGCCGAGGCCGAGTGGCGCACCATTCAGGTGAACAAATCACACAGCGGGCGCCGCCTTGAGGCCACCCTGCTGGCGTTGCGCCGCGCACTCGTTGCCCGCGGCTGGACGCCCGGCGCCGAATGACACACCGGCCAAGCCCCAGGCCCGCCACGAGATGTCAGAGACGGCCCCTTGGCACAGGGTGAAGGGGCCGTCTCTGACATCTCACGGCGCGGTGCTGGAGCGAGGAGGCGGAGGGCGGGGCTAGCGACCCGCGCTGTCGCGCTCGGCGATCCTGGCGAGGTTCTCGTTGTAGGCGTTGAGCTCCGCCTCGTGCGTGCGATCGGCATTGCGGTCGCTGCGCTTGCTCTCCTTGGCGTCGGAGCGGCTCCACTGGATCGCCACCGTGATCGCCAGAGCCAGCGTGGGGATCTCGCCGACGCTCCAGGCGATGCCGCCGCCCATCTGTTGGTCGGCGATCGCGTCGAGCCCCCAGTCGCGGCCCATGGCGCCGTACCAGTCGGCCAGCAGCAGACCCGTTCCGGTCATGATGGCCAGCCCGAAGAAGGCGTGGAACGCCATGGTGCCGAGCAGCAGGAGCAGGCGGAAGGGGTACGGCAGGCGGTAGGGAACCGGGTCGATGCCGATCAGCGACTGCACGAAGAGGTAACCCGTGATGAGGAAGTGCACCGTCATCCACTGGTGACCGATGTGGTCGGTCGTCGCCCAGCTGAACAGCGGGCTGAAGTAGAACACCCAGAGCGAGCCGGCGAAGAGCACGGCAGCGACGATCGGGTTGGCGATGATCGAGGCGAAGCGGGAGTGCACGGCGAGCAGGATCCACTCGCGCGGCCCGCGGCTGCCGTCCTTGCGCGGCCGGATTGCGCGCATCGCCAGCGTCACGGGTGCACCGGGCACCAGCAGCACCGGGATCGCCATGGTCAGCGCCATGTGGGCGAGCATGTGCGTGCTGAAGAGGAACGTGCCGTAGACGGCCACTCCCCCGCTGCTGACGTAGAACAGGGCGATCATGCCCGCGATCCAGAGCACGGTGCGGTAGATCGGCCAGGAGTCTCCGCGTTTGCTCAGGCGCCAGACGCCGGCGAGGTAGAAGAAGATGCCGAAGGAGCAGGCCAGCAGCCAGATGAGGTCGATGTTCCACTCGGTGAAGTAACGGGAGAACGAGAGTTCCGGCGGCAGCTTCTCGCCGGTGAGCAGTTCGGCCGGGGTGCGGGTCGTGGTGAGTTCCGAGCCGGGTGTCACCGGCTTCGGCGTTCTCGCGAGCGCGACCGCGAGGCCGGAGGCGATGCCCATGAAGGCGAGTTCGGCAACGACGAAGCCCCAGAACCAGCGAACGGCGGATGCCGCTGAGACGCCCGCCCGCTGCATCCGCTCGATGAAGTAGCCGCGCTGGATGACGCCGAAGATGCCGAGAATGATGAGCGCAGCGACCTTCGCCAACAGGATGAAGCCGTAGCTGCTGAGCAGGTTCTCGAAGCTGCCGAGCTGCAGGATCGAGGTTCCGACACCAGAGATCGTGAGCACGAGGAAGGCGATCAGCGCGACGGTCGAGTAGCGGGAGAGCACCGTGATGAGGCGGCGGTCGACCAGCTTCTCGCGCAACACCACGACCGTGATGAGGCCGCCGAGCCACGCTGCGGCCGCGGCGATGTGCAGACCGAGGCTCGTGACGGCGGCGTTGTGCCCGGCGGTTCCGGCCGCGTGGCCCTGCTGCGCCATCGGAATGAGCGCTGCGACCGCGAGCACCGTCACGAAGACGAGCAGGGTGTGGTTGCGCACCGCGAAGCAGAGCACGGTGACGGCGGCGCCGACAAGCGTCGTGATGAGCCACGCCTGACCGAGCTCGATCTGGGTGAGGAACTGGCTGAGCGATGCGCCGAACTGCGCGTCCAGGGAGAGCGCTGCCCCGGTGACGGAGAGGTAGGTGAAGAATCCCGTGAACGCCGCCGCGACGGTGAACACGGCTGCGCCTGCCGCCGCCACGTCGAGCGCGGCGTTGAACTCCGGCTGCTTGGGGCTCAGGGCGAAGCAGCTGAGCACGAGCGCGCCGATCATGGCTGCGGCACCGAGATTGACGAAGAGCTTGCTGACCGGAAGGCCCCAGCGCACCACGGCTCCCGGATCCTGCAGGAGCTGCGGGGCGGCGCCGCCGCCGAAGTTGAGGCCGGCCACGAGCGCCACGATGGCGAACAACAGAAGCGCGGCTGGGCCGAGAACACGGGTCAGGCGAAGCACCCCTCCAGCCTACGCGCTGCGCGCTGGGCGGCCGCCCGGCGCCGGCTCGGTGTCCCGATCGCAGTCCGGCGGCGCTCCGCGCCCGCCGTGCAGTCACTCCCCCGCTGATTGAGCTTGTCGAAATCAAGCCCGCCGGGAGGTTTCGACAAGCTCAACCAGCGGGAGGGGGCTCAACCAGCGGGAGGGGGCTCAACCAGCGGGCGAGGGCTCAACAGCGGGAGCGGAGCGGGCTCAACCAGCGGGAGGGGGCTCAACCAGCGGGAGGGCGCTCAACCAGCGGGAGCAGTCGCCAGCGGAAACGCCGCAGGGGCCCCGCCGAATCGGCGGAGCCCCTGCGAACGCGTGTAGTCGAGACTTACGCCTTGGCTGCAGCCTTCAGCTTGCTGCCGGCGCTGACCTTGACGGAGTAACCAGCGGCGATCTCGATGGTGGCGCCGGTCTGCGGGTTGCGGCCGGTGCGAGCGGCACGGTGGGTGCGCTCGACTGCGAGCCAGCCCGGGATCGAAACCTTGACGCCGGCGCCGACGGCCGAGGCGAGCTCGTCGAACAGGCCGCCGAGAACGGCGTCGACAGTTGCCTGGCTCTGGTTGGTCGAAGCGGCGATCTTCGCAACGAGCTCGGTCTTGTTAAGCGACTTGTCAGCCATTGAGTGTCCTCCTCGGACCGTTATCTGTCATAAAACAGCTAATCGAATCTGGGGGTGTGCGGCTCGGCTGAGTCGCTCCCCGTGGTCGGTTGACCGCCTCGAATGTAACAGAGATCCGCGGATTCACGCGGATTTCGGGGCCATTCGAGCACATTTGCCCGGCGTGTTCGCCCGTGGCGGAGCAAAATCGGTGCTTTGCGGCATCCAGCGCCCATTTTCTGCGGATTCGCCGAGAAGAATGCAGAAAGGGCGCCGACCGAAGTCGACGCCCTTTCTGTGCCTGTTCAAGCGTGCTTGAGTCAGGCGAGGCTGTTACCAGCCGGCTGGTACTTACCAGCTGGACTTGGTGATACCGGGCAGCTCGCCCTTGTGGGCCATGTCGCGGAAGCGAACACGGCTGACACCGAACTTGGTGAGCACACCACGGGGGCGGCCGTCGATCGCGTCGCGCGAGCGAACACGGATCGGCGATGCGTTGCGGGGAAGCTTCTGGAGACCCTTGCGTGCGGCCTCACGGGACTCGTCGGTTCCGTTCGGGTCGACGAGGGCCTTCTTCAGCTCAAGGCGCTTAGCGGCGTAGCGCTCAACGATCACCTTGCGCTGCTCGTTGCGGGCAATCTTGCTCTTCTTAGCCATTTTTAGCGCTCCTCACGGAAGTCGACGTGCTTGCGCACTACAGGGTCGTACTTCTTCAGCACGAGGCGGTCGGGGTTGTTGCGACGGTTCTTGCGCGTGACGTAGGTGTAACCCGTGCCTGCGGTCGAACGAAGCTTGATGATCGGACGAACGTCCTGCTGCTTTGCCACTAGATCTTCTCCCCACGAGCAAGGATGTCCTTGACGACGGACTCAATGCCGCGAGCGTCAATGACCTTGATGCCCTTGGCCGACAGCTGCAGCGTGACGTTGCGGCGAAGCGACGGCACGTAGTAGGTCTTCTTCTGCACGTTCGGGTCGAAGCGGCGCTTCGTACGACGGTGCGAGTGCGAAATGTTGTGTCCGAAGCCGGGAACAGCTCCGGTCACCTGGCAGGTTGCTGCCATGGTTTCCTCCAATACCGAAGGGCGAGTGCCCTTCCCAAGATCCCTTGTCGGCACGCGTCATCCCACCCTTCGACAAGCTCAGGGAGCGAGATCGACGTTGTGGGGGAGTGTTCGTGCGAAACCGGGTGTTAGGTTCACCCGGCCAAGGGGAAAGTCTACGTGGCTCGGGCGTGTCGCGCAAACCGAGCGGGTGTTCCGCTCGTCAGGGGCGGGCGGATGCGGCCGCGCTGCAGTTCGGGCAGAGGCCGAACACGTCGACGACGTGCGCCGCCTGCGTGAAGCCGTGCTCCGCTGCCATCGACTGCGCCCACGTCTCGACGGCATCCGCCGCGATCTCGACGGTGAGCCCGCAGTTGCGGCAGATCAGGTGGTGGTGGTGGCCGGTTGTGCTGCAGGCACGGTAGATGCTCTCACCCTCCGGCGACTGCAGGCTGTCGGCGTCGCCCTCGCCGGCCAGATCGGCGAGCGCACGGTAGACGGTGGCGAGTCCGATGGGGGAGCCGGTGGCGTGCAGGGAGGCGTGCAGCGCCTGCGCGCTGATGAAGCCGTCGGTCAGCTCAAGCGCTTCGCGCACAGCCTCACGCTGCCACGTATTGCGTTTGATCACCTCGCGCTTCACCACCATGGCCTGATCACCTCATTCTCCCCTCCAGCGTACCGCGCCCCGCCTATGCGAAGGCGGCCGTCCACTCAGTCATGCAGGGCGGCATCCTTCTCGCCGCGCTCATAGCGAGTGAATTCGACCGTCAGGCCGCCGTGCATCGGCGCGCAGCAGAACAATCCGATGCGGAGTTCGGCATCGGGGGAGAAGTACGCCAGGCGCAGCAAGCGGAACGGCTCGTCGTCGGCCCTGGCCCTGATCGTGATGCCGTCGCCGGCACGGCTGGCGCGCACGGTGATGAGGCGGCCCGCCCACTCGGGCACCGGCGCGACAGACCAGTCGGAGAATCCGTGGGTCACCACCGCCCCCGCCTGTGGCAGTCCGTCGGAGATCTCGACGCCCGCCTTGATCCACTCGGTCTCGGATGCCGCGATGAACACGCCCGCCTGGTCGAATTGCTCGGTGTAATCGAGTCGGAAGCTCACCTCGACGGAACCCTCCGCCCCGAACGGCTCCAGCAGGGCATGCTCCGTGTCGTGCACGAAACCGTAGCCGGTGTGGCGCCACGCGTCGCTCTCGGGAGCGGCCGAGACGCGCAGCACCCCGTCACTCAGCACCGCCGCGACGGGAGGCGTCGTCCACTCTCCGGCCTGGAGCAAACTCTCGAGCGTCACATGTCCACCTTCCGTTGTGTGTGGGCGCCGATCGGCGCTGCACGACTTCTGCTGCACGAATCCTACTGAGCGGGCGCACTGCAGCCGGGCGGGCAGTGCCCTGAACGGGAGGGATCTCGCTCCGGCACCGAAGGGGTGGCGCTAGTCGTCGCCGTCCTCGGGCTCGTCTCGGCTGCACGTGCCCTTCTTCTCCTGGCCCTTGTTGCAGTCCGGGTCGAACGTCGGGCCGGTCGAGGGGGTCGGGCCGGGCGACGATGTCTCACCTGGCATCGGAGGCGCCTCGTCCTCGTGCACGGCCGCCTCGAGGTCGGCCCGGACCATCAGGATCGCGGCTTGAACACGCGCGGCGCGCGCGGCACTCAACTGCTCACCCGCAGCAGCGTCGAGGAGCTCGGCCTCGACCTCATCAAGCTGCTGCAAGGCCGTGGCAAAGTCGCCAGCGGCCGACGACTCGGTCACCCGCAGAACCGCCGACTGCAAGTGTTCTGCCGCCGAGGCTTCGAGCTCTGGCGGCGCTGTCGTGCACGCCGCCAGTGGCAGGAGCGACAGGGTGCCGAAGAGCGCAACACCGAGCAGGCGACGAGTGCGGGACCAGGACAGGGGCGCGGTCATGGCGTCACCGCATCCTGGAGTTCGCCCAGATGCTCACCGAGCACCCCGGGCACCGCCGGATACTCGAGCGCCGGCGCGCTCGGCGCGCTCGACTCCGTGATCGCGGGAAGCACCACCAGCACGAAGACCGTCACGAACAGGGCGCTGAGCAGCATCAGGGCCCCGGATGCCACGAGCAGCCGCCGTCGAGTTGAGCGCCGAGGCGCCTCACCGGCGCCGTGGGCCCCGGTCACCGGCATCACGCGGGTCGATCCGCTCAGCAGCTCCGTCGTCGCCGCGTCGGAGCTCGGCGTGGCGTCGGCTGCGAAGCCGGAAGCAAAGACGGCGGTTGCGGTCGGATCCCGATGAGATTCGAGCGAGCGTAGCGCGGTGGCGACCTCGGCCGCGGTAGGCCGCTCCCCAGGGGCGCGGCTGGTCATCGCGGCGAGCAGCCGCGCCCATTCCGGCGGCACGGCAGCCGGAATCTCGGGATCGCGCGTGGTGCGCGCCAACGCTGACTCGATGGCGCCGCCGGGGAACGCGCGTTCGCCGCTGATCCCCTCGAGCAGCACCAGACCGAGCGCGTAGATGTCGCTCGGTGCTGCGACGGTTTCGCCGAGCGCCTGCTCCGGGCTCAGGTAGCTTGCCGTGCCAACCAGCGCTCCGGTCGAGGTGAGCCGGGCGCCGTCGATCAGCCGTGCAATTCCGAAGTCGGTGAGCTTCCCGCTGGGGGGCGAGCCGGGAAGTCGCGGCGGAGCGACGAGTATGTTCGCCGGTTTGATGTCACGATGCACGATGCCTCGGTCGTGGATGTAGTGCAGAGCCTCGGCAATGTCACAAGCCAGGTGCGCGAGGTGGCCGGGGGTCAGCGTTCGCTCCGCGAAGGTCGCCCGCAGTTCGGGGCCGTCGACGAGTTCCATCGCGAAGTAGGCCCTGCCGACGCCGGCGAGTTGCGCGACACCCGCATCGAAGAGCGTGACGAGCGCCGGGTGGTTGAGGCGGGCGAGCAGTTCGATCTCCCCGCGCTGACGCGCGAACTCGCCGGCATCCGCTGCATCCGGGCGGAACAGCTTCAGCGCGACCTCACGGCCCAGCTCCGTGTCGAAGGCTCGATAGACCGAGGCCATGCCGCCGACGCCGATCAGGGCGTCGACCCGGTAGCGCCCGCCCAGCACGCTTCCCAGCTGGGGGACGGTCGATCCCTGATTCACTGCCAGCTCCTTTCGCGCCCTGTCTACGGTAGCCGACACCCCCGTGTGGGTGGCACAGACGTCGAGGGCTCGGCGATCAGGAAAGGAATGAGGCCGGTTCGGGGCGCTACGCCCCACCAGCTCTATGCGCTAGCCGAGAGTGCAGGCACCGTCGTGCGGCTGCGTTCCCGGCGCCAGGCGATCACCCGGCACACCACATAGATCACGAAGGAGATCGTCGTGATGTACGGGCTGATCGGCAGCGATCCGCCGATGGCGAGCAGGATGCCGCCGACCGCGGAGACGAGCCCGAACAGCACGCTGAGCACCGGCACGAGCACGGGGGAGGCGCTCACCCGCATCGCCGCCGCCGCCGGAGTCACGAGCAGGGCGAGCACGAGCAGGGCGCCGATGATCTGCACGGAGACCGCCACGATCAGGCCGAGCAGGAGCATGAACGCGAAGGACAGGAAGCGGGTCGGAACGCCGCGGGCGGCGGCCACATCGGCGTCGAGGCTGTCGAAGCTCAACGGGCGCCAGATCAGCAGCATCCCGATCAGCACGACGAGGCTCATCCCGATCAGCCAGCCGAGCTGCGGGTCGTCGACGGAGACGATCTGGCCGGTGAGCAGGCTGAACTTGTTGGCACTGCGGCCGGGGTAGAGCGCGAGGAACAGGATCCCGAGCCCGAGGCCGAACGGCATCAGCACGCCGACGATCGAGTTGCGGTCCCGTGCCTTGGCACCGAGCACGCCGATGACGAGCGCGGCGACCAGTGCGCCCAGCACAGAGCCGGCAACGACGTTCACGCCGAACAGCAGGGCGGCGGCGGCCCCGGCAAAGCTCAGCTCGCTGATGCCGTGCACGGCGAAGGCCATGTCGCGCTGCATCACGAAGACGCCGACGAGACCCCCGACGATGCCGAGCACCGCGGCGGCGATGATGGAGTTGGAGACGAGGGCGAGCAGCGCACCGTAGTCGCTGAAGTCGAACATCTGCCCGAGGATGTCGCCGGGATCGATGGCGCTCATGCCGGCAGCTCGCTCGCGGCGTGGTGGTGCGTCTCGGCATCCGGAACACCGACGACGATCACGCGTCCGCCGCTGCGGATGCACTCGACCGGGGTGCCGTAGAGCTCGCTGAGCACGTCGGATTGCAGCACCTCGTCTGGGCTGCCGATGCGGAAGCGGCCGCCTGCCAGGTAGAGGATGCGGTCGACCATGCCGAGGATCGGATTCACGTCGTGGGTGACGAAGAGCACGGCGGTGTCGTGCTCGCGACGACGCCGGTCGATCAGCTCGCTGACGCCGCGCTGGTGCTGGAGGTCGAGGCTGAGCAACGGCTCGTCGCAGAGCAACAGGAGCGGGTCGCCGGCGAGTGCCTGCCCGACGCGGAGCCGCTGCTGTTCGCCGCCGCTCAGGTTGCCGACGGGGGAGTCGGCGTAGCCGGTGGCGCCGACGGCCGCGATCAGCGCGTCGACGCGCTCCCGTTCGGCCCTGCGTGTGAATGGCACTCCGAAGCGGTGCCCGTTGACGCCGAGCGTCACGAGGTCGCGTCCGCGCAGCGGGGTTCCCGCCCCGATCAGCTTCTGCTGCGGGATGTAGCCGATGCGGCGATCACCGCGCTGCACGGGGCCGCCGGCGAAGCGGATGCTGCCGGTGTCGAGCTTCTGCTGGCCGAGCACGGTCTTCAGCATGCTCGTCTTGCCCGAGCCGTTCGGGCCGAGCACGGCCACGAACTCACCTGGCGCGATGTCGATGCTCAGGCCGTCCCAGAGCGTGCGGGCACCGAAGCCGAGCGCCGCGTCCTCCAGGCTGAGCACAGGGGGCTGCAGGGTCGGGCTCATGCGGCGGGCGCCGCTTCGAGGGCAGCCTCGAGTGCACTCACGTTGTCGTCCATCCAAGAAATGTAGCTGGTGCGCTCCGGCAGCGTCTCGGCGAAGTCGACGACGGGCACGGATGCCGCGAGAGCGGCCTCGCGCACGAGCTCGGTCTGCGGGCTCGCCGTCTGGGCGTTGTAGGCCAGGAGCGCGACCGGCGTCTCGATGATCCCGAGCATCTCCTGCAGGGCACGCGGGGCGACATCGTCGCCCTCCTCGATCGCCTCGCTGAAGGCGGCCGGAGTCTCGTTGTGCAGGCCGGCCGCGTCGAGCAGGTAGAGCGGAACCGGCTCGGTGATGGCGACGGGAGTGCCCGCGAAGCCGTCGGCGATGGAGTCAGTGCGCGCTTCGAGTGCGCCGAGCTCGGCGTCGAAAGCGTCGGCATTGGCGGCGAACTGCGCCGCGTGCTCCGGGGAGCGCTCGCTCAGCTCGGCCTCGATGGCCTCCGCCAGGTGGCGCATGGTGTCGAAGTTGTACCAGAGGTGCTCGTTGAAGCCCTCGATGTGGTCGTGCTCGTGCGCGTCGTCGTCTGCGTGCGCGTCCTCGTCTGCGTGCGCGTCCTCGGTGACATCGTCGGCGTGCTCATCGCTTGCGTGGTCATCTACGGCGTGGTCATCCGTCGCCTGCTCGCCCGCGTGCTCATCATCCGCGTGCTCGTGCTGATCGCCCGGCAACAGCCCGGAGATCTCTGAGACGTCGAGCACCGTGCGCTCCGGGCTCTCGGCATCCGCGAGCAGCGACTCCATGAAGGCGTCGTAGCCGCCGCCGTTGACGATCACGACGTCGGCGCGGCTGACCGCGAGGCGGTCACGGGCCGAGGCCTCGTAGGAGTGCGGGTCGTTCACCGAGCTGTCGATGATGCTCGTGACGGATGCCGCGCCGCCGGCGATCTCGCCCGCGATCTGCCCGTACACGCTCGTCGAGGCCACGATGCTGAGCCCCTCGCCCGCGCCAGCCTGCTCGGCGCCGGAGGCGCTGGCGCACCCGGCCAGCCCAACGGTCGCCAGGACGACGCCGGCCGCGATTGCGAGGGACTTCGGTACACGGCGGCGACTGATCATGCTGCAACGCTACGCCTTATTGATAATGATTGTCAAAACCAATTGGTGACTGGGGCATTGACCCCCGCAGTGGGTACAGCGGCGTCGGTGGGGCATGGCAGAGTGGAGCGCGTGGATACGCTCACCGAACGTCTTGTGCTGCACCCCTTCAGTGTCGAGGAGGCGGAGCGCGTGCTGGCAGGCACGCCGGGCGATGAGTATCGCTGGGAGGGCGGCTACCCATTCGCCGATGAACTCGACGTGGTCCGCATGTTCCTCAGCATCGTCGAGGAGCAGGGCGACCCCGCCCCATTCGGCCCGTACATCGTGCGCCGCATCGATGACGGTGCGGCCATCGGAGGCATCGGCTTCTTCGGCGCGCCCTCCGCCGCCGGCGTTGTCGAGTTCGGATTCGGCCTCGTTCCCGGCGTGCGCGGCATGGGCTTCGCGACCGAGGCGGTACTCGGGGCCCTCGGCATCGCGGCGCAGAACGGCGCCAAGCTCGCCCGCGCCGACACCACACCAGACAATATCTCTGCCCAGCGGGTTCTGCTGAAGGCCGGCATGAGCGAGGTTTCGCGCGACGACGAGACCGTGCTGTTCGAGATCGCGCTCGACGCCTCCTCGCCCGTCTGACACCGGGGGTCACGCAGCGCACTCGGCTTGGGGGCGGCCTCGTTCCTCGGTCGCTCCCTCGAGCCAGCGTGCGCGACGCGCAGCGTCGCGAAAGGCGGCAGCCCTCCCCAGGCAATCTCAGGAACCGCACGCGATGCTGGTGCGGTTCACCCAGTGGAGCGCCCCTCTGCACGGTGGCTCGACCGGGCGTGAGTCCGCAGACGACGATGGCCCGCACGGAATCGTGCGGGCCATCGTCGTGTCTGAGAGCTCTGTTACGGGGTCAACGTGTCCACGTAGTCCTGGTTCTCGGCGATCCACTCCTGCACGGCCGGTGCGTAGTCGCTGCTGGATCCGTCGGAGTTGAACATGGCGTTCTCCAGCGAGGCGAGCTGCTTCGAGTCGAGCGTGAAGTCCTTCAGCCACGCCGAGAGAGTCGGGAAGTTGCTCTCGAAGCTCTTGCCGCCGAAGGAGTGCACACCCTCCGCCTCACCGAGCAGTCCCTTGGGGTCTTCGAGGTCCTTCACCGGGAAGGCGTCGTAGGCCCAGTGCGGCTGCCACAGCGTCACGGCGATGTTCTCTCCGGCATCCGTCGCCGCCTTGAGCTCGCTCAGCATGGCCGGGGTCGAGCTGGTGAGGTAGTCCAAACCGTCGAGCTTGTAGCCGGGGATGACGGCATCGGTGGTGACCTCGGTGAGGCCGGCTCCCGGCTCGATGCCGACCAGGCGGTTGCCGAACAGATCGGCGTTGGCCGCGAGCTCATCCAGGGAGTCGATCGGGGCGTCCTCGTTCACCGCGATGGTGAGCTTGGCCTCGGTGTTCCAGGCGCCGAGGTCGACGAGGTCATCGCCGTACTTCTCGATGTAGCTGGCGTGGGTGATCGGCAGCCAGGTGTCGAGCACCACGTCGTAGTCGTCGGTGGTCAGGCCGGAGTAGACCGGGGCGACGTCGGCGTACTCGAGGGTGACGTTGTAGCCCTTCTCGTCGAGGATCGCCTTCCAGAGCTCGGAGGCGGCGACGCCCTCGTCCCAGCCGTTGAACACGGCAATCGTGAGGTCCTGCTTGTCGCCGTTGTCGAGCACCTCGGCTTCCGGGGCGGCACAGCCGGTGAAGGCGAGCAGGGTTGCGGCACCGACGGCGGTCAGTGCGAGCGCGGAGCGCTTTTTCATGGGTGTTCCTTTCGTTCCGCCTGGCCACGGATGACGCAGACGGGGATTGGTACGGGATTGCTGGTTCTGGAGGTGCCGGTGCGGTGCACTCAGACGGCGGCGGGCTCCGCGGCGCGGTCGGCAGCGGCCGCGGCGGGAGCGGTCCCGGTCGGCGCCGCCTCTGGGTCTGCCGCGGTCGGCTCCGCCTCTGGCGTACGCCGGCGGAGCGCACGGCGCGGCAGCCCGAGGGCCGCCGTCATCCGGTCGAGGATGATGGCGAGGATCACCACGGAGAGGCCGGCCTCGAAGCCAAGGGCCACGTCGATGCGGCCGAGGCTCTTCACCACCTCGCCGCCGAGGCCGCCGGCGCCCACCATGCCCGCGATGACGACCATCGAGAGCGAGAGCATGATGACCTGGTTGATGCCGGCGAGGATGGTCGGCATCGCGAGTGGCAGCTGGATCTGGCGCAGGATGCGGCGGGGGGAGGAGCCGAAGGCGTGCGCGGCCTCGACGACCTCCTTGTCGACGCCGCGGATGCCGAGCTCGGTCATCCGCACGCCGGGCGCCATCGCGAACACGATCGTCGCGACGATGCCGGGAACGATGCCGACGCGGAACAAGATCAGCGCCGGGATCAGGTAGACGAAGGCCGGCATCGTCTGCATGAAGTCGAGGATCGGCTTGATGACGGCGGAGGCCACGCTCGAGCGGGCCGCGAGAATGCCCAGCGGCACACTGATGACGATGGCGATCGCGCTGGCCACCAGCACGAGGGCGAGCGTGTCCATGGCGTTGCCCCACTGGCCGAGCAGCACGATCAGCACCAGCCCGAGAGCGGATCCTGCCGCGAACAGCCAGCCGCGCAGAATGAGCCCGAGCAGCGCGATCACGGCGATGATCGCCCAGAACGGCGGCGCGGAGAGCACGAGGTCAACGAGGTCGTAGAGCCCGCCGAACGCGGCGCGCAGGCCGTCGAAGAGCCAGCCGAGGCTGGTCGTCAGGAAGTCGATGAAGGTCTCGACCCATTCGCCGAGTGGAATGACGGGGCCAGTGGGCGGGGAGCTGTGCAGCAGGGACGGGTTCATCGCAGGCTCCCTTCGAGCGCGTCATCGGCGGGGACGACGGGGCCGCCCGTCGCGAGCAGGGTCTCGGTGACGACGTCAACGGGAATCGTGGCCGGCGGGTCGATCATCACCGGGATCTCGCTGGTGTGCGCCGGCACATTGCCGAGCGCGGCCAGCAGGGTGACGCGCGGGATGACGCCGAGAAGCCGCTTGCGCTCGTCAATCACCGCGAGCGGCAACGCGCTCTCGACGGAGGCTTCGACGAGCTCGCTGAGGTTGGTGTCGGCGTCCACGGCCGAGAGGTCGTGCCGCACGACGAGGGAGAGGTCGGTCTCGCGGTTCTTGACCTGGCGGATCACATCCCGGTCACGCACGACGCCGAGCAGAATGCGGCCGTTGCCGACGACGTAGGCCGCGGAAGTCTGCAGATCGCGCATGGTGCGGAGCGCCGCGCGGGGCCCGGCGGAGAGCGAGACAATCGCCCGCGCCGGCTCCATCACGCTCGCGGCGGTGAGCACGCGGGCACGGTCGACGTCCTGCACGAACTGGGCGACGTAGTCGTTCGCCGGGTCGGTGAGGATCTCCTCCGGCGTGCCGATCTGCACGATCCTGCCGTCGCGCATCACGGCGATGCGGTCGCCGAGGAACATCGCCTCGTTGAGGTCGTGGGTGATGAAGATGATCGTCTTGCCGAGCTCGGCCTGCAGCTCGACGAGCTGTTCCTGCATCTCGCGCCGGATCAGCGGATCAAGAGCAGAGAAGGCCTCGTCCATGAGCAGGATGTCGGTGTCGGCCGCGAGCGCGCGGGCCAGCCCGACGCGCTGCTGCATGCCGCCGGAGAGCTGCCCGGGAAGCTTGTGCTGCCAGCCGTCCAGGCCGACGATCCCGATGATGGTGTTCGCGCGGGATCGACGTTCCTCGAGCGGGACACCCTGCACCTCGAGGCCGTAAGCCACATTGTCGATCACGCTCCGGTGCGGGAGCAGCGCGAAGTGCTGGAACACCATGGAGACGCTTTCGCGGCGCACCGCGCGCAGCTTCTTCGGCGGCAGGCCGGTGATCACGGTTCCTGCCACCTCGACGGTGCCGGCCGTGGGCTCGAGCAGGCCGTTCAGCATGCGGATGAGCGTCGACTTGCCCGAACCGGAGAGACCCATCACCACGAAGATCTCGCCGCGCTTCACCTCGAAGGAGGCGTCGATCACGGCGGCGGTCTGCTCGGATGGCAGCCCGGAACGGTCGGCTCCGGCACGCAGCCGCTGCACGGTGTCGAGCGGCTTGCGCCCGAAAGCCTTGTAGAGGCCCTCTGCCCGAACGGCGACGCCGGCTGCGGCGGTCGGGATCTGCACCGGAATCGAGGGGAGGACGGGGGGAGGGGTCGGATGGTCAATTGTGACGGACACGTGGTGCACTCCGGGCGCACGCCAAGTAACGCTGTTCAGGCGTGTGCTTTCGCTTCTTGCGGCCGGGTCGGAGACGCGTGCGGAGCGCGCGGTCTCAAGCGGCAGACTGGGTGTCTGCGGCGAATCGCGCTGCTCCGGCTGGCGGGGCCTTGGGGCCGCCGCCGACATCATCCGACCATACGCTCGGCATGCTCCCGCGCAGGCAGGAACCGCGCCGATCGCGGACTGGATTGTGGCCAACTTCGGCCTCAACGAAGCTATCAACCATGCCGGGCGAAGACTAATCGAGAAGGCCGATAAGCCTGTGGATAACTCACAATCGATTCGGCGGATCGCCGCCGTTGCTGGCCACGCGCCGCGACTGCACCGTTATCCGTTCGTTACCTTGGAGCATGGGGTTCCCGGCGCTGCGTGGGCCTGTCGACAGCGTGTGGCGGCATTTCGACAGGCTCGATCGGCGAGTGCGACGCCCGTTGTTGAGCGGGTGCGATGCCCGATGGTTGAGCCTGTCGAAACCGCTCAATCGGCGGGCGCTGATGCCCGATGGTTGAGCTTGTCGAAACCTCCGACACGGTGGCTCAGTCCAGCAGCAGCGCCGGTTCCTCGATGATCGAGGCCACATCGGCCAGGAAGCGGCTGGCGACATCGCCGTCGACGACGCGGTGGTCGAAGCTCGCTCCGATCGTCGTGACGTACCGGGCGCGCACCTCGCCGTCGACGACCCACGGCTTCTGCTTGATGGTGCCGAGCGCCACGATCGCCACCTCGCCCGGGTTGAGGATCGGGGTGCCGGTGTCCATGCCGAAGACGCCGATGTTCGTGATCGTGATCGTGCCGCCTGACATTTCGGCCGGGCTGGTCTTGCCGTCGCGGGCCGTGATGGTGAGCTGTTCGAGCGCGCCGGCCAGCTGCAGCAGGCTCATCGACTGCGACTCCTTGACATTCGGCACGATCAGCCCGCGCGGGGTGGCCGCGGCGATGCCGAGGTTGACGTAGTGCTTGACGACGATCTCCTCGTCGGTCCACGCGGCGTTCACCGTCGGGTTGCGGCGCACGGCCCAGATCATGGCCTTCGCCATGATCAGCAGCGGCGACACCTTGACGCCAGCGAAGTCGGTTGAGCTCTTCAGACGCTTGACGAACTCCATGGTGCGGGTGGCGTCGACGTCGACGAAGAGGCTGACGTGCGGGGCGGAGAACGCACTCGACACCATCGCGTTCGCGATCGCCTTGCGCACGCCCTTGACCGGGATCCGGTCTTCACGGTCTTCCGGCCACTTCGGCGTCTCGATGTTGCGGAAGACGCTCACCTGCGAGGCTGCGCGGATGACATCGTCGCGCGTGACGTCGCCGATCGAGCCGGTCGGCGTCACCTCCGCGAGGTCGACGCCGAGGTCCTTGGCGAGCTTGCGCACGGGCGGCTTGGCGATCACCGGGCCGGCGGATGCCGCTGGCACGGGCACACGGGCTGCGCTCGGCGCCGGGGCGCCCTCTGCAGCAGGCACAGGTGCTGCGACGGGCGCGGCGACAACGGTCGTCGTGTGGGGTGCGGCGAGCGTCTCATGCGCGGTGGCGTGCGAGCGCGCCCTGCGACGGCGACTCCCGCCTGAGGCCGAACTGCCGTGACCGACGAGCACGGCGCCCGGCTTCTCCTCGCCCTCGCTGGTGATGGTGCTCGCGGCGTCAGCCAACTCGGAGTCGAGGTTGCCGTAGACCGGGAGTGTCATCTCGCTGTCGGCTGCGGGAACGGCATCCGAAGCGGCAGCACCCGAACCGACGGTGATGATGGCGGTGCCGACGTCGACGGTGCTTCCCTCGTCGACGAGGATGGCGCCGACGACACCGGCGAACGGCGAGGGCAGCTCGACCAGTGACTTGGCGGTCTCGATCTCGACGAGCACGTCGTTGACGGCAACGGTGTCGCCGACGGCGACCTTCCACTGCACGATCTCGGCCTCGGTGAGACCTTCGCCGACGTCGGGGAGGTTGAAGGTGTGTTCACTCATGGGGTGCCTTCCGTGCAGATGAACAAAGGGTATTCGGCCAGAGCCGAGAAGAGAATGCTCTTAGTACGCGAGCGCGCGGTCGACGGCGTCGAGCACGCGGTCGGCGCTCGGCAGGAAGTGCGTCTCGACCGCGGCGGGCGGGAACGGCGTGTCGAATCCGGAGACGCGCAGCACGGGCGCCTCGAGCAGGTAGAAGGCCCGCTCCATGACGGTCGCCGCGATCTCGGAACCCACGCTGACGAAGCCGGATGCCTCCTGCGCCACGACGAGGCGGGTCGTCTTGGCGACGGACTCGAGGATGGGCCCGTAGTCGATCGGTGAGATCGATCGCAGGTCGATCACCTCGATGCTCGTGCCCTCCTCGGCCGCGAGCTCCGCGGCCTCGAGCAGAACGCTGACCATGGCGCCGTGGCCGACGACGGTGACGTCGGTTCCCTGGCGCACAACGCGGCTGGCGTGCAGCGGCAGCACCTGCTCCGGCGCGGCGCCGAGCTCCACGACACCCTTGGGCCAGTAGCGGCTCTTCGGTTCGAAGAACAACACGGGGTCGTCGGACTCGATGGCCTGCTGGATCATCCAGTACGCGTCATTCGGGTTCGACGGGCTCACCACGCGGAGGCCTGGGGTGTGCGCGAAGTACGCCTCCGGGCTCTCCTGGTGGTGCTCGATCGAGCCGATGTGCCCGCCATAGGGCACGCGGATGACGACGGGCATGCTGAGCCTGCCCTCGTGCCGGTTGCGCATGCGAGCGAGCTGCGTGGTGATCTGGTCGAAGCCGGGGAAGATGAAGCCGTCGAACTGGATCTCGCAGACCGGGCGGTAGCCGCGCATGGCGAGACCGATCGCGGTTCCGATGATGCCGGATTCGGCCAACGGGGTGTCGAGCACGCGCTTGTCGCCGAATTCGGCGTGCAGGCCCTCCGTCACGCGGAACACGCCGCCGAGTGGGCCGATGTCCTCGCCCATCATCAGTACCTTGTCGTTCGCCGTCATCGCGGCGCGGAGGCCGGCGGTGATGGCCTTGCCAAGGGGCAGTGTGGCCGTGCTCTGGGCGGCTGCCGTCTGGTTCATTGTCGTCGTACTCATGCCGAACCGTCCTCAAACGAGGCCTCGAATGATTCGAGCCACGCTTTCTGCTCTGTGACCAGCGGATGCGGCTCCGCGTAGACGTTGTCGAAGATCACCTCGTCGCCCGGCGCCTCGATCTCGAGGGCGCGCCTGCGCGCATCGTTGGCGAAATCGGCCGCTTCGGCATCCGTGTCGTCGAAGAAGGCCTGCTCGGTCCCGCGGGCCTCGAGGAAGGTGCGCAGGCGCGTGATCGGGTCGCGCGGGAGCCAGTCGGCCGTCTCGGCGTCGCGGCGGTACTTCGTGGGATCGTCGGCGGTGGTGTGCGCGCCGACGCGGTAGGTCATCGCCTCGATGAGGGCCGGGCCGTGGCCGGCGCGGGCGTCGTCGAGGTGCTTGGCGGTGACGGCGTAGCTGGCGAAGACGTCGTTGCCGTCGATCTGGGTGCCGGGCATGCCGAATCCGGGGCCGCGGAGGGCCAGCGGAACGCGCGACTGCCGCTCGACCGGAACCGAGATGGCCCAGCCGTTGTTCTGGAGGAAGAAGACCTGCGGGGTCTGGTAGCTCGACGCGAACACGAGCGCCTCGTTGACGTCGCCCTGCGAGGAGGCGCCGTCGCCGTAGTAGACCATGACGGCCTCGTCGGTCTCGGGGTTGCCCGTCGCGGTGGTGCCATCGAACTGCATGCCCATGGCGTAACCGGTGGCGTGCAGGCTCTGCGAGGCGAGCACGAAGCTGTACAGGTGGAAGTTGCCGTTCTCGGCCGGATCCCAGCCGCCCATCGTGACGCCCTTGAGCACGCGGAGGATGTTGACGGGGTCGAGTCCGCGGATCATGCCGACGACGTGTTCGCGGTAGCTCGGGAAGATGTGGTCCTGCGCGCGGGCGGCGCGACCGGAGCCGACCTGGGCGGCCTCCTGGCCGTGGCTCGGAACCCAGAGCGCGAGCTGGCCCTGCCGCTGCAGATTGGCGGCATCCCGGTCGAATCGACGCACGATCACCATGTCGCGATAGAACTGCCGGAAGTCGGCGTCGCCGAGGCGCTCGAAGTAGGGCAGGAACTCGGCGGCCGCCTCGTTCGGCGCGAACTCACCGTCGGCGGTGAGCATCTGCACCCTGGGGACACTCTGTTGATCGACGGAGCGCTGGTCGACGGAGCGCCGGCCGGAATGGTCCTGCTGGTCTGAAATGCTGCCGTTCATTGGTTCTGCCACCGTCCTACGCTAGCCGCCTGGCCGGGTGGCCCGGTGCGAGTTCGTCGAGAATCTGCTGCAGCGCCGCGAGGAGCCGCGGCACCGACTCCTCTTCGCCGACGGAGATGCGGATGCCCTCCGGGGCGAAGGCGCGCACGACGAGACCGGCTGCGTTCAGCTGCTCCGCTGCTGCTGCGGTCTCGGCTCCGAGCGGCAGCCAGAGGAAGTTCGCGAAGGACCGGGGGAGTGCCCAGCCCTGGGCGGTGAGGGCCTCGTGGATTGCGTCGCGTCGCGCCGCAATCGTGTGCACCCGCTCGAGCAGCTGCTTCTCGGCCGCGAGCGAGGCCAGGGCCGCGGTCTCGGCCTGAGCCGTGACGGAGAGCGGGATCGCCGTGGAGCGGGCGGCATCGAGGATCGTCTCCGAACCGATCGCGAAGCCGACGCGCAGGCCGGCCAGGCCGTATGCCTTGGAGAAGGTGCGGAGGATGACCAGATTCGGGTGGCGCGCGGTGAGCGGAGCGCTCCCTCGGGGGAGGCCGTTGACCGCGGCAGGCTCTGCTGCGGTTCCGGCGGACACGAATTCGGCGTAGGCCTCGTCGAGCACGACGATGACGTCGGAGGGCACCGTGGCCATGAAGGCCTCAAACTCCTCGGCGCCGACGACGGCACCGGTGGGGTTGTTCGGGCTGCAGATGATGACGAGGCTCGTCGCGTCACCGATCGCGGCGGCGATGGCCGGGAGGTCGTGGCCGTGTTCCGGCGTGTTCGGCACGCGCACGCTGGCGGCACCGGAGACGGTGACCAGGCTGGGGTATGCCTCGAAGGAGCGCCACGAGTAGACGACCTCGGTGCCTGGGCCGGATGTCGCGAGCACCAGCTGCGCGAGCAGCGCGACCGAGCCGGAGCCGATGTGCACCTCGTCCGGGCTGACGCCGTGCCGTGCGGCGAGTTCCGTGCGGAGCCTCAGCGCCGTGGCATCCGGATAGCGATTGAACGCCGTCGCGGCCGCGACGGCGTCGACGACGCCGGGAAGCGGGTCGAAGGGGTTCTCGTTGCTCGAGAGCTTGAAGGCATCGGCCTCGGCCGCCTTTCCCTGCCGGTAGGCGGGAAGGGCCGCGATCTCGGGGCGCAGGCGAAGCGCTGCGCGCGGATCGGTGGCGCTGGGGGTGGTCTCAGTCACCCTGCCGAGTCTATTGGCCGGGTATGCCGCGAGAGGCATGAGTACGAGATATCGCGGCCCCGGTGCAAGGGAGGTGGAATAGTGGTGCCATGGGTACCTTCCTCCTCCGTCTGATCGTCAACGCCGTCGCACTGTGGCTCACCACGCTGATTGTGGCCGGCGTGAGCGTGCTCCCGTACGACGACACGCAGCTCGCGACCGTGCTCACCTACCTGCTGGTCGCCCTGGTCTTCGGCCTCGTGAACACCTTCATCGGCACCGTCGTGCGGGTCGTCGCGTTCCCGCTGTACATCCTGACGCTCGGGCTGCTCTCTCTCGTCGTGAACGCGCTCCTGCTCATGCTCGCCGCGTGGGTCACCTCGCTCTTCGGCTTCGGCCTCGTCGTGGAGGACTTCTGGTGGGCCGTGCTCGGCGCCCTCGTGCTCAGCATCATCTCTGGTCTGCTCAGCCTGATCCTGCGGCCGCTGATGCGCAGGTCTGACTCCGACGCTCGCTAGCGGCCAGCTCCGGTCTGCGGCGACCGCACCGGGAACGCGTACGTTCCGCCGGTGATTCGGTCGCCACGCCGACGGGGCGGGCGTCAGCCGCAGCGTGTCGGCCGAATCACCGGCCGGCCGCTCACGCCGTCGGCACAAGCCGTCCGCGCGAACGTCAGCTGCCGCGACGGCGAGCTAGCCGCCGGGCCGGGGGAGTCGCTCCGAACGCCAGCGGGTCTCCGTGCCGGGGGCCGAGCCCGCGAAGTCGCGCACGATGCGCTCGAACTCCACCAAGCGGGCCTCCTCCGAGCCGTCGATCAGGCGGGCGGTCTCCCGGTACCGCTCGAGCTCGTGCGCCGCGAACAGCGGTGCGGCGGCATCCGCCCCGTCGAGCACGCGGCGGCTCACCGTGACGAGCTCGGTCGGGGATGCCGCTTCGCCCCCGAGCGCCGGCACGATGTCTTCGCTGTGCTCGATCGAGAGGCCGGGCGCCTCGGCGGCGCTGACGGCACCGAGCGGGCCGCCGAGATTCACGTAGGCCGCGACGCTGAGATCGCCCGCCTCGGCGAGGCGGCCGGCCACGAGGCCGCCCTGGGAGTGCCCGACAACGAGCAGGGGATCACTGGCATCGGCCCCTGCTGCGGCCAGCGCCTCGCGCACGGCACGCTCGCTCGCGGCGTCGCCGTCCGCGGTGGCCAGCACATTCGCGGTGAGATCGAACGGCTCCCCGGCCGGTGTCGGCGCGAAATCGGCCGTGCCGGCCAGGTAGACGACCCAGCGCGTCCCGGCAGCACCGCCGTAGCGTTCGAGCCTGATCTGCGGCGATCCCGCAGCGGATGACGGCACGCGTGCCGCCAGCTCGCCGACCCCGCGCGGCGGGCGAACGGGGCGTGGCGGGGCGGTGCGGTGCACACGTTGCGGTGTCTCGCGGAGCGCCGTGTTGCCAGCGGCCGCGGCGAGCACCGCCAGGGCCGCGATCGCGGCGGCCCCCTGCTCGGCGCCGAGAGCTCGGCCGGTCGGCAGCGCCGCGGCGGCGGGCACCCGCAGCAGTCCGGCCGCGAACTCGTCGCCGGATGAAACCGCGCCGCGCACGAGCCGCACGAACGCCGGGCTGTTCAGCAGCCCCGGGTTGGCGTGCACCCACGCGGCGAGCAGAGCGGGCAGGCGCGTTGGAGGGACCCCCAGCGCACCGCTGACGAGCAGCCCCAGCAGCGCGATCGGCACGAGCGAGAGGGCTGCGGGCACGACGAGGAACGGCAGTGCCCGCCCGCCTGCCCAGGCGCCGAGCTGGGCCCCGGCACCCCAGAGGGCCGTGACGGTGCGCTCCGCGAACCCGTATGACTCGGCCGCCAGCACCAGCGCGCTCCGCGCCCGAGCCACCTCGTCCCCGAACGCCTGCACCTGGCGCAGTGCCTCTCCGAGCGACTCGATCGAAGCGGGCTCCGCCCAGGTGGAGCCGCCGGTATCCAGCGCCTGCACGGCGCGGATGCGGGCAAGCCACGCCTCCGCCTTGGTCTGTGTGGCACCCAGCCGGGCCGCGTCGATCAGCAACTCCTCGGTAGCGACCGTGGTCGAGCCGCCGCCGGAGAGCGTCAGGGTGTCGCTCACCGGGCGTCACTCACGGGCCCGGCCCCGTTCGCTCGACAACGGCTCCGCCGCCCTGCACCAGCCAACGCAACCGCTCACGCTCCTCTTGCTCCGCCACCAGCTCCCGCCAGGCGGCCGCCTCTGCCTCGTGCAGTTCGGCGAGCGCAGCAGCCAGACGTGAGCGCAGCGCGTGCAGGCGCGCGGCGTACGCGGTGGCTGCCCGCGAGCGCCAACTCTCCGGTGCCTCCGGGAGTGCGTCGACCACGTCGGGTGCCATGTCGGCGAGCAGGGCGCGGATGCCGGCCAGGCGCGCCTCGGCCGTGGCGCAGCGCTCATCGGCCGCCAGTAGCTGCCAGCCCAGCACCAGCGATGACGCCGACTCTGGCTCGCCGCCCCGCGCCGTTCCGATCACGTCCACCCGTCCAGTCTCGGCTCACTCCTCTGAGGTGTCGGCACCGGACGGGCAGCGGTGGAGAACCTGTCGCTCGTGCGGCGCTGTGCGCAGGAGGAGCGGTGGCGCCGCTGCCGCTCGCTGGGGCGGCAGCTGGCCCGATTCACGCCCCGCGAGCGGCATCCTGATGCGAACATAAATTCGAACTGCGCGCGGCCGATTTGTGCCCCAGAATGGACTGCATGACGCGCGCTGATTCGCCGAGCGATGACGCGCAGCCCTTCCGCATCAGTTTCGTGTGCACCGGCAACATCTGCCGCTCACCGATGGCCGAAGTTGTGCTGCGCGAGCAGGTCGCGCGCGCCGGCCTCGCCGGGTACATCGTCACAACCTCTTCCGGCACGGGCGACTGGCACGTGGGGGAGCGGGCCGACCAGCGCACGATCGACGCGCTCGCCCGACGCGGCTATGACGGAAGCATGCATAGGGCCCGCCAGTTCGAGACCGATTCCTTCGGCGACTTCGATCTGATCGTTGCCTTCGACCGCAGCCACGAGCGCATCCTGCGTGCGTGGGCCACCGATGAGATCGAGCGCGACAAGGTGCGCATGATGCTCAGTTTTGACGCGGAACAGGCGCACCTGCGCGATATTCCGGACCCCTACTATTCGGACGATGCGATGTTTGACGCAGTTCTTGCGATGATTGAGAGGTCTTCGCAGGCACTATTCCGGCAAATCGCCCCCGCAATCCGACAAGGAGTCCGATGAGTCCCCTGCCCCCTCAGCCACTCAGCCCGCTCGACGGCCGTTACCAGGCCGCCGTCACCGAGTTGGGAGAGTTCCTCTCCGAGGCCGGGCTCAACCGGGCGCGCGTGCAGGTCGAGGTGGAGTGGCTGATCTACCTGACCGACCACTCCATGTTCGGTTCCGCACCGCTCTCCGACGAGAAGAAGGTCTCGCTCCGCGCCCTCGTCGCCGACTTCGGCCAGGCCGAGATCGACGAGCTCGCCGCCCTCGAAGCCGTGACCCGCCACGATGTGAAGGCCGTTGAGTACCTCGTTCGCCGCCGGCTGGCCGCGCTCGGCCTCGACTCCATCGCCGAGCTCACGCACTTCGCCTGCACGAGCGAAGACATCAACAACCTCAGCTACGCCCTCACCGTGCGTGACGCCGTGCAGACGGTGTGGCTGCCCAAGTTCCGCGGCGTCATCGCCACGCTCACCGAGCTGGCCGAGACCCACCGCGACGCCGCGATGCTCTGCCACACCCACGGTCAGCCGGCAACGCCGTCGACGATGGGCAAGGAGCTCGCCGTCTTCGTCTACCGCCTCGGCCGCATCGAGGCCCAGGTCTCCGCCAGCGAGTACCTCGGCAAGTTCTCCGGCGCCACCGGCACATTCGCCGCGCACGTTGTCGCGGCACCGGATGCCGCCTGGCCCACCATCTCGCAGGAGTTCGTCGAGGGCCTCGGGCTCACGTGGAACCCGCTGACCACGCAGATCGAATCGCACGACTGGCAGGCCGAGCTCTACAACCGCGTCTCGCACGCGAACCGCGTGCTGCACAACCTCGCCACCGACATCTGGACCTACATCTCGATGGGCTACTTCCGTCAGATTCCGCAGGCCGGTGCCACCGGCTCCTCCACGATGCCGCACAAGATCAACCCGATTCGCTTCGAGAACGCCGAGGCGAACCTCGAGCTCTCCAGCGCCCTGCTCGACTCGCTCGCCGCGACCCTCGTGACCAGCCGCCTGCAGCGCGACCTCACCGACTCCAGTGCGCAGCGCAACATCGGCGTCGGCTTCGGTCACTCGATGCTCGCCCTCGACAACATCCAGCGCGGCCTCGGCGAGATCGACCTCGCCCGCGAGGTGCTGCTGGCCGACCTTGACGCGAACTGGGAGATCCTCGGTGAAGCGATTCAAACCGTCATCCGTGCCGAGGTGGCAGCCGGTCGCTCGAACATCGAGGACCCCTACGCCCTGCTCAAGGATCTGACCCGTGGCAAGCGCATCGGCCAGACCGAGCTCGTCGCATTCGTCGGCGCGCTCGACATCGGTGACGCCGCCAAGCAGCGCCTGCTCGAGCTCACCCCGGCCGGCTACATCGGCCTCGCCGACGAGCTCGTGGACCGCCTGCCCCGCGCCTAGCGATCCCGCCGGTCCGAGGACTCAAGCAGAGGGGGAGGACGGAATCAGTGATTCCGTCCTCCCCCTCTCGCTCTTTCCTCCCGAGCGGGAGCGGCGCGAGCGCGCGGCGCGTGGTGTGTGGCGCTAGTGCGCGGTGTCCGGGGCCTCCGGGGCCTCCGGTGTCTCGGCCTGCTGCGTCTGCTGGGCCTTCCGTTGGGCAGCGTCATCCTGCAGCTCGATGTCGGCGGTCTCCTCTGCGTCCTGCTTGGAGCCCATGGCGAAAAGGGCGAGCACCATCAGCACGACGATGAAGGTGATGCCGGTGGAGACGAGCGTGAGCACGAGCTGCTGGGTCGTCAGCAAGACGACGAGCCCGACGAACACCGCACCGATGCCGGCGCCGCCGACGAGTTCGGCCGGCCGCAGAATCTCACGCCTGCTCGGCTGATAAGCCGCGCCCAACGGCTCGAGGGGCTTCTTGGGGTCTGGCTTCGAGGTCACGAGGCATCCGATTCAGGTGAAGTGGTGGGGGTGGAGGTGGCCTGCGGTGCGGATGCCGCCGGCGCGTCGACTGCGCGGGCAGCGGTGGCCGAATCCCACTTGAGTGAAAACGCTGCGATACCGAGGAACACGGCGAGGATCGCGAAGTAAGCCCCGAGCAGACCAACGGACACGACGGCGTGCGGAGGCAGGATCATGAGAACCAGAGCGAGGATGACGGTCAAGCCACCGGCCATGCGCCAGTCGCGCGATGCCGCCTGAGTCGTGCGGGTGCGCCAACCGGCGTAGAACTCGACAACGCCGGTGCACGCGGCCCAGACGGTGACGAGGAACAGGAAGGTGCCGAGCCCCTCTTCGGCGCCGAGCGCTCCGACGAGGCCGAGCGCGACGAGGCCGGCTGCGGCGCTGATGACACCGTTCGTGGCGAAGAGGCGACGGCTGAGCGGGTCCCCGAGCAGACGCAGGCTCAGCGCACCGACCACGAGGCCGCTGACGAGCGCCCAGATGCCGAAGACGATCAGGCCGAACCGCGGGCCATGGTCTTCGGAGAAGGTGATCGCAATGGCCGGAACGGCCAGCAGGATCGCCCGGCCGAGTGGCACGAACCATTCGGTCGAGGTTTGCGCTGCGGCAACCCGAGTCTGAGTCACGCTGCGACCTCTTTCATTGCTGGGGGATGCCTCCAGTCTACGTCGCCCTACAATGCACCCGACCATCTGCTCTGGACGAAGGCGATTCCTCGTCGTGCCTGCTCAGAGCGCCTTCACCGCGGCCAGGATCTTGCCGAGCGAGTCCTTGGCGTCGCCGAAGAGCAGCGTCGTCTGCGGTTGGTAGAGCAGCTCGTTCTCGATCCCGGCGAAGCCGGGCCGCATCGAGCGCTTGAGGAACACGACCTGTCTGGCGTCTTCGACCTCGAGGATCGGCATGCCGTAGATCGGCGATCCGGGAGAGGTCTTGGCGGCCGGATTGACGACGTCGTTCGCGCCGACGACGAGCGCGACATCCGTCAGCTTGAACTCGGGGTTCACATCCGCCATCTCCTTGAGCGACTCGTAGGGCACGTTCGCCTCGGCGAGCAGCACGTTCATGTGGCCGGGCATCCGGCCGGCAACCGGGTGGATCGCGTAGACGACCTCGATGCCACGCGCCTCGAGCGCCGAGATGAGTTCGACGAGGGTGTGCTGGCCCTGGGCGACGGCGAGCCCGTAGCCGGGAACGACGATGACTCGCTGCGCGTAGCCGAGCAGCACCGCGACGTCCTCGGCGCTGGAGGATCGCACCGGCCGTTCGCTCTGCGTCGTCGATCCCGCGGTCGAGCCACCGCGGAAGGCCCCGAACAGGATTCCGGCCACCCCGCGCCCCATCGCGGCGGCCATCGCCCTGGTCAGGATCGTTCCGCTGGCACCGACGAGTGTGCCGGCCACGACGAGCAGCACGTTGCCGAGCACGAGGCCGGATGCCGCCACCGCGAGCCCGGTGAAAGCATTCAACAGTGAGATCACGATGGGCACATCGGCGCCGCCGACCGGCAGCACGAGCAGCACGCCGGCGACGAGCCCGACGCCGAGCAGCGCCACCGCGATCCCGATCGAGCCCGTCGCGATGGTCGCCCACGAGCCGGCGACCGCCAGCACCAGCACGAGGCCCATGAGCACGGGCAGGCCGGGGAAGAGCACCGGCCGCGTCGTCATCAGCTCCTGTAGCTTGGCGAAGGTGATCGCGGAGCCCGCGAAGGAGATCGCGCCGACGACAAGCGTGAAGACGATCGCCAGACGCACCCAGGGATCCTCGTTGTGCGAGAGCTCGAGCAGTGCGACGAGCGCGGCCGCCCCACCGCCGACGCCGTTGAAGGCGGCGACGAGCTGGGGCATCTGGGTCATCTTCACGCGCCGCGAGATCGGGGCCGCGATGAGCGAGCCGATGGCCATGGCGGCGAGGATCCACGGGATGTTGTCGAGCTCGGTCGAGAGGAACACGGTGACGACGGCGATGAGCGCGCCGGCCGCACCGATGAGGTTGCCGCGACGGGCGCTCCGGGGCGAGGCGAGCCCGCGCAGCGCGAGGATGAAGCAGACGGCGGCCACCAGGTAGAGCAGGGCGGTCCAGGTGGGGTCGAGCAGCGTCATCGCTCTCCGTCCTTCCCGCTCGTCGAGCCGTGCCCGGGTGCCGCCCGCCCCGGTGCCGTCGTCGGCGTCGGGGCCTTGCGCCCGCGGAACATCTCGAGCATCCGGTCGGTCACGACGAAGCCGCCGACGAGATTGGCGGTTGCGAGCACGACGGCGAGCAGGGCGACCGCGAGAATCCACGGGTCGTCCGCCTGGCCGGCGACGATGATCGCTCCGACCAGGATGATGCCGTGGATCGCGTTCGCCCCCGACATCAGCGGGGTGTGCAGGGTGCTCGACACCTTCGAGACGACCTCGAATCCGACGAACACCGAGAGCACGGTGATCGTCAACAGCGCCATGCCATCCATCAGGCCGCTCCTTCCGCTTCGATTGCCGCGGCGGTCGGCGCGTGGCGCACCACCCCGCCCTCGGTGAGGCAGGCGCCGGCGATGACCTCGTCGGCGAAGTCCGGGGCGACGACGCCGTCGGCGGTCATCAGCTCGATCAGATTGGCGACGTTCTTGGCGTAGAGCCTGGAGGCGTCGGACGCCATGGCGGATGCGGCATCCTTCAGCCCCACGAGCGTCACCGCCCCCGTGCCGTCGGCCGTCGGCACGAGCACGTCACTGCCGGCCACCGAGCCCTCCACATTGCCACCGCTCTCCGCGGCGAGGTCGATCACCACAGAGCCGGGGCGCATCGCCGCCACCATCCGGCTGGTCACCAGCAGCGGGGCGGGGCGGCCGGGAATCGCGGCCGTGGTGATGAGCACATCGGATGCCGCAACGTGCGGCGCGAGCAGAGCGCGTTGCATGGCCGCACGGTCCTCGCCGAGCTCCTTGGCGTAGCCGCCGCCCGCCTCGGCGGCCTCGAGATCGAGCGAGATGAAGGTGGCGCCCATCGACGCGACCTCGTCGGCCGAGGCCGGCCGCACGTCGTTGGCCGACACCCGGGCGCCCAGCCTCTTCGCGGTGCCGATCGCCTGCAGCCCGGCCACGCCGGCGCCGAGCACGAGCACGCTCGCCGGCGGGATCGTGCCGGCCGCCGTCATGTAGAGCGGGAAGAAGCGCGGCAGCCGCAGTGCCGCCTCGAGCACGGAACGGTAGCCGGCGATGAGCGCCTGGGAGGTCAGGGCGTCCATCGACTGCGCCCGGGAGATGCGTGGAACCAACTCGAGTGCGAAGGCCGTGATGCCGGCCGCGGCGAGGGCGCGCACGGTGGGCAGCTCGCTCGCCGGCGATGCGAGCCCGACGGTGACCGCGCCGCGGCGCAACCGGGTGGCGGTCTCGGGGCTGAGCGGCCGGACGTGTGCGTAGACGTCGAGGCTGTCGAGCTCGAGTTCGAGTTCGGCGACGATCTCGGCTCCGGCATCGGCGTATGCCTGATCGCCGTGACCGGCCGCCGTCCCCGCGCCGCTCTCGATGAACACCTCGAGTCCGAGGCCGATCAGTTGGCGCACCGTGTCGGGTGTGGCGGCGACGCGCCTCTCCCCGTCTCGGCGCTCACGCGACACTCCGACTCTCACCGCCGACTCCCGTCTCACGGGGTGCAGCCGACGCCGGCGTGGGGCGGATGCCGCACGCTCCAGCACCGGTGCTGCAGCTCGTTACCCGGAGTGTACGCCACGTCCACCGCCGGGGCGTGGCACTACGCAGCGAGTTCGCCCCGCCCTGCGGCGACGGCGAGCAGCTCCGCGCGCTGCACGAAGCGACCGAAGAGCGCCTCGCCCGGCTGCAGGATCGCACCGTCGGCCAGGGCGCCGACGTGTACGGGGTCGAAGCCGATGCGGTCGAGGAACGACGCGACGATGTCGCTCGCCTCCTCGTCATCGGCGGCCACGGCGAGAGCCCGGCGCCCGGCCGATCCTGCTGGGGCCGCGTCGGTGTCCATGTCGTGGTAGCCGAGGTGGTTCAGCGACTTGACCAGGCGCACGCCCGGATGCCGCGCCTGCACGACCTCGCTGGTGCTGAGCGCGCCGGCCCCGGCCAGGATCGCCGGGGTGCCGTCGACGGGCTCCCAGTAGTTGGCCGCGTCGACAACGACCGCGCCAGTGAATCGTTCCAAATCCACGGAGTCGATCTTGCCGAACGGCACCGCGAGCACCGTGAGCTCCGCGGCATCCGCAAGCTCGTCGAGGCTGGCGACTCGGGCGCCCGGGGCCGTCATCGCGAGGATCTGCTCGAGGAACTGCGCGTTCGGAGAGCCGGCGATGAGCACATCGTCGCCGGCCGCGAGAGCGAGCCGGGCGATGGCCGTTCCGACCTTGCCTGCACCGATGACTCCGACGGTGCTCATGCGCGGAGCGCCGCGTCGACGAGGGGCTTGACCGCGGTGCCGAGCAGCTCGATCGAGCGCAACAGCTGCTGCTGGGGCATGTCACCGAAGTCCATCTGCAGGAAGTGCCGCATGTGTCCGAGGCTGCCGTGCAGGGTGACGATGCGCTCGGCGATCTCCTCCGGCGAGCCGACGAAGAGCGCACCGCCGGCCGCCGTGTCGCGGTCGTAGGAGAGGCGCGACGGGGCCGCGAAACCGCGCTGCGATCCGATGACCCCCATGGTGTTGTGCCAGTGCGGCCAGAAGTCATCGCGGGCGGCGGCACCGGTCTCGCCGATGTAGCCGGGGCTGCCGACCGACACCTTGATGTCGGCCTCCGCCATGCCGTTGGCCCTGGCCGTGTTGCGGTAGAGCTCGGTGAGCGGCGCGAAGCGGGCCGGTACGCCGCCGATGATGCCGTAGGCGATCGGCAGGCCCAGCAGACCGGCGCGCACAGAGGACGAGGGGTTGCCGCCCGTGCCCAGCCAGATCGGCAGGCTGCCGGCATCCGGGCGCGGAACCACCGCCGCGTCGTGGAGCGCAGGGCGGGTCGTGCCGCTCCAGGTGACGCGTTCGTTGGCGTTGATCGCGAGCAGCAGCTCGAGCTTCTCGGCGTAGAGCGTGTCGTAGTCGTTGAGGCTGTATCCGAACAGCGGGAACGACTCGGTCGAGGAGCCGCGACCGGCCGTGATCTCGGCGCGGCCGTTGGAGAGGGCGTCGACGGTCGCGAACTGCTGGAACACGCGCACCGGGTCATCGGTGCTGAGCACGGTGACGGCGCTGGCCAGGGTGATGTTCTCGGTGACGGATGCCGCGGCCGCCAGAATCGTTGCCGCCGCCGAGGCGGGCATCTCGTGCGTGTGGTGCTCACCGATGCCGAAGTAGTCGAGGCCGACCTCATCGGCCACCCGAATCGCCTCGAGCAGATTGCGGGTGGACTGCGCGGTGCTCACGAGCTCGCCGCTCTGGGGGTCGCGGGCAAGGCTGCCGAAGCTGTAGACGCCGAGTTCCATCGGTGTTCCTTTCATAGAAGTCAGATTCACTGAGGTCAGAATCTCCGAGGTCAGATTCACTGCGATCAGATGCGGGCTCGAGTGCGAGCGAGTCTGGGGGAGAGTCGTGCTCTCGTTCTTCTATCGTGGGCGCTGGGCGCGCCATTGACGAGCCGATGGTTAGGTGCTTACTATTAGTAAGTGGATACCGAATTGACGTCGCTGTACGGCGAGCACATCGATGACGCCGAGTGCCGCCGCTTTCAGATGGCGGCCGAGATCGCCGGGCGCAAGTGGACGGCCTCGATCCTGCTCGCCGGTGCCCGCGGCGCCGAACGCTTCTCGGAGTACCGCGCGCTCGTCGACGGCATCTCCGACCGCCTGCTCTCCGTGCGGCTCAAGGAGCTCGAGCAGGAGGGGCTGATGCTTCGCGAGGTGACGCCGACGACGCCGGTGCAGGTGCGGTACCGGCTGAGCCCGGCCGGCCGCGAACTCATCGTGGTGCTGCATCCGCTCGTGCGCTGGGGCACGAAGTGGCGCACCGAGGCCGAGAGCGGTTCGAGCGCGCAGGGGGCAGCGGCYTCCTAGCCGCCGGCGAGCGTTCCCGGGTCGGTGTTCGCCCCGCACACGATCACGGCGATGCGTTCGCCCGAGCGCGGGCGATAGGCCCCGGATGCCAGGGCGGCCGCCGCAGCAGCTGCCCCGTATTCACTGGGGATCCGGTAGTCGCGCCACAGCGCCGTGCGGGCCGCCACGATGTCGCTGTCGCTCACGAGGACGCTGCTGAGCCCACTGCTCGCTGCGTGAGCCATCGCGAATCCGATCTGCCCGACCCGCCTGGCGCCGAGCGAATCCGCGGCGATGCCGCCGACCTCAACGTCGACCGGGGCGCCGGCCGCCAGTGCGGCGTGCAGCGTCGGGGCACGCTCCGGCTCGACGGCCACGACGTGGGCGCGAGCGTCCACCGCGGCGAGCACGCCAGCGAGGAGCCCACCGCCGCCAACAGCGACGACAATCGTTTCAATCGCGGGATCGTCGGCGAGCATCTCCTCGGCGAGCACGCCGGCGCCGGCCGCGATCTCGGGCTGGTCGTAGGCGTGGCAGAACAGGGCGCCGCGCTCGGTGGCGAAGGCCGTCGCGGCCTCGAAGGCCTCGACGTACTCGCTGCCGGTCTGCACGACCGTGGCGCCGAGGCTGTGCAGCAGCGCCACCTTGACGGCCGGTGCCGTCTCCGGCAGGTAGACGGTCGCCGGCACCCCCAGCTCCCTGGCCGCGTAGGCGTTCGCGATGCCGGCGTTGCCCCCGGATGCCACGACGATGCCGATCGCGGCATCCAGCTCCCCGCGCTCCCGGGCCGCGAGCTGGCGATTGAATGCCCCGCGGGCCTTGAAGGTTCCGGTGTACTGCAGGAACTCGAGCTTGAACGACAGCGTCTCCGCGGCGTGAAACGTCGGCGTGCGCCGCACGAAACCACGGGTGCGCCGCTCGGCGGCCTGGACATCCAGTCGAGTAACCAGCATGAACGGTTTCCAATCGGTCTGAGGCACGCCATCTCGGCCACTCGGGACGAGAAGGGCCATTCGGGAGGATGGCTTCGAGAATATCGCCCTCCCGATCGCGCGAAGTCCTCCCGATCGCGCGAGCGCGTCGAGCCGTGCGGCAGCCGACTCAGGCACTCATGCGGCGCGGCCGGGCCCGGCTGCTACGGACGTCAGGAGAGTTTCGCCGCAATCGCGGCGATCTCGACGAGTGCGCCCGGCACGGCGAGGCCGGCCACGCGGGCACCGGTCACCAGCCCCGGTTGCTCGGTGGCGAGCTCGGACGCAATCGCCCCGTACGCCGCCGCGATGTCGACGCCGTCAACGAACAGCACCGTCCACTGCACCACGTCATCGACGCCCGCGCCCACCGCGGCCAACGCCGTCTTGACGTTCTCGAGGGCGCGAATGGACTGCGCAGCCACGTCGTCCCCGCCGACGAGTGTGCCGTCGGCGTCGACGGAATTCTGCCCGCCGACGTAGATCGTGGTCGCTCCGGGCGGCACCACGGCAACGTGGCTGAAGGCGGGACTGTGAACAAGGCCGTCGGGGCGGATCCGTTCGATAGGCATGATTCACGATTGCACGGACCGATCGCGGAGGCAATCGGTTGAGAACGCGGAGCACCGAGGCACGGGACCTGCTGTGAGCACGCACCGGCCGAACGCGAGAGACTGGGGGAGTGACCACTCTGCCGTTCGACCCGTCGAGGCTCGGGCGCGGGCTCCCGTTCGCATCAGCGGTCGGTGACCTGAGGGAAGCACTCGACCGGAGCAACGCCGTCGTCGTCAGCGCGCCACCGGGCACTGGAAAGACAACGCTGGTTCCGCCGATCGTCGCCGATCGTGTGGCGGGGCGCGTGGTCGTCACGCAGCCCCGCCGGGTCGCTGCCCGCGCCGCCGCCCGTCGGCTCGCACAGTTGGACGGTTCACCCATCGGCTCTCGCGTGGGGTTCACCGTCCGTGGCGAACACCAGGTGAGCGCATCCACCCGGATCGAGTTCGTCACCGCCGGCGTGCTGCTGCGCCGTCTGCTGGACGACCCCGGTCTCGACGGCGTCGGCGCGGTCATCATCGACGAGGTGCACGAGCGCGCGTTGGAGACGGACCTGCTGATCGGGCTGCTGGGCGAGGTTCGCGAGCTACGCGAGGATCTCCTCCTCGTCGCGATGTCTGCGACCCTCGACGCGGAGCGGTTCGCCACGGTGCTCGGCACGGATTCGTCTCCGGCGCCGATCGTGACCCAGACCGCACCGGCACATCCGCTCGAGGTGCACTGGGCGCCCTGTCCGACTCCGCGGTTGGACGAGCGCGGGGTGACGTGGGCGTTCCTCGACCACGTCGCCAGCACCGCCGTTGCCGCTCACCGCACTCTGGTTCGCACGGATCCGGCCGCCGATGCCCTCGTCTTCGCGCCGGGCGCGAGGGAGGTTTCCGAGATCGCCGGACGCATCCGTGCTCGCGCGGCGGAGTTCGATGTCCGCGAACTGCACGGCCAGATCTCCGCCGCGGAACAGGATGCCGTGATCGGCGGGCGGAGCCCCGGCTCTGCCGCACGGATCATCGTCACGACCTCACTCGCCGAATCCTCTCTGACCGTTCCCGGCGTGCGCCTCGTCGTCGACAGTTGCCTGTCGCGTGCTCCCCAACGCGACGCGACGCGCGGCATGAGCGGTCTCGTCACCGGCCCGACGCCCAAGGCTTCGGCCATCCAACGCTCAGGTCGCGCCACACGGCAGGGACCGGGTGTCGCGGTCCGCTGCGTCGACGAGCGCACCTTCGCGGCGGCGCCGACACAGCCGGCCCCCGAGATCGCGGCGGCGGATCTCACCGACGCAGCGCTGCTCCTGGCCTGCTGGGGTGCGCCAGGCGGGGCCGGGCTCCGGCTCGTGGATCCGCTACCCGCTGGCAGTCTGCGTGATGCCATCGCCGTGCTGCGCGGACTCGGAGCGATTGATGCCGATGGCCGTGCCACCACGGACGGACGAGCGCTCGCTCGAATCCCGACCGATCCTCGCCTCGCGCGCGCACTTCTCCTCGGCAGCGCCGTCGTCGGCGGACGCACGGCCGCCGAGGTCATCGCACTGCTCAGCAGTGATCTGCGCGTTGCGGGCGGCGACGCCGCGGGCGCGCTGTCCGCGCTGCGCACCGGGCGAAGCCCGGATTCCCGCCGATGGGAGCAGGAGGTTCGCCGACTCGAGCGCTTCGCCGCGCCGGGAGCGCCGCACAGAGCGACGCGAGCAGCTGCCGATCGGACCGGGTTCGTCATTGCGCTTGCGTTCCCCGAGTGGATCGCCCGCCGCGTCGATCACTCGGCGCACGGTGCGACGTTCCTCCTCGCCTCTGGCACCCGCGCCGGGATCACGGGCCCGCTGGCGAGTGCCGAGTGGCTGGCGGTGGCGGACGTCACCCGCGCTCAGGGCCGGGCGGCCGCGGGAACCGGGGCGACCATCCGCTCCGCCGCCGTTCTCTCTGAGAGCGAGGCTGAGCAGGCGGCCGCCCATCTGATCACCGAGCGGGTCGAGGCGCAGTTCGTGGATGGCCGCGTCGTCGCGCGCCGTACCCGGAGGGTCGGCGCGATCGTCCGCTCATCCGTCCCGGTGCGCGCCCAGGCCGACGTCGGCGGTCGGGATGCCGTCCGTCGTGCCCTCGAGGAGCGCGGGCTCGGGATCTTCACCTGGTCGGACGCGGCGGATGGCCTCCGGCGTCGACTCGCCCTGCTGCATCGCGAACTCGGATCCCCCTGGCCCGATGTGTCGGATGCCGCGCTCCTCCGCAGCCTCGATTCCTGGCTCGGCCCGGAACTCTCGGACCTCGCCGCCGGCACGCCGGCCGCGCGCCTCGATCTTGCCTCGGCACTCCGCCGGATCCTGCCGTGGCCCGACGCGGTCGAGCTCGACTCCCTGGTTCCGGAACGCCTCGAAGTCCCAAGTGGCTCCCGTGTCCGCCTCGACTACCCGCCGATCGATGCTTCCATCGCCCGCCCGGTTGTGGCCGTGAAGCTGCAGGAATGCTTCGGGTGGGCAAAGACCCCGCGTCTCGTCGGAGGGCGGGTGCCGGTGTTGTTCCACCTGCTGTCCCCCGCCGGGCACCCGCTTGCCGTGACCGACGACCTCGCATCGTTCTGGGCCGGTCCCTATGCGCAGGTGCGTGCACAAATGCGCGGCCGCTACCCGAAGCATCCGTGGCCGGAGGACCCCTGGTCCGCGGTGCCCACCCGGCACACCACGCGCCGAGCTGCCCTGGGTTAGCGAGTCGCGTCAGGCCGTTGCTGGAATGGGCCTGTACCGCATGCGGACCGCACCTGAGCGGAACTCCTGGCGATCCACGAGTTCAAGCTGGATTCGCTCGCGCAAACCGGCGAGCAACGTCGGCCCGTGGCCGGCAAGGACGGGCTGCACGATGAACTCGTACTCGTCGATCAATCCCACATCTGCCAGCGCCAGGGGGAGCGTTACTCCGCCCACCCAGAGACCATCACCCGGCTCTTGTTTGAGCTGCCGAACCGCGTGCCCCAGGTCACCTCGCACCAGCTCGGCATTCCAGTCGACCCCACTCAACGTGCTGGACACGACGTGCTTCTTCGCCCGGTCGATCGTCTCGGCGAACGGGATCTCCCACTCATCCATCCAGTCAGGCCATGCACCCGTGGTCGGCTTCCGCCACGCCGACTCCATCATCTCGTAGGTCACCCGGCCGAACAACAGGGCATCGGCTCGTGCCATCTCAGCGGTCCAGTAGCGCATGGACTCCTCGTCCGGCGGGAGCCCAGCCTCGTGATGGCAGCAACCGTCGAGCGTGACATTGATGGAGTATCGAAGTGGTCTCATCGTTGCTCTCCCTGGAAGACTGGATCTCTCCGCGCCTGGGATCTCGACGTGCCAAAGAATCAGGTCAGTCGCTTTATGCCGACCACCCTAACGCTCGGCGAACTGTCCCGAAAGCCATGACATGGACGACTCCACATCGAAACGGACGTCACCGACCGTCCCTCCAACACCGGTTTAGCTGGGGGCGAGGTCCGCGAAACGCGAGAAGTGGCCGTGGAAGGCCACAGTCACGGTACGCGTCGGGCCGTTACGGTGCTTGGCGACGATGAGGTCGGCCTCGCCGGCGCGAGGGCTGTCCTTTTCGTAGGCGCTCTCACGGTGCAACAAGATGACCATGTCGGCATCCTGCTCGATCGAGCCAGACTCACGCAGGTCGCTGATCGCCGGCATCTTGTCGGCACGCTGCTCGGAACCACGGTTCAGCTGCGAGAGGGCGATGACCGGAACCTGCAGCTCCTTGGCCATGAGCTTGAGCGCACGCGAGAACTCCGAGACCTCCTGCTGGCGGCTCTCGACGCGCTTGCCGGATGTCATCAGCTGCAGGTAGTCGATGACGACCATCTTGAGGCCGACACGCTGCTTGAGGCGGCGGCACTTCGCGCGGATCTCGACGAGCGTCATGTTGGGGGAGTCGTCGATGTAGAGCGGGGCATCGTTGATGCGGCCACGCACCTGGGCGATCGTGGTCCAGTCGCGGGCGTCGACGGTTCCCTTGCGCATGTTCTGCAGGGGAACGGATGCCTCGGCGGAGAGCAGACGCATGGCGATCTCTGATCGCCCCATCTCGAGGGAGAAGAAGATCGCCGGCATGTTGTGGCCGATGGCTGCGGAGCGGGCGAAGTCGAGAGCGAGCGTCGACTTTCCGAGCGCCGGTCGCGCGGCGACGATGATCATCTGCCCGGGGTGGAAACCGTTGGTGAGGTCGTCGAGGTCGGCGAAGCCGGTGGGAACGCCGGTCATCGAACCGTCGGTGTGTGATGCCGCCTCGATCTCGTCCATCGCCGCGGTGACGGCGTCGGTGAGCGGAACGTAGTCCTCGGTCTCGGTGCTGCCCGTCACGGAGTAGATCTCTGCCTGGGCGTTGTTGACGAGGTCGAGCACCTCGCCCTCGCCGGCGTAGCCCATCTGCACGATGCGCGTGCCGGCCTCGACAAGGCGGCGGAGCAGTGCGCGTTCGGCGACGATCGAGCCGTAGTAGCCGGCGTTGGCCGCGGTGGGCACGAGGCTGGTCAGCGTGTGGAGGTAGTCTGCGCCACCGGCGCGGGCGAGCTCGCCCTGCTTGGTGAGCTCGTCGGTGACCGCGATGACGTCGGTCGGCTCACCGTGCGAGTAGAGCGCGAGGATCGCGTCGAAGATGAGCTCGTGCTTGGGGATGTAGAAGTCGGGGCCCCGGAGCGTCTCGACGACGTCGGCGACGGCATCCTTCGAGAGGAGCATGCCGCCCAACGCGCTCTGCTCGGCGAGCAGGTCGTGCGGAGGGGTGCGCTCGGTGCGATAGGACTCGGAGCGTGGGGTCTCGGCAGAATCTGCGAGCCCCAGGTGAGCGATCGACACGCGGTGCCTCCTCGGCGACTGGACTACCGGCCTGCGCCGGTCAAAAAGTGGTGGGTCGGGAACAGCTGAACCCATATCCAGTGATAGCGGGTACCTCTGACACTGCTGCTTGCCGCACGGAAGCCGTTCAGGCTGGCCGCTGCGACAGGCTCACGAGAGCCGCTGCAGCCACGATACGGACAGCGTCATGGCAACTCAACCCGGCCTGTGGATAACTCTGTGCACAATCTGCGCGAAACGCCGCCAGTGTTGTGCAAAGCCTGTGGGAACAGCTGTGGACAACACACTTTCTTTTGAACAAAAATCCCTCTTGAACAGGGCTTAAATCTTTGCACAGCTGTGTGAAAAAAGTAGTTTTCCACAGCACCGATTTCGGCTCACAATCGTGGTCGCCTGTGCACAGAATGGGGGTATTGCGCAGAACGGATGCCGCTTAAACAGATACGGCGGCGAGCCGAAGCCCGCCGCCGTACCGATGAGTTTTACGCCTACTTGGCGGCTACCACCTGGAGGGTGATTGCAGCCGAGAGCTCGTCGCGCAGACGAACCGTGGCCTCGTGAGTTCCAACAACCTTGATGGCGTTGGGGATCTCGATCTTGCGCTTGTCGATGGTGCCGAGTCCGGCAGCAGCAACAGCGTCAGCGATGTCGGTGGTCTTCACCGAACCGAAGAGACGGCCTTCAGCGCCGGCCTTGACGACCAGCTTGACCTTGGCGCCCTCGAGGGCGGCCTTGAGGGCCTGTGCCTCTTCGAGCGTGGCGAGCTCACGAGCCGCGCGAGCGGCCTTGATCTGCTCGACCTGCTTCTCGCCACCGCGGCTCCACTGCACGGCAAAGCCCTGCGGAACCAGGTAGTTACGGGCGTAGCCGTTCTTGACCTCGATGACATCACCGGGGGTGCCGAGGCCAGTGACCTCGTGCGTCAGAATCAGTTTCATGTCGTTGCTCCTCAGCGTCCGCTGCCGGCGTATGGCAGCAGGGCCATTTCGCGGGCATTCTTGACGGCACGGGCGATCAGACGCTGCTCCTGCACGGAAACGCCTGTGATGCGGCGGGCACGGATCTTCCCGCGCTCAGAGATGAACTTGCGAAGCGTCGGGACATCCTTGTAATCGATGACACCAACGCGGATGGACTTCGCGGGAGCGGCGTTCTTGCCACCCTTGGCTCCGCGGAGTGGCTTGCGGCGGTCGCCGCTGCTCTTTCCAGCCATGGTATTTCCTTTGTCTTGAAGTATTTACACCCGGAGGCCGCGCAGTGCGGCATCCGGAAGCCGGCCCAAGGGCCTAGAAGGGGGTCTCGTCGCTGTAGCTGCCCGGGGTGTTCCACACGTCCTGGCCGCCAGAGGCAGCAGGGGCGCTCGGAGCCCACGGCTCTTCCACTGCTCCGCCGAAGTTGCCACCCTGAGGGGCGGCACCGCGGGGGGCGCCGGAAGACTGGGCACGCGTGACAGACGCGGTTGCGTAGCGAAGCGAAGGGCCGATCTCATCGACATCCAGCTCATAGCTGGTGCGCTTCTCGCCCTCTTTCGTCTCGTACGAACGCTGCTTGAGACGCCCGGAAGCGATAACGCGGGAACCCTTGGTCAGCGAACCTGCTACGTGCTCAGCGAATTCACGCCACACGCTTGCGCGCAGGAACAATGCCTCGCCATCGATCCACTCGTTCTTCGCGCGGTCAAACGTGCGCGGAGTGGAGGCGATGGTGAAGTTGGCAACCGCCAGTCCGTTCTGCGTGTAACGCAGCTCGGGGTCTGAGGTGAGGTTGCCCACCACGGTAATTACGGTCTCGCCGGCCATCGGGACTAAGCGTCCTTCGCAGCCTTGGCCGGAGCGGCAGCCTTGCGGGCGGCCTTCTCCTCGGCGAGCTTCTGTGCAGCGGCAACCTGAGCGATTCCCTCTTCTGCGCGCAGCACCTTGGTGCGCATGACGGCTTCGCTGAGCTTCAGCTGGCGGTCAAGCTCCGTGGTGGTAGCGGGCTCTGCGGTGAAGTCGACGACGGCGTAGATGCCTTCGGTCTTCTTGTTGATCTCGTAGGCGAGACGACGACGGCCCCAGATGTCGACCTTGTCGATCGTTCCACCATCGTTGCGAACAACGTTGAGGAACTTGTCAAGGCTGGGAGCAACTGTGCGCTCATCGATCTCGGGATCGAGGATAACCATCAGTTCGTACTGGTGCATGACTAACCCACCTCCTTCGGACTAAAACGGCTGCAGACGTTCTGCAACAGGAGGGTTGTGCATGTGTTGAACACGGAGGCCAGAGATCCCGGCACGTGAGCAACCTTCCAAGGGTAACGGATGCCGCGTCGGAGCGCCACTCGGCTGACGGCAGCTGCCACTACTTCGCGGCGATGGCCGCGTTCGCGGCATCCTGAGCCTGGCGCAGGCCTTCCGCCACCGGCAGCGTGCCGGCGAACACCTCGTTCAACAGCGGTTGGTACGCCGCCTGGACCGCGGCGAAGTTCGCGGTTTCCGGCGGGGTGATGGTCGGGGCGTCATCAGCCAACACCTCGAAGAACTTCGCGACGTCGACGTCTTTGCCACCCCAGTGGTCGAAGTACGCCTGCTGGGCGGCGACGACGCCCGGCACCGCGGCACCGCTCGCACCGACGAAGCTGTTTCCCTCGGTGGAGCCGAGCCAGTCCAGTACCTTGGCCGTCGCCTCGGGGTGGGCTGTCTGGGCGTTTCCGGCTGCGACGATGCCGTTCGTCACCGACACTCGACCGCTCGGGCCCGCCGGCATCGATGCGACGCCCCACTCGAACTCGGCTCCCTCGAAGACGTACGGCAGGTTGTAGAGGCCGGACTGGAACAACGCCATCCCTCCGTCGACGAAGCGATCGCGGGCGTAGTCGCCGTCGGCGTTGCTCTCGGATGCCGGAGGCGCCACCCGGTGGGTGTTGATCAGGTCGACCTGGTAGCCGATGGCCTGCGCCGCTCCCTCCTCGCCGAAGGTGTAGGCACCGTCGGCGTCGAAGGTCGCACCGTTGGATCCGACCGACGGCAGGATGATTCCCTGGAGATCGTTGCCGGCGTTGTAGCCGAACTGCGTCACGGCGGAGGCATCGAACGCGGGATCGCTCGGAGCGCGGCCGCTGCTGTCGCGGGTGAGGGCCGTGAGAATCGGCAGCAGGGTGTCCGCGGCCGGGTCGGTGCTCCAGGCCACGGTCTCCAGCGTCGCCGCGTCGATCCCGGCCTTGGCCAACATGGACTTGTTGTAATAGAGGGCGATGCCGGCATCCGAAAGCTGCGGAACGCCCCAGAGGACGCCGTCACGGGTGAACTCGCGGACGACGGCCCTGTCCCAATCGTTCTTCGCCCTGGAGCCGAGGGTGTCGTCGATGTCCATCAGTGTGCCGTCGTCGGCGAGGTCGGTCAGATAGGAGTTGTTCACCCAGAAGATGTCATCGGCGCGGCCGGCCGCGACGTCATCGTCGAGCTGGGTCCAATACTGCGACCACGGAATCACGGTGACATCGATCGTGATGTCGGGGTTGGACTCGTGAAATGCCGCGAAGGAGGCCTTGTAGGCGTCTGCCACCTTGTCGTCCCAGAGGCGCACGGTCACGATCGTGTTGCCGGAGCCGGCAATCGCCCCGGCGAGCAGTACCCCGCTGCCCAGCGCCAGAACGGCGACCAGGGCGCCCAGGGCCCCGGTCATCAGGGATTTTCTGCGCAGATTCACGACACCTCCGCGTCGAACGCTACCAGTGCTCGGTTGCCGGGCGCCCGACAGCCATCAGATCAGTCTCGGGCGGCCCACCAGGCGAGCAGCCGTTCGGTCGCGAGCTCTTCCCCGAGCGGCCCCTCGTCCAGTCGCAGCTCAAGCAGGAAGCGGTACGCCTCGCCGACCTCACGCCCCGGGCGGATGCCGAGCAGGCTCATGATCTGCTCCCCGTCCAGATCCGGCCGAACCGCGTTCATCTCTTCTTCTTCGGCCAGCTGCGCGATGCGCGTCTCGATGTCGTCGTAGGCGAATCCGAGCCTGTCGGCCTTGCGCCGGTTGCGCGTCGTCACATCGGCGCGGGTCAGGATGTGCAGGCGCTCTAGCTGGTCGCCGGCGTCGCGGACGTAGCGGCGGACCGCCGAGTCGGTCCACGCACCCTCGGTGTAGCCGAAGAATCGCAGGTGCAGTTCGATGAGGAGGCCGACGGCGGCGATCGTGTCGTTGTCGAAGCGCAGCTCGCGCAGTCGCTTCTTCGCCAGCTTGGAGCCGACGTAGTCGTGGTGGTGGAAACTCACGACGCCGCCGGGTTCGAGGCGCCGTGTCGCCGGCTTACCGATGTCGTGGAGCAGCGAAGCCAGGCGCAGAATCAGGTCGGGGCTCTGCAGCTTTCCGCGCGCCTTCTCGTAGCCGATGGCCTGTTCGAGCACCGTCAGGCTGTGTTCGTAGACGTCCTTGTGGTGGTGGTGCTCGTCGATCTCCAAGCGGAGGGCCGGGAGTTCCGGCAACACGATCGCGGCGATGCCCGAGTCGACGAGCAGCTCGAGACCGGCGCGCGGGGCATCCGTCTTCAACAGCTTGGAGAGCTCATCGTTGACGCGCTCAATGGAGATGCGTCGGATGCTCTCTGCGCCTGCCGTCATGGCGGTGAACGCCGCGGCGTCGAGCTCGAAGCCGAGCTGGGAGGCGAAGCGGGCCGCCCGCATCATGCGGAGCGGATCGTCGCCGAAGGACTGCTCCGGCGCGGCCGGTGTGCGCAGACGACCGTCAAGAATGTCTTCGATTCCACCGGAGGGATCAACGAGCGCCATCTGCGGCAGCCGCAGCGCGATCGAGTTGACCGTGAAATCGCGGCGCACGAGATCCTCATCGAGCGAGGTGCCGAACACGACCTCCGGCTTGCGCGTTCCGTCGACGTAGCTGTCGGTGCGGTAGGTCGTGATCTCGACGGTCTCGCCGGCAATCTTCGCTGCGATCGTGCCGAACTGGCGTCCGATGTCCCACTGCGCCTCGCTGATCGGCGTGACGATCGCAAGGATCTGCTCCGGAGAGGCATTCGTCGTGAAGTCGAGGTCATTCGTGCCGCGGTCGAGGAAGGCATCGCGCACCGGGCCGCCGACGAGTGCGAGTTCGTGGCCTGCCGCCTCGAATGCGCCGGCCAGACGGGAGACAGCGGGCGTCGCCGCAAGATCGCCCAGCCGGGCAAGGGCCGCCGCGACACTTTGCATGGTCTCCATATTAAGGGTTGCCGTGGAGGGTGCAGCAGTCACCCAGCGCGGCACCGTAGAATTCCCGCATGGAGGCCGAGTCACTACACACGCATCGGCCTGCGCTTTTTGGGGCTGTCCGTGCCCGGCTGAACGCCCGCGGAACGCGTGTGAGGCCGCCGCACCGCACCCTGTCGTTGCTGATCGCCGCGGCAACGCTCACCCCGGCACTGCTCGGGGCGAGTGCCACCACGGCAGCTCCCGCACAGGCCGTCACCGCACCTGCCGCCGCCACGGCCGAGCCCACCTCGGTGACGATCATGGTCGCCCCGGCACAGGGCGCCATCGTGCGTCCCGGTGAGGATCTGCCGCTCACGGTGAGCGTGAGCAACGGCACCGACCAGACAGTGACCGGCTCCACCGTCACCGTCGGGCTGAGCGATGACACGCTGAGTGATTCTGCCGAGCTCGCCGGCTGGCTGCACCCGAGCGACGAGGTGATCGCCGAGTCGGATGCCGACAGCGCCGGCATGCCCGACGATGCACACGTCGTCGCAACCGTTGAGCTCCCCAGCGTCGCGGCCGGCTCCAATTCCGTCACTCCTGTGACCGTTCCGGCAGCATCACTCGACTTCGACACCACCGACTGGGGGGCGCAGGGACTCGTCGCATCGCTCATCAGCGGCGGCACCGTCGTTTCGACGGCGCGGAGCACGACCGTGCTCGTGACGGGCGAGACGCCGCGCAGTCCACTGGGCATGGTGATGCCGATCACAGCTCCGGCGAGCAACCTGGGTCTCATCCCCAGCGAGATGCTGGCCGTGTACACCGGACCCGGCGGCATGCTCACCCGCAGCCTGGACGCGGCGCTCGGCCACAACGTCGCCATCGCCCTCGATCCGAAGATCCTCGTGTCGATTCGCGTTCTCGGCTCCAGCGCGCCGACGTCGGCCACTGACTGGCTGGAGCGGCTCTCCGGCGCGACGAATGAGATCTTCGCGCTGCCATACTCCGACGCCGACATCACGGCCCAGGCACAGCTCGGGGTCAACCCGTTCCTGGCGCCGCTCTCGTTCGATGACGCGATCGATCCAGCGAACTTCACGGCGACAGTTCCCACCCCCACTCCATCGCCGAGCGAGGGCGAAGACGCGCCCAGCTCCGAGCCGAGCACTGAGCCGAGCACGGACCCGAGCGACGAGCCGACACCAGACACCGGCGTGCCGACCCTGGACGAGCTGTTGGCGTGGCCGTATTCGCTCAGCGGCATCGCCTGGCCGGCGCCCGGCCTCGTCAGCGCCCCGGTGCTCCCGGCATTCACGGCCAACGGATTCGGCACGACGATCGTCTCAGGCTCGGACATCGCTCTGGCCGATTCGGTTCAGCCGCCGGCGTCCGCCCGGGCAGGCGAGATGGCGCTGCTCGTCGCCGACACCGAGTTGAACGACGCTGTGAGCGACGCCATCACGGCCGGCCGGGAGAGCGACTGGCAAGAGGCGATCGCACGCGCAACAGCCGCTGCGGCGGTCGCGGCCGACGAATCGACTCCCCGCGCCCTGCTGGCCACGATTCCCCACGAATGGCCAGGCAACTCGAGCTATCTGAACGCGACACTCAGCGCTCTGGAACAACTCCCTTTCGTCTCACCGGTCGGCTTGAGTGCGCTCAGTGATGCCCCGGCACCCGAGCTCACCGTCGGCGAGACGGGGGAGTCCCCGGAACGGCTCGCCGCCGTCGCGAACCTCCTCGAGCGCGAAACCGCATTGACTGGTTTCAGCACGGCGGTCGCCGACCCCACAACCGTCACGGGGCCGGAGCGGGCAAGCCTGCTCGCACTGCTCGACATCGCCTGGATTCCTGACGATGAGGAGTGGCGCACGGTGGTGGGCGACGACCTCGCCCGCACCCGCGAGATCCTCGATTCGGTGAGCGTCATTCAGAGCACCAGTGTCTTGGTCGTGGGCGGCAGCGCCCAGTTCCCCGTGACCGTGCAGAACTCCTACACCCAGCCCGTCACGCTCACCGTGAGCCTGTTGCCCTCCAATGGCCGTCTCGTCGTCGATGAATCGGTGGAGGTCACGATCGACGCGGCATCCAGCAGCACCGTTCTGGTTCCCGTGAACGCCCACGTCGGCAACGGCGCCGTCGACGTTCAGATCACCCTCACGACATCCGCCGGCGTGCAGCTGGGTTCGCCCGTGACGATCCCGGTGAACGTGCAGGCGGACTGGGAGGGTCTCGGCGCCGCCCTGCTCGGCGCCGCGATCCTGCTGTTCTTCGGTTTCGGCATCTTCCGCAACATACGCAGGCGGCGACGCGAGCGGGCAGCCGCCGAGGCCCAGGACATCGAGAGCACACAGGCGACACCGGCTCAGGCGGTTACAGAGGTCGAGGACTCCACGGATGCCGACGAATCAGAATCACCGCGTGGCTAGCGGCATCGGGCGGGCCAGCGCGCTGCTGGCATCCGGCACCATCGTGTCGCGCATTCTCGGCTTCGTGAAGCTCTGGGTCCTCGCGCAGGTGATTGGCCTCATCGGCCAAAGCACCGATGCCTTCGCGGTTGCCAACCAACTGCCGAACACGGTTTATGTGATCATCGCCGGCGGCGTGCTCACGGCCGTTCTCGTGCCACAGATCGTGCGCTCGGCCCTCCACGATGACGGCGGCTCCGCGTACATCAACAAGCTCCTCACCTTGGCGCTCGTCATCCTCTTTGCCACCACTGCCGCCGCCACGATCCTTGCACCGGTGCTCACGCCCATCTGGGGCGGGAAGCTTCCGCCAGAGGCGCTCTCGCTGGCCATCGCATTCGCTTATTGGTGCTTGCCGCAGATCTTCTTCTACGGCCTCTACACAGTGCTCAGTGAAGTACTCAACGCACGCAAGGTCTTCGGGCCGTCGACGTGGGTACCCGTGCTCAACAATGTCGTAGCCATCGCCGGGCTCGTCGTCTTCGCCGTCCTCTTTGGATTCGACCCGACGGGCCTCGAACGCCAGGCGGGCGATTTCACTCCCGCCATGATTGCCGTGCTCGCCGGCAGCGCCACGCTCGGCGTTGTCGTCCAGGCTGTTGTGCTGTTCGCTTTCTGGCGCCGCATCGGGCTGAAGTATCGCCCCGATTTCCGGTGGAGGGGCGTCGGCCTGGGCGCAGCCGGCCGCATGGCGAGCTGGACATTCGGCATGCTCCTTCTCACGACCCTCGCGGGCATCGTCGAGACACAGGTTGCTTCATCCGCATCCGGTGGCAATGATGCTTCTGTTCAAGTCCTGAACACCGCCTGGCTCATCTTCATGCTGCCGCACTCGGTGATCACCGTTTCGATCGCGACCGCCTACTTCACTCGAATGAGTGAACATGCCTCGATCGGAAAGCTCGACCTCGTCAGGACCGATGCATCGTCGGCGATTCGCGGCACAACCTTGATCATCACCCTCGCGTCCGCCGTGATCACGGTGTGCGCCTACCCGTTCGCGGCCGTCTTCGTCTACAGGTCCTTCGATCAGGTGGCGGCGACCGGAAACGTCATCATCGCCTACATGCTCGGCCTCATCGCGTTCTGCGTGCTGTTTGTGCTCCAGCGCACCTTCTACGCCTTGAGCGACACCCGCACACCGTTCTTCTTCACGCTGTTCCAGGTCACGATCGTCGTCATCGGCGTGTGGGCCTGCCTGCTGCTGCCCGTCGAGTGGATCGCAGCCGGCATCGCACTCGTCGTGACCATCGGCGGCATCGCACAAGCGGTTCTGGCGGCTTTTCTCCTTCGAAAGAAGCTGGGCGGCATCGACGGCAAACGCATCGCCATAAGCCTGGGCAAGTACCTGGTGGCGGCAATCCCCTCCGTCGTGATCGGCATCGTTCTGCTGGTTGCCTTGGGTGGGACGCACGAGGGCGGTTTCGCTGTCTCTGGCGCCGTCACCGCAATGCTCTCAATGGTGATCATCGGCCTCGCCATGTCTGCCGCATATTTCGGGATGCTCATTCTCATGCGCACGCCGGAGCTCAGGGTCGTGCTCGACCCCGTGCTCGCCCGCATCCGTCGCAGCTAGCCGGCCCGCGACTCGTAACCACGCTGGATGGTTAGCCAATCCGATCCACTCAGCGCTCCGGAATACTCCTCACCTAGACTGTGTTTCACACTGGGCAGGCCGTAAGCGGCAAAATCGCCAGGCATCGTCACCGCAACACCATTCAGGGAGTATTCGTGCGTCAGGTCATCATCATCGGCTCCGGCCCATCCGGGTACACCGCGGCCATTTACGCCGCTCGCGCCAACCTCCAGCCGCTGCTGATCGCCAGCTCCGTCGAAGCCGGTGGCGAACTGATGAACACGACGGATGTCGAGAACTTCCCCGGCTTCCCCGAGGGCATCCAGGGCCCGGAACTGATGACGCAGATGCAGCAGCAGGCCGAGCGCTTCGGCACAGAGGTCGTCTACGACGACGTCACGAGCCTCGATCTCAGCGGCGACATCAAGACCGTCACCGTCGGCTCCGGCGAGACCCACGAGGCCCTCTCGGTGATCTTTGCCACCGGTTCTGCCTACCGCAAGCTCGGCGTCGACGGCGAGGAGAAGCTCTCCGGCCACGGCGTCTCGTGGTGCGCAACCTGCGACGGATTCTTCTTCCGCGAGAAGACGATCGCCGTCGTCGGCGGTGGCGACTCCGCGATGGAGGAGGCCACCTTCCTCACGCGTTTCGCCTCGAAGGTTTACATCATCCACCGCAAGGACTCGCTGCGCGCCTCCAAGATCATGCAGGAGCGGGCATTCAACGACCCGAAGATCGAGTTCATCTGGAACTCCGAGGTCACCGCGATCCAGGGCGACACGGCTCTCAGCGGTGTCGCGCTGCGCGACACCGTGACCGGTGAGGTGTCAGAGCTCGCCCTCGACGGCCTGTTCATCGCGATCGGCAACGACCCGCGCACCCACCTGATCCACGGCCAGCTCGACCTCACCCCAGAGGGCACCATCGCCGTGGCAGGTCGCTCGTCCAAGACCTCCCAGAGCGGCGTCTTCGCCGCCGGCGACGTCATCGACCCGAGCTACCGCCAGGCGGTCACCGCGGCCGGCTCCGGCTGTGTCGCCGCACTCGACGCCGAGCACTACCTGGCATCGCTGCCGGCCGACCTCGCCATCGCGGCGGTGGCGACGCCCGCCGCGGCTGCAGCGCAGGCCTGAACCAGCTCCGGATACCGGCGCCGCCGGCATCCGCACGATCAACTGACCGCATTCACCGAAGGAGAACGCAATGACCGCACGTGCCGTGACCGAAGCCACCTTTGAAGCCGAGGTTCTGAACAACGAGAAGACCGTTCTGGTCGACTTCTGGGCCGAATGGTGTGGCCCCTGCCGTGCCGTCAGCCCGATTCTCGACCAGATCGCGACCGAGCACTCCGAGAAGCTCGACATCGTCAAGGTGAACGTCGACGAGAACCCGCAGCTGGCGATGAAGTACCAGATCACCAGCATCCCGGCAATGAAGGTGTACCAGGGCGGCGAGGTCGTCAAGACCGTCATCGGCGCCAAGCCCAAGCCTGCGCTCGAAGCAGACCTGGCCGCCTACCTCGCGTAGCCGACCGGTCCTCACTGAACCCTCGGCCTCACGGCCGGGGGTTTTGTGCTTAAAGCCCCCGAAAATCCCCGCCTTTTCCGCGTACTAGCATTGAACAGCACGAGAATGGATGACCAGTGACTGAACAGCACCAGCCCGGCAACAACCTCGACCCGTGGTACTCCCACTACGCCGACCGAGCCGCGGGCCTCCGCGCCTCCGAGGTGCGTGCGCTGTTCGCCGTGGCATCCAGGCCCGAGGTGGTCAGCCTCGCCGGCGGCATGCCGTTCGTTTCGGCGCTGCCTCAGGATCTCGTCATCAACGCCATGGATCAGGTCATGATCAAGCAGGGCGCAACCGCGCTGCAATATGGCTCTGGTCAGGGAGTTCCCGCACTTCGTGAGCAGATTCTCGAGGTCATGGCGCTCGAGGGCATCCAGGCCAATGCCGACGATATCGTCGTCACCACTGGCTCGCAGCACGCGCTCGAGCTGGTCAGCAAGCTCTTCCTCGACCCTGGTGACGTTGTCATCTCCGAGGGGCCGAGCTACGTCACGGCCATGGTCATCTTCCGCTCCTACCAGGCCGACGTCGACCATGTGCCGATGGATGAGCACGGCATGATTCCGGAGGCCCTGCGCGAACACATCACACGCCTGAAGGCCGCCGGGCGCACGATCAAGCTGCTCTACACGATCCCCAGCTTCCACAACCCGGCCGGCGTCACGCTCAGCTGGGAGCGCCGACTTGAGATCCTGGCCATCGCCAAGGAACACGACATCCTCGTGCTCGAAGACAACCCATACGGTCTGCTCTACTTCGACAAGCCGGCACCAGACGCGATGCGTTCGGTCGAGGAGGATGGGGTGATCTACCTCGGCACCTTCTCGAAGACCTTGGCTCCCGGCTTCCGCACCGGCTGGGCACTTGCACCGCACGCGATTCGCGAGAAGCTGGTGCTCGCGAATGAGGCGGCAGTGCTGTCGCCGAGCTCGTTCAGCCAGCTGGTGATCTCGGAGTATCTGGCCACCGCCGATTGGAAGGAACAGATCAACACCTTCCGCGGCGTCTACCGAGAGCGCAAGGAGGCGATGCTCTCGGCACTGGGGGAGCACCTGCCTCAGCTCGAGTGGACGAACCCCAACGGTGGGTTCTATGTGTGGGTCACTCTTCCGGAGCCGCTGGACTCGAAGGCGATGCTGCCACGCGCGGTCAAGGAGCTCGTCGCGTACACCCCGGGCACCGCGTTCTATGGCGACGGCAATGGGCACCAGAACATCCGGCTCTCATTCTGCTATCCGACTCCAGAGCAGATTCGCCTCGGCATCCGTCGACTGGCGACTGTCATCGGCGGCGAGCTCGACCTGCTCGAGACCTTCGCCGGAACGGGCAAGCTCGGCACAAGCTCCGGATCGGCCCAATTCACCTCGCCGCCGCCGAATGTTTCCTAGTGTCCAGCCACTCTGAACCGACACCGGTCAGAGAATGCCTTCTGCACAACTGAAATCGAAGAAAGTCCTGATTATGACTGAAAACATCGCCGCAGAGACTCAGCACGATTCACCGGAAAGCGCCGGAACACCCGCAACTCTCGACATCGTCGTACTCGCCGGCGGAATCTCGCACGAACGCGATGTCTCGCTGCGCTCGGGCCGCCGGGTGGCCGATGCTCTGAGCGGCGCCGGCCATCGAGTCACCGTGCTCGACCCCGACGCGACGCTGCTTGATGCCATCGCCTCACGCAATCCGGATGTCGTCTGGCCCGCTTTGCACGGCGCCAGTGGCGAGGACGGCGCACTGCTCAGCTTGCTCGAGGCCGCCGGGGTTGCGTTCGTCGGATCGCGTGGCGACGACGCGGCTTTGGCCTGGTCGAAGCCCACGGCTAAGACGCTTGTCGCGCGCGCCGGCATTGCCACCCCGGAGTCCATCACGCTGGCCAAGGAAACCTTCCGCGATCTCGGCGCCGCCAATGTGCTCAGCCGCGTGATCGACCGGCTCGGCACGGACCTCGTTGTGAAGCCATCGGTGGGCGGCTCGGCGCAGGGTGTCTCGATTGTCGCCGAGGCCGCTGAGCTGCCTCGCGCCGTCGTTGAGGCGTACACCTACTCCGATGTCGCGCTCATCGAAAAGCGCATTCAGGGGGTCGAGCTTGCGGTCGGCGTGATCGACACCGGGGACGGCCCTCAGGCACTTCCCGCGGTCGAGATTCAGGCCAGCAGCGGCGTCTACAGCTTTGACGCGCGCTACAACGCGGGGGAGACCACCTTCTTCACGCCGGCGCGTATCACTCCGGACGCCGCGGCACTCGTGGCCGAGACCGCGGTTGCTGTGCACGAGCTCCTCGGGCTCCGCCACGTCTCGCGGATCGACTTCATCCTGGACGCAGCCGGAACCCCATGGTTCCTCGAGGCCAATGTGCTCCCCGGCCTCACAGAGACGTCGTTGCTGCCTCAGGCGATCGAGGCCTCAGGCCAGGAGCTCGGGGTCGTCTACGGGGCGCTGGCGGCCGCTGCGCGCGTCTAGAGCACTCAGTGCAGAAGGAGGGCGCCCGCCGGGTGCCCTCCTTCTGCATTTTCCCCTCGTTTCACGTGAAACATCGCCCAACTTGCGTGCGTGGAGCGCCCCTTCGGGGGAAAAGTGTGGAGATGGCAGGCCGCGATGGGCCGCTCCGCTCGTTACCACTGGTTGACGGCCCCTGGAACCGTGACAGCCTCTGGTCGAGCACGCCGGCCCGGAAGCGCTCGGTCGCCGCTCCGCTGGTTGAGCTTGTCGAAACCGCATCAGCCGAACCGAACGAGTCGTCGGAGACCCGAGGTGTTTCACGTGAAACATCCCTGGCGGATGCGCACCCGCGTACGGTCTGATTCAGACCACTCGTCCGGAGGATTTCAACAAGCGCAATCAGCGACCGAAGTTCGGCCGAGGCTGCGCTTCCACTTGCTGGTCGAGTAGCGAGCGGCGAGCGTGTCGAGCCCCTGAGCGGGCGGTGGCCGCCCACGGTGGTGCTCGGTCGATCGCTGATGACCCGTTCGTTGGTTGAGCTTGCCGAAACCCCATCGATTTCGGCAAGCTCAATCAACGGCGACAACTCGGCCGGCGCCGCGGTGCCGGTGCGGGCCGAAGTGCTCGAGCTGCAACGCGCTCCCACACGCGGTCGAGTAGCGAGGAACGAGCGTATAGAGGCCTGGACTGGCGGCTGCAGCCAACGCTGCGCTAGCCGGCTCGCTGGTGACGCGTTCGCTCGTTGAGCCTGTCGAAACCCCATTGATTTCGACAAGCTCAATCGGATGGGCGGTGTTCGGGGAGTTCTGCGTGACGACAGGTGTACAGCGGGATGCGATCAGCAGCTCTCCGCAAACTGGGTTCTGTTTAGCTCGCTCCGTACTCTCGATCAGCGGACTCTGAAGCAGGGGGAATTCGGCTTACCCGCTGGTCTCATTACGGCCGCGACGGCCCCCTCGACCAGCAGGGACGCACCAGACGGGGGAGTGGCTGCCTGCGCATTGTCCTACACCGCGGTCGAAAGCGAAGAGCGGGCGAATCGAGACCTAGCCAGCACTATGGAGAGACGGAATCCGATCAGCGGGAGACCCTCAGCGCAGCCAGCCCAGTGATTTCGACAAGCTCAATCAGCTAGGGAGCGGGGTGGCTCAATCAGCTAGGGAGCGGGGTGGCTCAAGCAGCGAGGAAGCGGGGTGGCTCAAGCAGCGGGAGATCCGGGTGGCTGTATGCAGGAGATCCGGGTAGCTCAGCGGGGGAGGGGAGTCGGCCGAGTGCGCGGAACCGGTCTCGCGCCGGTGGAGTGCCGAGGATCGAGCGTGTCGAGTTGCTTCGTCCGGGCTGGGGCGGGCGAGCAGAGCCGAGCGAGCGGCTCCGCCATGTTTCACGTGAAACACGGGCCGTCGCCGAGCCCCAACGGCTGGCTCGTGAGGATCGCGCGGTCCACCCACTCCCCACACGCACTTCTGCCCCAGGTTTCACGTGAAACATGGGGCAGAAAGTCGCGGTGTGGAGCTACTTCGTGAAGCCGGGCTCGCCGATCTCGCCGAGGATGCGGTTGAGATCGGCGACGGTGGCGAAGTCAATTGTGATCTGACCCTTGCGCGCGCCGAGGTGCATCTTCACACGAGTGTTCAGCCGGTCGCCCAGACGCTCGGCGATCTCGTCAAGGTGGCCCTGGCGCGTTCCTGCGTGTGGCTTCACCTTGGGAGCGGGCTTCGGGGTCTTGCTCGCCGCCGCCTCTGCCGCACGCACGGACAGGTCCTCGTTGACGATTTTGTCGGCGAGGTTCTGCATGGCTTCGGGCTCTACGACCGAGAGGATGGCACGGGCGTGACCGGCCGACAGCACGCCGGCCGCAACGCGCAGCTGCACGGGGGAGGGGAGCTTGAGCAGGCGTAGCGTGTTCGTGATCTGCGGGCGTGAACGACCGAGTCGGTTGCCGAGCTCTTCCTGCGTGATGCCGAAATCGCTGAGCAGCTGCTGGTAGGCGGAGGCCTCTTCCAGCGGGTTCAGCTGGGAGCGGTGCAGATTCTCCAGCAGTGCGTCCCGGAGCATGTCATCATCGGCGGTGTCACGGATGACGGCGGGAATGGTGTCGAGCCCGACCTCTTTCGTCGCTCGAAGGCGCCGCTCGCCCATGACGAGCTCGTATTTACCCGCCAGCTCGGGGTGCGGGCGGACAACGATGGGCTGCAGCACGCCGATCTCACGCACGCTGTGCACGAGTTCGGCGAGATCCTGCTCGTTGAAGACAGTGCGCGGCTGCACGGCATTGGGAACGATGTCGGCCGGGTTCAGGTGCGCCAGCCGGGCACCGGGAACGACGAGCAGTTCCTCACGGTCGTTCGCGGCGGCCAGAGCCTGCGCGGCGCCGACCGTATCCGGGAAGAAGACGTCCACGGGACGACCACGGGTCTCGTCGATCGTGGGGATCAGTGCGCCGATCCCGCGCCCGAGTCCAGTTCGCTTCGCCATGACTACCTGCTTCCTGTACGGGGGGTGACTACCGGTGCGCCTCGACGTGCCATCTCTGCGGCCGCCTCCTGATAGGAGAGCGAGCCGGTCGAGTTCGTGTCGTAGCTGATGACGCTCTGACCGTAGCTGGGTGCCTCAGATACACGCACGGAGCGGGGGATGATCGTACCGAGCACCTGCTGCGGAAAGTGGTCGCGGACGTCCTGCGCGACCTGATTGGCCAGATTCGTGCGCGAGTCATACATCGTGAGGAGGATCGTCGAGACACGAAGCTCGGGGTTCAGGTGCTTCTCGATCATCTCGATGTTCTTCAGAAGCTGGCTGAGCCCCTCGAGCGCGTAGTACTCGCACTGAATCGGGATCAGCACCTCGCTCGCCGCGACAAATGCGTTGATGGTGAGGAGGCCGAGAGATGGCGGGCAGTCGATGAAAACGTAGTCGTACGGCGCAGTCATCTCCGCGATGTGGAGATCCAGGGCGCGACGCAGGCGCTGCTCCCTCGCGACGAGCGAAACCAACTCGATTTCTGCTCCAGCCAGGTGAATATTTGCGGGGACGCAGTACAGTTTGCCCTCTTCGGGGCTCTTCTGGACGACCGACGAGAGGGGGAGGTCCTCGATGATCACGTTGTAGATGCTGGGTACATCGGCGCGATGCTCGACACCGAGCGCGGTCGAGGCGTTGCCCTGCGGATCAAGGTCGATGACCAGCACCTTGGCACCGAGGCGGGCAAGCGCAGCCGCCAGATTCACGGCGGTCGTCGTCTTTCCGACGCCGCCCTTCTGGTTGGAGATGGTGAGCACGCGCGTCTTCTCGGGGAGCGGCAGCGTCAACTCCGCAATCGCCTGGCGGCGGCGGGTCAGAGTCGCCACTTCTTCCGCCAGGGGAGCGTGCGTCGCCGGCGGAGTCGAGGCCGCATCTTCCGTCAACGCCGCGTGCGTTGCGGCATCCCAGTCAATCGAGCCGGTGGTTGGATCGCCCTCCGTACTCGAAACGGGCGTGGGGGCCGAAGTGTCGTCGGCGGTTTGTTTCACGTGAAACACTGCTTCTTTCTCGTCGTCAATCAGTTCGGTCGTGCCGTCGGTCGTGCCGGCCTGCGTCTCGACGAGGTCATTCGCGTCAATTTCAGTGCTGTGGGAGCCATTCTCCGGCGACTCGGCGTCGAGCCGGGCGCCGACAATTGCGTCAAACGCGGCCAGGGAGACGACGGGGGAGTGGCCGTCGGGCGATGTGATGGTGTCAACTGCATCTGCGGCGGGCGGGGCGGACTCGTCGCGCCCCTTCTTGTGGAACCATCCACGGCTCGCGGCATTCGCCATCTGCTATCCATTCCCTGTGTCGGTCGTCTCACGAGAGCGCCGACACCGCGGCGCTGGAACCGAACGAACGAGCACAGCATGCGTCGTGCGCAGCAACCGGCGACGAGAGTCGACTAACCCACTGTAGCCCGGATGACGCGGGTTTCTTCGCTCAGAATGCCTTCGCCAAGGACAAGAACCTCAACATCACGCAATTTGTACTTGCGGATCGCCTTCTCGGCCGCCGTGATCTCGCCGGGGGCCCCAGCGCCCTTCATCAGCACGAGTTCACCACCGGAGCGGAGCAGGGGAGCGGTGAGCGGGATCAGCGTGCGCAGCGCACTGACGGCTCTGGCCGTCACCTGATCGAATGTGCCCTCGCGCTTGGTCTCCTCCGCGCGGGCGCGCAGAACCTCGACGTTGGCCAAACCGAGTTCGGCGACCTGGTCGTTCAACCACGCGACACGACGCTCCATCGGCTCGATCAGGACGAAATTCACGTCTGGTCGAGCGATGGCGAGCACGAGGCCCGGGAGTCCCGCACCGCTTCCAACGTCACCGACGAGACCGGGGCGCAGCAACGGCGCAACGATCGCGCAGTTCAGAATGTGCCTCGTCCACAGTCGCGGAAGCTCAAGAGGCCCGATGAGGCCGAGCTCCTCGCCGTGCGTCGCGAGATTCGTGGTGAACGCACGCGCCGTGGCGAGCTGCTCGCCGAAGACGTCCGCGGCTACAAGCGGTTCCGACTCAAGGGTGTCAGTCATGGTTTCACGTGAAACTATGCGCGACGGCTGATCACGGTGTGACGATCGCGACCCTCACCGTTGGACTCCGAGGTGTATCCACGCTCACCGACGATGTCATGCACGAGCTTGCGCTCGTAGGAGGACATGGCGGGGAGCGCAGCCGAGGCCGCACCGCCCTCAATGCGCTCGATGGCACGCGTCACGAGGGCGGTCAGCTCGGCCTCACGGGCGTCCCGAGAGCCACCGATGTCGAGGATGAGCCGGGAGAAGCCGCCCGTCTTGCTCTGGACGGCGAGTCGCGTGAGCTCCTGAAGGGCGTTGACCGTCTCCGGCTTGGACAGCACGGAGATGTTGGCTCCGGCGCCGGCGTTCACCGAGAGGTAGGCACGGCCGTTGCGGGCGTCGATGTCAATGTCACCGTCGAGATCGCAGATGTCGAGGAACTCTTCAATGTAGTCCGCGGCGATATCGCCCTCTTGCTCGAGCTGCGCCTGGGAGGGCGTGGCGGTGCGATCCGTACCCTCCACTGCGGCCTCGAAGGTGGCAGCGATGCCCTGCTCCGATGCCTCGAGGTCGAGGGCGGAGTCGTCAACGATGGGGGTGTTCTGAACGTCGGTCATCTGCGTCCTACTTCTGGTCGCCGGGCTTGGCTTGCTTCTTTGCCCGGTTCTTGCTGATCGGCTGCTGCCGCTGGGTCTTCTTGGCCGCCTCTTCGTCGACGACGATCACGGTGCCGTCGGTGGCGACGAGCTTGCCCTTGCGGGCCAGGCGCTCTTCGCGGGCCTTGGCTGCCTCGCTGCCGGGCGTGGGCATGTTCCGGATGACGACGAACTGCTGAACCATGGTCCAGATGTTCGAGGTGAGCCAGTAGAACATGACACCGAGCGGGAAGGCGACACCGGAGAAGGCGAAGACGAGGGGGAGTAGGTAGAGCATGATGCGCTGCTGCTTGAACATCGGGCTCGCCTTGGTCTCCGGCGACATGTTCTTCGAGACGATCTGCAGCTGCGTGATGAACTGTGAGGCGGTCATCAGCACGACCATGACGGCGGCGATGATCATGACGGCTGCGCTGAACGGCTCGCCCTCGAGCATCAACGTCCACTGGGAGGCGAAGGAGCTGTGCAGCGGCGCGACGCCGAAGAGCTCGGCATCGCCGAACTGCTTGGCCAACTCGGCATTGAGCGGGCCGACGCCGGTCTTGCCGTGCTGGGCGTCATTCAGCACCGAGAACAGCGCGAAGAAGATCGGCATCTGCAACAGCAGAGGCAGGCAGGAGCTCAGCGGGTTGGTGCCGGTCTTCTTGTACAGCTCCATCGTCTCGCGCGACATCGCATCGCGAGAGAACTGATCCTTCTTGCCCTTGTACTTCTCTTGGATCTTCTTCAGCTGCGGAGCAACCTCCAGCATGCGGCGCTGGTTCTTGATCTGCTTGACGAAGACGGGGATCAGGGCGGCACGCACCACAACGACGAGGCCGACAATGGCCAGCACCCAGGTGATGCCGGCGGCAGGGTCCATGCCCGCCGCGCTGAACAGCCAGTGCCAGCCGACGAGGAGTAGCTCAACAGCCCACTTCAGTGGCCACAGAACGATCGAGATCAAGTCCATTGTTGGGGTCAGCCCTTTCCTTGGCCTGCGACGACGAAGCCGGATGCCGTCACGCGATAGCGCCGCACACGTTTGAGGGGAACGTCGTCGATTCCGCCCTCGGCCCAGGGGTGGCACCGCACGATGCGGCGGGCCGCCAGCGCCCCACCGACGACGACGCCGCGATCTTGCACAGCGGTGAGCGCGTACTGGGAGCACGATGGGTAATAACGGCACACATCGCCGTAGAGCGGTGAGATCACCGCGCGATAGACGCGCAAGAGCAGAACGACGATGTTGCGCGGCACAAGGAGTGCTGTTGCGACAAGTCTGTTCACGAGGAACTCTCCCGGCGACGAGATGTGCTTGAGTTCGCAGAACGAGTCAGAGACTCCGCGAGCTCACTCCGCAGGGTTTCCCACGAAGCTGTGGAGCAATCGGGCAGCGCGCGGATGACCACGTCGACGCCCGGTTGCACCCGGTCAAGCATCAGATAGCTGGCCGCCTTGAGTCGTCTGCGCACGCGATTGCGTTGCGTCGCGTTGCCGACCGTCTTTGCGACGATAAAGCCAAAACGAGCGCCCTGACCGCGCGAAGCAGTTGCTTCGGGATCAGAACGCACATACGTCACGAAGTGAGGCGTGACGAATCTCCGCCCCCGACGTACGACTCCCTTGTAGTCGTCGCCCGTCGTGATGCGGTTCGCCTTGGCAAGCACTGGTGCTTGAGATCGAGCCTGGGTGCTTAAGCGGAAAGCTCGACGCGACCCTTGCGGCGACGAGCGCCGAGGATCGCGCGGCCGGCACGCGTACGCATGCGCAGACGGAAACCGTGCACCTTCGCGCGACGACGGTTGTTCGGCTGGAACGTTCTCTTGCTCATTGTGTGTACTCCACGTCTTGGATCTCCACGAGCCTCGATGTGGCCGGGAAAGAAATTTGGGCAGCCAGAAGGCTGGGGTCAACCTATTAAAACTACGGCCTGAGCCGGCTCCGGTCAAACCGGATGCCTGATCGGCAGTGGATTCTCCATGATCTTCACAGCTTGTGCAGCAGCGACACGCGGGCCGCCCGCCTCCTATTCTGCAGGAATGCGGGTCGGTTCTGAGCATTGCCCACGAAGTTATCCCCAGCAAGATACCCATAGTTCCGCTAGTTTTGTGGGAGTTACCCACAGCGGTGGATAACTCTGTGAGTACTTTTCAACTTTCTCGGATCCATGGCACCACCATCCGCACGCAGCATCACTGCCCGCGGTACCGAGTCGGGCACGAGCATCGCAGCGACACAAGAAGTGTGGAGAACAATGGCCGACGTCGAACAGCCGATCGAGAACACCTGGAGCGATGTGCTCGCGGGACTCACGTCGGACAGCACGATCACCCCGATGCTTTACGGCTTCCTCAACCTGGTCGAGCCGAAGGGGATCGCAGCGGGCACCTTCTATCTGGAAGTCCCGAACGACTTCACCGCGAGCATGTTGAACCAGCGCATGCGAACGTCGCTGTTGGCGGCGATGAGTGCCATCGGAACGCCCGCCATCACCAACTTCTATGTCGTCGTCAATCCGGAGCTGGAGAACGACGCAGCAACGCAGCAGGCATTCGAGTCCCCGGAGTCCTTGGGTGTGCCCCAGACGATGCCGCCACAGCACCAGCCCGCGGTCCCGGTCACCCCGCCCAACGTCGTGGAGACCCCCGCGACCCCGCAGTCCGTCTTCGAGCACAGTTCGCCGGAACAGTCCAATGACACCAGGCTGAACCCGAAGTACAGCTTCGACAACTTCGTCATCGGTCAGTCGAACCGATTCGCTCACGCTGCGGCCGTCGCCGTCGCCGAGGCCCCGGCCAAGGCGTACAACCCCCTCTTCATCTATGGCGACTCCGGGCTCGGCAAGACCCACCTCCTGCACGCCATCGGTCACTACGCCATGAGCCTCTACCCGGGCGTGCGCGTGCGATACGTGAGTTCGGAAGAGTTCACCAACGACTTCATCAACTCGATTGCCAATAACAGGGGAGCGGTCTTCCAGTCCCGCTACCGGAACATCGACATCCTCCTGATCGATGACATCCAGTTCCTGCAGGGCAAGGCCGAGACGCAGGAAGCCTTCTTCCACACCTTCAATACGCTTCACGATCACAACAAGCAGGTGGTCATCACGAGCGACCTGCCGCCGAAGGCGCTCACCGGCTTCGAGGACCGCATGCGGAGCCGCTTCGAGTGGGGCCTCATCACCGATGTGCAGGTGCCCGACCTCGAGACCCGCATCGCCATTCTGCGCAAGAAGGCGCAATCAGAGCGCATGCAGGCGCCAGACGACATCCTCGAATTCATCGCAACCAAGGTGTCCTCCAACATCCGGGAGCTCGAGGGGACGCTCATCCGCGTCACCGCCTTCGCCAGCCTCAACCGCACACCGGTTGACATGAACCTGGTGCAGACGGTGCTGAAGGATCTCATCACCCTCGACGAGGACAACGTGATCGCGCCGGCAGACATCATCACGAACACTGCTGACTACTTCAAACTCACCGTCGACGACCTCTACGGGTCCAGCCGCTCGCAGGCGGTCGCCACGGCCAGACAGATCGCCATGTACCTCTGCCGCGAGCTCACGAACCTCTCGCTCCCCAAGATCGGGCAGCTGTTCGGCAATCGCGACCACACCACGGTGATGTATGCCAACAAGAAGATCAGCGAGCTCATGAAGGAGCGTCGCTCGATCTACAACCAGGTGACCGAGCTCACGAACCGCATAAAGCAGAACCACCGCTACAAGTAGGGGCTTGTGCTCGACGCGCCCGGGCCGCCAGAATATTCCACTACTCACATGTTGTGGATAACTTGTGGATAGTTAATGAGCAACTCGCTTGAAGCTGTTGAAGAATGCCGTGTTCTTGTGGGTTTGAGCCTCTCGGCGCGACCCGCTCCCCATGCATGAGGGCGTTAACGCTCACACAACTTCAACAAGTGACAGCCGCGTAGTTCTCTGTGTATACAACGAATTAACATAGTTATCCACAGTTTCCACAGCGGTTAAGACCGTTAAAGAATTCTTAAAGAGATCTCCCATGCGACAACCTTGTGGACGGCCGAGCCGCCCAGAGCCCGAAACGAATGACAAGAAACCCACGCCGTAATGGCAGGGGTTAGCATGGAGCCCAGCCCGTCAGCCCCGCTGTCAGGCGCAATCGACAAGCAGCGAACAGGAGCGCCTTCGTGAAGTTTCAGGCCAACCGGGATGTCTTCAGCGAAGCGGTTTCCTTCGCCGTCAAGCTCCTCCCGCAGCGCACAACGCTGCCGATTCTGAGCGGTGTGCTCATCCAGGCCACGGAGACCGGGCTGATCCTGTCGTCGTTTGACTACGAGGTCTCTGCGCAGACCGAGATCGCGGCCGATGTCGAGGAGACAGGCACCGTACTCGTCTCGGGTCGCCTCCTGGCCGAGATCGCCAACAGACTTCCCAACGCCCCCGTGCGATTCAGCACCGAGGAGAGCCGGATCATCGTCAGCAGCGGATCTGCGAGCTTCACGCTCCTGTCCATGCCCGTCGAGGAATACCCGAGCATCCCGCAGATCAGCTCCGAGTCCGGACTCGTTCCCGCCGAGGAATTCGCTGCCGCCGTTGCTCAGGTCGCGGTCGCGGCGTCGCGTGACGACGTCACCCCCGTGATCACTGGCGTGCAGCTCGAGGTCAGCGAGAACAGCCTGGGGCTGGTCGCCACCGACCGCTACCGCGTCGCCGTGCGAGAAATCAACTGGGATGGCGGCAACAACGCCAGCGGTGAGACCATCACCGCACTGGTTCCGGCCCGCACCCTGCAGGAAGTGGGCAAGACGTTCGGCAATGCCGGCACGATCTCGGTCGCCATCACCAACAACGACGACCGGGAACTGATCGCGTTCACCGCGAACAAGAAGACCGTCACCAGCCTGTTGATCAAGGGCAACTTCCCGCCCGTTCGTCGTCTGTTCCCTGACACCACGCCGAACCACGCCGTGATGAACACCGCGGAGCTCATCGAGGCGACGAGGCGCGTCGCCCTCGTCCTGGAGCGCGAGGCGGCCCTGCGGTACAGCTTCTCGGCTGACGGCCTCACACTCGAGGCCATCGGCTCGGAACAGGCGCAGGCCTCTGAGACCATCGACGCCGTGCTCACCGGTGACGAGATCGTGGTCTCGCTCAAGCCCCAGTTCCTGCTCGACGGCCTGGGGGCGGTTCACTCCGAGTTCGTGCGCATCTCGTTCACCCGCACCGAGAACCCGAACAAGCCCGGCCCTGTGCTGATCACGAGCCAGAGCTCGAAGGAAGAACCGAGCGCCGACAGCTACAAGTACCTGCTGCAGCCCAACCTGCTGCTGCGCTAGGCCACATCAACCAACCCCGAACTTGACGCAACGTCGCGCCACTCGCACGATAGCCGCGACATCCGTCGTTGCTGCACCTCAAGCCAAGGAAACACAATGCACATCGGTCTCATCGGTCTCGGAAAAATGGGCGGCAACATGCGTAGCCGCCTGCGCGCACAGGGCATCGACGTCACGGGCTTCGATCGCAACCCCGAGGTCACGGATGTCGCGACCGTCGCCGAGATGGTCGCCGCTCTGCCCGCACCCCGCACCGTCTGGGTGATGGTACCCGCCGGCGCGATCACCGATGCTGTGATCGACGAGCTGAACGAGCTGCTCGAGCCGGGCGATCTCGTGATCGACGGTGGCAACTCCCGCTTCACCGAGGACTTCAAGCACGCGGAACTGCTCGGCGCCAAGGGCATCGACTACATCGATGCCGGTGTCTCCGGTGGGGTCTGGGGCCGTGAGAACGGCTACGGCCTGATGGTCGGTGGAAGCGCGGCCCAGGTCGAGCGTGTCATGCCCGTCTTCGACGCGCTGCGCCCGGAGGGCCCGCGCGAGGAAGGCTTCGTTCACGTCGGCGAGGTCGGCGCCGGCCACTACGCCAAGATGGTGCACAACGGCATCGAATACGCATTGATGCAGGCCTACGCGGAGGGCTATGAGCTCCTCGATGCACGGAGCGACCTGATCAAGGACGTGCCCGGAACGTTCAAGGCCTGGCAGCGCGGCACCGTCGTGCGCTCCTGGCTGCTCGAGCTGCTCGTGCGCGCGCTGGACGAGGACGCCGATCTGAGCGACATCGAGGGCTACGTCGACGACTCCGGCGAAGGCCGATGGACCGTCGAGGAGGCCATCGCCAACGCCGTCCCCGTTCCGACGATCAGCGCGTCGATCTTTGCCCGTTTCGTCTCGCGACAGGACGATTCGCCGGCGATGAAGGCCGTTGCCGCCCTGCGCAACCAGTTCGGTGGCCATGAGGTCAAGAAGTCCGAAGGCTAGCGTGACCGGCGGGCTGTCAGAGGGAGCCCGATAAAGTTGGGGCCGTGTTCGTTTCGCATCTGAGTCTCAGCGACTTCCGCAATTATGCGGTTGCCGAGGTTGAGTTGCGCCCCGGCGCGAACCTCATCGTCGGGCGGAACGGGCAGGGCAAGACCAACCTCGTTGAGGCACTCGGCTATCTCAGTACCCTCGGCTCGCATCGGGTGTCGACCGATCACGCGATGATTCGCGCGGGCCGGGATGCCGCGATCATCCGGGCCAGGCTCGAAAACGGGCAGCGGTCGATACTCGCAGAGGTCCAGCTCAACCGGGTCGGCGCGAATCGGGCGCAGATCAACCGATCAGCGATCAAGCCCCGCGAGCTGCCGCGCTACTTCTCCAGCGTGCTGTTCGCGCCGGAGGATCTCGCGCTCGTGCGCGGCGAACCATCGGGCAGACGGCGTTTCCTCGACCAGCTGTTGATCCTGCGCTCCCCGCGACTCTCCGGAGTGCTCGCCGACTACGACCGTGTGCTGAAACAGCGCAACAGCCTGCTGAAATCGGCCAGGGCGCGCGGCGTGCGCGGCGACGCGCTGTCGACTCTCGACATCTGGGATGAGCGCCTGGTCGCACTGGGCTCGGAGATCATCGATGAACGGCTGGAGCTGGTCCGCGCTCTGCGCGAACCGCTGCGCCGCGCCTACCACGCCGTCGCCGGCGACGATCATGGGCCCGATCTCCGCCCGCAGTTGAGCATTCTCGGCGCGGACATCGACGGTGACGATGGCTTCAGCGCGGTGGAGGTCACGCCGCCGAGCTCAACCAACGGCAGCGGCAGTGAAGGAAGCGGCACGGCGGAGCGTTTCCGTTCGGCTCTCGCGGCTGTGCGCGGCAAGGAGCTCGACCGCGCGATCACCCTGGTCGGGCCGCACCGCGATGACCTCGTCTTCATGTTGAACGCCCTTCCCGCCAAGGGCTACGCGAGTCACGGTGAGTCGTGGTCGTTCGCCCTCGCCCTCAAGCTGGCTGCGGCCGAGATCCTCCGCCGCGAGGCCGCTGCCGGCGACCCGGTGTTGATCCTCGATGACGTCTTCGCCGAACTCGACCAGCAGCGCCGGAGCCGGCTGGCCGAGGCTGTCACCGGCTACGAGCAGGTGCTCATCACCGCCGCCGTGCTCGACGACGTTCCGGCGGCCCTCGCCGCGCACACCATCCACATCCGCGCGGGGGAGATCGTCGATGCCTGATCTGCCACAGCCGCCCCGTTCGCCAGGCCGGTCGGGGACGTCGGCGAGCCCCGATATCGCGGCGACCACGGCAAACCCAACCGTTCAACACCGATCGTCGCTGCCGGACGAGACCGAGGCAAGCCGGGTCTACCTGCACCTCAAAGAAGTGTTCGGTGGGTTCCCGCGGGGGGCGCGCCTCAAGCGCAAGAAGCTCCACGACCCGGCGGAGAGCCAGGCCTTCGGCATCGGCCGCGATCCGAAGGGGCTCGGCGACTCCCTCGAGCTGCTCACGAAGCAGTTGGGCTGGCGGGCCCCCCTCACCCAGGCCGATCTGCTGAACTCCTGGGCGGCGATCGCCGGAGCCGAGACCGCTAAACACTCGACGCCGCTCGGGATCGATGATGGTGTGCTCACGGTGCAATGCGAGTCGACAGCGTGGGCGACGCAGTTGCGCCTCATGCGTGTTGAGATCATGACGCGCATCGTCACGGAGTTCACCGAAGCGGGTGTCGTCTCGATCCGCTTTCAGGGGCCGAACGCCCCTTCCTGGAAAAAGGGCCCCAGATCGATTCCAGGGCGTGGCCCGCGCGATACCTACGGGTAGGCAAACAAATTCGGTCAACTACCGAAATCAAGGCCCTCAGATCGCGAAATCTCCCCGGGGATGGTGCCCTTCTTGGTAGCATGGGGAGTCGCCTAAACGACGGTCAGGAGCCTAATTTCATATGACATCGGAACCGAATACGAGCGATGCAGTGCCCGAATACGGAGCAGACGACATCCAGGTTCTCGAAGGACTTGAGGCGGTGCGCAAGCGTCCGGGAATGTACATCGGTTCGACCGGTCCCCGCGGCTTGCACCACCTTGTCTACGAAATCGTCGACAACTCCGTCGATGAGGCCCTCGCCGGCTACTGCGACGTCATCGACGTGACGATCCTCGCCGACGGCGCGGTGCGCGTGATCGACAACGGCCGCGGCATCCCCGTTGACCTGAACAAGGGTCTCGGCAAGTCGACGGTCGAGGTTGTCCTCACCGTTCTGCACGCTGGCGGCAAGTTCGGCGGCGGTGGCTACGCGGTTTCCGGTGGTCTGCACGGCGTCGGTTCCTCCGTCGTGAATGCGCTCTCCAGCCGCCTCGAGGTCGAGGTGAAGCGCCAGGGACACGTGTGGCGCCAGAGCTACAAGCACGGTGTGCCCGACGCTCCTCTAGAAAAGGGCGAGGCCTCGGATGAGACCGGTACCCAGATCACCTTCTGGCCGAGCGCCGACACCTTCGAGACGATCGATTTCGAGTACGAGACGCTGCGGGCCCGCTTCCAGCAGATGACGTTCCTGAACAAGGGACTGCGCATCAACCTCACGGACGAGCGCGAGTCGAGCCGCGACGACGAGGGCAAGCCGCGCCACAACTCCTACCTCTACGAGCAGGGCCTCCGCGACTACGTCGAGTACCTGAACACCGCCAAGAAGGCCGAGGTCGTCCACGACGAGATCATCTCCTTCGAGACGGAGGACACCGAGCGCAAGATCGCCCTCGAGGTCGCGATGCAGTGGACGATGGCGTACACCGAGAGCGTGCACACCTACGCCAACACCATCAACACGCACGAGGGTGGAACCCACGAAGAGGGCTTCCGCGCCGCACTCACCACCCTCGTGAACAAGTACGCGCGTGAGAAGGGCATCCTCAAGGAGAAGGACGAGAACCTCTCCGGCGACGACGTGCGCGAGGGTCTCACCGCGGTCATCTCGATCAAGCTCGGTGAGCCGCAGTTCGAGGGCCAGACCAAGACCAAGCTCGGCAACACCGAGGCGAAGGCATTCGTGCAGCGCGTCGTCGGCGTCGAGCTCGCTGACTGGTTCGACCGCAACCCGAACCAGGCCAAGGACATCATCCGGAAGTCGCTGCAGGCCGCAACGGCTCGCCTCGCCGCCCGCAAGGCCCGCGAGGGCGCCCGCCGCAAGGGCCTGCTCGAGTCCGGCGGAATGCCGGGCAAGCTCAAGGACTGCCAGTCGAAGGATCCCTCGATCTCCGAGGTGTTCATCGTCGAGGGTGACTCGGCCGGCGGCAGCGCCGTGCAGGGGCGAAACCCGGAGACGCAGGCCATCCTGCCGCTGCGCGGCAAGATCCTGAATGTGGAGAAGGCCCGCCTCGACCGCGCCCTCGGCAACAACGAGGTCCAGGCCATGATCACGGCATTCGGCGCCGGCATCGGCGAGGACTTCAACACCGAGAAGGTCCGCTACCACAAGATCGTTTTGATGGCGGATGCCGACGTCGACGGCCAGCACATCACGACGCTGCTGCTGACGCTCCTGTTCCGCTACATGCGGCCGCTGATCGACCTCGGCTACGTCTACCTGGCGCAGCCGCCGCTGTACCGTCTCAAGTGGTCGAACTCGGCTCACGAGTACGTCTACTCGGACAGGGAGCGCGACGCGCTCCTCGTCGAGGGGGCTGCGGCAGGCAAGCGCATCCCGAAGGACAACGGCATCCAGCGCTACAAGGGTCTCGGCGAGATGGACTACCAGGAACTCTGGGAGACCACGATGAACCCGGAGACCCGCACACTGCTGCAGGTCACCCTCGACGACGCGGCCGCGGCCGACGAGATCTTCTCCACCCTGATGGGCGAGGACGTCGAGAGCCGCCGCAACTTCATTCAGCAGAACGCGAAAGACGTGCGCTTCCTGGATATCTGATCGCGAGAGCCGCGCAGCGGCGATCCGATCAGGGCTCGAGCCAATCGGCCCTTCCGGCCGGTTGGCGAAGCCTCTGAGAGCACCCGTACGAACTTGAGTAAGTAGACGAGAAGACAAATGGCAGACGAAGACAACATCACCGGTGGCGAACAGTTGAGCGCCGACGAGCAGCTGGCCGCAGACACGTTCAAGGCGCACGGCAAGATCGACCAGGTTGATCTGCAGCTGGAAATGCAGCGGTCCTACCTCGACTACGCCATGAGCGTCATCGTCGGGCGCGCGCTGCCCGATGTGCGTGACGGTCTCAAGCCGGTGCACCGCCGCGTCATCTATGCGATGTTCGATGGCGGCTACCGCCCGGACAAGGCTTTCTCCAAGTGCTCGCGCGTCGTCGGCGACGTGATGGGTCAGTTCCACCCGCACGGTGACAGCTCCATCTACGACGCGCTGGTGCGCCTCGTCCAGCCCTGGAGCCTGCGTTACCCGCTGGCGCTCGGCCAGGGCAACTTCGGCTCTCCCGGCAACGACGGCGCTGCCGCCCCGCGATACACCGAGACCAAGATGGCCCCGCTCGCCCTCGAGATGGTCCGTGACATCGACGAGGACACGGTCGACTTCCAGGACAACTACGACGGCCGCACGCAGGAGCCGTCGGTCCTGCCGGCCCGCTTCCCGAACCTGCTCGTCAACGGCTCGGTCGGCATCGCGGTCGGTATGGCCACGAACATCCCGCCGCACAACCTGCGCGAGGTGGCATCCGGTGCCCAGTGGTACCTCGAGAACCCCGACGCGACGCGCGAGGAGCTGCAAGAAGCTCTCATGCAGCGCATCAAGGGACCGGACTTCCCGACCGGCGCCCAGATCCTCGGAGTCAAGGGCATCCACGACGCCCAGCGCACCGGCCGCGGCTCCATCACGATGCGCGCCGTGGTCAACGTCGAGGAGATCCAGAACCGCACCTGCCTGGTCGTGACCGAGCTGCCGTACCAGGTCAACCCGGACAACCTCGCCATCAAGATCGCCGATCTGGTCAAGGACGGCAAGATCACCGGCATCGCGGACATCCGCGACGAGACCTCCGGCCGCACCGGCCAGCGCCTCGTGATCGTGCTCAAGCGCGACGCCGTGGCCAAGGTCGTGCTGAACAACCTCTACAAGCACACCCAGCTGCAGGAGAACTTCGGCGCCAACATGCTCGCCATCGTCGATGGCATCCCGCGCACGCTCTCGATCGACGGCTTCATCCACGCCTGGGTCATGCACCAGGTCGAGGTCATCGTTCGCCGCACCCAGTTCCGCCTGAAGAAGGCCGAAGCCGAGGCACACATCCAGCGTGGCTACGTGAAGGCGCTCGACGCCCTCGATGAGGTCATCGCCCTCATCCGCCGCTCCCCGGATGTCGAGAAAGCTCGCCTCGGTCTGATGGACCTGCTCGGCGTGGACCAGCTGCAGGCAGACGCGATCCTGGCTATGCAGCTGCGTCGACTGGCCGCGCTCGAGCGTCAGAAGATCATCGACCGCTTGAACGAGCTCGAGTTGGCGATCGCCGAGTTCCACGCGATCCTCGCCTCGGAGACCCGCCAGCGCCAGATCATCATCGACGAGCTGGCCGAGGTCACCGCCAAGTTCGGCGACGAGCGCCGCACCGAGATCATGTACGGCTATGACGGCGACATGAGCATCGAGGACCTCATCCCCGAAGAGGAGATGGTGGTCACGGTCACCCGCGGCGGCTACGTCAAGCGCACGCGCAGTGACAACTACCGCAGCCAGCACCGCGGCGGCAAGGGCGTCAAGGGCGCCCAGCTGCGTGCGGATGACGTCGTCGAGCACTTCTTCGTCACCACGACGCACCACTGGCTGCTGTTCTTCACGAACGCCGGCCGCGTCTACCGTGCCAAGGCCTACGAGATCCAGGAGGCCGGCCGCGATGCGAAGGGCCAGCACGTCGCGAACCTGCTCGAGATGCAGCCGGACGAGGAGATCACACAGATCCTCGACATCCGCGACTACTCGGTTGCGACGTACCTGGTGCTCGCCACCCGTGACGGCCTGATCAAGAAGACGGCGCTCTCCGAGTACGACACCAACCGTTCTCGCGGCATCATCGCCATCAAGCTGCGCGAGGGCGATGCCCTCGTCTCGGCGATGCTGCTGAACGAGGACGACGACGTGCTCCTCGTCTCCCGCAAGGGCATGTCGATCCGCTTCAAGGCCAGCGACGAGGCACTGCGCCCCATGGGTCGCAGCACCTCCGGCGTCGGCGGAATGCACTTCCGCGGTGACGACGAGCTGTTGGACGCATCCGTCGTCAGCGACGAGGGCTACGTGTTCGTCGTGACAGAGGGTGGATACGCCAAGCGCACCTCCGTCGACCAGTACCGCTTGCAGAACCGCAACGGCCTGGGCATCAAGGTGGCCAAGCTGAGCGAGGACAGGGGCGATCTGGCCGGCGCGATCATCGTCGAGGAGCAGGACGAGGTTCTTGTGGTTCTTGCCAGCGGCAAGGTGGTACGCTCTGACGTCGCTGAAGTCCCTGCCAAGGGGCGCGACACAATGGGCGTTGTATTCGCCAAGTTTGCCGATGATGATCGAATCATCGCCATCGCGAAGAACACCGAACGCAATCTGGAGAACGCCGACGAGGAGTCGGACGTGACAGAGGGCGAACCCGGGAAGGATGAAACCGTAAATGAGTAGTGTCGCTGACAAACTGGCGAAGAAATCCAATCGTCGCCCGTCGACCAAGCAGGTGCGCCTGAAGCTGGTCTACGTCGACTTCTGGTCGGCCGTGAAGCTGTCATTCCTGATCTCGATCTGCCTGGCGATCATCACGATCGTCGGCACCTTCCTGATCTACACGGTGCTCGACTCGACTGGCATCTTCGACGAGGCAGACAAGCTGTTCAAGGACATCACCGGCGGGGCTCAGAGCCTCACGGCGATCCTCTCGCTGCCTCAGGTGATGGGCTTCACCGTCGTCGTCGCGCTGCTCGACCTCGTCGTCGTGACGGCGCTCGGCGCCATCATGGCCGTGCTCTACAACCTGAGCGTGAAGGTCACCGGCGGCGTGCTCGTCGGCTTCACAAACAACTAGACGCGCGCGGGAATACGTGCCCGATTTCACCTTTCGGGCAGTGGTCAGGTAGTCTCATATCTGCCCATTCGGGGATATAGCTCAGGCGGTTAGAGCGCTTCGCTGATAACGAAGAGGTCCCAGGTTCAAGTCCTGGTATCCCCACGAAATGGCTGAAACAAGTAATTGCAACAGCCATTCCACCGGGGAAGATTCCCAGAATCTTCCCCGCGGGGCCTTAGCTCAGTTGGTAGAGCGCCTGCTTTGCAAGCAGGATGTCGGGAGTTCGATTCTCCCAGGCTCCACAGTTACAGATTGAAAGAAGAAGGCCGACGAGAGTCGGCCTTCTTCTGATTAACGCCTCGATCGCGGAGTGCGCGGCACTAGTGTTGCGGCATGGACATCAGGGTTGCTGCCTACGGGGTGATCATTCGAGACGGGTGCATTCTCCTCGCGCACTGGAATGAGCATGGGCGGAGCGGGTGGACGCTTCCGGGTGGCGGCCTCGAGGGCGGCGAGAACCCCGCACAGACAGCCGTGCGCGAGATCTTCGAGGAGACCGGCTACCACGCGGGCCTCGACGTGCTGCTGGGCATCGACAACCACGTCATCGCGGCCCGCTCACGCCTCGCCGGCGCCACACACCCGCTGAATGCGATTCGCGTGCTCTACCGGGCGCACGTCATCTCTGGGGAGATCACCCACGAACTCGACGGTTCCAGCGATGAGGCGCGGTGGGTTCCGCTCGATGAGCTCGACGAGCTCAAGACCGTCGAGCTCGTGCGCATCGCTCTGGCCCTCAATGAGCGCCAGCCAGCCAACGGCATCCCGATGAGCTCTGACGAGCGCAGATGACCGCTGACGTCCGGTGACGTCCACTGACGCGGCCAGCACAGCCGGTCTCGGCGCGGGGAACCAGAAAGGCCGCCACCCAGCGTGGGTGACGGCCGAACAACTGGTCTTCGACTAGGCGCGCGACCCGTCGAAGGGGGACTCGTCGTCCGCGACCCAGAGCTCATCATCGGCTCGGAAGGTCTGCCACACGGCGTAGGCGACGCCTGCTGCGACCAGAACGGCCGCCGCGAGGGCAATCGTGCCGCCGATGCCGGAGCTCTTCTTCTCCGGAACGACGACCTTCCCCGGTGCGATGCGGTTGAAGGCTGCGCGCACCCGTGCATCACGAGCGACGTCGCCGACGCTCATCACGGCGCCGAGGGCGTTGCCGAGTGCGGGGACGACGGTGCGCTCGATCGTCGCGCCGGTTCCCTTGGCGATCTCACGGGCAGTGTCCACTCCTGGACGGACGTAGTTCTCGTAGCTCTCCCGCACGCGCGGTGCGACCTCTTCGCGGGTGAGGTGACCGAGCTGACGGCTGGCCTCGCGGGCGACGCCGTTGGCGTGGTCGAGGACGGCCTGCTGGTGCTCCCACAATTCTTCGGCGCTACTGCGCAGGTGGTCGAGTTCTTTGCGACGCTTTCGTGACAGGCTCATTCGGACCCTCCATCGTGTCTCTGGCGAACAGCTACCATCTTGCCACCGAATGGGCTGTGAACGGGGCGAGAGTTTGCAGTTCGTTGCGCGCGAACATCGCGGGAGCGTCTGGATGCCTGTGAGAGAATGTTGATATGTCCAAGCACACCGCTGTCGCAACGCTCAACACCAACTACGGCCCGATCAAGGTGAACTTGTTCGGCAACCATGCCCCGAAGACCGTCCGCAACTTCGTCGGACTCGCCACCGGTGAGCAGGAATGGACCCACCCGAGCACGGGCGAGAAGAGCAACGCACCGCTGTACAACGGTGTGGTCTTCCACCGCATCATCCCCGGATTCATGATCCAGGGCGGCGACCCGCTCGGCCAGGGCATCGGCGGACCGGGCTACCAGTTCGACGATGAGATCAGCCCCGACCTCGACTTCACCGAGCCCTACATGCTGGCCATGGCCAACGCGGGCATCCAGGGTGGTCGCGGAACCAACGGTTCGCAGTTCTTCATCACCACGGCTCCGACCACCTGGCTTCAGGGCAAGCACTCCATCTTCGGTGCCGTCGAAGACGCCGACTCGCGCGCGATCGTCGACAAGCTCGGCTCGCTTCCGACTGACGGCCGCGACCGTCCGCTCGACGACGTCGTCATCGAGAGCATCACCATCGAGCAGCTCTAGGTCTCGCATGAGCTCGGTGCCGGACTCGGCGGCAAACTATTGCTACCGGCACCCCTCGCGTCAGAGCTTCGTGCTCTGTCAGCGTTGTGGCCGTACCATCTGCCCCGACTGTCAAACAGTCGGGGCAGTTGGCGTTACCTGCCCCGAATGCATGAGTGAGCAGCGCGCATCGGCGCCACGCACCAAGTCGGCGCTGTTGACCCGGATGACGGGGCAGGGCGCGCCCGTTGTGACGTACAGCCTCATCGGCATCACCCTGCTCATCTTCGTGCTGCAGGTCCTGCCCGTCATCGGCGCGCAGGTGACCGGAGCGCTCTGGTACGCCGGCGTGTACTCACACCCGGGATCGTTTGAGCCGTGGCGCATGATCACGGCGATGTTCGTGCACTCGACCGGCTTCATCTTCCACGTGCTGCTGAACATGTACACGCTGTGGATCTTCGGGCAGCTACTCGAACAGCTCCTCGGGCGCTGGCGCTTCCTTGCGCTCTACCTGATCGGCGGATTCGCCGGATCGGTCGGCGTTCTGCTGCTGAGTGATCCGCTGACCCCTGTCGTCGGGGCGTCCGGTGCCATCTTCGGCCTGATGGGCGCGTTCCTCGTGATCCAGCGTCGGCTCGGCGGCGACGCCAAGCAGTTGCTCGTCCTCGTCGGCATCAACCTCGTCATCGGGTTCATCCCCGGTATGAACATCGCGTGGCAGGCACACCTCGGTGGTCTCATCGGTGGCGCCATCGTCGGACTGATCTTCGTCGAGACGCGCAAGCGCGATCAGCAGAAGCTGCAGATCGTCCTCCTCGTGGCGTTCTCGCTCGTTCTGATGCTCCTCAGCCTGCGCTATTTCTTCTTCCCGCTGTTCTGACGGGCGCCGATCTCTCCACAGAGTTCTCCACAGAATCTATCCACAGGGTTATTAACACTGGGGATAATTACACGGATGTAACTTTCCACACGGGTAAACGGCTGTGGATAACTTTCTAATGGGGTTACATGCCCCGACGCCCGCGGCCCGCTGCCGGCACAAAAATGGTCGCCGCCCAACGGGCGGCGACCAGACTGTCGATGAGCGGTGGCGTCAGCGCCAGCGAGTTGTCATGAGGAAGCCGATGAAGGCGATGCCGAAACCAACCAGGATGTTCCACGAACCGAGTGCGGCAACGGGCCAAGCGCCCTGGCTCACGTAGAAGACGATGATCCACACCAGCCCGAGCAGCATGAAGCCGAACATCACGGGCTTGAACCACACCGCGTTCGGGGCGTCTTCACCAGAACGGTTGTCAACCACGGGTGCGGGCTTCGATGATTTCGTGCGTGCCATGCGAGCGATTCTATCCTGATCCCCTCGGAGTTGCTGAGCACAGCGGGGCGCCGGTCATGGCTCGAATAGGATTGGGCCATGACCGAGGCCCACGCTGCGACCCCGCCGACGCGGCGTCGCGCCGGGCGGCGCGTCAGCGTCGTCGGTGTCCTCGGCGAGTTGCTCATCACGGCCGGCGTGCTCGTGCTGCTCTTCCTCGCCTGGCAGCTGTGGTGGAATGACGCGGTGATGGCCAATCAACAGAAGAGCTCTGCGGCATCCCAGAGTCAGGAATGGATCGCCCAGGCCGAGGCGCCCCTCACCCCGCAGGCACCGGAGGACCCGGCGACGCCGGTCGACTACGGGGAGCCCCCCGTCGCCGCGCCTCCCGAGCACGGCGAGATTCTCGGCGTGCTCTACATTCCGCGCTACGGGCCGGAGTACGCGCGCAACATCGCCGTGGGCACGACCGTGGATGTCTTGAACAGCATGTACCTCGGCGTCGGCCGCTACGAGAACACCCAGATGCCCGGCGAGGTCGGCAACATGGCGCTGGCCGCGCACCGCAGCGCCTGGGGCGGTGGCATGCACCTGATCAACGAGCTCCAGCTCGGTGACGGGATCTACGTGCAGACGGCCGACGGCTACTACACCTACCGGTTCCGCAATCTCGAGTACGTGCAGCCGAGCGCCGGCGACGTTCTCGCACCGGTTCCGCGCCAGGATGGCGTCGTTCCCGGTGAGCGGCTCATCACGCTGACGAGCTGCAATCCGTTGCTGTCCACCGACGAGCGCATCATCGCCTACGGCGTCTTCGAGAGCTGGCAGCCGCTCAGCGCGGGGCCGCCGGCCGAGATTGCCGCACAAGTCGCCGCTCAGGCGCAGGAGGGCTGACCGATGTACGGTGCATTGTGGCGGGTTCTCCCCGGACCGATCTGGGTACGCATCATTCTCGTGCTGCTGCTCGCGGTCGCGGTCCTCTACTCCCTCTCCACCTGGGTCTTCCCGTGGGTGGAGACGCTCATCAACAACCAGGAAGCAACGGTCGGAACATGACTCGCATACTCGTCATCGACAACTACGACAGCTTTGTCTACACCCTGAACGGGTACCTGCAGGAGCTCGGCGCCGAGACCGTCGTCGTGCGCAACGACGATTACTCGGCCGCGGATGCCGCGGCCCGGGCCGCGGAGTTCGACGCCGTGCTGGTCTCACCCGGCCCCGGCAAGCCCGCAGACGCCGGCGTCTCGATCGCGACCGTGCGCGCCGCATTCGCCGCCGGGCAGCCGCTGCTCGGCGTGTGCCTCGGCCACCAGGCCATCGCCGAGGCGTTCGGGGCGACCGTCACCAACGCCGAGGAGCTCATGCACGGCAAGACCTCGCTCGTCAGTCACGACGACAGCGCCTTCTACGCCGGTGTTCCGCAGCCGTTCACGGCCACCAGATACCACTCGCTCGCCGTCGTCGAGTCCACGGTTCCCGGCGAGCTCGTCGTGACCTCCCGGACGCAGGGTGGCGTGATCATGGGTCTCCGGCACGAGAGCGCGCCGCTGTACGGCGTGCAGTTCCACCCCGAGTCGGTTCTGACCGAAGGCGGCTACCGCATGCTCGGCAACTGGCTCGAGAGCGCCGGCCTGGCCGGAGCCGCCGAGCGCGCCCTCGGCCTCAACCCGCTGGTGCGCCTGAGCTGATCAGGTCTGAGTTGATCGCGACAGCGCTGATCGTGCCTGGGCTGCTGGGCTGGGCTGGGCTGGCTCAGTCGCCTGAGCAGTAGCTGAGCTGCACGGTTGAGTGCTGCGGAACATCGCCGACCAGTGACTGGTGCGTGATCAGATCGCCGGGCTGTGCCGCACAGGCCGGGTCGGCGACGGGCTCTGCGGTGAGCTGCAGATCGGGCCCTGCGAGGATCGCCGTCGCCGCGCTGAGCGTCTGGTTGGTGAGATCCGGCAGCGTCACGAGACCGCTCGACACGGTGAGGTTCACGGTGTCACCCTCATGGCCTGATGCGCCGGCCGCTGGGTCCGTCGCGAGCACGATGTCCGCCGCGATCGTCGGCGAGTTCTGCGTCGTCGTGAGCCCGAGGACGAACCCGACCTCGGCCAGCTTCGCCTCGGCATCCGCGATGCTGAGGTTGGCGAGATCCGGAACAGGGATCACCACCTTGCCCGATGAGACGTAGACCGTGATCATGGTGTCCGGGCTGACAATGCCTCCAGCGGCAGGCATGGTGCGGGTCACCTGGTCGACGGGAACGGTCGTGCTGGTCTCGCGCGCCTCGACGGATTGCAGTTCGAGCCCGGCAAGGGTCTCCTGGGCCTCGGCAAAAGTCAGCCCGGTGAGCACGGGAACCTCGCGTGAGGTCGGCGGCAGCTCGGTTTCCGTATTCAGGTTGAGCACCCAGAACATCACGGTGATCACGATCACGATGACGCTGAGCACACCGGCCCAGATCCAGAGTGCCGGAGGGCGGCGCTGCGTGCGCACCATGTTGGTGTCTTCGGCGAGTTGCTTGAGCGCGAGCTCGGAGCCCGAGATGCTGTGCGGGTCCTGGCTGAAGAGCGACGTCGCGGACGCGTCGGATGCCCGGTGAATGGGAACCTGGCCTGCGCCGGCCAGATCGACGTCAGCGCGGAACTCCGCGGCGCTCTGGTAGCGCTGCTCCCGGTCCTTCGTCATCGCCCTGGCCACCACGACGTCGAGCGCCGGCGAGACCTGGTGGTTGAAGCTGCTGGGCTTGGGTGCGATCTCCGACACGTGCTGGTAGGCGATCGCCACGGGTGTGTCCCCGCGGAATGGCGGGCGTGACGTCAGCATCTCGAACAGCACGACACCGGTTGAGTACAGATCGGTGCGCGCGTCCACGAGCTCGCCCTTGGCCTGCTCCGGCGAGAAATAGGAGGCGGTGCCGAGGATCGCGGTGGTCTGCGCAACGGTCGTCGAGGAATCGGAGATGGCCCTGGCGATGCCGAAGTCCATCACCTTGACCTGCCCGTTGCGGGTGATCATGATGTTGCCCGGCTTGATGTCGCGGTGAACGACACCGGCGCGGTGCGAATACTCGAGTGCGGTGAGAACGCCGTCGAGGATGCGCACGGCCTCGGTCGAGGAGAGCGGCCCCTGCTTGATCAGATCCTTCAGCAGCGTGCCGTCGACGTACTCCATCACGATGAACGGCAGCTGCGACTCGTGGCCGTTCGCGTCGGTGACGGTCTCCTCGCCGGCGTCGAACACGCGCACGATCGTCGGGTGGGCCATGCGCGCCGCGGCCTGCGCCTCCTGGCGGAAGCGGGTACGGAACGCAGGGTCGCTGGCCAGCGAGGGCTTCAGCAGCTTGATGGCCACCGTGCGGCCGAGGCGGGAATCCGTTCCGCGGTGCACGTCAGACATGCCACCGCGGCCGATGAGTTCGCCAACCTGGTAGCGCCCAGCGATCAGGCGACCTTCCTCAGACACAGCGAATCTCCCTCATGGTTCGGCACACAGCGGATAATTTTACCCGCGAATTTCCGGGGCCTCGTTACCCCTTGGTAGCACGTTCTGTAACGGGTGCATTCGTCGAGGGATTGGCTTCTGGCCCAGGTTCGGGCTCTTCGGCTTCTTGCACGTCAACGTCAAGGGCAGGCGAGGCCGGAGAGGCGAACTCTCCGCAGAAGTACTGGAAGATCACGGAGAATGGTGCGCTTCCGGCGGTGATGACCGCCGAACGCGAACCGTTCGCACTGGTGTCCTCAACGCTGATGGCCGCACCCTCGCCGGTGACGGCGATCTTGTAGCCGCTCAGGGTCTGCCCGGCCGGGCAGCTCTGTGCCGGCCAGGTGACCTTGACGTCGTCGCCGGGGGCGAACGGCTCGCTGCCGCCTGCCAGTGACGGAGCGGAGCTCGGAGCGCTCAGCTCTGCCGGGGCCGCCCACACGGTGACGGTGATCGTCGTGCCGATCGCCACATTCTTGCCGGTCGGGTTCACGGCGTAGACCTTGCCGGCATCGCTGCTGTTGGTCGCGGCGTTGCCTTCGGCGACGTCGGCGGTCATGCCGAGCTCGCCGAGCTTGGCCCGGGCCTCATCCGCGGTGAGGCCGATGAAGTCGGTCTCGACGATCGCGGCCGTCGTCGGGGCCGGCGGCGTGGTCTCCGTCGGCTTCGGCGTCGGCGTGCTCGAGGTTGCCGGCGGCGTCGTGGTCTTCTCCGGTGTCGGGGAGCCCTGGTTCGTCAGGGCGAAGACGGCACCGATCAACACGATCGCGAGCAGGGCGATGAGAGCGATCAGCGGCCACGTCCATGGGCTGCGCTTCTTCTTCTCGGCCGCGACCGTGTCGGCGCGCGTCATCGAGCCCGCGATGCCCTCGGTCGCCGGCAGCACCGTCGTCGCAACCGTCGGAGCACCCTGGGCGGGGAAGAGCATCGTCGCAGCGGTGTCCGCACTCGCTCCGCCGAGAATGGCGGGCACGGATGCCGCGGCAGCCTGCACGTCGCCGCGGCGGAGCGCCGTGGCGGCCCGGGCGAGGTGTGCGGCAGAGGCCGGGCGGTCCGCCGGGTTCTTGGCGATGCACGCGAAGACCAGGTTGCGCACGGGCTCGGAGATCGTGACAGGCAGCTCTGGCGGCGCCTCGTTGATCTGCGCCATCGCGATGGCCACCTGGGACTCGCCCGTGAAGGGGCGGCGACCGGCGAGGGCCTCGTAGGCGACGATGCCGAGCGAGTAGATGTCGGTGGTCGGTGACGCCGGGTGGCCGGAGGCCTGCTCGGGCGAGAGGTACTGAACGGTGCCCATCACCTGGCCGGTGGCGGTCAACGGAACCTGGTCGGCGATGCGGGCGATGCCGAAGTCGGTGATCTTGACGCGGCCGTCCGGTGTGATCAGCAGGTTGCCGGGCTTGATGTCGCGGTGGACGAGGCCGGCGGCGTGCGCGGCGTGCAGTGCAGACGCCGTCTGGGCGACGATGTCGAGCACCTTGTCGCTGGAGAGCACGTGATCGCGCTCGAGAATCGTGGAGAGCGCCTCGCCGGGCACGAGCTCCATCACGAGGTAGGCGCTGCCCTCCTCCTCGCCGTAGTCGAAGACGTTGGCGATGCCCTCGTGGTTGACGAGCGCGGCGTGACGGGCCTCGGCGCGGAAACGCTCAAGGAAGCCCGGGTCACCGAGGTACTCGTCCTTCAGGATCTTGATGGCAACCTGACGACCGATGACGAGGTCTGTGGCTTGCCACACCTCGCCCATTCCGCCGATCGCGATTCGCGAAAGGAGTTCGTATCGTCCCCCGAAGGTGAGCCCTGTAGTTGGCCTCATTTATTCAGCACCGCCTCTAGTACCTGTTGTGCGACCGGTGCGGCAAGTAGATTGCCGTACCCCGTTTGGCCCATTCCCCCGCCATCCTCAATGAGGACGGTGATTGCATATTCTGGGTCGTCTGCGGGGGCAAATCCGGTAAACCAGAGAGTGTACGGAGCATCTCCGTCGTTCTCTGCCGTACCCGTCTTACCGGCAACACTGACCCCGTCTATTCTTGCATTACTCGCGGCACCGTTTTCGACTCCGTTGACCATCATTTCGGTCATCGTCGCGGCGGTTTCTTGGCTGATGGCGCGCTGATACTCGCTCGGCTCGAAGCTCTCGAGCGGGCTGAGGTTCGGGGCCGTGATCGCCTCGACCATGTTCGGATTCATGACCATGCCGCCGTTGGCGATCGCCGCGGAGACCATGGCCATCTGCAGCGGGGTCGCGCGGACCTCGTACTGGCCGTACGCGGTCATGGCGGTCTGGGCATCGTCGAGCACGCGCGGGTAGACGCTGGCCTCGACATCCAGGGGGATCTCGAACTCGGAATTGAAACCGAACTTCTCTGCCTGCTCGCGGATTGCGGCATCGCCGAGGGCGAGACCGAGCTCGGCCATCGGCACGTTGCAGCTGAGGCGCAGCGCCGTCGCGATGGTCACGGTCTCTCCGCCACCGCAGTCGTCCCCGCCGCTGTTGCGGATGATCGTGTCCGTGCCTGGGAGCTGGAACGTCGGAGGGTTGGGGAACTCGCTCTCGGGCGTGTACTCGCCGGATTCGAGCGCCGCCGCGACGACGACGAGTTTGAAGACGGAACCGGGAGGGTTCATGTCGCCGCCGATCGCTCGGTTGATGAGCGGGTCGCCGGGATCGGCCAGCAGCGCCTCGTAGTTCTGGTCGACGATCTCACTGTCGTGCACCGCGAGCGCATTGGGGTCGAAGCTCGGCTTGGAGACCATCGCGATGACGCGGCCGGTCTTGGGCTGTGTCACGACGACGGAACCGGTGTAGTCGCCGAGGGCATCCCATGCCGCCTGCTGGGCGACGGGGTCGATGGTGACCGAGACGGATGCACCCTTGCGTCCCTGCCCGGTGAAGAGTCGTTCGAGGGAGTCGAGGAACTGTGCGTTCGCGGTGCCGCTGAGGTAGCTGTTCAGCTTGCCCTCGAGGGCCGTCGGCTCACCGTTGACGGGGAAGAAGCCGGTGATCGGTGCGTAGAGCACTCCGTTGCTATAGACCCGCTGGAACTTGTAGTTGTCGTCGCTCGGCACGGACTCGGCGATCGGAGCACCGCCGGCAAGGATCGGGCCGCGCTCGACCTCGTAGCTGTCGTAGAGCGTGCGCGTGTTCCGGGCGTCATTGCGCAGGTTGTCGGACTGGATCACCTGGATGATCGTCGTCGAGCTGAACAGGGCCATGAACATGACGAAGACGACGATGCTCACGCGCTTGAGTTCGCGGTTCATTCGTTCACCACCAGACGCGGTTGATTGCGCACGGTGTCGGAGAGTCTGAGCAGGAGCGCCGCGATGATCCAGTTGGCCACAAGCGATGAACCACCGGCGGCGAGGAACGGGGTCGTCAGACCGGTGAGCGGGATGACGCGGGTGACGCCGCCGATCACGATGAACACCTGCAGGGCGACCACGAAGGCCAGGCCGACGCCGAGCAGCTTGCCGAAGTCGTCCTGTCCGGCGAATCCGATGCGGAATCCGCGAGCGACGAAGAGCATGTACAGAGAGAGGATGGCGAAGATGCCGGCCAGACCGAGCTCCTCGCCGAGGCTGGCGATGATGTAGTCACTCTGCGGAACGGGTGTGAGGTCTGGTCGCCCCTGCCCGAGCCCGGTGCCGAGTAGCCCGCCGTTGGCGAGGCCGAAGAGACCCTGCACAAGCTGGTAGCTGCCGCCGGCCGCCTCATAGACGGCCGGGTTGAAGGCGTCGAGCCAGTTGTTGAAGCGGCCGTTGACGTAGTCGAGCGTCTGGCTGGCGATCAGGGCGCCGCCGAGGAACAGGCTGAGGCCGATCAGCACCCAGCTGAGTCGCGCGGTGGCGACGTAGAGCATCACGAGGAACAGGCCGAAGTAGAGCAACGCGGTGCCGAGATCGCGCTGGAAGACGATGACCGACATCGAGAGGGCCCAGACCACGATCAGTGGCCCGAGATCGCGCATGCGCGGCATCCGCATGCCGAGGAACTTGGTTCCGACCATCGAGAGGCTGTCGCGGTTGCGCACCAGGTACCCGGCGAAGAACACGGCCAGGGCGATCTTCGCGATCTCGCCGGGCTGGAAGGTGGCGAAGTCGCCGATGCCGATCCAGACGCGGGCGCCGTTGACCTCGCGGCCGAGGCCGGGCACGAGCGGGAGCAGCAACAGGATGACGGCCACGAAGCCGGCGACGTAGGTGTAGCGGAAGAGCACGCGGTGGTTGCGGATGACGAGGATGACCACGAGTGCGGCGATGATCGCCATCGCGCTCCACACGATCTGGCGCACGGCCGCGCTGTCCCAGCCGGTGTCGCCGAGGAGCAGGTCGACGCGGTAGATCATCGCGATGCCGAGGCCATTGAGCACGGTGGCGATCGGCAGGATGAACGGGTCGGCGTCGCGGGCGATGAAGCGCATCGCCACGTGCATGCCGAAGACGAGCAACGAGAGCCCGGCGCCGAGCACGACGAGGGTCGTGTCGAGCGTGCCGAGTTCGCCGAGCTGCACGAGCACGATGGCGATGGCGTTGATCGCGCAGGCGAAGATGAGCAGCATGAGCTCGAGGTTGCGCAGCTTCTGCGGGATGCGGATGCGACGGACGCTTCCCGTGTTGGTGGAGCTGCGCGTCTGGCGCCCGGCGGCATCCGCCGTGCGTGCGTTATTCCGGGACACGACTGGCCTCCAGTCGGGTGACGATCTCTCGTGCCTCGCTCAGCGAACCGGCGCTGATCGTGGCTTCGACGATCTTCTGGTCATAGGGCTTGAGATCGGCGAGGGCGATGTCGGTCTTCTTGTAGACCTCGCTGAGTGCTATCGGGCCGAGGGTCTGCTGCACGCCGCGGTAGATGGCGACGGTGCCGCTCTCGCTTCCGACGAAGTAGCGGGTCTGGGTCCACTGGTACGCCACGACGCAGGCGAGCACGATGGCGACGACGAGCGCGATGATGGACGCGAGCCAGACGACCCTGCGGCGGGTGACGCGGCGGCGGTCCTCTTCGATGAGCTCGTCGAGATAGTCCTGGGAGTCCGGCTCGAAGTGGCTCTCGCGCACGGGGTGCAGGCGGAATGGCGGCAGGCGCATCGAGCGGACACGCTGCGGCTCTGGGGCAGCGAAGCTGAGGGGGGACGCGGCGGAGCCGACGATCAGTGGGTCCGTGCGGAGCGGCGCGGTCTCGCCGATGTCGACGATGACAACGGTCACGTTGTCCGGCGCGCCGGCATCCAGGCTGTCCTTGACCAGGCGCTGGGCCAGATCGTGCGCGCGGCCGCCCATCGCGAACTCGGCCCGGATCTGGTCGAGTGAGACGACCCCGCTCAGGCCGTCGGAGCAGATCAGCCAGCGGTCGCCCGGGCGCGTGGCCAAGATGGAGGTGTCGATCTCCGGGGCCGAGTCGACGTCGCCGAGCACGCGCATGAGCACGCTGCGGCGGGGATGCACCGCCGCCTCTTCCTCTGTGATGCGCCCGCTGTCGACGAGGCGCTGCACGAAGGTGTGGTCGATCGTGATCTGCGAGACGTCGCCGTCGCGGTAGAGGTAGATGCGGGAGTCGCCGATGTGGGCGATCGCCACCTCGTCGCCGAGCACGGCCAGCGCGCTGACCGTCGTGCCCATGCCGGTCAGCTCGGTGTGTTCGAAGACGGTCTCGGCCAGCAGGGCGTTGGCGGCTACGAGGGCAGCCTGCAGCGCGAACTCGGCCTCTTGGGGAGTCGAGTAGACCTGGTCGGCCTCCGCCATGCGCGTGATCGCGATCGCGGATGCGACGTCTCCGCCCGCGTGGCCACCCATGCCGTCGGCGACGACGAACAGCCCGATGCCGGCGAGGCCGGAGTCCTGGTTGTTCGAACGGATGCGTCCGACGTGTGAGACCGCCGCGCTGTCAGAGACTCTCGCCATGCGCCTACCGTCGCAGCTCGAAGCTCGTGGAACCGATCTTGACAGGGGTGTTCAACGGAATCGGCGTGGGCACGGCGACGCGGACGCCGTCGAGGAAGGTGCCGTTGGTCGAGTCGAGGTCTTGCAGCATCCACTGGTCGTTCCACAGCATGAGGCGCGCGTGGTGGGTGGAGGTGTAATCGTCGCGGATGACGATGGCCGAGTCGCTCGAGCGGCCGATCGTGATCTCGTCGCGACCGAGCGGGAACTCGGCTCCGGCCTTGGCACCGGAGGTGATGACGAGGCGCTGAGCGGTCTGGGCCGTGGCGGTCTCGCGGCCGAAGTTCGGTGCAAGTGCGTTCGGCTCGGCTGCGGAGGCCGCCGAAACCGGGGCGTGGGCCGCGAACAGGGGAGCCGCGGCAGCGGCACCGGGGGAGGGCATGGCGCCGGTGGGGCCGTTGCCGGCGCTCGGGTTGCCGCGGCCGCTGGAGTTGCCCCCGGTTGAGCCTGGTGAGATCGCCGGGCTCGCGGCATCCGATGTCGGCTGAAGTTTGCGCACCCGCTGGCCGAACAGATCGGAGCGCAGCGCATAGACGATGGCGAAGACGAAGAGCCAGAGCAGCAGCAGGAAGCCGAGCCGCAACACCAGCAGGGTGAGCTCACTGGTCACGGGGCCCCCAGAATCCATCCATGTCGTGACGCTGCGTCGCATCGCCGAAGCTCTCCGGCTGCCGCGCGCTGGGCGCCGCCTGGGCGAGCACCCGGAAGGTGATGTTGGTGCGGCCGATGGTGATGACGGATTCCGGCTCGAGCACGGCCTCCGTGACCGGCGAACCGTTGAGCTTCGAGCCGTTCGTGGACCCGAGGTCGCGCACCTTCGCGCGCCTGCCGTCCCAGAGGATCTCGACGTGGCGTCGGCTCGTGCCGGTGTCCTCGACGGTGATGTCTGCATCGCTGCCGCGGCCGATGACGGTGCGCGCATGCAGCAATGGGTAACGCTTGCCGTTGATGTCGACGACGGGGGCCCAGGCGACATCGCCCTTGACGTTGCTGGAATCGACCTGCACGATGCCGAGGCTGAGCGCCGGGTCGCTCTGCAGCTCGATGCTGAGTGCCCCGGCGAACTGGAAGCCCTGGCTCGCCGCGTGCCGTTGCACGAGTTGGGCGAGCTCGTCGGTGAGGGCGGGGCCGAGCGCGCGCATGCGGCTGTAGTCGTCGGCATTCATGCGCACGACGAACTTGTTGGGGACGAGCACGCGGTCGCGCGAAACGACGGCAGCCTTCGTGTCGAGCTCCCTGCGCAGGGCGGAGGTGATCTCAACCGGCTGCAGCCCCGAGCGAAACGTCTTCGCAAAGGCGCCGTTGACGGCACGCTCGAGACCCTTCTCGAAGTTGTCCAGTAAGCCCACTAGCTCTCCCGCTTTCCGGTTCTGATGACTATCAAATGTTAGTCGGGCCCGCTGGGAACCCGCCCTTGTACGCGTACTTCTGCGCACTCGCCCGCTAGTTCTCGGGCGAGAGCCGGTCGAAACTCGCCCTTGAGGATGACAGGTCTGTCGGCCGATCGCACCTTTTCAGGCTCTCCGACACTCCCATCGGATCACTCAAATGGTGCTCGTGTCGCGAAGATGCTAATCTCGTCAAGTTCGCGCGAGTGGCGGAATTGGCAGACGCGCTGGCTTCAGGTGCCAGTGCTCGAAAGGGCGTGGGGGTTCAAGTCCCCCCTCGCGCACGCGAATTGAGTTCGTTGCCAAAGGACTCAGACACAGAAGGCCCCCGAGGAATCGGGGGCCTTCTGTGTTTTCTACGGGTTCGATGCGGCGGTCCCTTGGATGGCGCCGATCGCGGTCTCGACGGTGTCGCCAAGCAGCCCGTTGCCGAGCAGCAGGAAGTGACCGTTGATCGGCAGCTCGATGTTCTGCCCGCCTACGATGGCGCTCTTGCCCGGAATGTGCGGATCGAATTCGGCGTAGATCGAGACGATGTTCGTGTTCGCATGCAGCTGGGTGAGCAGTTCCTTGAGCACCTCGTCGTTCGGGGAGAAGGCGCGCAATGTGGATGTCGGCAGATATTGCGCGTAGCTGGAGCCGTTGAACGGCGTCGAGATCGCGACCATGCCGAGGAGACCGGGGTGCTCAGACACCATCAGTTTCTTGCCGATGAGTCCTCCCTTACTGTGCGCAAGCAGCACGAACTCCGTGATGCCGTGCTCGGCGGAGAGCCGTCCGATGGCGGCGGCGACCACCTCCGCAGAGCGCAGCACCGGCATCCGGTTGAATGACAGCTCGGGAATGGCGAAGATGCGGTGGCCACGCTTGTTCAGGCGGGTGGCCAGCGGCTCGAGGAAGAGCCAGGTCTCGTAGACGCCGGGCAGGAGGATGACGGCCGGGAGTTCGGGGTCACCAACACCGAACTGGCGCGGCGGTCGGCGGCGGAAGAGCGAGCGCCACTGCTGCCAGCCCGCGTAGACGTAGTCCAGCCACCACCAGAACGGCCGCAGCAGGCGCTTCATCACGGCCTCGCGTGCTCGCTCTGTGTGGCGAAGAGCGCGAGCGTGGCAATGGCGTCGTCGAGCCGTTGCTGAGAGAGCGTCGGTGCGTGGGCGGCGACGATGGCGCGCCCCCGCTCGACGAGCCGCCGACCGGATGCCGTGAGGCGGACGCTCTTGTCGCGACGCGAGCCCGCCGACACCTCGGCGACGAGGAACCCGGCCTGCGCCGCGGCGTCGACGTGCCGGCTCACGCTGCTCTTGTTCACGCCGAGCAGGGTGGCGATCACCTGCTGATTGAATGCGCAGTCCGGGTCATCGATGGTGCAGAGCAGCGCGTAACGGGTCAGGGGGACGCCGAGCTCCCGTTGCAGCTCGGCGTCGAGGGCAGACTCCATCGCGGCCGCGGTGTGCCGAGCCTGCAGCCAGAGCGCAATCACGCGATCTTCGGCCTCGAGCTCCGCCGCCGGATCACCGATCCTGCCGAGTGTGTCTGCCATGACCTCATTCTAGCGAGTATGGTTGCATGTGCAACTGTTGTTTATGAAACTGATGCGCGAGCGCACCCGATTGAAAGGCCATCATGCACGTTCTCGTTGTCTTCGACCACCCCTACGGCGCGGAAGCGCACGCCAACGTTCCGCACCAGCGCAGTCTCGCCGCGGCCGCCCTCGCCGAGGTGCGCGCCGGGCTCGCCGACGCCGGCCACAGCGTCGATGTCGCCGACCTTGCCGCAGAGGGCTTCGACCCGGTGATGACCGCCGCGGAGCTGCGGGCCTGGCGCACCGGCGGCGAGATGCGCCAGGACGCGACGGCCCTGCAGCAGCGGCTGAGCGCCGCAGACCACCTCGTCTTCGTCTTCCCTGTCTGGTGGATGGCCATGCCGGCGGGCACCAAGGGCTTTCTCGACCGCGTGCTCTCCAAGGGCTTCGCCTTTGATGAGCCACGGCTGGGCGGAGCGCTCCACGGCAGACTGACGCGGCTGCGCGGGGTGAGCGTGGTTTCGGTGATGACGACGGATGACGCCCTCTACCGCTGGTGGTTCGGCCGACCGGCCACCGCGATACTCGGCCGCGGTACCTTCCGGCTCATCGGCATCCGACGCTTCCGGCACCTCTCGATCGGACGCTCGACCCAGCGCGGCGCTGCCGGTCGTGTGCGGGCCCTCGCCGCAGTGCGGCGGCGATTCGCCGCACTCTGAGTGGATGGGCAGTGTCCGGATGCGTTGTCCGCGGTGGCTCCCGGCGCCCGGTACCGTCGAGGTATGAGTGATTCTGTACCGATGCTCGGCCTGCTCCTCGACGTTGACGGCCCGATCGCCAGCCCCGTCACGCGTTCGATCGCGATCGAGTCCGTGACGCGCGACCTCGTGACGCTGGCGGATGCCGGCATCCCGATCGTGTTCAACACGGGCCGTTCCGACGCCTTCCTGCGCGAGGAGGTCGTCGCGCCGCTCGTCGCCGCGGGGCTTCCCGCGCACGCCCGCGTCTTCGCGGTCTGCGAGAAGGGCGCCGTGTGGTTCCCGATCACGCCTGCCGGCGCCGGTGAGATCGAGGTCTCGGGCGAGCTCGCCGTGCCGACCGCATACGGCGAGGCGATCGAGAAGCTCGTCGCCGAGCGTTTCGCCGACTACATGTTCTTCGACCAGACCAAGCGGGCCATGGTCTCGGTCGAGCAGCACAAGCACGTTCAGAGCGCCGACTACCTGCAGCAGCAGAAGGAGTTCGACGCGGCCGCGTTCGCCGAGATGGGGCTGCACGATCTCGGCATCGAGCACAACGGAGTGAACGCGGCGGCATCCGATGGAACCGTCGGATACCGCGTGGACTCCACGATCATCTCCACGGACATTGAGTCGATTCAACTCGGCAAGGATCTCGGGGCGATGCGCGCGATCGAGATGCTGCTGCCCGGCGGCGCCCTCCCCGTGGAGTGGCGCACGGTCGGCGACTCGCGCACCGACTACGCAATGGCCGACTGGCTGCACGAGCAGGGGCATACTGTTGCCCATGTCGATGTGCGCCCGGCCGACGGCGTGCCCGAGAAGCCATACCCGGTGCTCACGGCCGGCGAGCTGATTCATGATGAAGCCGGAGCGGCGTTCCTCGCCCGCTGGGTCGAGATGGTGCGCGGCACAGCCACGCAGGACGGAGACGTGCGATGACCACGAATGGCTTGCCGAGCGCCGGCTGGTACGCCGACCCGCAGGATGCCGCGCAGTTGCGCTGGTGGGATGGCGCCCGGTGGAGTGATCACACCACTCCCGTGCCGCAGCCGGTCGCTCCGGCGGTCCCCGCGGTGGCCGCGGCGATGCCGACGGTGCCGAAGTACGGCGAGATGGCACCAGCCGTTCAGCCGGCCCCTGTTCAGTCAACCGCCGTGCAGCCGGTCGCGGCCCAGCCGTTCGTCGCTCCGTCCTACACGGGCCAGTCATCCGCGGAGCCCTACTCGGCACAGACGCCTGCGCCGTCCTACGCGGCCCAGCCCTACGCTGCCCAGTCGTACACCGGGCAGCAGTATGCGGCGCAGCCATACGGCATGACGATGACGCAGGGTCGGGTGCCGGAGGGCACGCCGACGGCGAACTGGTTGATCTGGGCGTACACGCTGCTTCCGCTGCTGTCGGTGTTCACGCTCTTCGCCTGGGACTTCGAGGGCTTCATGATCGCCTCGGTGACCGACCCGCTCGCAGCCAACTCGATGTTGCTCGACCCCGGCTACCTGCTGCTCAGCGTCGGCAGCTGGGTGATCGCGGCGGCGATGATCGTGCTCGCCGTGCTCGACTGGCGCTGGCTCGGCCAGCAGGGCTACCCGCGGCGCTTCCACTGGGCGTGGGCGATTCTGAGCAATCTGGTCTACGTGATCGGGCGCTCCATTGTCGTCAAGCGCCAGGCCGGCAGGGGTTTCGCCCCGATGTGGGCGACGCTCGCGGTCAGCGTGCTCTCGCTCGTTCTGGTGATCGTCTGGTTCGCGCAGATGATGAACGTGATCATGGCCGTGGTCTCGACGACGCCCGGCATCGTCTCCTAGCGGCAGCAGCAGGGCAGCCTTGGCGGCTGGTGCGCGTCAGCCGAGCAGCGTGATCAGCAACAGGATCAGGCCGATGGCCGGGGCGGCCAGCTGCACGATCGCCGCACGCGCCTTGCGGCGATCCGAGATCAGCAAGACGAGTCCGGCTGCGACCATCGATCCGGCTCCCGCGAACAGGAGGGCGGCTCCGGGCGCGAGCGCGCCGTTTCCGGCCATCGCGATGCCCACGCCGACGGTGATCGCCAGGAACAGGTTGTAGAAGCCCTGGTTGAAGGCGAGGGGCTTGGTCGTCTCGGCATCCGCCTCACTCGTTCCGAAGGTCTTGCGCGTCGATGGCGCCGTCCAGCGCAGGGATTCGAGAACGAAGATGTAGACGTGGATAACGGCCGCGATGCCGAGGAAGACGAGGCTCAGGGCGAGCATGGCTCAACTGCTTTCTGACGGAAGCGGGCGGGATCACCGCCCGGGCGTCGGCTGGTATTATTGTGTACCGATCGGTTCACTATAGAATGGAAACGATCGGTTCGCAACTGTCGATCGTGAACACGGGAGGGCGCATGGGGCGCACACAGGCCTTTGACACCGCGACGGCCGTCGCCGCCGCACGCGATGTCTTCTGGGACAAGGGCTTCGAGGCCGCCTCGCTGGCCGACCTGGAGCAGGCGACCGGGCTCAACCGGTCCAGCCTCTATCGCACCTTCGAGAGCAAGCGCGGGCTCTACGACGCCGCGGTCGCAGACTATCTCGACACCGTCATCGCCCCGCGGCTCGCCCGGCTGCGTGGCGCTGACGACCCCGTGGCCGCGCTGCGTGACTACTGGGCGACGCTGTCGGCGTTCATCACGACGACCCCGGCGAGCTCGCCCCGCCGCGGCTGTCTGTTGCTGAACAGTGCCAGCGGGATCGCCGGGCGGGACGAGCGGCAGCGCGCGGTGGTCGACGACTATCGGGCGGCGCTTCAGCAGACGTTCGAGACGGTGCTGGGGCGGGCGGATGCCGGCGCACCCGCGCACGAGGTCGAGCGGCGCGCCCGGCTCTTCGTCGCGATCACCGCGAGTTCACTCCTGCTCAGCCGGGTGAACCCCCGCGAGGCCGCCGCGCTGATTGAGACGGCGACCGCCGCAGTCGGCTGAGCGGTCCGCGGTCGTCTCGCGGTGGGTGCGCACGCACACCGTCGCGACCGATCACGCGGCCGTTGCGCCTACCAGCGGTTGTGCACGTGCTCGGCCCAGCCGAAGAGGCCGTCGATCCGCAGCGTCGTCCCGTTCTCATCGATCGCGGTGCCCGAGTATGTGCCGAAGCACTGGTGCGTCTCCGAGCCGATCACGAGCATGTTCGTCTGCGAGGAGCGGTCGAACTCCGGCGTGAAGACGAGGTCGAGACATTCGCCGCGGATCCGCCACGGCGCGAGGAAGTCGCCCTGCACGTACTCCCAGTCCAGCTCGTCTCCGTACTTGGTGATGCGCCCGTCGACCGAGAGCGCGTTTTCGGTCGAGCCCGTTCCCGCCGTCCACTTGCCGCCGAGCTGCAGCCCGATCGTGCGTCCGTCGACGATGCCGGATGCCGCTCCCCAGTTCCACGTCATCGAATACGGCCAGCGTCCTCGGCCGTGATCGAGCACCGCCCAGGATTGGCCACGCGGCAGTCGGTGGCTCACGCCGTCGATCGTGATCGTGCCCCCGGCCGGCCGGGCGACGTCCTTGACCGTGTACTGGAACAGGCGGTCGTTCCACGGCACGACGACGCCCATGGCCTCGTGGCCGGGAGGTCGCTCGGCGAGCACGTCGATGGTGACCCGGGGCGAGACGGCGCGCAGTCGGGTGCCGGGGGAGCCGGCATCCGCCCCGCCGAGCTCGTCGATGTCGATGTTCAGATTCTTCGTGCGGGTGCGGGCGGAGCCGGCGCCGAGGGTGCCGGGCAGGGTCGCGCTGCCGCTCAGCGGGCTGATCGCGACGAGGTCGATCTCCTCGCCGCTTCGGCGATCCTTGACCCAGAGCTGGTGCAGGCTCGCGTAGTCGAGGCTTGACACCGTGATGCCGACGATGTGCGTCGGCGTGGTGACCGCCCAGTACTCCCAGCGCTTGTTACGCCCCCAGCCGAAGCCGCCGTGGCCGATGCCGTCGGTGCCGACCAGCGGATGCCGCGCCCAGCCGACCGCCGCGGGGTTCAGGCGGCCGTTCGGCAGGCAGAGCGCGACGGGCGCGGTGAGCTCGCGCTCATGGGTCGTCTGGGTTCGCATCGTCGGGAACTCCGTCGTCGGGGTGGGGCGTGGTCAGCCGAGGAGCTTCTTCGCGAGTTGGTCGGTCGAGTACACGGTACCGATGGCGTCGACGGCCTCGGCGGGGGAGCCGTAGCCCCACTCGACGAGGATCGTGGGAATGCCGTTGGCCGCGGCGCCGACGGCGTCGTAACTGCGGTCGCCGATCATGACGGTGCGGCTGACGTCGACACCCTGCGCGCTGAGGCGACGGATCGCCTCGGCGACGACGTCGGCCTTCGCGCTGCGGCTCTCGTCGTCGGTCGCGCCGCAGATCACGGTGAAGTAGCGGTCGAGGCCGAAGTTCTCGAGGATGCGCACGGCAACGGACTCCGGCTTGCTCGTGGCCAGCGCCAACGGAACGCCGGCAGCGTGGATGCGCTCGAGCAGGCCGGCGACGCCGGGGTAGACCGCGGTGTCGATGGCGGAGCCGTTGTAGTCGGCGCGGTAGGCGTTGATCGCCTCCCAGGCCTGCTCCTCGCTCATGCCGGCGCGCTCACGGAAGGAGTCGAGCAGGGGCGGGCCGACGTATGCCAGCAGTTCTGCGGCATCTGGGACGGGGCGTCCGAGCGTCTCAAAGGTGCGCGCGAGGGATGCTGTGATGCCGGGAGCCGAGTCGGTGATGGTGCCGTCAAGGTCGAAGAGAATGGCGGACCACAGCGCGGTCGCGGTGGTCAAAGTCGGGGTACTCACCGAGCCATCCTAGGTTCCCCGCCTGTGAAACTCCGCTTTCGCTTGGGTTTCGCGCCGGGGTGTCGCCCGGAGTGCACTCAGAACAGGCGGTGGTGGCCGTCGTCGAGGCCGCGCATCGCGTCGTAGTCGAGCACCAGGCAGCGGATGCCGCGGTCCTCGGCCAGGGTGCGTGCCTGCGGCTTGATCTCCTGCGCCGCGAACACCCCGTGCACCGGCGCGAGGTGCGGGTCGCGGTTCATCAGCTCGAGGTAGCGGGTGAGCTGTTCGACGCCGTCGATGTCGCCGCGGCGCTTGAGCTCGACGGCGACGGAGCCGCCCGCGGCATCCTTCGCCAGGATGTCGACCGGCCCGATCGCCGTCATGTACTCGCGCCGCACGAGGGTGTGGCCGTCGCCGAGCAACTCGATCTGCTCGGCCAGGAGCTTCTGCAGGTGGGCCTCGACGCCGTCCTTCTGCAGGCCGGGGTCGATGCCGAGTGGGTGGGCACTGTCGTGCTCGACCTCATAGATACTCACGACGAGCTTGTCCGCCGTCTTCGTGTGCGTCACGGTCCAGAGCTCGGTGATGCCGGCCTCGGCCTGCTCCGCGCTCGGCTCGCCGACCGCGAGGGTGCACGGCGGGCTCATCCAGTTGAGCGGCTTGTAGCTGCCCCCGTCGGAGTGCACGAGCAGGCTGCCGTCGGCCTTGACCATCAGCAGGCGCTTCGCCAGCGGCAGGTGGGCGGCGAGGCGGCCGGCGTAATCGACGGAACAGGTAGCAATGACAAGGCGCACCGTACGAGTTTAGACGCTGGCGGATGCCGCCCCGGCTGTGCGCCGACCGTGCACTGGCTGCATGGGATCCGCTCGGGTTGCCGTTAGTTGGCGGGAATGCGGCGCGACGTCTCGCGGGCCGCCGGAGCGCAGAGCCCGGCGAGCACGAGCAGGCCGAGCAGCACGATCAGGGCGTTCAGGATGCCGAACTGCTGGCCGAGGAAGCCGAGCAGCGGCGGGCCGGCCAGGAACGCGCAGTAGCCGATGATCGCGACGGCGCTCACGCGGGCCGCGGCGTGCTTCTCGTCATCCGCGGCCGCCGACATGCCGACGGGGAAGCCGAGCGCACAGCCGAGCCCCCACAACACGGTGGCGACGATGACGACGGGCAGGCTGCCGCCGCCGAAGATGAACAGCGAGAGGCCGGCGATGCCGAGCGCGGCGCAGACGCGCAACACGGGAACCCGGCTGAAGCGGTCGAGGATTGGGCCGCCGGCGACGCGGGCGACGGTCATCGCGGTCACGAACACACCGAAGACGATGGCGCCCGTCGTGTTGTCGAAGCCGTGGCCGTCGACGACGGCGAGGGCGATCCAGTCGTTTGCTGAGCCCTCGGCGAAGGAGGTGCCGAGCACGATGACGCCGATGAGGAGCAGACGGGTGTCGGCGAAGACGGCGAGGTTCTCGCGGAGGCGGGCGACCCATGGCTGGCGCGGCGCCGCCGTGTGCGGGTCGTCGCCGACCGACTCGCGGATCGGGATGAAGCGCACGGTGATGAACACCGCGACGACGATGAGCAGCGCGATGGCGGCAAGGTGGGCCGCGACCGGCAGGTGCATGGCCGATGCGCCGGCGCCGAGCGCCGCGCCCGCCATGGTTCCGAAGCTGAAGAAGGCGTGCATGAGCGGCATCAGCGTCTTGCCGATCTCACGCTCGGCTGCCGCGCCCTCGACGTTCATCATCACGTCGACGGCGCCGTTGCCGAATCCGAAGATCGCCATGCCGATCACGATCACCGGCAGCACACCGAACACGCTGCTGCCGAGCCCGATGAAGACGAGGCCACCGGCGACGAGGCAGAGGCTGAAGATCATGCCGATGCGCGCACCGAAGCGGGCCAGGATGGCAGCGGAGCAGGTGAGGCCGATGATCGAGCCGACCGACATGCCGAGGATCACGAGACCGACGGTGTCGAGCGAGATCTCCAGATCGTCGCGCACGGCGGGGATGCGGGCGACCCAGCTGGCGACGCTGAGGCCGCTGAGGAAGAAGATCGTGAACACGGCGTTGCGCCAGGCCCCGAGGCCGCGGCGCTGAGTCGCGGGCACGACCGCCGACGGTGTCGTGGTGGATGGTGAGGTCGACTCTGACATGCGTTCCCGATGCTCGGTGGTGGAGGCGGTGTCGTTCGCGCCTGAGATCCATCGTATCGAATCGATTCGATCCGTCTAAACTACCGAGGTGGGCGGAAGCCGGTCAAGCGCGTCTTGCCCGGTGCGGCCACGTCTTGTTGGCACAGAGCGCGGAGGAGCGACGAGATGACGGATGCCGCGGCACCCCATCCCCGGCCGACCCTCGCCGACGTCGCGGCCCACGCCGGCGTCTCGCCGTCGACCGCATCGCTCGCCTTCAGCGGCTCCGGCCCGGTGTCGGAGTCCACACGGGAACGCGTGCTGGAATCTGCACGCCAACTCAACTACGCCGGCCCGGATCCCCGCGCCCAGTCGCTGCGCCGCGGCCGCTCCGGCATCGTCGGCGTCGTGCTCGAGGAGCGGGTGCGCGCGGCCTTCCTCGACCCGGTGAAGATCCAGATGCTCGACGGCATCTCCGACGGCATCGCGTCGATCGGCGCCGGCCTGCTGCTGCTGACCGACACCGGCGACGGTGCCGTGAACGTCGGCAACGCCCCCGTCGACGCGGTCGCGCTGATCGGTTGCAGCCCGCGGCTCGCCCACTCCGTCGCGCAACTGCGCCAGCGCGGCATCCCGATGGTCGCCATCGAGGGGCACGCAGGCGAGGACATCATCGAGATCTCGATCGACAACGAAGATGCAACGCGCCGCGGCGCAGAGCACCTGCGCGCCCTCGGCCACAGCCGGGTCGCGCTGGTGACGCTGCCCCTGGACCCCGACCGTCTCGGCGGGCCCCTCACCCCGGAGCGGGAGGCCGCGAGCACCTCAGCCACGACGAGCGAGCGCATCGCTGGTGCGCGAGCCGTCTTCCCCGAAATCGGGGGAGTGGTTGCGACCGCGAGCGACGTCGAGGCGGGGCGGCTGGCTGCGCTCAGCCTCCTGGCCGACCCCGAGACGCGGCCGACCGCGGTGATCGCCCAGAGTGATCTACTCGCGGCCGGAGTGATCAGGGCGGCGGAGGAACTCGGCCTCAGCGTTCCCGGCGACGTCAGCGTGCTCGGCTTCGACGGCGTGCAGGTCGACGGCCTCGCGCCATACGACCTGACGACCCTCGTGCAGCCGTCAGCGGCCAAGGGGCGCGCGGCCGGCGAGGCGCTGGTGCAGATGCTGGCCGGTGAGCACCCGCACGGTCGCTGCTTCAGCAGCGTGTTCCACCAGGGCAACACCACCGCCGCGCCCCCTCACTCCGACTGAGACCCGGCCGGGACCCGGCCCGGGCTGTGTACCGTCGGCCGGAGATCCGGTCGACACGCCGCCGACGCGACCGCCCGCACCGGCGCGGCGCCCGAAACTCCGGCCGAGCGCACGGCGACCGGGCCGTGACGGGCACACGATCGGCGGTGGCACGAGGGTGAGCTCTGCCCAATAGGCTGACGGGCATGAGCACCGACGCCGCAGCCGCCAGCCCCCTCGACCTCGCCGCGATCTACCGCGATCTGCACGCGAACCCCGAGCTCTCCTTCCAGGAGCACCGCACGGCAGGCATCGTCGCCGAGCGCCTCGGCTCCCTCGGCCTCGCCGTGACCACGGGCATCGGCCAGACCGGCGTCGTCGGCGTGCTCGAGAACGGCGTCGGCAGCACCGTGCTGGTGCGGGCCGACATGGATGGCCTGCCCGTGCTCGAACAGACCGGCCTCGACTACGCCAGCACGGCGCGCGGCACGGATGCCGACGGCAACGACGTCCCGGTCATGCACGCCTGCGGGCACGACGTCCACGTCACCTGTCTGCTCGGAGCGGTCGAGCAGCTCGTCGCCCGGCGCGCGGAGTGGAGCGGAACGCTCGTGGCCGTGTTCCAGCCGGCAGAGGAGTGGGGCGGCGGCGCCCAGGCCATGGTCGACGACCCCCTGTTCGAGCGCATCCCGCGCCCGGACGTGGTGCTCGGCCAGCACGTCGCGCCGTTCCCAGCCGGCTGGGTCGGCGTCCATGCCGGCGTGGCGATGGCTGCGGCCGACTCGATCACCGTGCGCCTGCACGGCGAGGGCGGCCACGGCTCCCGGCCGGAGACCACGATCGACCCCGTTCTCATGGCCGCGTCGCTGACCGTGCGCCTGCAGAGCGTGGTCTCGCGCGAGATCGCACCGAACGATGCCGCCGTGCTGACCGTCGGCCAGCTGCACGCCGGAACCAAGAACAACATCATCCCGTCCGAGGCGAGCCTCGGTCTCAGCGTGCGCACCTTCGACGACGCCGTGCGCGGGAAGGTGATCACCGCGATCGAGAGGATGGCGAAGGCGGAAGCCGCGGCATCCGGCGCCACCCGCGAGCCCGAGATCCTGTTCGAGGAGCACTTCCCGTTGACCGTCAACGACGCGCAGGCGACCGAGCGCACCGCGGCCGCCCTCCGCCGCGCCCTCGGAGAGGATCGCGTGATCGACCCGGGCATGGTCTCCGGCAGCGAAGACGTCGGCGTGCTCGCGAGCGCGGCGGGGGTGCCGCTCGTCTACTGGTTCCTCGGTGGATTCGAGCCGGCCCTCTTCGCCGACTTCATGCGTACGGGGCGGATGCCGGAAGACGTGCCGTCGAATCACTCGCCGCTGTTCGGGCCGGTGATCGAACCGACGCTCTCCACCGGTGTGACCGCGCTGACCGCTGCCGCACTGGAGTGGTTCGGCGGAGGGCCGGTGGCCTAGGCCTCGGCGCCGCCGAGCACGCGCCGGGGCCCCGGGCCGTCGTCGCCGAGCCTGTCGCGGGAATTGACGACGGCGCAGCGCGTCTGCGAGAGGCAGCCGCATCCGATGCAGCCGGTCAGCTCCTCCTGCATGCGCGCCAGAATCGCCTGCTGGCGGGCGAGGTGCTCAGACCACGCAGCCGAGATGCGCGCCCAGTCGGCCCGGGTCGGCGGGTGGTCGCTCGGCAGCGTCGCGAGGAGTTCGGCGACCTCGCCGAGTGTGACCCCGTAGCGCACCGACACCTGGATGAAGGCGATGCGGCGCAGCACGTGCCGCGGGAACTGGCGTGTGTTGCCGGCCGAGCGCACCGCGGGCAGGAGTCCGATCGACTCGTAGTAGCGCACCGTTGACACCGGAACCCCGGCCCGTCGTGCGATCTGCCCGATGGGCAGGAGGTCGGCTGAGGTGGGGGTGTCCGTCACGGCAGGGGCTCCTTGATCTCAAGTTCACTTGAGATGTTAGCGTTGCGAAGGCGCCGGGCGAAACGCTGCGCGGCGCGCGAACAGGAGAACAATGTCAGAGGACCCAGCCGCCGCGATGATCGATCAGTTCAAGGCGGCGTTCCGCCGGCATCCGGCCGGTGTCGCGGTGATCACCGCGGAGGGTCCGAACGGGCCGGTCGGTCTGACCGCATCGAGCGTCTCCTCCGTCTCGGCCGAACCGCCGGTCCTCGTGTTCTCCGTGACGACGACGGCGGGCTCCGCCGGCCAGGTGTTGGCGGCGGCAACGTGCGTCGTGCACCTGCTGCGCTCCGAGAACGTCGACATCGCGCGCTCATTCGCACAGAGCGGTGCGCCGCGCTTCGTCAGCGAACAGGGCTGGACCACCAGGGCGACGGGGGAGCCGCTGCTCCCGGACGCGGCGATGATGCTGCGCTGTCGGATCGCGGACACGGTCGCGGTCGGTGCCTCGACGCTCGTGATCGCCGAGGTGCTCGAGATCGACGAGGGCGTTGACGGCAGCCCGTTGGTCTACCACGACCGAGCGTTCCACGGGCTGCAGCAGCACAGCATCCTGAACTGATCCACCGTGGCCCATCGCTGGCACTCGACCGCGCCGGCCAGAGCGCGTTGACCCACCCACGGGGCGAGCAACACCCATCGAAAGGAAGCAATGTCTCTCTACACACTGCCGGAACTCGGCTACGACTACGCGGCACTCGAGCCGGCCATCAGCGGCCGGATCATGGAGCTGCACCACAGCAAGCACCACCAGGCCTACGTCACGGGCGCCAACACGGCGCTCGCCCAGCTGGCCGAGGCGCGTGACGCCGGCGAGTTCGGCACCGTGAACAAGCTGCAGAAGGATCTCGCCTTCAACCTCGGCGGGCACATCAACCACTCCATCTTCTGGACCAACCTCGCACCGGGTGGCGGCGACCGGCCGGAGGGCGAACTTGCAGCGGCCATCGATGACGCCTTCGGATCCTTCGAGAAGTTCCAGGCGCACTTCACGGCGACCGCGCTCGGCGTGCAGGGCTCCGGCTGGGCGATCCTCGCCTGGGACATCCTCGGCGCGCAGCCCATCATCGTGCAGCTCTACGACCAGCAGGGCAATCTGCCGGCCGGGCTCATCCCGCTGCTCATGCTCGACGTCTGGGAGCATGCGTACTACCTCGACTACCAGAACGTGCGGGCGAGCTACGTGAACGCCTTCTGGAGCATCGTCGACTGGCAGAACGTCGCCGCGCGCTTCGAGCGTGCCCGAGACAACACGAGCGGGCTGATCACGCTCTAGCGGCCGCGGTCAGGCACGCGTCGTGCCGACCACCATCCAGCGATCACCCCGGGCGCGCAGCCCGAGGGTGATCGCCCTGGCCCCCAGGTAGCCGAGCGCGAATGCCGCCATCAGCCAGGCGAGCCCTGCGGCGTCCGGGGCGGCCCACGCACCGACCGCGAGGGCGAGCGGCACGAAGGCGGCGAAGTTCAGGATGCCGGTGAGCGCGAGGTAGCGGGCGTCGCCCGCGCCGATCAGCACGCCGTCGAGCACGAAGACGAGTCCGCCGAGCGGAACCGAGAGGCCGAGCACGAGCAGCGCGGGCGGCAGCAGCGCGGCGACATCCGGGTCACTCGTGAAGAGCCAGCCGAGCACGCCGGCGGCGCTCATCACGAGCAGGCCGATCAGCGCACCCCCGCCGATTCCCCACTGCAGGCAACGGGCGAGCACGGCGCGCACGCTCGCGACGTCGCCGCCGCCGAGGCCCTTGCCGACGAGCGCCTGGGCGGCGATCGCGAGGGCGTCGAGGGCGAAGGCGATCGTGGCGAACAGCGTCATCGCGATCTGGAATGCCGCGAGCGGTGCCGAACCCAGCCCGGTCGCCACGAAGACGGCGAGCAGCATCGCGGCGCGCAGGCTCACCGTGCGCAGGAACAGCCAGCCGCCAGACGTCGCACCGCCGAGCACACCGGCGTGGTGGGGCAACAGGCCGGCCCCGACGCGGCGGGCGTGCCCGGCCACGACGACGAGGTAGACGGCGACCATGCCCCACTGCGCGAGCACGGTTCCGATGGCGGAGCCGGCGATGCCGAGGCCGAGCACGTAGATGAACAGGTAGTTGAGCGCGATATTCACCGCGAAGCCGATCCCGGCCACGTAGAGCGGGGTGCGGGTGTCCTGCAGCCCACGCAGCAGGCCGGTCGCGGCGAAGACGAGCAGCATCGCCGGCAGGCCGAACATCGAGATGCCGAGGTAGATCACGGCCTGCTCGGTCACGGCGGCCTCCGCGCCGAACAAGCCGGCCAGCCAGGGCGCGGCGAACCAGCCGCCGATGGCCAGCAGCACGCCGAGGCCGGTGGCCAACCAGATGCCGTCGATGCCGGATGCCACGGCACCGCGTTCGTCGCCGGCGCCGAGTCGGCGCGCCACGGCAGGGGTGGTGCTGTAGGCGAGGAAGACCATCAGGCCGATGATCGTCTGCAGCACGGCGCTGGCGATGCCGAGCCCGGCCAGCGGAATCGCGCCGAGGTGACCGATCATGGCGGAGTCGGCCAGCAGGAACAGCGGTTCGGCGATCAACGCACCGAGCGCGGGTACCGCGAGGCGCAGGATCTCGCGATCGATGGGGCGGCGGCGGAAGACGTTGATGGCTCAAGCCTAGCGATGGCCGTTGGTGCAGCAGCCCCGGCGGATCCGCTCAGGGCTTCGCGAGCATGCCTCCTCGTTCCTCGTCGGCTCGTTCGCTCGAGTCTGCGTGCATCCACACGCCGGCGTGCGTCCCGGCGTCGGCGTGTTCGTGCATCCCACGTTCGCTCGAGCCAGCGTGCTTCCACACGCCGCGTCCCGCGCTGGCTAGAGGGAGCAGCCGAGGAACGAGGCAGCCCCCGAAGCCCTGAATCGACCCGAAACGACGCGCCGTTAGGAAACCGTGAGAAATCACGCACGTGGCGCCGCATCGGCGTAGCGTCACGACCATGAGCACGGTGATTGAAACACGGGGCTTGCAGAAGCACTTCGGCCGGGTGGTTGCGCTCGACGGGCTCGACCTCAGCGTCGCCCGCGGCGAGGTGCACGGCTTCCTCGGCCCCAATGGTGCGGGCAAGTCCACGACCATCCGGGTGCTGCTCGGTCTGATGCGCGCGACGGGTGGCTCGGCATCCGTCTTCGGCAGGGATCCCTGGGCGGATGCCGCGGCGCTCCATGCCCGCATTGCCTACGTTCCGGGCGATGTGAGCCTCTGGCCGAACCTCGCCGGCGGCGAGGCGATCGATCTGCTCACCCGGCTGCGCGGCGGCGACGCCGACAAACGCGCATACGCGAGCAGGCGGGCCGCGCTGATCGAAGCGTTCCAGTTCGACCCGAGCAAGAGGGCCCGCACCTACTCCAAGGGCAACAGGCAGAAGGTCGCCCTCATCGCAGCCCTGGCCACACCGGCGGAGCTGTACATCTTCGACGAGCCGACATCCGGCCTCGACCCGCTGATGGAGGCGGTGTTCCGCGAGCAGATCGGGCAGCGGGTCCACGAGGGGACGAGCGTGCTGCTGAGCAGCCACATCCTCAGCGAGGTTGAGCACCTCTGCGACCGGGTGAGCATCATCCGCGCGGGCAGAACCGTCGAGAGCGGAACGCTCGCCGCCCTCCGCCACCTCACCCGCACAGAGGTGTCCTTCGCGGCGGAGGCGCCGGGCGGCGGCGAGTTCGTCGATGCTCAGCTCGCGATGATCCCCGGCGCCCACGATCTGCTGCGCGATGCCGCCCGCGTGCGCTTCACCGTCGACAGCGACGAGATGCCCGCCGTGCTCGCTGCGCTCTCCGCGCTGCGGGTGAGCGGGCTCACGGTGAACCCGCCGTCGCTCGAGGAGCTGTTCCTCCGCCACTACGGTGGGCAGTCGGATGCCGCGACGCCCGCCCAGCAGCCACTCGCCGACGCCCCGACGAGCGGATCGCGGGGGGAGGCCGGGCGATGACCGCCACGCTCGCGCCGACGACGGTGCGCGTACCGGCCGAGGCGCACACCCCGCGCACGCTGCTGCCGCTCCTCCACCAGCGCTTCCGCCGCGACCGCGTGCAGCTGCTGGCCTGGATCGCCGGATTCGCCCTGCTCGCCGTCGTCGGCAACTCCGCGATCGAGAGCACCTACGGAACCGAGTCGCAGCGCGTCGAGGTGCTCAGGCTCGCGGGGCAGACCCCCGCCGTGTTGATGCTGCGCGGCACCCCGCAGGGCCCGGCCGCCGACGCCTTCCAGTACTTCCTCCTCTTCGCCTTCCTCGGTGTGCTGATCGGGCTCATGTCGACATTCCTCGCCGTGCGGCACAGTCGCGCAGAGGAGGAGTCCGGTCGCGCCGAGCTCATCGGGGCGACTCCGGCCGGGCGCAGCACGCCGCTCGTCGCGACGGTGATCGAGGGCACCGTGCTCTGCGCCACAATCGGCGTCATCTCGGCGCTCGGCTACCTCCTGGGCGGTGCCGACCCGGAGGGGAGCTGGCTCGCAGGCGGGGCGCTCGCCGTCACCGGAATCGCCTTCCTCGGAGTCGGGCTGTTCTCCGCACAACTCATGCGCACCTCGCGCGGGGCGAACGGGCTGGCCGCGGCCGTCGTGACGCTCTCCTATGTGCTGCGCGGGCTGGGGGATGCCACCGGAACCGTGCAGGCCGACGGTGTGAGCATGACCGCCGGGTGGCTCAGCTGGCTGAGCCCGATCGGCTGGGGTCAGGCCGTCGCCCCATTCTCGCCGCAGACCGGGCAACTGCTCTGGCCACTCGCCCCCGGGCTGGCACTCGGCGCGGTGCTCGTGCTGGCCTCGCTCTGGATGCAGGCGCACCGCGACGTCGACTCGAGCGTGATTCCCGAGCGGGCGGGCCGGCTGACCGCCCCGCGCTCGCTCAGCGGACCGCTCGGGCTGAGCTGGGGCCTGCAGCGCAACGCCGTGATCGGTTGGATGGTGGCCGGAGGCATCTTCGGCCTGCTGATCGGCGCGCTGGGCGAGACGATGCTGAAGCTCGTTCAGGCAGGTGACAGCGGGGCGGAGGGCGTGACCGAGACGCTCGGCAACACGCTCTCCACCCTGGCCGGGCCGGGCGCCGAGGGCTCATTCATCGATCTGTTCACGGCCGCCATGTTCAGCCTCGTCGGCATCATCGCCGCCGTCGGCACCGTTCAGGCGATGGTGCGGGCCAGGCAGGTCGAGGCATCCGGAACCGCGGAGATCGTGCTCGCCGCTCCCGTCACTCGGCTGCGCTGGTTCGGCGGCTACCTGGCGGTCGGGGTGTTCACGGCGCTGCTCGTGCTCGGCGCGGCCGTGCTCGGTGCGGTGCTCGGCCTCACCCGCTCTGCCGGTCTCGGCGATCGCGCGGCCTCTGTCGCGCTCGCCGGGCTGGCCCAGCTGCCGGCCGTGCTGCTCCTGCTGGCCATCGTTGCGTTGGTGTTCGCGGTGTTGCCGCGCACCACGATCTGGCTCGCCTGGGTCGTGCTGCTGCTGGCGATCGCGATCGGGCAGTTCGGTGGGCTGCTCGGCCTGCCGGATGCCGTGCGCGACGCGTCACCGTTCGCACACACGCCCATCGTCACGGCAGCGACCGCGGCAACTGTCGACTGGAGCGCGGCCTGGGTCATGCTCGGGTTCGCGCTCGTGCTGTCGGCGCTCGCCGCTGTGCTCGTGCGGCGTCGGGATCTCGCGCTCGGCGGCTGAAGCGCCACCCGCGTGTGCTCCATCTCACGGCGGCCGAGGGAGGAGCGATCGAAGCCCCGAGCCCTCTCGTGATCGGGGTGCTCAGGGCTTCGGCCGCTGGCGCTCCCTCAGCCGACGTGGGTGGCTGGGCGTCCGCGGCGGGCGTCCGTTCGGGGACAGCGCGATGGGAGGAGGGAATCTGCGATTCCATCCTCCCCATCGGCTCTTCTCCGCCGCTTCGGGTACGGCCGAGAAAGCGGGGTGCGCTCAGTCGAGCGGGTGGGCAGAGCGGATCGTGTTGTTCGGGTCGTAGCTGCGCTTCGCCGCACGCAGGCGGGCCAGCGTGTCGGTGCGGTAGAGCCGCTCCGGCGCGGCGCTCACCTCCCGGAAGTTGATGTAGTCGGTGGCGCTCCGCCACGGCGCGACGGCCTCGAGCACCGCCTGCGTCGCCGAGCGCACGGCCACAGCCGCCTCCGCAGTCGGCGTGATGCCGACGGCGTAGAGCAGGTAGCGCCCCGGCAGGGAGTTGACCGCGCCGCCGTCCGCCGCCGGAACGGCGAGCTGCCCGCCGACGTGACGGATGTCGATGGCCAACAGGGGTGTCGCGGCATCAGGGCCGGCCAACTCGAGCACCGCATCGATGGCCGCACGGGGCAGCTCGTCGAGGGTGATGCCGTCGCCGACGCCGGGCACGGGGCCGGGAGGGTCCATGTGGATCTCGCCGAGGCGACTCGCCGGCATGACGCCGAAGGTGTCGATCGCGGCGCCGAGCGCGCGCAGCGGGGCGAGCAACGCTGCGGCCTCGGCGGAGCGCTCAGGCCCAGATCCGTCGCCCTGTTCGATCGCGATCGCGCCGTCGATCACGGCGAAGCTCTGGCCACGCAAGAACTCCGGCAGCTCGGGCAGCGGCGGCAGGCGCAGCAGCCGGAAGCAGCTCGTGGCGCTGTCGTCGAGATCCCGGGTCCACAGCTCCCAGGCGCTGAACACCTCCTCTGCGCGCTCCAGCGGGAACATCAGCATGCCGGCGTAGACATCGCGCACGGCGAAGACGCGGAAGGTGATCGCCGTGACGATGCCGTAGTTGCCGCCGCCACCGCGGAGTGCGTAGAACAGCTCGCTCTCCTCCGTGGCCGACGCGCGCAGCATGCGCCCGCCGCCCGAGACGACCTCGATCGTCGTCACGTGCGAGGTCGCCAGGCCGAGGCTCCGCCCGAACCAGCTGACACCGCCCCCGAGCAGGTAGCCGGCGACTCCGACATCCGGGGCCGATCCGGCCAGGGCGATCAGCCCGTGCTCGGCGAGAGCGGCGGTGACGTCGCCCCAGAGCACGCCGGAGCCGACGCGGACGGTGAGCGCCGTGGCGTCGACCTCGATGCTGGAGAGCGCGGTCGTGCGCACGAGGATGCTGTCGGCCAGATCGCCGAGCGGGCCGGCGAGGTGCCCGGTGCCCTGGGCGACGGCGCGGAGCCCGTGCTCGTTGGCGAAGAGCAGCGTTGCGCGCACATCGGCTGCGCTGCTCGGCGCGACGACGGCGTCTGGACGCTGGTCGGCGCTGAGGTTCCAGGCCTGCCTGGCGGTGTCCCACTCGGCGTCGATCGGCGTGGTGATGGTGCCGTCGATGCGCGCGGCGAGGGCGGCGAAGGCCTCAGGGGCAAGCGGCGCGGCGACTGGGGAAGATTCTGCGATGGTCATGGCGACTTTCTTCTCGGGATGCGGCGCGACCGAAGTGCTGCGGCCCTCGTCGCAGGTATGCGGGAGGCGGGGCGGGAGAGCCCTCAACCGATGCGATGCGTGGCAACAGGCCGACGCAACGAGAAGAAACGTTATGAGGCTCCGACGGCGCAGTCGTCGGGGCTTGCCCTGAACTCGCGCCCGGGACTGCCGCCGACTCCGATGTCGACTCAGATGTCGACGATCTCCTTACCGAGGGGAGCGAGCGAGACGGGAACCATCTTGAAGTTGGCGATGCCGAACGGGATGCCGATGATCGTGATGCAGAGCGCGATGCCAGAGAGGATGTGGCCGATGGCCAGCCAGATACCGGCGACGATGACCCACACGACGTTGCCGAGGAACGACCAGACGCCGGAGGTTGGCTTGTTGACGACGGTCTTGCCGAACGGCCAGAGCGCGTACAGCCCGATGCGGAATGAGGCGATGCCCCACGGGATCGTCACGATCAGGATGCAGCAGATGATGCCGGCCGCCATGTACCCGAGGAACAGCCAGAAGCCACTGAGCACGAGCCAGATGATGTTGAGCAGCGTCTTCATAGTGCTCTCAGTGAAGCAGTTCCCAGCCGCCGGTGCACATCGACTCGGGGAAACCGCACTTCGCGCTCGGCGGAATCCCAGCTGCGGCGTCGTGCGTTCCCAATAGGCTGTGGAAATGACCGCTGCGACGACTGCTTCTGGAATTGTGCTCGACGAACTCGACCCGACGGTGCGCCCGCAGGACGATCTGTTCCGCCACGTCAACGGCAAGTGGATCGCGCGCACCGAGATCCCGGCCGACAAGGCGCGCTACGGCTCGTTCTACGTTCTGCACGAAGAGGCAGAGAAGGCCGTTCGCGACATCATCATGGAGTCGCAGGACGCTGAGCCGGACACGGAGGCGCGCAAGGTCGGCGACCTCTACGCCAGCTTCCTCGACGAGGAGCGCATCGAGAGCCTCGGCGTGACGCCCATCGCCGGCCAGCTGGCCGCCGCGGCATCCGTCTCATCGATCCCGGAGTTCCTCGCCACTCTCGGCGAGCTCGAGCGTGCCGGGGTGAGCGGTTTCTACCAGCTCTTCGTCGACAACGACCCCGGTGACCCCGAGCGCTATCTCGTCTTCGCCGAGCAGGGTGGGATCGGCCTGCCGGACGAGAGCTACTTTCGCGAGGAGAAGTTCGCCGACGTGCGCGAGGCCTACCGGGCTCACCTCGAGCGCATGTTCGCTCTCGCCGGCCTGAGCGACCCCGCCGAGCGGGCGGCGCGCGTGTTCGACCTCGAGAGCGCGATCGCCGCCGTGCACTGGGACAACGTCGCATCGCGCGACAGCGAGAAGACCTACAACCTGATGAGCTGGGCGGATGCCGCCATCCTCGTCCCGGCCGACCTCGCCGTGTGGCGCGACGCCATGGGCGCGCCGACCGGTGTCTTCAACGAACTCGTGCTGCGTCAGCCGAGCTTCACCAGCGGCGTCGGCGCCCTGCTCGTGCCGGAGCAGCTCGACGCCTGGCGCGACTGGCTGAGCTGGCAGGTCGTGCGCGGCAGCGCCGCCTACCTGACGAGCGACATCGTCGAGGCGAACTTCGACTTCTACGGCCGCACGCTCACCGGGACCCCGGAGATGCGTGACCGCTGGAAGCGCGGCGTCTCGCTGGTGGAGGGAGCGCTCGGTGAGGCCGTCGGCCACATCTACGTCGAGAAGCACTTCCCGGAGACCGCGAAGGCGGCGATGGACGTTCTCGTCGCGAATCTCGTCGAAGCGTACCGCCAGTCGATCACCACCCTCGAGTGGATGAGTGCCGAGACGCGGGAGCGCGCCCTCGACAAGCTCGACAAGTTCACTCCCAAGATCGGCTACCCGTCGAAGTGGCGCGACTACTCGGCGCTCAGCATCGACGCGACCGACCTCATCGGCAATGTGCGGGCGACGAGCGAGTTCGAGTTCAATCGCGAGCTCGGCAAGATCGGCAAGCCGATCGACCGCGACGAGTGGTTCATGACGCCGCAGACGATCAACGCCTACTACAACCCCGGTTTCAACGAGATCGTGTTCCCGGCGGCGATCCTGCAGCCGCCGTTCTTCTCGGATGCGCGGGATGCCGCGGCCAACTACGGCGCGATCGGCGCCGTCATCGGCCACGAGATCGGCCACGGCTTCGACGACCAGGGCTCCAAGTACGACGGAGACGGCCGCCTCACCGACTGGTGGACCGAGGCGGACCGAGCCGCGTTCGAAGAGCGCACGGCATCCCTGATCGCCCAGTTCGACGCCCTCGCCCCCGCCCAGGTGCCGGACCACCACGTGAACGGCGCCCTCACCATCGGCGAGAACATCGGAGACCTCGGCGGCCTCGCCATCGCGTGGAAGGCCTACCTGATCTCGCTGGACGGGTCGGAGCCGCCCGTGCTCGACGGCCTGACGGGCGCGCAGCGCTTCTTCCTCAGTTGGGCGCAGGCCTGGCAGATGAAGGGCCGCGACGAGGAGGTCATCCGCCTGCTCGCGATCGACCCGCACTCGCCGAACGAGTTCCGCTGCAACCAGATCGTGCGCAACATCGACGACTTCTACGGTGCCTTCGACGTGCAGCCGACGGATGCCGCCTGGCTTGCACCGGAGGAGCGCGTCACGATCTGGTGAGTGTGGGCGCCCGGGCGTCCCACGCTGTCAGCTGTCGGGGTTACACTCATCGTGACCCGCAGCCGATTCTCTCGCGGGTGAATTCTGCGCGGAGGGGTGAGCCGCGCGATCCACAGCATCGAGCCTCGAAGGAACCCGTGTGACAAGCCCCGCGCCGCAGTCGGAACGCCGTGTGCGGCAGGCGGCGCTCGAGCGGGGCAGGCACCAGGGCGGCGAGACGAACGAGAACTTCGGGCGCGGCTTCGCGGCGCTCGGCCAACTCGCCCTCGACGGTGTCCAGGTCTCGGCGCGCGCCAGCGATCTGGCGACGGGGCGCGTGCTGTTCTCCGTCGATGACCACGTCTCGATGCCGACCGCCGACATCGGCAAGGTGCTGCTCCTGATCGAGGTGGCAGCCCAGCTGGGCGACCCCGATCGCGCCGATGACGGACTCGGCGAACTCGTGATCCTCGATCGGGGCGCAGGCGACGCCGCGGGATCAGCCGGAATCTGGCAGCACCTGCAGGCGCCGTCGCTGCCCGTGGCCGATCTCGCCGCACTCGTCGGAGCGAGCAACGACAACCTCGCCAGCAACGTCCTGCTGCGCGTCGTCGGGCTCGAGGCCGTGCGCAGGCGCGCGGAGTCGCTCGGACTCTCCAAGACGGCGCTGCTCGATGTCGTGCGTGATCTGCGCGGCCCGGATGACGCCCCACAGCTCTCGGTCGGCTCCGCACAGGAACTCTGCTGGCTCTTCACCGCCATGGCCCGCGGCGAGGTCGTGTCGCCCACCGTCTCGCAGCGCGTGCTCGGCTGGCTCTCGCTGAACGCCGACCTTTCGATGGTGGCCAGCGCGTTCGGCCTGGTTCCGCTCGCGCACCGCGATGCCGATCACGGCCTGCTGCTCGTGAATCTGACCGGAACGGAGCCGGGCGTGCGCAGCGAGGTCGGCGTGCTGCGCGGCCCGCGCGCCGGTGTCACGTACGTGGTGTCGCTGAGCTTCGCAGACACCACCCTGGCGGCCAGGCTCGAGGTGCTCGACGGCATGCGCCAGGTCGGCCTCGACCTGCTGGAATACGTGCACTGACGCCCCGGCGGCTGAGCCCGTCGAAACCGACCATTTCCCGGTGGTCGAGTAGGCCGCTCGCGGCCGTATCGAGACCCGGGCGAGCCGATCCGGTCAGACGCTCGGGGCTTCGGGGGCGGCCTCGTTCCTCGGCTGCTCCCTCTAGCCAGCGTGCACATGCACGATGCGCTCTCTGCACGTTGGCTCGAGCGAGTGGCGCCGCGACGAAGGAGCAGCGACGCACGCGAAGCCCCGAGCGGATCCGCGGACTCTGCAGCCGCGACATCCGGGGCGAGCCGATCTGGTCAGGCGCTCGGGGCTTCGGGGGCGGCCTCGTTCCTCGGGGGCGGCCTCGTTCCTCGGCTGCTCCCTCTCGCCGTCGTGCACATGGGCGAAGCCAGCGTGCATATCGACGGTGACCGAGCCCTGCGACGTGAGAGCGCACGTCGACTGCGCCACGCGCGGCACTCGATACGCTCCTGCAGTCAGTCGATCAGGCCTGCGGAGGCCAGGCGCTGCAACACCTCGGCGCCGGCGGGCGGGCAGCGGTCGAGCGCGTCAAAGCCCACCCAGTGCAGCTCGCTCACCTCGGCCGATGGCGCGGGGGTGACGGATGCCGCGGCGGTGGAGTCCACCCCGAAGACGTGCATGCGCACGAGCCGGCCGACGGGCTCGCCGTGTGCCTGCACCGCCACGGTGAAGAGCTCGTGGAGATCGCTCGGCCTGAGCTCGATCGACACCTCCTCGCTGGCCTCGCGCACCGCGGCATCCGCAATGGACTCGCCTGTGTCGATCTTGCCTCCGGGCATGAACAGCACGTCGCGCCCACGGGCGGTGACCATGAGCACGCGGCGATCACGGATGAGCGCGACGGCGGCGACGGCGATGTCGGGGAGGGTGGCGCCGGGCAACGGCGGGGATTCGGCTGAGGTCATCGTTCCATTGAACCCCACCGTAAACTAGGAAGACTGTTCGCCGGGCCCTTCCGCCCTGATCACGCCCCATTGGAGCCACCATGGCCGCACCCAGCCGTCTCGACGCCGTCATCGCCCTCGCCCGCCACCGCGGGTTCGTTTTCCAGGCCGGTGAGATCTACGGCGGTTCGCGCTCCGCGTGGGACTACGGGCCTCTCGGCACCGAGCTCAAGGAGAACATCAAGCGCCAGTGGTGGCGCTTCATGGTGCAGAGCCGCGACGACGTCGTGGGCCTCGACTCCAGCGTGATCCTGCCCAAGCAGGTGTGGGAGGCATCCGGCCACGTCGAGGTCTTCAGTGACCCGCTGGTCGAGTGCCAGAGCTGCCACAAGCGCTTCCGCGCCGACCACCTGGAGGAGGAGTTCGAGGAGAAGAAGGGACGCGCGCCCGAGAACGGCCTCGACGACATCGCCTGCCCCAACTGCGGCAACCGCCACACCTGGACGGAACCGCGTGCGTTCTCCGGTCTGCTGAAGACCTACCTCGGCCCGGTCGACGACGAGTCGGGCATGCACTACCTCCGTCCGGAGACGGCGCAGGGCATCTTCGTGAACTTCGCCAATGTGCTGCAGGCCTCGCGCCTGAAGCCGCCGTTCGGCATCGGCCAGATCGGCAAGAGCTTCCGCAACGAGATCACACCCGGAAACTTCATCTTCCGCACCCGTGAGTTCGAGCAGATGGAGATGGAATTCTTCGTCGAGCCCGGCACCGACGAGACGTGGCAGGAGTACTGGATGGAACAGCGCATGAGCTGGTACACCGGCCTCGGCATCAGCCCGGACAACCTGCGCTTCTTCGAGCACCCGAAGGAGAAGCTCTCGCACTACTCCAAGCGGACCGTCGACATCGAGTACCGCTTCGGCTTCACCGGCAGCGAGTTCGGCGAGCTCGAGGGCATCGCGAACCGCACCGACTTCGACCTGAAGACGCACTCCGAGGCCTCGGGCAAGGACCTCTCCTTCTTCGACCAGACCAAGAACGAGCGCTGGACCCCCTACGTGATCGAGCCGGCAGCCGGCCTCACCCGCTCGCTGATGGCGTTCCTCGTCGACGCGTACCACGAGGAGGAGGTGCCGAACGCGAAGGGCGGCGTCGACACCCGCACCGTGCTCAAGCTCGACCCGCGCCTGGCACCGATCAAGGCCGCCATCCTGCCGCTGTCGCGCAACGAGCGCCTCTCGCCGATGGCGCGTGAGCTCGCCGCCGAGCTGCGCCAGAGCTGGAACATCGACTTCGACGACGCCGGCGCCATTGGCCGTCGCTACCGCCGCCAGGACGAGATCGGCACCCCGTTCTGCATCACGGTCGACTTCGACTCGCTCGACGACCAGGCCGTGACCGTGCGCGACCGCGACACCATGCAGCAGGAGCGCGTGCCGCTCGCTGAGCTGTACCTGTACCTGGCAGCCCGCCTCAAGGGCGCGTAAACATGAATTGATCCAGTGGATCAATCATGTTCACGCGAAAGGCGGCAGCCCTCACTCAGGAAATCTCGTCAACGCTGGGGGCTCCCGCCGCCGGCCAAGAGTAGTGATCCGGGGGATCACTACTCCGTCAGGCGAAAGGCGGAGACCGCAACCCCGGGAACGCGACGCGGTCTCGGGGTTGTTGCGTATGCGAGCACTGTTGCCGAAAGGGTTGCGCTGAGCGCACTCTGCACGGATTCGCTCAGGGCTTCGCGTGCCAGCGTGCAGCGGAGCCGCAGAAACTCACGCTGGCTCGAGGGAGCAGCCGAGGACCGAGGCCGCCCCCGAAGCCGAGTGCGGTGCGTAGACGGGGGCTGACGCGCTCAGGGCGTGTGCGGGGCCGGGGTGTCTTCGCGGGCGCGCCACTCGTGCGCGATCATGCCGTAGATGCCGGTGTCGCTCCACTCGCCCTTGTCCCAGTACGACTCGCGCAGGGTCGCCTCATGCAGCAGCCCGAGCCGCACACACAGTCGGGCGGATGCGTCATTGCGCGGATCGAGGTGGGCGATGACGCGGTGGGCGCCGATGCCGTCGAACGCCAGACGCAGCATGGCTTCCGCCGCCTCGGTGGCGTAGCCCTTGCCGGCGAAGTCGGGGTGGAAGACCCAGCCGATCTCGAGTTCGGCGGTCTCGACGCTGCTGAGGCGGAGCATGACGTCACCGATCACGCGACCGGCGCTGCCGACCAGCCGCTCGTCGTCTGCTGCCAGCTCGCAGGCCAGGAAGATGGCGCTGTCGGCGGTGGCATCGAGCGTGCGCAATGCGGCGCGGCGCAGGGTGTGCGCTGCGCCCTCCTCGATGGTGCGACGGGGCCACGGGATGTAGCGCAGCACCTCGTCGAGCCGCTGGTACTCCCAGACGTCTGCCGCATCGCCGGCAATGAGAGGTCGCAGGATCAACCGTTCGGTCTGGATGGGCGCGAGTGCGAGCGGGCCGCTGTCGAAGGGGAAGCCGTGGAAGTAGCCGGGCGGGGGAGTCGGGGTCTCCGCGGAATCGGGCCCGACGGACGACGGTGCCGCGAGGTCAGGCGTAAAGTCCGGTGCCGAGCTCATCGCAGTCCGATCGCGCTCAGTCGTTCGCCGCCGCGCGCATCCGGTCGCCACCCACCGGGCAGCTGCCCGCAGTGCCGCCGGCGATGCTGGGGATGTCGGCACTGGCGCGCGCGGCATCCGGCGTCTCGACCTTCAGACCGAAGAGGGCATCGATGCCGTCGAGCCAGGCCTGCTGCTCGCCGTCGCGGGCGAGTTCGCGGGAGCGCACCATCGGCGTGTGCAGCAGCACTCCGGCGAGGTGACGCAGCGACTGCTCGATGCGTCCGTCGGGATCGCCCTTGCTCTGCGCACGCGCGATCTCGGCGTCGAGCAGGTCGAAGACGTGGGTGCGCAGTGCGACCACGGCGGGGGCGAGCGACTGCTCCTCGGCCACCTCGGTGAAGGTGCGGGCGGCCTTGCCGACCATGGCGCGGGCCTCCTGCGTGGCGTTCAGCTCCTCGAGCGGAGCGTGGATGCTGATCGTCTCGAGGTCGAGCAGTTCAACGCCGGCCAAATCGGCCACATCAGGGTCGATGTTGCGCGGCAGGCCGAGGTCGATCAGCAGCTGGCGCTCGCTCGGGCTCGACGCGCTCGTGCGACCGGCGGTGAGCAGGGCTGCGTCGACGACGTGGGTCTCGGCGGTGGTGCAGGTCACGATGAGGTCGACGGATGCCGCGACGCTCGCGAAGTCGGCGTGCGCGACGGGCAGGATGCCGTGGTTGGCCGCGAAGCGCGCGGCCCTGCCGGACGGCGAGTAGACCCGCACATTCTCGGCTCCACGGTCGCGCAGGGCGGCCAGCGAGGCACCGGCGTAGCGCCCCGTGCCGACGAGCAGCACGCTCGTCTCCGCCCAGTCGCTGACGCGGCTCTCGGCGAGTTCGAGCGAGAGTCGCACGAGGGAGCGGCCGGCCGAGCCGATGCCGGTGCGGTTCTTGACGCCGCGTGAGGTCTGCGATGCGCGCTGGAAGAGGCGCTCCAGCTCGGGGCTGGTCGTTCCGACGGTGCGTGCCTGCTCCAGCGAGCGGCGAACCTGGCCGGCGATCTCGCCCTCGCCGACCACGACGGACTCAAGGCCGGCCGACACGGCGAAGAGGTGCTCCGCCACACCATTGCCGTGCACGAGCTGCAGGCTGTCGCGCAGAATCTCGCTGCTCACGCCGGTGCTCGCGCTGACCGCGTCGATGGCGGCGAACACGGTGGGCAGGGGGGAGTGGCCGAAGGGGGCATCGAGATCGAGGTAGGTCTCGAAGCGGTTGCAGGTGGCCACGACGACGGCGCCCTGCAGGGTGTGGGCGCCCGGGAGCGCGCGATGTTCGCTCACAATGCGCTCGCCCATGGCTGCCGCGTCGACAGAGAGCTGTTCGAGCAGATCGAAGTGGGAGTTCTTGTGACTCGCAGAGAGACAGATGAGCACTTGAGAATTCTACAGCTCGTCGAAGCAACTTGCTGGCAGCAGCCTGACCGCAGTTGGCACAACGTGCCGGGAGGTGAAAGTGGGCAGGGGAGGCCGCATCTCAGGGCGGTGGCCTCCGTTCGCGCTGAAGGCCTCCCTCGCGCAGTGCATGCCAGAGCGGATGCCGCTGCGATGCCGCCGCTGTGCCGCCGCTGCGTTGGCTCCGAGACGGCGCGCAGCCGGGTGCGAGACAATGGCCAGGTGAACCACGACGCTCGCCAGACCCTGCCGCCTCAGCATCCCCTCGCCACCGGCCTCACCAGCCGCTCGCGCCTGATCCGCGCGTACCGCGGCGACCGCCCAGAGGTGACCCCGGTCTGGTTCATGCGCCAGGCTGGCCGCTCGCTGCCGGAGTACCGCGAGCTGCGGGTCGGCACGAAGATGCTCGACGCCTGCCTCGACCCGGCCCTGGCCAGCGAGATCACTCTGCAGCCGGTGCGCAGGCACGGGGTGGATGCCGGAATCTTCTTCAGCGACATCGTCGTGCCGCTCAGGCTCGTTGGCGTCGAGGTGGAGATCGTCGCCGGCCGTGGACCCGTGATGGGCAAGGCCGTGCGCACCGCCGCCGACGTGGCCGAGCTCACCGCGCTCGACCCCGCCGTTCTCGATTCCTCGCTCGCTCCGATCTCCGAGGCCGTTGCGCGCACGGTCGCCGCACTCGCCGAGATCGCGCCGTCGCACCGCGTCGATGGCGAGCCGTCCTCCGTAACCCCCTTGATCGGTTTCGCCGGCGCCCCGTTCACGCTGGCGGCCTACCTCGTCGAGGGCGGACCGTCGAAGGACCACCTCGCCGCCCGCGCACTGATGCACTCCGAGCCGGAGGCTTGGGCCGCGCTGATGCGCTGGACCGCCGAGGTCACCGGGCGCTTCCTGCGCGCGCAGATCCTCGCCGGCGCCAGTGCCGCTCAGCTCTTCGACTCCTGGGCCGGCGCGCTCTCGCTCGAGGACTACGAGGAGCATGTCGCCCCGGCATCCGCCCACGCCCTGAGTTTCGTCAGCGACCTCGGCTACTACGAGCGCGGCACCGACGGGGCCGCCGATCCCGAGCGGGTCTGGCACCGCGTTCCGATCGTGCACTTCGGCGTCGGAACGAGTGAGCTGCTCGGCGCGATGCACCGCGTCGGAGCCGACGTCGTCGGGGTCGACTACCGCCTGGCCATCGACGAGGGCATCCGCCGCCTCGGCGGCGGCGTCCCCGTGCAGGGCAACGTCGACCCGGCACTGCTCGGCGCACCGTGGCCGGTGCTCGAGGCGCACGTGCGCGATGTGCTGCGCCGCGGCGAGGCCGCGCCGGCCCACGTGCTCAACCTCGGCCACGGGGTGCCGCCGGAGACCGACCCCGCCGTGCTCAGCCGCATCGTCGAACTGGTGCACGGCCGATGAGAGCACAGCAGAACTCGGCTGGCATCGTTGACGTCGCCGTTGTCGGGGCCGGCATCGCCGGCCTCGTCGCCGCGCGCGCCTGCGCCAGGCTCGGCCTCTCGGTGCTGATCCTCGAGGCCGCGGACGTCGCAGGCGGCTGCGTCGGCCGCACCGAGCTCGCGGGCCTCAGCCTCGACACCGGCGCCGAGGGTTTCGCGACCCGTAACGACTCGGTCGCCGAGCTGCTCGGGGAACTCGGACTCGGCGACGACATCGTGGATCCGAACCCGGCCGGAGCCTGGTTGCGTCTGCCGCCGCTGACCGGGACGGACGCCATCACGGTGCCGATGCCGAAGCTTTCGCTGCTCGGCATCCCCTCGTCGCCCCTCGCCGACGACGTGCGCGCCGCGATCGGCTGGAAGAACTCCATCCGGGCATACTCCGACCGCCTGCGCCCTGTGCTCACGATCGGCACCGAGAAGAACTTCGGCAAGCTCGTCGAGCAGCGGATGGGCAAGGCCGTGCTGGACCGCCTCGTCTCGCCGATCTCCTCCGGTGTCTACTCCGCCGATGCGCATGACCTCGAGGTCGACGTCGTCGCACCGGGGCTGAATGCCGCGCTGACCAGAGCGGGGTCGCTCTCGGGGGCCGTTGCTCTGCTGAAGAGCGATGCCAAGCCAGGGGCCGGCGTGCGCGGCATCCGCGGCGGCATGCACCGCCTCGTCGATGCGCTGCTCGCCGAGAACGCCCACTTCGACGCGGAGCTGCGCCTCGGCACTCGCGTGACCGGCCTGCGTGAGAATGCCGACGGCTCCTGGGCGCTCACCGCGACCGAGCGGCCGACGCCGGCGACAGAGCCAGGCGCGACCGAGCCAGACTCGCCTCGGTCAGAGCCGATCGAGCGCACCGTCACCGCCCGCACCGTGATCCTGGCCGCGCCCGCGACAGTCTCGCTCGGCCTGCTCTCCCTGGCACGGCCCGAATGGAGCGAGGCGAGTGATTCCGCGTGGGCCTCCGGCTCAGCCGTCGAGATCGTCACGCTCGTGCTCGACGCCCCCGCACTGGATGCCGCGCCGCGCGGCACAGGCGTGCTCGTGGCCTCCGACACCCCTGGCACCACCGCGAAGGCGCTCACGCACTCCACCGCCAAGTGGGCCTGGCTGGCCGAGGCCGCGGGCCCCGGGCGTCACGTCGTGCGGCTGTCGTACGGCCGGCTGGGGCAGGACAGCCCGAGCTCGGCGCTCGATGACGCCGAGCTCACCGCTCTCGCCCTGCGCGATGCGAGCGCCATCCTCGGCGTTCCACTCACAGCGGCCCAGCTCGTCGACTCGGCTCGCACCCCGTGGCGCGACGCCCTCTCGCACGCGGCCATCGGCCAGCGGGAACGGGTCACGGCGTTGCGCGCCAGGCTCGAGGAGGAGACGACGCTCGCCGCGACGGGATCCTGGCTTGGCGGCACGGGACTCGCCTCGGTGATTCCGGATGCCACGGCAGCCGCGTCCGGCATCCGCCGCCACTTCGTGCACCTCTAGGCGGCCGTGGGGGTGCCAAGCCTCCGATTCGTCGCCGCTGCCGACGTGCCCCGGTGCATATCCAAAATGGAATATTTCAGACTCGTCGTTTCAGGATGCCGGGAACGGGGCTACTCTAGGCAGGGCGACGCTGTGCAGAACAGTGAAAAAGATCGGGGTGTCATGAAGGGCAAGCTTCTCTTCGTTTCCGGTGCTGCGGTGGGCTACGTGCTCGGCACGCGCGCCGGCCGCAAGCGATATGAACAGATCAAGGGCGCCGCGCAGAGCGTGTGGAACACACCGCTCGTGCAGCAGGGCGTCGATCAGGTCAAGGGTTTCGCCCTCGCCAGGGTCGGCACCGTCTCCGATGCCTTCTTCGACAATGCGAAGAAGCTCGTGAATGCGGCCACCAAGCAGAGCAAGGGTGAGACCACGATCACGACGGTCGTCACGACGGCCGGAACGCCGGTTCCGCCTGCCACGAAGCCGACTGGCGTGAAGCCGGGCGGCGCGACGACGGGCGGCGCGACGTCGCCGGCCGATGCCACTCCGAAAGCCGACGGCTGATCGCATCCGATCGCCAGGAAAGGTGCGTGCGTGATGAGTGAACATGACGGAAACCCACTGAACGCGGCGAACAGGCGGTCCCTCTTTGAGTTGATCGGCGACCTTCCCGGGTTGCTCATCGGACTGGTCCGCGCCGAGATCGAGCAGTTCAAGGCCGAGCTCAGCGAGAAGGGCCAGCGCATCGGTGTGGGCGTTGCGCTCATGGTCGTCGCCGTCGGATTCGCCTTCTTCGGCCTCGCTGTGCTCGTCGCCTGTGCGGTGCTCGCTTTCGCGCTCATCGTGCCGGCCTGGCTGGCCGCGCTCATCGTGGCCGGCATCCTGTTCCTGCTCGCCATTCTTCTGATCTTCATCGGTCGGGGTCGAATCCAGGCCGGACTCGCCAAGAGCGAGTTCGACGTCGATCTGAAGCGCGACATGGATGTCTTCAAGGGAGAGGGATCATATGACCGCCACGCCTGAGAACAGTGCAGCCGCGTTGAACGCAGCGTCGACCGCCGTGGCACAGCAGGCCGCGTCCGCGCCGCGCCGCAGCCGTGCCGAGTTGCAGGCCGATGCCGTCCGCGCTCGAGCGGAACTCGCCGCAACCCTCGACGCCATCGAAGACAAACTCAACGTGCCGAAGCAGATCGGCCTGGCCGCCGATCGCACCGGAGCACGCGTGCGCCGCATGGCGGCAGAGAACCCGATCGCCCTCGGCGCCGTCGCTCTGGCGGCTGCCACCGCCGTCGGCCTCGGCGTGTGGGCCATCATTCGCGCGCTCCGCGACTAGGACTGCTTTTGCCCCGCGGCGCAAAGCGGAGCAGACTAGGGGCATGACTGACCCGATTGATCGTCAGGCCCCATCCGACGTGTTCGAATCCGAGGCATCGCCGCAGGGTTTCACCCTGTTCGCCGTCCTTCGCCGCGATCCGAGCAACCCAGACGACTTCGATGGTCACGACGTTCCGCACTTCGTGCACGAACTCGATGACACGATCGCCCTGGTCCAGGCGCAGGGTGTGACCCTGCGCGGCATCTACGACGTCTCCGGTCTGCGCGCCGACGCCGACGTCATGCTCTGGCTGCACGGTCCGGATGCCGAGGGCCTGCAGTGGGCGCTCCGTGAGATGCGCCGTGCCCGCATGCTGAAGAGCCTGCTCCCGACGTGGAACGCCATGGGCGTGCACCGCGACGCCGAGTTCAACAAGAGCCACGTCCCCGGCTTCCTGCGCGGCGTCGACCCCAAGGGGTGGCTCACGGTCTACCCGTTCGTGCGCAGCTACGAGTGGTACCTGCTGCCGGACGAGGAGCGCAAGCGCATGCTCGCCGACCACGGTCGGAAGGGCGCCGCGTTCCGCGGGGCCATCGCCAACACCGTGTCGGCGTTCGCGCTCGGCGACTACGAGTGGCTGCTGCCGATCGAGAGCGATGAGCTCGTCGAACTCGTCGACCTGATGCGCGAGCTGCGCGCGACCGACGCCCGCATGCACGTGCGCGACGAACTGCCGTTCTACACGGGGCGACGCATTGAAACCGCTGAACTTGTGGAGGTGCTGCAGTAGTGGCCCAGTACGACGCCATCCTGCTTTCCAGCTTCGGTGGACCGGAGGGGCAGGACGAGGTCATCCCGTTCCTGCGCAATGTCACGGCCGGTCGCGGGATCCCCGATGAGCGACTCGAAGAGGTTGCCCACCACTACCGTCACTTCGGCGGAGTGAGCCCGATCAACGCCCAGAACCGTGCGCTGAAGGCGGCGCTCGAGGCGGAGCTCGCCGCGCGCGGCATCGAGCTGCCCGTCTACTGGGGCAACCGCAACTCCGCCCCGTTCTTCGCGGACACCGTGCGCGAGGCGCACGCAGCCGGAGACGACCGCCTGCTCGGACTGGTCACGAGCGCGTACACCTCGTACTCGGGCGTCGGTCAGTACCGTGAAGACTTCCAGAAGGCGCTGGCTGACACCGGCCTCGGCGAGCAGGTCTCGATCGACCGCGTGCGCGAGTTCTTCGACCACCCCGGCTTCGTCATGCCCTTCGTCGAGGGCGTCTCCTCGGCCGTGCACCAGCTGCGTGCACAGGGCATCGCTGACGAGGCCATCCACGTGCTCTACGTGACTCATTCGATCCCGAACACGGCGGCCGAGGAATCTGGTCCGGAGTTCGGTCCAGGCGGAGCGTACGTCGCCCAGCACCTGGCCGTCGCCTCCTACATCCACGGCGAGACCGCACCCGCCGCCGCCTGGTCGCTCGTCTACCAGTCGCGCTCAGGTGACCCCCGGACCCCCTGGCTCGAGCCGGACATCAACGATGCCATCGACGAACTCGCCGTTGCCGGCCTCGTCAAGGCCGTCGTGATCGTGCCGTTCGGCTTCGTCAGTGATCACATGGAGGTCCTGTGGGATCTGGACAACGAGGCCGTCACGACCGCACAGGGCCACGGCCTGCTCGCCGTGCGTGTGCCGACCCCCGGCGTGCACCCGAGTTTCGTCTCCGGGCTGATCGACCTCGTGCTGGAGCGCGTGAATGACGTCCCGGTCGATGAGCGCCCGCACCTGACGGAGCTGGGTCCGTGGGCCGATCACGAGCGGGTGGGCACTGCGGATGCCGGCAGCACCGGGGGTGTTGCATGAACGCCGTGATCCGGGTCGGAACCCGCGGAAGCGCACTCGCGATGGCGCAGACGACCGCCATCGCCACCCGCATCGGCAGCGCTGCGAAGGCCGAGATCGAGATCGTACCGGTGACAACCCACGGTGACACCTCGCGCGAATCGCTCGCCAGCATCGGCGGCACCGGGGTGTTCGCCTCGGCACTGCGCGAATCGCTGCTCGCCGATGAGTGCGATCTGATCGTGCACTCGCTCAAAGACCTGCCGACCGGCGAATACGCCGGACTCCGCCTCGCCGCGACGCCCAAGCGGGCTGACGCGCGCGACACGCTCTGCGCCCGCGACGGTCACACGCTGGAGACGTTGCCGGAGGGTGCCCGCGTCGGCACAGGCTCGCCGCGTCGCATCGCCCAGCTGCGCGCCCGCCGACCCGACCTCGACATCGTCGATATCCGGGGCAACATCGACTCGCGGCTCGCGCGGGTGAGCGACGAGCTCGCCGCCGACGACCCGCAACGCCTCGATGCCGTGCTGCTCGCCGCCGCCGGTCTCGGCCGCCTCGGCAAGCTCGAGCACGTCACCGAGTACCTCGACCTCTACGAATGGCCGACCGCGCCGGGTCAGGGTTCGCTCGCCATCGAGGTGCGCGCCGGAACACTCGACCGGGTTCTCGCCGGCGCTCTGGACGCCGTGAACCACGGCGCGACGGCCGCCACAACCCTCGCAGAGCGTCTCGTGCTCGCCGGCCTCGAGGCAGGCTGTTCCGCACCGGTGGGGGCGACAGCCAGCATCGACAACGAGCTGTTCTTCCTGACGGCGACTGTATATAGCCACGACGGCATGCGCTCGATCACGAGCTCGCACGCGGCATCGCCGGAGAGCCACTCCGCCGCCCACCTGGCCGAGGCGGCCCACGACATCGCCGAACGCGTCGTGGCCGAACTTCTCGGCAACGGCGCAGCGGACCTTGCCGCCGTGAAGGGAACGCCGTGACCACGAGTTCTGCCGCCTTCGACGAAGGCGCCTCCGACAAGGCCCAGAACGCCGACAAGGCGCAGAAGCCGCTGACCGGCTGGCGCGTTCTCGTGCCCCGCGGTGGCCCGTGGGGCGACAGGGTCGCGGCGAGCCTGCGCGCCCAGGGCGCATCGCCGAAGGTCGCACCGATGATCAACTTCGCTCCGACCGACGACGCGGCTGCGCTCGAAGCCGCTCTCGCCAAGCTGGCGGCCGGCGGCTTCGACTGGGTCACCGTCACGAGCGCCACGACCGTGGACGTGCTCTCCTCGCATCAGGCCGTCGTGCCGACCACGACGAAGATCGCGGCCGTCGGCGAGACGACCGCGGCAGCGCTCACAGCCGCCGGATACCCGGTCGCACTCGTGCCGGCAGAGGACAATTCCGCGCGCGGACTGCTCGAGGAGTGGACCGCCGCGACGGACGGCGCCATTCCGCTGCGCGTGCTCGCCCTTCGCTCCGCGATCGCCAAGCCGTTGCTGAGCGTCGGCCTCGCCCGGATCGGGCACCACGTCGAGGCGGTCGTCGCCTACCGCACGGTCGGCGTCCCCGTCGAGGAGAAGGTCGTCGCGGATGTCGCAGAGGGCCGCGTCCAGGCCGTCCTCGTCACCTCCGGCAGCGTGGCAGAGCAGGTGCAGAAGCAGCTTGGCCCTATCCCCGACGGCACCCTCGTCGTGTGCATCGGCCCGCAGACGGCGAAGGATGCGCGGGCGATCGGCTTGCGCGTTGACGCGGTCGCCGACGAGCGCACAGCCGAGTCGCTGATCGAGGTGCTCGTGCGCTCGGCTCAGGCACGCAGCGCCAACTGAGCCACTGAGCTCGCGAAGCTCGGGCAACTCGGACTAGTGCCCGTCGAGCTCCTTGGCGACCTCGTTCTCGAGCGCGGCGAGGTTGGTCAGGAAGCGGATGACGACCTCGCGCTCGTCCGGGCTCAGCTCGGCAGCGACGTCGAAGCGCCTGGCGTGCCGCCGCCCGATCGTGTCACGCGCATCGGCGTGAGTCGCGTCCGTGATGCCGATGGCCACCGCTCTGCGGTCGCTCGGGTGCTGGGCGCGCGTGATGTGTTTCGCCTTCTCGAGGCGGTCGAGCATCTTCGTGATCGACGCCGTCGAGATGCTCAGGTGATCAGCGAGCATGCCCGCCGTGACGATGACGCCGGCATTCTTTGCCGCGATGATGAAGCGCAGCGCCTTCATGTCGGTCTCGTTCAACCGCATGTAGCTGCGTGACTCCAGGCTGATGCGCTCTTCCGACTCTCGCCAGGCCTTGATGGCACGCAGCACCGCCACGACCTGGTCGAGCTCTTCCGGCTTGAGGTCGCTGTGGTGAACGTAGCTGCCTGCCGGATCGATGATGCGCGGATCAACCATCGACGCGGAGGGATCCCACGTGCCCGGCTGCGCTTTCGTCATGGCCTCAGTGTACTGGCGGAAGTGTGTCATGCTTAGTAAGAAGATAACTTAGCTAGATAATTCGCAGGGAGCGCAGAGTGTCTGGATTGCACGCATCTGGCGACAGGGTCGTCCTGCTCACCGAGGACGGGGTTGCGAACGGCAGCGCCGACAAGGAGCGTGTGCACGGAGAGCGCACGCCGCTCCACCTCGCGTTCTCGTGCCACCTGTCCAATCGCGCAGGGGAATTGCTCGTGACGCGGCGCGCGCTCGGGAAGCGGAGTTGGCCGGGTGTGTGGACGAATTCCTTCTGCGGGCATCCGGCACCGGGGGAGCTGATCACCGACGCAATCGGGCGGCACGCCGCGCGCGAGCTCGGGCTGCGCATCGACCCCGTCGAGAACGAGCTCGTGCTCGAACTGCCTGACTTCCGCTATCGCGCCGTCGACGCATCCGGAATCGTCGAGAACGAGATCTGCCCCGTCTATCGCGCCGTGACCGACGATGCACCCCGGCCGAATCCGGCTGAGGTTGTCGAGACGGCCTGGGTGCGACCGGAAGACCTCGCACGATCGGTCGCGCTCACCCCCTGGGCCTTCAGCCCCTGGCTGGTGCTCCAGCTCAAGGAGCTCGCCGTGCTGGAACAGATCTCTGTGCAGAAGAATCTTGATGTGGAGGTGGCGACATGACCGCAGTACTCACGCGTTTCATCTCGGAGCAGGATGCCGCAGCCGTCGAGTCCAGGCTCGCCGGCCATTGGGAGCGCCGTGTCACCGCCGCAGCGGACTTCGGCGACGACTATGCGGCGTTGTGGTCGGCGATCGCGCGATCGGCCACCGGCGGCAAGCTCCTTCGCCCCGCCCTCGTGCTCGGCCTGCATGAGCAGCTGGGCGGCGACCACGGCGATGCCGCGGTCGAGGTCGCGGTCGCCTTCGAGCTGTTGCACACAGGCTTCCTTCTGCACGATGACGTCATCGACGGAGACCTGGTTCGACGCGGGCGCCGCAACATGCTCGGAGAACGCGTCGATCAGGCGCTCGCGGCCGGGATCAACGGTGCCGACGCCGAACGGTGGGCCCAGGCATCCGCGATTCTCGCCGGCGACCTGCTCATCCATGACGCGCAGGCAGTCATCGCGCGTCTGGCGGTTCCGGAGCCGCTGCGCCTGTCACTGCTCGACCTCCTCGACGACGCCGTGTTCGCATCGGCGGCTGGCGAACTCGCCGACGTCGCGCTGAGTGCGGGAACGGCGAGGCCTGGCCTGCACACGGTGCTCGAGATGACGACATGGAAGACGGCGCCATACTCGTTCTCGGCCCCGTTGCGCGCCGGAGCGGTGCTGGCCGGCGCACCCGCGCAGACCGTGGCCGTCCTCGCCCGTTTCGGCGGGCTCGTTGGCCGGGCGTTCCAGCTGAGGGACGACGTACTGGGGGTCTTCGGAGACGAGGCCGTCACCGGCAAGAGCACGATCGGCGACATCCGCGAGGGGAAGGTGACGGCGATGATCGCCTACGCGCGTGAGACACCGAGCTGGGCGGAACTGCGCGGACTGCTCGGCCGTGACGCGGCCGACGGCGACGTCGCGCGGCTACGCGTGCTGCTCGTCGAGTGCGGAGCACTCGATTACGTCGAGGGGCTCATCTCGCACGCCGTCGCGGAGAGTCTCGCCATGCTCGACGACGCCATCCTGCCGGAGGCATTGCGCGCCGAGTTGGCCCGGCTCAGCCACCAGGCCACGGAGCGTGTCGCATGAGCCGGCCGCTGGAGCGCGGCAGGGTGGGGGCTGTGGCGAACGCCGATCTGGCGCTCTACGAACGCGCGGCGCACCGGGGCGCCGCGGTCGTCATCCGTGAGTACTCGACATCGTTCGGCCTGGCGAGCCGTCTTCTCTCATCGACGATCCGACCTGATGTCGAGAACATCTACGCGCTCGTGCGTGTTGCCGACGAGATCGTCGACGGGGCGGCGGCTGCGGCCGGCCTCAGCGTCGCGCAGCAGGCGGAGTGCCTGGACGCGATGGAAGCGGAGACGCTGCGGGCGGTGCGGTGCGGCTACAGCAGCGATCTGATCATCCACGCCTTCGCCCGCAGTGCCCGCCGCGTGGGCATCGGCCCCGAGCTGCTCGCGCCGTTCTTCGCCTCGATGCGCCGCGATCTCGACACGTCGCCATTCACCGCTGAAGAACTACGGGAGTACATCTACGGCTCGGCGGAGGTCATCGGCCTGATGTGCCTGCGCGTCTTCCTCGTCGACGAATACGTCAACGACAACGAGCGCCGGCGGCTCGAGCACGGCGCTCGCAAGCTCGGCGCCGCGTTCCAGAAGATCAACTTCCTGCGCGACATCGCGGCCGACTACGACGCGCTCGGGCGGCGCTACTTCCCTGGTGTCGATCCGCTCGCCATCACCGAGGAGCAGAAGGCGGAGATCGTGGCCGACATCCGCTCCGATCTGGACACGGCCAATGCCGTGATCCCGCGTCTGCCGAGCGGATGCCGCCGTGCCATCCGGGCGGCATCCGCCCTCTTCGGTGAACTCACCGCGCGCATCGACGCCACCCCGGCCGCCACGCTCGCCGAACAACGGGTGCGGGTGCCCGCACCGCGGAAGCTGCGCATACTGGCAATGGCGCTGGTGGCCAGATGAGCAGCACCGTGAACGAGGCAGCGGCGACGCGCTCCCCGGCCGGCCACAGCGGAGGCGGGCGGGCGACGGCGACGGTCATCGGCGGTGGCATCGCCGGGCTCGCGACGGCGGCGCTTCTCGGCCGGGAGGGCTACGCCGTCACGCTGCTCGAGGCCAACGGGGTGCTCGGAGGGCGGGCAGGGGTCTGGGAGGCAGACGGCTACCGCTTCGACACGGGGCCGTCGTGGTACCTGATGCCGGAGGTCTTTGATCACTTCTTCCGCCTGCTCGGCACCTCCTCGGCGGAGCAGCTCGATCTGCAACGCCTGGACCCCGGCTATCGCGTGTTCGCCGAGGGGAGTGAGAGCCCGATCGACATCGTGGCCGACTTCGAGGGCAACGTCGATCTGTTCGAGTCCATCGAGGCCGGCTCCGGCGACGCGCTGCGGCGCTATGTCGCCTCGGCATCCGATGCCTACGAGCTCGCGCTCGGCCGATTCCTCTACAACACCTTTGACGACCCGCGCAGCCTGGTCGGGGCGGATGTGCTGCGCCGCGGCCCGGCCATCGCCCGGCTCGGAACGCGCTCGCTCAGCGGCCTCATCGAGAAGCATGTGAGTGACCCACGACTCCAGCAGGTGCTCGGCTACCCGGCCGTCTTCCTCGGCTCCTCGCCGTTCGACGTGCCGAGTCTGTACCACCTGATGAGTCACCTCGACCTGGCCGACGGGGTGTACTACCCCCAGGGCGGCTTCGGCACCGTGATCGAGCGCATCGCCGCTCTCGCCGTCGCCGAGGGCGTCGAGGTGCGAACCGGCGCGCGGGTGACGGAGATCACGACCGTAGCGACGCCCAGCCGGCGGGTGCGCGGCGTTGCACGCCGGGCACCGGGGGCCAGGGCAACCGGGGTTCGCTACGTCGACGCGGATGGCGCCGTGCATGCCATCGAGAGCGACATCGTCGTCTCGGCCGCCGATCTGCACTTCACCGAGACGCAGCTCGTGCCGGCTGAGTTGCGGAGCTACCCGGAGGAGTGGTGGGACGAGCGCAATCCAGGCCCGGGAGCGGTGCTGGTCATGCTGGGCGTGCGCGGATCGTTGCCCGAGCTCAGCCACCACAATCTGTTCTTCACCGAGAATTGGGCAGACAACTTCTCGGCGATCTATGGCACGCCGAGCTTCATTCCGGAACCGGCATCCATCTACGTCTGCCGCCCGAGCGCCACCGACGGCTCGGCCGCACCGGTCGACCACGAGAACCTCTTCGTGCTCGTCCCCGTTCCCGCGGACCCCGGCATCGGCGGTGGCGGCCTGGGCCGCGGTGGTGCGGATGAAGTTGAGCGGGCTGCGGATGCCGCCATCCACCAGATCTCGTCGTGGGCCGGTATCCCCGATCTGGCGCAGCGGATCGTGCTGCGCCGCACCGTTGGGCCGGCCGATTTCGCCACCGACCTCAATTCCTGGCGTGGTGGAGCCCTCGGGCCGGCACACACCCTGCGGCAGAGCGCGTTCTTCCGAGGCAAGAACGCGTCGTCGCGCATCGACGGGCTGTTCTACGCCGGTGGCAGCACGATCCCGGGCATCGGCCTGCCGATGTGCCTGATCAGCGCGGAACTCGTGGTCAAGAAGCTGCGCGGTGAACGCAGCGGAGCACCGCTGAAGGCACCGCTGTGACGGCGCTCTACCTGCTCATCCTGCTGAGCACGATCGCGTGCATGATGATGCTCGACCGTCGTTTCGCGCTGTTCTTCTGGCGGGATGCGCGGCGGGCGTCCCTGGTGCTCGGTCTCGGCGTGCTCTTCTTCGTGCTCTGGGACGTCGCCGGAATCGCGCTCGGGATCTTCCTGCGCGGGCAGAATGACATCTCGACCGGCATCATGCTCGGCCCCGAATTCCCGGTGGAAGAGCTCGTCTTCCTCGTCTTCCTCTGCTACCTGACGATGGTGGTCTTCAACGGGACCAGGCTTCTGCTTGACCGTCGGGTACCCGTCGGCGATGCTGCACGTGTCGGACGGGGGGCGCGATGAGTTACCTCCTGCTCAGCGCGATTGCGCTCGGGATCGCGGTCGCGGTCGCGGTATCCGCTCTGCTCATCAAACGTCCCGCCCGCCTGGGGTCGGCCATCGCCGCCGCCGCGGTGACCGCCATTGTGCTCGTCGTGCTCACGGCGGTCTTCGACAGCCTGATGATCGCCGCAGGGCTGATGGAGTACACCGCGGAGCACCTGATCGGCTGGTTCATCGGCCTCGCGCCGATCGAGGACTTCGCCTACCCGATCGCCGCCGTGATCCTGCTGCCTGCGCTCTGGCTGCTCGCTGCGCCGCGGCCGCGATACCGACGCACCGCGGGGGCCGATCATGCGCACTGACGCCAGAGAGCACCCGAGCGCCGTGCGGCAGCTGGTGACCGCCTCGCGGCCACTCAGTTGGATCAACACGGCGTTTCCGTTCGCCGCCGCGTACTACCTGAGCACGGGCGAGATCGATGCCGCGCTCATCGTCGGCACGATCTTCTTCCTGATCCCGTACAACCTCGCCATGTACGGCATCAATGACGTCTTCGACTACGCCTCCGACGTGGCCAACCCCCGCAAGGGTGGTGTCGAGGGGGCATTGCTCGACACCGGCATGCACCGCACGACGCTCATTGCCGCCGTTGCGCTCTGCGCACCGTTCGTCCTGGCGCTCTGCGTGATGGGCTCCCCGGCCTCCTGGCTGGTACTGGCGGTGAGCCTGTTCGCCGTTGCCGCGTACTCCGTCCCCGGGCTGCGCTTCAAAGAGATCCCCGTGCTGGATTCGCTCACCTCGAGCACGCACTTCGTCTCGCCAGCGGTGTACGGTCTCGTGTTGGCCGGAGCCACGATCAGCCCCGAGATCCTCGCCATCCTCGGTGCATTCTTCCTGTGGGGGGTCGCGAGCCACGCCTTCGGTGCCGTTCAGGACGTCGTGCCTGACCGCGAGGGCGGGATCGGCTCCGTCGCGACGGCATTCGGGGCCGCCGCGACGGTTCGCCTCGCGATGGCCTGCTGGATCGCGGCGGGCCTCGTGCTCTGCTTCATCGGGTGGCCCGGCGCGCTCTCGGCACTCCTCGTCATCCCGTATCTCGTGTTGGCCTGGCCGTATCGCTCGGTCAGCGACGCCGACTCCGGTTCTGCGAACGGCGGCTGGCGCCATTTCCTCTGGGTCAATTACCTCGTCGGCTTCCTCGCCACGATGCTCCTGATCGTGACGGCGCTCGGCGGCTGATACCGACTGCGCCGGATGCACGTAGGCTGATTGGGTGACTGTTACTCCCCGTATTCGTCCACGCCGCCTGCGCACCACCCCCGCGATCAGGCGCATCGCCTCCGAGACCCGGCTTCACCCCGGCCAGCTCGTGCTCCCCATCTTCGTCCGCGAAGGCGGAGGGCCCGTCCCGATCTCCTCGATGCCCGGCGTCGTGCAGCACACGCTGGAGAGCGTGAAGGGCGCCGTCGCGGAGGCCGCGGCCGCCGGCGTCGGCGGTGTGATGCTGTTCGGCGTGCCGGAGCACCGCGACGCGACGGGCACGGGGGCCACCGACCCGCAGGGCATTCTGAACCTCGCGACACGCGTTGTCGCCGATGAGGTCGGCGACGCCCTCGTCGTGCAGACAGACCTCTGCCTCGACGAATTCACCGACCACGGACACTGCGGCGTTCTCGACGTGCGCGGTCGCATCGACAACGACGCGACGCTCGAGCGCTACCGCGAGATGGCGCTCGTGCAGGCGGCATCCGGCTCGGAGCTGCTCGGCCTCTCCGGCATGATGGACGGCCAGGTCGCCGCGGTGCGCGAGGCACTCGACGGCGCCGGATTCGTCGACACCGCCGTTCTCGCCTACTCGGCCAAGTACGCCTCAGCCTTCTACGGCCCGTTCCGCGACGCCGTGGAGTCGACCCTCGACGGAGATCGCCGCAGCTACCAGCTGGATCCCGGTAACCGCCGTGAGGGGTTACGCGAGGCACTGCTCGACATCGACGAGGGCGCAGACATCGTCATGGTGAAGCCGGCCGGCAGCTACCTCGACGTGCTCGCCGATGTCGCAGCAGCCAGTGATATTCCCGTTTGGGCATATCAGGTCTCCGGCGAGTACGCGATGATCGAGGCCGCCGCGATGCACGGCTGGATCGACCGCAAGCGCGCCGTACACGAATCGGTGCTCGGCATCCGCCGTGCCGGCGCCGATGTTGTGCTCACATACTGGGCAACCGAACTGGCCGGATGGCTGAACACTGGAGATGTCGCATGACGAGCAATGAGAGCCTTTTCGAGCGCGCGCAGGCCGCAATCCCCGGCGGCGTGAACTCCCCGGTTCGTGCATTCCGCTCCGTCGGCGGCACGCCGTTGTTTCTCGTCGAAGCGTCGGGCGCATACGTCACCGACTCGGCGGGGCGCGAGTACGTCGACCTCGTCGCGAGCTGGGGCCCCGCGATTCTCGGCCACGCGCACCCCCGCGTCGTCAAAGTCGTTCAGGATGCCGCGGCCCGCGGCCTCTCCTTCGGCGCGAGCACCCCGGCCGAGACCGAGCTGGCCGAACTGATCGAGGAGCGGGTCGCCCCCGTTCAGAAGGTGCGTCTCGTCTCGACCGGCACAGAGGCCACGATGACGGCGATCCGGCTGGCGCGCGGCTACACCGGGCGCGAGCTCCTCGTGAAGTTCGCCGGGCACTACCACGGACACTCCGACGGGTTGCTGGCCGCTGCCGGCTCCGGGCTCGCCACCCTCGCGCTGCCCGGCTCTGCGGGTGTGACGGCGGCCACGGCCGCTCAGACCCTCGTGCTGCCCTACAACGACCTCGAGGCCGTCCGCGCCGCGTTCGCAACGCACGGGCCCAACATCGCCGCCGTGATCACCGAGGCGGCCGCAGCGAATATGGGTGTTGTCGCCCCCGACCCCGGCTTCAACGCCGGCCTCGCCGAGATCGTGCACGCGAACGGCTCCCTTCTCATCATGGACGAGGTGCTCACCGGCTTCCGCGTCGGCAGCGCGGGTTACTGGGGCCTCGAGAACCCCATCACCGAGAGCTACGCACCCGACCTGTTCACCTTCGGCAAGGTCATCGGTGGAGGGCTGCCCGTCGCCGCCCTCGGTGGCAGGGCCGAGGTCATGGACTACCTCGCGCCGCTCGGCCCGGTCTACCAGGCCGGCACCCTCTCCGGGAACCCGGTCGCGGTGGCTGCCGGACTCGAGACGCTGCGCCTGGCCGATGACGCCGTCTACGCCCAGCTCAATGCGAGCGCACTGCTCATCTCCGAGGCGGTCTCGGCCGCGCTGGCCGCCGAGGGTGTCGCGCACCACGTGCAGCGGGCGGGCAACCTGTTCAGCTTCGTCTTCGGTGAGCACCTCTCCGGTGGTGCCCGCAACTACGACGAGGTGCTCACGCAGGAGTCCTACCGGTACCCGGCCTTCTTCCAGTCGATGCTCGCCAACGGAGTCTCGCTGCCGCCGTCGGTCTTCGAGGCCTGGTTCGTGACCGCTGCGCACGACGAGCGTGCGATCACGCGGATCCTCGACGCGCTGCCGGATGCTGCCCGCGCGGCTGCCGCAGCGCAGCCGGTGCTCGTCGACTGACACGGCGCGACGCGCAGCGTCGCGAAAGGCGGCAGCCATCACCACGGCAAACTCAGGAACCGCCACCGATGCCACGAGTTTCTTCGTCTGAGACCCACCCAACAGAGCATCGTCACCGCATTGTGAGGTTTCCGATAGGGCGAATGTCGGCGGCTCTTGGCAGACTGGGTGCATGGCCTCCCTGCGCGTGCACCCCGACCGGCTTGAGATCCAACTCAGTGCTGCCGAAAAGGCGCTGGCCCTGCGTCGCGACGAGATCTCCGTTCCGCGCGCGGCCATCCGTTCCGTCACGATCACCGATGACCCGTGGATCTGGATCCGCGGCATCCGCGCACCGGGCGCGCTCATCCCGCTCGTGCTCGCCATCGGCACCTGGAAGTTCCACGGCGGCAAGGATTTCCTCATCATCAAGAACAAGCGCCAAGCGGTGATCATTGATATTGCCGACGAGGAATATGCCCGCATCATCGTGAGCACCAATCACGCGGTCGATCTCGTCGACACGCTCAACGTCGGTGGGGAAGCGGCCGAGGCGGCCGACGCCGAGGCGAAGCCCCGGGCCGCCGGCGGCACCAAGGCCGGCGTCAAGCCCACGGCCAAGCCCGCGGCCAAGCCCAGGCGCAAGCCGGTCGTCACCCCGAAGCTCGCGGACGCCGTCGCTCCGGCCGCCGAACCGATTGCCGCGGAAGCGATCGCCGCTGGATCGAAGACCGCGGCACCCACGGTGAAGAAGCCGCGCAAGGCACAGACGCCGCCCGCCGCCGATCCGGCGTAACCAGGCAAGGCAGTTACGCGTCGGAGTCACCCAGCCATTCGACGGATGCGGGCAGGCCGAGGAAGCGCCCATAATCACGGCCCGCCTGCTCGGTGGCCTCCCGCTCGGCGCCGGTGAAGGAGCGAAGCGGCGCAATCCGCACGGTCGCGTCGCCGGAGCGGAGCACGTGCTTCCACTGGCCGGCCATCACACCGTCGATGAGCACCGTGTGTAGCAGGAGGCCGAACTCGGCCGTCGGTGTATATTCCGGCAACTGCATGAGCTTCTTGCTCGGGAAGTACGACATCACGTATTCGTCGTAGCCCTGCACCAGATCCACGCGCGGGGCGATTGGAGCGGCGGCCAGGCTGCCGGGATCCTCCCACCAGCAGTCGAAGTCCTCGACCGTCACCGCGCTGAAGCGCGCGGGCTCCCTGTCGTGGGCAATGGCGAGCCCCGTGGCCGCATCGCGCACGGTCAGCCCGCTCCACACCGCGAAGTCCTTCAGCGTGACGGGGCCGCGCGTTGCAATGAAACGCGCCACCAGCTCGGAGAGCGCCCGTTCCCGGTCGAAGGCGGCCTCGGCGGGCGGCACCCGCTCGTCGAAGAGTGCGTAGCTCCGCGCCTTGCCGAGTGTCTCGCCGCTGATCACCAGCCGCGTCAGCTCGGCCTCCATCATCACGAGGCCCATGGCCATGCCGCCGAACTCGAGCCCCGCCAGCGCGAGCCGCTGCTGCAGCTGCGCCCGGCTGCGATGGCGCGCGCCGGCGAGCTCGGCCTCGATGATCGCGAAGGCACGGTTCAGCGTTGCGGCGTCGAGGTCGTTGCGCCGCAGGTACGGCGCGTTGATGCGTTGCACGCGGGGTGCGGTCAGATGCAGCAGCCAGCGCGCATCAGCCGGGGCGACGAAGTGCCAGGTCGGGCGCAGCACGTGTGTGCGCAGAATGTCGCCGGCGTCCACGGCAGCGGCGAGTCTCGCGTTATCCGGCCGGACCGTCATGCGCTGGGCCGTCGCCCAGAGCGCGTAGCCATACTCCTGCGCCTGCATGGCGGTGAAGTGTGCCACGATCTCGCCGGGGCCGTCGGCGCGGGGACTCCACAGTGCATGGTCGTGCATGCGTCTGGCGATCGCCTCCGTGCGGGTGAGCTGCGGCGTCATGGGACCGGTGCTCAGGCGCGGACGTTCACGATCGTGCGACCTCTCACGGTGCCGGCGAGGATCGCCTCGGCGGTCTCCGGCACCGCCGAGAGCCCGATCTCGGTGCTGAGCTCGTCGAGCAGGGCGAGCTGCGCCTCGGCCGCCAGACGCAGCCACGCCGCCTCGCGCAGCGCGACGGGCGCGTCGACGGAGTTCACGCCGAGCAGATTGACACCACGCAGGATGAACGGCAGCACGGTCGATGGCAGTTCGGCACCCGCCGCGAGGCCGCAACTCGCCACGGAGCCGCCGTAACTGATCTGGGCGAGCACCGTGGCCAGGCTCGTGCCGCCGAGAGAGTCGACGGCTCCCGCCCACCGGGTGCTCTGCAGCGGCTTGCCCGGCTCGAGAAGCTCTGCGCGGTCGATCACCGTGGTCGCCCCCAGGGCGCGCAGGTAGTCGCCCTCCGTTGCGGCCCGACCGGATGCCGCCGTCACGCTGTAGCCGGCACGGGCGAGCAGCATCACCGCAACCGATCCGACGCCGCCGGCTGCACCCGTGACGAGGATCTCTCCGGAGCGTGGGCCGATGCCCTGCCGTTCGAGCGCCATCATCGCGAGCATGGCCGTGAAGCCGGCCGTACCGAGCGCGGCGGCCCTGCGCTGGCTGATCGCGCTCGGCAGGCGCAGCAGCGACGTGCCGTCGACGACGGTGTGCTCGCTGAGCCCACCATGTCGGCTCTCGCCGAGCCCAGCCCCGTTGAGCACGACGGTGTCGCCTGGTGCCCAGCGCGGGTCGCCGCTGGCGCTCACCGTTCCGACGACGTCGATGCCCGCGATCAGGGGCAGGCGCCGCACGATGCCGGGCCGACCGGCGACCGCGAGGCCGTCCTTGTAGTTGATGCTGGAGTAGCCGACCTCGATGCTGACACCCGTTGCCGGTCTCGGTAGGGGGCGGGCGTCGTCGCCGTCGGCGCTGAAGAAGTCCTCGTCGAGTGTGCGCAGCATTCCGCGACGGCGGGGGCCTGCGGCATCCGCTGCCCCGTCCTCGCCCGAGTACTCATCGACCACAATCGCCCGAAACTGGCTGCTCATCCCCCCAGCCTAATCAGAGCGGACTCCGTCGGGCCGGGGGCCCCGGGATCACGTGACGTCGCGGCGCCAGCTGGTGAAGTAGCCGCCGATGGTTGCGGCGATCGCGATCGCGAGCAGGATGATGCCACCCTGCCACCAGAGCAGCGCATCGGGACCGCCACCGGGCATGGCGATCGAGTAGAAGCTCGCGCCGACGAGCGCGTCGCTGGCGGCGCCGGGCAGGAAGCGGGCGATGCTCGCCGTGACCTCGTTGAACGATGCGGCGAGGCGCAGCGTCGGCTCGACGAACTGGGTGAAGGCGATCACGATGATGAGCGCGGCAACCTGGCTGGGCACCAGGGTGCCGAGGCCGACACCGACGGCAGCCCAGAGCGCCATGGCCAGGACGCCGCGGGCGATCATCGTCCAGCTGTCCTCCGCACCGAGCCCGGTCTCGAGGTCGAATGCGCCGAGCGCCGCTGCGCCCAGACCGACCGTCGCGACCCAGGCGACGACACCAAGCCCGGCACCGACGAGCAGCATCGAGAGCACCTTCGCCGAGAGCACGATGCCGCGGCGGGGCGTGGCCAGGAACGTCGGAGTGAGCGTCTGGTGCCGGAACTCGCCGGTCACCGCGAAGGCGCCGAGCAGCACGGGGAAGACGTAGCCGATCGTTGTCGCCATGCTGTAGATCACGGCGTGCAGGTTGAGACCCTCCGGCAGCGGCGAGACGCCAGCCGATGCCCCGGCATCCGCATTGGATGCCGCCCAGCCGAACAGGGCGCCGAGCCCGCCGGCCATGGCACCGACGTAGAGGAAGAGGGTGAGAGCCAGGATCCACCACAGCCGGGTGGTGAAGAGCTTCGCGAACTCGGCAGACAGTGCATTCATAAAGGTCATCGTGCGTCCCCTTCTGCTCCAGAGGAGACATGGCCGTTGGAGACCAGGGCGAGGAAGGAATCCTCCAGGCCGGCCTTCTGGCGGTGCAGCGCGCTGATCTCGACGCCGGCCGCGAAGGCGATGCTGCCGACCTGGGCGGGGTCGGCTGCCGCGACGAGCAGCCCGCCGCGGCCCATCGAGTACTCAAGTCCTGCGGCGCCGAGCGCGGCAGCTAGGGCCTCGCGGTTCGGCGAGTCGGCGATGACGTGCGGGGCCTTCTCGGAGTCGAGACTGGAGAGCGGGCCGCGGTGCACGAGCTGCCCGCGCGCGATGATCACGACCTCGTCGACGCTCTGCTGCACCTCGCTGAGCAGGTGAGAGCTCACCAGCACGGTGCGACCCTCCGCCGCGAGTTCCCGCAGGAACATGCGGATCCACTTGATGCCCTCCGGATCGAGGCCATTGATGGGTTCGTCGAGCACCAGCACGCCAGGGTCGCCGAGCAGGGTGCCGGCGAGGCCGAGGCGCTGCCGCATGCCGAGCGAGTAACCGCCGACCCGACGGTTGCCGTACTCGGCCAGTCCGACCTTCTCGAGCACGACGTCAACGCGCGCGGTGTCGAGGCCGGCCGCCTTCGCGTAGACGCCGAGGTGGTTGCGGGCCGTGCGACCGGGGTGGAAGCTCGCGGCCTCGAGCGCGGCGCCGACGGTCGTCAGCGGGCTCGGCAGCTTGCGATACGGCACACCGCCGAAGGTGGCCGTTCCGCTCGTCGGCTTCACGAGGCCGAGCAGCATGCGCAGGCTCGTCGTCTTGCCTGCTCCATTGGGTCCGAGGAAGCCGGTGACCCGGCCGGGCTCGACGGTGAATGAGAGATCGTTGACGGCATTGACGGCGCCGAAACGCTTGGTCACCCCGGCGAACTCGATGGGCACTCCGATGGGCATGGATTCCTCTCAAACGCGTGCGCGCGGCGCGCCAGCGCCGCGAAAGGCGGCAGCCCCCACCAAGGAACCTGCAAAACCGCCACCGCTGCTCGGCGAGATGCACCTCGCCATGCTTTTCGACGGGATGCCCCGCCACTCTCAGCCTATTGAGTGCGCCCAGCCCCCGGCATCCCTCGCGCGGGGGATACTGCGCCTAGCCGCGCGGCGGATGCGCCTAGGCGTGCGGCGGGCGGTGCAGCCCGGCCACGAGGGATTCCGCGGCATCCGTGCCGACGGCGATGATCCGATTCGAGGCGTCGACGTGCACGACGTGCGGCTCGAAGACGAGCGCCTCCTCGGTCGACATCTGGCCGTAGGCGATGATGATCACGATGTCGCCTGGATGCACGAGGTGGGCGGCAGCGCCGTTGATGCCGACGACGCCGCTGCCGCGCTCGCCGGAGATCGTGTACGTCTCAAGCCGCGCGCCATTCGTGACGTCGACGACGGCGACCAGCTCGCCGGGCAGGATGCCGGCCGCGTCGAGGAGGTCGTGGTCGATCGTGATCGAGCCGACGTAGTCGAGATCGGCGTGGGTGACGGTCGCACGGTGGATCTTGCCGCTGAGCATCGTTCTGAGCATGAGCCGCGCCCCTTAACCGCGCGCCGCAGAGGAAGTGGAGGCAGACGCGGCGGCGCGGCGTGCGCGCCCTGCCGCGGGTGACAGAGCATTGAGCACGGCGATGATGCGCTCGATCGTGTCGAAGGAGACCTTGCCGCCGGAGTTGGCGACGAGCGCGCGCAACGGCATCCCGCCGACCACGGCCTCCATCATCGCCTTCGCATCGCTGTCGGCGGTGTCCGGCAGCTGCTTCGAGATCACCCCGAGGAGCGCGCCGTGCAGGCGGCGCCCCAGCCAGGTGCTCGTCAGATCGTTGATGGCCGAGTCGGTCGTGTACGGCAGCAGGCCGCGGGCCCGGGGCACCGGGCGGCCGAGCAGACGGCCGAACTCCGTCTCGGTTGCGACGGCCGCGGCGGGCCGGGCGACGGGCGTCGGGCGGGTTCCCCTCTCCAGCTCCACGGTGTGAGTGACGCGGATGTCACGCGAGGACGCGCCGACGCGGAGCTCGTAGCTGCCGGGTTCGCTGGCCCAGTCGGATGCCGCGACGTCGTACACGGCGAAGGAGCGCGCATCGAGCGTGAGGCTCACCGTCTGCGTCTCGCCGGCGGCGAGGTGCACCTTCGTGAAGGCCTTGAGCTCCTGCTCCGGCCGGTGCACGGCCGAGTCGCTCGCGTGCACGTAGAGCTGCACGACCTCGGAACCGGCGCGCGGGCCGGTGTTCTTCAGCTCGAGGCTCACCGTGAGATCCGGTGCGGCTCCGCTGACCGTGACCGGTCCGAACTCGATCGTGGTGTAGCCGAGGCCGTGCCCGAAGGCGAAGCGCGGGGCGATGCCGAAGCTGTCGTGGAAGCGATAACCGACATAGAGGTTCTCGCGGTACTGCACCTGGGTCAGGGTGGTCGGGAAGTTCGCGCTGGCGGGCAGGTCGGCCACCGCGACGGGGAAGCTCTCGCCGAGTCGGCCACCGGGCTCCGCGTCGCCGAAGAGCACATCGACGATCGCCGGGCCGCCCGCCTCGCCGCCGAGGTAGGTCTCGAGCAGGGCGGCGGCGTCGTCGGCCCACGGCAGCTCGAGCGGGGCGCCGTTGACCAGCACGACGACGGTGCGGGGGTTCGCGGCGGTGACCCGGCGCACGAGCTCATTCATGCCCTGCGGGAAGGTGATGTTCTCGCGGTCGATGCCCTCCGCCTCCTTGCCGGCCGGGATGGCGAGCATGAGGATGACGGTGTCGGATGCCGCGGCGAGCTCTGCGGCATCCTGCAACTGCGCGGCAGAGGCGGAGCCGTCGGTGAGGTCGTAGCCGGGGGTGAAGCCGAGGGTGGCGGCATCGCCGAGGCGCGCGCGGAGGCTGTCGAGCATGTTCTCGACCCTGCGCGCGTTGACCAGCGAGCTGCCGACACCCTGGAAGCGCGGCGTCTCGGCCGCCGGCCCGATGACGGCGATGCTGCCCTCTGCGCGGAGCGGCAGGATTCCGTCGTTGGCGAGCAGCACGGCGCCGGCCGCGGCGGCACGGCGGGCAAGCTCGTGGTGGGCCTCGAGGTCGATCTCGGTCGGGCGACCGGTGGCTTCGGCGCGGGCGCGCAGGGCGAGGGCGGCGACGCGCTCGGCCGCACGGTCGACGTCGGCCATGCTGAGGCTGCCGTCGGCGATGGCCTTCTTGACGCGCTCGGCCCATGCGCCACCGTTGCCGGGCATCTCGAGGTCGAGGCCGGCGCGCACGGCGGTCGGGCGATCGGCGACGGCGAACCAGTCACTCATCACGAGGCCGGCGAAGCCCCACTCCTCCCGCAGGATCTCGGCGATCAGCCGCCGGGATTCGCCGGTGTGCTCACCGTTCAGCAGGTTGTATGACGTCATGACGGTCCACGGCTCCGACTCGCGCACGGCGATCTCGAAGCCGCTGAGGTAGATCTCACGCAGGGTGCGCTCGTCGATGACCGAGTCGAGCCGCATCCGGTACGTCTCTTGGTTGTTGGCGGCGAAGTGCTTGATCGAGGAACCGACGCCCTCCGATTGCACGCCGCGCACGAGCGCCGCGGCGACCTTGCCGGCCAGCAACGGATCTTCGGAGAAGTACTCGAAGACCCGGCCGCCGCCCGGATGGCGCTTGATGTTGAGGCCGGGGCCGAGCAGCACGCCGACCTCCTTGGCGCGGGCCTCACGACCGAGCGCGGCACCGACCTCCTCAAGCAGGGGAACGTCCCAGCTGCTGGCGAGAACGGATGACGAGGGGAAGCACGTGGCCGGCAGCATCTCGCCGCCGCCGACATGGTCGCCGTCCGCCGCCTGCTTGGCGACACCGTTCGGCCCGTTCGCGAGCAACACCGGCGGCACATCGCCGACGCCGGCCGCCAGCCACATGCTCGTGCCCGAGAGTAGCTGGAGCTTCTCATCGAGCGTGAGCGGTGCGACGATGTCGACCGCCCGGAGTTCGTGTACTGCGGTCATTGTTCCCTCGCCTGCGCTCGTCGCCGTGTTCTCAGCGCCCCTGATTCAGCGGGTACTGAGCCTCCCGATTCTAGCGAGCGCACGGGCGCCGCCGTGCAGTGATACACGGCGGCGCCGGCCTCCGAGGCGTCAGTTGAGGGCGCGGGTTCCCTCCGGAATCACGCCGCCGGCGTAGAGCGTGGATGCCACATCCTGCAGCGCGGTGAGTGCGACGCGCTGCACGTACGGTCCGTACGAGACGCGCGCGACGCCGAGCTCGGCCAGGCGCGCGGGGGAGGGCAGCGCGGGCAGCCCGATCACGCTGAGGCGGCGCTCGCCGAAGGCGTCGACGAGTTGGGTGACGACGTCCTCTCCGAAGTTGCCGGGAACGAAGACGCAGGCGGCGCCGGCATCGAGGTAGGCGAGACCGCGCTCGATCGCATCGGCGACGATCACATCGATCGGTCGGTCACCGCCCCGCAGGAAGGCGTCGGTGCGGGCGTTCAGGACGACGGGAACGCCCTCGGCCTCCCCGGCCGCGGTGACGGCCGCCATGAGAGCGGCCGACTCGTGCAGCGGCCTCAGCTCGTCCTCGATGTTCGCACCGACGACGCCGACGGCGATCGCGCGGCGCATGGTCTCTCCCGCGTCGCCGTATCCCGCCTCGAGGTCGGCCGTCACCGGCAGCTCCGTCGCGGCGGCGATGCGGCCGACCATGTCGAGCATGAGGTCCCGAGGGATCGCCTCGCCGTCCGGGTAGCCGAAGCTCGCGGCGATGGAGTGGCTGGCGGTGGCCAGCGCCCGCGTCTCCGGCAGCGCGGCGACGGCCCTGGCGCTGACCACGTCCCAGACGTTGACGAGCTGCAGCAGCTCCGGCGCTTCGTGCAGGCGCAGCAACTCGGTGGCGCGGTCGGCGGTCGGGGCACTGGTGGTGGTGGCATCCGTGTTCATCATGTGGATCACGATAGCGATGCCCGCCGTCGCTGCGTTCGCCGGAATCGGACATCACCGTCGCTCGCGGGGTGCCGCGGCCCGCGCGATGTCGGAGCCGAGCGGATACGATGACGTCATGCCAGCACCTGCGGCTCCGGAGGTCGAGAAGCGCCCAGCGCCCGCGCGCGTCAGGCGCCGCTCATTCACTGCGGCGCTCGACAACTTCTTCTTCGTCTTCGCCGGCCTCGCCGCGGTCTGGTTGGCCGTGTTGCTCGCGACCGAGAGCCTGGAATGGGGCTGGGCCGGCCTGCTGTTCCTGCTCGCCTTCTGGCTGCTGCTGGCATACCTCGTGCTGCCGCGGCTGCACCGGATCCTCACGCAGCTCTACGTCCCCAACTACTTCATCGGGCGCACCCGCACGAGCGACGGTCTGCTGGGCGATCCGGTCAACCTCGCACTTCTCGGCAGCGCGCAGCAGCTGGAGCAGACCATGGAGGCGGCCGGTTGGACCCGCGCCGACGAGCTGACGCTGGCCTCGAGCTGGCGCATCGTCACGTCGACGCTCTCGCGCCGCAGCTACGACGAGGCGCCGGTCAGCCCGCTGTTCCTGTTCGAGCGCCAACAGGACTTCGCCTACCAGCAGGAGGTGGCCGGCAACCCGGCCAAGCGCCATCACGTGCGGTTCTGGCGTTGCCCGGAGGGATGGATGCTGCCGGGCGGCCACCGGGTGGAGTGGCTCGCCGCCGGAACCTTCGACCGCGCCGTCGGCTTCTCGCTGTTCACGCTGCAGATCACGCACAAGATCGACGCGAACACCGACGTCGAGCGGGACCACATCATCGCCACCGTGCGCGGGGCGGAGCCGGCCGCGCGCCTGCTCGTCATCCGAGACTTCTCCACCGGCTACCACTCCCGCAACGGCGGCGGTGACTCGATCCAGACCGACGGCGACATGCCGGTGATCGATCTGCGCAGGGTTGTTCCCGGCGCCGTTCGCGACTCCGCGCTCGCCCCCGGCAGCCCGGAGGACGGCACCGAGCCGGCGACCGTCGAAGTACGGGGCATCTCGTGAAGCGGCCGGTCCCCATCACCGTCGGCGCGATCCTGATGGTCGGGCGGGTGCTCTCCGGCTTCACCCTCATCGCCTTCGCCCTGGGCGATGTTCCCGGCTTCGTGCGCACCGAGATGCTGAGCGGCGAGACGCTGACGCCCGACGAGCAACTCTTCGCCGAGGGCGTCGTCCGCGTCGGTGCGCTCGGCTACGGCGTCTGGCTCGCCTTCTACCTCGTGCTCGCCTGGCTGGTGGTGCGCGGCGTGAACTGGGCGCGCATCGCCGCCATGTCGCTGGCGACGATCAGCATCCTGGTGCCGTTCATCGACTGGTGGCGCTCCGGCCTCGACATCTCGTTGCGCACAACTCTGCTGAGCCTCGCGCTCGACATCCTGATCCTGCTGGCGCTCTCCAGCCGGTCGGCGCGGTCATACGCCCGGCGGAATGAGGCGAAAGCGGCGTTGGTAGAGCAGGGCGGGCCAGGCTCAATCAGCGACAGTGGCAGGCTCGGCTCTTAGCCAGCCAACGCGTGCTCGCCGCAGAACGTCGGCGCAGCGCTCGCGCAGCCCTCGCAGACGACGAGCTGCTCGCGACACGACAGGTCGGTGCAGTTCTGCATGCGCTTGGTGGCGTCGCCGCAACGCACGCATCCGCCGATGACGGCGGTGTGGTCGCTGAAGTCGATCGACCCGCGCTTGTCGAAGACGTACAGCGAGCCGTCCCAGAGGCCGTCGTCGCCGAAAGCCTCGCCGTAGCGCACGATGCCGCCATCGAGCTGGTAGACCTCGTCGAATCCGCGGCTCTTCATCAGTCCGGAGAGCACCTCGCAGCGGATCCCGCCGGTGCAGTACGTGACGATCGGCGTGCCCTTGAGGTGGTCGTACTTGCCGCTGTCGAGCTCGCTCACGAAATCGCGGGTGGTTGCGACATCCGGAACGATCGCGTTCTTGAATCGCCCGATCTCGGCCTCGAAGGCATTGCGGCCATCGAAGAAGACGACCTCGGTGCCGGATGCCGCGCGCTCGGCGACGAGGGCGTTCAGCTCGCGCGGCGCCAGCTTCGTTCCGCCGCCGATGACGCCATCGCCGTCGACGCTCAGCTCGCCAGGGGCGCCGAAGGAGACGATCTCGTCGCGCACCTTGACGCTGAGCCGAGGGAAGTCGAGGCTGGCTCCGCTCTCGTCGAGCCCGGTGCCCTCGCTCCACTTGAAGTCGATGCCCTTGAATGCCGCGTACTGTTTCGTCTTGCGCACGTAGCGCTTCATCGCGGCGAGTTCGCCGCCGAGGGTGCCGTTGATGCCGTGCTCCGAGAGCAGGATGCGCCCGCGCAGGCCGAGTGACTCGGCGAGATCGCGCTGCCAGAGGCGCACGGCCTCGGGGTCGGCGAGCGGCGTGAATGCGTAGAAGAGAAGGATTTTGGCTGTGGCCACCGGCCAAGTTTACGCGCGCCCGGCTGAACGGACGCTGGCCCGGTTGAGCCCCCACCGCTGGTTGAGCCCCCACCGCTGGTTGAGCCCCGACCGCTGGTTGAGCTTGTCGAAACCTGCCGCCGGTCGAGCCCCGACCGCGCTGGTTGAGCCCCTACCGCTGGTTGAGCCCTTTCCGCTGGTTGAGCTTGTCGAAACCTGCCGCCGGAACTAGCCCCCGTCGACAGCCTCGTGGCTCAGCTCTTGGAACCGGTGAAGGCGAGAACGCCGCCGAGGCCGACCATCATCGCGCCGCCGGCTCCGGCCAGGTGCTCGATGCGCTTGGGCGACTTGGCGAACCAGGTGCGTGCGGCGCCGGCCGTGAACGCCCAGAGGCTGTCGCCGATCAGGGCGAGCAGGATGAAGACGATGCCGAGTTCGGCCAGTTGCAACGGGATGGCGCCCGCGCTGTAATCGACGAACTGCGGCAGCACCGCGACGAAGAACACGATCGTCTTGGGGTTGGTCAGCCCGACGAGGAACGCCTCGCCGAGAATACGGGTGGTCGGATGCGAGAACGGGCGCGTCAGCTTCGAGAAGCGGTTCTGCGGCGTCTCGGCCGGGGTGTTACCTGTTGGGGCGCTCGCGGCCGTCGCCGGTGCCCCGGCATCCTTGCGGTGTCGGATCGCCTGGATGCCGAGGTACACAAGGTAGCCGGCCCCGGCGAACTTGATCACGGTGAACAGCGTCGCCGATTGGGCCACGATCGTTCCGACGCCGAGTGAGACCAGCAGCAGTGCGGGCAATGCACCGAGCGAGTTGCCGAGGACGCTCAGCAGGCCGCCCGTGCGTCCGAGTGTGAGGGTGCGGCCGATCACGAACAGCACGCTCGGCCCTGGCAGGGCGATGAGCGCGATCGAGGCGAGCGCGAAGCCGAGGAGGTTGGGCCAGGGAACCATCTGGGAATGCTACTCCCGGCCGAGCGTCGGAGGCCAGCGAGATCGCGTGTGGACGTCGGTCCCGCGCCGTGTGGAGCGGGCGTGCGGATGCCGGGCGATAGCGTGAGGGCATGAGCGAAGAACCGCAGGTACTTGTCAGCGTCGCCGACGGGGTCGGGAGGCTCACGCTCAACCGGCCACGCGCCCTCAACGCCTTGAACGCGGCGATGATCACCGTGCTGACCGAGACGCTGCTGGCCTGGCAGCACGACAGCGAGGTCTCGGTGGTGCTGCTCGACGGCGCCGGCGAGCGGGGGCTCTGCGCCGGCGGCGACATCCGCGAACTCTACGAGCACACCGTCGCAGGCAGGCATGAGCTCTCTCGCGGTTTCTTCCGCGCGGAGTACCGGCTCAACGCCCTCATCGCCGAGTACCCGAAACCGTTCGTCGCGGTCATGGACGGCGTCACGATGGGCGGCGGCATCGGGCTGGCCGGGCACGCCGGCATTCGCATCGTCACAGAGCGCTCGCGGCTGGCCATGCCGGAGACCCGCATCGGCTTCTGCCCGGACGTCGGAGGAACCTGGCTGCTCTCCCGCGCGCCCGGCGAGCTCGGCACCTACCTCGCCCTCAACTCGGCCAGCATGGGCGCGGCCGACGCCATCGACACCGGCTTCGCCGACTTCTACGTCGAGAGCGCCACGCTGCCGCACCTGCTGCAGGCGCTCGCCGAGCGTGCGGACCCCGGATCGCCCGCGGAGATCGTGATGCTCTTCGATGAGACGCCGGAACCGGCAGAGGACGCCCCGGCGCCCCTCATCGAGCACCGCGCCTGGATCGACGCCTGTTACTCGGCCGACACGGTGCCCGAGATCATCGAGCGACTGCGGGCGCGGCCGGAGGCGGCGGCGCACGCGGCTGCCGAGGAGCTGGAGACGCTCTCGCCGCTCGGGCTCACGGTCACGCTCGCCTCGGTGCGGGCGGCGTCCACGGCGCCCGGTCTCCGCGCGGTGCTCGAGCAGGAGTACGCGGTGTGTGCCTGGATGATCGAGCAGCCCGACCTTGCAGAGGGGATCCGCGCGCAGGTGATCGACAAGGACCGCCGGCCGCGCTGGAACCCGGCGAGCCTCGCCGAGGTGCCGGCCGGCACCGCGGAGCGCGCGCTCGCGCACCGGCCGGCGGAGCCGCTCTGGGAGTGAGACGCTCCCGCTGGTTGAGCTTGTCGAAACCACGTTGGTTGAGCTTGTCGAAACCCGTGCTGGGTGAGCCCGACTCCGCTGGTTGAGCTTGTCGAAACCACGTGGCTTGATTTCGACAAGCTCAATCAGCGGGGTGGGGGTGGGGGGTGCGTTAAACAGCGAGCGGGGCCCTGCCATTCGGCAGGGCCCCGCTGCGCGAGTGGGTGGTGTCCGCTACGCGAGCGGTGCCTGAGCGACCAGCGCGGGGTCGCTTTCGCGGGCGGCAACGCGCCCCCTGATGAAGATGAGGAGCACGAGACCCGTCAGGATCACGACGGGGTTGCCGAGACCCGCCAAGCTCGCGAGTGCTCCCTCAGTCGGGTAGGCGGTATGCAGGAAGATGCTCGGGTCGGTGGTGGCGTGCAGGAGGATCGGCCAGATGATGTTGCCGGTGACCCGCAGCGCGAGATACATGCAGATGCCGAACCCGAAGGTGTAGAGCAACTGGATCGCCGTGGCTAAGAGCGGCTGGCCGCCGAAGAGGTTGCCGGCGTGCAGACCCGCGAAAACCGCGGCTGAGACAGTCGCGACGGCGATCTCGGAGTGCCCGGCCTTGCGCATGAGGTTCACAACATAGCCGCGGGTCAGCACCTCCTCGGCGAAGCCGATGAACAGGCCCGCGAGCAGCCACGCCGCAACCACGTCGAAGCCTGCCGCGCCATAGTCGATCGTCGCGAAATGCAGAATATTGAAAAGGAGCACCACCGCGACGGCGATCCACATCCACCACGAGCCCCGGATCGGCTGGCGGCCGAAGAGCTCGCGCAGCCATCCCAGCGAGAAGCCGAAGATTACGAGCAGGACTCCGCCCAGGAAGATGGGGAGCGCGTAGAAGATGAGAATGTATGCGGCGCTGTTCGCCTCCACCGGCGGGAAAAGCGGCACAACGATGAACCCGAGGAGCTGGTAGAGCCCGTAGTAGACGGCGGCGAGGATGACGGCCTTCCACCATCCGCCCTTCTCCCAGAATCGCTTCCACGGTGACATCGACGCAAAATCTGGCATGTTACTCAATCTCTCAGGGCTGACCGCTTTGGCCTGATCAAAAGGCTAGCGGTTCTCAGAATCTCGAGTGGTGTATACATTTGACCCCCATTGTCGGCATCGAAGTGGCATCCGACCCCGATTGCCGCCTACTATGTATACATAGCGACGTACAACACGCGCTGTCGCAGTGAGGGGGAAGCATGCGGGCCGGTGAAAAAGCCTATGAGACCCTGCGCGGCGAGATCCTCGACGGCGTCCTCCGCCCCGGCACCGTGCTGGCCGAGGTCGAGCAGGCCAACCGTCTCGGCGTCTCCCGCACACCTCTGCGTGAGGCCCTCGCCCGGCTGACCGCCGACCGCCTCGTCACCTCGCTCTCCGGCCGCGGCCTCGTCGTGAGCGAGATCTCCGGCGAGAACATCGTCGGCCTGTACGAGCTGCGCCAGGCCCTCGAAGGCCAGGCGGCCATGCTCGCCGCCCGCCGCCGCGACGACGTGCCATTCCGCCGGCTGCGCGATCGCCTCGCCAAGGCCCCCGCCCTGCTCGAACAGGGCGACGAAGGGTTGCACGAGTACTTCAGCATCGTCGACGACATCGACCTCGCCATCGACGACGCCGTCGACAACGAATACCTCGTCGCGGCCCTGCAGAATGTGCGTCTGCACTCGAGCAGGATCCGCCGGCTCGCCAGTCACGACCATGAGCGGCTGCGCCAGGCGGCATCCGAGCACCTGCTCATCATCGAGGCCATCGTCGCCGGCGATGCGTCGCTGGCCAGCCACGCCACCCATGTGCACCTGCACAAAAGCTTGACCAATGCACTCTCCAGCGCGGAGAGTGAAGCAACGAGCAGCGCAGGCATCGCCTGAGCCCGCAGCACGACGAAAGGAACCCCGTGCAGCAGCATCACCTCCGAGTGCACCGTAGCGACGAGAACCTCGCCCGCGAAGACCAGCTCGCCTACAAGCTTGCCGTCCTCGCCGCCGACCCGGTTGAGGTGAGCGAGGAGGTCACCGAGATGGTGATCAACCGCGTCATCGACAACGCGGCCGTCGCCGCGGCGTCCCTCACCAGGGCCCCCGTCGTCTCCGCGCGCTCGCAGGCCACCTCGCACCCCGTCTCGGTGCACGGCGTCGGCGCCACCGTGTTCGGCCTCGACCAGGCCCGTCGCACCAGCCCGGAGTGGGCGGCATGGGCCAACGGGGTCGCCGTGCGCGAGCTCGACTACCACGACACCTTCCTGGCCGCCGAGTACTCGCACCCGGCCGACAACATCCCGCCGATCATCGCGGTCGCGCAGCACCTCGCCGAGAAGCGGGAGCTCACCGGGCGCGACGTCGTGCGCGCCATCGCCACCGGTTACGAGATCCAGGTCGACCTCGCCAAGGCGATCAGCCTGCACAAGCACAAGATCGACCACGTCGCCCACCTCGGCCCGAGCGCCGCCGCCGGTATCGGAACGCTGCTCGGACTCGACGCCGACACCATCTTCCAGGCCATCGGCCAGGCGCTGCACACCACCACCGCCACGCGGCAGTCGCGGAAGGGCGAGATCTCCAGCTGGAAGGCACACGCCCCGGCCTTCGCGGGCAAGATGGCCGTCGAGGCCGTCGACCGCGCCATGCGCGGGGAGACCAGCCCCACCCCGATCTACGAGGGCGAGGACGGCGTCATCGCCTGGCTCCTCGACGGGCCGGATGCCGTATACGAGGTGTCGCTGCCCGAGCCGGGCGAGGCCAAGCGCGCCATCCTCGACAGCTACACCAAGGAGCACTCCGCCGAGTATCAGGCGCAGGCGATCATCGACCTCGCCCGCCGCCTGCACAACGAGTACCCGCTGATCTTCGACGACGTCGACGGTATCGAGAGCGTCGTGCTGCACACCTCGCACCACACGCACTACGTCATCGGCTCCGGGGCGAACGACCCGCAGAAGTACGACCCGACGGCCAGCCGCGAGACGCTTGACCACTCGGTTCCCTACATCTTCACGGTCGCCCTGCAGGACGGCGCCTGGCACCACGTCGACTCGTACAAGCCCGAGCGCGCCCAGCGCCCGGACACCGTCGAACTGTGGAACAAGGTCACCACGGTCGAGGACCCGGAGTGGACGCGTCGCTACCACTCGCTCGATGTGGCCGAGAAGGCCTTCGGTGGCCGTGTCGTCATCACGATGAAGGACGGGAGCGTCATCTCCGACGAGATCGCCGTCGCCGACGCCCACCCGCTGGGCGCCAAGCCGTTCGAACGCGCGGACTACATCGCGAAGTTCCGGATGCTGGCGGAGCACGTGCTCGATGAGGCCGAGATCGACCGCTTCATCGCCCTCGCCGAGCGCCTGCCGGAGCTGACCGCTGAGGAGCTCGGCGGGCTCACGATCCATGCGGCACCGGGCGTGCTGGCATCCGTGGCGAACCCCGAGGGGATCTTCTGATGCTGTACTCCCGGGCTACCCCCGCCGAGAAGCGCGTCGCCTTCCGCGCCGGCCTCGCCAGCGGCGAGCTGCTGCGCTTCCCCGGCGCGTTCAATCCGCTCTCCGCGCGGCTGATCGAACGGAAGGGCTTCGACGGCGTCTACATCTCCGGCGCCGTGCTCAGCGCCGACCTCGGCCTGCCCGACATCGGCCTGACGACGCTCACGGAGGTCGCCGGCCGCGCCAAGCAGATCGCCCGGATGACCGAGCTGCCCGCGATCGTCGATGCCGACACCGGCTTCGGCGAGCCGATGAACGTGGCCCGCACCGTGCAGGAGATGGAGGATGCCGGCCTCGCCGGCATGCACATCGAAGACCAGATCAACCCGAAGCGCTGCGGCCACCTCGACGGCAAGCAGGTCGTTGACGAGTCGACTGCGCTGAAGCGCATCCGGGCCGCCGTCGACGCCCGCCGCGACCCCAACTTCCTGGTGATGGCGCGCACCGACATCGCCGCCGTCGACGGCCTGAACGCGGCACTCGACCGGGCCAAGAGGCTGGTCGACGCCGGGGCCGACGCCATCTTCCCCGAGGCGATGCGCTCGCTCGCGGAGTTTGAGGCGATGCGCGCGGCCGTCGACGTCCCACTGCTGGCCAACATGACCGAGTTCGGCAAGAGCGAGCTGTTCACCACACAGCAGCTCGCCGACATCGGCATGAACATGGTCATCTGGCCGGTGTCGATGCTACGCCTGGCGATGGGGGCGACCGCCCGCGGGCTGGACTCGCTGACGGATGCCGGCACGCTCGAGCCTCTGCTCGGCGAGATGCAGCACCGGGCCGACCTCTACGAGCTCATCGACTACGAGGGCTACAACCACTTCGATTCCGGAGTGTTCAACTTCACCGTGCAGCGTTAGCCCGCGGTATCCGAACCACCAGCGCACAGGAAGCAGACGACGATGACTGACGCCAAGCCCGAAAGTGCAGTTCCAGAGATCTACAAGGGCCTCGCCGGGGTGCCGGTGGACTACACCGCGATCTCCAAGGTGAACCCGGAGACCAATTCGCTGCTCTATCGCGGGTACCCCGTGCAGGAGCTGGCCGCGCTGTGCAGCTACGAAGAGGTCGCCTGGTTGCTCTGGTACGGCGAGCTGCCCACCCGCGAGCAGCTCGACGAGTTCACGGCGCTCGAGCGGGCATCGCGGGCGATCGCGCCGAATGTACTACGGGCCATCGACGATCTGCCCCTGACGACCCACCCCATGGATGTCTGCCGCACCGCCGTCAGCATCATCGGAGCGAATGACCCGGATGCCGAGGACAACGCGCCCGAGCAGAACCTCCGCAAGTCGAAGGAACTCTTCGCGCAGCTGCCGGCGATCGTCGCCTACGACCAGCGACGCAGGCATGGGCTCCCGATGATCGAACCGCGGGACGACCTCGACTACTCCGAGAACTTCCTCTGGATGACCTTCGGCGAGGAGGCAGAGCCGGTGGTCGTCGATGCCTTCCGCACCTCGCTCGTGCTCTACGCGGAGCACTCCTTCAACGCGTCCACCTTCACGGCGCGGGTGATCGCCTCGACGCTCTCCGACATCTACTCGGCCGTGACCGGCGCCATAGGCGCGCTCAAGGGCCCGCTGCACGGTGGGGCCAACGAGGCCGTCATGCACACCTTCGCCGAGATCGGCTCCGCCGACAAGGCCGCGGCCTGGCTGGACGAGGCGCTCGCCCGTAAGGCGAAGATCATGGGCTTCGGGCACCGCGTCTACAAGAACGGTGACTCCCGCGTGCCAACCATGCGCACCGCGCTCGAGTCGATGGTGGAGCACTACGACCGCCCGGACATGCTCGAGCTCTACGACGCGCTGGAGACGGCGATGGGGGAGCGGAAGAACATCAAGCCGAACCTCGACTACCCCGCCGGACCGACGTATCACCTGATGGGATTCGACACCGAGACGTTCACGCCGATCTTCGTCGCCGCGCGCGTCGTCGGCTGGACGGCGCACGTCATGGAGCAGCTCGCATCCAACGCGCTGATCCGCCCGCTGTCGGTGTACAACGGGGTCGACCAGCGGGAGCTCCCCGCCTAGCGCGACGCGGAGCGTCGCGAAAGGTGGCAGCCCAAACCAAGGCAATTTCAGGAACCGCAAGCGATGCTGGTCTAGTTTTCGCACGGCCATGATTTCGATACGGCCGTAGACGGCCTACTCAATCAGCGGGAGCCCGTGACTGTTTGAGGATTCGCACAACGGATGCCACGGCATCCGCACCCCGGCGCTAGCGTTGCCGCATGCACATGTTCTTCCGCACGCTGCTGCACATGCTGGTCTTCTCGCGCCGCAAGCCCCGGCTCGGGCACTACGACGTCGCCCACACGAACTTCATCGTGTTGCCGACCGACCAAGACATCCTGAACCACATGAACAACGGCGTGTACCTGTCGATCATGGACGTCGCGCGCTTTGACATGCTCGTGCGCAACGGCGTCTGGGCGACATTCAAGGAGCGCGGCTGGTACCCGGTCGTGGTGTCGGAGACGATCAGCTTCCGCAAGTCGCTCGAGCTCTGGCAGCGTTTCACGATCGAATCGCGCATTCTCGGCTTCGATGACAAGGCCGTCTACGTCGAGCAGCGTTTCGTGCGTCCGGGTGCCGACGGCCAGCCGGAGGTCTACGCCCAGGGCTTCATCCGCGGCCGCTTCCTCAAGCGCAGCGGCGGCGTCGTGCCGATGGACGAACTGTTGGCGGCCGTCGGTGAGGTTCCGGACGGCATCGAGGTGCCGGAGTGGCTGCTCAGCTGGGCCACGGATGTCGCGCTGCCGCCCACCCGCGCGGAGGCGCCCTCCGTCTGGAGCTAGCCGGCGTCCGCCCGCTCCCGCCCCAGCTCCCTCGGGGCCCACGAACACTGCACGGGCCCGGGGAATATGCCGGGCCCGTGCACCTTTCCCGAGCCGCGAGGGTCGGCGCTCGGTTGCCAGCGATGCAAACTGCAACGAAACGGTTGCATGTCGGCATCCGAAGTGCAACGATGGCGTTGCAGTAGGACTCAGGCAGCGCAGTACGAACGAGAGGGCAGGTCATGACCGAAACGATTGAACGCGACGAGATCGACAGCATCGAGCGCAGCATCGACATCGATGCCAGTGCCGAGCGCGTCTGGCAGCTGATCTCGGTGCCCGGCTGGTACATCAACGACGGCACCGTGATCGACCACGAGATCCGCCAGGAAGACGGCTACGTCGTGGTGATCGACCCCGTGCACGGCGAGTTCCCGCTGCGCACGCTCCGACTCGACCCACCCCGGTACGCCGCCTTCCGCTGGTTCACCATCCCGGGCGCTGACGCATCGCGGGACGACTCGACGGCGTCGACGCTGGTGGAATTCTGGATCACCGAGCGCGACGGCGGGGTCACTCTGCGCGTGCTGGAGAGCGGATTCGCCTCGCTGGCGATCACTGCAGAGAAGCGCCGCATTGCCGTCGACGAGAACACCGAGGGCTGGGAGATCGAGCTGGCCGCTGCTCGCAGCTACCTGAGCGGCACGGACACCGAGTGAGTGCGGAAAGCGCTGTGGCGGCAGCCGCCTCCTTGCCGACCGTGTTCGCGGCGCTCGGTGACGACACCCGCTGGAGCATCCTCGTGCGGCTCGGCTCCGCGCCGGCGTCGGCATCGGCGCTCACCCGAGAGTTGCCGATCAGCCGCCAGGCCGTCGCACGGCACATCGAGGTGCTGCGGGCGGCCGGGTTGGTCGAGGCCGAGCGGCATGGCCGCGAGCTCCGTTACCGCGCCCTCGGTGCCCGTGTGAGCGATGCCGCGCGCAGTCTGGAACAGCTGGCCGGCGGCTGGGATGCACGTCTCGCGGGGATCAAGGCCGCTGCGGAGACCCCGCCGGAGTGAATCGAGACGCAGACGCGCATCGGGGCTGTTGCTGCGGCATCCGGAAATCTAGGGTGGAGGTCTCAGAAAGTATTTCTGAGAAATCTCGGATGCCGTGTCGATCTGGGCCCCGCTCGTTCGACGCCTGGGTATGAGGCGGTTCTGCCTCTCACCAAGTGAAAGGGAACGACCATGAAGTTCATGATGCTGCTGCAGTCCGACGAGAGCAACTCCGTGACCAACGGACCGGAGGAAGAAGCCCTGAACGCGATGGGCCGCTACAACGAGGAGCTCATCAAGGCCGGCGCGATGCTGGCGGGCGAGGGCCTGCACCCCACCTCCGAGGGCGTGCGCCTGACGTTCGACGGCGAGGACCGCACCGTCGTTGACGGCCCGTTCACCGAGTCGAAGGAGCTTCTCGCCGGGTTCTGGATCATCGACGTCGCCTCGAAGGAGGAGGCGATCGAGTGGGCCAAGCGGATCCCGATCCCCGAAGGCCAGGTCGAGGTGCGCCAGGTGTTCGAGCTCGAGGAGTTCGACCAGAGCAACGAGTACGTGCAGAAGGAGAAGGTCTGGCGCGAGGAGACCGGAACGTCGCGCACCGCGTGACCGACCCGGCCATGACGACGGCGCCCGCTGCGACAGATGCAGCGGGCGCCGCGCGTCGTGCCGTCGAGGCGGTGTGGCGGATCGAGTCCGGCCGGCTCATCGCCGCCCTGGCCCGCGTCACCGGTGACGTCGGCATGGCGGAGGAGCTCGCGCAGGATGCACTCGTTGCCGCCCTCGAGCAGTGGCCGGAATCCGGGGTCCCACGCAATCCCGGGGCGTGGCTCACGACGGTCGCCAAGCGCCGCGCCGTCGACCAGTGGCGGCGGCAGGCCGCGTTCGGGCAGCGCGCCGCCGCGCTCGCCGAGGAGTTGCGCACGGCGGATGCCGCGGCCGACGTTGCGGCGGCGGCATCCGGAACCGCGCCGTCGGCCGCAGCCTCCCGTGCCATGGCCGGGGCGCCGCTCGCGGTGCAGACCCGGCCGGATCTTGCGGTGCTGCAGCCGATTGACGACGAGCTGCTGCGGCTGATCTTCGTCGCGTGCCACCCCGTGCTCAGCCAGGATGCCCGCGTCGCGCTGACCCTGCGCCTGCTCGGCGGGCTGAGCGCCGAACAGATCGCGCGGGCCTTCGTCGTGCCGACGGCGACGATGCAGCAACGCATCGTGCGCGCGAAGAAGTCGCTCGCGGCGGCCGGCGTGCCGTTCGAGGTGCCGGAGCGCGCGGAGTTCGCGGCCAGGCTCGACTCGGTGCTCGCCGTGATCTACCTCGTATTCAACGAGGGCTACTCGGCGAGCTCTGGCGACGACTGGATGCGTCCGGAGCTCTGCCGCGAGGCGCTGCGCCTCGGGCGTGTGCTCGCCGAGCTGCTGCCACGCGAGCCCGAGGTGCACGGCCTCGTCGCGCTGATGGAGATCCAGTCATCACGGCTCGGCGCGCGCACCACCGCGACGGGGGAGCCGATCTTGTTGCTCGAGCAGGACCGTAGCCGCTGGAACCAGCTGCTGATCCGACGCGGCCTCGCGGCCTTGGCCAGGGCAGAGCGCTGCGAGCAGGCGCGTGGCGCCGGGGCAGGCAGCTACCAACTGCAGGCGGCGATCGCCGCCTGCCATGCACGGGCGGTGACCCCGAATGCCACCGATTGGGCGCGCATCGCCGAACTCTACGACCAGCTGGCCCGACGCGTGCCGTCGCCGGTGGTCGAGCTGAACCGGGCCGTCGCGCTCTCGATGGCACGTGGACCGGCCGTCGCGCTCGTGCTGGTGGACGCCCTCGTCGCGGAGGGCAGGCTGGCGAGCTATCACCTGCTGCCCAGTGTGCGCGCGGATCTCCTGCAGAAGCTCGGGCGCAGCGATGAGGCCAGGGCCGAGTTCGAGCGCGCGGCGGCGCTCACCGGCAATGAGCGGGAGCGGGCCCTGTTGCACAACCGTGCCCAATCGCTGCGGCGCGCGTAGTCAGGGGTGGGCGCGTCGGCGCCGCACGTCGCTACTGAGCGTCGAGCTCGAGCAGGCGCTCGGTCGCGCCGATCACGTGCTCACGCATGGCCGCCGCCGCGGCAGCCCCGTCGCCGGCCTCGATCGCGTCGAGGATCGAGCTGTGCTCCGGCGCCGCGAACTTCGCGCCGGTCCGTCCCAGCTTGGAGAAGAGGCGGAAGCGCTGGATCTGCCCGCCGAGCGCCGTGTAGGCCATCGCCAGGAACGGGTTGCCCGCCTGCGCGGCGATCAGCATGTGGAAGCGATCGTCTGAACGCCAGTACTGATTGAAGCCCGTGGCCTCGACATCGGCGAGGGTCGCGGACTGGTGGAACTCGTCGACCGTCTCGCGAAGCTTGCCGATGAACTCGTCGGTCTTGCGCAGTGCCGCCTGCTCGGCGAGCGTCGGCTCCAGCACCAGGCGAGCCTCCATCAGCTGCTGCACCTCGAGCCGCGTCATCATCGGGGCGACGCGGTATCCGCGCAGCGCCTCGCGCTCGACGAGGCCGGTGTGTTCGAGCCTGGCCAGCGCTTCGCGCAGAGGGGTCTGGCTGACATCGAGTTCACGGGAGAGCGCACCGATGTTCAGGCTCTGGCCCGCGCCGCGATCACCGGACATGAACTGCTGCAGCAGGACGTCGTACATTTGATCGGCAATCGGCCGTTTGGTCCCTGGCTGCTCGATCATCCTCACAGCTTAGCCTCAACCCCGATGCGCTTGTGGGCGGTGGCGGAGCGGAAAATCGAGCACGTCAACGGCGTCATCCGCGGGCCTCGCGCGGCGCGGTCATGCGGTTGTAGAGCCAGTGGAAGCCGAGGCCCGTCAGGTTCATCGCCACGGTGACGAGCAGCGCCATGACGATGTTGCCGGAAACCTGAGCCGAAGCGCTGAGGAACACGGCGAACAGAGTCGAGAATCCGATGAACATCCCCGGCACCGAGCTGAACCGGGGCAGCCGCCCGAGCAGAATCAGCAGCGGGTTGGCAATGGCGAGCGCAGCGACCGCGCAGATCCACTGCGGCACATCGGGCCCGAGGATGGTGCCGAGCGCGGACTGGGCCGCGAGGGTCCCTGCGCCGAATGCCGCCCCGACGACGAGGCAGCTTCCGAGGATCGGCAGGCGGGCGGCCTTGCCCGCTCCGCTCAGCCCGGCCGCGGCCCACCCGAGGAAGATCCCGTAGCTCGGCAGACCGAGAACGGCTCCGAGCACAACCGTTGAGAGGGCAAGCACCGTCGCGGCGATCTCGGGCGGGAGTGACATCCGGAATCGGCCGGCCTGCTCGCTCACGGCGGGCGACCGCTCACGGCGGACATTCACATCGGTACTCACGGTTCCACCTCGGCATTGATCGGTCGTGCAGCTCAGAGATCGGCGAAGATTCCGCACCTCTTTTCTGGGCTGCTCCTGTGAGCGGCCCAGCCGAATTCGACTCGGTCGAGTGGGTGCTGTATTCTTCAGTTGCGGCTATAGTATAGCCGTGAACAACTTGGAGGCGATGATGCACAGGAGCGCGTCGACGGCGGTGAGGCAGTCATGAACTCGTACACCGCCCACCCACTCGTAGAGGGTTTCCCCGGAAAGTCGTCGTCGCACGGCGCATTCGGATGGAGCAGCATGTGGCTCCTGGATGACGGCGAACGCCGCGTCCTCGTCGATGCGGGCCAGCCGGCATACATCCCACTCATTCACGAGGGCCTGGCGAAGCTCGGCCTCACACCTGACGATGTCACCGACGTCCTGCTCACCCACATGCACTGGGACCACGTCGCGAACTTCACGATGTTCGCCAATGCGACGACCTGGGTGGGGGAGAAGGAACTCGCCTGGGCCGCCGAACAGCCGGCCGGAACGAAGTTCATCCCCGATCTGCACGTGCAGGAGTTGCTGCGGCGCACAGAGGGCGTCGAGCGGATCTCCGCCGGTCAGGAGTTCCTGCCGGGAATCCACGCCATCGCGAGCCCCGGCCACACGCCCCACCACCTTGCATTCTTCACGGAGCGCACGGCAGAGAGCATGATCTTCGCCGGTGACTCGGTCAAGAACGTCCACGAGCTTGCGTCGCTGCGCGCCGACTCGAGCATGGACGACGAGCAGAGCGTTGCGACGATCGACCGCCTGCGCTCGCTCCTCACAGACACCGCCGGAGTGCTCCTCCCCGGCCACGACGTCGGACTGGCCATCGTCGACGGCGACGTGAAACGAGTGCGCCCACAGCACGCGGCCATCGGCTACTTCGCCGACGCCGACAGCGGCGAGCAGGACCGCAGCATCGGCTGACGCCGCTGCTCACGAAAGGACGATGATGACAACAGTGCTGTACACCGGTGGCACCGGGCGAATGGGCGCCGTGATCCGCGAGGGTCTGGCCGGGCGTTACGACCGCGTCGTGCTTTACGCGCGGAGCGCGAGTGATGCGCCGCTGCACCCCAATGAGGAGATCGTCATCGGCGACCTCGCCGAGCTGGATCGGCTCACCGAGGCGGCCGCGGGCGTCGACGTCATCGTGCACCTCGGCGGGGTCGCCGATGAGGCGTCGTACGAGGAGATCCGCACCTCCAACATCGATGGCACATACAACGTCTACGAGGCGGCACGCCGAGCTGGAGTGCGCAGGGTCGTCTACGCGAGCTCGAACCACATTGTCGGTTTCCACCCGTCCAGCGAGCTGCTGGACGAGACCGCAGCGCTGCGGCCGGACACCTACTACGGGGTGTCCAAGGCGTTCGGTGAGGCGCTCGCCAGCCTCTACAACGACAAGTGGGGGATCGAATCGGTGCTCCTGCGCATCGGCACGTTCCGCCCCGCCCCAGAAGACCGACGACAGCTCGGGCTCTGGCTGAGCTGGCCGGACGGCGTCGAGCTGCTGCGTTGCGCGATCGAGAGCGGCCCCGTCGGCTGCCAGGTCGTCTACGGCTGCTCGGCGAACACCGATCGATGGTGGAACGCCGACGCCGGCTGGGCCGCGATCGGCTTCGTTCCGAAGGATGACGCCGCCGACCACAGCGATACCGTCGACTTCTCCGCCGCTCTGCCGAAATACCACGGCGGAGCATTCACCGCTTCTAACTACGAGGGAGGGATCTGGTGAGCACCGCCGCCGATTTCACCGATGTCCTGATCACCACAGCCTTCCTGCACCCCGGCGACGAGGCCGACCGGATGCTGCGCGCCGCCGGGCTGACCACCCGCCACGTGCCCGACCTCTCTGCTCTGCCGGAGGCGGAACGGGCCCGGCTGCTGGCCGAGTCGCGCGCGATCATCGCGGGGACCATGCCGCTCACCTCCGAGGAGCTGAACATCGCCGAGCGCCTCGAGATCATCGTGCGCACCGGCGTCGGCTACGACAGTGTCGATGTCGCCACGGCGACGGCCCGCAACATCCCCGTCTGCATCACCGCCGGCGCCAACCGTCAGGCCGTCGCGGAACACGTGTTCACGCTCATGCTGGCCACGGCTCGGCGTGTGCAGGAGAACATCCAGAACCTGGCGGGCGGCAGCTGGCAGCAGCTGACCGGCCGTGAGCTGCGTGGTTCGACCCTCGGCATCCTCGGCCTCGGTTCCATCGGCAAGGCCGTCGCTGGTATCGCCGCCGGGTTCGGCATGGAGATCGTCGCATACGACCCCTACTTCGACGAGGAGTTCGCCGCGGCCCACGGGATCCGGCGCGCAGAGCTCGACGAAGTCCTGGCGCAGTCGGACTTCGTGACGCTGCACCTGTTCCTCGATGAGTCGACGCGCAATCTGATCAACGCCGACCGCCTGCGGACGATGAAGAGCGACTCGGTCCTGATCAACACGGCGCGCGGCGGCATCGTCGACGAGGACGCGCTGGTTGACGCGGTGCGCGCCGGCGTGATCGGCGGGGCGGCGCTCGACGTCTTCGCAACCGAGCCGCTGCCCCAGGACAGCCCGCTGCTGCACACCCCCGGGATCCTCGCGACGACGCATGTCGCCGGAGCGACCCGCGAGGCGCGCGGCGCGTCCGGACTCATGGCCGCCGCCAACGTCATCGACGTTCTCAGCGGCGTTGCCGGGCCCCAGTTCGTCGTGAACCCCGGCTACGACGCGGTGCTCGCGTGATCATCGAAACGACGGCCGGTCCGGTCCGGCTCGCGGCGAACCTCAAGTGGATGTACACCGAGGTGCCGTTCGAGGAGCGCTTCGACGCGGCTGCCGCGTCCGGGTTCACCGGCGTGGAGTTCGCCTCGCCGTACGAGCTGCCAGCCGAGCGGATCCGCGAGCTGCTCGATCAGTCCGGCCTCGAGCAGGTGCTGATCAACACGCCGGCCGGGCCGGCCGGGTCGGCAACGATCATGGGGGCGGCATTCGTGCCGGGCGCCCGTGAGGAGTTCCGTGCGGGAGTGCTCTCGGCACTCGAGTACGCCACGGTCCTCGGCGCGCCGGTTGTCCACGTGATGGCGGGGCTGCGCCCGGCCGCCGCCGAGCCGGAGCTCGCCTTCGCGAACTACGTTGCGAACATCGGCTGGGCCGCGGAGCAGGCGCGCGGCGCCGGCATCCGAATCGTTCTCGAGGCCATCAACAAGCGGGATCAGCCGCGTTACGGGCTGGAGTCGATGGAGACGGCCGCCGCGGTCGCCGAGGCCGTCGACCCCGCCACCGTCGGTGTGCTCTTCGACGTCTACCACGCCCAGGTCGACCGCGGGAATGTGATCGAGCGCTTCGAGCGCCTCGCCCCGCTCGTCGGCCACATCCAGATCGCCGACAATCCCGGACGCGGCGAACCCGGCACGGGTGAGATCGCGTACGAGGGCGTGCTCGCCCGGATCGCGGCCAGCGACTACGCGGGCTGGATCGGCTGCGAGTACGGACCGATCGGGCGCACAGACGAAGGCCTGGCATGGACGAAGAGGATCAGCGCATGAACCACGCACGAATCGCGCTCATCAGCGCAACACCGCTCGCGATCGGGCCGGCCGCTGCCGCGATGAGCGAGGCGTTCCCGAACGGAACCGTCTGGAACCTCCTCGATGACCGCCTGCTGGCCGACGCCCAGCGCGAGGGTGGCATCACCGAGCCGCTCGCCGCACGCATGGACCAGCTGATCGACATGGCCATCGCCGGTGGCGCCGACGGCGTGCTGCTGACCTGCTCCCAGTACGGCGCGCGTGCCGACGTGCGCGACGCCGCCGCGGACGGGGTCGTCGTGCTCTCCGCCGACGGGCCACTCTTCGCAGAGGCCGTGACGCAGCGGCCGGCGCGTCTGCTCCTGGTCGCCTCGCTGGAGTCCGCCGCCGCGGACAGCACAGAGCGCCTCTCTGCCGCCTTCGCTGCGGCCGGCGTCAGCACCGAGATCCGACCGCTCGTCGTTCCGGCTGCATCGAAGCCGCTTCCCGCCGAGCGCCTCAGCGAGGTGCTTGCGGATGCCGTCGCCACGGTCGACGCCAACTTCGAGCTCATCGTGCTCGCCCAGTTCTCGCTGGCGCCCGCCGCCGGTGCGCTCGCCGAGCGCTTCGGCGTGCCGACCCTCGACGGCCCCCGTGCCGCCGCGGCCCGCCTGGCGGCCGAGACCGACGGGCGCGGACGATGATCGGCGTCATCGCCGACGACGTTACCGGTGCAACCGATGTCGCGGCGGCCCTCAGCCGCTCCGGCCTCAGGACGCTGCTCTCGCTGACCGCCGACCTCGGAGATCACGCGGGTGACGCCGCTGCCGTCGCCGCCGCCGATGCAGACGCCATCGTGATCGGGCTGAAGACCCGGTCGATCGCCGTGCCGGACGCCGTGGCACAGAGCCTGGCCGCCCTGGCCGCGCTGCAACGCCTCGGCGCCGATCGCTTCTACGTCAAGTACTGCTCGACATTCGACTCGACCGCCGATGGCAACATCGGCCCGGTGACCGAGGCACTCGCGGCCGAGCTCGGCGCCGGCATCGTCGTGACGACCCCGGCCGCACCGCTGCACGGGCGAACCGTCTACCGCGGACACCTCTTCGTCGGCGACGCTCCGTTGCACGAGACCCACATGCGTGAGCACCCCGTCACGCCCATGCTCGACTCCTCCGTGCCGCGACTGCTCGCCCCGCAGGTGCGTGGATCGGTCGGCATGCTGCCGCTGGAGACCGTCCGTGCGGGCGCCGCTGCCGTCCGCGCCGGGATCGCCGCCGCCGCCGCATCTGGCATCGCGCACCTCGTCGTCGACGCGGTCGCCGAGACGGACCTGGCCGCGATCGCCGAGGCGGTGGACGGCGACGTTCTCGTCGCAGGCTCTGCCGGCCTGATCGGAGCGATCGCGCTCCGCCGTCGTGCCTCCGACCGGGTGATGGCCGGCCCGCCGACTGGGCGCACGGCGATCCTCGCCGGCAGCTGCTCCCGGCGCACCCTCGAGCAGATCGCCCGCTTCCGCGAGAGCGGCGGCGACGCCTACCAGCTCGTGGCCGAGCCGGGGGAGTCTGCGGTCGCGCTCGCCGAGGGCGCACTCGCCTGGTGGGACGAACGACCGGATGACGCCTCCGCGCTGATCTACTCCTCGAGCCCCGCCGAGGAGCGCGACCTCGCGATTCCGGATCTCGGTGCCCTGTACGAGCAGACCGCCGGCCTGATCGCCACGCAGCTCGCCGAACGCGGCCTGCGCCGAATGCTGATCGCCGGGGGCGAGACCTCTGGCGAGGTCGTCAAGGCCCTCGGCATGCGCACGGCCGTCGTCGGCGAAGAGGCGGCACTCGGCGCACCCTGGATCCACGACGCCGACCGCGATCTGCACCTGATCCTCAAGTCGGGGAACTTCGGCGACCCCGATCTGTTCGTCGACGTGGCGCGGAGTGGGGAGTCACGATGACCGGCGAAGACGCGCGAGCGCAGATCGAGCGCGTCGCGCATTCGATCCACCGGCGTGGGCTGACCCATGGCCGCACCGGCAATCTCGCCATCCGCGATGGTGAGCAGATCCTGGTCACCCCGACCGGCGTGAACCTCGGTGAGATCGAGGCAGACGCGCTCTCGGTCCTGGATGCCGACGGGCGCCACCTCGGAGGTCCGAAGCCGACGAAGGAGGCGTTCCTGCACGTTGCGATGCTGCGCGTCCGCCCCGAGCTGAACGCCGTCGTGCACACGCACTCCCTCTACTCGGCCGCCCTCTCGTGTCTGGACGGGCTGGACCCGGAGCACCCGCTCCCGCCGCTGACCGCGTACTACGGCATGCGGGTCGGCGAGCTCCGGGTGCTTCCCTACTTCGCTCCGGGCGACCCGGCCGCCACCGCCGCTGTCGAGGATGCCGCCCGTGCCGGCCATGCGCTGCTGCTGCGCAACCACGGGCCCGTCGTCGCCGGAGTCGACCTCGACTCGGCACTCGACGCGCTCGAGGAACTCGAGCACACCGCCCAGATCTACTTCATCACTCAGGGGCACCCGACCTCTCCGCTCACCGCGGAGAGACTGGCCGCTCTGGCCGCGCCCACCGCCGAAAGGACCCCAGCAGCATGATCACCCTGTACAGCGGACTCGTGGTTCAGCAACCGCTCGTCGAATCGCTCATCCCCGAATTCGAGGCTGCGAGCGGCAGCCGCGTCGCCGTCACCTTCGAGCCGACCTCCGTGTTGCTCGAGCGCATCGGCGCCGGCGAGCGTCCCGACATGGTCCTCGGGGTCGCCGGCTCCGTTCGGAACCTCGCGGAGCAGGGGATCCTCGACGGTGACGCCGTGGCCGAGATCGCCGTGTCGGCGGTCGGATTCGCACGGATGCCGGAGGCGCCAGGCCCCGTCGACGGCTCCGCGCAGGCATTCCTCGACTACCTGCTCGGCTCCAGGGCGGTCGCCTACTCCCTCTCCGGCGCGAGCGGACTGCACTTCGCCGAGGTGATGCGACAGCGCGAGCTGCTTGAGCGCCTGGACGAGCGTGCCGTCCGCTTCACCGCGGGGCTCACGGCGGAAGCCGTCGTCGACGGGCGGGCGGATGTCGCGATCCAGCAGGTCAGCGAGCTGCGCTCCGTGGCCGGCCCGCACGTCGTCGAGCCGATCCCGCACGAGCTCCAGTCCTATGCGCGCTTCGCGATCGGCGTGCGCCACGGCGCCCCGGAGGCGGCCGCCGCATTCGCGTCCTACCTGACGAGCACCCGCGCGAGCGAGGCGTTCGCGGCGGTCGGGCTGAGCGCCCCCTGAGTCCCCGCGGTCGTCACGCTTCGTCGCCGCGACCGACAGCAGTGGAATCCGCGCGACTGAACGCCGCGCAACCAGAACAAACGCGAACAGAACGAAGGAATGTCATGAAGAGAAAAGTTGTAGTGGACACCGACACCGGTGTTGACGACGCGCTGGCGCTGATGCTTCTGGCCGCCGACCCGGACGTCGAGATCCTGGCCGTGCTGAGCGTGTTCGGCAACTGCCACGGCGACCGCGCGGCCGACAACGCGCGCTACGTGCTTGACACCTGCGGGCGCCAGGACGTGCCGGTCTACCGTGGCTGCGATGTGCCGCTGAAGCAGGAGCTCAAGCTGTCCTCCGGCGTGCACGGCGACGACGGCTTCGGCAACACCGGCCTGCGTCCGGAGACCTCGGTGCCCACCGAGCCGAACGGCATCCAGGTGCTGCTCGACCTCGTCAACGAGAACGAGGGGGAGATCGACTACCTCGCCCTGGGCCCGCAGACCAACCTGGCCACGGCCCTCCAGACGGACCCGCTGCTGCTGGAGCGCCTGAAGAGCGTGACGATCGTCGGAACCCTCGGGCCGGCGCTCTACAACGACACCGAGCCGTGGGCCGATCGCCGATTCCGCGTCTCCCGCGACCCCAACGTCTCCTTCGACATCGACGCAGCACAGGAGGTTGCGAGCCGGCCGGGCAACGTGACCTGGTGCGGCCCGTACGTGACGCGTCAGGCGCTCGTGCCCGAGAACTTCTTCCTCGACATCGCCGCGTCGACCGGCTACGCGCCGGCCGAGCTGATCACCGCGATCAGCCACGACTACGCCAGCTTCTACTCCCGCTCGTATGGCCGGGATGACGCACGCGTCATGGGCATCAACGACAGCCTCGCGGTGGCGACTCTGCTTCGCCCCGATCTGGTCGCCGGCGCCGTTCAGCGTCCGCTGCAGACCTTCGAGGACCCCGCGACGGGCGAGCGATTCCTTGCCGGCGTGCACCCGGAGAAGGGCGAGACCCGCCCCCAGCACCGCGTGATCTTCGACATGGACTTCAACGGAGTCCTCGAGATGATCGACGAGACGCTGCGGCGCCCGCTTCCCTGGCGCTGAGCGCCACCACCGGACAGAAGCCGGCTCGACTACGGACTACCGCAGACGCGACAAACGGCTTGACTACGGTCACAAGCGTCCCCCCTGAACACCAGCCGCGTTGTCGGCCCGCACCGCTTCTCGGCGTTGTGGGCCGGCAGCGCGGCTTTTCTGCGCGTCGGCGAGCGAGCGTGCGCTGCCCCGCCGTCTCGATGTGGGATCGCATGAGCTCAGCCGCGGCGGTCTCATCTCCGCTGCGGATGGCGTCGTACATCGCGCGGTGCTCCTCTGCCGCCTCCGGCGCGTGCGTCCTCCCGGCTTGTCCGCTCAGGCGCCCTCTGCGTCACCCGGGCTGGTGCAGAGGGCGGAAGCTGGCGCAGAGGCAGGCCGGGAATACCCCTATGGGGTATATGGTTGGAGTGTCTGACGGAGGGAGTGCGGCATGCAGAACGAGACGCAACACGGGGCGGATGACGCGCACGACACGCACCCGGGCCACGCCGGCCACGCGGGTCACGACATGACGGGGCACGAGACGGGATCGCACGAGCACGCCACGCACGACGAGCACCCGGGCCACGCCGGTCATGAGGCACACGACGACCACGCCGTGCACAGCCACGGCGAGCACGCCGGCCACAGCGTCGCGATGTTCCGCGACAAGTTCTGGTGGAGCCTCGTGCTGTCCATCCCGGTCGTCTTCTTCAGCCCGATGGTCGCGCACCTACTCGGCTACCACCTGCCCGAGTTCCCCGGCTCCACCTGGATCGCCCCCGTGCTTGGCACCGTGATCTTCTTCTACGGCGGGCTGCCCTTCCTCCAGGGCGCGGTGCGCGAGCTGAAGAACCGCCAGCCCGGCATGATGACTCTCATCGCGATGGCCATCTCCGTCGCCTTCATCGCCTCGTGGGCGACGAGCCTCGGCTGGGGCCTCGACCTCGACTTCTGGTGGGAGCTCGCGCTGCTCATCGTCATCATGTTGCTCGGGCACTGGATCGAGATGCGCGCGCTCGGTGCGGCGTCCGGGGCCCTCGACGCCCTGGCCGCCCTGCTGCCAGACACCGCCGAGCGGGTCAACGGTGCCGGCGCGGGCGAGGGCGGGGCCGTCACCGGCAGCGACATCAGCGAGGTGTCGATCGGCGACCTCGCTCCCGGCGACGTCGTGCTGGTGCGCTCCGGGGCCCGCGTGCCCGCCGACGGCACCATCGTCGATGGCGCTGCCGAGCTCGACGAGTCGATGATCACAGGGGAGTCCGCCGCCGTGCCGCGCGGCGTCGGCGACACCATCGTGGCCGGAACCGTCGCCACCGACAACGCCATCCGCGTGCGGGTGACCGCCGTCGGCGAGCAGACCGCGCTCGCCGGCATCCAGCGACTCGTCGCCGAGGCGCAGGCATCCGGCTCACGCGCGCAGGCGCTCGCCGACCGCGCGGCCGCCCTGCTGTTCTACTTCGCCGCCGCCGCCGGCATCATCACCTTCATCGTCTGGATCATCCTCGGCAGCCCGGATGACGCCATCACCCGCACCGTGACCGTGCTCGTGATCGCGTGCCCGCACGCCCTCGGCCTCGCCATCCCGCTGGTCATCGCGATCTCGACCGAGCGCGCGGCCCGTGCCGGCGTGCTGGTCAAGGACCGCCTCGCCCTCGAGCGCATGCGCAACATCGACGTCGTGCTGTTCGACAAGACCGGCACCCTGACCCGAGGCGAGCACGCGGTGACGGATGTCGCCGTCGTCGACGGCCAGCAGCGCGACGACCTGCTGCGGCTGGCCGCCGCGGCCGAGCAGTCCAGCGAGCACCCCGTCGCCCGCGCCATCGTCGCGGCGGCGCTCGCAGCCGCGCCCGGCACGGACGGGTTCGGGCAGGTGAGCGACTTCCGCTCCGCCACCGGCGTCGGCGTGCGCGCCCGCGTCGACGGCGTCGAGTACGCCGTCGGCGGCCCGCGCCTGCTGGAGGAGGAGCATCTGGAGCCGCCCGCCGAGCTGCGGGCAACCGTCGCCGAGTGGAAGTCCCGCGGCGCCTCGGTGCTCTACCTGGTGCGCGCGGCATCCGTCGCCCAGGACCCCGATGCCCAGGCCCCCGATGCTCGCGCCGCCGTGCTCGGCGGCCTCGCCCTGCAAGACGAGGTGCGGGCCGAGTCGCGCGCGGCCATCACGGCGCTGCACAAGCGCGGCATCCGGGTTGCCATGATCACCGGCGATGCCCGGCAGGTGGCCGACGCCGTCGGCGCCGACCTCGCGATCGACGAGGTGTTCGCCGAGGTGCTGCCCGGCGACAAGGCCGCCCACGTCGCCGAGCTGCAGGGCCGCGGGCTCCGGGTCGCCATGGTCGGCGACGGCGTGAACGATGCCCCCGCCTTGGCCCGCGCCGACGTCGGCATCGCGATCGGCGCCGGAACCGACGTGGCCGTCGAGTCCGCCGGTGTCGTGCTGGCCAGCAGCGACCCGCGCGCCGTGCTCTCGATCATCGAGCTCTCGCACGCGAGCTACCGCAAGATGGTGCAGAACCTGGTCTGGGCGGCCGGCTACAACATCGTCTCGGTGCCGCTGGCCGCCGGGGTGCTGGCCGGGGTCGGCTTCGTGCTCTCGCCGGCAGCCGGCGCCGTGCTGATGTCGCTCTCGACGATCGTGGTGGCGCTGAACGCCCAGTTGCTGCGCCGGGTCAGCCTCGACCCTGCCCGCCTCGCCCCCGCCGCCTGATCACTCCGGTTGGCTCGAGGGAGCGCCAGCGACCGAAGCCAACCGCGCGAGACGAGCAGGCGGCGAAACCCGAGGTCACCCCTGCGCCGCCCCGTCTCAGTGCTTCTTTAGTCGTCGTAGGAGCGAGCGCGGATCCACGGCAAAGGCAGGAGTTCGACGGGGGCCACTGCGGCGACGACACCGTCCCCCGTGTCGACGAGGACACGCAGATCCTGACCAAACTTCGGGATCAGTTCACGGCACACCCCGCACGGGTTGATGACGTGCGGAACATCGTCAACCCCGAGCCCGACAGAAACGATCGTGGTGATGGCTTCGTCGCCGCCGATTTTCGCGTTGGCGACCGCGCTGCTTTCAGCACACACTTTGACGCGCGGGGTGGCGAGACTCACGCCGAGATACACGGCTCCCGAGATGCCGCGTGCAGCGGCGGCAACCCGAACGGCGCCAGGATCGTGCACGCGTGACAGGAGGGCCGCGGCGGCCTCGATGAGTTCCGTGTCTGTGGGGAGGAGTTCTTGAGTCATAGTCGTACCTTTCCGATTACACGGGACAAAGACGAAGCCTTCGACCGTGTCCAATACACACGGCCGAAGGCTTTCACTGCTGGCCGCGCTCAGAGCGTGCAGCAGTCCGTCGCACTAGTTCCTGGTTCCGAAAGCGGTGACAGACTCGACGAGCGCGTCTGCCACGGCTGCCGCGTCAATGTCCAGCAACACATCAACGTTGGGGACACCGCCCCAACGGTCGACCATCTGCACGACTGTCTGTCCGCGGGTGTGCTTGCCGTCTAGCTCAACATCGACGCGCAGATGACGCGCCTGGAACCAGTCCGGGTTGATGGCGTAGGCAACGCATGGAACATCGTTCAGGTGCATGCCTTCTAGTTTCCACTCGGGCATCTCAGTGGTGTCCTGGTGGCGGTCGGGGTAGCCGATCATGTCGCACAGGGCGCGGCCCATGGGTGAACCTGATGTCCACAGCTTCTCGACCCGGTCAGGGGTGACCGAGAACTTGCGGCACACGTCAAGACCGACCTGTGTGAGCTTGGCACCAGATTGCACGACGATTTCGGCAGCTTCAGGATCGTTGAAGATGTTCGCGCTGGCAACAGGAGAGGCGTTGCCCCACGTGAGAGCTGCTCCACCCATGTAAATGATGCGACGGACGTTCTCAGCAAACTTCGGCTCCAACGAGATCGCGAGAGCGACGTTCGTGAGCGGTGCGAGCGCCATGATGCTGATCTCGCCCGGGTTTGACATGACGAGGTCGATCATCTTCTGCACGGCCTCGGTGGGGCCATCAGTGCCGGGGGCCGGATCGGGGTATTCCCAGTACCCAACGCCGCTGGGACGGTGAATGTGCTCGGCGAAGTTCGGCTCACCTACGAGAGGGCGGGGAGCGCCAACCCAAATCGGCATGTCGGGGCGACCCGACAGGTGTGTGATCTTACGTGCGTTGGCGGTTGCCTTCTGAACGTTCACGTTCCCGAAGACGGTGGTGAGTGCCTCGACGTGGAACTTGTCCGTTGCGAGTGCCCAGAACAGTGCGCCGGCGTCGTCGATGCCGGGGTCAGTGTCAATGATGAAGCGTTCCATGGTTCCGTTCTTTCTATGGTGCCTGTGTCAGTGGAGAACCTCTGCGATACCGGCACCGTTGCCGACGTTGCCGGTACCGTGCAGAGAGTCGGACTACTTACCGACGAAGATGCCGTTGCGCTTCTTGGCTACGAGGTACAGAACCACGCTGATTGCGCACAGGGCGGCGATGTATACCGGGAACATCCAGAACATGCCCTCGCCCTGCAGCCACAGCAGCAGGAACGAAGCGGTGCCGCCGAAGAGCGCAACTCCGAAGCCGTAACCGAGGCCGAGGCCCGTGCCGCGGATGTGTTGGGGCAGCAGCGAGTTGGAGACCGTGACGAAGATCGTCATGTTGAGAAGCAACACGATCGCGCCACCGAACATGACCCCTGCGAAGGTTCCGATGCCGGGCTGTGTGTACAGCAATGACAGGAAGATCGTCGGAATTGCCAGGACGCGAGCAACGACGAAGACCTTCGACATCGCGAAGCGGTCAAGAACCTTGCTGAGGAACAGTGCGCCAAGGGTCATGAAGACTCCGAAGCCGGTGGTGATAGCGAAAACAGCGGCTGGGTCTTCCTGGAAAGCAGCGCGCGCGAGGTTGGGCAGGCCAGCGATCCACGTGTAGTTGTAGGCCTGGATGGCACCGACGATGAAGACGGTGGCCAGAACGCTGAGCCAGTACTTGCGTACGTCGCCCCATACTGAGGGGAGCTGCTTCTTCTGGGCCTTTGCTTCGCGTGCGCCGTCGATGTCGAGCGTCTCAGGCAGCGTGGTGCGCAGCCACAGCACGATGAGACCGAACAGACCGCCGATGATGAACGGAATGCGCCAGCCCCACTCTTCGAGGTTTTCACCCGTGAGCAGCTGTGTGAGGAAGAAGATCGACAGTGGTGCGAGCAGGTTTCCGAGGTTGTTGAAGAATCCGAAGAAGCCAGAGACATAACCGGGGCGGTTCGGAACCAGTTCGAGTGCGTAGGCGGTGCCGAGAGGTGCCTCGACGCCGGCAGACAGACCCTGCAGCAAACGCATGGCGACGACCACGATCGGCGCGGCAACACCGATGGTCTCATACCCCGGCAGGACGCCGATGACGAAGCTGCCGAAGGAAACGGCTGCGATGGCGAAGATCATGATCTTGCGGCGGCCGACACGGTCGGCCATAGATCCGAAGACGATGCCGCCAACGGGGCGAGCAATGAATCCAACGGCGAAGACGGCGAGCGCATTCAGTGTCGATGCGAGTGCGCTGTCTGCGGGGAAGAAGTGGGCCCCAAGGTACGACGAGAGCAGACCGAAGATCGCCCAGTCGTACCATTCGAGGGCGTGGCCCCAGCTGAGCGCGCGAAGGTTCTTACGCTCGGTTTTGGTGGCGTTGCCTGTCAGCTGTGCTGACGAGGGCGCCGCGACGTCTTGTGTGATCATTGGAGCTCCCTTGCTCAACTCTCCCGGGGGATAGTCCTCTATTTCTGCGAACGCCTCGGTTCGGGCGGCAGGTCTCAGATCACTATAGTATAGCGCGAACCGTTTGGGCATTCGGATTTTGATACGGGGTGACGACGGCGAAATTCCACGCAGTTTCGCCAGAAAATGACGCCGCTGCCGGCTACCAGGCCTGGGATCGGGTGGATTCAGGCCCGCGCTACATCCTCAATCGCGAAGAGCCGGTAGATGATGTGATCAAGCAATCGGTCCACGGTCTTTCAACTAGCTGCGGGCCTTCGCCGGGATCAGCACCTCGCGGATGAGCAGGATGATGCCGGCCGAGATCGGGATGGCCACGAGGGCGCCGCCGAGCCCGGCGAGCGTGCCACCGGCCAGGGCCGAGATCAGCACGATCGAGCCCGGAACCTGCACGGCCTTGCTCATGACCCGTGGCGTCAGGATGTATGCCTCGACCTGCATGTAGACCAGCATCGAGAGCAGCGTGATGAGCGCGGCCGTCGGCGAGACGAAGAGAGCGATCACGGTCATGAACGCCGTGGTGATCACGGTTCCGATCAAGGGGATCAGCGTGATGAAGAAGACCGCGACGCCGATGATGAAGGCGTAATGCACCCCCACCAGGGTGAGCAGGATGACGCTGAACACCGCGTTGATGAAGGCGAGGATGACCATGCCGCTGAGGTAGCGGCCGACCGAGTCCATGATGCGGTTGGAGTAGCCGGAAAAGACCTCCCGCTTGGATGCCGCAACGAGCGAGTAGGCGGCCGTCTTCATCGTGTCGAGCGTCGCGACGAACCAGATGGTGAGGATTGCGACGAAGAAGCCGGAGCTCAGTGCGTTCGTCACGGCGAACCCGACCTGGAGTGCGCCGCCGCCGACGGTCGCCCAGAACTTGGGGTCGGCGATCGTCGTCTGCACCCAGTCGACGACCGCTCCGACGAGGCCGCCGGTGTTCTCGTCGAGCTGGGTGAACCACCCGCTCTTCTCCAGCGCTGCGACCTGCTGCGGCACCGTCGTCACGATCTGTTGCACCTGCTCGATGATCAGCGGAATGATGATCAGCAGGATCGTCGCCAGCATCGCCACGATGAGTGCGATCACGGTGACCAGTGCCCACGGCCGCGGCATGCCGAGCTTCTGGAACCAGCGGATCAGCGGGTCGAGCCCGAGGCTGATGAAGAGGGCGGCGAAGACCGAGATCAGCACGGAGCCGAGGTTGTACAGCGTGAGCGCGAGCACCAGCGCGATGAGCACGCCGATCGTCACGGTGAAGCCCCACATCAGCGGACGGGTCTGGAACATGCTCGGCTTCTCGCGGTGGCGCAGCCCGCGGGGAACGATACCCGCGCCGAGGTGGGCGGTGTGCGCCGACGGCGCCTTGCTGGGAGCGGCATCCCGTGCGGCCGCACGACCCTGTTCGGTGTGTGCGCGATGAACGAGAGATCCGCGAGGCATGGAGGGCCCTTCCTGGTCACCGGCCGCCCCGTGGCAGCCGATTGGCTGTCCTCAGTATTGCGGGTGGCCCTCCGGATGCCGCGCACACGCGCCGCACGTCACCGCTTCACGCGGGGCGCTCAGCGGCTCATGCACTCTTCGCCGGGATCACCAGCTCCTTGTAGTAACCGGAGTGCGCCGGGTAGTAGTGTTCCCACTCCGGCAGCGCATGGCCGGAGCGGGAGGCGATGAGCCGGTCGAGGTAGTAGTCCCAGCCGGGACCCATCGTCGCGGCATCCTTCGCCTCGTGCAGCCGCTGGCCCAGGGTCAGCGTGGTCATGCCGCCCGCCTCGGTGAGGTGGCAGAACACCCGCATCTTCTCGAGACCCTCTCTGGACTCCACCAGGAAGCGGTGCGGCGGCAAGCACTCAAGAATCGTGACGTACTCCCACTCGGAGTCCGGCTCGCTCGTCATGCGGAACTTGACCCCGCCGGTCGCCGGCTGACCCGTGTATGTGCCGATCCACTTCTCCATCTGATGTGGATTCGTCAGGCTGAACCAGACGTCCTCGATCGGTGCGACGAACAGCCTGTCGAGAAGCAGATACAGCCCGTCGGGGCGGTGGGCGAATCGTCCGGTGGGTTGGGGTGACATGACGGCCTCCGCAGGGTTCAGCGCCAAGATCCGCAGGGGCCGACAATGCCCGTACGGGTCATTCTTTTCTTCAGGCTACCCCCGAAGTGCCGGCCGAGGGCAAGCAATATCGATGGGGCGGCAAACGGCTCGTCTGGCGTGCTCGCTCCCCGTTCGCGCGACAGCGTTCTGCGCTAGCATCGCCAGAAGACCCGACCCGAGCAGCCCGAGCGCAACCCGGCACCTGGCGCTCGCGCTCGAGTGAAGGGGAACCATGTCTGTCCGTGATCACAAGCTCATTCCGAGCGACTTCAGTGCTCTGCCGTCACAGGCCGCGCCGGCCGTGGTGCGCCTCGTCGACACCTTCTCGGCCGACCTCGATGTGACCGGCCACTTCGTCGGCACCGAGGGCGACGTGCCGGACGCGCTCGGCCTCGACCGCGCCGCGCTGGCGAAGCTGGGCTTCGAGGCGAAGGCCGGCCAGACGCAGACGGTGCTCGCGGCATCCGGCGGCCTCGTCGTCGCCGTCGGACTCGGTGCTCCCGCTGCCTCCGCCGAGGGCGAGACCGCGGATGCCGCACACGCCGCCATTCGCGATGCCGCGGCGGCCTTTGCCCGCGCCGCATCCGCGCACGCCGGCATCGGCCTGGACCTCTCGGGCATCCCCGCACTGGACGCCGCCGGCATCGACGCCGTCACCGAGGGCGTGCTGCTGGCCCGCTACCGCTACAACGCGCTCAAGGCGAAGCCCAAGGGCACCGCGCTGGCCACGCTCGAGTTGCTCGGCACGGCCGGAGTGGACGGAGCGGATGCCGCCGTCCGCCGTGCCCAGATCGGCGCCCGTGCCGGCAACGTGACCCGCGACCTCTGCAACACGCCGCCCGGTCACCTCACCGCAACGGACATCGCCGGGCTCGCCGTCGAACTGGGGCGCGAGCACGGCTTCGCCGTCGAGGTCTTCGACAAGCAGGCCCTGATCGAGCTCGGCTGCGGCGGACTGCTCGGCGTCAACGCCGGCAGCGCCGAGGAGCCGCGCATGGTCAAGCTCCGTTACGTGCCGACGTCTGCGGGGCAGGAGGGTGCACCGGCCGAGGCCGGCCACCTCGCCCTCGTCGGCAAGGGCATCATGTACGACTCCGGCGGAATCAGCCTCAAGCCCTCCGACCCCATGCACCTGCTCATGAAGATGGACATGGGTGGCGCCGCCGCCGTGCTCGGCGCCTTCACGGCGTTCCGCGATCTCGGCGTCGGCACCGCTGTGACCGGCTTCCTGATGTGCACGGACAACATGCCCTCTGGCACCGCGACCAAGCTCGGCGACGTGCTCACCGCGCGCAACGGCACCACCGTCGAGGTGAAGAACACGGATGCGGAGGGCCGACTCGTCATGATGGACGCCCTCGCGCTCGCCGTGGAGGAGAAGCCGGACGCGATCGTCGACATCGCCACCCTCACCGGGTCCGCCCTGATGGCCCTCGGCCAGGCGACGGCCGCCGTGCTCGGCAACAACCAGGCCATCGTCGACCAGCTGCGCGCCGCGGCATCCGTCGTCGACGAGCCGGCCTGGCAGCTGCCGCTTGAGAAGAAGTACCGCAAGCAGCTCGATTCCGACATCGCCGACCTCGGCAACATCGGTGGGCGCTTCGCCGGAGCCACGACCGCCGCGCTGTTCCTCAACGAGTTCGTCGACGGCCTGCCGTGGGCTCACCTCGACATCGCCGGGACGATGCAGAGTGATTCCGACGACGCCTGGCGTTCGCAGGGAGCGACCGGGTACGGCGCGCGCCTGCTCACCGAGTTCGCGCAGCGCTTCACCCCCGTCGCATAGCCCGCCGCCCCGCCCCCGTTGGTTGAGCTTGTCGAAACCCCTCACAAGGAGGCGCGCCGGGCGCTCTCCCGCTCCCGTCAGCGGGGGTCTGGGGTTCGGCGGGGTGTCGAGTTATGAATGACAGAAGCCGGGCCCGAACAAGACGCCGTAACCAATCAGCGAATCGGATGGCCCGGCTTCTGTCATTCATTGTTTGAGCTGAGGAGCCGATCCCCAGACCCCTGCGGTCGTGCGCCGCAGGAGCCTTAGACCGACTCCTCCAGCACCGCCATGGCCGCGTTGTGCCCGCCGAGTCCGCTGACGGCGCCGCCGCGCACAGCGCCGGAGCCACAGATCAGCACGCGCGGGTGCGCCGTAGCGACGCCCCAGCGCTCGGCCGCGGTGTCCCGCGGGGCGTCGTCCTCGAGGAACGGCCACGACAGCGAGCCGTGGAAGATGTTGCCGCCGGGCATATTCAGCGCGTGCTCGAGGTCGAGGGTCGTCTTCGTTTCGATGCACAGTTCGCCGGCGGCATCCCGCATCACCACGTCTTCGATCGGCTCGGCGAGCACCGAGTTCAGCGAGGCGAGCACCGCTGCCTGCAGCCGCTCCCGCGTGGCGTCGTTGTTGGCCTCGGTCAGCCAGCGGTCGGGGGCGTGCAGCGCGAAGACGGTGAGGGTGTGGGCTCCGGATGCCGCCAGCTCCGGCCCGAGGATCGAGGGGTCGGCCAGCGTGTGGCAGTAGATCTCGCACGGCAGCACCTCGGGAATCACGCCGCGGGAGGCCTCGGCGTACGCCCCCTCGAGCTGGCTGTAGCGCTCGTTGATGTGGAAGGTGCCGCCGAAGGCCGCCTCCGGCGTCACCGTGGCATCGCGCAGTTTCGGCAGCCGGCTGAGCATCAGGTTGACCTTGACCTGCGCACCCTCCGGGCGGGCGGCGACGGCATCCCCGACCGCACCCGCGGCGGTGCCGGCGGCGAGGCCGATGCCGGCGCTCGCCGCACCACCGGCCGCGAGCAGCTGGTCGAGCACGAATGGCGCGACGTTGGCGAGCACGGTGCCGCCGACCACACGCCGCTCGTGGAGGCCGCGCCGGTAGCGCACCTCGCCGTCTGCGCCGATGCTCGTGACCTCTGAGCCGGTCACGATGCGGGCGCCGGCAAGCCTCGCCGCGCGCTCGATCTCTCCCGAGACGGCACCCATGCCGCCGATCGGCACGTGCCAGTCTCCGGTTTCGTTGCCGATCACGTGGTAGAGGAAGCAGCGGTTCGCGTCGAGCGATGCGTCGTCGACGGAGGTGAAGGTTCCGATCAGGCCGTCGGTGGCCACGACGCCGCGCACGAGGTCACTGTCGAAACGCTCGGTGATGACCTGGCCGAGCGGCTGCTCGAAGAAGCTGGTCCAGAGCGCGTCGTCGCCGAGCAGCCGGCGGGCCTCGCTGCGGGTCGGCAACGGCTCGCAGACGCTCGGGAAGAGTGCGGCGGCCACGCGGGCGGTGTCGGCGTAGAAGTCGTTCCAGGCCGAGAAGTCGCCGTCGGCTCCGACCCGGGCGAAGGAGGCGCGGGTGGAGCGGCGGTTCGAGTTGTCGACGAGGAGCCCCGTCGTCGTGTCCGCCGGATCCGGCGTGTACGAGCTGTAGCGCCGCTGGGCCAGGCGGATGTCGAGGCCGAGCTCGGCGATGATGCGGGCGGGCAGCAGGCTCACCAGGTAGGAGTAGCGCGAGAGCCGGGCATCGACGCCGCTGAAGGCCTCGGCCGAGACGGCCGCGCCGCCGAGGTGGTCATCGCGTTCGAGCAGGAGCACGCTCTTGCCGGCCTTGGCCAGGTAGGCGGCGGCGACGAGGCCGTTGTGCCCGCCGCCGACAATCACAACGTCGTGAGTAGCTTCAGTCATGAGCCGAGCCTATCCGCGGCGCACGGCACCCAACGCCCGCCCCCGACTACGCCACGAGGTGTGGGCCCGCGCCACATCGTGTGGCGCAGCGCAACAGAAACTGGCGCAGGGCGGATGCCGCGGGCCGCGGCATCCGCGACGCCGCTACTCGACGAACTCCAGCGTGCCGATCTCCTTGTCGTTGTCGTCCAGGATCGTCATCGTTTCCCCGGAGATCGTCGCGGCGTCGAGTGCGGACAGCCAGGTGTCGACGCCCTCGCAGGCCATGAGCGTCGAGGCCATGTCGCTGAAGTCGATGGTCGAGCCCTCGACCTCCCACTCGCCGGTGAGCTGGTTGCAGCCATCCGAGCCGGCCACCTTGCCGTCCTCGGTGAAGGCGAGGAAGGGGAGTCCGGCGGTGTCTTCTGTGCCCCAGAAGCCGACGGGGTTCGGCCCAGCCGGCGCATCAACGCCGTAGACCTGGCATCCGCTCAGTGCGAGACCGGCCGCAGCGGCGATCGCGATCGATGCTGCGACGCGGTGGCGTCGCGGCGAGCCCAACAGTGTTCCGAGGGGAAATCTCTTCATCGTGACCATCCGTTCGCGCCTGGTTGTGGCCCGCTCGGGGCCCGATGGGCTCCACGGTAGCGCGCCGCGCGGCGCCGGCGCGAGAAATGGCATCGAAACGTTAGGCACCGCATTAGGGTCAAGCTGTGGATCCCATCGCGATAACGCTCATCATCCTCTTGGTGTCTGTCGTAGCCTTCATGTCGAATCGCATCCCCGTCGGCGTCATCGCGCTCGCCGTCGCCGTCGCACTGTGGGCGACCGGTGTGCTCACGCTGCAGCAGGCGCTCGCCGGATTCGGCGACCCGACCGTGCTCTTCATCGCGTCGCTCTTCGTCGTGAGCGAGGGCCTGGATGCCACGGGCGTCACGACGTGGGCCGGCCAGAGGGTGATCGGAGCCGCGGGCAAGAACCCGCGCAAGCTACTCGTGCTCGTGATGCTGCTGGTGGCCGTGCTCACCGCGCTGATCAGCGTGAACGGCGCCGTGGCGGCGCTGCTGCCCGTCGTCGTGGTCGTCGCCGTGCGCGCCGGGCTCGCACCGTCGCGGATGTTGCTGCCGCTCGCCTTCGCCGCTCACGCCGGATCGATGCTCGCCCTCACCGGAACGCCGGTCAACATCATCGTCTCCGAGGCGGCGGTCGATGCCGGCGAGCGGGCGTTCGGCTTCTTCGAGTTCGGCCTGGCCGGGGTGCCACTCGTCATCGGCACCCTGCTGATCACGATGGCCTTCGGCAACAAGCTCGTGCCCGAGCGCACAGCGAGCCTGATGCCGCGCGATCTGAGCGATCACGCCAGGGTGCTGCGCACCCAGTACGAGCTGACCACCCCGCCCGCCGAGTTGATCGACGCCAGCGGCGGCGTCGCGGAGGTCGTCATCCCGCCGCGCTCCACCCTCATCGGCCTGAAGGTCTTCCCCGGCATGTGTACGCCGAGCGGTGATCTGGTGATCCTGGCCGTGCAGCGCAAGGGCGAGGAGCTGGAGGGCCCGGATGCGACGCTGGCCGCCGGCGACACCCTGCTGCTCGAGGGCAGTTGGGCCGCGCTCGACGAGCACACGGCCGACCCCGATGTGCTCGTCGTCGACTCGCCCGATCTGCTGCGCCGCACCGTGCCGCTCGGCCCCCGCGCGGGCTGGGCGATCGGCATCCTGGCCGGCATGGTCGTGCTGCTGGCGACCGGGCTGGTGCCGGCCGCGATCGCCGGCATCGTGGCGGCGCTGGCCATGGTGATCACCCGCACCGTGTCGGTGCCGCAGGCCTACCGCAGCATCTCGTGGACCACCGTCGTGCTCGTGGCGGGCATGATCCCGCTCTCGACCGCGTTCATGCAGACGGGCGCCGCCGACCTCATCGCCGATGGCCTGCTCAGCGTCGTCGGCGACTCCGGCCCGCAGCTGGCGCTCTTCGCGCTCTGTCTCATCACGGTGGTTCTCGGTCAGCTCATCAGCAACACGGCCACGGTGCTCATCGTCATCCCGGTCGCCGTCTCGGTGGCCGCGACGATGGGCGTCTCGGTGCTGCCGTTCCTCATGGGCCTGACGGTGGCGGGGGCGGCCTCCTTCCTCACCCCGATCGCGACCCCGGCGAACATGATGGTGATGGGCCCCGGCGGCTACCGGTTCACCGACTATTGGAAGCTCGGCCTGCCGCTGCTCCTGCTCTTCCTCGCCATCGCGACCTTCTATGTGCCGCTGATCTGGCAGTTCTGAGTCGGCGGCCGCTGGCCCGGCCACGACTCGGTGAGATCGTGTACCCCGGCTGCCGCGGCGCCGGCCCTACGATGAGCACATGATCCGCTTCCTCATTCGCACCGCCATCTTCATCGCCTCCGCCGCCATCGGACTGCTCGTGGCGATGTGGCTGGTGCCGGAGGTCACGCTCAGCTGGAGCGGTGCGACCGTTGCGGTGCTGGTGTTCGCGATCATCCAGAGCGTGGTCAGCCCCTTCCTGTTCAAGATGGCCGCCCGCAATGCGCCGGCATTCCTCGGCGGCATCGGTCTTGTCTCCACCTTCGTCGCGCTCTTCGTCGCATCGCTGTTCCCCGGCGGACTCGAGATCGAGGGCTGGCGCGCGTGGATCGTCGCGCCCGTCCTCGTCTGGCTGGTCACCGCCGTGGCGACCTTCTTCCTGCCGATGATCTTCCTGAAGAAGGCCGTCGACAAGAAGCGCAACACCACGGTCCTCCCCGTCTGAGTCGCCACGCATCCCGCCGAGACCGCAAGTTCGGTGGTTATGGGGCTTCTTAGCGCCCGAACCTGCAGCCTCGGTGGGGGGTCAGGCCGGGGAGAGCTCCGCGACGGCACGGGCTAGGGCCTCGCGCACGGCAGAGACGCCCGGGCGCTCGGCGCTGGATCGCCTGGCCGAGGTGAAGACGTCGCGGTGCGGGGCGCCTGGCAGCTCCAGCAGCCGCACCGACGGGCTCTCGCCGGCCCAGACGAGGTCGGGCAGCAGGCCCACGGCATTGCCAGAGCGGATCAGGCGGATGTGCGCCATCAGGTCGGCCGTCTCGAAGCGCACATCGGGTTCGAATCCGGCCGCGCGGCAGAGCTGCGTCGCCCAGGCGCGGGCCGCCGTGCCCTGCGGTTCCATCACCCACGGCAGCGTGGCCGCGTCCGCGAGGGTGGTGATTCCACCGTCGGTCGAGTAGCGAGCGCCAGCGAGCGTATCGAGACCCGGTTTCAACGGGACGCCGGAGCTCGCAGCGGCCAGCGGGCCGGTGGCGAGGCGGATGACGTCGGTGACGAGGTGCACGCGGTCGAGGTCTGGTCGGCGCTCCCGCGTGTGGCCGGGGTACTGCTCGGCGATGACGAGGTCGAAGTCACGGGCGGACACCTCGAACAGGCCGGCATCCGGTTCGCGCTCGGTCATCTCCACCCGCAGCTCTGGATAGTCGGCCGCGAGGATCGTCAGCGCCTGCGGGATCACGGCGTGCGCCGCCGACTGGAACACGGCCAGGCGCACGGTGCCGCTCACCGTGGTGAGGGATGCCGCGAGCTCGCCCTCTGCCCGCTCGAGCGTGTCGAGCACCTCGGCGGCGCGTGCGACGAGCAGCTCGGCCTGCGGGGTCAGCAGCACCCGGCGCCCAGACTTCTCGAGCAGGGGAACGCCCACCTCCTTCTCGAGCAGCGTCAGCTGCTGCGACACGGAGGACGGACTGTAGGCGAGGGCATCGGCGACGGCCGCGAGGGTGCCGCGCAGTTTCACCTCGCGGAGCAGCCGCAAGCGGCGCACGTCAAGCATCGGATTCTCCCTGTGATCGGGTGTCGCAATCCATCGATTCTACTAACTGATATCAGTCATAAACATTCGCTTTACCGAAGTGTTGCGCGGCCTCACACTGGAGAAACCCGCAGCAGATATGCAGCAAGCGCACCGCCGCGCCCCCGTGATTCATCCTGTCGAAAGAACTAGTCTCGTGACCATGCCGCACCTCTCCAGCTCCGAACTCCAGGCTGAGGGCCCCGACGCCCGCGAACTCGAGACGGCGACCATCGCCCTCGTGAAGAAATGGCTGGCCGACAGCGCCGACGCCCCGGCCGATCCCGCCGCCGAGCGTCTCGCCGGTGTGCTCAAGGACCCGAACGGACTCGACTTCACCGTCGGCTTCGTCGACGGTGTCATGCGGCCGGAAGACCTGATGGTCGCGGGCCACAACCTGCAGGCCGTCGCGGCGAAGACGCCGCGCTTCCTGCCCTGGTACATGCGCGGCGCGATCGGCCTGGGCGGAATGCTCGGCCCCGTCATCCCCTGGGTCGTCATCCCCGTCGCGCGCCGCGTGCTGCGCGAGATGGTCGGCCACCTCGTTGTCGACGCCTCTCCGGAGAAGCTCGGCCCCGTCATCGAAAAGCTCCGCTCCGGCGGCAACCGCCTCAACCTCAACCTGCTCGGCGAGGCCGTACTCGGCCAGAAGGAGGCCGACCGCCGCCTCGAGGGCACCCGGGCACTGCTCGCCCGGCCCGACGTCGACTACGTCTCGATCAAGGTCAGCGCCGTCTCGAGCCAGCTCTCGATGTGGTCGTTCGACGAGGCTGTCGAGCGCACCGTCGAGCGCCTGACCCCGCTCTACGAGCTGGCAGCCAACTCGGCCCCCGTCAACGGGCGCACTAAGTTCATCAACCTCGACATGGAGGAGTACCGCGACCTCGACCTGACGATCGCGGTGTTCGAGCGGATCCTCGACCAGCCGCAGCTGCTGAACCTCGAGGCCGGCATCGTGCTGCAGGCGTACCTGCCCGACGCCCTGCACGCCCTGCAGGGTCTCACCGAGTGGTCGAAGGCCCGCCGTGCCCGCGGCGGCGCACCGATCAAGGTGCGCCTGGTCAAGGGCGCCAACCTCGCCATGGAGCATGTCGACGCCGCCGTGCACGATTGGCCCCTCGCCACCTACTCCACCAAGCAGGACAGCGACACCAACTACAAGCGCGTGCTCAACTGGGCGCTGAGCTACGAGAACACGGATGCCGTGCGTCTCGGCGTCGCTGGTCACAACCTCTTCGACGTCGCGTTCGCCTGGCTGCTCGCCGGCCAGCGGGGTGTGCAGTCCAACATCGAGTTCGAGATGCTCCTCGGCATGGCAACCGGCCAGGCCGAGGCAGTCAAGAAGGACGTCGGAGAGCTGCTGCTCTACACGCCGGTCGTGAACCCGGCCGAGTTCGATGTCGCCATTGCCTACCTGATCCGCCGGCTCGAAGAGAACGCCAGCCAGGAGAACTTCATGTCCGCGGTGTTCGAACTGAACAGCTCGGCCGCCCTGCTGCAGCGCGAGACCCGCCGCTTCAGTGCATCGCTCGAGGCGCTCGACACCGTCGTGCCGGGGCCGAACCGCACCCAGAACCGTTCGACGGAGCGCGCACCGGCGCTCATCGACGTGATCGACGCGCTGCGCCCGCCCGCCCGGGTGGAGGAGGAGTCGTTCGACCCGAACCTGACCGCCATGGTGCTCGGGCTCAGCCGCGGCGAGATGGCCGAGGCGCTCGAGGAGTACGAGCCGGAGGAGACGGCATCCGCCCCCGAGCCGGCCCAGACAGCCGATGCGGTTGTCAGCGCCGCGGTCACCGCAGCCGCCAACGCCGCGCCGGAGGGCGCCGGAACCCACGGTTTCCACAATGAACCGGACACCGACCCCGCCCTGCCGGCCAACCGGGCCTGGGGCCGTGCGATCCTCGGCCGCGTCGACGGGTCGCAGATTGGCGTCGACGTGATCGAGGCCGCCTCGATCAGTGACGCCGCCGTGCTCGAGCGCGTGATCGACACCGTCGCCCACACCGGCGTCGAGTGGGGTCGCCGCAGCGGAGCAGAGCGCGCTGAGGTGCTGCACCGCGCCGGCATCGCCCTCGCCGCCAACCGTGGTCGCCTGATCGAGGTCATGGCCGCAGAGACCGGCAAGACCATCGCTGAGGCCGACCCCGAGATCAGCGAGGCGATCGACTTCGCCCACTACTACGCGGAGCGCGCGAAGGATCTCGACGCCGTGCAGGGGGCGCGCTTCGTGCCGTCCAAGCTCACCGTCGTCACCCCGCCGTGGAACTTCCCCGTCGCCATCCCGGCCGGATCCGTGCTCTCGGCGCTCGCCGCCGGCTCTGGCGTCATCATCAAGCCGGCCAAGCTGGCCCGGCGCTCCGGCGCGATCATGGTCGAGGCGCTCTGGCAGGCCGGCGTTCCGCGCGAGCTGCTCGCCCTCGTCGACTTCGCTGGAGAGGCCAGGCACGAGCTCGGCCGCCAGCTCGTCTCGCACCCCGCCGTCGACCGCGTGATCCTGACCGGTGGATACGAGACCGCGCAGCTGTTCCGCTCCTTCCGCCCCGAGCTGCCGCTGCTGGCCGAGACCAGCGGCAAGAACGCCGTGATCGTCACGCCGAGCGCCGACCTCGACCTCGCGGCATCCGATGTCATCAAGAGCGCATTCGGCCACGCCGGACAGAAGTGCTCGGCCGCCAGCCTCGTGATCCTCGTCGGCTCCGTTGCCCACTCCAAGCGCTTCGAGAGCCAGCTGGTGGATGCCGCAAGCTCGCTGAACGTCGGCTACCCGGCCAACCCGGAGACGCAGATGGGCCCGATCATCGAGCCGGCGTCCGGCAAGCTGCTGCACGCCCTCACCGAGCTCGGTGCCGGCGAGAGCTGGCTGGTCGAGCCGAAGCAGCTCGACGCCAGTGGCAAGCTGTGGTCGCCCGGCATTCGCACCGGTGTCGCCCCCGGCTCGTACTTCCACCTCACGGAGTTCTTCGGACCGGTGCTCGGTGTCATGCACGCGCGCAACCTCGAGGAGGCGATCCGCTTCCAGAACGCGGTGGACTACGGTCTGACCGCCGGGCTGCACTCCCTCGACCCCGAGGAGCTCGCACTCTGGCTCGACACCGTCGAGGCGGGAAACCTCTACGTCAACCGTGGTACGACCGGAGCGATCGTGCAGCGCCAGCCCTTCGGTGGCTGGAAGCGCTCCTCGGTCGGCGCCGGCACCAAGGCCGGCGGGCCGAACTACCTGATCGGCCTCGGCGGCTGGGTCAACAACCCGGGCGCGCACAGCCAGACCCTGCACCTGCGCGGGCTCGACGAGCGGGTCACCGCCGTGATCGAGGCGTCGCAGTCCTCGCTCGGCTACGAGGAGTTCGACGTGCTGCGCCGCAGCGCGCTCAGTGACGCCATCGCCTGGGCCGAGGAATTCGGCACCGCGAAGGACGTCTCCGCCCTCGGCCTGGAGCGCAATGTGTTCCGCTACCGTCACCTGCCCGTCACGGTGCGGGTGTCAGAGGCGGCCAGCCTCGGCCACGCCCTGCGCGTGATCGCTGCCGGCGTGCTCTCCCGTTCGCGCTTCGAGGTCTCCAGCGCCATCGCGCTGCCGGCCGCCGTGCAGGCGCAGCTGGAGTCGCGTGACATCGTCGTGAAGACGGAGTCGGACGCCGCATGGCTGCAGCGCGCGGCATCCGGCGGCATCGCCACCTCGCGGGTTCGCATCGTCGATGCCATCGGTGGGGGAGCCTCCGCGGCTCTGTCGGCTGCGCTCGGCGGCAGCCCCGACGTCGCGATCTACGACCACGAGGTCACCCAGGCGGGTCGCATCGAGCTGCTGCCGTTCCTGCGCGAGCAGGCGATCTCGATCACGGCGCACCGCTTCGGCAACCCGAGCACCCTCTCGGAGGGCGTGATCTAAGCGGTTCCCCGCTGATTGAGCCTGGCGAAATCTCGGCGGGTTTCGACAGGCTCAACCAACGGAGTCCCGTTGATTGAGCTTGCTGAAATCGCGAAGCGGATTGAGCCTGGCGAAATCTCGGCGGGTTTCGACAGGCTCAACCAACGGCGGTCGCAAGCGGGGTGGCGCTATTGGTCGAGCGCCGCGCGCGCCGCCTTGAGCGCCGCGGCGGGCGCGACGCCGAGCTGGGCGGCTCGCTCCGCGAAGGCGTGTGCGGCGAGCTGCAGCTGGGTCGCTGTCGGATCGCCCGTCTCGGCGACGAAGCTGCCGGCGCGCCCCCGCGTCTCGATCACACCGTCCTTCTCGAGTGCCCTGTAGCTTCCGGCCACCGTGTTGACGGCGAGGCCGAGCTCGGTGGCGAGGCCGCGCACAGTCGGCAGGCGGGTGCCTGCCGGCAATCGTCCGTCCTGCACGGCGGCGAGCAGCTGCATCCGCAGCTGCTCGAATGGTGGCGTCGTCGAGGTCTTGTCGATGCTGAGCGCGAGTGCCATTGCGGGCCTAGTCGCTGCCGCGCTGCACGAGGCGCGAGAGCACGATCGCGCTGCGGGTGTGGTCGACGTTGGGCGCGATGCGCAGACGCTCGAGCGCGTCTTCGAGGCTCGGGATGTCGCGGGAGCGCAGGTGCACGATGGCGTCGGCGCTGCCCGTGACGGTGCCGGCATCCACCACCTCCGGCACGGCGGAGAGGATGCGGCGTAGCTCGTCGGGGGCGACGGTTCCCCGGCAGAACAGCTCGACGTAGGCCTCGGTGCTCATGCCGTCGACGGCCGGATCGACCTGGATGGTGAAGCCGCGGATCGTGCCGTCGGCCACCAGGCGGTCGACGCGCCGCTTCACTGCGGATGCCGAGAGGCCGACCACCGAGCCGATGTCGCCATAGCCCGCGCGGGCGTTCTGGCGGAGGAGGTCGAGAATGCCGCGATCCAGATTGTCCATGCTGCGAGTCTACGCCGGATCCTTGCGTTAGCCCCGGTGAGGACGCCGAATTCCGGCGCGGGTCGGCGAGTATCGCAGCTTCACGCCGTGTGAGACTGAGGGTGGCGTCTGAAGCGGTCGACGAACGATCACTTCAGGCTCAACGAGCGACCTGGTCCGCCATCTGCAAGACAGTGACCTCGCGGCGGCCGTTTGGTGATCCGTGGGACCACTCCATCGTTGACCAAGGAGGCTCTCGTGCCCAGTACAACCACCCCTACGATCCAGACCGGCTCGCCGGCCACCCAGCCCGCCACACGGGTGCCGGGCACGCAGCGCAAGGCGATCGCCCGCTCCGTGCTCATGTGCAAGCCGGAGCACTTCACCGTCGTCTACCGCATCAACCCGTGGATGGACCCGGCGCTGCCCACAGACACCAGCCTCGCCGTACGCCAGTGGCAGAGCCTCTACGACGTCTACATCAGCCTCGGCTTCGACGTGCAGCTGATCGACCCCATCGAGGGCCTGCCGGACATGGTCTACGCGGCCAACGGCGGCATGGTCATCGACGGCATCGCCTACGGCGCCAGCTTCACCCACCCGGAGCGCCAGCCCGAGGGCCCCGCGTACATGAAGTGGTTCGGCGACAACGGCTTCACCGTCGCCGTGCCGGAAGAGATCAACGAGGGCGAGGGCGACTTCCTGCTCGTCGGCGAGACGATCCTCGCGGGAACGGGATTCCGCAGCGACTCCCGCTCGCACGAGGAACTCGGCCGCGTCTACAACCGTGAGGTCATCACCCTCACCCTGATCAACCCGAGCTTCTACCACCTCGACACCGCCCTCGCCGTGCTCGACAGCACGCCGGGCCAGGAGCACATCGCCTACCTGCCGAGCGCCTTCGACGCACCGAGCCTCGCGCTCCTGCAGGAGCGCTACCCCGACGCCATCATCGTCAACGAGACGGATGCCGCCATCCTCGGCCTGAACTCGTACAGTGACGGCCTCAATGTCGTGATCGCCAGCCGCGCCAAGGACTTCGAGCGCCAGCTGATCGAGCACGGCTACAACCCCATTGGCGTCGACCTCTCCGAGCTGCTGCTCGGCGGCGGCGGCGTCAAGTGCTGCACCCTGGAGCTGCGCCGATGACTCTCTCAACCACCTCAACGACCCCGCGTCAGTTCGCGGCCATCGTGCTCGAAGAGGAGCACGCCGCACACAACTACCACCCGCTGCCCGTTGTGGTGGCATCCGGAGACGGCGCCTGGGTCACCGACGTCGACGGCCGCCGCTACCTCGACTGCCTCGCGGCGTACTCGGCCGTGAACTTCGGCCACTCCAACCCCGTGCTGCTGGACGCCGCCCGCGCCCAGCTCGGCCGCATCACGCTCACCAGCCGGGCGTTCCACAACGACCAGCTCGGACCGTTCGTCACCGAGCTCGCGACGCTCGCTGGCAAGGACATGGTCCTGCCGATGAACACGGGCGCAGAGGCCGTCGAGTCCGGCATCAAGGTTGCCCGCGCCTGGGGCTACCGGGTCAAGGGCGTCGCACCGGATGCCGCCAACATCATCGTGATGGCTGGCAACTTCCACGGGCGCACCACCACGATCATCAGCTTCAGCGATGACGAGGACGCCCGCGCCGACTTCGGTCCGTTCACCCCCGGCTTCCGCACCGTGCCATACGGCGACGCGGCAGCGATCGAGGCCGCGATCGACGAGAACACCGTCGCCGTGCTGATCGAACCGATTCAGGGAGAGTCCGGCATCGTCGTGCCGCCCGCCGACTTCCTGCCGGCCGTGCGCGAGATCACCAGCCGCCGCAACGTGCTCTTCATCGCGGACGAGATCCAGTCCGGCCTCGGCCGCACCGGTGCGACATTCGCCTGCGACCTCGTCGGCGTCGTCCCCGATCTCTACCTGCTCGGCAAGGCGCTCGGCGGCGGCATCATCCCCGTCTCGGCGGTGGTCGGCAACAGCGACATCCTCGGCGTGATCCAGCCGGGCCAGCACGGGTCGACCTTCGGCGGCAACCCGCTGGCCGCGGCCGTCGGCCTCGCCGTCGTGCGCATCCTCGCCACCGGCGAGATGCAGGAGCGCGCCCGCGTTCTCGGCGAGCGGCTGCGCGCCGATCTCGCTGAGCTCATCGGGCACGGCGTTGTCGCCGTGCGCGGTGCAGGCCTCTGGGCCGGCATCGACATCGACCCGGAGCTGGCCAGCGGCCGCGCCGTCTGCGAAGCGTTGATGGAACGCGGTGTGCTCGCCAAGGACACGCACGGCTCAACCATCCGCCTCGCCCCGCCGATCGTGGTCGAGGCCGCCGATCTGGACTGGGCCGTCGAGCAGCTGCGCGCCGTGCTGACCGAGCTCGCCGGCTAGCCAGCTCGGCTTCGTCCTCCGCGCTCTGCGCCACTTTCTGCGCCTCCGTGCCACATCATGTGGCGCGGAGGCGCACGAAATGGCGCAGAGCGCACGCGCTCGACGGCGGGCGCGATGGTGCCTGCATCATGAGGGAGTGTCACACTTAAGGCATGAGTACCGAGCCTGAGGGCAGCGTGACACCCGCATCTGCCGCGAACGCCGCGACAGCCGCATCCGAAGATCACAGCTTCTTCGGCCAACCGCGCCCCCTGGCGACCGTGTTCGGCGTGGAGATGTGGGAGCGGTTCAGCTTCTACGGCATGCAGGGAATCCTGCTGATCTACCTGTACTTCGCGGTCAGCGAGGGTGGGCTCGGGATGCCGCAGGCCACGGCGGCAGGCATCGTCGGCGCCTACGGTGGCGCCGTCTACCTCTCCACGATCCTCGGCGCCTGGCTCGCCGATCGCGTGTTCGGCTCGGAGCGCGTGCTCTTCGTCAGCGCGATCGTGATCATGTGTGGTCACCTCGCACTCGCCCTGCTGCCCGGCTTCAGCGGCGTGATCGTCGGCCTCATCATGGTCGCTATCGGTTCCGGCGGGCTCAAGGCGAACGCCACGAGCGTCGTCGGCACGCTGTACTCGACCGACGATCCGCGCCGCGACGCCGGCTTCTCGATCTTCTACCTCGGCATCAACCTCGGCGGTTTCCTCGGGCCGATCATCACCGGGCTGTTGCAGAGCACGCTCGGATTCCACTGGGGCTTCGGCATCGCCGCGGTCGGAATGGCGATCGGCCTCACCCAGTACTCCTTCGGGCGCAAGCGCCTGCCGGAGATCGTGCACCACGTGCCGAACCCGCTGCCGCGCGAGCGCCGGCCGCTCGTCATCGGCATCGCGGTCGCCGCCGTGCTGCTCGTGTTCGCCCTCGTGCTGCTCGGCATCATCCGGGCCGAGAATCTGGCCCTGATCGTGATCATGCTCACCATCGCCGCGGCGATCGCCTACTTCTCGGTGATCCTCTCCAGCAAGAAGATCTCCGCCACGGAGCGCTCGCGCGTCTTCGGTTTCATCCCGCTGTTCATCGCCAGCGTCGCCTTCTGGTCGCTCTACCAGCAGCAGTTCACGGTGCTCACGATCTACTCCGACGAACAGCTGAACCGCACCCTGTTCGGCTGGACGATGCCGATCTCGTGGGTGCAGTCGATCAACCCGGTCTTCATCATTGTGCTCTCCGGCGTCTTCGCCGCGATCTGGACCAAGCTCGGCACCCGCCAGCCGTCGACGCCGGTCAAATTCGCGCTCGGCACCGCGATCATGGGTGTCGGCTTCCTGCTGTTCCTGCCGTTTGCCGGCGGAGCGGCCAACAGCACGCCGTTGCTGGCGATCGTCGGCATCCTGCTCGTCTTCACGATTGCCGAGCTGCTGCTCTCGCCGGTCGGGCTCTCGGTTGCGACCAAGCTCGCCCCGCAGGCGTTCACGACCCAGATGGTCGCGCTGTTCTTCCTCTCGGTCGCGCTCGGAACTGCCATCTCCGGCCAGCTGGCCGGACTGTATTCGAGCGAGAACGAGGTCGCCTACTTCGGCATCCTCGGTGGCATCGCGATCCTGCTGGGCGCCCTGCTCGCGCTGTTCACGAAGCCGGTGCTGCGGCTCATGGCCGGCGTGCGCTAGTCCCGACCGCAGCCGGTGGGCCCGGTTTCAGTGCAACGGCCCGGTGAATTCACCGGGCCGTTGCACTTTTTGCGGGCCGGCACGCGGCGCCGGCGCGGCTCAGGCCGAGCGGGCCGCCGTGATGAATGCGGTGATCAGCGCGGCGTCTTTCACACCCCGGCTGCTCTCGACGCCGCTGGAGACATCGACGCCGCCCGGCCGAGTCTCGGCGATCAGCGCCGCGACGTTGCCCTGGTGCAGGCCGCCGGCGAGCAACCACTGGCCGTGCGGCGGCTGGGCGAGGAGCGCGCTGGTGTCAAAGGGCTCACCGGCGCCGGGGACCGGCGCGTCGATGAGCAGCCTGTGCCGGTTGAGCCCGCTCGGATCATTCGCCAGGGCGCTCAGATACTCGTCGAGTGAGAGGGCCCGGATGGTGTCGAAGCCCTGCTCGCGGAGTCCGTCCAGGTCGGCCACCGGCTCGCCGCCATGCAGCTGAACAGTGCTGACGCCTGCGGCACGGGCCGTGTGCATGACCTCGTCGAGCGGCTGCCTGCGGAAGACGCCGACGGTGCGCACCGAGGCCGGAACCGCCTGCACGAGCTCGCGCACCGTGGCCGCGTCGACCGTGCGCGGGCTGCCTGCCGCGAACACGAAGCCGACGGCATCCGCACCGGCCTCGAGAGCTGCGGCCAGGGTGAGGGGCTCGCTGAGCCCACAGATCTTGACGAACATGCCCCCAGCTTGGCATGCCCCAGGCTGGGGGTACCGTCAGCTTTGCGCCGCCACGGCCGCGTGTGAGATTGTGAGTGGCTCGGCTGAGCGAACGTGTAGGGCGTCGCTCAGCCGAGGTTCGGAAGGCTCAGCCGAGCAGCGGTCGCACGTTCACGTAGCCGTCGGGGATCACGGATGACGGCACGTCGAAGACCCGCGTGAACCCGTCCCGCTGGGTGTAGGCGGGCCAACCCGGGTCACCGGTCGTCACGAAGGCGACGGCCTCGGCGTGCACCTCATCGGCCAGCGCCTGCGGCGGATTGTCCCCGGCGATGGCGGCGATCTTCTCGCTGCCGAGGCAGTCGAAGAAGAACGGCACGTCGATGCAGTGCATGGCGTAGTGGTAGGTGGGCGACTCCCACGAGAAGCGATAGACCCAGGTGCGGCCGAGATCGGCCGGCGCCGCGCCGGCATCGCGTGCGGCGACGAGGCGCAGCACGAAGGTGCGGAACATGATGTCGGTCAGGTAGTGGCCGAAGGTCGCGGCCGTTCCGCGCTTCGTGACGTTCGGGTTCGCGGCGAGGTAGGCCTTGCGCACGGGCTTGCTGAGGCCGGCCTTGCCGAGCAGCAGGCCCTTCGGCACGAAGCGCAGCTTGCCCTTCGCGTCGTCGAGTGCCATCGAGAACTCGTCGTCGGTCGCGCCGAGCACGAGCGGTTTGTCCGCACCGACGCCCTGGCGGATCGAGTCCATCGTCGGCCGGGTGATCACGATGCCGTCGACCATGGGCGCGAGGGCGAGGCCCTCCGTCGCGAGGATCTTGATGCCGTCCATCGGCGAGATCGGTCCGCTGGCCGGCTCCTGCGCCTTCTGCTGGAGTTCGAGAATGCGCTCCTCGCTGAGCGTGGCGAATCCGGCCCGCGTCGGCTCGACGCCGGCGAGTTCGGCCAGACGTAGCGAGAGGGTCGTTGCGCGCTCGCGGCTGACGTCACCGACCGCGCCGGAGATGCAGTAGACGCCGTGGAAGAGGTGCTGGGCGCTCTGCATGCCGAGCAGGGTGAGCACGGCGCCGCCGCCGGCCGACTGGCCGACGATCGTGACGCGAGACGCATCGCCGCCGAATGCGCCGATGTTCTGCTGCACCCACTCCAGTGCGAGCAGCCAGTCCAGCACTCCGCGATTGTCTGGTGCGCCGTCGATCAGGCCGAATCCGTCGAAGCCGAGTCGGTACGAGATCGACACGGTGACGACGCCATCGCGATTGAACGATGCTCCGTCGTACCAGGGGCTCGCGGGGGAGCCGGCTGTGAAGCCGCCGCCGTGGATGTAGACGAGCACGGGCAGGGCCGCGTCGCCGCCGGGTGTCGGGGTGAACACGTTGACGTTCAGCGTCGACTCGCCGGGGATCGAGGGCTCAGGAATGAGCGTGATCTCGGCGAGCGTCTCACGCTGCGGGGTGGCGCCGAAATCGAGGGCATCACGGACGCCCTCCCACGGTGCGTGCGGAACCGGCGCGGCGAAGCGCAGCTCGCCGACGGGAGCCTCGGCGAAGGGAATGCCGAGGAAGGCGGCGGATGCCGCACCGGATGTCGGGCGCCAGCGCCCGCGCACGACGCCGGCCGTTGTGCGCACCTCGGGGGCGACGCTCGTGTCGAGTTCGATGGGGAGACTCATGTCGAAATCCTTAGCTCGTTCAGTGAAGTGTGCACGAAATGCAGGAGGAGAGCCACCGCAGGCCGCGGATCGGCCCGGCGATGCTCTCCTCCTGCGTTTCTGGTGGGGTGGGTGTCAGACCGCGGCGGTCTGCGGCAGCAGCATCCGCACATCGGCGAAGGCATTGGTCTCAACTGACGACGCCGGGGCGTTGAAGACGCGTGCCTGCCGGTCGAGGTTGTTCCAGGCCGGCCAGCCGGCGTCGGAGCCGCGGATCAGGCCGAGGGCCCCGCCGTGCACCTCGTCGGCCAGGGTCTGCGACGGCTCGGCGCCGGCGATGCCCTCGACGCGCTCTGCGCCCAGCTGGTCGAAGAAGAACGGCACGTCGACGCAGTGGCAGGAGCTGCCCATCGTCGGTGACGCCCAGGAGAAACGGTAGATCCAGGTGGGTGCACCGGCGTTGGCCTCGGCATGGGAAGCCCGCACCTCGGCCACGTCCATGGCCGGGGCGCGGAACATGACGTCGGTGAGGTACTGACCGACGGTGTCCGCCGTGTCGAGGCCGTGGTGCTCGGCGAGGTAGGCCTCGAGGATCTCGGGGGAGCTCACCAGCTGGCCGAGCAGCGCGGCAGCAGGCACAGTCGCCAGCGATTCCCTGGCGCCGGCGAGGACCATGTTGAACTCCTGGTCGGTTGCACCGAGGATGACGGCCTTGTCTGCACCGATGCCGGCCGCGAACGCGTCACGGCTCGGCAGCGGGATGATGTCGCCGTCGACGACGGGGCCGAGCACGAGGCCACCGTTGACCAAGGCAACGAGCCCGGCAACGGGGTCGGGCTCGCCGCCGTCCTCGCCGCCGCCCATGTTCATGGGGGACGCCTGGGCCTGCAGCTCGAGGATGCGCGCCTCTGGAAGGGTGGACAGACCGGCCCGGGTCGGTGCGACCCCGCCGAGCTCGGCGATCGTGCGTCCAACGGCCTCTGCCGCATCGAGCGTCGTCGAGGTGGGCACGCCGGAGATTGAGTAGACACCCTGGAAGAGGTGCTGCGCGCTCGGCACGCCGAGCAGTGTGAGCACCGCGCCGCCGCCGGCGGATTGCCCGGCGATGGTGACCCGGGCGGGGTCGCCGCCGAAGGCCGCGATGTTCTCCTGCACCCACTCGAGGGCGAGCATCCAGTCGAGCACGCCGCGGTTCATCGGGGCGTCTTCGATGAAGCCGAAGCCGTCGAAGCCGAGGCGGTACGACACGGACACCAACACGACGCCGTCGCGGTTGAACGGGGCGCCGTCGTACCAGGGGCTGGACGGCGAACCGGAGACGTAGCCGCCGCCGTGGATGTAGACGAGCACGGGCAGGGCCGTTGCCTCGCCGGGGCTCGGCGTGAAGACGTTGACGTTGAGCGTCGACTCACCGGGGAACGCCGGCTCGGGGATCAGGGTGATTTCGCCTTGTACCTCGCGGTGCGGGGTGGCGCCGAACTCGATCGCATCGCGCACACCCTCCCATGCCCGGTGCGGGACCGGCGCCGCGAAGCGGTGCTCGCCGATCGGCGGCTCGGCGAACGGGATGCCGAGGAATGCCGCGGAGCGGGAGCCTGCGGCATCCGGTGCCTCACGCCAGAAGCCGCGGACGGCGCCGGCGTTGGTCTGGACGATTCCGGTCGGAACAGGGGGAGGGGTGGCGATGGTCACGGCTGTTCTCCTAACGAACGCTCTTGATGGGCACGAGCACGAGCGCGGCGATCACGACCGCGATCATGGCGAACACGAACAGTGCGGGGAACCCGCCGAAGCTGCCGATGATGATGGCGGCAACGGCCGGGCTCATTGCCTGCGGGATGTTCGTTGCGACGTTGAGGATTCCGAGGTCCTTGCCCGCGGCGACGCCGTCGCCCGGGAGCACCTCGGTCATGAGCGCCGTGTCGCACGCCATGTAGAGACCGAAGCCGAAGCCGTTGATGATGCCCATGATGAGCATGCCGGTGACGCTCGGCATCAACAGTGGCATCGAGAGGCCGATGACCATGAACACGGTCGCGGCGTAGATGAACACCTTGCGGCGGCCGACCTTGTCGCTCCACCAGCCGGCCACAACGATCGAGAGCAGCGTGGGGACGACGCCGACGACGGCGAGCAGGCCGGCGGTGGCCGCAGCCTCAGCGAGCGGCAGCTTCAGGTAGTCGGTGAGGATGTACAGGTTGTATGCGGCGATGACGAAGTAGCCGAGGATGAAGAAGAAGCGCGCGGCGAAGGCCCAGGCGAAGTCCGGGTTCGCCGTGGGGCTGATCCAGAAGCCGGCGAAGAAGTTCTTCCAGCTCCACGGTTCGATCACACCGCCGACGCTCGAGCTGTCGCGGTTGATCAGCACGAACAGCACGGTGACGAGCAGCACGCCGGCACCGAAGACCGTGTAGCCGAGGCCGATGTTGTTGATGAACTGGCCGGCGACCACGGTTCCGACTGCCGCACCGATCATGGTGCCGACGCCGACCATGGCCGAGGCCATCCCGCGACGGGAGCGCGGGAATCGGTCGGGCACGATCGCCGACATCGGGCCCTGCAGCGCGTTCAGCGAGACCTGGATGACGACCCAGAACACCGTGATCCAGACCACGTTCTGCATGCCGCCGAGCCCGAGCAGGAAGATCATCGCGACGGCGGCGCCGATCAGCATCCACGGTGCGCGGCGGCCGAGGCGCGAGCGCGTGCGGTCACTGAACGCGCCGACGATCGGCTGGGCGAAGAGGGTGAAGATGAACGAGACCGTGCTCACGATCGCGAGGTTCGCGATCTTGTTGTCCTCGTCGAGCAGCGCCACCTGGGCGGGCAGCAGGATGCCGGTGAGTGCCGCGTAGGTCGCGAACAGGAATACCGAGGTGACAGCGATCGATGGCAGCAGCGCCTTGGTGGCGAGCGGGCTGCGCAGGCCGGTGGAGGTGAGTTCGGTACGGCCGTCGCTGTCGACGTCTGAACCTGGGGTGTGAGTGGACACAATTCTCCTCTTCGTTGAGAAAGGGTGGTGCGTAAGGGGGCAACGTGGTCAAAACCAAACGACGTTTGGTAATCAGTATGAGGCCACGGCGTCAATAGTTCAAGCGTTGAACTTGAATCGCGGCGCGTTGTTCCATCCTGAAAACCGAGTCATGTATGGTTTCCCCCAATCGCAATGACGCACGTCTTGAAAGGGCGGAAATGACAACGGTGTCCGAAGTGCAAACGACAAAGGCCACGCGGCCGCGGATTCTCCTCTGGATCGGTTTGGCGGGGCTCGCCGTGTTCGTGATCTTCGCGGCCAGCGTCGCGGCGAACCCGACGAGCCCATTCACTCAGGGCATGGATGACGCCTGGCGCCGGTTGATCGGTGCATCCAGTGTCGAGCCGGCCGAAGGGCCGTTCCCGATGTTCTTCCAGCACTTCGGTCAGATCCCCGGTGCCGTACTGACCCTGATCCTGATCCCGGCGTGGTTGTTCATCATCCGCCGCTGGCGCTCAGCCGTCTTCTTCCTCACCGCCGAGCTCGTCGGCAATTTCGGCGTGTCGCAGCTCACCAAGAACCTCGTCGACCGGCCGCGCCCGGCCGACGACATCGCGGTCGGCCTGTTCGGCCCGCTGTTCCAGGTCGACCACGGTTCGCTTCCCTCCGGCCACGCGGTCAGTGCCGGCATCCTGCTCGTCGCCGTCGCCGCGATCCTGCCGGCCTCGAAGCGTTTCGGTTGGTGGATCGTCGGAACGGTCCTCGTGCTCGGCATGATCTGGCAGCGCACCTTCATCAACGCGCACTGGTTCTCGGATGCCGTCATCGGCGTCGTCGGCGGAGCCTCGGCGACGCTCGTGCTGTGGTGGGCCTTCTCCACCCTGCTCCAGAAGGACTATGGCAAGCCGCTGTTCGGCCGCGCCCCGACGTCGGTCGAGGCGAGCTGAGGCCAGCCGCCCAGCCGCCCAGCTCTGCCTGTCGGCCCGTCGCGCTAGTCGCGGCGGGCCGACAGCTGCATCGGGTCGGCGAGCAGTCGGTCACGCGCGTGCCAGACGGCGCCGTGGAGGGCGGCGTCGGCACCGAGCGTGCCGGCCAGGATCGCCGGCGGCGTCCAGCCCGCGGCGAGGGCGACGGGAGGGCCGAGCCGCTGGAAGAGTGGATCGACGGTGTCGGCGAGCTCGGCCCAGTAGCCGCCCAGCACGATCACGTCCGGGTCGAAGACGATGCTCAGAAGGCTGAGGGTCTTGGCCACCCACCGCGCTGCCGGCTCCCAGGCCGCGATGGCCTGCTCGTCGCCTGCCCGCATCCGGCGCACGAACTCCGCGAGCGCAGCCGAGAGGCCATCGCTCTGCAGGAGCGCATCGAGACCGGCATCCCGCAACACGACCTCGGGCCCGGCAACGGTGACCAGGCACCCGTGTTGGCCGCACAGGCAGAGCTCTCCATCGGGGACGACGGCGAGGTGTCCGAATGCGCCGGCCATGCTCCGTGGCCCAACGATGAGGCGACCGCCGGAGATCGCGGCCCCGCCGATCCCGGAGTTGCTCTTGATGTAGAGCATGTCGTCGATCCCGTCCAGCAGCGATCGCTCGGCCTGCGCGGCCAGCGTCGCGTCCGGGCAGAGGCGCGCGTCCGCGGCGAGGCGCGGCTCGCGGGCGCGCAGCTCGCCGAGCAGGTCGACGGGCCCCCAGCCGAGGTCGGTGTCGGCCAGCACGATGGCCGGATCCCCGCTGACCGGCGCGAACACGACGACCACGGTGCCGAGCACGCGGCGAGAGATGCGAGCGGCCTCGTCGAGCGCCTGACGAAGTGTGTCGGCCAGCACATCGATGATCGGGCCGGGTCGCCCCATCGGTCTGCCGTGCTGTCGCTCCATGCGAAACAGCTCGTCGCCGGCCACGGTGGTGAGCAGGGCCGTCGCGCTGTCGGCATCGAGCTGGATCACCAGGAGGGCCACATCGTCGGCAGCCAACCGCAAGAGGGTGCGCTTGCGGCCCGTTCCGCTCCGCGAGGGCGAGGCGCCCTCGGCCCCCTCCTTCAGCACGCCGGCCTTGACCAGCGCGGCGGTGAGCGCGGTGATGGCGCCCTTGGTGAGCCCGGTCGCCTCGGCGAGCCTGGTGCGCGACTGCGGCCCCGCGCTGGCCAGCTGCCTGGTGAGCAGGCCGAGATTGTGGCGGCGGATGTCGCTGGACACCCGTGAGCCGTCCCGGGGCAGCGGTGTCATTCCGCCGCCGGGGTGCCCGAAGCGCTGAGGCTCAGCAGGCCGGCAAGGTAGTCGATGTGCTCGGCCATGTCGATGCTGGGGTCGAGCGTCCACTGCGTCTGCAGCCCGTCGGCGAGGGCGATCATGATCGTCGCCACCTTGTCCGGATCGAGGTGCGCCGGAAGCGTGCCCAGTTGCTGGCGGGCGCGCACATTGTCGGCGAACATCGCGCGGAACTGCGCCGTGCGCTGCACGAAGAAGTCGTGGGCGGGGTGGGCCGGATCGGTCGCCTCGGCCGAGAGGCGCGAGTAGAGCTGGGCGAGGCCGGGAACCTCGGTGTTGTGGCGCATCACCGCGGCGAGCCCGGAGAGGGCTTCAAGGTCGTTGCCGTCGAGGTAGACGGCGGCATCCACCTCGTCGCGCTTCTGCAGTACGGCGGTGAAGAGCTCTTCCTTCGAGCTGAAGTAGTGCAACAGGCCGGCCTGGCTCAGCCCGACCGCGTCGGCCAATTCCCGCACGGAGGCGCGGCTGTAGCCGTTTTGCGCGATCACCTGAAGCGCCTCGGTCAGAATTTCCTCGCGCTTGGCGACCCCTTTTGCGTACGAGCCTCTGCGTGCCATAGCTGAATCGTACGGAACTTCCTTGGAATTGAAAACCGAGTGGTGTAAGGTTTTCACAATCTCACCGAAGAGGAGCACGGAATGACCCAGAAATCAGCCGCAGAAATCGTGGCATCACTCACGCTGGAAGAAAAGGCCTCGCTCACCAGCGGCGCCAACTTCTGGACCACCAAGGCGGTTGAACGAGCCGGGGTTCCGAGCATCGTGCTGACCGACGGCCCCCACGGCGTGCGCCTGCAGCGCGAGAGCGCCGACCACCTCGGCCTCGCCGATAGCATCCCTGCCACCTGCTTCCCGCCCGCCGTCGGCCTCGGCGCGAGCTTTGACACCGAACTCCTCGAGCGTGTCGGCGTCGCACTCGGCGAGGAGGCCAAGACCGAGGGCGTCGCCGTGCTCCTCGGCCCCGGCATCAACATCAAGCGCTCCCCGCTCTGTGGGCGCAACTTCGAGTACCTCTCCGAGGACCCGATCGTCTCCGGCATCCTCGGCTCCGCCCTCGTCCGCGGCCTGCAGAGCCAGGGCGTCGGCACCTCGCTCAAGCACTTCGCGGCCAACAACCAGGAACACGACCGCATGCGGTCCAGCTCCGACGTCGACCCGCGGCCGCTCCGCGAGATCTACCTCCGCGGCTTCCAGCGCGTCGTCGAAGACGAGCAGCCGTGGACAGTCATGTGCTCGTACAACAAGCTCAACGGCGTCTACACCTCGGAGAACCCGTGGCTTCTGAACACGGTTCTGCGCGACGAGTGGGGCTTCACCGGCGTCGTCGTCTCCGACTGGGGTGCCGTCAACGAGCGCGTCGCGGGCGTCGCAGCGGGTCTCGACCTCGAGATGCCGTCCAGCGACGGTCGCACAGACGCCGAGCTCGTCGCCGCCGTGCGTGCGGGCGAGCTCGACGAGGCCGTGCTCGACCTCGCCGCCCTCCGCACCGTCGAACTCGCGCTGAAGGCCCAGGCCGGCGCGGACGCCGACGCGAGCTACGACGTCGACGCCCACCACGCCCTCGCCCGCGAGGCCGCCGCCCGCAGTATCGTGCTGCTGAAGAACGAGTCCGAACTGCTGCCTCTGGCGCCGGCGGCATCCGTCGCGATCATCGGCGAGTTCGCCCGCACACCCCGCTACCAGGGCGCTGGCAGCTCGATGATCAACCCGACCAAGCTCGACACCGCGCTCGAAGAGATCGGCGCGCTCGCAGAGCAGTCGAACTTCGCTGCCGGCTTCACGCTCGACGGTGACAACTCCGAGGCAGCGGCACTCCGTGACGAGGCCGTGGCAGCTGCCGCTGCCGCCGACGTCGCCGTGGTGTTCCTCGGCATCCCGGCCGCGGAGGAGTCTGAGGGCTTCGACCGCGAGCACATCGAGCTCCCCGCCGTGCAGCTGGAGCTGCTCGACGCAGTGCTCGCGGTCAACCCGCGCACCGTCGTCGTGCTCTCGAACGGTGGCGTCGTGCGCCTCGGTGACTTCGAGGCCCGCGTCCCCGCGATCCTCGAGGGTTGGCTGCTCGGCCAGGCCGGTGGCGGCGCGACCGCCGACGTGCTCTACGGCGTCGTCAACCCCTCCGCCCGTCTCTCCGAGACCTTCCCGGTACGCCTGGAAGACAGCCCCGCCTTCCTCGAGTTCCCGGGCGAGAACGGCCACGTCCGTTACGGCGAGGGGCTGTTCGTCGGCTACCGCTGGTACGACGCCCGCAAGATTGCCGTGCAGTACCCGTTCGGCCACGGCCTCTCGTACACGACGTTCGCCTACTCCGGCCTCGAAATCTCGGCGGACGAGTCCGGCATCACCGCGACGGTCACCGTGACCAACACGGGCAGCCGCGACGGTCGCGAGATCGTGCAGCTCTACACGGGTGTGGCGGCCTCCAGCGTGCAGCGTGCGCCGCAGGAGCTCAAGGGATTCGCCTCCGTGGCACTCGCGGCCGGCGAGAGCCGCACCGTGAGCATCACGGCCCGTCGCGAGGACCTCACGTACTGGGACACCCGCATCGACAAGTGGATCCTCGAGAGCGGCGAGTACACCGTCGCCGTCGGCGCGTCGAGCCGCGACATCCGCGAATCGGGCACCGTCACGGTTGAGGGCGACGCCGTGCTGCTGCCGCTCGGCCCTGACACCTCGCTCGGCGAGATGATGGCCGACCCGATCGCCGGACCGATGCTGATGCAGGGTCTCGCGGCCAGCTTCGGTGGCGGCGATGCGGCGGCGGGGGCAGGCGCAGAGGAGATCTTCAAGATGATCGGCTCGCTGCCGGTCAGCCGCCTGAAGACCTTCGCCAGCCTCGGCTTCGACGTCGATGGCATCGGGCAGCTGATGGACGCCGCCAACGCCGGGCGCTAGCCCAGCGCCTCCCGCACCAGCTGTAGGGAGGCAAGAGCTCCGAAGGGAGGCCAGAATCTCGGATTCGGGCCTCCCTTCGCGCTGATCGCCTCCCGCCGCGTTGCGGGTGCAGCGGAAGGGGCGGCTCTCACGCGGGCGTATGCTCGCCGCATGGGCACTGTGCTGGAGCGTCTGGAGGCCGCCGTCGGGGGTGGCGGGGTCGAACGAGTGGGTGTGGACCCGGGTGAGACGGGGCTGACCGGGCGACTGCGCGCCGGGGAGTTGGCCGTCGACAGTGTGGCGTTCTTCGCCGGCCAGGCCGCTCGTCTGCTCGGGATGCCGCGGATTGCCGTGAGCCCGCGCCGTGTCGGCGTCAACTTCAGCAGCTACAGCTACCTCAGCATCGACGGGGAGCCGGCCGCCGCGTGGGCCCCGCTCAGCGGCTTCTTCCCCACGGCCGATGGCTGGGTGCGCACGCACGCGAACTACCCGCACCACACTCGTCGGCTGTGCGCAGCCTTCGGGTTGCCGGAGACGGCGAGCCGCGAGGAGTTCGCGGCTGCGCTGGCCGGGCTTGCTGCGGTGGATGCCGAGGAGCGTGCCGTCGCGGCAGACGCTCTCTGCGTGCGGGTGCGCCGGCCCGAGGAGTTCGCGGAGCTGATCGCACCGGCTCCGCTGCTGGAGTGGGAGCGGTCCGGCGGAGACGGGGTCAGTCGTGCGGCGGGTCGCGCGCCGCGGGTGCTCGACCTCTCGCGGGTGATCGCCGGTCCGACGTGCACGCGGGCGCTGGCGTTGCTCGGCGCCGATGTGCTCAAGGTCGACCCCATCGAGCCGGCCGAGATCGCGATGCAGCACATCGACACGGGGGCGGGCAAACGTTCGATCACGCTCGACCTGGGGGCCGGGAACGGGCTGGAGACAGTGGAGGGACTGTTGGCCGCCGCCGACGTTGTGGTGCTCGGCTATCGGCCGGGCAGTCTCGACCGCTTCGGGCTCGATGAGTCGAGCCTGCGCGCGCGGCATCCGCAGCTCGTGATCGCCTCGCTCAGCGCCTACCCGACAGGGAGCGTGTGGGCGGAGCGCCGTGGATTCGACTCACTGGTGCAGGCGGCGTCCGGAATCGCGGTCGTCGAGGGCAGCGCCCTGAAGCCAGGCGCATTGCGGGCGCAGGCACTCGATCACGCCACGGGTTACATGCTCGCCGGCGGGATCTGCGCGGCGCTCGCCGAGGGGAACCCGGCCACGATGCGGGCATCGCTCGCGGCCACGGCGCAGGCTCTGATCGGGCTCGGCGTGGCCGAGCATGCCGACGAGCCGCTGCCAGCGGATGCCGCAGAGCTCACTGGCGAGCTCGAGACGGTGCCGAGCGCTTACGGCGAGCTGCGCCGAGCCTGCGCGATCCTCGAGCTGCCGGGGCGCGAGCAGGGAGCGGTCGTCCCGCTCGGCAGCTCGGCCCCCGCCTGGCTCTAGCGCCACCCCGCACCCCGCTGATCGAGTAGGCCGCCTGCGGCCGTATCGAGATCCCCGCGGCTTTGCGGTCAGCCGTCACCTGCTCACGATGCTGGGTTGTTGACACGCTCCCACCACGCGAGGATCCGCTCGGGGACTGTGAAGACGCGGATGAGCACGGCGATCGTGATGAAGACGAGCGCGAGCAGGCTTCCGATGACGAGACTCATCGGCGCGAAGGCTCCCTGACTGGCCGTTGTGCTCGACAGAAGGCCGAACATCAGCAGCGCGCTGAAAACAACGTTGCCCACCGATCCGATGCGGCCGACGGGGCTGATCGCGACCAGAGTCCTCACAGTCATCGGGACGACGGGCCTCGCGAGCATGAAATCCGTGTCGGACCAAGCGCTGCCATCCCACCAGCGCAGCATGTCGGATGCCACGGGGTCTGGGTACCAACCGGGTGGCGCGGCCGCGACCACGGCGGGCCCCGATGGCGGAGGGAGAGGCTGCACGAAACCGATCATGGCAGTAGCTCGCGTGGACAGCTAGGCCTGATGCGGAGGAGTTAGCGCGATCGGGAGGACGGAATCCCTGATTCCATCCTCCCGATCGCGCGGTGTCCTCCGAAGCGGGTGCTACTCCGCGGAGGCCGCTGGGGCTGCGGATGCCGCTGAGCGGGTCGCGGGCGTCTTCGTGGTCGCGGCCGCAGTCTTCGCCGCTGCGGTCTTCGCGGGTGCCTTCTTGGCCGCAGCGGCCTTCGGAGCCGCTGCCTTGGCCGAGGCGGCTTTCTTGGCCGGCGCTGCCTTGGCAGCGGGGACGGCCTTCACCGCCGGGACGGCCTGTGCGGGGGCGGACGTCGGAGCTGTCTTGGTGGCAGCCTTGGCCGGGGCGGTCTTCGTGGGGGCCTTCGCTGCTGGAGCAGTCTTCGCGGCCGGTGCTGCCTTCGGCGTCCGCACCGTGCGCGGCTTCGATTCGGCCGTGGCGGCCGCGGCATCCGCGACGGTACGCGGAATCGGTGCCAGGCGGGCGAGCTGCGTCACGTGCTGCGGGCCGAGCTCGTCGAGGGTGGAGACCTCGAGCAGCTTCATGGTGCGCTCGATCTCGGTCCTCAGGATCGAGATCGTCTTGTCGACGCCGCGGCGTCCACCGGCCATGAGGCCGTAGAGGTAGGCGCGGCCGATGAGCGTGAAGTCGGCGCCGAGGGCGATGGAGGCCACGATGTCGGCACCGTTCATGATGCCGGTGTCGATCTGCACCTCCATGTCGTTGCCGACCTCGCGGGCGACGGACGGCAGCAGGTGGAAGGGGATCGGCGCGCGGTCGAGCTGGCGGCCGCCGTGGTTGGAGAGCACGACGCCGTCGACGCCGAGATCGGCGAGGAGCTTCGCGTCATCCACGGTCTGCACGCCCTTGACGACGAGCTTGCCCGGCCACATCGAGCGGATGATCGCGAGGTCGTCGAAGGAGATGGTCGGGTCCATGGCGTCGTTCAGCAGCTCGCCGACGGTGCCGCCGGTCGAGGAGAGCGAGGCGAATTCGAGCTTCGGGGTGGTGAGGAAGTTGATCCACCAGGCCGGGCGGGGGAGCGCGTTGATGACGGTGCCAGGCGTGAGCTGCGGCGGGATCGAGAAGCCGTTGCGCTTGTCGCGGTGGCGGGCACCGGCGACGGGGGTGTCGACCGTGAAGAACAGGGTGTCGAAGCCTGCCTCTGCCGCGCGACGCACGAGGTTGTATGAGACCTCGCGGTCCTTCATCACGTAGAGCTGGAACCAGTTGCGCCCGGTGGGGTTGGCCGCCTTGACGTCCTCGATCGAGGTCGTGCCGAGCGTGGAGAGGGTGAACGGGATGCCGGCCGCTCCGGCAGCGCCGGCGCCCGCCGTCTCGCCCTCCGTCTGCATCATGCGGGTGAAGCCGGTCGGCGCGATGCCGAACGGCATGCTGCTCTGGCCGCCGAGCACCGTGGTGGTGGTGTCGACGACGGGAACGTTGCGCAGGATCGACGGGTGGAACTCGACGTCCTCGAATGCCTGACGGGCGCGCTTCAGCGAGATCTCGCCCTCAGCGGAGCCCTCGGTGTAGTCGAACGGCGCCTTCGGCGTGCGCCGCTGGGCGATGGTGCGCAGATCGGCGATCGTGAGCGCCTTCTCTAGGCGGCGATCGGTGGCGTTCATCGTCGGCTTCTTGAACTTCATCAGTTCGGCGAGCTCGATCGGGTTGGGGAACTGGCGTTTCACCATGTCGGTGTCTCCTTGAGCGTTGATGGGCTGTGGGTCTCGGCGTAGTAGCCGGCGATGTGGGCGTGAATGCGGATGCCGGCGGCCGCGGCATCCCCGGCCGCGATGGCCTCGACGATGCCGTGGTGCTCGGCGCGCAGCCGCTCGAGCATGAGCCCCTGATCGGCAACGGCCGACAGGCCAGCCAGGGCGTAGCTCTCGACGGCGTCGCGCAGCCCGGCCATCATCGCCGTCACCACCTGGTTGCCGGAGGCCTCGGCCAGCGCCACGTGGAACTGGGCGTCGAGGGCGAGGAACTCGGCCGGATTCAGGGCGTCGTCGTCCATCGCGGCGAGCAGCGTGGTCGCGGCGTCGAGCGAGGGTGCGGGGGATGCCTCGGCCAACCCGGCCGCGATCTGCGTCTCGAGCAGCAGACGGGTCTTGACGATGTCGGCGACCGGGAAGCCCTGGGCCGCTACCTGCAGGCGCATCAGTGCCGACATGCCGCCCTGCGGGGTCGCGACGATGATCGCCCCGGCGCTCGGGCCGCTGCCCGTCTGCGTGCGGATGAGCCCGAAGCCCTCGAGCACGCGAACGGCCTCGCGCACGCTGGAGCGGCCGACGCCGAGATCGGCGGCGAGCGTGCGCTCCGGCGGCAGGTGGTCGCCGGGCTGCAGGCCGCCGTCGAGCAGCTCCCGCTCGATGTGGCGCAGCACAAGCTCCCAGGCGCGTGGCTCTACGGGCATGGTGTCCTCTGCGGCGAGTCGGCTGGTGCGTGTGCGGGTGCAATGTGGTCGGACCACTGTGGTCTGACCACAGTGTAACACGAGCGATGCTGTCACGCGGCGACATCCTGGCCGTTCGCGGAATAGCCATGAGCCATGCTCGTTGGGGTTAGAGGGCCTTCGGGCCGGGGCATTCGCCCACCGCGAGCAGAGGAGACAGCACATGACCGTTCCCGCCATCGAGACCGACACGGCCACCCGGGTGCCCGTCGGCGATTCCGATCTCTCGATCTTCCCGCTCGCGCTCGGCGGCAACGTCTTCGGCTGGACGGCCGACGAGACCGCCTCCTTCGAGGTGCTCGACGCCTTCGTCGCCGGCGGCGGCAACTTCATCGACACCGCCGACGGCTACTCGCACTGGGCGCCGGGGCACAGCGGCGGCGAGAGCGAGAGCGTCATCGGCCGCTGGGCGGCCTCGCGCGGCAACCGCGATGACCTCGTGATCGCCAGCAAGGTGAGCACGCACCCCTCATTCAGCGGGCTGGCACCCGACAACATCCGAGCGGCGGCGGATGCCTCGCTCGCCCGTCTCGGCACCGACCGCATCGACCTCTACTACGCGCACTTCGACGACGAGAGTGTTCCGCTCGCCGACACCGTCGGCGCCCTCTCCGAGCTCGTCGACGCAGGCAAGGTCCGCTACATCGCGCTCTCCAACTACTCGCCGGAGCGCATCGACGAGTGGTTCCGCGTGACGGCAGAGAACGGGCTGCACCGGGCCGTCGCTCTGCAGCCGCACTACAACCTCGTCGAGCGCGGCTTCGAGCACGGTCTGCGCGAGCGCGCAGAGCGCGAGGGTCTCGCGGTCTTCCCCTACTTCGCACTGGCGAAGGGTTTCCTGAGCGGCAAGTACCGCGATGCGCCGGATGCCGGGGCGGCCGCCGCCGCGTCGGCTGCGGCTGCTGCGGCGGCCCCCGAGAGCCCGCGCGCCGAAGCGGCCCGCGCGTACCTCGATGAGCGCGGCCGCCGGGTTCTCGCGGCGCTCGACTCCATCGCCGCGGTGCACGCGGCATCCGTCGCCAGCGTCGCGCTGGCCTGGCTCCGTCAGCAGCCGACCGTCGTGGCGCCGATCGCCAGCGCCCGCAGCGTTGAGCAGCTGCCCGCCCTCATCGCCTCGGCCACGCTGCAGCTGAGCGCAGCGGAGCTCGCACTGCTGACGGAGGCCTCCGCCTGACGTGCCTCCCGCTGATTGAGCTTGTCGAAATCCCGCCAGGGTTTCGAAAGGCCCAACCATAAGGGGGGTCCTGCACGGTTTGCTGGTTGAGTAGCGAGGAACGAGCGTATCGAAACCTCACAGGCAGGAGTCTTCGCACGGGCCTCGGTCTCGATACGGCCGTAGACGGCCTACTCGACCAGCGGGGAATTCGACGGACTCAACCTGCGAGAGGCAGGCTCAGGGGTTTCGACAAGCTCAACCATCGGTGGTGCGCTCAGCGCGGACTGCCGGCGCTCAGGACTCGGGCAGCGCCGAGAACATCAGCTGCGTTCCGATCGGGCGGAGCCGGATCCGACGCGACGGGTGGGTCTCGTCGATCTCGACCCGCGGCTCCATCGACTTGACGAAGTCGGTGAAGGAGGAGAAGCCGAGTGCGCGCTCCTGGAAGGTCGGGTCCATGCGCAGCATCTGGTTCTTCACGTTGCCGCTGGCCTGCCAGTCCTCGTCGTACTTGGCCGCGCCGAGTTCGAGCGCGCGGGCGAGCAGATCGCCGGCTGCCTCGTGGGCCGCCTTCGCCTGACGAGCGGACTTCGGCTTGCTGCCGCGCTTCGCCACCGCTCCGGTGTCATCGCCGGCATCAGCTGTGGCGTCGGCATCCTGCCCGGCGGGTGCCGAAACGGCCGCGACATCCGCCCCATCGCTCTTGCGCTTGGGGCGGGCCTGGGCGGCGCTCCGCACCGTTCCGGGCAGAGCGTCGTAGTCGGCGAACTCGTCGCAGGCCGCGGCGAGTGCCTTGCTCGTGCCGCCGGCGACGCCGATCCCGACGACGTAGCGGCCGAGCAGCTTGGCGCGCTGGGCCAGCGCGATGTAGTCGGAGTCGCCGGCGACGATCACCACGTGGGTGAGGTCGGAGAGCCTGAACAGGTCTTCGACGACATCGACGGCGAGGCGGATGTCGGCGCCGTTCTTCATCGACGCGACAACGGGGAACAGCTGCACCAGGTCGACGGCGCGGTCGATCAGCTGGCGGCGGTAGCTCGCGTTGATTGGAACCGACCAGTCGGCGTATGCACGGCTCACGCCGATCGTGCCGAATGAGGAGGCGAAGTCGAGGATCGCGCCGAGGTCGACGGTGGCCTCATCGAGACGGGCCGCGACCTCGGGGGAGGTGCCGCCGGTGCCTGGCACGACATCGCGCGCGTGATCCTTCTGGAACTGGCCGCGGGTGTGCAGCTGGTTGTATCGGGAGATCACGATGTTGTCGAAGTCGATGTAGACCCCGACCCGGGTCTCGGCGGATGAGTTCATGTGATGCCCCTCGGCGGCGCTCGCCGTCCACGGGGGCCGAGGATTCGGCGTGCCCGGGCGGCACCACCTCTATTCTGCCGCCGAGAGGGCCCGTGGCGCGACCGTGGGGCGGGCCGAGGCCCATCCCGGGAGCCTCGTCAGCCCTTGCGCAGCTCGCGGTAGGCGCTCGGGCTCTCGCCGTGGGCCTGGCGGAATTGCCGCGAGAAATAGAGCGGGTCGGAGTAGCCGGTCTCCCGCGCCACCTCAGACACCGAGAGGTCGGTGCCGTCGAGGAGCTGCCTGGCGCGGGCCATCCGCAGTGTGATGTGGTGGGCGAGCGGCCCGCCGCCGGTTGCCGCACGGAAGAGGGCGCCGAGGTGGGAGGGGGAGACCCGGGCCTCGCGGGCGAGCTCCGGAACGCTCACGGGGCGCTCGAGTCGGTGCGCGAGGTAACTCATCGCCCGCTGCAGCGGGTCGTTGCTGTCAGACACCGAGAGGTCAGACACCAGGGTCGTCAGCAGATTCCACGCCAGACCGGCGGCGCGCACCAGTCGCGGCGGTGACGGGTCCTTCTCCAGGATTGCCACGATGTGTTCGGTCAGCTGCGTTGTGCGGTCGACCTCGCGGAGCACGGCGACCGGTGACCGTTCGGAGTCGACGCAGGCGGCGACGAGCTCGTCGGCGTCGCTGCCGCGTACGTGCAACCACCAGATCGTCCATGGTTTGTCGTCGCTCGCGCCGTAGCGGTGGGCCGCGCCTGCCGGCAGGGCGACGATCGCGGGGGCCTGCACGGTGTGCCTGGCGCCATCCAACTCCACCCAGCCCGAGCCGGCGACGCACAGCATGATCACGGATTCCGCGGCGCCGCCGGGGCGCGAACGCTCGTGCCCGCGCGCATGTGGGAACCAGCCGGCATCCGTCACCTGGAGGCGGCGGGTGATCGGGCGCTGGTCGGCCTCCGCCACGAGCGGGCGGGGAACGATCGCGATGCGCTGCCGGGGGAAACCATCGGGTCTTGCCATGGCTCCACTCTCTCATTCCGGCGGCGTTCTCGGTGTTTTGTCCATGTTTTGCGGTGAATCCTCACTTCAACAGCCGCTGTGGGCTCCATAGCGTTGAGCAGGTGAACACCCCGACGACTCCTCCCAGCATTCAACTTCCCGACGCACCTGCATCCCTCGCCGGTGAACTGGCGGCGGGTGCCGCCATCGCGTGGCGCGAGAACCTCGACATCACGAGCTATGACACCGCTGAGCCCGATCGCTACCCGATGTTCTTCGAGCACCGCGTCTACCAGGGCTCGAGCGGGCGGGTGTACCCGATCCCGTTCACCGACAAGATCGAGACCGAGCCGACGCTGCGCTCCTGGGATGCCGTGCACCTGGAGAACCGTTGGCTCCGCCTCGTGATCCTGCCCGAGCTCGGTGGCCGGATCCACATCGGCTACGACAAGAGTGCCGACTACGACTTCTTCTACCGCAACAACGTGATCAAGCCGGCGCTCGTCGGCCTCGCAGGCCCGTGGATCAGCGGCGGTGTCGAGTTCAACTGGCCGCAGCACCACCGCCCGGCGACGTACCTGCCGGTGGACATCGAGATCGAGCACGGCGACGACGGCTCCGTCACCGTCTGGTGCTCCGACCACGACCCGTTCTCCCGGATGAAGGGCATGCACGGCATCCGGATTCGCCCGGACAGCGCGCTGATCGAACTCGTCGCCCGGCTGCACAACCGCACGAGCGAGACCGAGACCTTCCTCTGGTGGGCGAACGTCGCGGCGCGGGTGCACGACAACTACCAGTCCTTCTTCCCGACCGATGTGCAGTGGGTCGCCGACCACGCCCGTCGCGCCGTGACCGCGTTCCCGGCCGCCGACCGCCCGTACTACGGCTTCGACTACACCGAGCACGCGGCCACCGGCGGCGACCGCCTCGACTTCTACAAGAACATCCCCGTGCCGACGAGTTACATGGTCACCGGAACGCAGGACGACTTCTTCGGCGGCTACGACCACGACGTCGAGGCCGGGTTCGTGCACTGGGCCGACCGCCACATCGCGCCGGGCAAGAAGCAGTGGACGTGGGGCAATTCGGAGTTCGGCCGCACCTGGGACGCGCACCTGACCGAGGATGACGGCCCGTACATCGAGCTGATGGCCGGCGTGTTCACCGACAACCAGCCCGACTTCACCTTCATCGCCCCGGGCGAGACGAAGGCCTTCTCGCAGTACTGGTACCCGATCCAGCGCATCGGCGTCGTGCACCAGGCCAACCTCGAGGCCGCCGTGCACCTCTCCATCACCGCGAGCTCCGAGCAGGAGACGCGGGTGAAGCTCGGTGTGGCGAGCACCGGCATCCGCCCCGGCCAGCGCATCGAGCTGCGGCGCGGCACTGAGCCGGTCGAGGCATGGACGCTCGACCTCGCGCCCGAGGCGCCGTTCACCATCGAGCTGGCCCTGCCAGGCGCCGTAGATGCCACGGAGCTCACCCTCGACGTCGTCGGGGTGCTCAGCTGGACCCCGCGGCCGCACGTGCAGCAGCCGGAGCCGGATCTGGCCACGGAGCCGCCGATGCCGGAGGAGATCGACTCGATCGACGAGCTGTACTACACGGGCGTTCACCTCGATCAGTACCGCCACCCCACCCGCTCCGCGCTGAGCTACTGGCGCGAGGCGCTGCGCCGCGACCCCGGCGACATCCGCAGCAACCTCGCCATGGCAACGCAGAGCTACAAGACCGCAGACTACGAGACCGCTCTCGAGTACGTGCAGCGCGGCCTCGAGCGCGCCCGCTCGCGCAATCTCAACCCGGAATCCGGTGAGCTCTCGTACCGGCTCGGCAGCATTCTGCGCCGTCTCGGCCAGCTGGACGAGGCGTACAGCGCCTTCGCCAAGGCCGCGTGGGACCAGAAGTGGCGCCAGAGCTCGGAGTTCGAGATGGCGCGTCTGGATGCCGTCGTCGGCAACGACGCCCGCGCGTTGCAGCACGCCACCGCGGCGGTGCGACTCGACGCCGACGACCTGCGCTCGCGCGCCCTGCTGACGGTGCTGCTGCGCCGCAGCGGCGACACGACGGCGGCCGACGCGCTGCTGGCGGAGACCCGCGCGCTCGACCCGCTGGACCAGCTGGCCAGGACCCTCGATCCGGCGCTCGACGATGCGCAGACGAGCCGGGATGCCGCGACGCAGCTCGACATCGGCTTCGATCTGGCCGGCTTCGGCGAGCTCGACGGCGCCGTGGCCGCGTTCACACTGGCAGCCGAACTGCCCAGCACGACGGCGGGCAACGCCGCTCCGATCGCGCTCTACGCGAAGGCCTCCGTCCTCGACCGGCTGGGCCGCCCGGATGCCGCGGCCGCCGCTCGCGCCGAGGCGAGCTCCGTGCCCGCCGCCCGCAGCTTCCCCAGCACGCTCGACCAGCACGACGTGCTGCGGGAGGCAATCGCGAGCGACCCGCACGATCTGCAGGCGCTGTCGTTGCTCGGCATGTTCCTCTACCACCAGCGCCGCCACGAGCCGGCCCTGGCCCTGTGGGAGCGGGCGCTCGAGCTCGGCAGCACCGACGCAACGGTGCTGCGCAATGCGGCTATCGCCCGCTACAACCTGCTCGGTGACGCCGAGACCGCCCGCGACTACTACGAGCGCGCCATCGCGCTGCGCCCGGCCGATGCCCGGCTGTGGTTCGAGTCGGACCAGCTGTTGAAGCGCATCGGCGTTCCCGCGGAGGAACGGCTCAGCCGCATCCCGCTCACCGCAACCGCGCGCGACGACCTCGCCGTCGAATACGCGAGGCTGCTGACGGAGCTCGGCCGACCGGCAGAGGCCGTTGAGTTGCTCGAATCCCGGCCGTTCCAGCCGTGGGAGGGCGGAGAGGGCCAGGCGCTCGGCGCCTGGGACGATGCCCGCGCGGCGCTCGGCCTGCCGCTCGGTGATCCACCCGCCTCGCTGGGCGAGGTGCGCATGCTCATCGACGTGCCCCAGCCGGTGCGCGAAGACGGCCGGATCGACTACTTCGCCACCTCGCTGCCGGAGCTTCTGCTCTTCACGCGCATCGAGGATCTGTAGGCGGCGGGCGGCCGCAATCGACGGCGCGGCGACGGTATCCACGGTCGGCGCCGCGCCGATCCGCGAAACGTCCACGTTCAGCAATCGTTTCGTCCATGCCCGACCATGAGAAGTGACATGGTTGCTGAGGTCGCGGGAACCATAGGATGAGCGGATGCTCAAAGTAGAGGACGCACCAGGATGGCAGTGACGGCAGTGAACGGCTCGGTTGTACAGCTCCGGGCGGGCGGAACCAGCATCATCGCGCTGGTGGACGCCGGCAGGCTTCCGCGCATCGTGCACTGGGGCGCCGACCTCGGGGAGCTCGATGCTGCCCAGCTCGACGCGATCGTGCTGTCCGCGTTGCCGGCCGTCGGCGACAGCGCCGTGAGCTACCCGCAGCCCGTCCCGGTGCTGCCGCAGCTGGCTGAGGGCTGGCTGGGCCGGCCCGGCCTCAGCGGCAGCAGCGACGGCACGCGCTGGGCGCCGAAATTCGGCGCGGCGACCACCAGTGTCGAGGCGCGGGACGGCGGCCAGGCCCTGCGCTCCGACGCGGTGGACGCCGAGTACGGCCTCAGCCTCTCGATCGAGATCGAGGTGATGGCCAGCGGCCTCGCGCGCCAGCGGGCAACCCTCGTCAACGAGCGCGGCGAGAGCTACCGCGTCGACGGTCTCGAGTTGGCGTTCCCCGTCCCGGTGACCGCGACCGAGGTGCTCGACTTCACCGGCCGCTGGTCGCTCGAGAAGGTGCCGCAACGGCGGCCGTTCCACATCGGTGCCTGGCTGCGGGAATCCCGCGGCGGCAAGCCCGGCCTCGAGCACACCATGCTGCTGGCAGCAGGCGAGGCAGGCTTCGGCTTCCAGAGCGGCGCGGTGTGGGCCGTGCACCTGGGCTGGAGCGGCAACCAGGTGCTCGCCGCCGAGCGCATGCCGAGCGGCGTGCAGCACCTCTCCGCCGGCGAGATCATCCTGCCCGGCGAGGTCACACTCGCAGCCGGTGAGCGGTACACGAGCCCGTGGCTCTACGGCTCGTGGGGCAACGGCCTCGACGAGCTGGCCGGCCGCTTCCACGAGACGATCCGGGCCTGGCCGCAGCACCCATCGACGCCGCGCCCCGTCATCCTGAACACCTGGGAGGCCGTCTACTTCCAGCACGACTTCGAAACGTTGAGCGCCCTCGCCGAGCGTGGCGCCGCTCTCGGCGTCGAGCGCTTCGTTGTCGACGACGGCTGGTTCCTCGGTCGCCGCAACGACCGGACATCGCTCGGCGACTGGACGGTTGACCCCGCGGTCTGGCCGCAGGGACTGGAGCCGCTGGCGAAGCGCGTGCGTGAGCTCGGGATGGACTTCGGCCTCTGGTTCGAGCCCGAGATGATCAACCTCGACTCCGAGCTGGCCCGTGCCCACCCGGAGTGGGTCTTCGACGCCGGGCACGGTACCGGCATCCCGTCGCGCTACCAGCACGTGCTCGACCTCGGCCACGAGGGTGCCTACGAGCACGTGCGCGACGGCATGTTCGCGCTGGTCGGCGCGCTCGACATCGCGTACATCAAGTGGGATCACAACCGCTATCTGCTGGATGCCGGGCACTCCCCGAGCGGCCGGCCCGGTGCGCGCGTGCAGACGCTGCAGGCGTACCGCCTCATGGCCGAGCTCAAGGAGGCTTTCCCCGGCCTCGAGATCGAGTCGTGCGCCAGCGGCGGCGGCCGCATCGACCTCGGCGTGCTCGCGCACACCGACCGCGTCTGGCCGAGCGACTGCAACGACCCGCACGAGCGGCTCGAGATCCAGCGCTGGACCGGGCTGATGGTTCCGCCGGAGTACCAGGGCACCCACATCGGCGCGGCCGAATCGCACACCACCCACCGCATCCACCCGCTCGACTACCGCGCGGAGAAGGCGCTCTGGGGCCACCTCGGCCTGGAGGTGAACCTGCTCGAGGCGGATGACGCGACGCTCGCCGTGCTCGGCAGCTGGGTCGCCTTCCACCGCGAGCACCGCGGCCTGCTGCACAGCGGCCGCGTCGTGCACGCCGATCTGCCGAACGCCGCGACCCGGCTCCAGGGTGTCGTCGCGAGGGACGGCGCCGAGGCGCTCTATGCCTTCAGCGTCACCGAGCGGCCGGCGAACTGGCCGCCCGGCCGCGTGACGCTGCCGGGGCTCGACGCCGAGCGCAGCTACCGGGTGAGCGCGGTGTTCCCCGGCACTCCGCTGCCGGAGGGCGCCGTGGTTCCGCCGTGGATCCTCGGCGGTGTCACGCTGCCCGGGCGCGTTCTCGGCACCGTCGGCGTCGAGGCGCCATCGCTCGATCCCGACACCTCCGTGCTGTTCCACGTGACCGCGGTCGACGCCTAGCCCGCCGTGCACGAGCTGACCGCCGGTGGCGGCCCGGATGGAGGCGACGGCGCGATCGTGCGCGCGGTCGTCTCCGCCAGGGGCGCCAGCCTGCGCGCGCTCAGTGTCAACGGGCTTGAGCTCATCCGCTCGACCCTCGACCCGACGCCGCCGCTCTCGGCCGGGACCGTGCTCGTGCCGTGGCCGAACCGGGTCGAGGGTGCGAGCTGGGTGCATGCAGGGCAGCAGCTTGAGCTCGATGCCACCGAGCCGGCGGCCGGGAACGCGATCCACGGGCTGTTGGCCGAGCACGACTACTCGCTGCTCGAGCGCGGGGAGTCGTGGCTCACGCTCGCCGCCCCCGTCAGCGGGCACGCGGGCTACCCCTTCGAGCTGCAGACCGAGCTGCGCTACGAGCTTCGCCCCGACGGGATCGCCGCGACGCACCGCATCCGGAACAGCGGCGACGTGCCCGCGCCGGTCGCACTCGGTGTGCACCCGTATCTCCGGGTGGGCGAGTGGCCGGTCGGTGAGCTGCAGTTCACGCTGCCGGCGGGGGCGATCCTGCCGCTGGACGAGCGGCACTTCCCGGGCCAGCGGCGGGCCGTGCAGGGCCGCAGCGAGTCGCTGGGTGACGGCCCGCGCGTCGCCGAGATCGTGTCACACGCCTGCTTCACCGAGCTGGAGCGCCGGGGTGGCCGGCTGCACGCCGAGCTCACCGCGCCGGACGGCCGCGGAGTGCGGCTCTGGGCCGACCCCGACTTCGGCTACGTGCAGATCTACGTCACGCCCGACTTCCCGACGGATGCCGGGCACACCACCGCCATCGCGATCGAGCCGATGACGGCGCCGCCGAACGCGCTCCGCAGCGGCGAGGGCCTGCGCTGGCTCGCGCCCGGTGAGACGTGGCGGCTCGGCTGGGGCATTCAGGCGCTGTAGCGCGCGACGCGTAGCGTCGCGAAAGGCGGCAGCCCGGTCCACGGCAACCTCTGGAACTGTGACCGATGCTGGTGCAGGTTTTCGCACGGGCCTCGGTCTCGATACGGCCGTAGACGGCCTACTCGACCAGCGGGGTTTCGGGGTGTGTCGGGGCTTCGGGGGCGGCCTCGTTCCTCGGCTGCTCCCTCGAGCCAACGTGAGAACGCACGACGGCCGCTCCGTGCACGGTGGCACACTGCACGCAGTCTCGAGCGACCGCCGCCTGCACGCTGGCTCGAGCGAGCGGCGCAGCGACGAAGGAGCAGCGACGCACGCGAAGCCCTGAGCGGCTCAGCCGAAACGGCAGCCCGCCGACGTGCGGCGACCCGATGCCGGTTTGCTGGTCGAGTAGCGAGGAACGAGCGTATCGAGGCCTCACGGGCTCGAGTTTTTGCGCGGGCCTCGGTCTCGATACGGCCGTGGACGGCCTACTCGACCAGCGGGTGTGTCGGCGCGTGTCAGGGCTTCGGGGGCGGCCTCGTTCCTCGGCTGCTCCCTCGAGCCAACGTGAGAATGCACGGTGGCTCGAGCGAGCGGCGCAGCGACGAAGGAGCAGCGACGCACGCGAAGCCCTGAGCGGCTCAGCCGAAACTGCAGGCCGTCGACGTTCTGCGACTGTGGCCGAGGCGTCTCAGCGGGTGCCGGCGACGACCGCGTTGTGCAGCCGGTCGATGTTCACGCCGAAACGAGCGGGCTCCATCACGTTCGTGAGCAGGGTGAAGCAGACGCCCTGCTCCGGGTACACCCAGAATTCGGCGCCGGCCCAGCCGCTGTGGCCGTAGCCGTCGCCGGCGAGCAGCCCGGGGCTGTTCTGCCGCAGCTTGAAGCCGAGACCCCAGGCCTCGCCCGGGCGACCGGGCGCGGGGGAGAACACCGGCAGGCCGTCGGTTCGCGAGCGCTGCAGTGCCGCCACGCTCGCCGGGTGCAGCAGCGTGCCGTCGTCGGCCAGCAGTGCACGTCCGATCGCCAGTAGGTCCTCGGCGCGCGCGTATGCGCCGGCTCCCGGGTGTTGCAGCTTCTGCATGGCTGCGTAGTCGAGCCCGACGTCTGCTGCCCCGAAGACAGGATGCGGCTCGCAGTCGGCATCGAAGGTGAAGCCATCCGCGCCGGCATCCGTCACCAGCTCGGTGACCGCGTGCTGCCATGGCGTTGCTGTCGCGTGCTCGATCATCGCAGCGATGCCCTCGAAGGCGAGCGAGGAGTAACGCACGGCGGCGCCGGCCCCGAACTCGGAGCCGTCGGCGAGCAGATCAGCCCGCAGGCCGAGAGGCGAGCCGAGCGACGGGTCACCGATGCCGGAACTATGGCTGAGCAGGTGGCGCAATTCGACGGTATCTGACCGCTGGGCACCGAAGCCGGGGACGGCCGCACTGAGCGGGTCGGTGAGCGCGAGCCGCCCGCGTTCGACGGCCCGGAGCGCGGTCATCGCGACGATCGGCTTCGTGACCGAGAACAGTGGGAAGTGGTCGCCGACGGATGCCGCGCGCTCACCGCTCGCGCCGAAGGCCACGAGTTCCTGCACCCCGTCGGCCGTCGCGATGCCGAGCACCGCAGCGGGCAGGGCGCCGGAGTCCGTCTCGCGGCGCACCCAGTCGATGGCGTGGTCGTAGCTGCTCATGGGGCCTCCTGCTGACGGGTGTGCTGATGATGCGCAGATTCGCTGTGCGCCGGCGCCGCGCGCCAGTTGCCGCGATACGCCGTAGTTGTTTCTACCGCACAACGGGGCACGTGGCTCGCAGCGCCGAAACAGCACGCCACGATCGGTGAGGCGTGCGGGACTCGGTGCCAACCTCAGCACACGACTCGGAGTTCGGTGGCGCCCGGCGCACTCGGGTATCTTTGCAGGACGGCCGCGCCGGGCTCTCCTGCCCGGTGGGTCAGGCGCCAGGCGCCAGCTACGGGAGCACAGAATGTCAATGGTGAGGCTGCGGGATGTCGCCCGCGAGTCGGGTGTCTCAACGGGGACGGTCTCGAATGTTCTGAACGGGTCACCCAGCGTCAACGGCGAGATCGCCGACCGGGTGCGGGCCGTCATTGATCGACTCGGTTACGTCCCCAACAGCACGGCGCGCTCCCTCAGGACGGGCCAGATCCGAGCGCTCGGATTCGTCTTCACCGACATCGCCAATCCTTTCTTCACCACCCTGGCGACAGGGGCATCCGCCGCGGCTGCCGAGGCGGGGTACGCGCTGCTCTTTGCGACGAGCGCCGACGACGTCTCCGGCGAGACCCGCTATCTGGGAGTCTTCGAGGAGCACCGCGTCGCTGGCGTACTCGTCACGCCCGCCCGGAGCGCCCCGAACACCGAACGCTTGCTCGCGCAAGGCACACAGGTCGTGCTTGTCGACCGTCGTTCAGAGCAGCACTGCTCCGTCTTCGTTGACGACCGGGCCGGGGGCCGCATCGGTGCCGAGCACCTGCTCGAGCTCGGACGGCGTCGAATCCTCCTCGTTCTCGGGCCGGATGCCATCCCACAGATGCACGAACGCGCCGAGGGTTCTCGGGAGGCGGTCGCGCGCGTGCCCGGTGCGGAACTGCGAGTGCAGCACCACACCACGCTCTCGATCGGCATCGGACAGGACGTCGGCCGGCAGATTCTCGCGATGGCCCCCGAGGAGCGCCCGGATGCCGTCTTCGCCGGCAACGACGTGGTCGCGATCGGCCTGTTGCAGGTCATCGGGCGCGCGCTTCGGATCCCAGAGGATATCGCCGTGCTCGGCTACGACGACATCGACTTCGCCGCGGCATCCATCATCCCGATCTCCTCGATCAATCAGCCGACTGAGCACATGGGTTACGTCGGGGCGCAGCTGCTCATCGACGAACTGACGGAGCAGGCAGCGGGCGCTGCACATGTGCATCGCTCGGTTGAGCTCTTTCCCCGACTCGTCGTCCGCGAATCCACGCGGGGCCTGGCCGTTTGACGCCTGCTTTGACATCTGGGGCCGAGCGTGTTTATCCTTGCGTGAATCGATTCATGAAACGATTCACCACTTTTCCTCAATGCAAAGGAGCATCCATGTCGCAGCGCACCAGACGTGCACGCGTCGCAACCGCAGCAGCACTGTCATTGGCGGTCATCATGCCGCTCGCGGCCTGCGCGTCTTCCGAGACTGCCGGAGCCGACGCGCCCGTCGAACTCACCTTCCAGACCTGGGTGCCGAACATTGACACCGCAGTCGACGCGTTCAACGAGGCCCACGACGACATCCACGTCACGGTGGAGCCGATCGCGGCCGGCCCCGATGGCGGCTACGCCAAGATGCTCTCCGCGGTCAAGGCCGGCAACCCGGCGGATGTCGCACAGATCGGCTACGACGAGTTCAGCACCTTCCTGCTCAACGACGCGCTCGAGGACATCACCGAGTACGCCGGCGACGCCGCAGGCGACTTCACCGAATGGCAGTGGGAGACCAGCGTCTTCGACGGCAAGGTCTACGGCATTCCGCAGGCGAGTGGCCCGATTGGCCAGTTCTACCGCGCGGATGTGTTCGCTGAACTCGGCCTGACGGCCCCCGCCACATGGGAGGAGTACTACGAGGCGGCCAAGGTCATCCGCGCCTCCGGCCCCGACCGCTACATCGCCGCTTTCGCTGCGAACCAGGCCGCGTGGCTGATGGGACTGGCCATGCAGGCAGGCGAGCCCTGGTTCACGACCAGCGATGGCGGCTGGAACGTCGCCATCGACAACGACGACACGCTCAAGATGGCCGCCTTCTGGCAGAAGCTGCTCGACGAGGACCTCGTCAAGGTCGAGGCCGACATGAGCAACGAGTGGTATGCCGACATCCAGACGGGAAACATCTCCACCTGGATGAGCGGGTCGTGGGCCGCTGCGATCATCTCCGGCAACGCCCCAGACACCGCCGGTCTCTGGGCCGCGGCCGAGATGCCGCAGTGGACAGCAGGCGAGCACGTGTCCGCCAGCTGGGGCGGCGGATCCGGCACCGCCGTGCTGAAGGGCTCGAAGCACCCGGCCGAGGCCACGGAGTTCCTGCTCTGGCTGAACGGCACTCCCGAGAGCGCAAGCACCCTCACCAGCATCGGTGCCGGCTGGCCGGCGTTGGCAGACACGTCACAGGTCGCGGCCCTCAGCGATGACCCGGCCACGTTCGAGTTCTTCGGTGGTCAGAACATTTGGGACACCTTCGCCGTCTCCGACGCCAACGTGAGCACCGAATGGCAGTGGCCGCCGCTGATCGACACGCTGTACGCGGCCCTGACCGACAACGTCAAGGCGGCCGTTCAGAACAAGACGCCGCTCGCCGGTGCATTCGAGAAGACGCAGGCCGACATGGTGAAGGCCATGCAGGACAAGGGCATCACCGTAAACGAGTAAGACCATTCGGTGGGGCGGTGCACTGTGCCGCCCCACCGTTCACTCTTCTGAGGACACCGTGACACAACACACACTCGTCGCCCCAGCCGTGGGCGAAGCATCGACTGCCCGCGGCGTGGGTGACGCATCGACTGGCCGCGGCGCCGTCGATGCCCCGGACGCCAGCCCTGCGCGTCGGAAGGCGAAGAAGATCCGGCTCCCGCTAGTGATCTTCCTCGCCCCGTTCGTGATCTTCTTCGTCGCGTTCTTCGTGCTCCCCATTTGCTATGCCGTGTGGGACAGCCTCTTCGCGTTGCAGACCAGCGGTCTCGGGTTCGGCGCGCCAGAGCGCGTGTTCGTGTTCCTCGACAACTACGCCAAAGCACTCGGCACGCCTTCCTTCATGGAGAGCATCGGCCGCGTCATCCTGTTCGCCATCATCGAGGTTCCCCTGATGATCGGCGGCTCGCTGGTGCTGGCGCTGCTGCTGGAATCGGGCAAGGCCTGGTTCCCTCGCGTCTTCCGGGTGATCTACTTCATGCCATACGGCGTTCCCGGCGTGATCGCCTCGCTGCTCTGGGGCTTCCTCTATATTCCGACCACGAGCCCTGTGTTGCAGGGCCTCAGCAACGTCGGCATCGACCTCGTTCCGCTCGGCCCGGATTCCGTGCTCTTCGCCATCGCGAACATCGCCCTCTGGGGCTTCGCCGGCTACAACATGCTGATCCTCGTCGCCAGCCTGCAGTCGATCCCGGCCGAGCTCTACGAGGCGGCCCGCATCGACGGTGCCAGCCAGTGGCACATCATCCGGAACATCCAGATTCCACTGCTGCGCCCCACCATCATCATGGTCACCGTGTTCACGATCATCGGCACGCTGCAGCTCTTCGTCGAGCCGCTCGTGCTCAAACCGCTGACCACCGCGATCAACTCCGACTTCACGCCGAACCTCGCGGCGTACAACCAGGCCTTCTCGCAGAGCGACCCGAACCTGGCCGCCGCGATGGCCGTCATCGTCGCCATCATCGCGTTCGTCTTCTCATTCGGCTTCCTCAGTGCCGTCAACCGAAAGGGAAACCGCGCATGGTAGGCCGTCGTTCATTCCTCACCTCCGTCCCCGTGATGGCGGTGATGATCGCCGCAGCCGCGTACTTCCTGTTGCCGCTGCTCTGGGTGCTCTTCGCCGCGACGAAGAGCTCGGCCGATCTGTTCGGATCGTTCGGTCTCTGGTTCTCCGAGCGCCCCCAGCTTGTCGAGAATCTCGGCCGGCTGTTCACGCACGACAACGGCATCTTCCCGACCTGGCTGCTGAACAGCCTGCTCTATGCCGGTCTTGGCGCGCTGTTCGCAACGGTGATGGCCACGACTGCCGGCTACGCAATGGCCAAGTACGAGTTCAAGGGGCGCGAGGCCATCTTCGGCATGGTGCTCGGCGGTGTGCTCGTTCCGGCGACCGTCATCGCGCTTCCGCTGTACTTCCTGCTCAACTCCGTCGGCCTCACCGGCAGCTACTGGAGTGTTCTGCTGCCGAGCATGGTCAGCCCGTTCGGCGTCTACCTGGCCCGCATCTACTCCAAAGACTCGATTCCGGACGAGGTGATCGAGGCGGCCAGGCTTGATGGCGCGGGCGATCTGCGCATCTTCTGGACCATGAGCACGCGCATGATGGCCCCGGCCATCGTCACGATCTTCCTCTTCCAGTTCGTGGCCGTGTGGAACAACTACCTGCTTCCGCTCGTCATGCTCAACGACGCCAAGACGTTCCCCGTGACGCTCGGCCTCACGCTGTGGAACGGCCAGACGCAGCGCGACCCGATCTTCTACGTGCTCGTCGTCACCGGCGCGGCCGTCTCGGCACTGCTGCTCGTCATCGTCATGATCTCGCTGCAGCGCTTCTGGAAGGCCGGCCTCACGGCCGGTGCCACGAAGGGATAGTCGTGACTGTTCCTGCGCACCTGCCAGAACGGCTCGCCATCACCCTCTGGGACTTCTCCTGGTACACCAGGGCCGGAGTGGGCGAGCCATACGAAGACATCGATCGGGCGTTCATCGAGGCCGCGGAGCGCGGCTACAACACGGTGCGCATCTGCGCCGCACCGATGCTGCTCTGCGGCGGGCTCGGCGTCAGCCCGGTCGTGCGCATCGGCGGCCTCGGCCCCGCGCCGCAGGGGGACTACTACGGTCGCCGCACCCGCTGGTACGACGTGCCGGGCGGCTACGAGATCGACGTGCGCACCCGCCTGCTTGAGCTGTTCGCCTCCGCCCGACGGCACGGATTCGTCGTGATCCTCGCCAGCTGGGAGTACCAGCAGTCCGCGTCGTTCGCCGAACATCCGGACTGGTGGAACGCGATGGATGCCATCCCGCTGGCGGATCGGCTGGACCGCCTGGCAGGGGCGGCATCCGGTGTGCTGTCACTGCTGAATGAGCATGGTTTTGCCGACCTCGTCGCCTTCACCGAGCTGCACAACGAGATCGATTTTTCGCTCGTGGGCGAGCTCGACGAGCGTGCGATGGCGTCGATGCAGCGTGTGCGCGATGAGCATCCGGGACAGCTCGTCACGGCGAGTTGGGGCAAGCCGCCGCACCTGGACATGGCCGCGATTCCCTCGGGCATCGATGCGGCTCAGTTCCACATCTACTCCTACGGAGTGCTCGACGCGCTGCAGTCGCTGATCGACTTGCGTGCGCACGGCAGCGATGGATTCCCGAATGCGCAGCTGCGCGGCCTCCTGCGTGATGATGCGCCATCGTTCACCGAGTACGGCACACCGGCACCGTGGAAGCTCGAGGCGACGGTCATCACCGACCAGATGATCTATGGCTACGACTGGATCGACGCCGACCGCTGGGATCTCTGGTTGTACGAGCACTACGCACTGCACGCCGAGGCGATGAGGCGCGAGATCGAGTCTCGCTTGGCGGCGGTTGCTGCGTGGTCGAAACGCGCCGGAGTTCCCCACGTCATCGGCGAGGGATGGATCGGTTATACGCCGCTGGACGGCACCTTCGAAGAGGGGCCGGTCGGGCGTGCTCTTGCGGAGCACGGCATTCGCGCCGCGCTCGCCAACGACGCGTGGGGCATGGTGCTCTGCTCGAACGCGGCCCCGCATCACCCCATGTGGGCGGATGTCGCCTGGCAGCAGCGCATGAACACGGAGATCCTCTCGGCCTAGGCCTCCGCTCCGCTGGTTGAGCACTCGCTCCGTTGGTTGAGATTCGCTCCGCTGGTTGAGCACTCGCTCCGTTGGTTGAGCTTGTCGAAACCACGCTGCCGATTTCGACAGGCTCAATCAACGGGAAGCCGTCGGCATCCGCAAGCGAATGGATGCCGGGTCGGCAGCGTCAGGCCTGCCAGCGGGCGCTCGGTTCGTAGCGACGAGGCTGTATGTTCGCGGCGACGAGCTGGCGCATCTCGCTGAGACCGCCAGAGACGAATCCCTGCGCGCGTGCCTGGACCAGGACGTTGCCGAGGGCGGTCGCCTCAACAGGGCCGGCGAGCACAGGAATGCCGAGTCGGTCTGCCGTGAGCTGGCAGAGCAGCTCGTTCTGAGAGCCGCCTCCCACGATGTGCACCGCCTCCACCGATCGATCGGCCAAGCTCTGCGCCGTACGTACGGCGTCCGCGAAGGCCTGGGCCAGGCTCTCGATGATACTGCGCACGAATTCGGCGCGGCTGCCGGGAACGGCCAGGCCGCGCTCTGCGCAGTACTCGGCGATGCGTCGCGGCAGGTCTCCGGTCGCCAGGAAGCGCTGATCGTTTGCGTCGAACACGGCGACCGTCGTGGTGACAGCCTCGGCCGCGGCGAGCAGCTCAACGAGGTTGATGTTCGCGCCGTCGGCCTTCTCCCACGTGCGCACCGACTCGCTGAGCAGCCACAGCCCCATCACGTTGTGCAGGAAGCGCACGGTGCCGTCGACGCCGCCCTCGTTGGTGAAGTTGGCCTCCCTGGCCGCCTCGCTCAGCACCGGCCGCTCAAGCTCGAGCCCGACGAGGCCCCAGGTGCCACAGGAGATGTACGCGGAACTCTCGGCCCGCATCGGCACGGCGAGCACGGCCGAGGCCGTGTCGTGGGAGCCGACGGCGATCACGTCGATCGGGCGCATCGCGCCGAGCTCGGCCGCGACGTCCGGCAGCAGTGTGCCGATGCGCGCGCCGGCGTCGACGAGCGGCGGCAGTATGGATGCCGGCAGCTTCAGCCGGGCAAGCAGCTCGGCGTCCCACTGGCCGCTCGTCACCGAGAGCAGTCCGGTCGTCGAGGCGTTGCTCCGCTCGGCGACGCGGCGCCCGGTGAGCCAGTAGGCGAACAGGTCCGGGATGAGCAGCGCGCCGTCCGCCAGCTCGAGCATACCGTCGAGGCGGTCGGTGCTGAGTTGGTAGAGGCTGTTGAACGGCAAGAACTGCAGCCCGTTCCTGGCGTAGAGCTCGGCAGGGGGCACCAGGGCGTGTGCCGCCTCAACGCCTCGCTGCGTGCGCTCGTCGCGATAGTGGAACGGTGTTCCCAGCATCCGCTCGCCCCGCATCAGCGCGTAGTCCACCGCCCACGAGTCGATCCCGATGCTGCTGAGCTCCGGCTCCTCGCGCAGCGCCGTGCCGAGGCCGGCCATGGCGCTGCGGTAGAGCTCGAGCACGTTCCAGTGCAGCCCGTCGATCGTTCGCACCGGGGTGTTCGTGAAGCGCGAGACGGTGCGCATGTCGAGCGTGTGCTGCCCGACCTTCGCCACGATCACGCGTCCGCTCGTCGCGCCGAGATCCACGGCGGCGACGGTGCCGCCGCTCATGCGGCGCTCCGTGCAGGGTGGGCCTTGGCCTCGATACGCTCGTTCCTCGCTACTCGACCAGCGGAGTTTTCGGCGGTGCGACTCTTTCGCTGGTCGAGTAGGCGCGCCAGCGCCGTATCGAGACCCGGGCGCGGAGCGGCACTCATCGCAGGAAGGCGGCCGCGACGCCGGCGTCGACCGGGATGTGCAGGCCGGTGGTGTGCGAGAGGTCGGCCGAGCAGAGCACGAACACGGCGTTGGCGACGTTCTCCGGCACGACCTCGCGCTTAAGGATGGTGCGCTGGGCGTAGAACTTGCCGAGGTCCTCCTCCTCGATGCCGTAGGTGGCGGCACGGTTGGCGCCCCAGCCCGAGGCGAAGATGCCGGAGCCACGCACGACGCCGTCCGGGTTGATGCCGTTGACCTTGATGCCGTGCTCGCCGAGCTCGGCGGCCAGCAGCCGCACCTGGTGGGCCTGGTCGGCCTTCGTCGCCGAGTACGCGACGTTGTTCGGCCCGGCGAAGACGGAGTTCTTGCTCGAGATGTAGATGATGTCGCCGCCGAGCTTCTGGGCGATGAGCACGCGAGCCGCGTTCTTCGAGACCAGGAAGGAGCCCTTGGCCATCACGTTGTGCTGCAGGTCCCAGTCGGCCTCGGTGGTGTCCAGCAGCGCCTTGGAGAGCGAGAGCCCGGCGTTGTTGACGACGAGGTCGAGGCCGCCGAAGGCCAAGACGGCCGCATCGATCGCGGCCTGCACCGCTGCCTCGTTCGAGACGTCGGCCGCGACGCCGATGGCGACGTCCGTGCTGCCGAGTTCGGCCGCCGCTGCCTGTGCCTTGGCGAGGTCGAGGTCGGCGATCACGACGCAGGCGCCTTCGGCAGCCAGGCGCACGGCGATGGCCTTGCCGATACCGGATGCCGCGCCCGTGACGAGCGCGATGCGGCTGGCGAGGGGCTTCGGCTTCGGCATCCGCTGCAGCTTCGCCTCTTCCAGGGCCCAGTACTCGATGCGGAACTTCTCGGCCTCATCGATCGGGGCGTAGCTGGAGAGGCCCTCCGCGCCGCGCATCACATTGATGGCGTTGACGTAGAACTCGCCGGCGACGCGTGCCGTCTGCTTGTTGGCGCCGTAGCTGAACATGCCGACCCCGGGCACGAGAACGATGAGCGGGTCTGCGCCGCGGATGGCGGGGCTCTCCGCATCGGCGTTGCGGTCGTAGTAGGCCTGGTAGTCGGCGCGGTACTCGGCGTGCAGCTCCTCGAGCCGCGCGATCGACGCCTCGATGCCGGCATCCGCGGGCAGGTCGAGCAGCATCGGCTTGACCTTGGTACGCAGGAAGTGGTCGGGGCAGCTGGTGCCGAGCGCGGCCAGGCGCGGGTGCTCGCTGGCGGCGAGGAAGTCGAGAACCTCGACGCTGTCGGTGAAGTGGCCGACCATCGGCTTGTCGGTCGAGGCCAGACCGCGGATGACGGGCGCGAGCGCTGCAGCCTTGGCGCGGCGTTCCGCCTCCGGCAGCGCAGCGAAACCGTCGAGCGCCGGGCCGAACGGTTCGGCCTTTGAATGTTCGGCGATGTAGGCCGAAGCGGTGTCGATGATCCACAGTGAGTTGGCCTCTGCCGCCTCGCTCGAGTCGCCCCACGCCGTGATGCCGTGGCCGCCGAGGATGCAGCCGATCGCGGCCGGGTTCTCGGCCTTGATTGCGGCGATGTCGAGCCCGAGCTGGAACCCGGGGCGGCGCCACGGAACCCAGACGACCTTGTCGCCGAAGATCGTGGCGGTCAGCGCCTCACCGTCGGCGGCGGTCGCGATGGCGATGCCCGAGTCCGGGTGAAGGTGGTCCACGTGGGCGGCATCGACGAGGCCGTGCATGGCGGTGTCGATCGAGGGGGCAGCGCCGCCCTTGCCGTGCAGTGTGTAGTCGAAGGCGGCGACCATCTCGTCCTCGCGGTCGAGCCCGGGGTAGACATCGACGAGGGCGCGCAGACGGTCGACCCGCAGCACCGCCAGACCGCTCTCGGTCAGGGTGCCGAGGTCGCCGCCGGAGCCCTTGACCCACATCAACTCGACCTGCTCGCCCGTGACCGGGTCGGTTTCCAGGCCCTTGGCGCTCGTGTTGCCGCCGGCGTAGTTGGTGTTCTTGGGGTCGGCGCCGAGCCGGTTGCTGCGGGCGATGAGGTCTGCTGCTGCCTGGTTCGTCATGGTGTCGCTGCTTTCGTTACAGATATCTGAAGTGTGGCGGTGGCGAGAGTGCAGAAAACGCGGTGTATCGCGCGGATGCGGAGCGTATTCTGCACTCTCGTTGCTGGAGCGTTGCGTGCTACGCGCCCCAGCTCGACTGGGTGCCGCCGACGCGCTCGGCCGCGATCTGGGCCTGGTAGCCGGATGCCGCATAGGCGGCCATCGGGTCGGCCGGAAGCTGCCGGGACTCGCGCCACGCGGCGAGCGGCCCGCGCACATCGGTGTAGAACGCGTCCATCATGATGGCGTTGGCGCCGAGAACATCGCCGGCGTTCTGCGCGGCATCCAGAGCGGCCCGGTCCACGAGCAGCGCGCGCGCCGTCATCTCCTGCACGTTGAGCACGGAGCGGATCTGTCCGGGGATCTTGTCTTCGACGTTGTGGCACTGGTCGAGCATGAACGCGACGGGCGATGTGCCGCTCTCGGCAGCCGGGGCGTAGCCGCCTCCGCGCACGACCTCGTACATGATGCGGAACAGCTGGAACGGATCGGCGGCGCCAACGATCAGGTCGTCATCGGCGTAGAAGCGCGAGTTGAAGTCGAAGGAGCCGAGCTTGCCGAGGCGCAGCAGCTGGGCGACGATGAACTCGATGTTCGTGCCGGGCGCGTGGTGGCCGGTGTCGAGGCAGACGAATGCCTTCTCGCCGAGGGCGGCCACGTGCGCGTAGCTGGTTCCCCAGTCGGGAACATCGGTGTGGTAGAACGCCGGCTCGAAGAACTTGTACTCGAGCACGAGGCGCTGCTCGTCGCCAAGCCGGTCGTAGATGGCCCGCAGCGACTCGGCGAGGCGGTCCTGGCGGCCGCGGATGTCGCCCTGCCCCGGGTAGTTGGTGCCGTCGGCGAGCCAGATCTTCAGATCGCTCGAGCCGGTGGCGTGCATGATGTCGATGCACTCGAAGTGGTGGTCGATGGCCTTCTGGCGAACCGCTGCATCCGTGTGGGTGAGGCTGCCGAACTTGTAGTCGTCGTCCTGGAACGTGTTCGAGTTGATTGTCCCGAGCTCGACGCCGACGCCGGCCGCGAAGTCGCGGAGCGCGCTGTAGTCCTCGACCTTGTCCCACGGGATGTGCAGGGCCACGGTCGGCGCGAGCCCGGTGAGCTTGTGCACCTGGGCGGCATCCGTGAGCTTTTCCTGGATCGTGCGCGGAGTGCCAGGGGTGGCGAACACCTTGAAGCGGGTGCCCGAGTTGCCGAACGCCCACGAGGGAAGCTCGATGGCCTGGCCGTCGAGCTGGCCGGCGATGGAGTCGAAGGTGGTCATGAAAAGCCGCTTTCCGTTGTGGGTGTTCTGAATCGTTTCAATGATGCGCGAAAGTAGCGCAATACTCAAGTCCTGCGCCGGGGGACCGGTGGGAAGGGCCTGGCTCAGTCGGCCGCCACAATGGCCGTGAGCTGGTCCTCGAGGTTGAATACCTCGGCGAGTCGGGGGGCACTCTGATCAGGGCGGCCGCCGAGGGTGACGAAGAATTCGCTCATCTGTGCCTCCCACGCGGCGGTACGCAGGTCGGCTTCGAGTGCAGCCTGCGCGGCTGCATCGTCATCCGTCTCGTAGTACCCGATCAACAGCCCGTCTTCGCGCAGGAACAGTGAGTAGTTCCTCCTCCCCGCAGCCTCGATCGCGAGAAGCATGTCTGGCCAGACGGCAGCATGGCGTTCCGCGTACTCGGCCAGGCGGTGGGGTTTCACCTGCAGGTGGAAGCAGACGCGGGTGGGGGAGGAGCTCATGACGTTGTGCCTTTCTGGCGTCGCGCGTGCTGGTTCCGACCGTTGTCGCAACGCCGCCGCCGAAAATCGACGCCTCACCACACTCTCATGAATCGATTCATGTATGGTGATTGCGGGTGCTCAGCGCGCCCAGCCAGAACGTTTCAGCGCAGCGACGGAGAGTCGATTTTCATGTACTACGGCGGCGATTACAACCCAGAGCAGTGGCCGGAGGAGACCTGGCACGACGATGTCGCCAAGATGCGCGAGGCCGGGGTCACGATGGTGAGCATCGGCATCTTCGCCTGGTCGCGCATCCAGCCGGCGGAGGGCGTCTTCGACTGGGAGTGGCTCGACACGGTGATTGAACTGTTGCACGCTGGCGGAATCGCCGTCGACCTCGCGACGGCAACGGCTTCACCGCCGCCATGGGCCACATCCGCATACCCGGAGATGCTTCCTCGCGACGAGGACGGCACCGTGTTCTGGCCGGGCAGCCGCCAGGCCTACGCCCCGAGCTCACCGGTCTACCGGCGGCTCGCGTCAGAACTCGTCACCGCTCTCGTTGAGCGGTACGCCGAGCACCCCGCGATTGTGATGTGGCACGTCAACAACGAGTATGGCTGTCACCTGCACTACGACTACTCCGACAATGCGATGCACGCCTTCCGCGATTGGCTGCGTGCCAAGTATTCGACCATTGATGCGCTGAACGCGGCGTGGGGAACGGCCTTCTGGTCGCAGCTCTACACGGACTTCGAGCAGATCGTTCCGCCGCGCAAGGCGCCGTACAGCCGAAACCCGGCCGGGCAACTCGACTTCAAGCGTTTCACCTCCGACACGCTGCTTGAGCTCTATCGGATGGAGAAGCGAATTATCCGGGCTGCCGGCGCAACTCAGCCCGTCACCACCAACTTCATGGGCGCGTTCCCGCCTGCCGACTACTGGCGGTGGGCCGCGGAGATGGACATCATCAGCGACGATTGCTATCCGGATCCCAATGACCCCGAGTCGTTCCGTTCCGCGGCGTTCGCCCGCGACCTGATGCGCTCCTTCAAGCCGGACGTACCGTGGATCCTGATGGAGCAGGCGACCAGCGCGTTGAACTGGCGGCCGACGAACGCCCCCAAGGCACCTGGCCAGATGGCCGCGCTCAGCATGCAGGCGGTCGCGCGTGGAGCCGACGGAGTGCTGTTCTTCCAGTGGCGGCAATCACGGGCCGGGAGCGAGAAGTTCCACTCCGCGATGCTGCCGCAGGCTGGGACGGATACGCGCACCTGGCGCGAGGTGACGGCGCTTGGCGCCGCGCTTGGCGCTCTGCCGCAGCTACCCGTCGGTGCCAGGGACGCCACGGTGGCGCTGGTCTTCGACTGGCAGAACTGGTGGGCGATCGACAACCCGGACCACCCAACAGCGCTGGACTACCCCGCGTTGGTGCAGCGGTGGTATGCGGCTTTCCACCGCATGAACGTGCAGCTCGACATCGTGCATCCCGGAGCAGAACTGGGTCGGTACAAGGCCGTCATCGCACCCCAGCTCTACCTGCTGACGTCCGTGGATGCTGCGAATCTGCTCTCCTACGTCGAGGGGGGCGGGCACCTGCTCGTCACCGCGTTCTCCGACGTCGTCGACGAGAACGACGCGTTCAGGGACGGTGGCTATCTCACTCAGCTCGGAGAGGCACTCGGGATCCGGCTCGAGGACTTCGGCGCGCTGGTCGCGCCGGGTGCTGCGGTCGCAACAGCTGCGTCTGCAGGCGACTCGTCCTCATCGCCGGCAGCAGCAACGGGACCCGGACAGGTCTTCGCGCCATTCAGCTCACCGCTCGGGGTCGTCACCGGCACGCTGCTGGCCGAAGAGATCCACCTCGATGGAGCGACCCAACTGGGGGCGTTCACTGGCGGTCGCCGCGACGGCGACGCGGCATTCACCGTCAATCGACACGGTGACGGCGCCGCGTACTACCTGGCGACGATCCCCGATGATGCCGGCTGCGCACTCATCGCGGAGCACCTTGTGGCCGAGAGCGGTGTCGAGCCGGTGCTCGCCGGGCTGCCGCCCATGGTCGAGGCGATTCGGCGCGGCGATGTCGTGGCAGTGATCAATCACGGAGCGGCGTCGGCGACGGTGCCGGTCCCGAGCGGAGTTGTCCTGGGCTGCAGCGAGCTGTCGTGTCCGACGGACGACGGCGTCCTCGCTGCCCGCGAGTTCACGCTCGAACCATTCGGCTTCGTGCTGCTCGACACCGAGGTTGAGTCGTTTCAGGGCAGCGCGCAACCGTGGCCTAGTATTCGATGAGTCGACGTGTGCCCTCGTCGCGTCGCAATCTGGAGGGTTGATCGAGTGACTGTGAGCGTTCGCGAGGTCGCGGCTTTGGCCGGCGTCTCCGTTGGGACCGTCTCAAACGTTCTGAACAGGCCAGAGAAGGTGTCGCCCGTCACTGTGGAGCGCGTGCAACGCGCCGTGGCAGAACTCGGCTTCGTGCGCAATGAGGCGGCCAGACAGCTCCGTGCCGGGCAGAGCCACAGCATCGGTCTGATCGTGCTCGACGTGCGCAATCCGTTCTTCACCGACGTCGCCCGTGGCGCAGAAGATCGCGCCGCCGAGGGTGCGCTCTCCGTGCTGCTCGGAAACAGCGACGAGAAGCCGGAGCGAGAGGCCGCCTACGTCGACCTGTTCCAAGAGCAGCGCGTGCACGGCGTGCTCATCTCGCCTCTGAGCGAAGACCTGAGTCGACTGCGCACGCTGCGCGAGCGCGGAACCGCAGTCGTGCTGGTCGACCGGCAGGATGGCGCGCAGGAATTCTCCTCCGTCTCCGTCGACGACGTCGCCGGCGGTTATCTGGCCGTGCGGCACCTGCTCGACCTCGGTCGGCGCCGCATCGCCTTCGTTGGCGGGCCGAACAGCATCCGGCAGGTGTCCGACCGTCTCCGAGGGGCGCAGAACGCCGTCGACGAGGTCTACGGCGCGAGCCTCGAGGTGATCGATTCCGATGGCCTCACCGTGCTGCACGGGCGGGCCGTCGGCGACGCGCTACGCGACCGGGCCGCGTTCGCCAGGCCCGAGGCCGTGTTCGCCGCGAACGATCTGCTCGCGGTCGGAATCCTGCAGGCGCTGACGATGCTCGGCGAGGTGCGGGTGCCACAGGATGTCGCGCTGATCGGATACGACGACATCGACTTCGCCGCCGCCACGGTGGTACCACTCAGCTCGATTCGGCAGCCGAGCACGCTCATCGGTTCAACCGCCGTCGATCTGTTGCTTCGTGAAGCGGCCGGCGGCACGGAGTTCGTACGCGAGCAGATCGTGTTCCAGCCCGAGCTCGTCGTGCGGGCCTCGACGGCAGGCTGAGGCCGGCATTCGGCAACCGGCAACCGGCAATCGGCAACTGGCCGTGTGCCGTCGGCCGGGGATCCGGGCGACGCGCCGCCGGAGCCGCCACACCGTGCCGCGTGTCGACCAGATCTCCGGCCGAGCGCACGCGCCGGAGTCGAGCGCACGTGACGGAGCCGCGCGCTCTGAGCTAGCTGCGGACGACGACGTTGCGCGGGTCCTCGCCCCGCAGCATCCGCTCGATCTGATCGGAGAGCAGGCGCGCCATCCGCGGCATCATCGCCGTCGACGCTCCGCCGACGTGCGGGGAGATCAACACGTTCGGCATCGCGAACAGCGGGTGTCCGGCGGGCAGAGGCTCAGGATCGGTCACGTCCAAAGCCAGACGCAGGCGGCCGCTGCCGGCGTGAGCGAGCAGCGCCGCCGTGTCGGCAACGGGACCGCGCGCGATGTTCACGAGCAGCGCGCCGTCCGGCATCGCGGCGAGGAAGGCGTCGTCGATCAGGTGGTGGGTGCGCTCGCTGAGCGGAACGCCCACGACGACGATGTCGGCGTGCGGCAGCAGCTCCGGCAGCTCATCGATGCCGTGGATGGGGCCGGTCTCGCCCTGGCGGGCCGTGGATGCCACGCGCACGACGTTCACCTCGAACGGCACGAGCCTGGCCTCGATCGCCTGCCCGACACCGCCGTAGCCGATGATCAGCACGGTGCGGTCGGCGAGGCTGGCGTGCCGGGCCGGTGCCCAGCGGCCCTCGCCGGCGGCCCGCACGAAGTCCGGGATTCCACGCTGCGACGCCAGGATGAGGGCGAGGGTGAGCTCGGCGGTCGATGTCTCGTGCACGGAAGCAGCGTTGGCGAAGACGTGCCCGGGCGGCAGTACATCGACCACCCCGTCGTAGCCGATCGACTGGCTCTGAACGAGGCGAGTGGTCGTGCCGGCGAGGTTCGCGAGCAGCGGCGTCGCGCCCATGTACGGCTGCACGACGATGTCGATGTGGGGGAGCGGCGCCGGGCCCTTCATGTCCCACTCGACCAGCTCAACGCTGTCCGGTACTGACCCGAGTGCCGTGCGCAGGGCCGCGCCCGGCAGGCTGACGACGAGTGGTGACAGGGATTCGGGGGTGGCGGATGCCGCAGCGCTCATGCTTCGAGCGTATCGCGGTGGCTCCGCGCTACGTCACGCGCCCTGCGGGCTCTCGCCGTTAGCGGCGGCCGGCGCGTTCCGTAGATCCGGACTCGGAATCGGTGCGCTCGCGCTGGAACTTCGGCAGCGGGATCGGTGAGGTGAGCGCAATCTGCTCGGAGAAGTCCTCCGACGTGACCCGGTTCTCGCTGACCACAGCGATCGGCGTGGTCGTTGTCGGCACCGGCATCCGCACCCCGTCGATGCGGCCGTCGAGCGACTCCGCCTCGATGACGGCGCTGAGTGGGCGCGCGCTGTGCGTCAACACGAGGCGCCAACGGGCCTGCGGGTGTGGCTGCAGGCGCAGTTCGTGGGCGATGACGAGCCAGGCGACGCCGATGGCGAATCCGACGATTCCGGCGACCGCCGCGACGCCCAGCGCCCAGCGCGGGCCCATCGCGTTGGCGACCCAGCCGACGATCGGGGCGCCGACGGGAGTTCCACCCATCAGGATCGCCATGTAGAGCGCCATCACGCGGCCACGCACGGCCGGCTCGGTCGTGGTCTGCACGAAGCCGTTCGCGGTGGTGAGCATGGTGACGGCGGAGAAGCCGATGAAGATGAGGGAGAAGGCGAAGGTCCAGAAGGTGGGCATCAGCGCCGACAGGAGTGAGGCGACGCCGAGGCCGCCGACGGCGATGATGATCACGCCGAAACGGGCCCGTTCGCGCCGCGCGGCGAGCAGGGCACCCGACAGTGAGCCGATCGCGAGGATCGACGAGAGCAGGCCGTACTCACCGGCCCCCTCCCCGAATTCGACGGCCATGGTCGAGGCGACGATCGGGAAGTTCATGGCGAAGGCACCGACGAGGAACACGATGATGAACACGACGATGAGGTCCGGCCGCTTCGAGACGTAGCGGAAGCCCTCGACGAACTGCCCGCGGGAGCGGGGAGCCCGCGGCATCCGGCGCAGTCTGCTCGAGTTGAGCATGGCGAGGGCGATGAGCACGCCGATGAAGCTGAATGCATTGACGATGAACACCCAGCCGGAGCCGATGAGCACGATGAGGAAGCCGGCGATGGCCGGGCCGATGAGGCGGGCGGCGTTGAAGGAGGCCGAGTTGAGGGCGACCGCATTGGCCATGTTGTGTTCGCTGACCAGATCGGAGACGAAGGTCTGGCGGGCGGGTCCGTCGATGGCGTTCACGATTCCGAGCAGCAGCGCGAAGAGGTAGAGGTGCCAGAGCTCTGCGTGGCCGAGCAACAGGAGCAGACCGAGCGCGGTGCCGAGCACCATGAGCGCTGATTGCGTGAAGAAGAGGATCGTGCGCCGGTCGAAACGGTCGGCGATCAGGCCGGTGATCGGCACCAGCACGAGCTGCGGCCCGAACTGCAGGGCCATCGTGATTCCCACGGCCACGGCGTCATTGTCGGTGAGTTGAGTGAGCACGACCCAGTTCTGAGTCGTCGCCTGCATCCACGCACCCACGTTGGAGACCAGCGCGCCGATGAACCAGACGCGGTAGTTGTAATTCGAGAGGGAGCGGAACATGGCACTCACTGGGTGGCTAATCTCCTGAGGATTTCGGCGGCGGATGCCAGGGTGGCCCGCTCTTCGCTGCTGAGCTCCCGCATTTGGCGGGTGAGCCAGCGGTCGCGCTTCTTGACTGTTTCTGTGACCACGGTGTGGCCGGCCTCCGTGAGGCTGATGTTGACCTTGCGGCGGTCTTCGGCGTCGGCCTCGCGGACGAGGTAGCCCAGGCCCTCGAGGCAGTTGACGGTGCGGTTCATCGATGGCGACGAGATGTGTTCGCGCTCCGCGAGTGCGCCGAGCGTGTGGTGCCCGTGAACGTAGAGCGCGGCGAGGACAGAGAACTGCCCGTCGCTGAGATCGTCGTCGGCTTTCTCGGCCCGCAGCCTGCGCGCGAGTCGAAGGGTGGCCATGCGTACGTCTGAGCTCTGCTCTGCAATAGTCTTGGCCACGATTCGTTAGCATAGCTCATTAGCCATGCTAAGTAAAATTGAAATACCGGGTGTGCCGGAACCCGGAATCTCGGCCGTGCAGCCGCGCCTCTCGCTCATGCAGCCCGCGCCTGCCAGAATGGCCGCATGGGCCAGCCGAGCAGCGACATCGAGATTCCGAGCCGCACCTACACCGATGCGCACGGCGTGCACATCCACTACTACTCATGGCCTGTGCCGAATCCGCGGGCCGTGATCCAGCTGGCGCACGGCGTCGGCGAGCACGCGCTGCGCTATCTGGAGCTGGTCGGCGCGCTGAACACGGCCGGCTACTCGGTCTACGCCGACGATCACCGGGGCCACGGCCGCACCGGTTTCGAGCAGCACGGCGGCGACCTCGACCGCATGGGCAGACTCGGCCCCGGCGGGCTGCGCGCCACGATCGACGCGCTGCACCAGTTCACCGGCATCATCACGGCCGAGGCCCGGGCGGAGCACCCCGGTCTGCCACTGGTCCTGCTCGGGCACTCCTGGGGTTCGCTGATGTCGCAGATCCTCGTGAACAAGCACGCCGATGACTACGACGCCGTGATCCTCACCGGCACCGCGTATCGCATGTTCGGCTCCATGGAGGGCGGCGACCTCAACCGCAGGCACACCCACCTCGGCACGACCGGGGTGGAGTGGCTGAGCCGCGACCCCGCGGTGCACAGCGCCTTCCTCGCCGACCCGCTCACCACGACCACCCCGCTGATGAAGCTCTTCGGCCCCATCGACACGCTGCGCCTGCTCGGCCGCCCTGCGCGCAACCTGCCCGATCTGCCGCTGCTCGTGCAGGTCGGGGATGACGACTCGCTCGGCGCCGAGAAGAGCGCGCTCAGGCTTGTCGAGGCCTACCGGGCCCGATCCGGGCTCACCGATGTGACCCTCATCGTCTACCCGGGTGCCCGGCACGAGATCTTCAACGAAATCAACCGCACAGAGGTGATGGTCGACACGATCGCGTGGCTCGACGAACGGATGCCGGCGCGCGACTGACGCGCGCATCAACCTCCGCCGTCGCAGTTGCCGGCGTGCGCTCAACCGGTGTTTCGGGCGCCGCGCCGTCGCAGTGGCCGGTTCTGTCGGCGCGTCGACCGAAACTCCGGCCGACGGTTCGCGCAGGCAGTCGTAGGCTGAAGCCGTGCATGGTGAATACAAGGTTCCTGGCGGCAAGCTTGTCGTCGTCGACTTCGAGGTCGTCGAGGGTGCGATCAGGGGATTCCGGCTCGCCGGTGACTTCTTCCTCGAGCCCGACGAGGCGCTCGACGCCGTCAACGCCGGCATCGAGGGTATGTCGGCCAACGCCGACGCCGCCAGCTACGCCGCCGCGGTGAAGCTGGCGCTGCCGACGGATGCCGTGCTGCTCGGTTTCTCGGCAGAGGGGGTGGCCGTCGCCATCCGCCGCGCGCTCTCCGCCGCGACCAGCTGGGGCGACTACGACTGGCAGATCGTGCACGCCAAGGCCGTCTCGCCGGCGATGCACCTGGCGCTGGACGAGGTGCTCGCCACCGAGATTGGAGACGGTGTGCGCGGCCCGCTGCTGCGCATCTGGGAGTGGGACGAGTCGGCCGTCGTGATCGGCAGCTTCCAGTCGCTGAAGAACGAGGTCGACCCGGAGGGCGCTGCCGCGCATGGCTACGAGGTCGTGCGCCGCATCTCGGGCGGCGGCGCCATGATGATGGAGAAGGGCGCCATCATCACCTATTCGCTCTACGTGCCGGCATCCCTCGTCGGCGGCATGAGCTTCGCCGACTCCTACGCCTTCCTCGACTCCTGGGTGCTGCAGGCGCTGCAGTCACTCGGCATTGAGGCGAGCTACCAGCCGCTCAACGACATCACGAGCCCGAAGGGCAAGATCGGCGGGGCCGCCCAGAAGCGCCTCGGCAACGGCGGCGTGCTCCACCACGTGACGATGAGCTACGACATGGACGGCGACGTCATGACTCAGGTGCTGCGCATCGGCCGCGAAAAGCTCAGCGACAAGGGCATCGCCAGCGCCGCCAAGCGCGTCGACCCGCTGCGCAGCCAGACCGGGCTCAGCCGCGACGAGATCATCGAGCGCATGAAGGAGACCTTCGCCGGGCTCTACGGCGCGACCCCCGGCGAGCTGACGGATGCCGAGTACGCGGCAGCGGAGGAGCTCGTCGAGAGCAAGTTCGGCACGGAGGAGTGGCTCAACCGCGTGCCGTAGCGGCCGCCGCCGACTGAGCATCCGCTGATCGAGGCGGCCGGCACGCGAAGCCCTGAGCGGGTCCGCCGACACCGCGGCCACGGCATCCGGGCGACCCGATCCGGTCAGACGCTCAGGGCTTCGGGGGCGGCCTCGTTCCTCGGCTGCTCCCTCAAGCCAGCGTGGGGGAGCAGCCAAGACAACTTCTAGTCGAAGAGCTCGCTCAGCCAGCTTTCCTTCTTGCGCTTGCGGCCGTACTGGTCGGTGCCCTGGCCGCTGCCGAACAGCTCGCGCGGGTTGAAGCCCTGCTGCGGCTGCTGCTGGTATCCGGGCTGCTGCTGGTAGCCCTGCTGAGCGGGCTGCGCCGGGTAGGCGGGCTGCGCCGGGGCCTGCTGCGCGGGGGCCGGCTGGGCCGGTGCCGCGCCGAAGGAGCGTTCGATGATCTTGTCGAGCTCGCCACGGTCGAGCCAGACGCCACGGCACTGCGGGCAGTAGTCGATCTCGATGCCGGAGCGCTCACTCATCACGAGCTGGGCGTTGTCGATGGGACAGTTCACGGGGGACTCCTCAGAAGGGGGTTCGGCGCAGGACTGCGATGCCGTCAGAGTAGCAAGGAGCCGCTCGAGAAAACTGAGTGCGGCATGAGGATGCCTAGACTGGGCGGATGCCCGAATCTGCCGCTCCCGACCCCGAGGTCACGGGGCCGAGCGCACCGCCCAGCGGTCGGGTGATCCATGCCGACAACCTCGCCGTGCTCTCCGGGTTCGCCGACGAGTCGTTCACGCTGATCTACCTGGACCCACCGTTCAACACGGGGCGTTCGCAGAGCCGGGCGACGAGCACGAGCGTGCGCAGCAAGCCGGACGCCGACGGTGCCCACGCGGCCGGCGCCGTGAGTGGCTTCAAGGGGCAGTTCTACGAGCGCATCCGCGGTGACCTGATGCGCTACGACGACCGCTTCGAGGACTACTGGCAGTTTCTGGAACCGCGCCTGCTTGAGGCGTGGCGCCTGCTCGCGGATGACGGCACGCTCTACCTGCACCTGGACTACCGTGAGGCGCACTACGCGAAGGTGCTGCTCGACGCGCTGTTCGGCCGGGAGTGCTTCCTCAACGAGATCATCTGGGCCTACGACTACGGCGCGAAGTCGAAGAGTCGCTGGCCGACGAAGCACGACACGATCCTCGTCTACGTGAAGAACCCGGCTGCCTACTACTTCGATTCGACAACGGTCGATCGGGAGCCGTACATGGCCCCCGGCCTCGTGACCCCGGAGAAGGCCGAACGCGGCAAGCTGCCCACGGATGTCTGGTGGCACACGATCGTCTCGCCGACCGGAAGAGAGAAGACCGGCTACCCGACGCAGAAGCCGGCCGGCATCCTGCGGCGCATCATCCAGGCGTCATCGCGCGAGGGCGACACCGTGCTCGACTTCTTCGCGGGCAGCGGGACGACCGGCGCCGTCGCGGTCGATCTCGGCCGGAACTTCGTGCTGATCGACCAGAATCAGGCCGCGATCGACACGATGCGCGTGCGCTTCGCCGCCCTGGAGACCGTCACCTTCGAGTAATCGGTTACGGCGCAGCCTCGAGCACGACGTAGCGCACGCCGTTGTGCTCGAAGCTCGTCGCCTCTGTCATCCCCATCCGCACGTGCGCCGCCAGCGAAGCCCGGTTGTCCTCGCGGATGAACGTGCACACGGCCGCATGATTCATGTGTTCGCGTTCTGCCGTGAACAGCCCGTTCGCCAGCCCTTGTCTGCGGTAGTCCTCCGCGACACAGATCGGTCCGTGGAGGTAGGCGTCCTCTTTCGTGCCGGAGCGCAGCATGGTCTGGATGATCGGGATGTGTGCCTGTGCCTCGCGGGGCGTGAATGCGACGTAGCCGGCGATGCGCCCATCGTCCCTGGCCACGATGATCCATTCGTTCGCAATGGCCTGCGCGAACCAGTCGGCCGAGAAGCGTGCGGAGAGCGTGCCGCCCGATTCCTCCTGGTTGGCCTCCTGCACCTCGAGGATGCCGGCGATGTCCTCTGCTGTCGCGAGGCCGATGCTGGGGGAGGAGTTCATGGTCGGTGCGGATGCCGGCTACGCCGAGGCGCGGCGCACGAGCGTCGTCGTCAGCACGGAGTGCGGCTCATAGGGCTTGCCCTCGATCACCTGCACGAGCAGCGCCGCCATCGCGGCTCCCATCTCGACCGCCGGCTGGTGCACTGTCGTGAGCTGCGGGGTCGCCGTCTCGGCGAAGTAGTTGTCGTCGAAGCCGACGACGGCAACGTCGTCCGGAACGCGTCGACCGGCCTCGGCGATGGCCTGGTATGCCCCCGCCGCCATCTGGTCGTTCGCCGCGAAGACGGCGTCGATCTGGGGATCGCGCGCCAGCAGCCTGCGCATCGCCTCCGCACCGGATGCCAAGGTGAAGTCGCCCTGCTCGACGAGCGAGTCGTCGAGCCCGCGCTCCTCCATCACCCGCCGCCAGCCGATCAGTCGATCGACGCCGGGCGGCATGTCGACGGGGCCGGCGATCGTGGCGATCCGGGTGCGGCCGAGTCCGATCAGGTGTTCCGTCGCCGTGGCGGCGCCGCCGGAGTTGTCGACGTCGATGTAGAGCGTCTCGCCGTCTTCCGGCAGCAGCGGCCGACCACCGTAGACGACGGGCAGGCTGCCGCTCAGCCGCGCGTAGGAGTGGTCGCCGGTGTGGTGCGAGACGACGAGGGCGCCGTCGACGTTGCCGCCGAGCAGGTAGCGCCTGGTCTTCTCCGAGTTCTTCTCCGACTCGATCAGCATGGTGAGCGTGTACTCGGTGTCGGCCAGGTGCAGCGCGACGCCCTGCACGAGCTGGGCGAAGAAGGGGTCGGCGAACACCTTGGCCGAGGATTCCGGCACGATCAGGGCGATCGCCTGAGTGCGCCGGCTCGCCAGCATGCGGGCGGCGCGATTCGGCACGTAGTTGAGCTCGGCGATCGCCCGGTTCACGGCCTCGACGATGTCGGGTGTGACCGTGAGCGAGCCATTGACGACGCGGGAAACGGTGGCGCGTGACACGCCGGAGCGAGCCGCCACCATTTCCAGCGTCGGCACCGGCTTGTCACCGAGCTGTGCGCTCATCGCTGCCTCCCACGGTGGTCTGTGGAATCCACCCTAGTGCGCCTCAGCCGACGCGCTCGGAAAGAGCGGAAACGGATGCGGCGAAGGCTTCGGGAAGCGAATCGGCGGCACCCGCCTTCGCCCGTGCGATGATCTCGCGGTAGGCGAGGCCGCTGTCCTTGATCGTGCGCTCCTGGGTCTCGTAATCCACCCGAACGATGCCGAAACGCTTGTCGTAGCCCCACGACCACTCGAAGTTGTCGAGCAGCGACCAGACGAAGTAGCCGCGGACATCGGCGCCGCCGGCGATCGCCTCGGCGATGGCGTCGACGTGGGCCTGCACGAAGGCGGTGCGCTCCTGGTCGTGCACCGCGCCGTCCTCGGCAACGACGTCGTCGTATGCCGCGCCGTTCTCGGTGACGAACAGCGGCGGCAGCTGGGGGTATTCGCGGCCGAGGCGCAGCAGCAGGGTGGTGAGCCCGGCGGGGTTCACCTCCCAGTTCATCGCCGTGCGCGGCAGGCCGCGGCTGGGGAAGGTGATGTGCTCGGAGCCGATCCACGGCGAGCTGATGGCGCGGTCGGTCGCACCGGAGTGCCCGTCGGTTCCGGTCGCATCCGGGTGCCCGCTGACCTGGTCGTCGTGGTAGTGGTTGACGCCGAGGAAGTCGATCGGCGCGGCGATGACCTCGAGGTCGCCCTGCTTGATGACGTCGCGGATGCCGAACTGCTCCAGATCGCTGAAGGCGTCCTCCGGGTAACGGCCGGTGACGATCGGCTCGAGGAAGATGCGGTTCTGCAGCAGGTCGAAGCGCCGGGCGGCATCGAGGTCGACCGGATCGCCGGCATCCAGCGGGATCGCGTTGCTGAGGTTCAGCGTGATGCCGATCTGCAGCGGCTCCGCCCGCGCGGCCGAGAGCTCGCGCAGCCGGTTCACGGCGAGGCCGTGGGCGAGGTGTTGGTGGTGGATGGCCGCGACCGTTGCGGCAGGGTCCTGCCGCCCCGGCGCGTGCACGCCGGCCCCGTAACCGAGGATCGACGAGCAGAAGGGCTCGTTGAAGGTCGTCCAGTTCGTGACCCGGTCGCCGAGCGCGCCGTAGACGGCCTCGGCGTAGTCGGCGAAGCGGGAGGCGGTGTCGCGTGCGGCCCAGCCGCCCTGCTCCTCGATGCCCTGCGGCAGGTCCCAGTGGTACAGGGTGAGCCAGGGCAGGATGCCGGCGCCCTGCAGTTCGTCGACGAGCCGCGAGTAGAAGTCGAGGCCCTCCCGGTTCACCGTGCGCCCACCGGGCACGATGCGCGCCCAGCTCGTCGAGAAGCGGTAGGAGTCGAGGCCGAGCTGCTTCATGATCGCGACGTCTTGCGGCACACGGTGGTAGTGATCCACCGCGACCTCCGGAGTCTCGCCGTTGGCGACGGCGCCGGGAACGCGCGCGAAGGCATCCCAGATGGAGTCCTCCTTGCCGCCCAGGTGTCCGGCACCCTCGATTTGGGCCGCGGCAGTCGCCGACCCCCAGATGAACGTCGGGGGAAAGTGATTCGTCATCAGCCCTTCACTGCTCCTTGCATGATTCCTGAGATGAGTTGTTTGCCCGCCACCACGAAGAGGATGAGCAGCGGGATGGTCGCCATGACCGCGCCGGTCAGCACGATCGAGTAGTCGATGTAGTAGCCGGACTGCAGCTGGCCGAGCGCGGTCTGCAGCGTCGGGTTGCCCGGGTTCAGCACGATCAACGGCCACAGGTAGTCGGTCCACGCCATCATGAAGGTGAACAGGCCGAGGATCGCCATGGCCGGCCTCGCCGCGGGCACGGCCACGGTGAGGAAGGTGCGGAACTGGCCGGCCCCATCCACGCGCGCCGCCTCGATCAACTCATCCGGGATGACGTCGACGAGGTACTGCCGCATGAAGAAGACACCGAAGGCGGTGACGAGCATCGGCACGATCACGGCGCCGAGTTCGCCCGTCCAGCCGAGCTGGCGCATCACCATGAACAGCGGAATGATGCCGAGCTGGGTCGGGATCGCCATGGTCGCGATCACAAACACCATGAGGCCGTCACGGCCGCGGAAGCGGAGCTTGGCGAATGCATAGCCGGCGAGCGTCGAGAACGTCACGACCGAGATGGTGATGACGAGCGAGACGATCAGGCTGTTGCCGAGCGCCTTCCAGAAGGGGATCGCGTCCAGCACGATCGCCGCGTTGCTGAGGAAGTTGCCGCCCGGCAGCAACGGCAGCGTCTCGCCGCGAGTCGCATTGGTGCCGCTGCCGACGACGAACGACCACCAGAGCGGGTAGGCGGTGGCGAGCACGAAGGCGCCGAGCAGGCCGTAGAGGAGGAAGCCGGGGCGGTCGCCGGCACCGGCGCCGAAGCGCAGCTTGCGGCGGCGGGGCTGCTGGGGTCGTTCCGCGGTGGGGGCGGGGCTGTGCTGCAGGGTGGCGCTCATGCGCGGTCTCCTTGGTGGTGGTCGCCGCCCGGCTGCTCGGCAGCGGGGCGAACGGATGCGGCATCCGTCGTGTGCCGCTGCAACGCCTTGCGGGTGCGCCGGTCGGCGACCTTCTGCTCGCCGCTCGCGATGCGGCGCGAGAGCAGGAAGTTGAACAGGCCGATGATGACGATGAGCAGGAACAGCAGCCAGGCGATCGCCGAAGCCTCGCCGAGGTTCTGCCGGAAGAAGGCCATCTCCCAGAGGTAGAGCACGGTGGTCTGGAACTGGCGGTCGGCGCCGCCGATGCCGCCGGCGGATGACGCGTCGAAGAGCTTCGGCTCGGTGAAGATCTGGAGGCCACCGATCGTCGCGGTGATCACGACGAAGACGAGGGTGGGGCGGATGCTGGGGATCGTCAACGAGAAGAAGCGGCGCACGGCGCCCGCTCCGTCGATCGCGGCCGACTCGTAGATGTCGCGCGGAACGGCCTGCATGGCCGCGAGCAGGATGAGGGCGTTGTAGCCGGTCCAGCGCCAGTTGACCATCGTGGCGATGGCGAAGTGGCTGGCGAAGACGTCGTGCTTCCACGCGATCGGGTCGATGCCGATGAGGCCGAGCAGGTTGTTCGCGAGGCCGGACTGCTCGTTGAAGATGCTCGAGAAGATGAGGGCGACCGCGACGGGGGTGACGACATAGGGGAGGAGCACGCTCATCCGCCAGAACGTCTTGGCCCGCAGGTTCTGGTCGAGGATCGCGGCCAGAACCAGGGCGATGAAGATCTGCGGGATCGCGGAGAGCAGGAAGATGCTCACCGTGTTGAAGATCGAGTTCCAGAAGAAGCGGTCGGTGAGGACCTCGCCGAAGTTCGCCAGGCCGACGAAGGCGCCCTGACCCTGCAGCAGATCCCAATCGTGCAATGAGACGACGAGCGTGTACAGCAGCGGGAAAAGGCCGACGAGCCCGAACAGCACGAAGAATGGCGAGATGTAGAGGTAGGGCGATGCGTGGTTGTCGAGCCGGCTGAAGCGCTGGCGCAAACTCTTCCGCGCCGGCGGCTGGTCCGCCTGATGGCTGTCGAGAGGGGCCGGTGGCCGCTGGATGGTGGAGGTCATCGTGTGTCCGATTCCGATGCGGGCGTGCAGGTAATGGGAGGGGTCCCCGATAAGGAGCTCATCGGGGACCCCGGTTGTGTTGCTGAGGGTGTTGTCTCTGAACTACTCGACGAGCTCGTTCAGCAGGCTGATCGCCTCGTCCCAGCCGCTCTGCGCGTCGGCTTCGCCGCTGTCGAGCTTCTGCGTGACCGGGCCGAAGACGTTCTCCTGGATGACGGAGTCGTCCGGTCCCTTGAACTGGGCGACGACGCCCTCTGAGCGACCGGCGAGGATGGCGCCGACAGGTGCGTCGTTGAAGAAGGCGTTCGGCTCACCGCTGGCGGCGAGTTCCTCCTGGGCTGCGCCGGTGCTCGGGAACGCGCCGGCTGCCGCGAACTGGCCGAGCTGCTGCTCTGCCTCGGTCAGCCAGGAAGCGAGCTTGGCCGCCTCTTCCTTGTGCTCGGACGTCTCGGGGATGGCCAGGAACGCGCCGCCCCAGTTGACAGCGCCGCCGGGGTAGACGTCGGCGAAGTCCCAGCCGGTGGTGGCGTCGCCGCCGCCGGCCTCGGTGTTGCCCTGCACGACACCGAGCATCCAGCCCGGGCAGACGAAGGTGGCGAAGGTGCCGTCGGTGAACGACTTGCCGCCGTTCCAGTCCCACTGCGCCTGCGCGGCCGAGAGGCCGTCGGCCGCGGCGCCGGCGAGCTGGCCCCAACGATCCTGCAGCGCGGTGTTGCCCTCGACGTTCAGTTCACCGTCGGCCGTGTAGTAGCCCTCTGGCAGCTGGTTGACCATCGAGTTCCAGACGAATCCGGACTGGTCGTACCAGGCTTTGCCGGTGGCGGCCTTGTACTGGTTGCCGACCTCGAAGTACTTGTCCCACGTGGCGTCTGCACCGCCGAAGAGCGTCGCGACCTCCGCGCGGTCGCTCGGCAGGCCGGCGGCCTCGAACAGCTTTCCGTTGTAGCAGAGGCCGACGGGGCCGATGTCGGTGCCGTAGCCGATCACGCGGCCGTCGGCGTCGGTGCCCTGGGCGAACTTCCAGTCGATCCAGTCGGCCTTGCGGTCGTCGACGCCGTAGTCGCGCAGGTCGACGAACTGGTCGGAGACCTCCATCACGGAGCCGAGCCAGCCCTCCTCGAGGGCGACGATGTCGGAGAGGCCGGAGCCCGCGGCGATCTTGGTGAAGGTGTCGGTGCGGGCGTTTCCGCCGGTGTCGATGTTCGTGGCGGTGATCGTCACGTTCGGGTTCTCGGACTCGTACTGCTTGTAGAGCTCGTCGTAGCCGAAGGTTCCGAAGGTGGTGATGGTCAGCTCGACCTTGTCGTCACCGGATTCACCCGAGCTACCGGCTCCGGTGGAACAGCCGCTTGCGAGCAGGGCGATGGATGCCGCGCCGGCGACGGCCGCGGCGATGGTTGTGCGTCGTGAGAACTTCACGGTCACTCCTTTGTGTGCGTGGGGTTGTTATCGGGATACTGCACTGTCAAGTCACGCAGAGAGCGCTCTCTCGCAATGTCGTGAGAGCGCTCTCACGAACGTGTTCCGATGATAAGGACCTGATCGGGTCGTTGTCAAGAGAGCGCTCTCACGACTCCTAGGGCCGCGCGCAGCTCGTCCGCATTCGCGGCAGTAATCCAGTGAGTCCCGCGCTCTCAGCGCGACGCGTTACGCTTTCCCCGTGTCAATTCCCCGTCGCACCGCCCGGCCATCACGCCGCGTGCGGCAGCGGCGAACCATCGCAGCCGCCGCGGGAATCGTGGTCGTCGTCATCGCAGCGATCGCGATCGGAGCGGCCAGCTCGGCCGGCACCGACGAGGCGCTGCCTGCGGCATCCGTCAGCGAGACCCCGAGCGCGACGCCGACCCCGGAGGAGACCAGGCCGACTCCGGATGTTCCGGCCGAGCCGGCCCTCGTGCCGAGCTTCGACAAATCCGCGCATTCGATCGATGACCCGAACAGCATCTGGCTCGTCGTCAACAAGCTGCGCCCGTTGAATCCGGCCGATTACGCGCCGGCCGATCTCGTGTCGCTGCCGGGCGGGCAGATGCGCGCCGAGCCGGCCGCCGCCTTCACCGTGATGGCCGATGCCGCTGCCGCGCAAGGCGTCTCGATCATCGCGGCAAGCGCCTACCGCAGTTTTGCCGAACAGACGGCGATCTATGCCGGCGACGACAATCTCACCGCCCGTCCCGGCTACAGCGAGCACCAGACCGGGCTGACGGTCGACATCGCCACGCCGACGGGGGAGTGCCGCATCTACCAGTGCTTCGGCGACATGGCCGAGGGCGTCTGGTTGCGCGACAACGCCTGGCAATACGGTTTCCTGCTGCGCTACCCGGCCGACAAGACCGCGGTCACCGGCTACGACTTCGAGCCGTGGCACTTCCGCTACATCGGCGTCGATCTCGCCACCGAGATGCACAACACGGGCATCACGACGCTCGAGGAGTTCTTCGGGCTGCCGCCCGCCCCCGTCTATCCGTAGGAGCGACATGACCGATCCAGTGACTGTTGGCGCGAAGCGGCTCAGCCGGCACCACGGTTGGGTGCCGCTCAGCATCCTGATCGTGAACCAGCTGCTCGCCGGAGTCGGAGTCGCCTCGGGCATCGCGGTCGGCGGCATCCTCGCCCGGGAGCTCACCGGAACCGTCACCCTGGCGGGCCTCGCTCAAACCTCGAGCGTTTTGGGCGCCGGCCTCGTCGCCATTCCGATGGCCAGGCTCGCCGTCACCGTCGGCCGGCACTGGGCGCTGGCCAGCGGCTACGCCTTCGCCTTTCTCGGCGCGCTGCTCGTGCTGGCGGCCGCGATCACCGGAATCCTGCCGCTGCTCTTCCTCGGCCTCGGCGCCTTCGGTGCCGCCAGCGCCTCCGGTCTGCAGGCGCGTTTCGCGGCGACCGAAGTCGCGTCGCCCGGTTACGAGGCCCGCTCGATGTCGCTCGTGCTCTGGGCGACGACGCTCGGCTCGGTTGCCGGCCCGAATCTCTCCACGCTCGGCGCCGAGCTGGGCGCCTCCCTCGGCTTCGAGCCCCTGGCCGGGCCGTTCGTGTTCTCGGCTGTCGCCTTCGCGGCATCCGCACTGCTGGCGGCAGTGCTGCTGCGCACACCGCCGGCCGGTCGGCTGGCAGCCGATGCCGCGGGCGAGGCCGAGGTCACCACGCGCGTGCGCACCGTCGAGGCGCTCCGCATTGCGATGCGTTCCCCGCGGGCGGCCGTCGGCGTGGTCGCGATCATCTGTTCGCACACGGTCATGGTCGGCGTGATGGTGATGACGCCCGTCACCATGCACGAACACGGGCTCTCGCTCAGCCTGCAGGCGCTCGTGATCAGCATCCACATCCTCGGCATGTACGGCGCGAGTCCGCTGATGGGGTGGCTGGCCGACCGCTGGGGGTCCGGCCGGGTGATCGCGCTGGCTGTCGTGATCTTCACCGCCGCGGCCGTCATCGGAATCACGGTGCCATCCGACAACATGATCGCCGTGCCGATCGCGCTCGGGCTGCTCGGCCTCGGCTGGTCGGCCGGCATGATCGGTGGTTCTGCGCAGCTCACCGAGTCCGTCGAGCCTGCGGTGCGCGTGCCGTTGCAGGGCGCGACGGATGCCGCGATGAACCTGGCCGCCGCGGCATCCGCGGCGGTGGCGGGCGTCATTCTGGCGTGGGGCGGTTTCCCAGCGCTGAACGCCCTCGCTCTGCTCGTGCTGGTGCCGCTGGTCGTGCTGGGAGTGCGGGCTCAGCGGGCGCCCTGACCCCCAGACAGATCGATCTACTCCCCCCTTCGGGGGTCAAAACTGGGCTTTTCTCATGGTTTGCGCAGCCTTTGTCCAGTGCTCTGACATCTGAGCTTGTTCTGGTCGATAGTCCACTTTTGCTGATCAGAATTGATTTATGCGTCACCGCTTACCCTCACCCCACACCTTCTCCGGCCAGCGCGCCGCCGTCGTGGGCGGCACGGCTGGCATCGCGATCGCCGTCTGCTCCTTCCTCGCATTGACCATCGGGGCCCAGCCCCTCGGCGTCGACACGGCGAACTCCGCTGATGCCGCCACCCTCGACTCCACGGCGTCGTCCAGCCGTTCCGACGCCATCGTCACGCCCGCGCCGGAGTCCGTGCAACTGCCCGTCGCCCTGGCCGAACCCGCCGTCGCGTCCGGCCCCGTCACCGGTGGCACAGTCGTGACCCTCACGGGTGAGGAGCTCACCCAGGTGAGCTCGGTGCAGGTCGGCGGAGTGCCGGCGGCCGTCGTCGAGGCGACCCCGACCACCCTCAGCTATCAGGTGCCGGTGGCCACCGACCACAGCACGGGAACCGTCCCGGTTGAGCTCTTCGACGTGACGGGTGCTGCGGTCTCGGTCGCCACCGAACTGCCTGCGGAGCCCGAGACCAGCGCGAGTGCGGCATCGCCGGCCGGAGTGCCGACCGCCGGCGATGCCGCCTCGGCCGGAACACCGGCCGGCGCCGCTGCCGAGCCCGCCGAGGCCGGCACCACCGCCACCACCGCGGGAGCCGATGCAGCGCCTGCCGCCGTGCCGGGCCTGCAGAGCGTCCTCGCGGCACCGGTTCCCGATCACGGCAGCGCGCTGCTGAACGCGCTCGTGCTGAAGCCGGCGGTCGTCGCGGCCGCAGCGGCTGCGGCCGCGGACGCCGCCGCTCAGGCATCCGCAAGCCAGGCCGCCCCGGCGATGCTGAGCTTCGAATACCTGCCGGACCCCCGCGTCAGCGCGCAGACCGACTACCTGTTGCAGCACTGGGCCGACTACAACCCCGCGTACTCGGCGATCTACGGCAACGACTGCGTCAACTTCACCAGCCAGGGGCTCATCGCCCGCGGCTGGCAGATGGACGCGGAGTGGGGCTACAGTGCAGCCGGCGGCGGCTCGTCCGCGTGGGTCAGCTCGACCGCCTTCCGTGACTACATGGCCGCGCACCCCGAGCGTGGTGTCGCCATCGGCGACGATCAGCGGGCATCCGTCAAGGTCGGCGACGTCGCCCAGTTCGACTGGGACAACTCGGGGGACCGCGATCACACGGCCACCGTCACACGCGTCGACAAGACCGAATCCGGCGTGAAGGTCTACGTCGCCGGCCACAGCAAGGACTCCGACTACTGGGACGTCGATGTGGCGATCGCCGGCGGCGGCTCCGTCTACTACTGGGGCCTCAGCTAGCGCCGCGGACGCTCCATTCACGGCTGGCTCGTGGTCGATTCATTTCGAATTCATGTAAATCTCTGCTGAGCTAGACCCTCCCCCGAATTGAGGACGTTCGCAGTGCCCCAGCCCCACCCTCGCCGTATCGCCACGGTTTCCGCTCTCGTCGTGCTCCTTGCAGGTGGCGCCATCATCGCGGGGATGACCCTCGGCGGCGGGGAGCAGCCGTCGGCCGGCCCTGGATCGCAGATCTCGGGGCAGAGCGAAGCGGGCGCGGGGGACACCGCCCGGGCGATGCCGAGCGTGGCTGGCTCGGCGTTCCAATCGGTCGCCTCAGACCCGGCCGTCCAGGCACAGCTCGACTATGCGATGACGTACTGGAGCGACTACAACACCGACGAGTACGGCGTGCTCGACGGCAACGACTGCGTCAACTTCACCAGTCAGTCCCTGATCGAGCGTGGCTGGCAGATGGACGAGGACTGGTGGACAGAGGGCACGGGCGCCGACTTCGACTTCAGCTCGCCGTGGGTGAGCTCAACGTCGTTCCGCGACTACCTCGACGAGTCGGGTCGGGCCAGCGCGCTCAGCGACGAGCAGCGCGATCAGGTGAAGCTCGGCGATGTGGTGCAATTCGACTGGGACAACTCCGGCGACCGCGACCACACCGGCATTGTCACCGGCATCGAGCGCTCCGGCGACGACATCACGATCTACTTCGCCGGCCACACCGACGACAGCGACTACCGCTCGGTCGACGACGCCATCACCGTGGACCACCCGGGCGGAACCGCCTACTACTGGAGCATCCCGGAGTAGCAACCCTCGCCGGTTGAGCCTGTCGAAACCCCGCCGCTGGTTGAGCTTGTCGAGACCCGCCGCTGGTTGAGCTTGTCGAAACCTCGTTGGTTGAGCTTGTCGAAACCCCTCGCTGGTCGAGTAGCGACGAAGGAGCGTATCGAGACCGGGATCCGTCGAAACCCTTACCCGAGCGCGGCGTCGACGATGAGGCGCGCCTCGCCCTGCACCTGGCGCAGGTGCTCCTCGCCGAGGAACGACTCGGCGTAGATCTTGTAGACGTCCTCTGTGCCGCTTGGCCGGGCCGCGAACCAGGCGTTCTCGGTGACGACCTTCACGCCGCCGACGGCCGCATCGTTGCCCGGCGCCCGCGAGAGCTTCGCCAGGATCGGCTCTCCCGCCAGCTCCGTCGCGGTGATCGCGTCGCCGTCGAGCTTGCCGAGCGCCGCCTTCTGCGCGGGGGTCGCCGCGGCATCCACCCGCTCGTAGACGGGGTCGCCGTACTGCGCGACGAGCCCGGCGTACAGCTCAGACGGGCTCTTGCCGGTGACGGCGCGAATCTCGGCGGCGAGCAGGCAGAGCAGGATGCCGTCCTTGTCGGTGGTCCAGACGGTGCCGTCGAAGCGGAGGAACGACGCCCCGGCGCTCTCCTCGCCGCCGAAGCCGACGGAGCCGTCGACGAGGCCGGGCACGAACCACTTGAAGCCGACCGGCACCTCCCAGAGGCGGCGGCCGAGGGCCGAGGCGACGCGGTCGATCATGCTGGAGGACACCAGGGTCTTACCGATGGCGGCATCCGGACGCCAGCCCGTGCGGTGCGTGTAGAGGTAGTCGATCGCCACGGCGAGGAAGTGGTTCGGGTTCATCAGGCCGCCGTCGGGCGTGACGATGCCGTGCCGGTCGGCGTCGGCGTCGTTGCCGGTGAGGATGTCGAAGTCGTCGCGGTGCGCCAGCACGGAGGCCATCGCCGACGGGCTCGACGGGTCCATGCGGATCTTGCCGTCCCAGTCCAGCGTCATGAAGCCCCACTGCGGGTCGACGAGCGGGTTCACGACGGTGAGGTTGAGTGCGTAGTGGTCGCGGATCGCGGCCCAGTAGCCCACCGACGCCCCGCCCAGCGGGTCGGCGCCGATGTGGATGCCGCTGGCCCGGATGGCGGCGATGTCGATGATGTTCTCGAGATCCTCGACGTAGCGGCCGCGGAAGTCGTAGGTCTCCACGGCGCTCGGCTCGGCGCGTTTGACCTCGAGCAGGCCGCCGGCGATGAGCTCATTGGCGCGGTTCGCGATCCAGCCGGTCGCGTCGGAGTCGGCAGGCCCGCCGTGCGGCGGGTTGTACTTGAAGCCGCCGTCGCTCGGCGGGTTGTGGCTCGGGGTCACGACGATGCCGTCGGCCTCGCCCTCGGCCCGCGTCTCCTCGTCGTTGTTCCAGCGCAGGATGGCGTGCGAGAGTGCCGGCGTCGGCACGAAGTCGTCGAACTCGTCCACCAGGACGCGCACCTGGTTGCCGACGAGCACCTCGAGCGCGGTTGTCGTGGCCGGGGCGCTCAGCGCGTGCGTGTCCGCACCGATGAACAGCGGGCCGGTGATGCCCTGCGCGGTGCGGTACTCCACGATCGCCTGCGTCGTCGCGGCGATGTGGTCGTCATTGAAGCTCGTCTTCAGCGCGTTGCCCCTGTGGCCGCTGGTGCCGAACGCCACCCGCTGCTCTGCGACCGCGGCATCCGGTTTCAGCTCGTAGTAGGCGCGAACGAGCGCCTGAACGTCGATGAGGTCGGATGCCTGGGCCGGGGTTCCTGCGCGATCAGTCATGCCCCCAGTCTGGCACCGCGCACTGGCCCGTGCCATGCCCGGTCGCGGCAGCCGCCCCATTAGGCTGTGAGCCATGTCCGATCAGAGCCCGCCGCCCGCCCCTGATGACGCTTCGGCGGCAAGTTACAGCTATCTGGGCCCGGCAGGCACCTTCACCGAGGCGGCGCTCAAGCAGGTTCCGGATGCCGCGGGCAAGACCTGGCACGCCGTGAACAACGTGGCGGAGGCACTCGCCGACGTCGTCTCCGGCCGCAGCACCGCCGCGATGATCGCCATGGAGAATTCCGTCGACGGCGGGGTCTCAGCCACCCAGGACGCCCTCGCGAATGTGCCGGGTCTCCGCATCATCGGCGAATACCTCGTTCCGGTGAACTTCGTGCTCGTCGCCCGCCCCGGCACGGCGCTCGCCGATGTGCGCACGGTCAACGCCCACCCGGTCGCCTACGCGCAGTGCGGCATTTGGCTGAACGAGACGCTGCCGGTCCACGGGCACATCCCGGCATCCAGCAACGTCGCCGCGGCCGCCGCCCTGCTGAACGGCAGCCTCGCGGATGCCGCGATCGCCCCGCCCGGGATCACCGAGCATTACCCGCTCGAGGTGCTGGCCGAGGACATCGGCGACAACGGCAACGCCGTCACCCGCTTCGTGCTGGTGAGCCGCAGCCGCGCCATCCCTGCGCCGACCGGGGCCGACAAGACGAGCCTGATCGTCGAGCTGCCCGACGACGTCTCCGGTTCGCTGCTCGGCATGCTCGAGCAGTTCTCCACCCGGGGCGTGAACCTCAGCCTCATCCAGTCGCGCCCGATCGGCGACGCCCTCGGCCGCTACCGCTTCATCATCGACGCGGATGGGCACATCGCCGACGAGCGCATGGCCGATGCCCTGCTCGGCCTGCGTCGGTTCAGCCCGAACGTGATCTTCCTCGGCTCCTACCCGCGCGCCGACAAGCAGACGATCGAGTTCACCTCGCGCTACGACGACGAGATCTTCATCGAGGCGCGGCAGTGGCTGCGCGGGCTGCTCGAGTAGCCGTCAACAGATTGCTCGTCGAGCAACCGCCAGCAGTTTGCTGGTCGAGTGCGATGAGCGAGCGTATCGAGACCTCGCACGGGACTCGGTTTCACGCACGAAGCCGGGCCTCGATACGGCCCTGGCGGGCCTACTCGACCAGCGGGAGTGCTGGCTACGCCGCGTCCGGCACCCGCACGATGAGCGAGGCGGCATCCGTCGTGAACGTCACGGCCGACGCGACGCCGAACTCGTCGCCGTCGATCTCGAGCTCCTGTGCGCCCTCTTCGATGCGCAACTCGATGCCGGTGCCGCGCAGGTAGACCATCTCGCTGCGCTTGTCGCCGCCGGTGAGGTCGAGGATCTGCCGGCCGACCGCCGTCTTGCGCAGCACCTGGTTCTCCCAGCTGATCCGGCGCCAGATCATCAGCCAGCCCCAGGCGTTCTTCGGCTGCAGCACGGCCACGTCCAGCAGGCCGTCGTCGAGTTCGGCATCCGGAATCAACTCGATGTTGCCCGGTAGCTTTCCGAGGTTGGCGACGAGCACGGTCGCGACGCGCACCCGGTGGGCGTGCCTGCCCTCCATGCGGTAGTGCAGGTGGAACGGCTTGGAGGCGGGCAGGATCCGCAGCCCGGCGTCGACGTAGGCGAGCCAGCCGACGCGCTTCTTCAGATCCGGGTCGGTGTTCGAGATCATGGCGGCGTCGATGCCGACGCCCGACATCACGAGGGAGAGGTGCTGCTCGGTGCCGCCGTTCGGCCGCGTCACGTCGACGAGCAGCGCGTCGATCGGTCGGTCGGCTCCGCCGAAGGCGATGTCGAGGGCCAGGGGTACGTCGTTGACCGGCAGATCGAGGTTGCGGGCGAGCAGATTGCCGGTGCCGGCCGGAACGATGCCGAGGGGCACGCCGCTGTTGCGCAGCGTTGCCGACACCGAGCGCACGGTGCCGTCGCCGCCGGCGGCGATCACGAGCGCCACATTCTGGGCGATGGCGTCGGCCGCCATACCCTTGCCCGGGTCGTCCACTGCGGTCTCGATCCAGAGGGATGCCGCCCAGCCGTGGTTCTTCTCGGCCGCGCGCACCGCCTTCTTCAGCGCGGGGACGTCGCCCTTGCTCGGGTTGAACACGATCGCCGCGCGGCGGCGTTTGACGGCGGAGCCTGCGGCCGGATTCGATTCAGTCGTGGGTGGCACGCCGTCCACGCTACGGCATCGCGGATCGGAGAGAGGGGAGGAGCGGGATTGTTAGACTGGCCGGGTGATTGATCCCGTACTCCTCCGCGAAAACCCCGAGCTCATCAAGGCATCGCAAGAGGCGCGCGGTGATTCCGTTGCGCTCGTCGACGAGGCGCTGGCCGCCGACGCCGAACGCCGCGCCGCGATCGCCCACTTCGAGCAGCTGCGCTCCGAGCAGAACGCCTTCAGCAAGAAGGTCGGCAAGGCCGCCCCAGAGGAGAAGAAGGCCCTGCTCGCCGAGGTGCAGGAACTCTCGGCCCAGGTGAAGGTCGCCAGCGCGGCATCCGTCGAGGCAGACACCCGTTTCACCGAGCTCGTCCGCGCCATCGGCAACCCCATCGTCGACGGCGTGCCCGCCGGCGGCGAAGAGAACTTCGTCACCCTGCGCGAGGTCGGCGGCATGCCCACCTTCGACTTCGAGCCCCGCGACCACCTCGAGCTGGGCGAGATACTCGGTGCCATCGACATGGCGCGCGGCGCCAAGGTGAGCGGTGCACGCTTCTACTTCCTGAAGGGCATCGGCGCCCGACTCGAGATCGCCATCATGAACATGGCGCTCGACCGCGCGCTCGCCGCGGGTTTCACGCCGCTCATCACCCCCACGCTGGTGCGCCCGGAGATCATGGACGGCACCGGCTTCCTCGGCAAGCACTCCGACGAGATCTACTACCTCCCGGCCGATGACCTCTACCTCACCGGCACGAGCGAGGTCGCCCTCGCCGGCTACCACGCCGACGAGATCCTCGACCTCAGCGTCGAACCACTGCGTTACGCCGGCTGGTCGACCTGCTACCGCCGCGAGGCCGGCTCCGGCGGCAAGGACACCCGCGGCATCATCCGCGTGCACCAGTTCAACAAGCTCGAGATGTTCGCCTACGTGCTGCCCGAGAACGCCGAGGCCGAGCACGACCGCCTCGTTGCGATGCAGGAAGACATGCTGCGCTCGCTCGGCCTCAGCTACCGCGTCATCGACGTCGCAGCCGGTGACCTCGGCTCCAGCGCCGCTCGCAAGTTCGACATCGAGGCGTGGGTTCCCACGCAGGGTGCCTTCCGCGAGCTCACCAGCACCAGCAACTGCACCACCTTCCAGGCCCGCCGCCTCGACATCCGATACCGCACCGAGTCGGGTAAGACCACGCCCGTCGCGACGCTCAACGGCACCTTGGCCACGACCCGGTGGATCGTCGCGCTGCTCGAGACGCACCAGCAGGCCGACGGCTCCGTGCGCGTGCCTGAGGCGCTCCGTCCGTACCTCGGCGGCATCGAACTGATCGAGCCGCTGACGAAATGACCTCAGAGCGCTGGCTCGTCGCCCTCGACGTCGACGGAACGATCCTCCACGAAGACGAGACGCTGACGGATGCCGTGCGCTCCGCCGTCGCGGGCGCGCAGGCGGCCGGCCACGAGGTCACCCTCGCCACCGGGCGCAGCTGGGAGAGCAGCTGGCAGGTCCTCGAGAAGATCGGTCTCACCCCCGAGTACGTCGTCTGCGCGAACGGGGCGCTCATCATGCAGCGCGACGCGAGCGAGCCGCGCGGCTACCGCCGTGCGCACGTGGAGACCTTCGACCCGGCACCGGTGCTCGAGCGCATCCGGGGCCACCTGCCTGAGGGCCGCTTCATGGTCGAGGACGCCACGGGCCGCCGGCTCTACACCGACGGCATGCTCGACTGGAACCTCGACAACGCGCGTCAGGTCGAGTTCGCCGAGCTCGCCGCCGCGCCGGCCACCCGTGTCGTCGTGCTCTCTCCCGACCATGACCTGCAGGAGTTCCTCACGATCGTCGAGCGCATGGGGCTGCACCAGGTGACGTACTCCGTCGGCTGGACGGCCTGGCTCGACATCGCCCCGGAGGGCGTGAACAAAGCCACGGCGCTTGAGCGGGTGCGGGCAGCGCTCGACATCCCGCGCTCCCGGGTGCTGGTCGCCGGCGACGGCCGCAATGACATCGACATGTTCGAGTGGGCCGGCGCAGAGGGCCGCGCCATCGCCATGGGGCAGGCGCCCGATGAGGTGAAGGATGCCGCGGGCGAAACCACCGGCGCCATCGAGGATGACGGCCTCGCCAGGGTGCTCGAGGCCTTCGTTTCAGGCAACTGACAGCCTTCTCCAGCGGGCTCGCAGAAACGACTGTCATTCTGGAAATCCTGCTATCGGCTAGAATCGTGCGTTGTTCGCTTCTTTTTTCGCCGTGGCTCGCCAGCGACGGTGTGAGGGAATGACCGGGAGGGCTGTCCGAGCGGCCGATGGAGCCAGTCTTGAAAACTGGTGATGTGAAAGCATTCGTGGGTTCGAATCCCACGCCCTCCGCACTACGTGTTTCGCAGGCCTCGTGCCTCGAAAACCAATGAAGGGATGTCAGTGAGCGAAGATTTGCGCCCCCGCTCTCGTCGGGCAATGAAGACGCCGACGATCGCCAGGCACGGTCGACTGAAGAAGTCGAACCCCTTCGCCACCATCGCCAAGGTTCTCGCGGCGACGCTCGCCGTCGTCATGGTCAGCGGCGTCTCCGTCGCGGCGATCGCCGCCTACGACCTGTCCCAAAGCGTGAAGCCCGGTGTGACGCTCGTCGGCGACGACACCCCCGCCCCGATCCCCAAGATCGGCGCGTGGGAGGGTGGCGTCAATGTGCTCGTCGTCGGCAGCGACAGCCGCGCAGGCCAGGACCCGGTCTTCGGCGGTGACGACGAGACGGGCAACCTCAACGACGTCACGATGCTGCTGCACATCTCGGCGGACCACTCCAACGCCACCGTGGTGAGCTTCCCGCGCGACACCTTCGTTCCGATCCCGTCCTGCCCCGACCCGGAGAACCCGGACGAGCCGTTCGCGTCGATGAGCTACCAGAAGATCAACACGACGTTGATGTACGGCGGCCTCCCCTGCACCGTTGAGACGGTCGAAGCACTGACCGGCATGGAGATCCCGTACGCCGCTGAGCTGCAGTTCAGCGGCGTGATCGAAATGAGCACGGCCGTCGGCGGCGTTCCGGTCTGTATTGCCGAACGCATCGAAGACGAGTACACCGGACTGTTCCTCGACCCGGGTGAGCATGAACTCCAGGGCTGGGACGCGCTGCAGTTCCTCCGCACCCGACACGGCGTCGGCGACGGCAGCGACCTCACCCGCATCAGCAACCAGCAGGTCTTCCTCTCCTCCCTGATGCGCACCGTCAAGAGCGCCGACACCCTCAGCAACCCCGCCAAGCTGTACTCGCTGGCCAAGGCCGCTTTGTCGAACGTCGTCCTCTCTGATCAGCTGCAGAACGTCGACAACCTGGTGGCGATGGCGATGGCCCTCAAGGACATCCCGCTCGACCAGATCAAGTTCGTGCAGTACCCGACGGGCGGCGTCGAGGGTGGCGTCGAGCCGAACTACGAGGCAGCCGACGCGCTCTTCGCTGCGCTCGCTGCCGACCAGCCGATCGCCCTTGGGGGCGACACCGGCGGTTCCATCCTCAGCCCGGATGTCACCGTGGAGGCCGCGCCGGTCGATCCCGCCGCACCGGTCGACCCCGCTGCGCCCGTCGACCCGGCCGCGCCGGTCATGCTGGACTCCGTCAAGGGGCAGAGCGCCGACCAGTACACCTGCTCGAACGGTCGCACACTGGACGACCAGTAGGGCGTCCGGCGGCTAAGCTGGATTCACCGGTGGTCATAACCACCCGCAAAAAGCGGTTATGATTGTCGTCGTGTGTTCGCCTCGGTGAGCACCACGGAACCGTCGCATAGTTCGGCCTAGTGCACCACCCTGCTAAGGTGGAGTACCCTTAATGGGTACCGTGGGTTCAAATCCCACCGGTTCCGCACTTGTGAAAAACCCCCGCTTCGGCGGGGGTTTTTGCGTTGCTGCGGCCGTGCCGCGCACGGACTTCGCGAGCATGCAAGGACGCCATCCGCCGCCCCGTCCTCATGAACGCACCGTTTCCTTACGGCTGGATGCCGCGCGTGCTGACGTGCGCCGCGGCGAGTGGATTCACCGAGCCGGTTCGGATCTACGCCGTCGGAGCGGCCTGGTCGCGGGCAGGCAAACACGAACGCCACGATCCGGATGTAAGGCGCACCGCACGGTTCGGAGGGGGCGCATTGACATCTGGAGAACCATGAACATATACTCGCCATGTTCATAGTTGTCCACGTACAAAGAAGTTCGGTTCGAATCAATGAAGATTGCAGTTGTCGGTAGTTACGGTGTCGGGCTCACCATGCGCGTTCCGCGCGTCCCCGCCCCAGGCGAGACCGTCTCTGGCGGCTCGTTCCACGAAGGGCCGGGTGGCAAGGGCTCCAACCAGGCCATCGGCGCCGCCCGCCTCGGTGCTGACGTCTCCTTCCTGACGGCCATCGGCGACGATGATTTCGGCCGCTCAGCCCGTGCCCTCTGGCGCGACGAGGGTGTCGCAGCCGAGCACGTCGTCACGGCATCCGGCGCAACCATGGTGGGGTTCATTCTCGTCGACCCGAAGGGCGAGAATTGCATCTCAATCGCGCCCGGCGCCCTCGACGAACTGGATGCACGGTCGATCCAGCCTTTCCGGGCCGAGATCGCCGCCGCAGACATCTTGGTCGTATCAATGGAGATCCCGCTCCCCGCGGTGACTGCGGCGCTGCGCATCGCACGGGAGCTCGGCACGCGCACGCTGTTGAACCCGGCTCCGGCTCAGGCGCTGCCCGATGAAATCTGGCCGCTCGTCGACATCATCACACCCAATCAGACCGAGGCTCCCGTGATTCTCGGACTCAACCCTCATCACGGCCTCAGCGATGAGGAGCTCATCGCCGAACTCCGACGCCGCACGGGCGGTCTGGCCATCCTCACCCGCGGCGGGCGTGGGGCGCTCGTCTCCGACGCCGAGGGAACGACCGACGTTCCTGCGCTGCGTGTCGAGACCGTCGTCGACACGACCGGGGCGGGCGACGCTTTCACAGCGGCGCTGGCGGTGGCGATCGCCGAGGGGCGTTCCCTGCGTGAAGCGGCGGTCTTCGCCGCCGCTGCCGGCGCCCATGCCGTCACGATCGCTGGAGTGATCCCCTCCCTCCCCACCCGCGAGCAGCTGAACTCCGAGATTGGATCGACCCGATGACCGCGACCTCTGTGCTGGCGCCGAAAGCGTCCTTCGACTTCCGCAAGTTCCTGCATGCGCGAGAGGCCGGGGTCTTCGCCGCCCTTGTGCTGCTCTTCATTCTCGGAGCGGTACTGTCGCCGAACTTCGCCCAGTCGGGAAACCTCCTCTCCGTCGGGCAGCAGATCTCGCAGATCGGCATCATGGCGATCGGGGCCACCTTCGTCATCATCAATGGTGAGATCGACCTCTCAGTCGGCTCGATCTACGCCCTCTCGGCAATCTCGACGGGCATGGCCATCGCCGCCGGGATCGCCTGGCCCGTCGCCATCCTGATTGGACTCGGTGTCGGCGTCGTCGCCGGTGTGCTCAACGGTCTCGCGGTCGTGATGCTCGGGGTACCGTCCTTCATCGTCACTCTCGGCAGCCTGAGCGTCTTCCGCGGTGTCACCCTGTTGATCTCCGACGGAGCGCCCATCTCGTTGAGCGCGGCGCAGCCGGGCGTTGCGGAGTTCACCCTGCTCGGCCAGGGACGCCTGTTCGGAGTCGTGCCCATGCAGCTCATCATTTTCGCGGTGATCGCGGCCATCGGGGTCGTGCTGCTCTCCCGCTCGCGCCTCGGTTTCAACACCTACGCGGTCGGCGGTAACCAGGAGGCAGCCCGTCTCGTCGGCATCAACGTGAAGTCCGTGAAGCTCACGGCTTTCGTGCTCTCCGGTCTCACGGCGGCCATTGCCGGCGTTCTCGGACTCTCGTTCCTGTCTTACGTTCAGGGCGTGACGGGCACCGGCCTCGAGCTCACCGTCATTTCGGCGGTGATCATCGGCGGCGCGGCACTGTTCGGCGGCTCGGGGACGATGTGGGGCACCATCATCGGAGTCGCCTTCATCGGCCTGTTGCAGAACATCCTCAACATCAATGGGATCTCGTCCTTCTGGCAGACCGTCGTCACCGGCCTCGTGATCGTCGCCGCCGTTGCGGCCGATACCTGGCAGCGCAAGCGCAAGACGAAAGCCTGAGCATCGCACCCGACGCTCACGAGGAGGTCCGGTCGAGTGGCCGAGCTCCCTCCAGTACGACACCCATGCCCGGACACAACCAAAGGAGAATTTGATGTCCATTCGCACCACGACCCGCCGCCTACTCGCGGCCGGAGCCATCGTCACGACCGCCGCGCTCGCTCTGAGCGGATGCGGTGCCATCACTTCGGGAAACGACGGAGCGGCCGCGGACGGCAGCTTCCACCTCGCGGGTTACATCCAGGAGCGAATCGACGCCGGCGAGCCGCTGCGCATCAAGCTCAGCTACCACGACCCGTCGCTCGCATTCGCGACGCCCATCAGCGAGGGCATGGAGCGTGCCGGTGAGGAACTCGGCGCCGATGTGCAATTGATCGGGCCGACGGGAGGCGACGCAGCCAAGCAGGTCTCGGAGCTGCAGACGCTCATCCAGCAGAAGTCCGTCGACGCTCTCGCCGTCTCGTCGGCATCGAGCGACGCCCTGAAGCCCGTGATCGCGCAGGCCCATGACGCAGGCATCCCGATCATCTCCTTCAACACCGACAACCCTGACTCGCAGCAGATGGGCTTCGTCGGCCAGGACCTCAAGGGTTCCGGGCAGTCCCAGGCAGAGGAGCTCGTCGCGGCACTCGGCGACGGCGCGACGGGCAAAGTCGTCGTGTTCTCCCTCGACACCGGAGCCGGCTGGTCGCACGAGCGGTTCAGCGGATTCGAGGCCGGCCTCGAAGGCAGCTCGCTCGAGATTGTCGGCCCGGTGAACGTCGGCAACGAGCCGAACGCCGCGTACAACACCGTCGAGTCGACGATGGCCGGTCACTCGGACGTCGTTGCGATCGCGGGACTCGACTGCTGCTCGACCACCGCGGGTGCACAGTGGATCCAGCAGTCCGGTAACACCGGGAAGATCACGATGGTCGGCTTCGACCTTTTGCCGTCGACCGCCGAGTTCGTCGGGAACGGTGTCGTGACGTTCACCATCAGCCAGAATCCCTCCGAACAGGGATACCAGGCCGTCAAGGTGCTCCACGATTTCCTGACGTCAGGCACCGTGATCAGCGGCGTCGACACGGGTGCGCAGTTCATCACGAAGGAGAACCTCGGCGAAGCAACGGTGGAGGGCTGATGACAACGCTCCCACCCCTCGGCGCTCACGAGGACACGCAGTCATCGACTGAGGCCGCTCAGCCTGCGATCCGGATCCGCGGCCTCAGTCGCAGCTTCGGGCCCGTGCGTGCTCTCGAAGACGTGAGCTTTGACGTTCCGGCCGGCGAAGTGACCGCGCTCCTCGGAGAGAACGGCGCCGGCAAGTCGACACTGCTCAAGATCCTCGCGGGTCTGCAGCCGCCGAGTGGCGGGAGCGTCACCCTGTTCGGCCGCGAGGTCGACTCCTACGACCCCAACACGATGCTCACGGAGCACAGTGTTGCGATCGTCCCGCAGGAGCTCTCGCTGTTGCCGGATCGCACGGTCGCCGAGAACATTCTTGCGGGCGTCGAGCCGGGCAACCGGGTCTTCCCGTCCAAGCGCAAGATGGTGCAGCGCACCATTGAACTGCTCGACGAGCTCGAACTGCGTCTCGACCCGAACGCAGCGGTGCGCACGCTCGATATGGCCACCCAGCAGCTCGTGGTCGTCGCCCGCTCGATCGCCCGCGGCTGCCGCGTGCTCATCCTCGACGAGCCGACGGCCATGCTCACTCCGGCCGAAGCCGACCGGCTCTTCGCGCTGATGGCCAGACTCAAGGCAGCAGGCACCACCCTGCTCTATGTCTCCCACCGGATGCCGGAGGTGTTTGCCCTCGCCGACCAGATTGAGGTGCTGCGCGACGGCCGTCACGTTGCGTCCTGGCGGCGCTCGGAGACGACTCCGGAACAGGCTGTCGCTGCCATGGTCGGGCGCGAGCTGGGCCAGTTCACCAGTAGGGCAGAGCTGCGCGGGCGCGGTGTGGGTGAGCACGCCCCCGTCCCGGCCCTCGCGGTGAGCGGGTTGACTGGGCGACGGCACTCCGACATCAGCTTCGAGGTGCGTCCGGGAGAGATCCTCGGAGTCGCAGGCCTGCCCGACTCCGGTCGGGTCGAGTTGCTGCACAACATCTTCGGAGCGGAAAAGGGTGTGGGCGGAACAGTCGCGCTCTCCGGAGCCGAATACGAGAATCGCAGTCCGGTCGCGAGCGTCGCGGCCAAGCTCGCATTCGTGCCCGGGGAGCGCAGAGCCCAGGGGCTGCTCACGACGATGAGCGTCGGCGACAACATCGGAGTGCTCACGGTCCGCACGCTGAGCCGCCTCGGTCTCGTGCGCCGCGCCGCGTTCGATCGCGGCGCGGGCGAGCGCGCACGCGCACTCCGTGTGAAGACCGCGACGATCGATCAACCCATCACGAACCTCTCTGGCGGTAACCAGCAGAAGGCCATGCTCGCCCGCTGGCTTGCGATCGAGCCGACGGTTCTCGTGCTGGACGAGCCGACGCGCGGCGTCGATGTCGGCGCAAAGGCCGAGATCTACGAGCAGCTCTTCGCGCTCTCTGAGCGCGGTGTCGCGATGCTGTGTTCGTCATCGGACCTCCCGGAGCTCCTGACGATCACTGATCGCATCGCCGTCCTCAGCGAGGGGCGCCTCGTGGGCATCGTCGACACCGCCTTCGCCACGGAGGAGTCGATCATGACCCTCGCCACCGGCGCCGGTGTTCCCACAGCCTGACCCCACCACCCATCACCACCTGAAAGGACCGACATGAAGCGCAATGGCATTCTCAATGCCGAACTGAGCGGCGCACTCGGCACCCTCGGCCACACCGACCTCATCTTGGTCGTCGACGCCGGGTTCCCGATTCCCAGGGGGGCGCACCGCATCGACCTGGCCATCGCGGAGAACCTCCCCGACCTGCGCACCGTCATCGATCTGATCGCGAACGAGATCGTCGTGGAGGGCGTAGTGCGCGCCGAAGATGTATCGCGCAACAACCCGCGTCTCGACGAGTGGCTGCAGCAGCGCTTCATCGACGCCGAGTTCTCCAGTCGCACTCATTCCGAGGTGCTCGGCGAACTCGCCGGGCAGGCCAAAGTCATCGTGCGCACCGGGGCGTTTGAACCGTGGGGAAACATCGGCCTGTACTGCGGCGTCGACGTTCCCCGATGGTTCGGCGGCGATGGCGTCGTCGCCCCCGACTACTACGCCTCCAAGCTCTGACCCCGGGCGCCATCGGCGCCCACCCCGCGCATGTGTACATGCCAAACAGCTACGACAGAAATGAGAATCAAGTGACCGAGACAACAACCCGCTCCGAGCTCACGCTCACGCCCAGCGAGATGGCCCCGTTCATCCAGCACACCAAGATCGACGTCGGATCGACGCGCGAGGAGATGATCGCGCACGCTCAGGAGGCCATCTCCTACGGATTTAACGCGGCCATGGTCCCCGCGTCGTGGGTGCCGCTCGTCGCCGCCGAGCTCGCCGGGACAGGCATCGGCATCGCATCCGCTCTCGACTTCCCGACCGTGGGTGTCATGACGAGCGCAGGAAAGGCCGCGGAAGCCGCCGAGATCGCGCGCCTGGGCGCGACCCAGCTCGATATCGGCGTGCAGCTCGGCTGGCTGAAGAGCGGCATGTTCGACGAGTTCCGCGAAGACATTGCCGGCGTCGTGCGCGCATCCGGCATACCGGTGAAGGTCATGCTCGAGCTGCCCCTGCTCTCGGATGCCGAGAAGGAAGCGGCCGTCGAACTTGCGATGGAGGCGGGCGCCTCCTATCTCAAGAATGCGAGCAGCGGCCAAATTGAGACTGCCAACCCGGCAAGCATCCGCTTCCTCGTCGACCGGGCCCGTGACGGCGTGCTCGTCAAGGCGTCCGGCTCAATCAAGGGATACGCTCAGGGCCTCGAACTGTTGCGCGCCGGAGCCGTATTGCTGGGAACAAGTGCCGGTATCGCCATCGTGACCGACTCGAGCGACGAGAACACGACGAGCTACTAGTCCACCGTCCGCCGCCCCGATTGTGCAAACAGTCGGGGCGGTGGTAAGCATTATCAAGTATTGAGGGAGTTCCGTGACCACCACGCCGAGCGCAGTGATCAATCGCGACGCCCCCGTCGCCATCCACGCGCAGATATCTGAAGGCATCCGTTCGCGGATAGCCTCCGGCGAGTGGCCGGCGCATTACCGGCTGAAGAGCGAGCCGGAACTCGCCCAAGAGCTTGGTGTGAGCCGCGGCACTCTGCGGCGCGCCCTCACAACCCTCATCGAAGAAGGGCTGCTCCGCCAGGTGCGGGGCCGCGGAACATTCGTGACATCCACGACGATCGAACCCGCCATCGCCCAGAAGCTCAGCACACTCTCCGAGGATTTCGCCAACCAGGGCATCGTCACGACGACGACGGTCATCGAATGCACGCTCGTTGATCCGCCGCGGCCCATCGCTGCCCTTCTCGATGTTCCGGCCGGCGGTTCGGTACTGAAGCTCGTTCGTGTGCGTAGTACCGATCGCGGGCCGGTCGCCCTGCTCTTCAACTATGTGCGTACCGATTTCGCACCGGGCATCGAGAAGGTCGATTTCACTTCGGCGAGTCTCTTCGGCACGCTCGAGGGAGCGTACGGCCTCAAGATCGCCGCGGCACGGCGCACCTTCAGCGCGCAGGCGGCCGAGGCTGATGTTGCGGCAGAACTGAACCTCGAGGTCGGCTCACCTGTGCAGTACCTGCAACAGGTGACGTATCTCGCCGACGACCGCCCAGTTGAGTACTCCGACGTCTGGATTCACAGCGGACGCCTGCAAGTCACCTCGTTGCTCTCGCGCCGCTAGATCCGCCCCTCAGGGAGAGCCGTGTAAGGACCTCAGGAGTTTGCAAGGACGGCAGCGACGGAACGATCCTAGAAACCGCACTGTTTCCTTGTGATCGGACGCCGCGCATACTGAGGCGCGCCAGGCCGCGGCGGCCGCGCCCGGCATCCCTACGATGTAGCCATGGAACTCTCCGACATGGTCGCCTACGTGCGCGGCATCGGCAGCGGCGTGGTGGCCTCAGTGGCCGAAGACGGCTCCCCGCAGGCGGCCTACCTCGATCTCACCGCGACGGACAGGGGTGAGCTGGTCTTCAACGCCCGCTCCGACTCCCGCAAGGTCGCGAACATCCTCCGTGACGGGCGCCTGGCCGTGGTGATCGGCGGAGCGGACGGCACCACCCTGCAGTGCGAGGGCGCGGCCTCGATCGCCGGCGGCGCGGAGCTCGAACGCTGCGCAAAAGCATACGCAGCGGCATTCCCGCAGTTCGATCCGGTGCGGCCGGGAGACGGCGTCGTGCTCGTCGTGGTCGCACTGGGCTGGGCTCGGCACCGTGACTATCGCGGGGTTCTCATCTCGCGCGACGTCGATCTCAGCCGGTGATCGCTGCACCGCCTTGGCGTCGGCAGCTGCCGAGTGGGCTGGTGTCACTGTGCCCGGCCGTCGTGCCAGCGCAGCCTTGCCCACGGCCATGCTGAGGTATAACATCGTACTTCAACACCGACGCTTGGAGCACACGAGGCATGAACCGCCACACGGATGACGCACCCCACCCGATCTACCTCGACTGCGACACCGGAATCGATGACTCACTCGCCCTCGCCTACCTGTTGAGCTCGGCCGATGTCGACCTCGTCGGCGTCGGCACCGTCAGCGGGAACACCGATGCCGCCCAGGCTGCCCGCAACTCGCTGGCCCTGCTCGAACTCGCGGGGCGAACGGATGTTCCTGTGGCGATCGGAGCGCACGACCCACTGAATGGGCGGTACGACGGCGGCGTTCCCGAGATTCACGGTGTGAATGGCATCGGCGGCGTGCAGATCGCCGATGCGGAGCGCCGGCCGGAGCGGGAATCCGCCGCAGAACTCCTGATCCGCCTGTCGCACACTCATGCCGGAGCGCTGCGAATAGTCACGGTCGGCCCGCTGACCAACCTCGCGCTCGCGCTCGCGATGGACCCGACTCTCCCCACCCGCATTGTCGCGGTGACGAGCATGGGCGGCGCCGCATTGGCGCCCGGAAACGTGACGGCAGTGGCCGAGGCGAACATCTGGAACGATCCGGAGGCGGCGCAGCTGACGCTCAGTGCAGGATGGCCCCTCACGCTCGTGCCACTGGATGTGACGATGGAGAATCGCCTCGACGAGGCCGATCGACAAGCGCTGCTCGACTCACGCGATCCGCTCGCCCGCGCGCTCGGGCAGATGCTTGACCACTACTTTGATTTCTACCTCCCGGAGTATGGGGTGCGCAGTTGCGCACTGCACGACCCGCTGGCCGCCGCGATCGCGGTCGGCGGTGTGCGGGCAACGCGCAACCCGGCTGTGCCCGTCGAGGTCGATACGAGCGCGGGCCCCGGTCGTGGACAGGTGATCTGCGACCTGCGCGGCCAACGGCTGGGCCAGCGGGACTCGCCGGGCGCGACCGTGCGGGTCGTCCTGGCCACAGACCGCAGCCTCGGTGCGCACCTGGTCGGCAGCATCACCGGCGCCACGCAGCTCGCGTAGGGCGACGCCATGCTGATCAATCTGCACACGCACCTGGAGGGGCGGATCCGCCCGGCCACGGCCGGTGAGCTCGCCGTGCAACTGGGCCTGCCCGATGCCAGGCGCGACTGGGGGAGGGCCCTCGAGCTCGACGTCCCAGCGGATCTGACCGTCTACCTGCAGAAGGTGGCGGCGTCGTACCCATTCTTCGCGAACGCGGAGGCACTCAGACGCATCTCACGCGAGGCGGTCGAGGATGCCGCGGCCGATGGTGAGGACTACCTCGAGCTCCGCTTCGGCCCGGCGACGCACGTGCGAGACGGCTTCGACCTCGATGCCGTCATCGCCGCCGTCTGCGACGGTGTCGCGGACGGTGTGGCGGAGACGGGGATGCCGGCCGGCGTCGTCGTCGCGGCGCTGCGCCATCACGACGCCGACACGAATGAGCGGGTGGCTCGCGCCGCAGCGCGCCGCGCCGGACGCGGCGTCGTTGGCTTCGACCTCGCCGGTGACGAGCTGCTGTTCCCCGCCCTTCGGCCATTCGTGGACTCGTTCGCCATCGCAGGGGCCGCGGGCCTCGGCCTCACCTGCCACGCCGCGGAGGCGGCCCCCGGATCCGCGGCGGTCGCGGCATCCCGTCTGCTCGGGGTCTCCCGAATCGGACACGGTGCCCACATCGTCGACGATGACGCCGCGCTCGCCCAGGTGGTCGACGCGGGACTCGCCGTCGAGGTGTGCCCGAGCTCGAACGTGTTCACAGGGGCGATCGCCACGCTCGACGCCCACCCGGCCGCGCGGCTGCGGGCCGCCGGCATCCCCGTGGTGCTCGGCGACGACAACCCGCGACAGACCGGCTCACTGTTGAGCGCGGAAGACGCGATCATGCGATCTCGCCTCGGATTCGACGCGGCCGACATGGTGCGGCTCGCCGCAGACAGTGTGCGGGTCGCGTTCATGGAGGATGCGACCCGGAAGGCGCTGCACGCCCGGCTCTAGCGGCTGCCGAACTGGCGCCGGCCGGCAACGGCCAGTAGCGTGAGCGCCGCGGCGACGCCGGCGGTGATCAGGAAGCCGCTGTGTGCCCCGTTGGCCTCCACGAGCAGCCCCACCGCGGCGGTGACCAGTGCCTGGCCGACGGTCAGGCTGCTCTGGAGCATGGTGAGGACGACGGTTGAGCGCCCGGCCATCGCCGCCTGGCTGCCGAGTGTGAAGAGGGAGACAAGCACCGCACCGACGCCGACGCCCGTGATGAAGAGCGCGACGGCCATCGACACGATCGTTGTTGCGAGCACGATCGCGGCGACGCCGAGCACGGCGATGCCGCTGAAGACGAGCCACCGGCTGGCGATGGTGAATCGTGCGGGCAGGGCCGCGACCCCGAGCGCGGAGAGAATGGCGCCGACGCTCATTGCTCCGTACAGGATTCCGGTCTGTGACTCGGCCGCGAAAGTGTGCATGAACGCGGTCAACGCCGTGAGCGTGGAGCCGAAGATCCCGCCGACGAGGAACATCGCGACGGCGAGGATCATGATCTGCGGGGTGAACAGGCGCCCTGGCGGCACCGTGCGGGCGTGGCTCGGTGTGCTGGCGGTGGCGGAGGGGTGTGTGGCGAAGGCGACCACGACGCTTGCCGTGACAGCCGCGGCAACCACGAGCGGCGCCCACGGTGCGATCAGGCTCGCCAGCAGTCCCACCAGCACCGGCCCGAGCACGAACGATGCCTCATCGGCGACCGATTCGTAGCTCATGACCATGGAGAGCGCCCGATCGCGACGGGGGTGGCTGAGCGCCCCCGCGAAGGCGGCCATCCGCGAGCGGGAGAACGGCCCGACCTGCGGGACGCTGGCGCCGACAAGTGCCGCTCCGACCGCCAGCCCCCAGGCCGGCACGGCCGAGTAGCTCAGCCAGACGAAGAGCAGCATGGCGCAGGCGTTGAGTGCGGAGCAGGAGAGGAGCACCCAGCGTTGGCCGAAGCGATCGGCGAGGCCACCGCTCATCGTCCCGAAGATCGCAGTGGCGATTCCGGCGCTCGCCGCTGCGAGTCCGGCGTCGGCGATCGAGCCCCTGACGCCGGCGACGAGCGTGAGCACGCCGACGATGGTCATCGCGAAGGGGAGCCTGCCGATGAACGCGACGGGGAAGTAGTCCCACCGCACGAAGCGCGCCAGCTCGCGCGCGGCGAAGCGCTTCGTCTCGATCGGGTTGTCGCGCACTGCTTCGTCCAAGATCCACCTCGTTGTCGATGTCGCCGGTTCAGCGGCTGAACGGACGGGTATAACATTATACCTTTAAGATCGGCGTTCCTGCGGGCGCGGGGGTGACGCCACGAGCCGGCTGTGCACGATCTCGCCGTTTGACAGGGAGAATGGGTGCTAGTCGCACCGGTTGCGCCTTACGACAGTAGGAGTATCAGTGAGCATCAGCCCGTCGCAGTACCTCGAAAAGCCCTTGCTGACCTCGCCGGGCCAGCCACTTCGCGTCGCCGTCTACTCGCGCATCGCGCACGGCATCCGCAGCGGCGTCTTCCCGATGGGCACGGCGCTGCCGCGCGAGACCGAGCTCGGCGTCGCGCTCGGGGTGAGCAGGACCGTCGTGCGAGAGGCACTGATGCTGCTCGAAGAAGACGGTCTGACGTTGACGCGGCGCGGAGTCGGGCGATTCGTCGCCGATGCGATCCCGTACGTCGGACTCGAGGAATTCCGCCCATTCGACCAGGTTCTCGCCGAGGGGGACAGCGTCGTCCAGGTGCAGGGGGTCGAGGTGACCATGCAGGAGGCGACCGACTTCGTGGTCAGCAACCTCGGCATCCCATTGGGCTCGCAGATGTGGTTCAGGGAAGCGATCGTCTCGCGGGATGGCTCGCCGATCGCGATCATCCAGGAGTACCTTCCGGCCGATGATGATCGGGACGGCTTCGCCGGTGCGGTCGCCCAGACGATGCCGGATGCCGCCGGCCTGAACGCGACGGTGCTGCAGAGCGTCCTCGAGCAGACCGGGCTCGCGCTGAGCTCCGGCGAATGCCGCATCACCGCGAGCGTTGCGGGTGCGACGCGCGCCAAACAACTCGGCGTGAAGGCCAGTGATCCGGTGCTCCTGCTCACCCAGACGGCCGAGCTCAACGGCAAGCCGGTCTACCTCGCCAAGTGCGCGATCACCGCTGCCGTCGGCCACATCGCCGTCCGCCAGTCCAGCGCCGGGTAGGCGGGCCCGGCGCTGGCAACGCGGAAGGGGCACCGTCGCATCGCGACGGTGCCCCTTCCATCTCGGTACCGAGCTCAGAGGTCGAGCCTGACGGCCGTCTCGAGCGCCACCTCGATGCTCTTCATCCAGCCGGCCTTCAACGATTCCTTCACGCCGGAGTACAGGCTCGTGCCGTCGTAGAGGTTGCTGGATGCCGCGCAGATCATGCCGGCGCGAACGCCCCGCAACCGCGAGACGACGTAGAGCGCGGAGCTCTCCATCTCGACGTTGAGGATGCCGAGGCCGTTCAGCTCCCGGATCCATTCCGGCGTCTCGGCGTAGAAGGCGTCGTCTGACACGTTGAGCCCGGAATGCACCGCACTGTCTGTGCCGACCGCGAGCTCGCGGGCGACCTCGGCCAGCGTCATGGCGATTCCGAGGTCGGGAACCGCCGGGTATCCCGGATGCGCGTAGGCGGCGGTGGTGCCGTCGTTGCGCAGCGTGCCCTCGCTGATGAGCAGGTCACCGGGCTTGACGCCCGGCTGCAGCCCGGCCGACGACCCGACCCGGATCAGCGAGGTGACGCCGACGCGCACCAGCTCCTCCACGGCGATCGCCGTGGACGGGCACCCCATGCCGGTCGAGGTGGCCGTGATGAGCTTGCCCTTGTATGTGCCCGTCATCGTCAGGTGTTCGCGCTGGTGGGCGATGGTCTTCACATCGCTCAGGAACTCGGCGATCATCGGAACCCGGAATGGGTCGCCGGGAAGCAGCGCGACCGTCGACACCTCTCCCGGTGCGATTCCGATGTGATACTGGCGCTCGCCAAGGCCGACGGTGTCTTTCGAGACCACGGTGGAGTCAGTCACTATGAAGCCCTTCTGTGCTGTGTAGGTGCCGTGCTGTGTAGGTGCCGTGCTGTGTGGCTGGTGCACGTTCTGGATGGGGTTGCGGTCACACGCGGGGGGAGGACTGCGACTCCACGACGACGTCGCCCGAGATGATGTCGGCCTTCAGCTGCTCGACCTCGGCGAGGAGCGCGGGATCGATGCGCTCCTCCCAGTCGTGGGTCGGTGCGATCCCGACGCCGTCGTTCTCGAGGGTGCCGACATAGGGGGTCGCGGAGAAGTCGCCGGATGCCGCGGCAAGCGTCACTTCCTTGGTGGCCGTCGTGAGGTTCTTCAGAACGGAGGTCAGGTAGTACTCGCGAAACTGCGGCGTCGTCTCGAAGGCATCGCCGTTCACGCCGATGACGGCGAGGCTGGCGTCGCGCTCGTCGGCGACCGATGCCGATGCCTGGAACAGCGTTCCGGCGACCGGCATGAGCACGTCAACGCCCTGGTCGAGCAGGCCCTCGGTGATCGCGCGCGCCTTGTTCTGGTCATCGAAGCTGCCGACGAACAGCCCGTTCTGGGCCTCCTTGTCCCATCCGACGAGCTTCACGTCGGCGGAGTGCTCCTCGTTGTAGAGCGAGATCCCGTCGGCGAAGCCGTCCATGAAGACGGTGACAGAGGGGAAGCCCATTCCGCCGTAGGTTCCGACGATGCCGGTTTCAGACACCCCGGCGGCGAGGTAGCCGGCGAGGGCAGCGGCCTGAGCCGTGTCGAAGAGGATCGGCTTGACGTTGGGCAGCTCCACGGGGTTGCCCTCTTCATCGCTCAGCGTGCTGTCGACGAGCGCGAAGTCGATGTCTTCGCTCGCCACCGCGGCATCGCGTGTTGCGGCGGCGAGCGCGAAGCCCACGGTGACGATGAGGTTGCAGTTCTGGTCGACGAGGCCGGAGATGTTGCCGGCGTACTGGTCTTCTGAGGCCGATTCCGCGCGCTTCGTCGATGCACCGAGTTCATCCGCGGCGGCGACGACGCCCTCGTAGCTGAGCTGGTTGAAGTCCTTGTCGTCGAATCCGGTGAGGTCCGACACCACGCACGGCACGAAGGCGGATGCCGTGTCCGGTGCGCCGTCCGCGGCGGGCGGGGCCGCGCAGCCCGCAAGGAGGAGGGTGCCTGCCGCACCGATGGCGAGGCCGATGGTGGCCAGGTGGTTGCGTCTCATAGTTGACTTCCTTGTCTACAGTGGCCGATGTCGGCAGCAGTATGACATTATACCTCTTCGAATCTGAGGGCAACCATGAGGTGGAGCGCGGCCACCCCACAAACGGAAATAGCGCCCTCACAAGGACGATTCGGCCAGAATCATCCTTGTGAGGGCACTATCTCCTGAAAGCGGATGCCGCGGCGCCGGTTACGGGTGCAGCAGCACCTTGCCGACACGGCCGGGCTCGGCGCTCGCCGCAACGGCGGCCGTGATGTCGCCGAACGCGTAGCTCGCAGCGACGGGCAGGGTCATCGAGCCATCGAGCACGCGCGCGATCAGCTCCTGGAAGAGCTGGCCCCGGAGCTCGGCCGGCATCTCGCGGCTGACGACGCTGCCCCAGAAGCCCTTGACCGTGGCCTGCTTGAAGATGACGTCGCCGGAGGCGAGTTCGAGCGTCGGCGAGGCCATGGCTCCGAAGACGACGAGGGTGCCGTTGACGGCGAGAGCCGAGAGCACATCGCCGGCCGCGCGCCCGCCGACGGAGTCGATGCCGACCCGGATCGGGGCACCGCCGGTGAGCGCGGTGAGCTGCTCACGCCAGTCGGGGCTGTCGGTGGCGATGATCCGCTCGATCCCCTGGGCACGGAGCTCCTCGATGCCGTCAGCGCGTCGGACGAGGCCGACGACGTTGATGCCGCGGGCGGCGCCCAGCTGGGCGACCATGCGGCCGACGGCTCCATTCGCTGCGTTCTGGATCATCCAGTCGCCCTCGTGGAGGTCGAGCGAGTGCAGCAGGCTGAGCGCGCTGAACGGCATGGAGACGAGCTGCGCGGCGATCTCGTCTGACAGCGCGTCGGGCACGGGGATCAGCCCCGCGGCGCTTGCCACGAAGTACTCGGCCCAGACGCCGAACGTGCCACCGGTCGTGACTCGCTGGCCGATCGCGAGCTGGTCGACGCCGTCGCCGAGGGCGTCGACGACGCCGACGGCCTCGGTTCCGGACTGGGCGGGCAGCTCCGGCTTGAAGCCATAGGTGCCGCGGACGGTCCACAGGTCGTGATTGTGGATCGGCGAGAGGAGGGTGCGCACGCGGACCTGACCGGGGCCGGGCTGGGGGAGTGGGCGTTCCTCGACGGCCAGCACGGCGGCGGGGTCGCCGAAGGTGTGGTGGACGAGCGCTCGCATGGTGCCGGTGCCGTCGGTGTTCATGGTGTCCTTGTTCATTGTTCAGTCCTCCGAGACCGTGATGGTGACGTCGATGTTGCCCCGGGTGGCATTGGAGTACGGGCACACCTGGTGGGCGGCATCCGTCAGAGCCTGCGCCTGGGCGGCTTCGATTCCGGGGAGGACGACCTCGAGCAGCACGCCGAGCTGGTAGCCGCCCTCGTTGTTGGGGCTGATCTCGACGCGGCTGCCGACCGCCGAGTCCGTGAGCTTGACCTTCTGGCTGCGGGCGACGGCCTGCAGCGCCGAGTGGAAGCAGGCCGCGTACCCGGCCGCGAAGAGCTGTTCGGGGTTGGTGCCCGCGCCCGTGCCGCCCATTTCCTTGGGGATGGCGAGGTCGAGCTGGAAGGAATTGTCGCTCGTGGCGACCTTCCCGTCGCGTCCGGCGCCCGTGGAGAGGGCTTCGGCGGTGTAGAGGACGTTCATCAGTGCCTTTCGTGTGCGGTTCAGTGCGTGTCGATGCGCTGCGTGTCGGGGCGCGCGCTCACGGCGTGCATCGTCTCGGTGAGGTGATGCAGCGTGTCGATCAGTGCGGCCGCGGAGAGTTCATCGGGCAGGCCGGTGCCTGCGGCGATCCGCGCGGGGATGTGGGCGAGCTCGGAGCGGAGTTCGCGGCCACGTTCGCCGACGGTCACCGTGACGACGCGCTCGTCGGGGGCCCGGCGCTCGCGCCGGAGCAGTCCACCCAGTTCCATCCGCTTGAGCAGGGGTGACAGCGTCCCCGAATCCAGTTGCAGGTGCTCGCCGAGTGAGGAGACGGTCTGGTCACCCTCGAGCCACAGCGTCACGAGCACGAGGTACTGCGGGTAGGTGAGGCCCCAGGGCTCAAGCAGCGAGCGATATGCCTGGGTCGTCGCGCGGGTGGCGGCGTAGAGGGAGAAACACACCATCTCATCTGTCACGGCCATGATTTTATGGTCGCACACCATTCAATTGTGCACAACTTAATAGGTCCACGGTGCGAGGTTGGACGCCCGGGGCATGCCCTCGCGCCGAAACAAGGAGATAGCGCGGCTACAAGGACGGTTCGGGCGGAAACGTCCTTGCACGCGCACTATCTCCTTGCAAGCGGATGCCGGCTAGCCGAGATTCGGTGTCCAGCCGATCGCGGGCGCGACGTGGTCGGCGATGGTCTGCAGCAGGCGCGCGTTGTAGTCGACGCCGAGCTGGTTCGGCACGGTGAGCAGCACGGTGTCTGCGGCCTGCACCGCGGCATCCGCGGCGAGCTCGGCCGCGATCTGGTCCGGCTCGCCCGTGTAGCTCTTGCCGAAGCGGGCGATGCCGCCGTCGATGTAGCCGACCTGGTCCTGGTTCTCGCTGGAGCGTGCGCCGAAGTATGCGCGGTCCTCGTCGGTCGTGATGGGGATGACGCTGCGGCTGATCGAGACGCGCGGCGTGCGCTCCCAGCCCTGCTCGGCCCACGCAGCCCGGTACATCGCGATCTGCTCGGCCTGCAGCTGGTCGAATGGCACGCCCGTGTCCTCGGTGAGCAGGGTGGAGCTCATCAGATTCATGCCCTGCTCGGCCGCCCACTGGCCGGTCGCGCGGCTGCCCGCACCCCACCAGATGCGGTCGGAGAGGCCGGGCGACTGCGGCTCGATCGCGAGCGGTTCGTAGCTGCCGGTCATCTGCGGGTTCGGCTCGGCGACGCCGGCGCCGCCGATGGCGGCCCGGAACAGCTCGGTCTTCGCGCGGGCGAGGTCGGCATCCGTCACGCCCTCCGGCGGAACGTAGCCGAAGGTGCGGGCACCGTTCATGGCCGGCTCGGGTGATCCCCGGCTGACGCCGAGCTGCAGTCGGCCGCCGCTGATCAGGTCGGCTGCGGCCGCCTCCTCTGCCATGTAGAGGGCATTCTCGTAGCGCATGTCGATGACGCCGGTTCCGATCTCGATGCGCGAGGTGCGTGCACCGATCGCCGCGAGCAGCGGGAACGGCGAGGCCAGCTGCTTGGCGAAGTGGTGCACCCGGAAGTAGGCGCCGTCGATGCCGATCTCCTCGGCCGCCTCGGCCAGCTCGATGGATTGCAGCAGCACGTCGCTGGCGCTGCGCGTGCGCGATCCGGGAATGGCCTGATAGTGCCCGAAGGAGAGGAATCCGATGCGTTTCACTCCGAGTGCAGCGCTCCGGGCGCCGCGCTTATTCCTGCCCCTAGACTGCCGTGCATGCGATTTGGAACTTTCATTCCCCAGGGCTGGCGCCACGACCTCGTCGACATCGATCCCAGTGACCACTGGGACACCATGCGGGCACTGGCCCAGTCGGCGGATGCCGGCCCGTGGGAGTGCATCTGGGTCTACGACCACTTCCACACCGTGCCGACGCCCACCGATCAGGCCACGCACGAGGCGTGGACGCTGATGAGCGCCTTCGCCGCGGTGACCGAGCGCGTGCGCATCGGCCAGATGTGCACCTGCATGAGCTACCGCAACCCCGTCTACCTCGCCAAGGTCGCGGCGACCGTCGACCTGATCAGCGGCGGGCGCACCGAGATGGGCATCGGCGGCGGCTGGTACGAACACGAGTGGCGCGCCTACGGCTACGGCTTCCCCGGCATCGGGGAACGCCTCGGCCGCCTCCGCGAGGGCGTCGACATCATGAAGCAGGCGTGGACGAGCGGCGAGGCCACGCTCGACGGCGAGTACTACCAGGTCAGCGGCGCGATCGTGCAGCCGAAGCCACCGCAGCAGGGAGGCATCCCGATCTGGGTGGCCGGCGGCGGCGAGAAGGTCACGCTGAAGATCGCGGCCCAGTACGCCGACTACACGAACTTCACCGGAACGCTCGCGGAGTTCGACCACAAGAGCGCCGTGCTGCGTGGGCACTGCGACGCGATCGGCCGCGACTTCGCCAGCATCACCCGCTCCTCCAATTTCAACACGATCGTCGCCGACACCGAGGCTGAGGTCGCCGAGCGCATCAACGCCGTCGAGGCGCGCATGGCCAGGCACGTGGGGGCGGATGCCGCCGCCGCCTACATCCACGAGAACTACCGCTCGGGCTCGGTCGCCGTCGGCACGCCGGAGCAGGTGATCGAGCGGCTGCAGGAGCGCAAGAAGCACGGTCTCGGCTACGCCAACCACTACTTCCCGGAGGCCGCGTACGACCGAGCGACGCAGCAGCTGTTCGAGCAGACCGTGATCCCGGCGCTCGCCGACTGAGGCGCGGGCGGCGATCTGTAGACTGAATACGCAAGCGACGAGGGCGCCCTTACCGGGGCGCCCGTGCGCGTTAAAGCGAGCCACAGCACGGCATATCCGCTCAGCCACACCACGGCACAACGCGCTCAGCCACGCTTGCATGCACTCAAGGAGAATCACAGTCATGAAGTCGACCCGCCTGGTCACCACCGCCGCACTCACCCTCGGTGCCGCCCTCGCTTTCACCGGATGCGCCGCAGAGGCCAGCACCGATGCCGCGGCTCCCGCGACCACCGTCGAGGCCTGCACCGAGGTGCGCAACGTCACCAACGGTGCCCTCAACACCCTCGCCGGCGACATCAGCGCCGACCCGGCCAGCGTGAGCGAGTACTTCGGCCAGCTGACCGACCGCGTGAACGCCCTCGTCGGCACCGTCAAGAACGAGGGCGCCGACAAGGCGTTCGGCGACTTCTCCGCCGCACTCGGTGAGGCAGGCGCCTACGTCGCAACCGTTCCCGCCGCAACCGGCGAGGCGCCCGCAGAAGAGGCAGAGGCCGACCCCGCCCTCGTCGCCGCCGTCACCGGCGTTCAGGATGCAGCCGTCGAGGCCGCAGCGAACTGCTCGGCCGAGTAACGCGGCTCCCTGTTCCATCCCGGATGCCGGGGCGACGCTCGTCGCCCCGGCATCCGGCGTCTCCGGCGGCGGCCCGGGTGCGCACCCGCTCGGCGTCGTCTACGGCAACGAGATCGTGCTCGCCGAGATGCTGGGCGAGCGGGCCTGAAGCGCGGGGAAGGTGGCAGAGTGCCGGGAATGGTCGGCGGCCGCCGGGATTGCCCGTAGCCTCAGCAGCACAGGGTCACCGTGGCTCTCGACGGAGGCACGACCATGGCAGAGAAAACTCAACGAAAAGACACTGCCAAGAAGGCAGAACGGTCACTCAAGGAGAAGCGTGCCGACAAGCGCGCGAAGAGTGGCGCGTCATCGCGCGACAGCGATGCCGTCACGAACGTCAAGAAGCGCTAGTCAGTAACACCGGCATCCGTCGACCGATTGATCCTGGTCGCCGACGGATGCCGTCACCCCCGGCATCGGCTAGCCTGTCGCCATGGAGCACCCCAGGCTCTTCGAACCGGGCGATCCGCTGGTGCAGCGGGTGCGCGAACTCTGCCTGGACCTGCCCGAGGCGGTCGAGGTCGAGGCCTGGGGGAGGCCGACGTTCCGAGCGCGCAAGCCGATCTTCGTGCACACCGGCTCGTCGATGACGCGGCCGTACTCGATCGTCATCAAGACGGACCCCGACGAACACCCCGCCCTGGAGCAGGACGCCCGCTTCTTCCACGCGCCCTATTACGACAGCGCCAGATGGCTCGCAATCGACTTCGACGGGCCGGGCGTCGACTGGCGGTTTCTCGCCGAACTGATCGAGACCTCGTACCGTCAGGTGGCCACGACACGCCAGCTGAACCTGCTCGAGTTGGCGCGACCACGAGGGCTGGGCTATAGTAACTGAGTTGCTTCTGAGCGCCTAGCTCGCCCAGATTGCTGACATGCGCCCGTAGCTCAACGGATAGAGCATCTGACTACGGATCAGAAGGTTAGGGGTTCGAATCCCTTCGGGCGCACAGAGTACAAGGCCTCATCCTCGGATGGGGCCTTGTCTGTTTCCCGCTCAGGCCAACGCGACGATGAGCGTCAACACGGCCAGAACCAGGCAGCACGGCGTCATCGTGAGCCGCTCCGAGCGACTGCGCGAGATCCCGTTCATGCCGACGCCGATCACGAAGTAGCCGAAGAGCACCCACGTTCCCACCACGCTCACCGCGTCGGGCAGAACCGAGATGACGGAGGCGCGATCGAGCAGTACCACGGCGAAGAGCGCGTACAGCACGATCGACACGGCGCTGCCGATGCGCAGCGCGGTCGGCAGCCGGGTGTGCGCCCCACCCCACGCGAATCGGCCGATCGGAGCCCCGGCCGCGAGCATGCCCTGAAAGACGGCGAGGGCGGCGAGGATCGCGGTCGCCACGACCGCTGCGATGATGGGCATGCCTCGACCGTAATGTATCTGGCAGATATGCTCAAGGCATGGCGCCCAAGCGATCACAGACCGAACTCGCCGTCCTCGGCGCTCTCTCCCTCGCGCCGATGTCGGGATACCGTGTGCGCGCGGAGATCCTCTCGACGGTCGGCCACTTCTGGGCCGAGAGTTTCGGGCAGATCTACCCGGCGCTCGCCCGCCTGGAGGCCGCCGCTCTGGTGTCGCGCGACGACAGCGGGCGCTACCTGCTCACCGATCGAGGCCGACTGCGCCTCGCGGAGTTGCTCCGAGAAGCGCCAGAGAGCGCGCCGCCCCGCAACGGGGTGCTGCTGCGACTCTTCTTCGGCAGGAAGCTCGGCGTCGACGGATGCCTCGAGCTCCTCGATCGCATGGAGCACGACGTGGCCCTGAAGATGCGCACATTCGCAGAGATCAGGGCCGAGCTCGATCCCAGTGACCCCGATGAGCGTTTCGCCCTGATCACGGTCAGTGCCGGGGAACACAACGGGCGCGCCACCCTGGCCTGGATCGCCGAGAGCCGCATCGCCCTGGCCGCGGCGCCACCCGCGTCGCCCGCGAGTGATGCGGGCCCCGAATCGGCGGCAAGATAGAACAATGGCCGCCATCGACAGCACTCGCGAACACGCCGGAACGATCGCACTGCGGGCCGCCCGCGACCAACTCCTCGGCCTCCGCACCGATGGCGCTCGGGCCCGCGCCGAATTCAGCTGGCCGGATGTCGGCGCCGACTTCAACTGGGCGCAGCATTGGTTCGACGTGCTCGCCGATGGCAACGACGCGGCCGCGCTCTGGATCGTCGAAGAAGACGGCACCGAGGCCAGCTACAGCTACGCCGAGATGCGCGAACGATCCAACCGCCTCGCCAACTGGTTGCGGGCCGAGGGTGTGCGCCCCGGTGACGCCGTCATGCTCATGCTCGGCAACCGGGTCGAGCTGTGGGATTCGATGCTCGCCGTGCTGAAGCTCGGCGCCGTCATCCTGCCGAGTTCGGTCGTGCTCGGCCCGGCCGAGCTGGCCGATCGGGTCGAACGCGCCGCCGTGCGCTTCGTGATCGCCGATCCGACGGATGCCGCCAAATTCGCCGACGTGTCTGGCGAGTACCGCGGCATCTGCGTCGGCGCGGCCGGAGCGCCAGGTGACGGCGCGGCAGCACCGGCCGGCTGGCTCGACATGGCCGACGCGGCCTCGGCGCCGGCATCCGCGATCCCGAACACGGTCGGCAGTCAGGACCCGGCCCTGATCTACTTCACCTCGGGAACGACGAGCGTGCCCAAGATGGTCGTGCACAGCCACCTCTCCTACCCGGTCGGTCACCTCAGCACGATGTACTGGATCGGTGTGCAGCCCGGTGATGTGCACATGGCAATCAGCTCGGCCGGCTGGGGCAAGCACGCCTGGAGCAGCCTCTTCGCGCCGTGGATCGCCGGTGCGACGGTGTTCGTGTACAACTACTCGCGCTTCGACGCGGCAGCCCTCGTCGCCCAGCTCGACCGAGCAGGCGTCGCCACCTTCTGTGCGCCGCCGACCGTGTGGCGCATGCTGATCCAGAGCGAGGTGCGGCAGAAGCCACGGGGGCTCCGCGAGCTGCTCTCGGCCGGCGAGCCGCTGAACCCCGAGGTGATCGCGCGCATCCGAGAGTGGTGGGGGCTCGACATCCGCGACGGCTACGGCCAGACCGAGACGACGGCGCTCATCGGCAACACCCCCGGCGCCCCGCTGACCCCCGGAGCGATGGGACACCCGCTGCCCGGTGTTAGCGTGGCCATCGTCGACCCGATCACCGGCGCGCCCTCGACGACCGGCGAGGGCGAGATCTGCCTCGACCTCAGCACCCGACCGCTGAACCTGATGACGGGCTACCTCGGCGACGACGCCCGCACCCGCGAGTCGATGCGCGGCGGCTACTTCCACACCGGCGACGTCGCCAGCCGGGCCGATGACGGCACGCTGACCTTCATCGGCCGCACCGACGACATCTTCAAGTCCAGCGACTACAAGGTCTCGCCTTTCGAGGTCGAGAGCATCCTGATCGAGCACCCGGCCGTTGCCGAGGCCGCGGTCGTCGGGGCACCGGATGCCACGCGGCTCAACATCACGAAGGCCTACATCGCCCTCGCAGCGGGCGTGGCGCCCGATGAGGCGACGGCCCTCGCGGTGCTCGCACACGCCCGCACCTCACTGCCGCCGTACATGCGGGTGCGCCGCATCGAGTTCTTCGAGCTGCCCAAGACGGCATCGGGCAAGATCCGCCGCGTCGAGCTTCGACAGCGTGAGGTGGATGCCGCAGACGCCGGCGTGCGCTCGCCCGGGGAGTGGCGCGACGAGGACTTCCCCGGCCTCAAGCGCTGAGCGCCCCGCCGGTTGAGCGCCCCCGCCGGTTGAGCCTGTCGAAACCGTGCCCTCACCCCGCTGGTTGAGAACCTCCGCTGGTTGAGCCTGTCGAAACCGTCCCAACGGATTTCGACAGGCTCAATCAACGGGCATGGGTGGCTCCATCGGCGTGCGTTCCGTACGGACCCCGCTGATCGAGTAGTGAGGAACGAGCGTATCGAGATCAAGGTCGCCGGGATCTCGATACGGCCGCGGGCGGCCCACTCGATCAGCAGCTGGGGCGGCCGCGGGCGGCCTACTCGATCAGCAGCTGGGGCGGCCGCGGGCGGCCTACTCGATCAGCGTGCCGGGCGGAGCGGGCGCTGTCGGGCGGCTCGACCGGTTGCGCGCCGGCCTCCGAAGTCCATGCGTTTGGATGCTTTATCCAGCAAAAGATGAGCTTTCGTACATTTTTGTGGTTCAGGCTTGGTGCTTTGCGCCGCCCGGCGCCGCCGCCAAACGAAAAGACTTCTCTCCAGTTATGCAGCCCGACTCGCTCTCGACATCGCCAACCGCCAACCCCACCAGCCCCGCCCAGGCCGAATCCGCGGAACTCTCCCGCCATCGCCTCACCCGGCGCCGACGCTCGCGTCGCAAGCTGCTCCTCGCCGGTGGCGTGCTCGCGATCGGTGCGATCGCAGGCTCGGGATTCGCCATCAACGGGGTCGCAATGCACACCGCCGCTCTGCAGGAGACGGTTGCGCTGAACGCCAGTGCGGCCGACCGCAGCGAGAGGGCCGGTGTCTACTCCGGAATCGCCAAGGCGCACGCCGCGAGCTCGGCCAAGGCGACGATCGATGCTGCCGCGGTGACGCTGGCCAGCGCAGAGGGCAAGGTCGACGCGGCGCCGCTCGCGGCATCCGTCGCCTCGCTGGAGGGCTTCGAGCTGCTCCCGGTTGATGACGTGGCAACCCTCACGAAGCAGACCCAGTCGGAGATCAGCGCCGTGCAGGCCGCCGTCTCCGAGCACGAGGCTGCCATCGCCGCGGCTGCCGCCGAGGCCGCGCAGCTGGCCGCCAACAACACGCCGGCCGGCGCCCGTGAGGTCGCGCGCACCATGGCCGCCGAGAAGTACGGCTGGGGTGCCGACCAGTTCGCCGCCCTCGAGAAGCTCTGGCAGAAGGAGTCCGGCTGGTCGTACACCGCCTACAACGCCTCCAGCGGTGCCACCGGCATTCCCCAGTCGCTGCCCGGCAGCAAGATGGCCACCGCCGGCGCCGACTGGGAGACCAACGCGGCCACCCAGATCGCGTGGGGCCTCGACTACATCGCCCGCGGATACGGCAGCCCCTCCGCGGCCTGGGCGCATTCGCAGTCGATGAACTGGTACTGAGTCCCGCCGCAACGTGGCAGCCCCCGGAGTTCGCTCCGGGGGCTGTTTTTGCACTCCGGGCAAGATCGTGCATAATTGCACTTTGTGATTGAGAGTGCAAAGACGGTGGCGGATGCCCCCGCGCCCGGCCCGCGTGAGCGCCGCATGGAGCGCACCCGCCGGGAGCTCACCAGCCACGCACGGCGCCTGACCGTCGAGCGCGGGCTGCACGGCTTCACCGTCGAGGAACTCTGCGAGATCGTCGGCGTTTCCCGCCGCACCTTCTTCAACTACTTCGCCGCGAAGGAAGACGCCGTGCTCGGCCACCGCGACGACGGCATCCCCATCGAGCACCTCACCGTGTTCATCAACGCCCGCCCGGCCGACTGCGTCGGGATATCGCCGAGCCTGATCGACGACCTGATCGCCATGGTCATCGTCACGCTCGAGGAGCTCGCCGCCGAGGGGCAGGGTTTGACGACCCCGGAGGCGGTGATCGCCCGCGAGCCACAGTTGCTCGGCAAGTTCCTCCGGGAGGGCGCCGAGATGGAACGGCTGCTCGCCGGAATCATCTGCGAACGCGAGGGCCTGCCGGAGGGCGACCCGATCGCCGAAATGGCCGTCGGCGTCGTCGGCGTCATGGTGCGCCGCGCGGCCGGCCTCTACTTCCGCCCGGAGAACACGGCATCCTTCTCCAGCCACCTGATGAGCTCGGCGGATGCCACCAAGAGACTCTTTGCCGCGACGCTCAGCGCGTAGCCGCGAACGCACACGAACCCCCAACGAAAGAAGCGCATGACCGCCGCAGTAACAGAGCAGCCCCTGCTGCTCACCCAACGACGAATCTGGATCATCTTCTCGGCGCTCATCGCCGGCATGATGCTCTCCAGCCTCGACCAGACCATCGTCTCCACCGCAATGCCGACGATCGTCGGGCAGCTCGGCGGCGTCGAGCACCAGGCCTGGATCACCACCGCCTACCTGCTCGCCACCACCATCGTGATGCCGATCTACGGCAAGTTCGGTGACGTTCTCGGCCGTCGCAACCTGTTCCTGATCGCGATCGCGCTGTTCACGCTCGCCTCCATCGGTGCCGCGTTCGCAGACAGCTTCTGGATGTTCGTGGCCTTCCGCGCCATGCAGGGCCTCGGCGGCGGTGGCCTCATGATCCTCTCGCAGGCGATCATCGCCGACATCGTGCCCGCCTCCGAGCGCGGCAAGTACCTCGGACCGCTCGGCGGCATCTTCGGCCTCTCGGCCATCGCCGGTCCGCTGCTCGGCGGCTTCTTCGTCGACCACATGACCTGGCAGTGGGCGTTCTACATCAACATCCCGATCGGCATCGCGGCCTTCGCCATCGCCTGGTTCGCGCTGACGATCCCCAACAAGAAGGCCACGAAGCGCATCGACATCGCCGGTGTCGTCGCTCTCTCGTTCGCCACGACGCTGCTCATCTTCTTCACCGACTTCGGCGGCAGGTCCGACTACGGCTGGGACGCGCTCGAGACCTGGATGCTCGGTGCCGGCTTCCTGGCCGCGGTTGCCGCGTTCATCTGGATCGAGGCGCGTGCAGAGGACCCGATCATCCCGCTCGCCCTGTTCCGCAACCCGATCTTCGTCAATGCAACGGCCATCGGCTTCACCCTCGGCCTCGGCATGTTCTCGGCGATCGCCTTCGTGCCGACCTTCCTCCAGATGTCGTCTGGCACCTCGGCTGCGGCATCCGGTCTGCTCATGCTGCCGATGATGGTCGGCATGATGGGTACGTCGATCTGGTCCGGTATCGCCATCACGAAGTCGGGCAAGTACAAGATTTACCCGATCGTGGGCGCGCTTGTGACGGCGCTGGCGATGACGGCGATGACCACGCTCGCCGCGTCGACGCCGATCTGGCTGATCTGCGTCTACCTGTTCGTCTTCGGAGCCGGTCTCGGCCTCATCATGCAGGTCGTCGTCCTCGTCGTGCAGAACGCCGTCGACCCCGAGATCGTCGGCACGGCCACGAGCACGAACAACTACTTCCGTGAGGTGGGTGCGTCGCTCGGCGTCGCGATCTTCGGCGCGCTCTTCACGACGCGCCTCTCGGAGAACCTCACGGCCATCTTCACCGAGGCCGGGGCCACGGATGTCGGCAATGCCACGGCCACGCTCGACCCGCAGACGCTCTCGCAACTGCCTGAGCCCGTGCGCGACTCGATCGTGAACGCATACGCCGAATCGCTGGCGCCGGTGTTCTGGTACCTGATCCCGTTCATCCTGATCGCGTTCGTCTTCGCGCTGTTCCTCAAGCAGATCCCACTCTCCGACCAGGCCGGAATGGTGGCCCGCGGTGAGGCGATCTCCGGGCCGGAGGCCGAGGCGCTCGAGGCCGCACAGCGTGCAGGCGGGTCCATCGAGCACGATGCCGCCGATCTCATTGGGGCAAGCACCGGCTCGGTGCCGACCCACGACGCCTCGAGCGGCCGGTCGGAGGGCGGGGACGCCCCGCGGGCGTAACCCGCTCAGAGCGGAACAGACCGGGGTCGGCGCACATGCGCCGGCCCCGGTCGTTCGTGTCTAGTGGCCCTTCCGGGCCTTGATGAATCCGGTGTCGGACTTCTCCTCGCGCTTGGCTGCTCTCTTGTCTTTCAGCGAGAGCTGCGGGGCCTTCTTTGCGTTGTTGCCCTTGGGGGATTTCCCGGCCATGAACATCACTCCTTCTCATCGTGCGGTGAGCTTCCGAAGACCATAGCCCATTCCCCGCCGGAAAGCATCTCGTACCTGATCAGGAAAAAAAGATCGAAGCTTGCTAGGGTGGGCGGTTACGGTTCACGAGAGAGGAGTTCGTTGTGGACGCATTTTTGAAGCAGGTCGAGTCGCTCACCGCCGAGGAGATCGCGCTGATCGCATCAGCACAGGCCGCGGCCCAGCGCACCGCTCGCGGTCCGGCCTATCGCCAGGGGCGAGAGCACGTCGCCCGGCTCGATGAGGGCGGTGCCGTTGCGGCTCGCATCGACGAGAGCTTCCTCGCCGCCGTGCGCGAGTCCGGGTTCACGGGAGAGAAGGTGCGCGCCCAGTCGGCCGTGCGCTGGGCCGGTCTCGCCGCAGCCTTCCGCACCGAACTCAGCGCCGATGAGCGCGAGGCGCTCGACTCGGCGTGGCGCGCTGGCATGGCCGAGGCCGAGAGAGCGCTCATCGGCAGCCGCTGAATCGGTGCTACCCGAATGGGGCACGTGGGGTTTATCATCGCAGTGTGCGTTGATCCACCCAGATCGCGCACGCAGTTGACCTGACGCGCCGCCTTCGGCGGCGTGCCGAGCCACTGTCGCCGACCCGAAAGGCAACAGGCTATGGAGCCCGAACTCCACACGTCAGCACGCGCGGTGACCGCGCGCGCCTGCCGCGCGCAGCATTCCCCAGTTCCGTCTGACGTTCGACGAAACGGACTGCCCGCAGCCTCTCGCCCCTGGGCCGGGCACCGTTCACCCTCGGGGATGCGGTGTATTCGCGCTCGGCAGGCAATGTTCGGGTCGCCTGTTTGAGAGGCATCCTGCGAGGGACGCCGCGATGGGGCGGGGGGTAGGGCCTCCGTCCCATTGTCCTGCCTGCCGGGGTGCGCTCGCGCAGCCATCGGCAGTGCTCAGACGGTGCTGCCGTTGCCCCGCAGCTTGTCGCAGAGAGCGGCCAGTTGGGCCATCTCGCTCGCATCGAGTGCGCCGCCGACCCGGCGCGCAATCGAGTCCATGTGCGAGACGGCGACCTCGCGGAACAGCGCGTAGCCGGCATCCGTCAGCACGATCACGGCCCCGCGGCCGTCATCGGGGTCGTGCTCCTTCTCGAGCAGTCCGCGGGCGCACATGCGGTCGACCAGGCGGCTGACACTCGGCTGGGTGAGCAGCATGTGCCGGGTCAGTTCGCGCAGGCGCGAGCGCCGCCCCGGCTGCCTGCTCAGGCTGAACATCACGTCGTACTCGTTGAGTGAGATCTCGCGCGAGGGAAACTCCGCCGCCAGGGTACGCATGACGCTTACCTGGGCACGGAAAAGTGATTCCCAGGCGGCGACCGCCTCTGTCCTCTGGCTCATTGCGCCTCCCCAGCCTAAGAATAGGCATTCGGGGCCGTTAACGTGACTGAGGGCCGGTCGTTGAGGCTAACGACCGACCCTCTCCCTTTGCACCAAGAGTGTCCTGCAATCACATTCTGCGCCAGCTGCCACAGCAAACAACTGGCGCTCTTTGAATATATAACGAAGCGGTAACGAACGCTAGTTATCTGATCGTTATTTTTCTGCGAGTTTCCGTGGGGCGGAAATGGCCCGCCACTCCGCGCGGTCCGGGCCCTCAGCCGTGCCCGGATCCCGTGCTGCGGGCGCGCAGGTGAATGCGCTCGCCCTGCTTGCCGAACATGCTGAGGATCTCAACCGGGCCGGCTCCCGTCGACCCGAACCAGTGTGGATTCTGGGTGTCGAACTCGGCGGCCTCACCCGGCCCGAGCACGATGTCGTGCTCGCCGAGCACGAGCCGGAGGCGGCCGTCAAGCACGTAGAGCCACTCGAAGCCGCTGTGTGTCTTCAGGTCGACCTCCTGTTCTGACGCGGGGATCGCGACCTTGTAGGCCTGTGGCTCACCCTGGTGCTGCGAGAGCGGGGTGAGCACCCGGCCGTCGGATCGCGTCGATGTCCGTTGTACCCGGGGGTCTTCGATCCGCGGGGCCGTCACGATCTGATCGAGTGGAACGGCCAGCGCCGCCGCGATCGGCAGCAGCAGTTCCAGGCTCGGCTTCCGCTGCCCGGATTCCAGGCGGGAGAGCGTGCTCTTCGAGATCCCGGTCGCGGCCGCGAGCTCGTCCAGGGTCAGGTTCTTCTTCTGTCGGATGCGGCGCAGGCGCGGGGCGATCTGTTCCAGCTCGGCTGTGACTCGGAGGGTGGCGCTCATGCTCCCATCGAAGCAGCCTGTTCCAGTTTTGGCAACAAGATTCCCATTTCACAGCGTCCTGGTGTCATCGTGGATGCGGAGGTGGTGACCATGACGACAACGCACCACGATGTGATCATTCTCGGGGCAGGAGCCGCTGGTCTGAGTGCCGGGCTCGTGCTGGCCCGCGCCCAGGCACAGGTGCTGCTGCTCGATTCGGGCGCGCCCCGCAATGCGGCGGCGCGTGTGATGCACGGCTTCCTCTCGCGCGACGGCATGCCGCCGGCCGAGTTCGCCGAGGTGGGGCGCCGTGAGGTGATGGATGCCGGAGGCGCCGTGCTCGCGGCCTCGGCAACGTCGCTCACGGGCGACGCCGAACACGGCTTCACGGTGACAACGGCCGATGGATCCACCGTCCAGGCGCGAGCGGTGCTCGTCGCGACCGGGCTGCACGACGAGGTCCCCGACATCGCCGGTCTCCGCGAGCGGTGGGGCACGCTCGTGCACCACTGCCCGTACTGCCACGGCTACGAGGTCCGCGGGCAGGCCCTCGTCGTGATCGGCGGCGCGGCCAGGGCGATGTCGCTCAAACAGGCCGGGCTGCTCCGGCGGTACAGCGAGCGCGTGACCGTGGTCAGCAACGGCATCGAGCTCACGGATGCCGAGCGCACCCGCCTCGAGTCCGTCGGCGTGCAGGTCGTGGTCGGCGCCGTCGCCGGGTTCCTCGGGCGGCCGGGCGCGCTCGACGGGGTCGCCCTCGTCGACGGCCGCACGGTCGCGTGCGATGCGGCGTTCGTCGCGCCGGTGCCCCGCGCCCACGACTCTCTCCTGCGCTCGCTCGGCTGCGCAGAAGACGAGACGAGCGGGCTGATCGCCGTCGACGCGGCGGGGCAGAGCAGCGTCCCCGGCGTCTGGGCTGCCGGTAACGTCGTCACGCCGGGTGCTCAGGTGATCAGCGCGGCCGGGGCCGGCAGCACGGCGGCGATCGCCATCAACGGCTGGCTTCTCGAGAAGGATCTCGACGCGGCATCCGCGGCCCGGCCGTAGCCGACATCACCCCGTACACACCACGAAAGGAACCCACCATGACTCAGTCCATTTCCCAGCAGGCTCCGGCAGGAACCCAGCGCCCACCGTCGGTTCACGCGCGGGCACTCATCACCTGGCTGGCGATCTTTCCGCTCGTCACCATCGGCTTCTACGTGATCGAGCCGTTCGCGGGCGACTGGAACCCCATCGCCCGCGCGTTCGTGCTCTCGATCGTCGTCGTGCCGCTCGCCGTGTACCTGGTGGTTCCGCAGCTCATGCGCGCGTACCAGGCCATCCGGCGACACCGCCGGAGCTGAGGAACTCGCCGGGCCGAGGCCGGGCCCGGCCGAAACCGCCTAGAAGAAGTCGGGGCTCGGGGTCGAGGCCTGGCGGATCGACACGTCTGCGTGACGGTCGAAGCGGTAGCCGACGCCGCGCACGGTGCGCACGATGTCCTCGTAGCCACCGAGCTTGGAGCGCAGGCGACGCACGTGCACGTCGATGGTGCGCTCGTTGGGGACCTCGTCCTCATCCGCGTTCCAGAGCGAGCTGATGAGCTCGGCGCGGTCGATCGTGCGGCCCTCACGCAGTACGAGGTACTGCAGCAGCTCGAACTCCTTGTAGGTGAGCGCCGCGGCGTCGCCGTCGAGCAGCACGCGCTTGCGGCTGATGTCGACGATCACGCCGGCGGGGTGGCGGTCGGCATCCGAGTCGTCGAGCTGGCGGTGCTTCGCAAGCGCCGCCGGGTCCTGCAGTGCCAGGCGCACGACGTCGACGTCACGTCCGCCTGCACCGGCCGGGGCCAGGGCGACGGCTGCGTAGGTCTGGGCGCTCGGGGCGATCTCGCCGGTGAGCTCCTTGATGGCCTCGACGATGCGGTGCAGGCTCGTGCCGGCTGCGGCGGCCTTGGCCTCGTCGAGTCCGACGTAGAGCACGAAGCCGCGGGCCTCTGTGCCCTCTGGGACGGCGCGAATGCGGGGGGCGGCGCTCGGGGCGGGGGCCAGGCTCAGTGCCGGGCGAGTGGTCTGGATGGGGGCGGGGGCGAGCTGTGCGATCGACATGAGGGGTCCTTTGGATGATGTGAGGCTGGGGAACCCCGAGCGGGTACGCTCTCGCCGCCGGCCTCAGAGCGAGGGTCGGTCAGCGGTCGACGGATGACGTCGAGCTGGAGGTTCGATGAATGTGCAGCGCTGCTGCTGTCGTTCCGACACTCAGATGTCGGAGCGGGGGAGAAGCTGTCCGTGTGCGGGGCTTCGGGAGGTCGTCTTCCGGGCTCTCGGCCCTGTCAGCGCGATCTCGGCAATGGTTCGCGGATCAGCGGCACATTCGACAACACATGGCTGCACCACCGGGCATCATCATCCCGGTAGTCCTCTGGGCCTCGGGGGAGGTCAGGGGGTGAGCGTTCGTTGTCATGTGGTGTAGTCAAGCGAGTGTTACGGCGGGTGTCAATTCAGTGACGCAAAAAGACGCAATTCGTCACGCACAGCGTGCGCCCGGGCAGTGCGCAGGTGGCATGATCCGTGACAGGGGGCCCGTTCGTCAAATTATCCTCGACTAATGGCGACTTCATCGGATTTCCGTGAAACAAAGCGGGGGCGGCGAGTCGCAGGTCGAAGAAGCTTCACGCTTCAGGCAAATGAAAACGGGCAGCGCACCGGAGTGCGCTGCCCGTCAGAAGTATCGGAACAGGAGCTCAGGGCGCGGATCAGACCGTGCCGTAGAGGCGGTCGCCGGCGTCGCCGAGGCCGGGGACGATGTAGCCGTGCTCGTTCAGGCGCTCGTCGAGCGCGCCGAGGACGATGGTGACCTCGCGGCCCGCCATGGCCTTCTCGACGGCCTCCAGGCCCTCAGGGGTGCCCAGGATGCAGATGGCGGTGATGTCCTTGGCGCCGCGCGCGAAGAGGAACTCGATGGCGGCTGCGAGTGAACCGCCCGTGGCCAGCATCGGGTCGAGCACGAAGCACTGGCGGTCGGAGAGATCCTCCGGCAGGCGCTCGGCGTATGTCGTCGGCTCCAGCGTCTCTTCGTCGCGTGCCATGCCGAGGAAGCCGACCTCCGCGGTCGGAACCAGCTTGACCATGCCCTCGAGCATGCCGAGCCCCGCGCGCAGGATGGGAACGATCAGCGGCTTCGGGTCGCCGATCCGCACGCCCTCGGTCTCGGCGACCGGGGTCTGGATGGTGACGGGCTCCACGCGCACATTGCGGGTGCCCTCATACGCCAGAAGGGTCATGAGCTCTTCGGTGAGCGAGCGGAACACCGGCGATGGGGTGTTCTTATCGCGCAGCACCGTCAGCTTGTGCGTGATGAGCGGGTGGTCTGCAACGTGGACTCGCATAGGCTCAATCCTAGTTCGGCCATGCCCTCCCGTGAGGCGCAATCCGTCGTTCCGGAGGAGATCATGAGTCAACGCACCGAGCACAGCGAGTGGATGCAGCGCGCCATCGCCGAGGCGGAGTCGGCACTGGCCACGGGAGACGTGCCCGTCGGGGCTGTGTTGATCGATGAGACGGGCGCCGTGATCGCCACCGGACACAACGAACGCGAGCTGCTGAGCGACCCGACGGCGCACGCCGAGATCGTGGCGATCCGCTCGGCCACGGCGGCGCGCGGCGACTGGCGGCTCGAGGGATGCACCCTCGTCGTCACCCTGGAGCCGTGCGTGATGTGCGCGGGCGCGATCCTCGCGGCACGGGTGCCCGTCGTCGTGTTCGGCGCCTGGGACGACAAGGCGGGGGCGTCAGGCTCGGTCTACGACGTGCTGCGCGATCGTCGGCTGCACCACCGCGTCGAGGTGTTCGCCGGGGTGGAGGAGGCCAGCTGCGCTGCCCTGCTCACCGACTTCTTCGCGGATCCAGCCCGGCGCCCCTGAGGCACTGCGCGTCCGCTGGTTGAGTAGCGCGACGCGCAGCGTCACGAAAGGCGGCAGCCCGTTCCAAGGCAGCCTCAGGAACTGTGGCTGATGCTGGTGCAGCTTCTTACCTCGCCCGCTCGTTGTGCGCGCCGCTCGTTGTGCATCCGCTCCGTGAGCGCGCCCGTTGGTTGAGCTTGTCGAAACCCAGATTTCGACAAGCTCAATCAACGGGAGGTGGCGCAATCAGCGGGAGGTGAGCTCAATCAACGGGAAGAGGCGAGGCCGGAGCCCTAGCGGGGGAGGCCGTCGAGGTACTCGCCGAAGAGCTTGCGCGAGGCCAGCTGCATGGCGGCGTTGTGCCGCGCGTTGTCGGCGCGGAGTGCCTCGGCGTCGATTCCCTCCGCGATCAACTCGCCGGCGCTGGCATCCACCCACTGATCGTGCATCTCGGCCGTGACCTCTGGATGGAACTGCACGGCCAGCGCCCAGTTGTCGATGCCGAATGCCTCGTTGCCGTAGGCGCTCGACCCGGCGAGGCGGGTGACACCGGCTGGCAGCTCGAAGGTGTCACTGTGCCACTGCATCACGGGCACGCCCGTGATGTGGCGGAGCGGGGAGTCGGCTCCCTCTGCCGTCGGTTCGACGCTGCGGTAGCCGATCTCGTTGCTCTCGCCCTTGTAGACCCGGCCACCGAGCGATTCCGCCATCAGCTGGGCGCCGAGGCAGACGCCGAAGACCGGGCGTTCGGCGTCGATCCGCGCGCGGATGAGGGCGATCTCGTGGGCGAGGTACGGGTGTTCTTGGCTCTCGTACACGCCCATGTCGCCGCCGAGCACGACCAGCAGATCGGCCGCAGCAGGATCGATTGCGTCGAAGTCCGCGCCGGGGGTGTCGACGACGACGACCGAGTAGCCGTGTTCAGTCAGAACGGGGAGCAGGTTGCCCAGGTGGATCGTCTCGTCGTGGCGCAACACCAGGGCGGTGCGGCCGGCGTTCTCAGCCATGGCTTACTCGAGGCCCTTGATCACGAAGGTGTCGGTCGGCGGGTTCGGGCCGTTGAACTTCGAGTAGACGTCTGGTTCGAGGTAGATGACCCTGGCGGTCGGCACGGCGACGCGGATGCGGGCCTCGATGGCGTCGATGGCGGTGGCGACATCGGCGAAGCGCTTGTCGGCGGAGAACGCGATCTTGGCGCCGACCATGAGCTCCTCCGGGCCGAGGTAGAGCGTCTTCATGTGGATGATGCCCTCGTGCTCGGTGCCGGCGAGGATGGCGTCTTCGATGGCGACGGCGTCTGCAGGGTTCGCGCCCTCGCCGACCAGGAGGCTCTTCGTCTCGATGCCGAGCACGATGGCGACCACGATGAGCAGGGCGCCGATGAACAGCGTTCCAACGGCGTCGTAGATTCCGTTGCCGGTGATCGCCGTCAGCCCGACACCGATGAGCGCGAACACCAGACCGACGAGGGCGGCCACGTCCTCCAGCAGAACGACGGGCAGTTCCGGCGCCTTCGCGTGGCGGACGAACGCGACCCAGCCCTGCTTGCCGCGCACGAGGTTGCTCTCCTTGACGGCGGTGCGCAGCGAGAACGACTCCAGCACGATCGCGACCAGAAGCACGACGATCGGCAGCCACCACCAGGCCGGGTCCAGCGGGTGCGGGTGCTGCAGCTTGCTGAAGCCCTCGTAGAGGGAGAACACGCCACCGACCGAGAACAGGATGATCGAGACGACGAAGGCGTAGACGTAGCGCTCGCGGCCGAAGCCGAACGGGTGCTCGGCGTTGGCCTTGCGCTTGGCCTTGCGGCCGCCGAGCAGCAGGAGCAGCTGGTTGCCGGCATCCGCGACCGAGTGCACACCCTCGGCAAGCATTGAGGACGAACCCGATAGGGCCGCCGCAATGAATTTGGTGATTGCGATTCCCGTATTAGCGAGGAAGGCCGCGATGATCGCCTTGTTTCCACCCGATGCACTCATGGAGCAATCCTAGGATGGTGGCGTGACTACAACACACCTGCCTGCAATCGCGTTTCTTGGTGCCGGATCGATGGCCGGTGCCGTCCTCGCGGGGCTGCTCAAGCCCGAGGTCGTCGTCGACGGCGGCATACGCACCACCAACCGCAGCGCCGCGAAGGCGGCCGAGCTCGCCGCATTGGAGGGCGTCACGGCCTTCGCGACCGAGAACGACCCGGAGGCGAACCGTGCAGCCGTGCGCGGTGCGTCGATCGTCGTCGTCGCCGTCAAGCCGGCGATGGTGCCCGATCTGCTCGGCGAGATCGCGGATGCGCTGGAGCCAGGCACCCTCGTCATCAGTGTGGCTGCTGGCGTCACGATTTCGACCTTCGAATCGCTGCTGCCGCCGAGCGTCGCGGTGATCCGCTCGATGCCGAACACGCCCGCCGTCGTCGGCCGGGCAGTGACCGGGCTCTCCGCCGGCACCCGTTCGAGCGAGGAGCAGCTGGCGCTCGCCGTTGCGCTGTTCGAGACCGTGGGCTCTGTGCTCGTGATTCCCGAGGAGCAGATCGACGCCCTCAGCACGATCTCCGGCTCCGGGCCCGCCTACGTCTTCTACCTGATCGAGCAGCTCACGGCCACGGCGGTCGCCAAGGGCTTCACACCCGAGCAGGCCGCGCTGATGGTGAACGACACCTTCCTCGGTGCGAGCGAGCTGCTCGCGGCATCCGGCGAGAACCCGGCAGAGCTGCGCCGCCGCGTGACCAGCCCCAAGGGCACGACAGAGCGCGCGATCGCCGTGCTCGAGGGCGCCGGCATCAGCGCGCTCTTCGACGAGGCGACGGATGCCGCGCTCGCCCGCGCCCGCGAGCTCGCTGCCGGCTAGAGCGCGGCGAAACGCTCGAGGTCGCCCTCGGTGCCGGAGGCGATGATGAGGTCGTGGTTGGAGACCACGGTGTCGGCCGTCGCGTAGGTGAACGGGCGGCCGGGGCTCTTCACTCCGACGACGGTGATGCGGTGCTTGGTGCGCACTCCGGAATCCGTCAGCGACATGCCGCGGATCGGCTTCGGCGGGTACATCTTGACGAGCGCGAAGTCGTCGTCGAACTCGATGAAGTCGAGCATGCGGCCGCTCACCAGGTGCGCTGTGCGCTCGCCGGCTTCCGCCTCGGGGTAGATGACGTGGTTGGCGCCGATACGCTCGAGGATCTTGCCGTGCGACTGCGAGATCGCCTTGGCCCAGATCTGCGGGATGCCGAGGTCGACGAGGTTCGCCGTGATCAGGACGCTGGCCTCCACCGAGGATCCGACGGCGCAGACGGCGACGGAGAAGTCCTGGGCACCGATCTGGCGCAACGCGTCGATGGAGCGCGCGTCGGCCTGGACGGCGTGCGTGACGCGCTCCGCCCACTTCTGAACGAGGGCGGCACTGTCGTCGACGACGAGCACCTCGCGGCCGAGCCGGTCGAGCTGGCCGGCGGTCGCCGCACCGAAACGGCCGAGTCCGATGACGAGCACCGGGGCGTCGTGCTTATTGCGATCAACCAACGATGGGCCTCTCTTCAGGGCGTGTGAACAGCTGGCGGCGCACGCTGGAAGCCAGCGCTGCCGCGAGTGTCACTGTACCAATGCGGCCCATGAACATGGTCAGGGCCATGACGTAGACGCCCTCGGGCGGCAGCTCGGCGGTGAGGCCCGTCGAGAGGCCACAGGTGGCGAAGGCGGAGATGACGTCGAAGAGCACGTAGTCGAACGGCGCCTTGGTGATCTGCAGGATCGCGATGCTCGACACGGCGACGATCGTCGCACCCCAGAGCACGACGCTGACGGCCAGGCGCAGGATGTCGCGGGGGATGCGTCGCCCGAACGCCTCCATCGACTCATTTCCGCGTGCCTCGGCGAATGCCGCGAGGAACAGGACGGCGAGGGTCGTCACCTTGATGCCGCCGGCCGTGGAGGCCGAGCCACCGCCGATGAACATGAGCATGTCGCTGACGAGCAGGCTGGATCCGTGCAGATCGGCGATGTTGATCGTGGAGAACCCTCCCGATCTCGTCATCGTCGAGAGGAAGAAGGCCTGGAAGATCGTGCCGAGAACGTCGTCTTTGCCGAAGGTCTTGGGGTTGTCGAACTCGAGCAGGATGTAGAGCGCGGCACCGGCGACGAGCAGCAGCCCGAAGGTCACCAGGGTCAGCTTCACGTGCACCGACCAGCGGCGAGGCCTGCGCCAGCCCCGCGCCAGCGCGTAGATGACGGGGAAGCCGATGGCTCCGAGCATCACGCCGAACATGAGTGCGCTGAGGAAGACGTAATCCTCCGCCCACGGGGTGAGCCCCGCCGCGTTGGGGCTGAAGCCCGTGTTCGTGAACGCCATCGCCGCGTAGTACAGGCTGTGCCAGGCCGCCTCGCCGGGAGGCACGTCGACGGCGAGCATCCGTGGGAAGAGGACGAGCGCGACGATGGCCTCGATGGCCAGGGCGCTCACCGCGACGGTCGCCAACAGATTGCCGACCTCGCCGAGGCGCACGGTCTGGCCCTCGTTGACCGGGCCGACGTGCAGACGGCTGGGGTTCGTGTCGCTGGCGGCCATCAGCTTGGCCCGGAGCCCGAGGCGGCGGCTGATGATCATGCCCAGGATGGATGCCAGCGTGAGCACGCCGATTCCACCGATGTTCACACCGATGAAGACGAGGACGTCGCCGAAGTCCGACCAGTGCGTCGCCATGTTGACGGTCGCGAGCCCCGTGACGCAGATGACCGAGACGGCGGTGAAGAGGGCGTCGGGAAGCGGAGTCATCTTGCCGTTCTCCGCGGCGATCGGCAGCGAGAACAGCAGCGTGAAGAGCAGCACCAGTGCGGTGAAGATCAGGATCGCAAAACGGGACGGCGAATGCCCGGCAAAAGCGTCCAGCCCCTCGCGAAGACGCCCCGGAAGAGAGCGCAACGTGAGCGGGGCACGCTGTCGGCGCACCGCAGTCCCCATCGAAATCCCTCCGCCAGACACGCTCTGTGTCGAATGGTCATGGTACTCCCCACGGGGAGTGACTACCCTTGAGCCATGGCGGACATCTTTGACGTGGTAGCAGACCCAACCCGACGCGACATTCTTGGCATCCTGTTGGAGAAGCACAACACCAGCGCAGATGCGGCCGGGGAGATCAGCGTCTCGGAGATCGTCGCCGAACTCGGGCTGAGCCAGCCCACCGTTTCCAAGCACCTCAAGGTGCTGCGCGAAGCCGGGCTGGTCGCCGTGCGCGAAGAGGGGCAGCACCGCTACTACCACCTCGACCACTCGCCGCTCGAGGCGATCGAAGACTGGTTGATCCCGTTCCTCAGCGTCGACTTCGACGCCGTGGTGCGCGAGGGTGACTTTGCGGATGCCGGCCTCAAGGACGAGCAGCGGGCCTTCGCCACCGCGCTCGGCAAGGCATTCGCCGATACCTCCGTCAAGGTCAGTGCAGCCGTCAAGGACGTCGCGCCCAAGAAGTGGCGCCGCTACGAGTAGGGTCCAGCGCTAGGCACGGCCCAGCTGGTTGAGCCCCGGGTTGAGCCCCGCTGTTTGAGCCCAGCTGGTTGAGCCTGTCGAAACAGCTCCGCTGGTTGAGCCTGTCGAAACAGCTCCGCTTGTTGAGCCTGTCGAAACAGCTCCGCTTGTTGAGCCTGTCGAAACCCCGACGTGAACCGGCAACTCTGACGGAGATTGCCTGGGTTTGGGCTGCCGCCCTTCTTGCCGCTGGCGCGGCAAGCCTGTCGCAACGCTTCGTATCCCGCCCTAGCCCTAGACATCGTGGGGGCCGGGGCCTATAGTTTCGTCACGCGCACGCGTCACTCGAGTCACACCCGTCACACGAGCAGAGTGCGCGAGGGCTCACCCGGGAGCCCGCCTGGGGGACGAACGAGGAATCATGGCCCGTGATCTTTCCGATGTGCGCTTTTTGACCGTGGCCGAAGTCGCGGCGATGATGCGCGTGTCCAAAATGACGGTCTACCGCCTTGTTCACGCGGGAGAACTGCCCGCGATCCGCTTCGGACGCTCGTTTCGCGTGCCCGAATCAGCCGTCGAAGACGTCGTGAAACACCACGTCGCAGACAGCGCGTGAACAATCGGTGAGAGAACGCCGCCGAATCCGGTAGACTGGGCACTTCGTGTCGGCTGCATTCGCAGTCATCCAAAATCTTGTGAGGTTTGTGTGGGTTCTGTAATTAAGAAGCGCCGCAAGCGTATGGCGAAGAAGAAGCACCGTAAGTTGCTTCGTAAGACTCGCCACCAGCGTCGCAACAAGAAGTAAGCCGGAGAGCTCGCCGTGATTCTGCGGTGAGTTCAACAGGCAGCGAGCGCTAGACCCCTGGGTCTAGCGCTTATTGCTGTTAAGCCGGTTTCGACCCTTCGATGGGCTCAGGGCGGCGCAGGCTCAACCGACGGGGCTGTGCCTCAAGCGGTGAGGCCTAGGCTTGATCGGTGACCGTTCCCGTTCTGACACTCATCGGCAAGCCCGGATGCCACCTCTGCGACGATGCCAGAGACGTGGTGAGCGCGGTCCTGGCCGAGTTCGCCGCCTCGGCATCCGACCCCGTGGTCGTGTTCGAGGAGAAATCGATCCTCGACGATGCCGCGTTGCACGAGCGATTCGTCGAAGAGATCCCCGTCGTGCTGATCAACGGCGCGGTGCACAACTATTGGCGCATCGACCCGGTGCGTCTGAAGACGGCCATCTTGGAGGCACAATGACCATTCGTCACGTCGTATCGTGGAGGCTCGCCGAGAGCGACCCAGCGCTGAAGGCCGCGCAGGCCGCCGAGATCAAGGCCGGGCTGGAGTCCCTCCGCGGCCAGATCAGCGGCATGAGCGCGCTCGACGTCGGGATCAACACGATCGGCCCCGAGACGAACTGGGATGTCGTGCTGATCGCCGACTACGCCGACGAGGCCGCACTGGCGGCGTACCAGGTGCACCCGGCGCACGTCGCGGTGACCGGCGTCATCCGCGGCCTGGTGGCCGAGCGCAGCTGCGTCGACTTCGAGCTCGCCGCCCTCTAGCCACGCACGTCAGACACGAAGAACGCGCATGCCCCCAGCTGGGAGCATGCGCGTTCTGTGTTGTCGAAAGCGATGTTTAGATGTTTAAGCGAGTGCCTTGGTCTTCAGCGCCTCGAACTCGGCGGGCGTGATGGCGCCGGAGTCGAGAAGCGCCTTGGCCTTGTGGATCTCCTCGGCGGGAGTCGAGCTGGAAGCGACCTGCTTGATGTACTGCTCGCTCGCCTTCTGGGCGGCCTCGATGTCCTTGGCCTGGCGCTCGGCCATGCTCTTGCCGCGGGCGATCAGGTAGACCAGGGCGGTGAGGAACGGCACGAAGATCAAGAAGATGATCCAGAGCGCCTTCAACCAGCCGTTGAGCTTGTGGTCGCGGAACAGGTCACCGATGATCGCGAAGATCGCGAACAGGTAGGCGACGAACGCGAATACCCAGAACATCGCCCACAGTACGTTCCAGAAGTTTTCCCAGATGCTCATTTGATTCCCCTCATTGCTTGTCGACAACCCAGATGGGAGGTCGCTGTGAACACGCTAGCGCCGTTTTCCCAGCCAACGCTAGTAAGTCGAGGAGTTTCGCGCGTCGCGCCACCGTCACGTGCCCGGGTGCGAACCGATTCACACGCCCACATTTTCGCCGATGGCTCTAGCGAGCCATGAGCGGCCCGGTCTAGATTTGCGAGCAGTGCGCCGCGCTGACGGCGTCGGAACGGCGACGCGGAACGGCTCGCACACAGACCGCGCGATGTGGTGGGGGAGATATGACCGGGGTGCTGCCCTCGTGGGCCGAAACAGAGACCAGAGCGCGGATCATCGACTTCGTCGAGCGCGTGTGCGGTGAGGGAGACGGGACGGTGCCCGCCGCGGAGAGGGTGGCGGTCTTCGACAACGACGGCACCCTGTGGACCGAGAAGCCGATGCCGACGCAGCTGCACTACATCGTGCAGCAGTGGGCTGCGGCGGCCGCAGCCGACCCAACACTGGCCGAGCGCCAGCCGTACGCGGCCGCGGTCAATGGCGACTTCGCCTGGCTGGGCGGAGCGGTCACCAAGCACTATGCCGGCGACGACCGCGATCTGAAGCTGATGATCGGGGCGATCCTCGCCTCGACCGCCGACATGAACGTGCTCGACTACGAGAAGTCCGTCGCCGAGTTCTATCGCAGCGCACAGCACATGACCCTGGGCACGCCATACCGCGACGCGGTCTACCAGCCCATGGTGGAGTTGCTGCGCTACCTGGAGGCGCATGGTTTCAGCTGCTACATCGTCTCCGGCGGTGACCGCGACTTCATGCGCCCGATCACCGGCGAGTACTACGGCATCCCGCCGGAGCGGGTCATCGGCTCCGCGGTCGGCCTGAGTTACGACGCGGACAGCGCAGAGGTGCGCTACGGGAGCACATTCGACTTCATGGACGACGGCCCGATGAAGCCCGTGCGCATCTGGTCGCGCATCGGCCGGCGTCCGATCTTCGCCGCGGGCAACTCCAACGGGGACATCGAGATGCTGCGGTACACCCAGGGCAGCCCGGACTCGCTCGCCCTGCTGATCCACCACGACGATGACTCAGGCCGCGGCGACGCGCCTTACGATGCCGGAGCGGAGATCGCGCTGGCCGCAGCCTCTGACCACGATTTCACTGTCGTCAGCGTGTGCGACGACTGGTCGAGCGTGTTCGTGCCGCAGGGCGCTGCGGACACCGCGTGACGGGGCCCCGACACACCGTGACATCGGCATCCACGCCGCGGCCCTCCGTGACGAAACGGCGGGACTGGTTCGCCCCGACACTGCATGGTTACCGGCGCGAATGGCTCGGGCCGGATGTGCTCGCCGGTCTCGCCGCCGGGGCGGTCGTCGTGCCACAGGGCATGGCCTACGCCACGATCGCCAGTCTGCCCGTGCAGATCGGCCTGTACAGCTGCATGGTGCCGATGCTCGTGTACGCACTGCTCGGCGGCTCGCGCGCCATGAGCGTCTCGACCACGTCGACGATCGCCACCCTCACCGCGACCACACTCGTGAGCGCCGGGGTGGCCGCCGGCTCCGACGATGCCGTGCGCGATCTGACCACGCTCACACTGCTCGTCGGCGTGATCCTGCTCCTGGCCCGCCTGGTGCGGCTGGGCGCGATCGTCGAGAACATCAACAAGTCCACGATCCTCGGCATCCAGATCGGGGTGGGGGCGACCGTCGCCGTCGGGCAGCTGCCGACGCTGCTCGGAGTCGACAGCAACTTCACCGGTCATGGCTTCATCCGCTCCATCAACGCCGTGATCGAGGCGCTGCCGTCGGTGAATGTTCCGACGCTGGTGCTCTCCGTGTGCTCGATCGCGGTGCTGCTCGGGCTCAAGCGCTTCGCTCCGCGCATTCCCGGGCCCCTCATCGTCGTGGCGGCCGGCATTCTGCTCGTCGCCTTCGCCGGTTTGCAGGAGGCGGGCGTTGCGGTGATCGCGCCGGTGCCGCAGGGCCTCCCGATGCCGAGCCTGCCGGCGCTCGATGACGTCGTCGACCTGATCCCCGGCGCGCTCGCCATCGCCGTCATGGCGTTCCTCGAGTCTGCGGCGGTGGCCCGCGGCATCCGTGCCCCCGGCGAGAAGCAGATCGACAGCAACCAGGAGCTGCTGGCCACCTCGGCGGCGAGCATCGCCGGGTCGTTCTTCACCGCGCTCCCGGCCGCCGGTGGCTTCTCGCAGAGCGCCGTGAACCTCTCGGCGGGGGCGCGCTCCCAGCTGTCGACGCTGGTCACCGTGGCCTTCGCGGTGCTCGTCGCGCTGTTCCTCGGGCCGGTGCTGAGCCTGATGCCGGAGGCGACGCTCGCGGCGATGGTGTTCGTCGCCGTCGTCGGTCTCATCGACGTGCCGGCGCTGCTGCGGCTGCGGCGGGTCAATCGGCCCGACTTCTGGACGGCCATCGCGACCGCCGTCGTCGGCCTCACCGCCGGCCTGCTCGCGGCCGTCGCCGTCGGCGTCGCCTTGACGCTGCTGCTGATCCTCACCGAGTTGAGCAAGGTCAGGGTCACGGTGGGGGAGCGACGCGGCCCTGTGCTCGCCATCACCGTCGGCGGGCCGCTGTACACCGCGAACGTGCTGGAGACGGAGCAGGCTGTGCTCGCCGCCGTCGAGAGCGCCGGTGGCGGCACGGACCGGCCGAGTGTGGTCGTCCTCGATCTCGGCCGGATGGCGACGACCTCGGTCACCGTGCTCGACACGCTCGCCGACCTCGACCGCGAGTTGGCCACGCAGGGCGTGCAGCTGCGCATCGCCGCCGTGCCGGATGCCGCGCTCCTGATCGCCAGGCGTACGAGCTGGTTCAGCGGGCTCGAGGCCGGCGGCCGGGCGTTCGACGACGTCGAGTCGGGGATGAGGTAGCGGGATGGACGGCAGCGCTCTGAGTGACTTCTTCGCCTCCGGGGACATCACCGGCTGGGACCTGCTGATCGCCGTGCTCGTCGGTCTCGCCGGCTGGGTCGCGTCGATCTTCGTCAAGCGCGGTGTGGTGGCGGTGCTCGCGCGCACGCCGGGGGTGTCGCCGGCCGTCGGGCTGCTGATCGCCCGCATCGCGAAGTACGTCGTGATCCTGCTCGGCATCGGCATCGGACTCAGCTTCCTCGGTGCGTCGGTGCAGCCGCTGATTGCGATCGCCATCATCGTCGGGGTCATCCTGGTGATCGCGCTGCGCGGTGTCGCGAACAACTTCGCGGCCGGCGTCGTGCTGCAGTCACGGCATCCGCTCAAGCCCGGCGACGAGATCGAGGCCGGCGACTATGTCGGCACCGTGCTCGAACTGAACGGGCGCACGGTCGTGCTGCGCACCGTCGACGGCCGCACCGTGCATGTGCCGAATGGGCTGCTGCTGCAGGACCCGCTCGTCAACAACTCGCAGGCGGGTGCCAGGCGCAGCGAGGTCGAGGTGCGCGTCGGCGCAGGCACGCTGCCGCCCGAGCGCATCGGCGAGTTGTTCGTTGCCACGGTCTCCTCCCTCGATGGCGTGCACAGCAGGGAACCGGCGCACACGCTCATCACGGCCATCAGCCCACAGCGGATCACGGCGCGGGTGCAGTTCTGGCATCACCCGCTGCACGGAGTGGCCGTGCGTTCGGCCGTTGTGGTGGCGTTGGCGGCGGTGTGCGCCGAGAACAGGCTTCTGGCGAGCGTCACTTCGGCGCTGCCGAACCCGCCGCTCACCACGGCGGAGGAGCCGTGAGCGTGACGGCACTGCAGCTCGGGCGGCGGATGCCGTGCTGAGGCGTGTGCGCACGGGGATCGCCGGTCCCAGCAGTACGGTGAACGCAAGCCTGCTCCTGTTGATCGGTGCGATGCAGCTGCAGAAGGCGCTCAGCGCCCCGCTCGGAGGAGGATGAGATGCCCGGTGCAACGGCGAAGCGAGCGCGGATGCAGAGGCCACTCGCAGGCCTGACCGCGAAGAACGCACTCCGCGAGGTGGTCGCGGGCGTCACGCTGTTGGCCATCGCCGTTCCGCTGAACATCGGTTACGCGCAGATCGCCGGGCTGCCGCCGACGGCCGGACTCTACGCGCTCGTGCTGCCGGCGATCGTCTACGCCATCGCGGTCTCGTCCCGGCAGGTTGTCGCCTCACCGGATGCCGCCGCGGCCGCCCTGGTTGCCTCCTCGATCGGCGGGCTCGCCGTGGCCGGCAGCGCCGACTACCTCACGCTGGCGCTGGCGCAGGCGATCCTCTGTGGCGTGATGTTCATCGCGGCCGCCGTGTTCAAGCTGGGGTTCCTGGCGAACTTCCTCTCCAAGCCGATCCTCGTCGGCTTCGTCGGCGGCCTCGCGCTCGACATCCTGGTGAGCCAGGTCGCGAAAATGCTCGGGATCTCGATCAACTCCGGCGGCGAGTTCATCGAGAAGATGAGCGGCCTGATCGGCGGCCTGGGAGACATCGGCTGGTGGTCTGCGCTGATCGCCGTGCTCTCGATCCTGATCCTGCAGCTCGGCAAACGCTTCGCCAGGGCCGTGCCGTGGGCGCTCGTCGTGCTCGTGCTCGGCACGATCGTCATGGCGACCACCGGGCTTGAGGAGGCCGGCGTCGCGGTGCTCGGCGCCGTGGAGGCCGGACCGCCGACGCTCACGTGGCCCGTCATCTCGTGGAGCATGTGGGGTGCGCTGATCCCCTCGGCGATCGCGCTGACGATGATCACGACGGCCGAAGGTCTGCTGGTCTCCCGGTCGTACGGCGAGAAGCGCGGTTACCCGACCAGCCCGAACCGCGACCTCTTCGCCTTCGGTCTCGGCAACCTCGCCGCCGGTGCGAGCGGCGGCTTCTCGGTCGGCTCCTCCACCTCGCGCACCGCGGCGATGGACCAGGCCGGATCGCGCACCCAGCTGCCGAGCCTCGTCATGGCGGCCGGAACGTTGCTGCTGCTCGTCTTCGGCACGGCGCTGCTCGAAGACATCCCCTCGCCGGCGATCGGCGCGATCGTGGCCATGGCGATCCTCCCGCTGCTCGGCATCCGCGACTTCCGGATGCTCTGGCGCACGGATCGCTTCGAGTTCATCATCGGAGCCGTCTGCTTCCTCGTCACACTCTTCGTCGGCTCGATCCCCGGCATCCTCGTCGCCTTCGTGCTCGCGCTGATCAACCTCGCCAAGCGGGCGTCGAACCCGGCGATCGACGTGCTCGCCGCGAACGACGACCCGTCGGAGTCGCTGCTCGGCGATGTGCCACTCGGCGAGACGACGGCGAAGGGCGTGATCGTCGTGCGTCTGGCCGCACCGCTGTTCTTCGCCAATGGAACCGTCTTCAGCGATGCCGTCAAACGCGCCATCCACGCCGTCCCTGAGGGGAGCGTGCGTCACCTCGTTGTCGACATGGAGGCCGTGACCGACATCGACGTGACCGCGGCCGAGGCGTTCGCCAGCCTGCACGACTGGCTCGACAGCAAGCAGATCGAGCTCAGTTTCAGCCGGGTGCGGCTGCCGGCCCTCTCCAGGCTCCGGCAGCTCGACCTGCTGGGTGACGCCCGCATCTTCGACACCAACCGCGCCGCGATCGCTGCGCTGGAATCGGCGAAGCAATGAGCGCCCCCGCTTCGCCGGCTCATGGTGACCAGACAGCCACCGATGATCATCGTCGGCAGTACCATGACGGCACCAGTCGGTCCGTCGGCTTCACAACACTGATGCGCCGTCGGCGCCAAGGGGGAACACAATGGGTTCGGTAATCGGCGACATCCTTCCACTCGCGCTCGGAGTCGCGATCAGCCCGATCCCGATCATCGCGGCGATCCTGATGCTGCTGTCGCCGAAGGCACGCGGAACGAGCGTCGGCTTCCTGATCGGCTGGGTGCTCGGAATCGTCGTCGCGATCAGCGTGTTCACGGCGCTCTCCAGTGTGCTGCCCGAGAAGGACCCCGATGCGTCCTCGCCGATAGCCGGCTGGATCAAGATCGCCTTGGGCGCGCTCCTGCTGTTCATGGCTGTCAAGCAGTGGCGCAGCCGGCCGGCGACCGGTGAGGCGGCGGCGCTGCCGAAGTGGATGTCGGCCATCGACACGATGACGGCAGGGCGAGGGATGATCCTCGGCTTCCTGCTCTCGGCCGTGAACCCGAAGAACCTGCTGATGGCGGCCGGTGCCGGTGTGATCGTCGGCGACTCCGAGCTGAGCGGCGGCGAGATCGTGCTGGCGGTGGGGATCTTCGTGCTGATCGCCGCCTCAACCGTGGCCATTCCGGTGATCGCCTACCTGCTTGCCTCGTCGAAGATGGCGGCCCCGCTCGAAAGCCTGCGCGTGTGGTTGGTGCAGAACAACGCCACGGTGATGGCAGTGTTGTTGCTGGTGATCGGCGTGGTCATGATTGGCAAGGGGATCGGAAGCTTCTAAATGGCCGCAACTGGCACTGACAACGGCACAGTCGGGCTCGCGCCCGGAACGCGCATGCTCATCACCATCGCGGCGGCCGTTGTCGCGCTCGTGGGCGTATAGCTGGCGAAGGACGTGCTCGCCCCCGTCGCGGTGGCCGCCGTCGTCGTGATCATCGCGCACCCCGTGCGGCGCCCGCTCGAACGGCGGGGATGGCCCGCCTGGGCCGCGACGACCGTCGTGATCGCCGTGAGCTTCGCCATCCTGGCGGCGCTCGGCGCACTGCTCGTCGTGGCATCCACCCAATTCATCACGATGTTGCCCGACTACGCCGACGAGTTCGCCGCCGTCGTCGACAATCTCGTCGCGGCTCTCGGCTCGCTGGGCTTCCACCCCGAGACGGCAGCAGGTGCGTTCACCTGGCTGACCCCCGAGGTGTTGGTCAGCGCAGCGTATTCGGTCGCCGACTCGGTGCTCGGCCTCGCGACGGCGTTCTTCTTCGTGCTGGCCTACGTGATCTTCATGGCGGCGGATGCCGCATCGCTCGGCCGCCGCGGGCAGGCGTTCGCACCGCGCCCCGCGGTCATCGCCACCCGTTACTTCAGCGGTGTGCGGCGCTACTACGTCGTCAACGCGAGCTTCGGACTGCTCGTCGCGGTGGTCGACGGACTCATCCTGTGGGCGCTCGGGATCCCCGTTCCGATCGTCTGGGCGGTGCTGGCGTTCGTGACGAACTTCATCCCGAACATCGGCTTCGTGATCGGCGTGATCCCGCCGGCAATCTTCGCACTGGTGATCGGCGGCTGGCCGCTCGCGCTGCTGGTGATCGCCGCGTACAGCGTGGTGAACGTCGTGCTGCAGGTGATGGTGCAGCCCAAGTTCGTCAGCGACGCCGTCGGGCTGAGCATGACGCTGACCTTCTTCAGCGTGCTGTTCTGGGCGCTCGTGATCGGCCCGATCGGCGCGATCCTCTGCATCCCGCTGACGCTGCTGGTGCGGGCGCTGCTGCTGGAGCCGGACAAGCGGGCGACGAATCTGCGGGCGCTCAGCGGCGACACGGCGCCGGCCTCGTAGCGGCCTCGCTCACTCTGAACGCTCCGCACTCCACGCAGTACGCGTCGGGGCACGCTCACTTCCACGCCGGCTTGAGCGAGCGGTGCCGCGACGAAGGAGCAGCGACGCCCGCGAAGCCCTGAGCGGGTCTGCGAGCGCGGTTGCCCGGCAGTCGCTGCGCCCGGGCCACGCCCGGGACTCGGCTTCGGGGGCGGCCTCGTTCCTCGGCTGCTCCCTCGAGCCAGCGTGGGTCATCGGGCGGTACGGTTTCGACAGGCTCAACTAGCGGAGAACCCACGAGGCTCACCGAGCGGAGAACCCACGCTGGCTTGAGCGAGCGACGCCGCGACGAAGGAGCAGCGACGCACGCGAAGCCCTGAGCGGGTCTGCGAGCGCGGTTGCCCGGCAGTCGCTGCGCCCGGGTCACGCCCGGTACTCGGCTTCGGGGGCGGCCTCGTTCCTCGGCTGCTCCCTCGAGCCAGCGTGGGTCATCGGGCGGTACGGTTTCGACAGGATCACCGAGCGGAGAACCCACGAGGCTCACCGAGCGGAGAATCCACGCTGGCTTGAGCGAGCGGCGCCGCGACGAAGGAGCAGCGACGCACGCGAAGCCCTGAGCGGGTCTGCGAGCGCGGTTGCCCGGCAGTCGCTGCGCCCGGGTCACGCCCGGTACTCGGCTTCGGGGGCGGGGTCTGCGAGCGCGGTTGCCCGGCAGTCGCTGCGCCCGGGTCACGCCCGGTACTCGGCTTCGGGGGCGGCCTCGTTCCTCGGCTGCTCCCTCGAGCCAGCGTGGGTATTGGCGGATGGCTGCCAAGCATCGCTGACGGTTCCCGAGATTTCCTTGGGGTCGGCTGCCGCCTTTCGCGACGCTTCGCATCGCGCGCGTTTTTCAGCGCGCGCACCTGAAACCGATGTGGGTGGTCGCCGTGTCCTCGGCCTGCGGTGAGCGGGCCGCCGGGCGGTAGCGCAGGCAGTACTCCGGTGCGCACAGGTGAGAGCCACCCTTCAGCACGCGCCGGGGGATCGCCGAGCCGGGCTCGGCGGATGCCGCGGCCGCCGCCTGCTCGGCGGCCGAGGTGCGGCCGGAATCGCTCGGGCCGCAGCTGCACGCGTCGCCGCAGCCGCCTGCGGCATCCGGGGCGGACGCCGCGTCGGCACTCGGCGCCGCCAGCAGATTCGGTCGCGCAGTGGCCGGCACCACGTGCCGGGCCGAGTAGAAGTCGCTCGTCCACTCCCAGACGTTGCCGATGCAGTCGAGCAGCCCGTAGCCGTTCGGCGCGAAGGTGCCGACGGGCGCTGTGCCGACCCAACCGGCTGCACCGGTGTTGTCGTAGGGGAACGCTCCCTGCCAGGTGTCGGCCATGAGCACGCCGCCCGGCCGCAGTTCCTCGCCCCAGGCGTAGGTTGCGCCGTCGAGGCCGCCGCGGGCCGCGAACTCCCACTCGACCTCGCTGGGCAGGCGCTTGCCCGCCCACGCCGCGTAGGCGTTGGCGTCCTCGAACGAGACCTGCACGACGGGGTGCCGTTCGCGCCCCTCGATCGATGATCCGGCGCCGAAGGGGCGGCGCCAGCTGGCGCCCTCGCCCCAGGCCCACCACTGCCGCCAGTCGCGCAGGTCGACCGGGCCGGGTGTCGGCGTGAAGACGAGGCCGCCCGGCGAGAAGTCGCTGATGTCGGCGCCGGGGAAGTCGGCCGGATCGAGCGGGCGTTCGGCGACGGTCACGTAGCCCGTCGCGGCGACAAAGGCGGCGAACTGTTCATTGGTCACCGGGTGCAGATCGAGCTCGAACGGCGCGACCGTGCGCTCGTGCACCGGTCCCTCTTCCGCATAGAAGTCGGCGGAGCCCATCCGGAACGTGCCGCCGGGAATGCTGATCATTTGACTCGGTTCGCTCACCCTTCGAGCCTAGGCGTCCTGGCCGGCACGGAGGAGGCCGTGCTTGCGAACCCATACCCCCTAGGGGTACTATCAAACCATGACTAATGCAACTGCCGCCCCAACCCCCGCCACCACGACCGAGCTCCACGTGACCGGCATGACGTGCGGCCACTGCGTCGGCAGCGTCACGAACGAGCTCAGCGCCATCGAGGGTGTGACCGGCGTCGACGTCGCGCTCGTCAAGGGCGGTGTCTCGACCGTCACCGTTCAGAGTGCGGCGCCGCTGGCTGCGGACGCCGTCGCCGCCGCGATCGACGAGGCCGGTTACGCGCTGCTTGACGCGTAGCGCGACGCGCAGCGTCGCGAAAGGCGGCAGCCTCAACTCAGGCAAGCTCAAGAACGGCGACCGATGCTGGCTCGGTTTCGACAAGCTCAACCAACGGGGCAAGCTCAACCAGCGCGACGCGCAGCGTCGCGAAAGGCGGCAGCCTCAACTCAGGCAAGCTCAAGAACGGCGACCGATGCTGGCTCGGTTTCGAAGCTCAACCAACGGGGCAAGCTCAACCAGCGGACTACATGAGAATGGCCGGCATCCCTCTGGATGCCGGCCATTCTCGTATCTGCGTTGCGGCGCGTGTTACGGCTCCAGGCGCGTCGGGCCGCGGAAGAGGTAGGTGACCTCGCGGATCGACGACTCGTGCAGCAGGAGCATCAGCACGCGGGCCAGACCCATGCCGAATCCACCGTGGGCGGGAACGCCGTAGCGGAAGAAGTCGAGGTAGGTGCCGAGCTCCTCCGGGTCCATGCCCTTGTCTTCGGCCTGGGCGACAAGCACGTCGATGCGGTGCTCGCGCTGCGCGCCGGTGGAGATCTCGGTGCCGTTGAACAGCAGGTCGTAGCTGTTGGTCAGGCTCGGGTCGCCCTCGTGGCGCATGTGGTAGAACGGGCGGATGCTCGACGCGTAGTCGGTGATGAAGACGAACTCGTGGCCGAACTTCTCGGCGACGTAGGCCGAGATCTGGCGCTCGCCCTCCGGGTCCATGTCGTCGTCGGCGCGGGGGATCTCGTAGCCGCGCTCCTTGACGATCTCCTTGGCCTCGGCCAGGGGGATGCGGGGGAACGGCGTGGACGGGACGGTCACCTCGACGTCGAAGAGTTCCTTGATCTCGGCGCCGTGCTTGGCCTTGACGGCTGTGAAACCGGCGACGAGCAGCTCCTCGTGCAGCTTCATCACGTCTTCGTGGCTCTCGATCCAGCTGATCTCGGTGTCGATGCTGGTGAACTCGGTGGCGTGGCGGCTGGTGAAGGAGTGGTCGGCGCGGAAGGCGGGGCCGACCTCGAAGATCTTGCCGAAGCCGGCGGACTGGGCCATCTGCTTGTAGAACTGCGGGCTCTGGGCGAGGTACGCCTTGCCCTCGAAGTACTCGACCTCGAACAGCTCCGCACGCGACTCGCTGGCGCTGGCCATGAGCTTGGGCGTCTGGATCTCGATGAAGTCACGCTCGACCCAGTAGCTGCGCAGCGCGTGCAGGAAGGTGGTCTGAATACGGAAGATCAGGTTCTGCTTCGGGTGGCGCAGGTCGAGGAAGCGCCAGTCCATGCGCTTGTCGAGGCCGGAGTCGGTGGCGATGGGCGTCTCGGGAATCGCCTCGCTGACAACGGTGAGAGTCGCCATCTTGACCTCGAGGCCGCCGAGCTTGACCCGCTCGTCCTTCTTCAGCTCACCGGTCACGGTGATGAAGGAGCCGTGCGCGAGCGCCGAGATGGCCTCGGTCGTGGCGAGGCGGGCCTCGGCAGCTGCGAGCTCATCGCCTTCCAGCGCAACGGTGCCGGCTTCGGCATCCGTCACGGGCAGCGCGCGCAGCGCCGGGTTCACGAGCTGGGCCGCGCCCGACTCGTCGCGCAGCACGATGAACTGCACCTTCTTCTGGTCGCGCACGGTATCGACCCAACCCGAAACCGTAACGGGGCCGTCGGCCAGGGCGGAAAGGTCCTTGATCAATACACGAGAAGTCACGCGGACAATCCTACCTTCGCTCCTCTGCCCTCCCTGAGTGCCAACCGCCCTCAGCTCTGAGGGCGAGACAAAACGGATGACGCGACGCTAATCTGACGCCATGAAACGATCGGGACTGATTCCGGCGTGCATTTCCGCGTTGGCGCTGTCGCTGACGGCGTGCACGGCGCCGAGTTCGCCGCCCGCCACGAGCGAGCCGAGCTCCTCACCGATTACATCTCCCGAGTCGAGCGCATCTCCAGAGGCGAGCGCGGAAGCCCCGGCCGAGGCCGCGAGTATCGAGGTCTCGGTCGACGGGATCACGATCGTGGGGGAGGACGGTGCAGCCATCTCCGAGTTCGGCTACTTCGACGAGGACGCGGCTCCGGCCATCGCAGCGCTGACCGCGGCCTTCGGTGTGGCGCCGGTCGAAGCGCCGTTCGGATCGACCAACCACCCCGAATCAAACTCCGTCATCTCGGAGTGGTCAGGGTTCGAATTGCGCGATCGGACGGCCGCAACGGTCCACCCGGATTTCCCGAACTTCACGGTACAAGTCAGCGTCGCCGAGAGCAACGGCATCACGATTCGGACCACAGACGGCGTGCGCGTCGGAATGCCACTGACGGAGGTCGAGGCGCTTGCGTACCGCAACTGGGTCGACACGGGAACGGGTGCCGAGATCCAGATGTTCTTGCTCGAGGAGCAGCCCGTTGAGACCTCGACGAGCCCGGACTATGAACCGGCGGCGCTTTCGGTGATCGTCTGGAGCACGTCGCCCGACGCCGGCGTCACAGACTTTGCGGCGCCGGCCGCGAACTTCGGCGCGTAGCAGCAGTGATCATGCGGTCACCGTGCCCGCTAGACGCGGCAGATTCACAGCAAGCAGCTCCGTAGACTGGAGCCTGTGGTAGCCAGACAGCTTCACCTCGTCCGACACGGAGAGGTGCACAATCCCGAGCGCGTTCTTTACGGGCGCCTTCCCGGCTACCATCTCTCGGAACTCGGCCAGCAGATGGCCGAGGCAGCAGCCGCCGATCTGGCCGGCCGCGGCATCCGCTACTCGGCCCTGTACGCCTCGCCGTTGCAGCGCACGCAGGAATCGGCCGCGCCGATCGCCGCCGCCCTGCAGCTGCCCGTGCAGCTCGAGCCGCGCATCATCGAACCCGCCAACCACTTCGAGGGCAAGCGGATGCGGGAAGCGCTGAAGCACCCCGCCAACTGGCCGGCGCTCGCCAACCCGATGCGCCCGAGCTGGGGCGAGGCATACCGCTCGATCGCCGCTCGCATGATCGCGGCCATGAACGACGCGTGGGAGACCGCGCCGCTTCTGGATGACGGCAGCGAAGGCGACATCGTGCTGGTCAGCCACCAGTTGCCCATCTGGATCACCCACAGTTTCCTGGCGGGCGACCGCCTCTGGCACGACCCGCGGCAGCGACGCTGCGCACTCTCCAGCATCACCAGCTTCAGCCGCTTCGGTGGCACCTTCGTGGAGACCGGCTACACAGAGCCGGCCGCATCGATCTCGGCGAACGCCGTGGACCTGGGAGCCGTGTGATGGGCATCAGTCGTTGGTCGAGTAGGCGCGCCAGCGCCGTATCGAGACCTCGTGAGCAGGTCTCGATACGCTCGTTCCTCGCTACAAGACCAGCAAAAGCGGTCGCCGTCGCGATCTCTGTCGCCCTGCTGGCCGGCTGCGCCAACGACCCTCTGGCCGAGCAGTACCGCGAGGGCAGCAACAAGAACTACATCTCCGGCACCGGTGTCGTGAAGGAGATCGCGCTCGAGAACCGCGGCGAATCGATCAGCTTCGAGGCCGAGACCTTCGACGGCGACACGGTGTCGTCTGAGGACTACCGCGGCCAGGTGCTCGTTGTGAACTTCTGGTACGCCAGCTGTGCTCCGTGCCGCGCCGAGGCGCCGACGCTGGAGGCCGTCAACCAGGACTTCGCGGGCGAGGGTGCCAGCCTGCTCGGCGTGAACGTGCGCGACCAGGTCGACACCGCGCGTGCATTCGAAGAGAGCTACGGCATCAGCTACCCCTCTGTCGCCGACATCAACAATGGCGGCATGCAGCAGGCCTTCGGCAACGAGGTGCCGCCGAACGCCGTACCGACCACCCTTGTTCTCGACCAGGAGGGGCGCGTGGCCGCGCGCATCCTCGGCCAGATCAAGGACGAGTCGATTCTGCGCACTCTCGTGCGCGACACCGTCGCCGAGGCCGAGTAACCCGTGGGCGAGATCGTCCTCAGCGGCCAACTGCTGCTTGCGATCCCCATCGCCGTGCTGGCCGGGCTCGTCTCCTTCCTCTCGCCGTGTGTCCTGCCGCTGGTGCCGGGATACCTCGGCTACATCGGCGGCCTCTCGGAGATCCCGAACGACAAGGCAGAGGCGCGTGCCGTCCGCCGTCGCCTGCTCCTGGGTGTATCGCTCTTCGTTGCCGGATTCACACTCGTTTTCGTGCTCTACGGCGCACTGTTCGGGGCGCTGGGCGTGTGGCTGAAGACCTACGAGACGGTGATCATCCAGGTGCTTGGCGTCTTCGTCATCCTGATGGGCCTCGTCTTCATCGGTCAGTTCACGTTTCTGCAGCGCACCATCAAGCCGTCGTGGAAGCCCGTGACCGGCATTGCCGGCGCCCCGCTGCTCGGACTCATCTTCGGGCTCGGCTGGACGCCCTGCATCGGCCCGACGCTCGCCGTCGTGCTGAGCTTGAGCCTTGATTCCGATTCCGCCGGGCGCGGCGCCATCCTCGGCCTGGCCTATTGCATCGGCCTCGGCGTGCCGTTCCTGCTCGTCACGCTCGGCCTCAGCTGGGTCACCGGATCGGTTGCATTCTTCAGACGGCATATTCGTGCCGTGAACATCATCGGCGGCGCGCTGCTCATTCTGATCGGCGTTCTCATGGTCTCGGGTCTCTGGACCCTCTGGATCTACCAGCTACAAGGAGGGATCCTCGGCTTTGTCCCGGCCATCTGACTACGTTGACGCGGGTGCCCCGAACCGGGCCCCCGACGAGATCAACCAGCCCCAGCTCGGCTTCGTCGGCTGGCTGCGCTGGTTCTGGCGCCAGCTCACGAGCATGCGCACCGCACTATTCCTCCTGCTGCTGCTCGCCATCGCGGCCGTGCCAGGCAGTCTCGTGCCGCAGCGCTCGAGCGACCCGAACGGCGTCACCCAGTACTTCATCGAGAACCCGGACCTCGCGCCGTTCCTCGACAAGCTGCAGGCGTTCGACGTGTACAGCTCTGCCTGGTTCTCGAGCATCTACCTGCTGCTGTTCATCTCGCTCATCGGCTGCGTCATCCCGCGCACCAAACACCACTTCCAGGCGCTGCGCGCCCTGCCACCGAAGACGCCGGTGCGGCTGTCGCGTCTGGCCGGTTTCACCGCACGCACGGTTCCCGCGGAGCAGGCCGATGCGGCATCCGCCATTGACGCGGCCCGCACCCAGCTGAAATCCGCCGGCTACCGCACCGCGCTCTACAGCGGAACGGTCGGCGGCAAGCGCGAGTTCTCGGTCTCGGCCGAGCGCGGCTACCTGCGGGAGACCGGCAACCTCGTCTTCCACTCCGCCCTCGTCGGGGTGCTCGTGACCGTCGGATTCGGTGGCGGTTTCGGATTCGCCGGGCAGCGCGTGATCGTGGAGGGGCAGACCTTCGTCAACACGCTGCTCGCCTTCGACTCCTTCAACCCCGGGCGCTTCTTCGACCCGGACTCCCTCGACCCGTACAAACTGACACTCGACAGCTTCGACGTCGTCTACGAGACCGAGAACCAGGATGCCTTCGGGCAGCCGACCGACTTCGCGGCGAACGTCACCGTCGAGCACGTCGGCCAGGAGCCGACGCAGGAGCAGGTGAAGGTGAACGCGCCGCTGCGCACCGGCGGCACCGACGTCTACCTGCTCGGTAACGGCTACGCGCCGACGATCACGGTGAAGAACCCCGACGGAGACGTGGTCTTCACCGACTCGATCCCATTCCTGCCACAGGACGCCCAGCTCACCTCGCTCGGTGTCGTCAAGGTGCCGGACGGCCTGAGCGAGCAGATCGGCATGATCGGCTTCTTCTACCCGACGCAGGCCAACAGCGAGCCGCCGTACTACTCGAGCTATCCCGACCTCGAGTTCCCGATGCTCACGCTCGACGTGTACTCCGGCGACCTCGGCATCAACGACGGCACGCCCACCTCGGTCTACACGCTCGACACCGATTCCATGACGAAGCTCACCCGTGGACACACCGGGGTGGCCTCGATCGAGCTGATGCCCGGCCAGAGCGCCGAACTGCCCAACGGCCTCGGAACCGTGAGTTTCGACAACGTCGACCCGAACGCGCCGGCCGCCGGCGAGGAGGTCACCGACTACTCGCACAGCGTGCACCGCTTCGCCTCCTTCGACATCCACCGTGACCCGACGCAGTTCTGGGTGGCGCTCTTCGCCGTGCTCGTGCTGCTCGGCCTCGCCACCTCGCTGTTCGTGCCCCGCCGCCGCATCTGGGTGAAGGCCATCGAAGAGAGCGACGGCTCGCTGCGACTCGAGTACGCAGGCCTGGCCCGTGGCGAAGACCCAAGCCTCGACGAGGCCGTCGCGACCATCGCCGAGAAGCACGAGGCCACCATGGCCGAGGCTCCCGCCAAGCCGGCGACATCCCCCTCCGCAACCCCGACTGCTCGCACTGACGAGCCAAGCGATCTAGGCTGACTCCGTGGCATTTGACGAACTCTCCATCATCGCGCTCTACTCGGCCATGGCCGTGTACGCGCTGGCTTTCATCGCCTTCGCGATCGACCTGGCCAAGCGCTCGGCCGTCGTCGGCGCCGTGCAGGATGCCGCGGCCGCCGAAGCGGCGGCGCTGGCAGCCGGGACGGCAACCGGAAGCGCAGCGGGAGCCGTGGCATCCGGGGCCGGTTCGACCACCGTGTTGACGGCTCCGGCCGCACCGTCGGCCGCCGCCAAGCGCGTCGGCCTCGGCAGCGTCGATTATGGCCGCTCGCCCATTCTGCGGGTCGCCATGGCGCTCACGGTTGTGGCTTGGCTGCTGCACCTCACCGCGGATGTGCTGCGCGGCGTCGCAGCTGGGCGTGTGCCGTGGGCCAACATGTACGAGTTCGCCATGACGGGCACCCTGGTCATGGTCACCGTCTTCCTGATCGTGAACATCAAGTTCGATCTGCGCTTCCTCGGCACCTTCGTCACCGGCATGGTGCTCGTGCTGCTCGGGCTCGCCACCGTCAACTTCTACGTGAGCGTCGTTCCGCTTCCGCCGTCGCTGCAGTCGGCCTGGCTGATCATCCACGTCTTCGTGGCGTCATCGGCAACCGGCTTCATGGCCCTCGGCTTCGGGCTCTCCGTCGTTCAGCTCATGCAGGCCCGGCGAGAAGCACAGGCGGAGGGCGCCCGCTCCAAGGCCACCCGCTTCCTGGGAACGCTGCCGTCCGCCGACAAGCTGGAGAGCCTCGCCTACCGCGTCAACATCGTCGGCTTCATCCTGTGGACCTTCACCGTGATGGCCGGTGCCGTCTGGGCCGAGGCCGCCTGGGGGCGCTACTGGGGTTGGGACACCAAGGAAGTCTGGTCGTTCATCATCTGGGTCATCTACGCCGGCTACATCCACGCCCGCGCGACCCGCGGATGGCGCGGCTCCCGCTCGGCGTGGCTCTCGATCATCGGCTTCACGGCGATCCTGTTCAACTACTCGGTCGTCAACCTCTTCTTCAAGGGACTGCACGCGTACTCCGGCCTCTAGGCCGCCGCTCGGGCCGGCCGTCCACGCCGGCTCGAGGGAGCAGCCGAGGAACGAGGCCGCCCCCGAAGCCCTGAGCGCCTCGCCCGATCGGGCCGATCGGCTCGGCTACAGGGCGCGCTCGCGCTCCAGCTGCGTGTACGCGCGGGCGACGCGGGCGATCCACCAGTCGCGCCGGGCCGGTGCCGCGGCGTACCGGCCGAGCAGCGCGGCGTCCGGCTGCACCCGTCGCACGGCGATCGCACCGTCGTCGGCGAGCAGCGGATCCAGCGTGACATCCGCGGCGAGCAGCGAGGCCGTGCCGAGCCCGCAGTCGTATTCCAGTTCGGGAATGCTGGCGGCGAGGTGGGCACCCATGCTCAGCCCGATCGAGGTGTCGAGGGCGCTCGAGACGACGACGGGCAGTCCAGCCCGCTCGACGATGGAGATGGCCCGGCGGATGCCGCCGAGCGGCTGCGCCTTGATCACGAGCAGATCGGCGGCCCCGGCCGCGGCGACCGCGAGCGGGTCCTCCGCGCGGCGCACACTCTCGTCCGCCGCGATCGGGATGCCCATGTAAGCGGTGCGTCGGCGGATCTCGGCGAGTTCCTCGACCGTCGCGCATGGCTGTTCGGCGTACTCGAGGTCGAACTCGGCGAGGGCGTGCAGCGCATGCTCGGCCTCGTCGACGTTCCAGCCGCCGTTGGCATCGATGCGGATCCGCCCCTCAGGGCCGAGCGCCTCCCTGGTCGCCCGCACGCGGGCCACGTCGGCCGCGAGGGTCTGGTCGCTCGCGGCCACCTTGACCTTTGCCGTGCGGCATCCGGGAAAGCGCGCCAGGATGTCGCCCACCTCGACGGGGTCGACGCCGGGGATCGTCGCGTTCACGGGAATGCTCGAGCGGAACACGGGCGGGGTCGGCTGCCAGCCGAAGTCGATGGCGGCGCGCAGCCAGTTGGCGGCTTCGGCGTCGTCGTACTCAACGAAGGGCGAGAACTCGGTCCAGCCCTCCGGGCCCTCGAGCAACACAGCTTCGCGCACGGTGATGCCGCGGAAGCGAGTGACCATGGGCAGCGTCACCACTCGCGCATGGGTGAGAATCTCGGCGAGCTCCGGCAGCGGCGACAGGGTCATGTGCATAGTCTTGCACCGCGGTCATAGGCTGGGAGCATGACTGCCCCGGTTTCCGAGATCTTCGACGCGAGCGAGTGGAGCGAGGTTGCCGGGTTTGAGGCGCTGAGCGACATCACCTACCACCACAGCACCGACGGGCGCGTCGCGCGCGTCGCGTTCAACCGACCGGAGGTGCGCAACGCGTTCCGGCCGCGCACCGTCGATGAGCTCTACGCCGCCCTCGAAGACGCGCGCATCAATCCGCGCATCGGAGTCGTGCTGCTCACCGGCAACGGGCCGAGCCCGAAAGACGGGGGTTGGGCCTTCTGCTCCGGCGGCGACCAACGCATCCGTGGCCGCGACGGCTACAAGTACGCGGAGGGCGCCCTTCGACAAGCTCAGGAACCGGGGGTGTCTGCGCCCACCAGTCTGGGCCGTCTGCACATCCTCGAGGTGCAGCGCCTCATCCGCTTCATGCCCAAGGTCGTCATCGCCGTCGTGCCCGGCTGGGCCGCCGGCGGCGGGCACTCGCTCCACGTCGTCTGCGACCTCACCATCGCCAGTGAGGAGCACGGCAAGTTCAAGCAGACGGATGCCGACGTCGGCAGCTTCGACGCCGGCTACGGCAGCGCGTACTTCGCCCGCCAGATCGGCCAGAAGGCGGCCCGCGAGGTGTTCTTCCTCGCCCGCGAGTACTCGGCGCAACGCGCGTACGAGATGGGCGCGGTGAACGCCGTCGTTCCCCACGCCGAGCTCGAGGTCGTCGCGCTCGAGTGGGCGCGCGAGATCCTCACCAAGTCACCGACGGCCATTCGCATGCTGAAGTTCGCGTTCAACGCGGTCGACGACGGCCTTGTCGGCCAGCAGGTCTTCGCCGGCGAGGCCACGCGCCTGGCCTACGGAACCGATGAGGCCGTCGAGGGGCGGGACTCATTCCTCGAGAAGCGGGAACCCGACTGGTCACCGTACCCCTGGCAGTTCTAGGCGGCGACCCGATGACCAGGCCACTGCGCGCGATCGACGGCGGTTCGGCGCTCGAGGTGCTGCAGGCGCTGCGCGCCGCGCTCTCCGGTGCGGGGCCGGCGGTGCTGCCCCTCGGAACATCCGCTGACACCGACAAGCATCGCGCAGGGTCGCCGAGTCTTCCGGACTTGGGGCTGTCGCCTTTCGCACCGCTTCGCGGCGCGCTGGTTGAGCCGCACCCGTTGGTTGAGCCTGTCGAAACCAGCGGCGAGACGGTGCCGACGAGGGTCGCCCTCGTGATCGAGACCTCCGGCTCCACCGGAGCACCGAAGCGGGTGGCGCTCAGCACGGATGCTCTGCTGGCCTCGGCCGCGGCATCCGCAGCGGCCCTCGGCGGGGCGGGACAGTGGCTGCTCGCCCTGCCCACCCACTACATTGCCGGCGCTCAGGTGCTCGTGCGGTCGATCGCCGCCGGGACGGAGCCGGTGATCCTGCCGGGCGGCCATTTCGACCCGCGGCTGTTCGCCGAATACGCCGCACGCCTCGATGCGCCGCTGCGTTTCGTCTCGCTCGTTCCGGTGCAGCTCGCCCGCGTGATCGAGGCCGCGGAGAGTGACGATGCCGTGTTGGCCGCCGCACGCCGATTCGACCGCATCCTCGTCGGCGGCCAGGCGACACCCCCCGCGCTGATCGCACGAGCCGAAGCGCTGGCGCTCCGCGTCACGCGCACCTACGGGTCCTCCGAAACGGCGGGCGGCTGCGTCTACGACGGTGTGCCGCTGCACGGCGCCGAGATGCGGATTGCCGGCGGGTTGATCGAACTCGGCGGCCCGACACTCGCAGAGGGCTACCTCGGCGACGAGGAGCGCACCGCGGCGGCCTTCGTCGAGGGCGAGGGTCGGCGCTGGTACCGCACCGGAGACCTCGGCGACATCGTCGACGGACGCCTCCGCGTGCTCGGGCGGTCAGACAACGTGATCATCAGCGGGGGAGAGAAAGTCTCGCTCGACGCGGTGGAGCGTGTGCTGCACACGCTGCCCGGTTTCGAGAGTGCCGTGGCCGTCGCCGTCGACGATGCGCAGTGGGGCCAGTCGATCGTGGTGGCGTGCGAGCGCTCTGCTGCTGCGGATGCCGCCGCGAGCGAGCTCGATGCGGTGCGCGAGCACGTGGCATCCGCGCTCGGCAACGCCGCCAGGCCCCGCGCAGTGCACACGCTCGCCGCGCTGCCCCGACTCGCCTCCGGCAAGCCCGACCGGGTGAGCCTGGCAGCACTGTTCGGCGGGCGCGGGGACTAGCCCCGCCGTGATGCCCCTCGGCCGCGATTACGATGGAGTCGTGGCAGCATCCTCCCGGCCCTCGCGGCCCAAACAACAGCGACTCAACCCTGCGGGCATCGGCAAGGCCAGCGGTAAGCCGGGTTCCGGCAAGGCCGCAAACGGCAAGGCCGGTGCGGCGCCGCGTGCGGCAGCCGGCGACTGGATCTCGGGCGCGCGCCTGCGCACGCTCCCACTGGCCATCGCCCCCGTCGCACTCGGAACCGGGGCGGCCGTCGTCGCCAACGGCAACGGCCACTGGGAACCCGTGCTCGCCGTGCTCTGCCTCGTTGTTGCGCTCTGCCTGCAGATCGGCGTCAACTACGCCAACGACTACTCCGACGGCATCCGCGGAACCGATGATCACCGCATCGGCCCTGCCCGCCTCACCGGCTCCGGCGCCGCACAGGCGAAGCAGGTGCTCGCGGTCTCACTGGCCTTCTTCGGTCTCGCGGCCCTGGCCGGGCTCGCCGTCGTCATCATCACCCAGCAGTGGTGGCTGCTTGCGGTCGGAGCAGCCGCCATCGCTGCGGCGTGGTTCTACACCGGCGGCAAGCACCCATACGGCTACTACGGACTCGGCGAGGCCTTCGTCTTCGTGTTCTTCGGCCTCGTCGCCACCTGCGGAACCACGTGGGTGCAGGCGGGAGCGGTCAACACCGAGAGCTGGCTCTCGGGCGTCGCGATCGGGCTCATCGCCTGCGCCGTGCTGATGGTCAACAACCTGCGCGACGTCGAACCTGACACCGCGGCGGGCAAGCGCACCCTCGCCGTTCTGGTGGGCAAGACCGCCGGACGCGTGCTGTTCTGCGTGTTCCTGCTCGTGCCGTTCCTGATCGCCGGCTTCTTCGCCCTGATCTACCCGCTCGCGCCGCTGACCTTCTTCATGCTGCTGCTGGCGCTGCCTGCCGCGCTCATCACGCTCACGGCGAAGACAGCGAAGGAGCTGATCCTGGCGCTCAAGCTCACCAGCCTCGTCGCGCTGGGCTACGGTCTGGCGCTCGGGGCCGCGTTCGCGTTCTGAGCGTCCTGCACGCTGCGAACCCGGGCGCGTGTGACGCCGCGTATCGGTAGCCAGTCCGCGGATGCGGCGGGCTCCGGCAGCTGCTGCGGCGACTGAATCGCCTGATTCGGCGCTCGCATCCGCCGACTGGATGCAGCTAGATCCTGGCCGGACTAGTTCTTGTCCGAACTAGTTCTTGTCCGAACCGGAGTCGGTGACGTGCTGCGCGTCGAGCGCGGCATCCTCGGCCTCGTCGTCCTCGCGCACGGTCGGCTTCTCAGCGTGACGCACCTCATAGAGCTCGCGGGCGACCTCTTCGCGCGGGCTGCGCAGGAAGATGTATGAGACGCAGAGCCCGATGACGGCCGCGATCAGTGTGGCGATCCACGGGTTCACCTGAATGAACAGCAGTGCGAGCAGTGGCACGAAGAATGCCAGCAGCCGCACGACGGTGAAGGTGATCCATGAGCGCTTATTCACCCCTTCAGTCTACGGCGGCGCGCGCTGTGCAGGAGCCGTGTGAGAACCGCGGTGACCGCCAGCTCGCTCCCACCCTTCCGGCCTAGACTGGGGGCATGACCCGCCTGCTTGTTGGACTCGCAGTCGCGACCGTGGTGCTCACGGTGTACGCGCTTGTCGATGCCGCGCTGTTCGACCGCAACCGCATCCGGGGCCTGCCGCGTTTCGCGTGGATCCTGGTCGTGCTCTTCGTCCCGATCATCGGTCCGCTGCTCTGGATCGTCGTTGGCCGCGGTCGCCGCGGCTCCGTCGCCCGGCAGCCGCGAACCATGGCACCGGACGACGACCTCGAGTTCCTCGGCCAGCTCGGCCGCGACGCCGAGCAGGAGCTGCGCATCCGCAAGCTCGAGGAAGAGCTCGCAGACCTCGACGGCGGCCCGGCATCCGCCTCTGAGAAGCCTGCGGATGACAGGGCGACCCCCGACGCGAAGCCGAATCCAACCGGCGATGCCGACGGCACCGGCGATACCCCCGGCGCACCCGGTTCGCGGGATGCCTGAGGCCGACGACTCCCGCCCGGCCGACGGCGTTGACGGCCACGCGCCCAGTGGCAGCCCGGCCAGCGACTACGCCTGGGCGCTCTTGAGCGAATTCGTGCGCCTCGGCGTGCGCCACATCGTCGTGAGCCCCGGCTCCCGCTCGCAGGCGCTCGCCCTGGCCTCGGCCGAGCTGGAACGGCTCGGCGCGGTGCGGTTGCACGTGCGCATCGACGAGCGCAGCGCCGGCTTCACCGCCCTCGGCCTCGCCGTCGAGAGCGGCACCCCCGCCCTCGTCGTCACCACATCCGGCAGCGCGCCGGCGCACCTGCTGCCAGCGGTGCTTGAGGCCAGCCACGGCCGGGTGCCGCTCGTGGTGCTCTCGGCCGACCGGCCAGACGAGATGCGCGGCATCCGGGCGAATCAGACCACGGTGCAGACCGGCCTCTTCGGGCCAGCCGCTCGTCTCAGCGCGGACGTTCCCGCACCCGAAGGCCATCCGGCCGAGCGCTCGGATGCGCTGGACCGCGCCCGAGCCGCCTGGGAGGCGGCGCTCGGGGCCCCGGAGCCCGGCCCCGTTCACCTCAACCTGGCGCTCCGCGAGCCGCTCTCCGCACCGATCCCGGATGCCGCGCTCGCCCAGTTCGCGGCCGAATGGGCTGAGCGTGCCGCTGCCGCCACCGATTCTTCCCATGGCACCGGTGCCGCCGGCGTTGGCGGCGACGCGACACTAGACAGTGCGGCCCCGCAGCCCGACGGTGCCAGCGCCGCGAGGGCGGCCGCCGCGGAGGTCACCGAGATCCCGCGCGGACCCGGCACCATTGTCGTCGCCGGTGCCGGCGCGGGAGCCGACGCCGAGGCGTTCGCCCGTTCCGGTCACTGGCCGCTGCTGGCCGAGGTGTCGAGCGGGGCACGCTTCGGCCCGAACCTCGTCGTCGCGGCCCGCGAACTCCTCGGTTCCCCGGAGTGGGCACCCGAGTTCGGCGACACGGTCGAGCGTGTCGTCGTGTTCGGCCACCCGACGCTCAGCCGCGAGGTACCGGCGCTCATCGCCCGCCCGGGTGTCGCGACCATCGTGGTCGACGCCGTCGGCCGTGAATGGTTCGACCCATCGCGCAGCGCACAGCGCGCCGAGCGGGTCACCACGACGGCCGGTGCGCCGAGTGCCGAGGAGCGCCGCTGGGTCGGTCGCTGGGTACATGCCAGCAGAAGCATACGAGACGCAGGGGGATTGGCCGACTCGAGTGCGGCCGCCGATTCCGCGACGGATCCCGGTGCAGCGCATGGGCCTCTTCGCAGCGGCGTCGCACTCGGCGGGCACGTCGAGAACTTCGCCGCGCAGCGGGAGTACGTCGCGGCGGAGTTCCGCGCCATCCGCGAGCCCCTCACGCGCAGCAGCCTCGTGCAGGCCGTCTGGGCGGCGAGCTGGCCCATGGACCGCCTCGTGTTCGGCGCGAGCCGCTTGATCCGTGAGGCCGATCGCGTCGTGCCGGGCAAGAAGATCCCGGTTCACGCCAACCGGGGTCTCGCCGGGATCGACGGCACGATCGCCACGGCCATCGGCATCGCGCTGGCCGCCCCCGCGGGCACGGGCACCGTGCGCGTGCTGCTCGGTGATCTCGCCGTCATCCATGACGTGTCATCCCTCTTCTTCGGCGTCGGCGAGACGCGCCCCCGGGTGCAGCTGATCATCGGCAACGACGGTGGCGGGACGATCTTCGACACGCTCGAGGTCGCACAGCGCGCTCCGCGCGACGCCTTCGACCGAGTGCAGTTCACCCCGCACAGCGCCGACTTCGCGTCGATCGCCGCCGCGGCCGGCTGGCAGCACACGCTGGTGAGCACCCGCGGCGGGTTGAGCGAGGCTCTGACAGCGCCCACCACCGGCCCGTCGATCATCGAGATTCCGCTGCCCCGCTGAGCCGGCCGACTGAACCGGCCGCCTGCCCCGTACGCTCGGCCGGAGATTCCGTCGACACGCCGTAACGGTGGCCGGAATCGGCGGCGCGCCGACCGAAACCCCGGCGGAGCGCCCGCGCCAGGAACGCGGCAGGGACCGTTCGGGGGGATGGCTTGCGGAGGCTGGCGCCGCGGCATCCGCAGATCGGGGGTGCGCAGGCCCGCCCGGCACGACAGTATGGGGGTACAGCGTTGTGAGGGGAGCCACCGTGGGCACTGCAGCACAGGGAATCTGGGATGTCGATCCGAGCGAGGGCCTGCGCGTGCGCCCCGGCTTCGTGCTGGCCGACGTCGACACCGGCTCGACCCCGGGGTACTCGGGCGACAAGAAGACCGCGGTCGGGCACCTCGCCGCCGGTGCGGCGCAGCTCGACGGCCTGCAGGAGATGCTCTTCGCCAACAGCCGACTCGGCGATAACCGCAAGATCCTGTTGGTGCTGCAGGCCATGGACACGGCCGGAAAGGGCGGCATCCTGCGCCACGTCGTCGGATCGGTCGACCCGCAGGGCGTTGAGCTCGCGGCGTTCAAGAAGCCGACCGCGGAGGAACTCGAGCACGACTTCCTGTGGCGGGTGCGCCCGCATGCCCCGAGCGCCGGGATGATCGGCGTCTTCGACCGCTCACACTACGAAGACGTACTGATCGCCCGGGTGCGTGAGCTGGCTCCGGCAGAGGAGCTCGAGCGCCGCTATGAGGCGATCAACGCCTTCGAACAGGAGCTCGTCGACGACGACACCACGGTGATCAAGGTGATGTTGCACCTCGGCCGGGATGAGCAGAAGGCGCGCCTGCAGGAGCGCCTCGACCGGCCGGAGAAGCACTGGAAGTTCAACCCCGGCGACATCGATGAGCGCCTGCTCCTGCCGAAATACCATGAGGCGTATCAGCTTGTCTTCGATCGGACCTCGACGGATGCCGCTCCCTGGTTTGTGATCCCGGCCGACAAGAAGTGGTTCACCAGAATCGCCGTACAGCAGCTGTTGATCGACGCCCTGCGTGACATGAAGCTGAGCTGGCCGGTCGCCGACTTCGACGTCGCCGCCGAGAAGGCGCGCCTCGCGGCGTCCTGACCGCTTGTTGGTCGAGTAGCGAGGAACGAGCGTATCGAGGCCCCACGGGCTGGCGTTTCGCGCAGGCCTCGGTTTCGATACGGCCGTAGACGGCCTACTCAACCAGCGGGGTTGTCGCGCACGGGTTGTTGGTCGAGTAGCGAGGAACGAGCGTATCGAGGCCTCACGGGCTGGCGTTTTCGCGCTGGCCTCGGTTTCGATACGGCCTCGGTTTCGATACGGCCGTAGACGGCCTACTCAACCAGCGCGGGCAGCGGTTAGAGCAGCGCCTCGACCATGGGGCGGAACTTCATGCGGGACTCCGCGAGCTCCTGCTCCGGCTGGGATTCCGCGACTATGCCGCAACCGGCATATGCCCGGATGCCACCGCGCCCGTCGATCTGGGCGCAGCGCAAGGCGATCGCCCACTCGCCGTCGCCCGCGGCGTCCACCCACCCGACGGGACCGGCGTAGCGGCCGCGGTCGAAGGGCTCCAGCTCGTCGATCACGGTGAGCGCGACATCGGTCGGGGTGCCCGCGACCGCGGCCGTCGGGTGCAGTGCGGCGATCAAGTCGAGCGAGGTCGAGCCGTCGCTGAGCGTGCCCTCGATGTCGGTCGCAAGGTGCCAGAGGTTCGGCAGCTTGAGCGTGAACGGCACCTCGTCGGCCGCGACGTGGCTGGCGTGCGGGCGAAGCGAGACGAGGAGGCTTTGCACGGCGAACTCGTGCTCGTCGTTGTCTTTCTCGGAGGTGGCGAGGGCGACGGCGGCGGCCTGGTCGCTGGCCGGGTCCGGCCCGCGGGAGATCGTGCCGGCGAGCACGCGGGCGCTGAGATCGCCATGGTGGGCGCGGATCAGAGTCTCGGGGCTGGAGCCGATGAGGCCATCGACGGCGTACGTCCAGCAGTCCGGGTAGCCGGCGGCGAGTTCGCGCAGCACCCGCCGGAGGTCGGCGCCCTCCGGGAGCCGCCCGACCAGATCGCGGGCGAGCACGACCTTGCCGACCTCGTGTCGGTTGATGCGCGCGATCGCCTCCTGGACCAGCGCCAGGTAGCCGGCATGGTCGAGCGCCCCGGGGCTGAGCGTCACGCTGAACTCGGGGCCGAACGGCCGCGCGGAGGGCACCCGGTCGGTCGAGTCGGACGCGGAGCCGGATGCCGCGGCATCCTCGTGGCTCACCCGGGTCACCCAGCAGCGGCCGTCGCGCTTGCCGACGATGAGTTCCGGAACGATGAGCACACTGCTCTGCTCCGAGAGAGCCGAGAACGCGAAGGCGCCGAACGCGAGCAGGCCGGAGCCCGGAACACCGAGCGGGTCAAGCACGGTCGAGCGCTGCACGATTTCACGCCAGGCGGCCGCAGCGTCGCTGAAGCGGTTGGGCCCGTGGAACTCGAGGCGCACCAGCTCGCCGATTCCGGCGAGACCGTCGCCGCGACGCTGCCAGAGCAGGGGATCGCTGGGGTCGACGAGGGCCACGAGTTGCGCCAGATCGTCGAGCTGAGCGGGCAGCGGAGTGGTCTCCACATGCAGCGAGGGGAGGCCGACATCCGAAACAGTCACTGCCCCAGCCTACGACTCGCGACGCAGCGTGCAGGTGCGGCGTGGCGGCTCCCAGCGAGGGTTGCGGCAACTCTCAGGCAGGGGCCTCCGTGCTGGATAGACTTGAGCACGTGACCAAAGCAGACCTGAGCAAGCGCCCGGCGCAAGTCGCCGCCATGTTCGATGAGGTCGCAGAGGGCTACGACCGCACGAATGCCGTCCTGAGCATGGGCAACGCCACCCTGTGGCGCGTTGCCACGACCAAGGCCGTCGCCCCCCGTCGCGGCGAGCGCATCCTGGATGTCGCCGCCGGAACCGGCACCTCGAGCGCGAGTCTCGCCGCCAGCGGCGCCCACGTCGTTGCCGCCGACTTCTCGCCGGGCATGATCGACGTCGGCCGCCGGCGTCAGGCCCACCTCGCGAATGTCGAGTTCGTCGAGGCGGATGCCACGGCGCTGCCCTTCGCCGACAACGAGTTCGACGCGGTCACCATCAGCTTCGGCCTGCGCAACGTCGTCGAGCCCGAGAAAGCACTCGCCGAGTTCTTCCGGGTGACCAAGCCGGGTGGGCGCGTCGTCATCTGCGAGTTCTCGACCCCGCCAGCCGGCTTCGTGCGCTGGGGTTACGGCTGCTACCAGCGCTTCGTGATGCCCGCCATGGTCAAGCTCTCCAGCTCCAACGACTCGGCCTATGACTACCTCAATGAGTCGATTCGCGATTGGCCCGACCAGCAGACCCTCGCCGGCTGGCTGAAGCGCGCCGGATTCACGCAGGTTGAGCACCGCAACCTGACGCTCGGCGTTGTCGCGCTGCACCGCGGCGTGAAACCGCTCGATGCGGTTACGCCCGCGGCCGCACAGCCGGAGGCCGCGAAAGAGCCGGCCTCGGCGAACAAGCCAGCGGCCCGGCCGACGACCCCGGTCGACAAGGCGGCAGCCGCTACAACAGAGAAGCCTGCCGCCGAGAAGCCCGAAGCCGAAAAGAAGTCGGCGGCAGCAAAGTCGGCGGCAGCAAAGCCGGCCGCGGCGAAGAAGCCGACGGCAGCAAAGCCGGCCGCAGCGAAGACGTCGACCGCCGCGAAGCCCGCCGCGGCGAAGAAGCCCGCGGCCTCGAAGCCGGCCCCCTCCGCCGAGGCATCGGCGTCGCCCGATCTCGCGGCATCCTGAGCACATCGCAATCGTTAGGCTGGAACAGTGAAACCGAGTGTCCCCGTTGTGCGTCGCGGCAGTGCCCTTGCATCGCAGCTCGGCCTGAGCGATCGCATCTTTGCGAGCGCAGCCGACCGCAGCCTCGCCAAATCGATCGATGCAGGGCTTGAGCTCGTCGAGGCCGGGCTCCTGCGCGAGGTCGGTTTTGCCGATGCGATCGCCGATGTCACGACGCGCTACCTGCTGAACGCCGGCGGCAAGCGGGTGCGGCCGATGCTCACCCTGCTCACGGCCCACCTCGGCGACGGCGTCACAGAGGACGTCGTCACGGCGGCCCAGGCCATCGAGATCACCCACCTCGCCTCGCTCTACCACGACGACGTCATGGACGACGCCGACATGCGCCGCGGTGTTCCGAGCGCGCAGGCCGTATGGGGCAACTCCGTCGCCATCCTCGCCGGCGACCTGCTCTTCGCCCGCGCCAGCCAGCTCATGGCCAGACTCGGCGAGGATGCAATCCGGCTGCAGGCCGATACATTCGAGCGCCTGGTCCTCGGCCAGCTGCACGAGACGGTCGGCCCGAATCCAGAGGACGACCCGGTGGAGCACTACATCAACGTGCTCGCAGACAAGACCGGCTCGCTCATCGCCGCCGCCGCGCAGGCCGGCATCATCTTCTCGAAGGCCCCGAGCGAGTTCGAGCGCCCCATCGTTGAGTTCGGTGAGCGCATCGGCGTCGCGTTCCAGCTGATCGACGACGTGATCGACCTCTCAGAGCAGCCAGAGGCCACCGGCAAGGTTCCCGGAACCGACCTGCACGCCGGCGTCGTCACGCTGCCGCTGCTCCGCCTGCGCGAGATGGCGCTGACGGATGCCGGGGCGGCCGATCTGCTCGAGCGCCTGCAGCAGCACGTGCTCGGCATCCCACTGCCGGAACTCGACGCCGACCCCGTCGTGCGCGCCGAGGCGATCGCCCGAAGCGCCGCGCTCGTCGACGAGCTGCGCGAGCACGCCGTGACGACCGCAACCCTGGCCGAGGCCCACCTCTGGGCCCGCAATGCCGTGGCCGCACTGGCCCCGCTGCCCGACGGCAGCGTCAAGAAAGCACTGACCCGTTTTGCCGACACCATCGTCGAGCGCTCCAGTTAGACCCGTGAGGACGAACCTATGACCAAGCTGCGTTTGGCCATCGTCGGAGCCGGCCCCGCCGGCATCTACGCTGCCGACATCCTGTTGAAGGCCGAGAAGGCCTTCGACGTGTCCATCGACCTCTTCGACGCGCTGCCTGCCCCGTACGGCCTCGTCCGCTACGGCGTCGCACCGGATCACCCCCGCATCAAGGGCATCATCAACGCCCTGCGCGAGGTGCTCGACCGCGGCGACATCCGCATCTTCGGCAACGTCAAGTTCGGCACCGACATCACCCTCGATGACCTGAAGAGGCACTACAACGCCGTGATCTTCGCCACCGGCGCCGTCAAGGACGCCGACCTGGCCATCCCCGGCATCGAGCTCGATGGCAGCTACGGCGCCGCGGAATTCGTCAGCTGGTTCGACGGGCACCCCGACTACCCGCGCAGCTGGCCGCTCGAGGCCCGTGAGGTCGCCGTCATCGGCAACGGAAACGTCGCCCTCGACGTTTCGCGCATCCTCGCCAAGCACGCGGACGACCTGCTCGTCACCGAGATCCCGGACAACGTCTACGCCGGTCTCAAGGAATCGCCCGTCACCGATGTGCACGTCTTCGGGCGCCGCGGGCCGACCTCGGTCAAGTTCACGCCGCTTGAGCTGCGCGAACTCGGTGAGCTGCGCGACGTCGACATTATCGTCTACGACGAGGACTTCGACTACGACGATGCCGCCCGAGCCGCCGTCTCCGGCAACAAGCAGGTCTTCGTGATCGACAAGGTGCTGAACCAGTGGCGCCAGCGCGAGGTCGGGCAGGCCAGCCGCCGCCTGCACCTGCACTTCTTCGCCAAGCCGGTCGAGGTCGTCGAGGCGATCGAGAACGGTCAGCCCACCGGCCGTGTCGGTGCCTTCCGCTTCGAGCGCACTGCGCCAGACGGCGAGGGTGGCGTCGTCGGCACCGGAGAGATCCGCGAGATCCCGATCCAGGCGATCTACCGCGCCGTCGGCTACTTCGGCTCGCCGCTGTCCGCCGTGCCGTTCGACAAGAAACGCGGCGTCATCCCGAACCGCGAGGGCCAGGTGCTCGTCAAGGACCCGGAGACCGGCACGAGCCAGCAGATGTACGGCGTCTACGCCACCGGCTGGATCAAGCGCGGGCCTGTCGGCCTCATCGGGCACACGAAGTCCGACGCGATGGAGACCGTGCGGCACCTGATCAACGACGTCGGCAACTGGTGGAGCCCGGAGCAGCCCAGCGAAGAGAGCGTCGTCACGATGCTCGATGAGCGCGGCATCCGCTACACCGACCTCGACGGCTGGCACAACCTCGACGAGCACGAGAAGGCGCTCGGCGCCGGTCAGGGCCGCGAGCGGATCAAGGTCGTTCCCCGCGAGGAGATGGTCGACATCTCGACGGGCACGCAGGCTCGAGCCTGAGTTGACACCGGGCCCCGAGACAGCGCCGACGTTCATCGTTGCGGCCGCGCTGCTCGGGGCACCGCTTGGCTGGGCTCTCGGCGCCATCGCCGGGCGCACGCTGCGACCGCCGCGGAGCCTTGGGCGTAGCGCCCGCTGGATCATGGCGCTGGCGACGGCCGTGCTGTTCGCCCTGACGGTGTGGCTCGTGGGAATCACCCCCGTTCTCCCGGCGTTCCTGGTCTTCGCCGCGGCCGCAGTCGTGCTCGGATCCGTCGATCTGATCGAGAGACGGCTTCCGGATGCCGTCGTACTCCCCGCTCTCGTCGCGACCGTGCTGCTGCTGGCCGTCGCCGCCGCGGTCATGGGGGACTGGGGCATGCTTCTGGTGGCGGTGTTCGGCGCGGCGGCGCTCTTCGCGCTGTACTTCCTGCTCGCACTGCTCTCTCCGAGCGGGATCGGCATGGGGGATGTGAAGCTCGCGGCGCTCGTTGGACTCGTGCTCGGCTCGGCGGGCTGGGGAGTGTGGCTGGCCGGCGCTCTGGCGGGATTCGTCGTCGGTGGCGTGGTCGCGCTCGTCGCATTGCTGATGCGCCGGGTCACCCTGAGCGGCGCTCTGCCGTTCGGGCCGTCGATGCTCGCGGGCGTATACCTCGCATTTCTGCTGAGCGCCGTGATTGACTCGCGCTGAGGTGCCCCCACTTTCGGGGGTCGCGAGGCGTCAGCCGCTGCGAGTATGGTCACCTCCACGCCGACATTGAGTCCGGCGCCCGCGTCACGAGGCACCCAGTGCAGCGTGGCCCGTGGCCCTCAGCGGCCACACCTACCCGAGCAACATTCTGACCCGAACAGATCGCTACCCTACTTCCCAGCCCTACCCAGGCATGCGTGGCGCGACGCCCGCGGGTGACCGCGGAGCCGTGCTCGCCTCGGCGTTCAACCGCCGCCGCGAGCGTCGCCGCGCACCTCGGTTGCGCCCTCCGGGGGCTCGCTTGTGAGCCCGTATTTCGCCGGCCGCCGCGCACCGCACACACCCGACTCGCGACCACCCCGACTCGCGAGTTTTCGTGCTGCCATCTGGGAATTTACATGCTCGTAACCCCCTAATCAGGTGCCACCCGAAATGGGGAGTAGTGAGGATATCTCACACCGGCCTAGCTTTGCCGACACCCGCTTGGCCGACAGAGGCCGGCCACACACAGAACGGAAAAGCACATGAAGTTCATCACCGACATCCAGGCCCGAATCAACAGCATGCGCAGCACGGACGACGGCGCGACCGCCGTTGAGTACGGCCTCATGGTCTCGCTCATCGCCGTGGTCATCATCACCGCCGTCGCACTGATCGGCACGAACCTCGACACGATGTTCGACAACGTGGGCACCAAGATCAAGACGACGCCGTAGTCGCCGCAGATCGCAGGTCCCCCTGCCTGGCTCGGCGGCGGCATCCTCACCCACGGATGCCGCCGCCGCACACACCGTGACATTCCCACACTTCGATACCCGCTCTTCGAAGGGACCCGAACCATGAAGCGATTGCGCTTCCACACTGATCGCGGCGCAGCGGCCGTGGAGTTCGCGCTCATCCTCCCGGTGCTTCTGATCCTCGTTCTCGGCATCGTCGAGTTCGGCCGGGCCTACAACGTGCAGATTTCGCTCAGCCAGGCGGCCCGCGAGGGCGCCAGGGAGATGGCGATCCACAATGACGTCGCCGCCGCGAAGGCAGCAGCCATTGACGCGGCACCATCGGTCAACCCCGCGATCAGCGCCGGTCAGATCGCCGTCAGCCCCGCAAACTGCACGACAGGTGGCACGGCAACCGTGACCATCACCTACCCGCTCGAGCTGATCACGGGCTTCTTCGACGACACGTTCACGCTTACGAGTATTGGAGTCATGCGATGCGGTGGATGATCACGCGGTTGCGAGCCAACCGCCTCCGCTCCGAACGCGGCGCAAGCGCCGTGATCGTCGCGATCCTGCTCGTGCCGCTCATCGGCTTTGTGGCGATCGCAGTGGACGTCGGGGCACTGTACTGGGAACGCGCGCAGCTTCAGAACGGCGCGGATGCCGCAGCGCTGGCGATCGCTCAGGACTGCGCCGACGCCACTGGCTGCGGTGACTCGGCGGCACTGGCCGCCAGCTACACCAACAGCAATGCCAACGATGGTGCTGCCAATGTGCTCACGCCGGTGTTTCCGAACAACCACACCGTGATCGTGAGCGACAGTACCCGCGAAGCCGGCAGCAACGATTCCGCGATCTCGCATCCCTTCGCGGCGCTCATCGGCACAACCTCCACCACAGTCGGTGCTTCGGCTACGGCGGAATGGGGCCCGCCCGGAGCCGGCCCGGTGCTCCCGCTCGCTCTCTCATTCTGCGAATTCCAGGAGTCGTTACCCCTGGTTCCCGGCACCAGAATGAGCGTTCGCACAGACACCAACAAGATCTGCAAGAAGGACCCGACAGGGGCGGACATTCCCGGTGGGTTCGGCTGGATCGACCAGATCCCGGGCAAATGTGAGGCGTACGTCAACCTCAATGCGGTCGGCGAGTTGTGGTTGGGCAATGATCCGGGGAACAGTGTTCCCAGCCTCTGCTCCGCAAAGCTCGATCTCATCAAGGGCACAACCGTCCTCATTCCGATCTACGACGCGTCTCGTGGCACTGGGCAGAACGGTGAATATCGCATCTACGCATTTGCCGCGTTCCATGTCACGGGATGGAAGTTCAGCGGGAAGACTTCGCTGGATCCCGCAGCGCCGTCGTGCGGCGGTGGCAACGCCCGCTGCATCCAGGGCTACTTCGAGAAATGGGTATCCATCGATACCGCGTTCGAACTCGGCGGCCCGGAAACCAACAGCAGCCTCGTCAAACTCATCAAGTAGTCGCAGCATCTCACTGAGGAGACACACCATGAAAACCCGACTCATCGGCGCAATTCTCGCCATCGTGTTGGCCGCGGCAGGCGCTGTCGTGCTGATCGGCTACGTGAACAGCGCAGACGCCCGAGCTGCCGACGGGGCGGCGATGGTACCTGTCTTCGTGGTCACGAACGAGGTCCCACTCGGCACACCGGCCGAACAGATCGGCGAGTTTGTCACGGTCAAGAAGATCCCGGCACTAGCGGCTGTCCCTGGCGGCGTCGAGAAGCTCTCCGAGCTCACAGGGCAGGTCAGTGATGCCGCCCTCCAGCCCGGTGAGCAGCTGATCTCATCACGCTGGGTCGAGCCGGCGGCGCTCGCGGCACGAGGGGAGGTCGATCTGCCAGAGGGCATGCAATCGGTCACCATCACGCTGCCGGTCGAACGTGCCGTCGGCGGCGCGATCAAGGCCGGCGACACCGTCGGCATCGTCGTCGCCGCCACCGCGAAGGTCAACGGTTCCTCCGAGGAGGTCCTCATGACAAAGCAGACCTTCCACAAGGTGCTCGTGCTCGCCGTGCAGCAGGGAACAACGGTACTCGCCAATGAGGATCCAGAGGCCGAGGCCGTTCCCGAGCCGGTCAGTGCGCTGATGGTGACATTGGCACGCACGACTCCTGACATCGAGGAGATCGTGTGGGGTCAGCAGTTCGGCACCGTCTGGCTCACTCTGGAACCGGAGAACGCGGATGAGAGCGGATCCCACGTCGTTGACGGAAATGTCGTGTTCCAATGAGCAGGGTCATCGTCGTCAGTCGCAGCCGCGAATACGACGCACGGATGCAGAGGCTGCTCGGTGACGACGTCGCCACGGTGATGGGCGCCTATCTGAGCTTCGGAGCTCAGATCGCCCTGGACCAGCTCGCGGGCGACGACGCCGAAGTCGCTCTTCTCGGACCGTTCCTCAGCTATGAGGATGCGAACGAGCTTGTGACCGCACTGCTTCGGCGCTTTCCTGATCTCGGCCTGGTGCTGGTGCACGAGAACCATGCCGAGATCGAGGAGTGGGTGTCGGAGATGCCGATCCAATCGGTGCTCAGCCCCACTGCTGACGACGACACGGTTGTGGAGCTCCTCGGGGAGATGCGCACCTGGCTCATTGACGCCGGCGCCGCGGACGGCGAGGCGCCGGACTACGGCGCACTGCCGCCCCAGACAGACAGTGAACCGAACTCGAGCGTCGAAGCCACCGAGGCTTTGACGCTCGCCGAACCCGGCGCACCACTCGAGGATGCACCTGACTTGCAGCCTCTGGCCGCGATCACCACGGTGGGCTCCGCGGACGGTGAGGAGGGCCGAGTGATCGCGGTCGTCTCACCGAAGGGCGGTCTCGGCAAGACCACCATCGCCACCAACCTCGCCGTGGGCCTGGCCAGGGTGGCCCCGCTCTCGGTCGTGATCGTCGACGCCGATGTGCAGTTCGGCGACGTGGCGACGGCGCTCGCGCTCGAAGCCGAGCACACGTTGCCCGACATGGTGAGCGGCCTGGCGCCGCGGGACACGATGGTGTTGAAGACCTTCCTCTCGGTGCACCCGGCCGGGTTCTATGTTGTGGCCGGCTCCGAGGATCCTGCGACGGGTGATCGGGTCACCGGCGACCAGATCGGTCATCTCGTGCAGCAGCTCGCCGGCATCTTCCGCTTTGTGATCGTCGACACTGCACCCGGGCTGGGGGAGCACGCGCTCTCGGTGCTCGAATGCGCCAGCGACGCGATCGTGCTGTGCACCATGTCGGTGCCGAGCGTGCGGGGGCTCAGGCAAGAGCTCGCGACGCTCGCCGCTCTCGGCATCCTGCCTGCAGAACGGCACGTCGTGATGAACTTCGCAGACAAGGTGAGCGGGCTGAACGCCAAGGACGTCGAGGCGACCATCGGCGTGCCGGTGGATGTCGCGATCCCGCGCTCAAGCGCCGTTGCGCTCTCGACCAACCGGGGTGTTCCCCTCTTGGAGCAGGACTCGCGGGATCCCGCGGCGAAGGCTCTGAACCAGATCGTTGTCCGATTCGACAGCGCGGCCGCGCAGAAACGTGGCCGGGCTCACCGGAGGGTGGTAGTCGCATGAAACTCACCGAACGCATTGACGCGCTGCGCGGGGTCACCCCGGCGAAGGCCGACGCAGCAGTGGAGACGGCGCCCGAGACGGCCGGTGCCACGGCCGTGATCGGTGCGATCGCTGACGCGCCGCCGCCGGTCACGGAACGAGTCAGGCACCTGCCGGCGCCCGTGCACGTCGACCCGCTGGCCGAGCTCAAAGAGCGGGCCGCCCAGGAGCTGTTCGAACGCATTGGCACCCGCATGAACGACTCGAGCCTGACGGAGGAGAAGCTGCACGCCTATGCACGTGCAGAGCTCTCCCAGATCGTCAGCGAGGAGCAGATTCCTCTCAGCGGCGATGAGCGGAAGCGCCTGATCAAGGAGATCGGCGCGGACGTGCTCGGCTACGGCCCGATCGAGACGATGCTCGACGACCCGGACATCACCGAGATCATGGTGAACAGCCACGAGCAGATCTTCGTCGAGCGGAACGGCCGACTCGAGCTCTGCGATGTGCGCTTCACGAGCGAGGCGCATCTGCGCCGGGTGATCGAACGGATTGTGTCGAAGGTCGGGCGGCGAATCGACGAGTCATCGCCGCTGGTGGACGCCAGACTCATCGACGGATCTCGTGTGAACGCCATCATTCCGCCACTGGCCGTGAACGGCTCGGCGCTGACGATCCGCAAGTTCGCCAGGGAGCCGTTCACCGTGAAGGACCTGGTCGGCTTCGGAACACTCAATCAGAACATCGCCGACGTGCTCGAAGCCTGTGTGAAAGCGCGACTGAACATCATCGTCTCCGGCGGAACCGGAACCGGCAAGACCACGATGCTGAACGTGCTTTCGGCGTACATCCCGACGGACGAACGCATCGTGACCATCGAGGATGCCGTCGAGCTGCAGTTGCAACAGGACCACGTGGTGCGGCTGGAGTCGCGGCCGGCGAACATCGAGGGCAAGGGCGAGATCACCATCCGGGATCTCGTCCGCAACTCCCTGCGCATGCGGCCGGACCGCATCGTCATCGGCGAGTGTCGTGGCGGCGAGAGCCTCGACATGCTGCAGGCCATGAACACCGGCCACGAGGGCTCGCTGTCGACCGTGCACGCGAACTCGCCACGGGACGCCATCGCCCGACTGGAGACCCTGGTGCTGATGGCCGGCATGGACCTGCCGCTCCGGGCGATCCGGGAGCAGATCACCTCCGCGATCGACGTGATCGTGCAGGTGACCCGCCTGAAGGACGGCTCGCGCCGCGTGACCCATGTCACCGAGGTGCAGGGAATGGAGGGGGACATCGTGACCCTGCAGGATGCCTTCACCTTCGACTACGCCGCGGGCGTCGACGCCGGTGGCCGCTTCCTCGGGCACGCGGAGGCGACGGGCGTTCGGCCCCGCTTCGCCGATCGCTTCCACGACCAGGGGATCGAGCTCTCCCCGAGCGTCTTCCAAGCCCCGCTCGCCGTGAGGGCAGTGCGATGAGCGCCATCATCCCTTACGCGGGGCTCGCACTCGGGCTCATCGCCCTGCTCGTGCTCGTATTCCTGGTCATCGCCCCGCCCGCCCCGCGGGTACCGATCGAACGGCGACGCGCGCCTGGCGCTGTCCAGACCTCCACGCTCACGCGCGTGACCGATCGCACCGTCGACATGATCGACGGCGTGATCAGCAAGCGCTCCAACCCCCTGTTCGGTGGAGCCGAGCTGGAGCAGGCCGGCATCCGGATGTCGCCGCCGTCGTTCGTCTTGATGGTGGTGTGCGCGGCGATCGTGCTCGCCGCCTTCGGGCTCCTCATCGGCAATGGCACTCCATGGGTGATCCCGCTCATGGTGACGTTCGCGGCGCTGTCCCCGATCGGGGCCAAGCTCGTGCTCGGCGTGCGCGCCGGCAAGCGTCGCGCGGCATTCGCCGAACAACTCGACGATGCGCTCACGCTGCTGGCCGGAAGCCTGCGGGCCGGGCACAGCCTGCTACGCGCGATCGACGCCGTCTCGCAAGAGACGGACTCGCCGATCGCTGAAGAGTTCGCCCGGGTCGTGAACGAAACCCGAATCGGTCGCGACCTGGGCGACGCCCTGATGAACACCGCGCTGCGGATGAAAAGCGACGACTTCCAATGGGTCGCCCAGGCGATCGCCATCAACCGTGAGGTCGGCGGCAATCTCTCCGAGGTGCTCAACCAGGTGGCGTTCACGATCCGCGAGCGCAACCAGATCCGGCGTCAGGTCAAGGCGCTCGCCGCCGAGGGCAAGATGTCGGCCTGGGTGCTCCTCCTTCTTCCGGTCGGGGTGTTCGCCTTCCTGCTTCTCGTCCGTCCGGAGTATTTCGCGGGCGTCTTCACGAGTATCTGGGGCATCTTCGCCCTCGTCGTCGCGGTCGTGCTGCTCATCGTCGGATCGATCTGGATGATGGCCGTCGTCAAGGTGAAGTTCTAAGGACATGATCATGCCTCCTCTTATTGCAGTGCTCTCCGCCCTCGCCGTCGCCGGCGGGCTCGGCGCCCTCATCGGGATCCTGGTTGGCGGGCGAAGCCAACATCAGGCCGTCGCTCCGAATGCCGGACAGAGGTCCGCCGACGTCCCGGCCGCCCAGCAGGCGCCGCGCATCAAGAAACTCAGCGAGCTCGCGCCCAAGGGCTACATCGGCATGCTCGAGCGGCAGCTCCTGCTCGCCGGCCGTCCACCCGCGTGGACCATCGACAAGATCCTCATCGCGAAAGTGATGCTGCTCGTGGCAAGCGGACTGTTCACGGTGTGGTGGGTCGGCCTCGACCCCAGCATTGTGCGCATCGTGATCGCCTGTGCCGTCATCCTGCTGGCCTTCTTCACACCCGATCTGCTCATCTACAGCAGAGGGCAGGAGAGGCAGCAGGCCATTCAGAACGCGTTGCCAGACACTCTCGACCAGATGACCATCTCGGTCGAGGCCGGCCTGGGCTTCGAAGCGGCGATGTTGAAGGCCGGCAATAACGGCCGCGGCCCGCTCGCCGATGAACTGATCCGCACCCTGCAGGACATGAGCATCGGGCGCTCCCGGATCGACGCGTACCACGGCCTTGCCGAGCGGACCACCTCTGTTGACCTCCGCCGATTCACCCGATCGGTGATCCAGGCGGACCTCTATGGCATCGCGATCGCTGAGGTGCTCAGGGTGCAGGCCGCGGAGGTGCGCATGCGGCGTCGGCAACGGGCGGAAGAGCAAGCCATGAAGGTTCCGGTCAAGGTCATCTTCCCGCTCATCTTCTGCATCCTGCCCGTGCTGTTCATTGTGCTGATGACACCGGCCGTGCTGAGCATGGTCGACGCCTTCTCCTGAGTCGGCGCCTCACCGAGCGGGCTAGGGTGAGGCTGTGAGCGAAAACCGTGGGGGAGAGCGCTGGAAGCCGGATGTTCTCGGCGCCCACTTCGAACAGTTGACGTTGCCGCTCAAGTCGGATGTCGAGGGCGAGGTCGTTGCCACGCTCGTCCGGCACACGGCGCTCCGCCCCCTGGAGCTGCGCGCACTGCCGGCCGACGGCGCCGACGTGCTCTACGTGCACGGCTGGTCGGACTACTTCTTCCAGACCCACCTCGCCGAGTACTGGCGGAGCGTGGGGGCACGCTTCCACGCACTGGACCTCCGCAAGTACGGCCGCAGTCTGCGCGACTATCAGACGCCCGGATTCGTTGACGATCTGAGTATCTACGACGAGGACATCGAGGCTGCGCTCACGGCGATGGGCCACGAGGCTCCGAAGCCGGGCCCAACCGTCAACGTCGGCAAACGGCGTCCACTGATCTTGATGGGGCATTCGACCGGTGGGCTGACGCTCAGTCTGTGGGCCGCTCGGCATCCAGGCCGTGCGCAGGCGCTCGTGCTCAACAGCCCGTGGCTGGAATTCCAGGCGCGCGGCATCGGCCGCGAGGTGATCGCCCCGGCCATCGTGCTCGGCGCGAAAGTCGCCCCGCTGGCGCAACTGCCGAACGTCGACCTCGGTTTCTACACCCGCACGGTGTCGAAGGCGTTCGACGGGGAGTGGGATTACAACACGGCATGGCGTCCGGAGCGCGGCTTCCCGACGCACCCCGCCTGGTTGAAGGCCGTGCTGTTCGGGCACGGCACCATCGCTGCCGGCATCGACGTCGGGGCCCCCGTGCTTTCACTGATGTCGTCGCGCTCAACGATCTCTCTGGTGTGGTCGCCGGCGATGATGACGAGCGACATCGTGCTCGTCGTCGACGACATCGCCGTGCGCTCGCTGCGCCTCGCGCCGGGCGTGACGGTGGAGCGCCTGGACGGCGCCATTCACGACGTGATGCTCTCGGCCAAGCCGGTGCGGGAGGCCGCGTACGCAGCGATCACGCGCTGGCTGCGCGGCTACTTCGCGCACTGACATCCGCCGCACCCCGTTGATTGAGCGGAACCACCCCGTTGATTGAGCGGAGCCACCCGTCGATTGAGCGGCCCCACCCGTCGATTGAGCGGACCTACCCCGTTGATTGAGCGGCCCCACCCGTCGATTGAGCTTGTCGAAATCAGCTCAGCGTGAGGGTTTCGACAAGCTCAACCAGCGGCTTCAGCTCAACCAGCGGCTTCTGCTCGACCAGCGGCTTCTGCTCAACCAGCGGCTTCTGCTCAACCCATTGGCCTCAGCTCAACCAGCTGCTTCCGGCTCAACCAGCGGGGCGTTGCGCCGAGAATGGCCCGGACAGTGCCGCCCACTGCAGCAACATGATCGTCTTCGCGTCGACGATGTCGGTGCCGATCATCGCGAGGGCCGCGGCGAAGTCGAGCTCGAGCACGGCGATGTCCTCACCCTCGTCGGCCAGGCCTCCGCCACCGCCTGCACGGGTGTTCTCGTCGTACGGAGCCGCGAAGAAGTGCAGCCGCTCGGTGACGGAACCGGGGCTCATGAACACCTCGAACACGCGCTCGACCGGTCCGACGGCGTGCCCGGTCTCCTCCTCGGCCTCGCGCCGGATGGCCGATTCCGGGTCGTCATCGTCGAGCAGCCCCGCGGCCACCTCGATCAGATTGCCGTCGGGGTGCCCGTTCACATACGCCGGGTATCGGAACTGCCGACTCAACACGACGCTGCGCTTGGCCACGTTGTAGAGCAGGATGCACGCGCCGTCACCGCGATCGTAGGTCTCCCGCTCTTCGACCGACCAGTGGCCGTCGCTGTGCTGGAAGTCGATCGTCGTCGCGCGGGTGACGAACCAGTTCGAGGTGAGCAGGCGCACATCGCGCACCCGCACCCGCGGGTTCCCGCTGAGATCGCGGCCGACCTGGTCGAGGCCGGTGCGGCCGCGGCGGTCCGGAATGTCAACGCCTGGAACGCCGGCCCCTGGAACGCCGGCCCCCGGAACGCCGGCGGCCGGCACCGAGGTCATCAGCGGAAGTTGACGAACTGCAGGGCGACGTCGAGGTCTTTGCCCTTCAGCAGCGACATGGTCTCCTGCAGGTCGTCGCGGCTCTTCGAGGAGACGCGCAGCTCATCGCCCTGGATCTGGCTCTTGACGCTCTTCGGCGCCTCGTCGCGGATGATCTTGTTGATCTTCTTCGCGTTCTCCGAGTCGATGCCCGCCTTCAGCGAGGTCTCGATGCGGTACTCCTTGCCGGAGGCGAACGGCTCGCCGGCATCCAGGGTGCGCAGCGAGATGCCGCGCTTGATCAGCTTGGCCTCGTAGACCTCGAGGATCGCCTTGGCTCGCTCTTCGCTGTTCGCCTTGATCAGGACCTTCTCGCCGGTCTGCTCGATGGAGGCGCCGACGTTCTTGAAGTCGTAGCGCTGAGCAACTTCCTTCTGCGCCTGGTGCAGGGCATTCTCGCCCTCCATCGGGTCGACCTTGGAGACGATGTCAAAAGTGGAATCAGCCATGCCTCGATGTTAGCGTTCGGGGCTGATAACCGCCCGTCGGATGAGCTCGGCCGGCCCTGAGCCTGTCGAAGGGTCGAAACCCGGATGCCGCGGGCTAGTCGGCGCTCGGCGTCGCCGTACTGGAGCGCACGACCAGCTCGAACGGCAGCGCGATCGAGCTCTGCACGGGATCGTGCCGCTCGGGGTGCAGCTCCTCCATGAGCATCTGCACCGCCTTCTCGCCCTGCGCGCGCGGAAACTGCGCGACGGTGCTGAGCCCGAAGAACTCGGCCAGGTCGTGGTCGTCGATGCCGATGATGGAGACGTCGCGCGGAACGCTGAGGCCCAGGTCCTTGGCGGCGAGGATCGCGCCGATCGCCATCTCATCGCTGGCGGCGTAGATCGCGCTCGGGCGTCCGTACGGGCTGCCGAGCAGCTGCTTGGCCGCCTGGTAGCCGCCCTGGATCGTGAAGTCGGCGGGGCGGAACAGGGCCGGATCGACGTCGAGGCCGGCATCGCGCAACGCGCTCTCATAGCCGACGCGGCGGTTGCTCGGCAGGTGGAAGTCGACGTCGAGCTCGAGCACTCCACCGATGTGGCCGATGCGGCGGTGGCCGAGCGCGATCAGGTGCCCGGTGGCGAGCCTCGCGACGGCCGTGTCGTCAACGGCGAGCGTGCGCACGCCGGGGATCGGGCCGCCGACGCCGACGAGCGGCTTCTTCAGACGGTGCAGGCGGGAGACCTCGTCGGCGGTGAGCTCAAGCGAGATCGCGATGACGGCGTCCACGCGCTGGCGCAGCAGGAAGTGCTCGAACACGCTGTGCCGCTCGGCGCCGTCGCCCGAGAGGTTGTAGAGGGTGATGTCGTAGCCGTCACGAAGCAGTGCCTGCTGGGCGCCCTCGAGAACGGTGGAGAAGAACCAGCGGTTGAGGAAGGGAACGACGACACCGATGTTCTTGGTGCGGCCGGATGCGAGGCTCGACGCATTCGAGGACACCACGTAGCCGAGCTGCTCGGCCGCGGCATCCACCTTGAGCTTCGTGGCCTGCGACACCGAGCCGTTGCCGCTCAGGGCGCGGGAGACGGTCGCGGTGGAGACGCCCGCGAGCTTCGCCACTTCTTCGATGCCGGCCATCGCATCGCCGCCTTCCGCTGAGCATGCTGGATACGCCAGAAGTCTAGCGATTCAGACCACTTCGACCGCTGCCGACGCGGGCGCAGCGGCATCCGAAACGCCCGAATGCGCGGGGGAGGGCGACTCAATTTCACCAGATGGCCGATGGTAAGTATGCTTGTGGAGCGTCTTCGGTCAGGTGGCAACATATGGTCGGGTGCGCGCTGGCGAGTTACCCAAGCGGCCAAAGGGATCTGACTGTAAATCAGACTGCTCAGCATTCGGGGGTTCGAATCCCTCACTCGCCACCACTAACCCCGGAATCACTGCGATTCCGGGGTTTTGTCGATTAAGCCGGTCGAAATCGCTTCACCTGCCGCGGTGTCCGGCGAACGGGACGGCCTGATCCCGTGCACCGCGCCGCACAGGCCCCCGCTGGCCGGGTCTGCGAAACTGGGGAACAGCCAGCGTGAGTGAAGGAGTCCAGCCGACATGACCGTTTCCACCGCGCAGTCGCCCTCGGCATCGCCCTCCGGATCGACCGCGCGCTCGGCCGAGACCCGCGATCGCATCCTGAGCATCGCGGCCGAGGAATTCGCGGAGCGGGGCTACGCCGGAACGTCGATCGGCGGCATCGCCAAACGGGCAGGCGTCGGCAAGGGGCTGGTGCAGTATTACTTCAAGGCCAAGGTCGACCTCGCCGTCGAGATCGTGCAGAGCGCCTACGCCCAAGCCTCGTTCGCGAACATCATCGGATCGTCCGTCCCCCTGCGCGGCATGGCCGCGATCGTCACATCCATCCGCACGGTGTCCCGAGCGTTCCGCGACGACGTACGCGTGCGTGCCGCTGTACGACTCCTCCGCGAGTACGACGTCATCCCCGCCACCTTCCCAACGCCGTACGTCAGCTGGGTGGCCGTGATCGCACAGTGCCTGATCGAGGCATCGGATGACGGCGAGATCCCGCCCGGCAGGAACCTCGCGAGCGAGGCCTGGCACCTCGTCGCCGGTTTCTATGGGGTGCAGGAGATCTCGCAGCGGCTCACCGGGCGGCAGGATCTGCCGGAGCGCATCGAGGAGATGCTCGAACGGGAGTTCGCTCTGCTCGGTGTGGTCGAGCCGGGCCGCTTCCTGGCCCGGCAGCCGGGGGACACCGTCCAGTTATAGTACGATCGTACGAAGGGACATGCGCCGTCGGGGGACAGACGCATGGAGCCGGTGGCGATCGGGGGACCGTCACCGGCCAATCCCGCCCTCGCCTGACGCGAGCTCAGTCGAACCGGGGCGCGAGGATCTCGGCGGCGTTGTCGTCGATCCAGCCCATCAGGGGCAACAGGTGTTCCGTGAGTTCGCGGCCGCGCGCCGTGAGGCTGTAATCCACGCGCGGGGGAATCACCGCCTGAACCTCGCGATGCACGAAGCCGTCACCCTCGAGTGTGCGCAGCGTCTGCGCCAGCATCTTCTCGCTGATGCCCTCGATGCCGCGGCGGAGTTCGCCCCAGCGGTGCGGTTCGCGGGAGAGCGCCAGCAGCACGAGCACGCCCCACTTGCTCGTGACGTGGTCGAGCACCGTGCGGCTCGGACAGGCCGCCGGAAAGATTCCCGCCGTCGTGCCCGGGATCCCCTGCAGCTGCTCATTTCTCACCGTCATGTACGTACCTTACCAAAAGGTGGGTACCTTCTTCTGGGAAGTAACGTCGGGTGCACGGGGTTGTACCCGACGACGGCCAGAGCGGTCGTGACATCCGCGGCCAGCTGGGCGCACTCGAAAGGAACACCATGACCATCGTCATCACCGGAGCAACGGGCCAGCTCGGCGCCCTCGTCATCGATGCACTGCTGCAGGGCGGAACGCCGACCGCCGAGATCATCGGCACCGGCCGCAACGAGCAGCGCCTCGCGGAGCTGCAGGAGCGCGGCATCCGCACCGTCGTCGCCGACTACTCCGACAGCGCAGCGCTCGAGCAGGCATTCGCCGGGGCGGATGCCGTGCTGCTGATCTCCGGCAGCGAGGTCGGTCAGCGAGTCGCCCAGCACGCCGCCGTCATCGACGCCGCGAAGGCCGCCGGGGTCGGACGCCTCGTCTACACCAGCGCGCCGGCCGCCACCACGTCCGCACTGATTCTGGCCCCGGAGCACAAGGCCACCGAGGAACTGATCGCAGCCTCCGGCATCCCGTCCACCATCCTGCGGAACGGCTGGTACACCGAGAACTACTTCGGCGCGCTGAGCCAGGCGGCCGCGAGCGGCGAGATCGCGGCCAGCGTCGGCGAGGGGCGCGTGGCCAGCGCCAGCCGGGCCGACTACGCGACTGCCGCGGCACTCGTGCTCGTCGACGCGAGCCACAGCGGAGCCGTCTACGAGCTGAGCGGCGACGTCGCCTGGAGCCACGCCGAACTCGCCGAGGCCGCTGCCGACGTGCTCGGTCGCCCTGTCGCCTTCCGCAGCCTCAGCCCGGAGGAGCACCAGGCAGCACTCGAGCAGGCCGGCCTCGACGCCGGCACCGCCGGCTTCGTCGTCGCGCTCGACGGCAACATCCGTGACGGGCTCCTGGCCGAGACGAGTGGCGAGCTCGCCCGCCTTCTCGGCCGCCCGACCACGCCGCTGCGCGCAGAGCTCGCCACCGCCGCCGCAGCGCTCGTCGCCTAGCGCCGCCCGCCCGCCCGCCCTGTCTCGCCTGAGGCGGGCCGCGAGTGGGCGCAATCGGCCCCTTCGAGCGTCGCCATGGGGCAGATTGCGCCCACTCACGAGCACGGGCGGCGGGTAGCGTTGGCGTATGAGTGTTGCATTGATGGAGACTGCCCGCCGGATCGCGCTCGAGGCTGGAGCACTTGCCGCGGATCGCCGACGCGAGGGGGTCTCGGTTGCCGCCAGCAAGTCGAGTGACGTCGACGTCGTCACGGCAGCCGACCGTGAGACCGAGGCCTTGATCCGGGCGCTGATCGCGGCCGAGCGCCCTCACGATGGCTTCTATGGCGAGGAATCGGATGCCACCACCGGCAGCTCGGGGCTCGTCTGGGTCGTCGACCCGATCGATGGCACCGTCAACTACCTCTACGGCAACCCGACGTGGGCTGTGAGCATCGCGGTGGGCGAACTCGATCCAGACGCCGCTGCCGGCCACGAACCGACCGCCACCTGGCGGGCGCTCGCCGGAGCCGTCTACGCGCCGTCGGTCCGCGAGCTCTACACGGCCAGTGCAGGCGGAGGGGCCTGGCTCGAGCTGCTTGACCGCGAGGGTGTGCCGGAGCGACTGCAGGTGAACGCCGATCCAACGCTTGCGCACGCACTGGTCGGAACCGGCTTCTCATACATCGCAGAGCGCCGGGCCGCCCAGGGCGCTGTGCTCGGCGCACTGCTGCCTCGGGTCCGCGACATCCGCCGCGGCGGCAGCGCCGCGCTGGATCTCTGCGCCGTGGCATCCGGCCGCCTCGACGCCTATTACGAACGCCACATCAACCCGTGGGATCACGCCGCCGGCGCTCTGATCGCGGGGGAGGCCGGTGCCCACGTGGCCGGCCTGCACGGTGCCCCCGCGACCGCGGAGTTGCTGATCGCCGCCGAGCCGGGACTCTTCGCCGCGCTGCACGCGGCACTCGTGGAGGCCGGCATCGGGACCTCCGCGTGAGCGCTCCCGTCGCACGCGGGCCGCGAATCGTCACGGAGCGCCTGCTGCTGCGGCGTTGGACGGATGCCGACCGGGCGCCCTTCGCCCGAATGAACGCCGATCCGGCCGTGATGGAGTACTTCCCCGCGGTGCTCGACGCCGCGGCATCCGACGCGCTGATCGACCGCATCGAAGCGGGCTTCGAACGGAACGGCTCCGGCCGCGCTGCCTTCGGGCTCTGGGCGGTGGAGCGGCTGGACTCCGGGCAGTTCATCGGCTTCGTCGGGCTCGCGGTGCCGAGCTTCACCGCCCACTTCACGTCGCCGCACGGATCCGCGCCGGGGCCGGCCGTCGAGATCGGTTGGCGGCTGGCCGCAGACGCCTGGGGCAACGGGTACGCGAGCGAGGCGGCGTCCGCGGTGTTGGAGTACGGATTCGGCACCGTCGGCCTCCACGAGATCGTGTCGTTCACGTCGCGCTCAAACCTGCGCTCGCGGCGCGTCATGGAACGCATCGGCATGGTCCGCGACGAGGCCGGCGACTTCGGGCACCCCGCGTTGCCCGCCGACCACCCGCTCGCGCCACACGTGCTCTATCGGGCCAGACGCACCCGGGAACCCGCCGGGAGTCACCGGTGATCCGCCCCGGATTCTGCCGTGACACAGCCGTGATTTAGCCGTGATGGGCCCCTGAATCCGCACACAATCGATGGCGCATGACGGTGAACGCCGGGTAAACGTGCCCCCCAATGTGATTACCCCCGTTAGGGGGCAAACGCATCCGTTCACATGGATTTTTCATACTGCGCCCGCTAGCCTTTATGAATTCGTTACTTTGGCGAGGCCAGGGTGATCACCTCATATTTGTCTTGAACACCTCGCTGAAGGCCCCCACTTTGCTTGCTGACACCACTGCCCCGGACGCCCCTGCGCCCGGCACTGGTGCACCGGTTCAGCCGGGTGTCGACAGCTCCCCCTCCGGCTCGAATCGTCCGCTGACGCGGCGTGAGATCCGCGAGCGGGAACGGGCGATCGAGCTCGCCGCACAGCCGCCGCTCGCATCGCCTTCGGCTGAGCAGCAGGGTGTAGCGCCTTCGGCTGGGGAGCAGGCTGTAGCCGAGTCGGCCGGCCTGACCGCGACCGCAGTGCTGCCGATCGTGCCCGAGGTGCCGACCCGCACCGCCGTCATCCCGATCGCGCCGCAGCCGGCCCCGCGCACCGCATCCTCCTACTCGGCGCTGCTCGAGTCGCTCGTGCTTCCCACGCCGGATGCCGCCCCGCTGGCCACCGCGCAGTCGCTCGCCGCAGCGCCCAAGGTCGCCATCAGCATCCCCCCGGTGGAGCAGCCACCGGCCGTCGCCACCGAGTTCGGCTCCACAGAGTTCGCCTCCTCCGGGGCTCCGACCCAGCGCCGTTCGCGCCGCGCCGCCTCCGTCGACGTCGATGTCGCCTCGACTCCCACGGTTTCGGCCGACTTCGGCGCCGTGACCGGAGAGCGCCGTGCGGTCAGGGGCCTCGGCCCCATGGTCGCCGAGATTCCGCTCCCCATCGCGCCGAGCCGCCGCACCCCTGCGACGCCCCGTGACGCCGAGGGCGCCGGCTCCGCGACCTTCAGCTCAGCGAACGTCAGCTCGTCACCCTTCGCCTCGTCACCTTTTGCTTCTGAGCCCCTCACCGCAGCGCCATTCACCGCAGCGCCCTCTGCGCCTCGGTCCGCCCCGTCGCGCGCGGCATCCTCGGCTCCTGCCGCACCTGCGCCGAGCAAGGCGGGCGTGCTCCGGCCACTCGGGCGCCGCATCGTCGCCAAGACCTCCGTCGTCGTCGCGATGGGTTTCGTTGCGCTCATGGCCGTTGCGACCTCGGTTCCGGCTGAGGCCCTGCTGACGGCCGACGACGTCAAGGCCGCGACCCTTCTGGCGAAGAGCTCGGCCAGCCACGAGCCCGGTCAGTCCATCGTCGCAAGCGGGGCAGACTCGATCACCGTGCAGACGGACGGCTACGAGACCTCCACGATCGCGGAGGCTGCGGCCGCCAGCGGCATCCGGATGGAGGCGACCTTCGTCAACAACCCGAACGGCACCGTGCAGTGGCCATTCGCCGTCGGCGTGCACGTCGGCGACCGCTTCGGCTACCGCGACTGCGCCGGCTGCTCCAGCAACCACGGTGGCCAGGACTTCAACCCGGGCCTCGGGGCGGAGATCCAGTCCATTGCCGACGGCGTTGTGACCCTCGCCGAAGACGGCGAGGGCAGCCTCGGCGTGCACATGATGATCGAGCACGAGATCAACGGCGACACCATCACCAGCGTCTACGCGCACATGCAGCACGGAACCATGCTCTACTCGGTCGGCGACATCGTGAAGGCCGGCGACGTGATCGGCAACACGGGCAACACCGGCATGAGCACGGGCCCGCACCTGCACTTCGAGATCCGCCTCGGCGGCATCAGCGGCACCAAGGTCGACCCGCTCGACTGGCTGTACGCCAACACCAACTAGCTCCTCCGCTCGCTTCTCCCTCGACAGCGCAGAAGCACACAGCCGCGCGCGCACGACACAGCGCTGAATTCTGGCCTGATGGGCGTCTGGCAGCTGCCGGAGGCGGATTGCTCGCGCCGGTGCGCCGGGGAGCACACCGCGGCCCGGTCTAAGGACACCAAGCACGCAGAAGGAGAGCGCCTCCGGCCGCATATGCGGGCCGGAGGCGCTCTCCTTCTGCGTTTCTACGGTGCGCGCTAGGCGGACAGCCAGACGGTCGTGTCGGCCGGCAGCGTGAGTGCAGTCGCGTCGGCGCCAGCATCGAGCGGGCCGCTCGTGAGCAGCACGGTCGAGCCGACGGCTGCAGGCAGCTGCACGGCACTCGAGCCCGTGTTGCCGATCACCGTGACGCCGCCGTTGCGGAAGGCGACGAGGTCGTCGCTCGCGCCGAGTTCATCCGCGCCGAGCCACTCCAGCGTTCCGGATGCCAGGCCGAGCTCGCGGCGCAGCCGCAAGGCGAGCTTGTACATCTCGAGGGTCGACCCCTCGACGCCGGACTGCTTGTCGCGGGCGAGCTCCGCCCATTCGGTCGGCTGCGGCAGCCACGAGGCGGTACCGGCACCGAAGCCGTAGGAGGGCGACGAGCCCTCCCAGGGCAGCGGAACGCGGCAGCCGTCACGGCCGTAGCGCTCGCCCTCGGTGCGGAACCACGTCGGGTCCTGGCGAGCGTCGTCCGGCAGGTTGATGACCTCGGGCAGGCCGAGCTCCTCGCCCTGGTAGATGTATGCGCTGCCGGGCAGGGCGAGCATCAGCGCGGTGGCCGCGCGGGCGCGGCGCAGGCCGAGTTCGGCGATCGGCAGGCCCTTGGACTTCGGCCCGATGCCGTGGCCCTGCGGGTTCTCGGCCGTGAGCGCGAGGCGGGAGGCGTGGCGCACGACGTCGTGGTTCGAGAGCACCCAGGTGCTCGGAGCGCCGACCGAGGCGAAGGTCGCCAGCGAGTCATCGATGACGCGGCGGAGGGCGTCGGCCTTCCAGGGCGTCTCGAGGTAGGCGAAGTTGAACGCCTGGTGCATCTCGTCCGGGCGCACCCACAGCGCGGTCCGAGGCAGCGGGTCGACCCAGGCCTCTGCGGCCAGGATCCGCTCGCCGGGGTACTCGTCGAGCAGCACGCGCCAGTCACGGTAGATCTCGTGCACGCCGTCCTGTGCCCAGTACGGCGCGCTCGGAAGCTCATCGAGCGCGCCCTCGTTGAGCCCCTCGAGGCCGGCCGCCCCGCCCATGCTGCCGCCCTCGGCCGGCGGGGTGTAGTCGGGCAGGCCATCGGCCTTGACCAAGCCGTGGGCAACATCGACACGGAAGCCGTCGACTCCGCGGTCGAGCCAGAACCGCAGGATGCGGCGGAACTCCTCGCGCACCTCCTCGTTGCTCCAGTCGAAGTCGGGCTGGGAGCTGTCGAAGAGGTGCAGGTACCACTGGCCGGGGGTGCCGTCCGGGTTGGTCACCCGGGTCCAGGCACGGCCTCCGAAGACCGATTCCCAGTTGTTCGGGGGGAGCTCGCCGTTCTCGCCGCTGCCGTCGCGGAACAGGTAGCGGGCGCGCTCTGCGCTGCCCTCGGCCGCAGCGAGCGCCTCGACGAACCAGGGGTGCTGGTCGGAGGAGTGGTTGGGCACGAGGTCGACGATCACGCGGATGCCGCGGGCGTGCGCCTCTGCGAGCATCTCGTCGAAGTCGGCCAGGCTGCCGAACAGCGGGTCGACGTCGCAGTAGTCGGCGACGTCGTAGCCGGCGTCGCGCTGGGGGGAGGTCTGGAACGGGGAGAGCCAGATGGCGTCGATGCCCAGTTCGGCCAGGGCCGGCATCCGCGAGGTGATGCCGGCGAGGTCGCCCATGCCGTCGCCGTTCGCGTCTGCGAAGGAGCGTGGGTAAATCTGGTAAATCGCGGCAGTGCGCCACCACTCTGTAGTCATGACGGAAACCATACGATGATTCGCCCCGAAATGAAAGCGGTTACACATTGGTGGCGCGTCGCTGTCACCGCTTACATAGAATTTTGGCCAGCATCCATGCGTAACGGTCTGATCACGGCGAGTTGTGATTGCTCGACGGAGCAGGTATACATGTAATCGCTTGCATAGTTGTCGAGGTCACCTGATCGCGTGCGACCGCAGCACATCGAGAGAACGGCCTTTCGGGCGTGACGGTGCACCACGGGTGCTCACCGCAGCGGCTGGGGGCCAACTCACAGCGCTTAACGAAAGGCACACCAATGATGGTGAAGAAGAAGGGCCTGCTGGCTGCCCTCGCAGTCGCGGCCGTTGCAACGCTCTCCCTGGCAGGCTGCGCAAGCGGCGACACGAGCGCCGGCTCCAGCGACAAGCCCAGCGCCTCCGCCGGATCGCTCACGGTGTGGGTCGACGCCGAGCGCGTCGACGCGCTCAAGGGCGCCGCGGCCGCCTACACCGAGAAGACCGGTGTCGAGGTGAAGCTCGTCTCCAAGGACAACAACACCATCAAGGATGACTTCATCCAGCAGGTGCCGACCGGCAAGGGTCCCGACATCACCATGGGCGCCCACGACTGGGCCGGCGAGCTCAGCACCAACGGTGTCGTCGCTCCGCTCGAACTCGGGGACAGCGCGGCGGACTACCTGAAGGTCGCCATCGACGCCGCCACCTACGAGGGCTCGGTCTACCTGCTGCCCTATGCCGTCGAGAACATCGCCGTCCTGCGCAACGCGGACATCGTTCCGGAGGCCGCGGCCAACTTCGACGACATGATCGCCAAGGGCAAGGCCGCCGGCCTCGCGCAGCCGTTCGTCGTCGAGCAGGGTGCAGAGGGCAACCCGTACCACCTCTACCCGTTCCAGACCGCGTTCGGCGCCCCCGTCTTCGGCACCAACGACCAGGGCTATGACCCGACGGATCTGCAGATCGGCAACGCCGGCGGCGAGCAGTTCGCCACGTGGCTCGGCAGCCAGGGCAAGAACGGCACCGGCGTCTTCAACACCGACATCGACGGTGACATCGCCAAGCAGGCCTTCCTCGACGGCACCGCGGCCTTCTGGCTGACCGGTCCGTGGAACGTTGGTGCTGCTGTCGACGCCGGCATCAACGTGGCCATCGACACCGTTCCGAGCCCGACCGCAGAGATCGCCTCGCCGTTTGCCGGCGTCAAGGGCTTCTACCTCTCCTCCGAGTCGAAGAACAAGGTCGCGGCCAACGACTTCCTGGTCAACTACATCGGCACCGAAGACGTGCAGCTCGACCTGTTCGAGGCCGGCAACGTCCTCCCCGCCCTCTCCGCTGCCGCCGAGACCGCCTCCGCAGACCCGATCGTCGCCGGCTTCGCCGCCGTCGGTGAGCAGGCCGTGCCGATGCCGGCCATCCCGGCCATGGGTGCCGTCTGGCAGTTCTGGGGAATCGCCGAGGCCGACATCATCAACGGTGCCGACCCCGTCGCGACGTGGCAGAAGCTCGCCGCCGACGTCCAGGCAGCAATCAACAAGTAACACCCCGTGATTCCGGGGCGGATGCCGCTGGCCTCCGCCCCGGAATTTCTTTCGTCAGCGATTCGCCCGGCACATCCGTGTGCGGGCGGATTCGCTGCAAGAGGTTCCAGCAGTACGTCGCACGCGGCACGCGAGAAGAGCAGGCAACAGATGAGTAGCACCACCGAGAACGTCTCCGCCGGCCTGGAGGCCACGGTCGAGGGGCCACCGAAGCTGAGCCCGAGGCAGCGCAAGGCGTCGAACATCGCCGACGCGGCATCCGGCGGCATCCGGGGCATCCTCGTCAAGATCATCGCCCTTGGCGTGTTGGACGCGCTGGCGCTGACGGCGATCTTCATCCTGCTCGCCCAGCGCGAGTGGCTCGTGATCGGCATCGTGGTCGTCGCGACGGGAATGATCAACTGGGTTTACCTCAGCAAGCGCAAGCTTCCGGCCAAGTACCTGACGCCCGGTGTGATCTTCCTGGTGATTTTCCAGATCTTCGTGCTCGGTTACACCGCGTACATCGGCTTCACCAACTATGGCACCGGCCACAACGGCACCAAAGAGCAGGCGGTCTCGGCGTTGATGAGCTCCGCGCTCGAGCGCGTCGAGGATTCGCCGACCTACGCCGTGACGGTGCTCGAGCGGGCCGGTCAGCTCAACCTGCTCGTCACTGACCCCGATGGCGAGGTGAGCGTTGGAAACGCCGAAACCCCGCTGCGCACGGTCGACAACGCCGAGTTCGACGGCGACAAGGCTGTCGCGCTCGACGGCTACAGCACCCTGAGCTTCCAGGAGATCATCGCGCAGAGCGATGCCATCACCGCACTCGCCGTTCCGGCATCCGAGGACCCCAACGACGGCGCGCTGCGCACGCCGGACGGCACGAGCGGCTACCTCTACGTCTCGACCCTCGAGTACGACGAGGCCGCAGGCACCATGACCGACACCACGACCGGCACCGTCTACACCGACAACGGCACCGGAGCCTTCACGGCGGATGACGGCGAGCAGCTGCTCCCCGGTTGGCAGATCGTGGTCGGCGGCGAAAACTTCGTGCGTGCTCTCACCGACGAGAGCATCCGCGGCCCGCTCGTGTACGTGACGATCTGGACCTTCGTCTTCGCGATCGTCTCGGTCGCCACGACCTTCTTCCTCGGCCTCTTCCTCGCCATCGTCTTCAACGACATGCGCATGCGCGGCCGCAAGTTCTACCGCGTGCTGATGATCCTGCCCTACGCCTTCCCTTCCTTCCTCTCTGCGCTGGTGTGGGCCGGGCTCATGAACGAGAGCTTCGGGTTCATCAACCAGGTGTTGCTCGGCGGCGCGGATGTTCCCTGGCTGACAGACCCGACGTTGGCGAAGGTCTCGATCCTCATCGTGAACCTCTGGCTCGGATTCCCCTATATGTTCCTGGTCTGCACCGGAGCACTGCAGTCGATCCCAGAGGAACTGCAGGAAGCGGCAACCGTCGACGGGGCAAAACCCTGGGCGGTGTTCCGGCTGATCAAGCTGCCGCTGCTGCTCGTCTCGGTCGCGCCGCTGCTGATCGCATCCTTCGCCTTCAACTTCAACAACTTCAACCTGATCTACATGTTGACCAATGGTGGGCCGCGCGACTCCAGCGCTCCCATACCCGTCGGGCATACCGACATCCTGATCTCCATGGTCTACAAGGTGGCCTTCACCGGTCAGACGCGTGACTACGGGCTGGCGAGCGCCTTCTCGATCATCATCTTCCTGATCGTGGCGATCATCGCGATCATCAGCTTCCGCAAGACCAAGGCGCTGGAGGACCTCAACTAATGAACGCCATCGACACATCCAGCACCGTCGGCACGAATGATCCCGACGACACCTCGACCAGGGCCGTGACGGCCGGCAACACCCGCGGCGTCTACGAGCGGCGTCCGTTCAACTTCGGCCGCTGGTTCCGGGCCACCGGCTGGCGCCACGTCGTCGGCATCGTCATGATCGTCTTCTCCTGCTTCCCGCTGCTGTTCGTGCTCTCCAGCTCGCTCAACCCGCAGGGCACGCTGACCGGCTCGAACGCGCTGTTCTCGGCGATCGGCTTCGAGAGCTACCTGCGCATCCTCAGCAGCCCGGACATCCCGTACACGAGCTGGTTCATGAACACGCTCCTGGTGGCAGGCATCACAGCCATCGCGACCGTATTCCTCGGCGCCCTCGCCGCGTATGCCTTCTCGCGCATGCGCTTCACCGGGCGGCGGTTCGGCCTGGTGTCGATCGTGATCATCCAGATGTTCCCGCAGCTGTTGGCCGTTGTGGCGATCTTCCTGCTGATGTCGAAGATCGGCGACTGGTTCCCCGCGCTGGGTCTCAACACCCACATCGGCCTGATCATGGTCTACCTCGGCGGTGCGCTCGGTGTGAACACCTTCCTGATGTACGGCTTCTTCAACACCGTGCCCAAGGAGATCGACGAGGCGGCCAAGATCGACGGCGCCAGCCACGCCCGCATCTTCTTCACGATCATCCTGCGCCTGGTCGCGCCGATCCTGGCCGTCGTTGCGCTGCTCAGCTTCATCGCGACCGTCAACGAATTCGTGGTGGCATCCGTGATCCTGATCGACCCGGAGAAGCAGACCCTCGCGGTCGGGCTCACCAAGCTCGTCTCCAACCCGCGCTACGCCGACTGGAGCGCGTTCTGTGCCGGTGCGGTGATGGCCGCGCTGCCTGTGATGGCGCTGTTCCTGTACCTGCAGAAGTACATCGTTGGCGGCCTGACGGCCGGTTCGGTGAAGTAACGCACGCCACGATACCCAGGATTGGCTCGGTGGCGGGCTCGCCCGTCACCACGGAAGTGGAGAATAGGCGCATGCTCGCACCCCACCACGACGGTTCCCCACTGCACGTCTCGACGCAGGCGCCCGTGCTCGGCGAGGAGGTGAGCGTGCGGCTGCGGGTGCCAGCCGGCGCAGAGGGCCTCGCGGCACTCGGCCTGGCCAGTCTCGACGCGGTGAGCGTGCGCTCCAACCCCAACCACGAGCCGCGATTCGCTCCGGCCGTGCTGCTCGGCGAGCGGAACGGCTGGGCATGGTGGCAGGCCGAGGTCGAGGTCGAGAACCCGGTGCACGGCTACCGCTTCCTCTTGCAGGGCCAGACGGCGTCTGATTCCGTGGGCGCAGGCTCCCCGCGCCAGCTCTGGCTGAACGCCGAGGGGCTGCACGACACCGAGACCCGCGACAGCGAGGACTTCAAGCTCGTCGCCAGCGCGCCCGAGATCGGGCCGCCGGCCTGGCTCGCCTCCAGCGTGCTCTACCAGGTGTTCCCCGACCGCTTCGCGCGCTCCGCCGCCGCCGACGAGCGCCCGCTGCCGGAGTGGGCGATCCCGGCAGCCTGGGATGACCCGCTCGACCCGAACCCGCCCGGCCGCAGCGCCCAGTTCTTCGGGGGAGACCTCGACGGCGTGCTGGAACACCTCGATCACCTCGACGCGCTCGGCATCAACCTGCTCTACCTCACGCCCGTCTTCGCCGGCCGCTCCAACCACCGCTACGACGCGTTGACCTTCGACGCGGTCGATCCGCTGCTCGGCGGTGACGATGCGCTGGTGCGCCTGGTCGAGGCGGCCCACGCCCGCGGCATCCGCGTGATCGGCGACCTCACCAGCAACCACTCCGGCGATGCCCACGAGTGGTTCCTGGCCGCGCACCATCACCCGGATGCGCAGGAGAGCGACTTCTATTACTGGCGGGATGCCGACAACGACGGCTACGAGTCGTGGCTCGGTGTCCCCAGCCTGCCCAAGTTCAACTGGGGCTCTCGCGAGCTGCGCCGGCGTTTCATCGAGGGCCCGGATTCGGTCGTCGCCCGCTGGCTGAAGCCGCCCTTCAGCCTCGACGGCTGGCGCATCGACGTCGCCAACATGACCGGCAGGCTCGGCGCGGAAGACCTGAACGCCGAGGTGCGCCAGACGATCCGGCGCACCATGGCGGAGGTGAACCCCGACACGATCCTGCTGGGGGAGTCGACCAACGACGCCGCGAGTGATTTCCAGGGCGACGCCTGGCACGGAGCCATGACCTACTCGCCGTTCACGCGGCCGCTGTGGAGCTGGCTCATGCGGCCGGGGAGCCGGGCAGCGGGCGGCATCGGATTCGCCGATGCCCAGGTTCCCGCGCACACCGGGGCGCAGTTCTTCGAGGCGCACAACCGCTTCGTCTCGGGCTTTCCGTGGCGCACCCGCCTCGGCACGCTGAACGCGCTGAACACGCACGACACGCCCCGCTTCCTCACGAGCGCGCTGCCGGGCACGGTGCCTGTGGCGTTCGGGCTCGCCGCGACGCTGCCCGGCATCCCCGTGGTCTTCGCCGGTGACGAGTTCGGTCTCGTCGGCGTCGACGGCGAGGCCTCGCGCACGCCGATCCCGTGGCAGCTCCTGGGCGAGGACCCGTCCCGCTCGAGTAGCGAGGACCGAGCGCGTCGAGACCTCGCTCGCGACACCACCGCGCTCTACGCCGCACTCATCGCCCTGCGGCGCAGCCAGCCGGCCCTGAACGGCGGCGGCATGCGCTGGCTGCACGTCGGCGACGACGTGTTGGTGTTCGTGCGCGAGTCGGCGGGAAATTCTGTGCTTGTTGCGGCCGGGCGTGGCGACTTCTCCGTGACGATTCCTGCGGCGGCGCTCGCCACCGCGTTCACCGAAGCAGATGCCCCACTGCCCTTGTTTGGCGCGGAAGTCGACGGTTTCGACGGCGCCCGGCTCGTGACATCCGACGACGGAATCACGCTCAGCGCGGTGGGCCCGCAGTTCGCCGCATGGGCACTTTCGGGGGTGGAGAGCCCGTGATGGTCACGGGCGCCCGAATCTTTTGATATTCTCTACTGGTTGCCAAATTCGCCGTGAACTTCACAGCGAGATGGTTTCGCCCCGATAGCTCAGTGGTAGAGCACTTCCATGGTAAGGAAGGGGTCCCGGGTTCAAATCCCGGTCGGGGCCCTGGCTTTGTGTTCACATAGAGCCCACGGCTGAGTAGCTCAGATGGTTAGAGCGCACGACTCATAATCGTGAGGTCGCGGGATCGATCCCCGCCTCAGCTACAGGGTCCAGGCCCACCTTTAAAGCTCCAAGATCTCGCCGTCTTGGAGCTTTTTCTTTTCCCGCACGTTCCGCGGATGCCGCGGCGCCCGTGTCGGCTGATCAGCTCAGGGCTTCGCGTGCGTTCTCCGCTGGTTGAGCCTGTCGAAACCGTGCCGCCCTATGACTCACGCTGGCTCGAGGGAGCAGCCGAGAAACGAGGCCGCCCCCGAAGCCGAGTGCGCGACGTGATCGCCGCGGCCCCCAGTGCGGGAGCGATTGTGGTTTCGGCCGCCCCGTGCTGGATTTATCGACCAGAATGATCGGTATGACCGACGCGAGTGTCTCGAAGCTGCCTGACGGACTGAACCCGCGCCCGGGGAAGAAGACCCGCTCGCCTGCCGGTTCCGTCAAGCTCTCCGAGGTCGCCACCCTCGCCGGAGTCAGCGAGGCAACCGTCAGCCGGGTGCTCAACCGCAAGTACGGGGTCTCGCCGAACACGCGGGAACAGGTCGAGGACGCCCTGCGTCAGATCGGCTACGAGCGCCCGCGCAAGGGCGAGATCGTGCTGGTCCTGGTGCCCGGCCTTGCGACGCCGTTCTTCGGCGAGATGTGCAACGCCATCGAGGCAGATCTCAGCCCGCACGGCCTCCGTGCGGTGATCGGGCCGGTGCTGCCAGGCTCGGTCTACGAGCGGGACTACGTCGAAGCCTTCGTCGACACCGGCATCGCTGCCGCCATCTTCCTCTCCTCCAGCAACACGCTGCAGAACGCCGACGACTCGGCCCGTGCGTTGTTGGAATCCCGCGGTGTGCCCTACCTCTGCGTCAACGGCGGCTTCGCCGAGGGCGATGCCCCCGTGATCTCCACCGACGACTGGCGTGCAGCCGAGCTCGCCGTCGACCACCTCTACGAGCTCGGCCACCGTCGGATCGGCATGTGCGCCGGACCACTCGGCAACACCCCGGCCGACCGCAGGGTCGAGGGTTTCCTGAACTCCATGGATGCCCGCGGCATAGAGGGGGCAGAGGACCTCGTCGTCCGCTACCACTACAGCGTCGACGGTGGCCGCTACGCCGCCGATGCGCTGCTCGACCTCGATGTGACCGCGATCGTGGCGTCGAGCGACGACATGGCGCTCGGGGCCATCCGGGCGATCAAGCGGCGCGGTCTGCGTGTGCCGGAGGACGTCTCGGTGATCGGCTACAACAACTCCTCGATTCTGGAGTTCACCGACCCACCGCTGTCGAGCGTCGCGCAGCCGGTCGAGCACCTCGCCCAGGCCTGTGCGCGCACCCTCGTCACGATGATTCAGAACCGCCCGGTGCGCACGGACGAGATGCTGATGGAGCCCACCTTCCACGCCCGGCAGTCCACCGCGCCGGTGCGCACCGCCTGAGCGACGCGCCAGAAGCGGCGGCCGCTACCCCGCCGGGAGTGTCATCCGTTCGCCCGGTTCGACGGTGACGGATGCCGTGGGGGCGGTGGCGCGGTCGAGGTGCGGGTCCTGGAAGCGAGGCTCCGTCTCGCCGGCGAGCTGCCAGCGGATCGGCCTCGACGTGCCGTTGCGCAGCCACAGCGTGCCGGCGGCCGTTCCCGGAGCCGATACGCCGAGGTCGATCGTGCCGTCGCCGAACGGCACCTCGAACGCCGCGAGCCGGGAGACTCCGGTCGGAAGCACCACGCGGGTCGTGACCGTGCTCCCCGCCGCGTTCGGCTGCAGCCCGAGCAGCCCGACGATCTGTGCGACGAGCGTGAACGACACCTCCGGGTAGCTGCCGTTCTGGCCCTGGTGCGGGACCTCGTGAGCCTCATTCCGGATGCCGAAGATGTGCCGCATCCACCGCCACGCCGTGTCGGCATCGCCGTGGCGCAGGTAGAGGTCGGGCACGTAACTGAGCGCCTCGATGTTCGTCGGTGCGCCGATGGGGTCGGCAGAGAGGCGGTCGATCTCGGCCAGCAGCGCATCCTCCCGCCGGTCGTTGGCGAAGAGACCCTTGAGGGGCATGAACCAGGTCGTCTCCCGCCCCCACGTGGTGACGGGCTCTCCGTCGACGGTCCAGCCGTTGACGATGGCCCCGGACGTCTCCTCGCGGCTCCACGTGTCCCGGAAATACTCGGCGAGTGCGCTCGCCGTCTGCTCGTAGTGTCCGGCCCGCTCCTCGTTGCCGCCCGCCCGCTCCAGCGCGGCGGCGTGCAGGGTTGCGGCGTACTGGGCGCCGAAGGCGTCCCCGGCCTCTCGGAAGTGCGCCGTCGGGTGCTCGTTGTAGCTCGCGGCCCCGTCGAAGATGCCCAGCCCGCTGCCCTCGGCGACCCCGTTGGGGCGGTGGCCGTCATGGGCTTCGACGAATGCGCCCAGGGTGTTGCGCCAGAAGGCGCGGTGTCCGAGCAGCTCGGCATCGCCCGTCCAGCGGTACAGCGTGTGCACGAGTTCGACCATCTCGAAGATCGCAGGCAGCTCCCGCACGAACTCCCGCGGCCCGCGGTAGTCGATGGCGAGCGGTGTCTCGCCGTCGAAGTTGAGCGCCCACACCGGCCACCCGCCGTGCTCCGTTGTGGCCGTGGCCAGCAGGGCAGCCAGCATGCCCGCATTGTGGCGCTGCCAGCCGAGCAGCTGGGCACCGACGGCCTGGTGCGCGAAGTCGCGCAGGTAGTAGCCGCTGCGGTGGGCGTAGCCGGCGCGGTAACTTGCCCGGTACGGCGCGTGCCGGAACGGGCCGGGGTTCGCCTCCGAGACGTCCAGCGGTCCGCTCTCGCCATCGGAGATGAGCGAGACGGCTGCGGTGCGCTTCGCCCAGGCGAAGATCCGCTCGATCTCAGCGTTGTCGGACTCGATCCGGATGCCGCTCATTGCCCGATCACCTCGATGAGTGCCGCCTCCTGCGGGCGGAGGGTCGGCATCGGCAGGCCGACCCGCATGAGCACCGCGCCCGGGTAGCTGAACTCCTCGTGCCACCACGCCGGCTGTGCACGGGTGGACGTCGGGTCGTCGGCACCCTCGATCCGCACGCGGGCGACGCGGTAGAGCCGCTCGGGTTCCAGCCCGGCCAGCCGGAGCGTCGGGCCGGGAATGTGCGGAGGGGAGTCGATGGCGGCGATCGTGACGATGGCGTGTCCGGCATCGCCGGAGACGATGCTCTGCGCGATGTGGGCGTGCTCGGTCTCCAGCCGGTGCAGCGTTCCCCGCTCGATCAGGGGTGCGAGCCGCTTCACCTGGACGATCCATGCCGTGAGCTCCGCCAGTTCGGCCGGCGAAGCCTCCCGGAGGTCCCACTCGATGCCGAAGCTTCCGATGAGCGCCGTGATCGCGCGGAAGGTGAGCGAGCTGTGCCGGCCGGTCACGTGCGCGCGGGCGGCACCGACGTGCGAGCCGAGCAGCTCTGGCGGCATCAGCAGGCTCGTCCAACGCTGGATCCGTTGTCGTTCCAGTGGATCGTTCGAGTCGGAGGTCCAGAAACGATCGACCCGCTCGACGATGCCGAGATCGATGCGCCCGCCGCCGGCGGAGCACGATTCGATCTCCAGCCACGGGCACGCCGCGCGGATCTCGTCGATCAGCCGGTAGCTGGCCAGGGTTTGCGCGTGCACGCCGGCGACGCCGGTGCCCCGGTCGACGGGCTCGAGCAGGTCACGGTTGTGATCCCACTTGATGTAGTCGATGCGGTGTTCCGTGACGAGGCCGATGATCCGGTCGCGCAGCGAGGCGTATGCGTCCGGGTGCGCCGTGTTCAGCACCAGCTGCTGCCGGGCGAGTGGCGCGTCGCGGTGCAGCGGCGAGAGGATCCACTCGGGGTGGGCGCGGGCGAGCTCCGAATCCGGATTGACCATCTCGGGCTCGAACCAGATGCCGAATTGCATGCCGAGGCCGCGCACATGCTCGACGAGCGGGGTGAGCCCGTTCGGCCAGACGCCCTCGTCCACGAGCCAGTCGCCCAGCCCTGCCCGGTCGTGGCGGCGGCCGAGGAACCAGCCGTCGTCGAGCACGAAGCGCTCGACGCCGACCCGCTGCGCGAGCTCGGCGAGTTCGATCAGCGGCGGCAGGGAATGGTCGAAGTACACGGCCTCCCAGGTGTTCAGGGTGACCGGGCGGCCGACGGGCGGGTGCGACGGCCGGGCGCGGAGGGTGGAGTGAATGCGGGCGGATGCCGCATCGAGCCCGTCGCCGTGACTCGCGTAGATCCAGGGGCTCGCGTAGTCCTGGCCGGGGCACAGCGTGATCTCGCCCGCGTGCAACAGTGCCCCGGCGCCGAGGAAGCTGCGCCCGCCGTTCGTGCGTTCGGCCCAGACACGCTGGTTGCCCGACCAGGCGGCGTGGATGGCCCACACCTCTCCGCGCGCGCCGTCGAAGCCGGGGGTCCCGGCGACGAGGAGCGTAGCGGCATCCGGCCCCGTCCGTCCGCGACGATTCTCGCGGAGGTGCGTTCCGTCGACGAGGCCGTGCCGCTGTGGGCGGCGCTCGCCGTTGTGCCTGCCGGAGAAGTCGAGCATCTCGGTGGCGCGGCCGGGTATGGGCAGCGCGAGGTCGAGGCCGGCGAGCGAGTAGTCGTCTTCCCCGTCGTTGCGCACGGCGGCGCGGGTGCGCAGGAGCCCGCTCGGCAAGAGTTCGATCTCGACCGTCACAGAGAGGAGCCCGGAGATGTCGACCCCGCGCGCGGTGATGCGCTCAGCGGCATCCGGCGTCTCGGCGGGCGCATGCCCGGTCACGACGCCCCGCACATCGGCGAACGAGCCCTGGCCGCCCCGATGCCCCGCGATACCGGGGAAGCCCATCCAGCCCTGCTTGGCCTCGGGCAGTACGCCGATCGGCAGCGGCACATCGGGCTCACTCACCGCACGAACCGGGCGGGTGTCGGTGACGATCCTCTGCAGGGCCGCGTCATCCAGCGGCCCGAGTGCTGCTCCCCAGTAGGCGATCACGGGCAGTGAGTCGGGCTCCGCCACGACGATCACACTCACCCCGGCGGCTGTCAGATGCTGTGCGGACGACCCCATGATTGCTCCCTTGCAATTTTGCAGAAAAGTACTGCATATATACTTGTACCATGTTACTCTCGGTAAATCGCGCCCCCCGCGATCACCAAGAAAGGACCTGAACAATGATGTTCTCGAAGACACAGCCATGGCGCCGCGTCGCGATTGCGACTGTTGCCGCGGCGACTGTGGCCACCCTGGTCGGCTGCTCGGCGCAGGCCGATGAGCCCCAGGCCGAGGGAGAGATCTCGGGCAAGATCACCGTCTGGACGTGGAATGCCCCCGGCGAGGGTCTCCGCGCCGCGATCCCCGCCTTCCAGGAACTCCACCCGGACGTCGAGATCGACGTGCAGGATGTCGGCAACCCCGCCATCTGGGAGAAAATCACCACCGGCATGGCCGCAGGAGGCAGCGGACTCGCCGACGTGCTCAACATCGGCATCGACTACATGGGCAACTACGCAGAGAAGTTCCCGGACCAGCTGGTCGACCTTCGCGACTTCGGTGCGGACGAGCTTGCCGGGGAGTTCCCGGCCGGAGCGTGGAAGAGCGGCTCCGGTTCCGACGGCCAGGTCTACGGCATCCCTTACGAGGTCAACGCCGCCGGCTTCTTCTTCCGCAAGGACCTCTTCGAGGCGGCGGGCCTGGACTACGCGGCCATCGAGACCTGGGACGAGCTGCTGGAGGCGGGAGTCGTGCTCAAGGAGAAGACGGGTGCATCGCTGTTCAGCATGGACAAGGCCGGCACCGTCGGAGACTCCGCCGGACTCTTCGAGCTGCTGATCAACCTGCAGGGCGCCTTCTACTTCAACGCCGACGGCGAGATCACCATGAACGGTGAAGAGGGCGTCCGCGCGCTCGAGATCATCAAGAAGGCGAACGACCTCGGCCTCGTCGAAGACGTTCCCGGCACCTGGGACAACCTGCTCATCACGCTGCGTGGCGAGCGCGATGTCGCAACCTCCTCCTCCGGCGGCTGGCTCAGCGGCGTCATCGAGAGCGAAGCACCCGACATGGCCGGCAAGTGGGGCGTCAGCCCGCCCAAGGCCGTCACCTCCGGTGGTCTGACCGGTGCCGTCAACGGTGGCACCTACCTCTCCGTTCCGAGCTCCAGCCCGAACCAGGCAACCGCATGGGCGTTCATCAACTTCGCGCTCGGAACGCTGGAGGGCCAGCAGCTCGTCTACGACGGAGGCGGAATGTTCCCCGGCTTCGCACCGATGCTCGAGTCGCCAGGCTTCGTCGCCCCGAACGAGTACTTCGGTGGCACCGAGGTGAACCAGATCTTCATCGACGAGCTCAACCAGGACACCCCGGTTGTGAACTACACGAGTGACTACGCGCGTGCGCTGAAGGCCTACGTCGACGCTCAGACCCGGGTCGTGCTCCAGGGCGCTGACCCGCAGACGGAGCTGGATGCCGCGGCCGAGCAGGTCGCTCAGGCCACCGGCCGGACACTGGCCGAGTAACAGCAGTCGAACCAGGGTGCGCCGGCCGATGGCCGGCGCACCCGTGTAAAGGCCATGACAATGACAACTGCTCTCAAAGCCCCGGTGCCCACGCGCGTCGAGACGGCGCAGGCGCCCAGGCGCCGACGCTCCTCGGCCGGGTACCCGCGGATCACCCCCTACCTGTTCCTGCTGCCGATGATCCTGCTGTTCGTCGGCTTCAAGCTCTACCCGTACATCTCGGCGTTCTGGTTGAGCCTGACCAAGAACGTCGGCGGCGACGTGCAATTCGCCGGGCTCGCGAACTACACGCGACTCCTGCAGGACCCGCTGTTCTACACGGCGCTCGGCAACACCGGCATCATCCTGCTCGTGCAGGTTCCGATCATGCTCGTGCTCGCGATCCTGTTGGCCGTCGCCTTCAACTCGGCGATCCTCAAGTGGCGCGCCTTCTGGCGAACCTCCTACTTCGTTCCGATCGTGATGGGCCTGGTCGCCTACGGAATCCTGTTCCGGGCGCTGCTCAACACGAACGAAGGCTTCGTCAACTACCTGATCGGGTTCATCGGTATCGGGCCCATTCCCTGGCTCGGCGACCCGATGTGGGCGAAGGTGTCCATCGTCATCGCGATGACCTGGCACTACACCGGTCAGAACGCCATCATCTACCTCGCCCAGATGCAGTCCATCGGCGGCGAGCTCTACGAGGCCGCGCACGTCGACGGAGCCAGCGCGTTCCAGCGCTTCTGGCACGTCACGCTGCCCGGTATCCGCCCGGCGATCGTGCTCACCGTCATCCTGTCGACGATCGGCACCCTGCAGCTCTTCGATGAGCCATACGTGCTCACCAACGGCGGGCCGGACAACGCGACGCTCACGGTCGGCATGTACCTGTACCAGAACGGTTTCAAGTACTTCGACTTCGGTTACGCCTCGGCAATCGGCTACGCACTGACCATCATCATCGGCGTCATCTCGCTGATCCAACTGCGCCTGTTCAAGGAGAAGTCCTGATGACGGACACCAACATCGTCGCGGCCAAGAGCCGCGGGCGCTCGCTCGTGCTGACCACCGCCATCGCGGCCGGCGCCGTCCTGATGGTGCTGCCCTTCTACTGGCTGCTGATCGCGACCACCTACGACGCGAAGGAGATCTTCTCCACACCGCCGCACTTCCTGCCGGGAACGGCGTTCGTCGACAACTTCGTCGGGCTGTTCCGGGACACGCTGTTCGGGCGGGCCATGGCCAACTCGGTGCTCGTCTCTGCCACGTACACGGTGCTCGGGCTGGTCGTCTGCACCGCGGCGGGCTACGCCTTCGCGAAGTTCCGTTTCCGCGGCCAGGGCTTCCTGTTCGGCGCGGTGCTCGTGACCCTGGCGCTGCCATCGCAGGTGACGCTCGTGCCGCTGTTCCAGATCATGGTCTCCCTCGGCTGGCTCGACAGTTACCAGGCGCTCATCCTGCCGAACCTCGCGCTGCCCTTCGGAATCTTCCTGATGCGGCAGACCATGTACGCGATCCCCGATGAGATGATCCAGGCCGCGCGCATCGACGGCGCCAACGAGTTCCGCGTCTTCGCAGGCATCGTCGTGCCCACGATCCGCCCCGCGATCGCGGCGCTGGCCATCTTCCTCTTCCTCGCTCAGTGGAACGACTTCGTCTACCCGCTCGTCGTGCTGCGCACACCGGAGTCGTACACGGTGCCCGTCGCCCTGGCCTCGTTGCAGGGCATCGGAACCACCGATTACGGGCAGCTGTTGATGGGCACGATGCTCTCGATGCTGCCGGTGCTCATCCTCTTCCTCTTTCTCCAACGTCACTTCGTCGCAGGCATTCTGGCCGGCGCCGTGAAGCAGTAAGGAACCCCAGTGCTACTTGAAGACCACCAGCTCCTGTCCGTGCAGTGGACGGAACTCTCCCGGGGTATCAGCTTCGGCATCGGCGGGGGGTGTCTCGTCGAGGGCGTCGAGCGCCGGGGCCTCGTCGACATCGTCACCGTGAACGTCGTCGCGGGTGGGCAGATCGTGCTCGAGGCGCCGCTCGGCAATGCTGCGGCGTACTGGCACCCGTGCTTCGATCCCGGCGATTCGCTGCCGGCCGACTGGAAGGGCCGCGAGCGCTTCAGCGCCGTGCGATCTGCGCCGATCGGCGTGCTCTGCGACGCGAACGGTCAGAGCGGCTTCGCCTTCTCCTTCGACTGCCTCACCCAGGAGGGCGAGCTCGAGTTCGGCGCATCCGAGGAGGCCAAGACCTTTGTCGTGCGCCTGGCGATCACCGACGGGCTGGCCGCCGCGCGCAGCACCGTTCGGCTGGCGGTGGTGGCCCCTGAGCTCGCCCACGAGCAGGCCGTGCGTGAGCTCTCGGTGCTCCTGCACGACGGCATCGCCGGCCGTCCGGCCAGCGAGATCGCCCTCGAGCCCGTCTACTCGAGCTGGTACGCGTACTCGCAGCAGATCTCGCACGACGTGATCATGCGGAACGCCCCCGTCGCGCGCGGGATCGGCTGCAAGTCGGTGTTCCTCGACGACGGCTGGCAGCGCTTCGGCGACGGCCGCTGGTACGCCGGCTGTGGTGACTGGGTGCCGGACACCGCCAAGTTCCCCGATCTGCGTGGAACGGTCGCCGAGCTGAACGCCGCCGGCCTGCAGGCCGTGATGTGGATTGCGCCATTCCTGATCGGGGAGCAGAGCGCGGCCTACCCCGGCCTCGCCCGTTTCGCGGGCCACTACTCCGAGCACCTGCGCACCTGGGTGCTCGACCCGCGCCACCCCGAGGTGCGCGAGCACCTGGTGGCCGTGTGCACCCGCCTGATGCGCGACTACGCGCTCGACGGGCTGAAGATCGACTTCCTGAACGACGTCATGAACTACGCAGGAACACCGTCATCGGGCGATGTCGCGGATGTCGGTGACGCCATGACTCTGGTGTTGGGCGAGATCGCTGCTGCACTCGACGCCATGCGCCCGGGTTCGTTGATCGAGTTCCGCCAGCCATACATCTCGCCGGCCGTCGCGCCGTTCGCCGACGTCATCCGGGCGAACGACTGCCCGGCCGATGCCGATCAGAACCGACGCTCGACGGTGAATCTGCGGTTGCTGGCGATCTCGCAGGTCGTGCACTCCGACCCCATCATGTGGGATCCGAGTGCACCGGTCGAAACCGTGTCCAGGCAGTTGCTCTGCGCGTTCTTCTCCGTTCCGCAGATCTCGATGCCGCTGGACGTGCTGCCGGAGGCGCACCGCAAACGGGCCGAGGAGCTGCTGACGGAGTGGCGCTCGCTCCGCGATGTGCTGCTCGGCGGTGAGCTCAGCGTCGGGTTGCCCAACGAGAGCTACCCCGTCGTGACCTCGCGCCTCGGCTCAACGCTGGTCGTCGCCGCCTATCAGCCGCGACAGCTCGAGCTGGACCTCGAGGGAGTCAGCGAGCTCGTGATCCTCAATTCGACCGCCTCCGGCGCGTTGCCGTACACGGTGTTCGGCGAGCTGCCCCGCTCCGGCTCGGCACTGGGCGAGGGCGACACCGCCACCCGCGCTGTCGCGTTCGCCGAGCGTGGCTTCGTCGAGGTGTCGGCGTGGGGCATCACGCGCATCACGCTCACCGCATAGCCGGGTCTCGCGCGTTCTGATCCGCCGAGCTGCGGATCAGAACGCGTCGAAGCGGGATTCCTCGATGTCGAGCAGGCGTTGCACCGCGGCGATCGCCTCCGAGCTGAAGCTGCCGAGTGCACGGGCGTCGAGCAGCTCGGCCCTGGCGGTCTCCCGCATCCGCTCGTCGAGGATGAGCATCTGTGAGCGCGCATCGATCTCGCTCGTGGAGTCCTCGGCGATCTCGGTCCGTGCCGGCCTCTCGTAGCGGGCGCGGAGCCCGGCGACGATCGACGGGTCGATGGGGGTGCCGTCGATGCGCGTCTTCTCCGGGTCGTCGAGCACGGCAACGGCCGCCCGGTTCACGGTCTCGAGCAGCTCGCGGATCTCCTGCATCCGTGCCTCGTCGCCGGTTCCGGTGATCTGAGTTTTGCGAATGACGATGGGCAGCGTTCCACCGAGGCCGAACAGTGTCACGACCGCGACGACGAAGGCCACGAGGATCAGGGTGCTGCGGAACGGCGTGTCGGCTGGCAGCGACTGCGCGGCGGCGAGCGTCACAACGCCACGCATGCCGGCCCACGAGATCACGAGGCTCTCGCGCCACTGCAGGCCCTCCGCCCGGTAGAACTCGCTGTCGGCCTCGTGCTTGCTGACGCGCCGCAGCAGGCCGCGCTTCCGTCTCTCCTGACGCGGCGTCTCGCTCGGCGTGGCGTCGATGAACTCGCGTACCCCGTCCAGCCTCTTGTCGCTGCTCTCGACGCTCCTGCGCTCCCAGCGCCTCAGTATGGCCAGCTGCGGGATGACGAAGAGGAAGCGCACGATGACGACCGTTGCCGTGAGCGCCAGGCCGAGCAGAACAGCGAACGGCACGCCACCGGGGGAGCCCGCGACATCCTCGATGAAGGCGTGCAGCTCGAGGCCCATCAACAGGAACACGGCGTGCTCGAGGATGAACTGCACCGTCGCCCAGTTGGTGTGGTCGCTGATGCGCTGATTGGCGGCGAAGCGGCTGGGCCCGCGGTGACCGGTGACGAGCCCGGCCGTGACGACCGCGATCACGCCGGAAGCCCCGAAGTGCTCGGCCGGCACGAAGGCTATGAACGGGATCGCGAAGGAGATGGTTGTGGTGATGACCGGCTCGCTGATGCGGGCCCTGATCCACACCGTGACGAAGCCGACGACGAGCCCGATGCCGATGGCGAGCACGGTGGCGTAGACGAAGTCGGCGGCGACACCCCAGAGGGTCACGGTGCCTGCCGTGGCGGCGAGCGCGGAGCGCAGCAGCACGAGGGCGCTCGCGTCGTTGACGAGGCTCTCGCCCTCGAGCACGGCGACGAGCCGGTTCGGCAGGCCGAGCCGCTTCGCGATCGACGTCGCGGCGACGGCATCCGTCGGGCTGATCACCGCGCCGAGGGCGATCGCCGCTGCGAGGCCGAGACCCGGCAGCAGCAGCACGAGCACCAGACCGCTGATCACTGTGGTGACGATGACGAGCGTCACCGAGAGGCCCGTGATGGCACGGAGGTTGCGGCGGAAGTCGGTGAACGGCACGTTCACCGCCGAGGAGTAGAGCAGCAGCGGCAGCACGCCGGCGAGGATCCACTCCGGGTCGACCTCCACCCGCGGGACGCCGGGGATGTAGCCGATGCCGATGCCGATGACGAGCAGGAGCAGCACAGAGGCGATCCCGGTCTTCTTGCCGAGCACCGCCGCGCCGACGATCAGGGCGACGGCGATGACTCCGAGCACGGTCGGTTCCATGGGGCTCCCTCCGCTTCCGCCTTCGAACGGGTCACGGGAGCGGAGACCAGCTTGCACCGTTCGCCGCACGCGGTGCAACGTCGTCGGTCATGGCATCCGGACGCGGCAGGGGATTCATGGCAAACTGAGGGGACACGTGCGCTGCACGCGAGCATCAGAAACAGCGGAGGACACCGATATGAACGGCTTTATTGCGATTCTGGCAATTCTTGGATTCGTCGGCGGACTCCTGCTGATGGGCTACGCCTTCAGCACGCCCGGTGCAGAGATGGCGATGTTCGGCGGCGGCATCCTCGTGGTCTCGCTCTCGATCGGCCTGCCGATCCACCTGCTGGAGAAGTTCGACTAACGCAGAAGTTCGACTAGCGCTGGACTTCGACTAGCTCGATCAGTCGCTTCGCGCCTGCTCAACCGGCCGGCGCATGCTCGATCACGCTGTCGGCCCCCGGGAACACGAGGCTCTCGTGCCCGTCGTCGAAACGCACCAGGTACGGCGGTTGACCGTCTGCCCCACGCACCTCGAGAATCTCGCCGTGACGCTCCGTTCCGCCGACCGTCTTGCTGCGGATGAGAATACGTTCGCCTGCTGCTGCCTGCATGAGAATCGCCTCCTGCCGCCAGCGTACGCCGGAGTGCGCCGTCGGGACAGGGGTCGCGTCTAGCCGAGTGCCGCGTCGAGCACCGGGCTGAGGTGACGGCTGCCGAGGGCGCGCGTCGCCTGTGCCGCGCCGGCTGCGAGTGCCGCGGGCACATCGTGCGGACGGGCGAGGCTCGCCGCCAGGACGCCGGCGAAGAAGGCGTCACCGGCGCCGTTGGTGTCGATGATGCGCGGCACGGCCGCCGCGGCGACACGATGCTCAACCCCGTGTTCGTCGACCGCCACGGCGCCGTCGGCGCCGAGCGTGCAGACCACGAGCGTCGCCCCGCCCGCGACCAGCGAGCCGGCGAAGGCCAGCGGGTCACCGATCTTGTCGGCGTTCATGAACACCGCGGTGGCCGCGTCGATGAAGGGGCGGTGGAAGGCGGCGCGGCCGTCGTAGTCGTGGATGTCGGTCCACACCGGAACACCGGCGGACCGGGCGTCTGCGAGCAGCGGCACGCTGGATTCTGCGAGGTCGAGCACGGCGACGCTGGCCGAGCGGAGCGCTTCGCGGGCCGCCGCCACATCAGCCTGGCTCGGCGCGCCTGGGGTGCTGAGGTAGAGCGAGACGCGGCCGCCCGTTCTGTCCATCAGGTTGAGGTGGCGTTCGCTCGGGCCGGGCACGGTGGCCGCCAGCAGCTCGATGCCGGCGACACCGCCGAGCAGCGAACGCAGCCGGTCGCCGGCCTCATCGTCGCCGAGCGCCGTGCCGAGCGTGAGCGGAACGCCGAGCTCGGCCAGGTGCAGCGCCTTGCCGGCCGAGGTGCCACCGACCGTGTGCCAGTCGGCGTCGGCGAACTGCATGTGCGGGGTCGCGGCCGGCAGCTCGTCGAGCTGCACGATCTGATTCCACGAGCAGGGTCCGCCGATGAAGACGCGCCCCGGCTGCGTCACGCGGCCTTGCCCTCGATCGCGACGGGCAGCAGCGTCGCCCGCTTGGGCGCGCGGCCGTCGCCGGACGAGCGACCGGTGAGGCGACGCCCGATCCACGGCACGACGTACTCGCGGTAGTAGCCGAGGGTGTTGCGCCGGCTGGCCCGTGCGACGGCGTCCTCGTCGATGCCCCACTGCTCCGGCACGGTGATGCCGAGGCCGCGCAGCACGTTGCCTGCGACCCTGGCATGGCCGATCGCATTCAGGTGGATCTTGTCTGCCGACCAGTAGCGGATGTCGGTGAGCTCCTCGTCGGCCCAGTTGTCGACGAAGGTGACTCCGGCGTGGGGCCCGCGCGCCCGCACGGCCCGGGCGAGCTCGTCACCCCGGCGCTGCATGAGGCCGCCGAGCGGCATGTTCTTGGCCGGATTGCCTCCGCTCAGCAACAGCACGTGGATGCCGGCATCCGTCGCCGTCCGCGCGGCTGCGACGAGCTTGTCCGCGACATCGTCGATCAGGATCTTCGGCCGCATGATGTCGTTGCCGCCGCCGTTCAGGCTGAGCAGTGCCGGCTTCATGGCGATGGCCGGCGCGAGTTGTTCGTCGAGCAGCGGAGCGAGCTTGCGGCCGCGGATGGCGAGATTGGCGTAACCGATGGCTTCACCGCCGGCGGCCTGTGCCGCCCGGGAGAGGCCGATCGCGACGAAGTCGGCCCAGCCGCGCACGCTTCCGTCTGGCAGTTCGTCGCCCATGCCCTCCGTGAAGCTGTCGCCGATCGCCGCGTAACTCGTGAACATCCGCTCTCCCTCGCCCTGCTTGTGCTGCGCCCGTCCGAGCCTACGCCCGCGACGGGGGCACTCTGCGCTCCGGCCCGAACCCGGCCGGGGCTTGCATGTGCGTGGCCGGAGGTCTAGAAGACCTTGCCGGGGTTCAGGATTCCGGAGGGGTCGAAGACGTTCTTGATCTGCTGCTGCAGCTCGAACTGCGCGTCGCCGAGTTCATCGCGCAACCAACGACGCTTCAGCACGCCGATGCCGTGCTCGCCGGTGAGCGTGCCGCCGAGTGCGATCGCCGCCTGGAACATCTCATCGGCCGCCGCCCAGATGTGCGCGGGCACCTCGTCGTCGACGCCGGCGTCGTAGATGAAGTTGGGGTGCAGATTGCCGTCACCGGCGTGGGCGATCGTCGGGATCCGGATGCCGTGGCGGCGCTCGATGTCGGCGATGGCGTCGAACATGGCCGGCAGCGCGCTCCGTGGAACGGAGACGTCTTCGATCAGGGTGGTGCCGAGTCGCTCCATGGCCGGGTGCATGGCACGGCGGATCTCGAGCAGGCGCTCGGCCTCCGTGGCATCCGTCGTCATCTCGGCCCTGCCGCCCCCGGACCGCACCAGCTCGAGCACCGCGGCGGCCTCTGCCTCGGCGCCTGGGCCGTCGGTCTGCACCAGCAGATAGGCGGCCCCGCTCAGTTCGAGGCCGAGCAGCGCACCGATCGCGTCGAGGCTGGGGCCATCGACGAGCTCCATGACGGCGGGCCGAATGCCGGCGGCGGTCACCGCGGCCGAGGCCTCCGCCGCCGCGCGCACGCTGTCGAAGTAGGCCCCGATCGTGGGCGTCGGGCCGCCGACCAGCCGGCGCAGGCGCACGGTGGCCTCGACGATCACGCCGAGCAGGCCCTCCGAACCGACCATGAGCGCGGTGAGGTCGAGGCCGGTGACGCCTTTGACGCTGCGGTGGCCGAGGCGGAGCAGGCGGCCGTCGGCCAGCACCACCACGAGCCCGAGCACCGAATCGCGGGTGACGCCGTACTTGGCGCAGAGCAGCCCGCCCGCATTCGTGGCGATGTTGCCGCCGACCGTCGAGATGGCGCGGCTGGCCGGGTCCGGGGTGAACCAGAGGCCGTGCGGGGCGAGCTGCGAGTTGAGCTCGGCGTTGATGATGCCCGGCTCCACGACGGCGAGTTCGTCGGCGACGTTGATCTCGAGGATCCGATTCATGGCGAGGGTGGAGAGCACGATCTCGCCGCGGCCGCCGATGGCGCCTCCGGCCAGCCCGGTCCCCGCGCCCCGGGTGACGACGGGGGTGCCGTGGGCGCTCGCGATCCGCAACGTCTGTTGCACCTGCTCCACGCTCGTCGCGGTGACGAGGGCCAGCGGCGGCGCGGCCGTGCGGTGGCCGGACTTGTCTGCGCGCATGGCGGCGAGCGCGACGGCATCCGTCGACACGGCGGAGCCGAGCGCCTCGAGCAGGGCGACGACGACGGCCGCGGGCGGCTCGGGCTGTTCGGCGGACATGGCGCTCCTCGTTCTCGGCGTTCTGCGCCGGCTGCTGCAGTTCTGCGCCAGCCTAATCGTGCGACGCGCAGCGTCGCGCTCGACGCCGTCCGTCCGCCTGCGCCATGATGACCACAGAACTTGCTCCGCGCCCGACCGACACCTCGGTCGGGCGCGGGCACGACGAGGGGACGCCGCATGAGCACTGTGACCAGATGGAACGCCCTGCGGGTGCGTCTCGCTTCGAGTGCGACGACGACCGAATCGTTGGCACTCGGCGCCGGCACGATCGCCTTCCTGGTCGTTGCGCTGATCGCACTGCCCGTGATCGGCATGCACCACGTGCCCATCGCCGGGCCCGGCTCCCTGGGTGAGTACGTCGCCATCGCCTGTGCCTTCGCCGGGTTCTGTGCCTTCATCGCCGGACGCTACTTCTCCGCCACCGCGCACCAACACGATGGCACCGGGCCGGCGGTCATCGCGGGTCTGGAGGGCCCGCTGGTGGGGATCACCGTGCACAGGGCGCCGCGGATCCTGGACGTCGCCGCGCTCTCCTTCGCGCACGGCGTGATCTGCCTGCTGCTGTGGACGGGGGCAGCCGATCTGCTCGAGCAGAGCTTCCAGGGTGCGGAGGTGTACGCGATCCCCGCCATGTTGCTCTCCGGTGCGGCTGCGGCCGTCAGCGCCTATTTCAGCTACCTCTCGGCCGCCGGCATGAGCACGATGCGCCTCTCGGGCGTGCTCCTGGTCTTCCTCGTGGTCGGTGCACTCACAAGCATGCTCACCTCGACCGACCCCGAGTGGTGGAAGATGAACCTCAGTGCGCTGGGGATGACGGATGACATCTCCGCGATGACGTTCAACCTCACCCTCATCGTCGCTGGCGTGATCGTGACCACCATCGCGCGTTACGCAACGGCGAGCATGATGCGCGTCGGCGAAGCCGTGCCGCGTGGCGTCGAGGTGGTGCGCTGGGGGCTCGTGCTCATCGGCATCTGCCTCGCCTGTGTCGGCATCTTCCCGGTGGACCGCTTCTTCGCGGTGCACAACACCGTCGCGACCGGCATGGCCGTCACGTTCGCCGTGCTCGTGATCGGGTTGCCCAAGTTCCTTCCACAGATGCCCAAGCCCTTCGTCAGCCTCGGCTACGCGTTCATCGTGGTCATCGTCACCGTTGCCGTATTCTTCGCCATCGGCTATTACAACCTGACCGCGGTCGAGCTCGTGGCCGCCGTGCTCATCTTCAGCTGGATCATCGTGTTCCTCCGCACCGTCTCGGCCGGGTCGAGCGATGCCGCGATCGCCCGGGGCGAGGCCATGCGCACGGCTGTGGGCCCGCGCCATGCGGGGCCAGCGCAGGAGACGGCGCCGGCCGCCCCCGTCGCCTCCCTGGTCGAATAGTCGGCTGTCCCGCAGTCCCCGCTCTCGCTCAGGGCTTCGGGGGCGGCCTCGTTCCGCGGCTGCTCCCTCAAGCCGGCGTGTCGATGCACGTCGGCCCCCGCGAGCGGCGCCGCGACGAAGGAGCAGCGACGCACGCGAAGCCCTGAGCTGATGTCGACAAGCTCAATCGACGGGCCATGACCGCGGACTACTCGGCGAAGACCAGCAGGGCCGCCCAGAGCTCGGCGCGCTCGTGGAAACCGCTCAGGTCGCGCCCGAGCAGTTTCTCGATCTGCGCGATCCGGGCCCGCACGGTGTGTCGGTGCACTCCCAGCAGCTGCGCGGTCGCGTCGAGCTGGCCGTTCTGCTCGAGCCAGAGTCGCAGCGTGCGCAGCAGCTCACTGTGCTGCGCGGCGTCGTGCTCGATGAGTGGCTGGAGCACGGCGCGGCCGATCGCACCGGCATCCGTGGTGCCGAGGTAGGAGAGCACGCCGTCGCGGGCGATCTCGCCGAACCCGCTCACGCCGACCCCGTCGCCCGCGCGGGCGACGGCTTGCTCCGCCTGCATCCTGGACCGGTCGAGATCGGTGTAGCCGCCCGGTTCGCTCAGGCCGGCGCGCAGCGCGAATGCAGCACAGAGTTCGGTGAGCAGGGGCAGGCCGTCATCGCCGATGCACAGCACGAGCCGGCCGCCGTCGACGGCGAAGAAGAGGGTGCCGGGGTGCTCGGACACGAGCGCCTCGAGGTGCTCGGTCACGGCATCCAGTTGCCCACCGCGCGTCTCCACCACCGCGCAGCGCACCGGCTCACTCGGAAGCTCACCCCAGAGTCCGTCGCTGACGCTCGTCGCCAGTTCGAGATCGCCGAGGCGGAGGGCGCGCAGCACGGCGGCCCGGATCTGTCCGCGCGCCCGGTCGAGGCTGTGGTTCTGTTCGAGCGCGAGTCCGGCGAGGGCGATCACCGCGGTCACCACCTCGTTGCCGGCCTGGTCGAGCTCGGAACTGCCGCCGAGCGCGAGCACGCCGCGCAGCTGCTCGCGGCGACCCAGGGTCTGCAGGGTGAGCGTCTCGCCGCCCGCCGTGATGGTGCTGCTGGCCCGCTGCCCGCGGCGCAACAGCCGTGTGGCCTCGCGGCGCACCGTGTCGACGAGCGCAGCCGCACCGCCCGCCGCGGTCTCGCTCGACATGGTGTCGGCGGGCTCGGCGAGAGCGCCCGCCGGGAACACCCGCTCGAGTGCGCCGTTCGCATTGAACAGCGCGACCCAGTGGCCGAGCTGGTGGGAGAGCTCCTCGAGGCTCGCACTCAGACCGTCCGGGCGAAGTGCGGCGATCGCGATCGCACGCTGCGCCCCGAGCGACCAGCTGCGCCTGGCGAAGCGTTCCTCCGCGGCCATCTCGGATGCTGCCCGGGCAACGGCGATGAAGGGCGTGCGATACGGAACCTCGAACAACGGCAGGCCGGTCTGGAGGCACGCGGCCAGGAGTGCCTCGGGGGTTCCGGCGCGCACGACCTCTGTGCCGAAGCCCAGCCCCGCGACGCCGGCATCATGCAGTCGACGCACATAGGCGAAGACCGACTCGGCTCCCGGCTCGCCCTCGAACTGGGTGCCTGTGCTGAGCAACACCTGACCGGCCGAGAGGAACGGTGTCGGGTCGTTGAGATCGGAGCTGTGCACCCACTCGATGGCGGCGTCGAGCGCGCCGGCGGGCAGGGCGTCTTCCGGGGTGAGCAGGTGCAGCGCGAGCTCGCGCTGACGCATCAGGGAGCGCAGTGTGGGGAGCATGGCATCCGGTCGATTCGGGGCTGTACAGAGTGGCCAACAGCGGTGCGACAACTATACGGGACGGCGATATCGACGCGGCAGCTGCGGTGCCTACGATTGCCCAGCACGCACAACGTCAGCACGAACAAACTCAGCACGAACATAGATTGTGGAGGAGCCATGACGCTCATCGATTCGCCGGCCATCGTCCAGGGCACCACGCCTCCCGTCGGCGGTCCGTCGCTGCCGCAGGAACGCCGCATCGTCACCGCAATCCCTGGGCCGAAGTCGATCGAACTCGGTGCCCGCAAGGCGCAGGCCGTCTCCGCGTCCGTCGGCTCAACGATCCCCGTCTTCACGGTTGCCGCCGGCGGCGGTGTGCTCGTCGATGTCGACGGCAACTCGCTCATCGACCTCGGCAGCGGAATCGCCGTCACCGGCGTCGGCAACAGCGCCCCGCGGGTCGTCGCCGCCGTCGCTGCGCAGCTCGAGCAGTTCACCCACACCTGCTTCACCGTCGCGCCCTACGACTCCTACGTCGAGGTGGCCGAGGCGCTCAACCGACTCACCCCCGGCAGCCACAGCAAGCGCAGCGCGCTCTTCAACTCCGGTGCAGAGGCAGTGGAGAACGCGGTTAAGATCGCCCGCCACTACACCGGCAAGCAGGGCGTCGTCGTATTCGACCACGCGTACCACGGTCGTACCAACCTCACGATGGCGCTGACGGCCAAGAACCAGCCATACAAGAACGGCTTCGGCCCGTTCGCGCCCGAGGTCTACCGCGTGCCGACGAGCTACCCGCTGCGCGATGGCGGCCTGAGCGGTGCAGAGGCGGCCAAGCGCAGCATCAGCCAGATCGAGAAGCAGATCGGCGCGGGCAACCTGGCCGCGGTCATGATCGAGCCGATCCAGGGCGAGGGCGGATTCATCGTCCCGGCCGACGGTTTCCTCGAGGCGATCGTCGATTGGTGCGGAGCGAACGATGTCGTCTTCATCGCCGACGAGGTGCAGACCGGCTTCGCCCGCACCGGAACGATGTTCGCCAGCGAGCAGTTCGGCATCGTGCCCGACCTGGTCGTCACGGCCAAGGGCATCGCCGGCGGTCTGCCGCTCTCGGCGGTCACCGGCCGCTCGGAGATCATGGACGCCCCGCAGATCGGCGGCCTCGGCGGCACATACGGCGGAAACCCGCTCGCCTGTGCAGCGGCGCTCGCCACCATCGAGAGCTATGAGGAGGACGGCCTGATCGCCCGCGCCGGCGAGATCGGCGCGCTGATGCGCGGAGTCCTGGAGGCCGCGCAGGCCGCCGACCCGCGGATCGGCGAGGTGCGCGGTCTCGGCGCCATGATGGCGATCGAGCTCGTCGATGCCGCAAGCGGTGAGCCGGATGCCGCACTCACCGGCCGCGTCGTCGCCGCGGCCCACGCCGCCGGCGTGATCCTGCTCAGCTGCGGAACCTACGGCAATGTCATCCGCTTCCTGCCGCCGCTGGCCATCAGCGACGAGCTGCTCACCGAGGGCCTCCAGGTCGTCATCGACGCCCTCGCCGCCGCGTAACCGCTCGCGACCCGTTGACAGGCTCAATCAGCCACCGCTGATTGAGCCTGTCGAAATCTCCACAGCCACAGCACCGCACGATTGGACTTTTCGCAATGACGCAGACCACAACGCTCGCCGTTCCCGCTGAGCTCACCGCACACGAGCTCGAGCTGCTCGCGCGCGTTCCGGACGGACTCTACATCGACGGCACGTGGCAGGCGGGCAGCGGCGAGCAGATCACCGTGACCGACCCGTCAACCGGCGCCGTGATCAAGCGCATCGCCAACGCGGATGCCGCAGACGGCATGCGCGCACTCGACGCCGCGGCCCTGGCATCCGAGAGCTGGGCGGCCACCGCCCCGCGCGTGCGCGCCGAGATCCTGCGCCGCGCGTTCGACCTGCTGCAGGAGCGCAAGAACGACTTCGCCCTGCTGATGACGATGGAGATGGGCAAGCCGCTGGCCGAGGCCCTCGGTGAAGTCGCGTACGGCGGAGAGTTCCTGCGCTGGTTCAGCGAGGAGGCCGTGCGCATCAGCGGTCGCTACGGCCAGACCCCTGAGGGCACGGGCACGATGGTCGTCTCGCAGCGCCCCGTCGGCCCCTGCTTCCTGATCACCCCTTGGAACTTCCCGCTGGCCATGGCCACCCGCAAGGTCGCCCCGGCTCTCGCCGCCGGCTGCACCGTCGTGATCAAGCCGGCCGAGCTGACGCCGCTCACCACGCTGCTCTTCGTGCAGCTGCTCGAAGACGCCGGTGTTCCGGCCGGTGTCGTGAACGTCATCACGACCTCCAGCTCCTCCGAGGTGTCCGGGCCGATCATCGCAGACCCGCGCCTCCGCAAGCTCTCCTTCACCGGGTCCACCGCCGTCGGCCAGCGACTCATCCAGCAGGCGGCACAGGGCGTGCTGCGCACCTCGATGGAACTCGGCGGCAACGCCCCGTTCGTCGTCTTCGAGGACGCCGACCTCGCCAAGGCCGTCGACGGCGCGATGCTGGCCAAGTTCCGCAACATCGGTCAGGCCTGCACCGCGGCCAACCGCTTCATCGTGCATGAGTCCGTCGCGGCCGAGTTCACGGAGCGCCTGGCCGAGCGTGTGCGAGCACTCGCGATGGGGCGCGGCACGGAGACCGGCGTGTCGATCGGCCCGTTGGTGAGCGAGAAGGCCGTCGCCGAGACCGCCGCACTCGTGGCCGACGCCGTCGAGCGCGGCGCTGAACTGGTCGTCGGCGGGCGCCGCCCGGAGGGCCCAGGCTCCTTCTTCGAGCCCACCGTCCTCTCCGGCGTGCAGCCGGGAAGCGACATCCTCAGCAACGAGATCTTCGGCCCGGTCGTCGGCATCACCACCTTCGGCAGCGAAGCCGAGGCCGTCCGCCTGGCCAACGACACCGAGTACGGCCTGATCAGCTACGTCTTCACCCAGGATGTCGCCCGCGGCCACCGCATGATCGACAAGCTTGACACCGGCATGATGGGGCTCAACACTGGTCTCGTCTCCAATGCCGCCGCACCATTCGGCGGAGTCAAGCAGTCGGGCCTCGGCCGTGAGGGTGGGCTCGAGGGCATTCACGAGTACCTCTCCACCAAATACACTCTGATCCCCGCCACGCAGTAAGAAGCACCGGTCAGACGCACCTGTCTGAACCACCCTGTCGTACCCGTCACAACATCAAGGAGCACAGCATGGCCGCGATTGAACGCGACGTCGTCATCATCGGAGCAGGGGCGTCCGGCCTCACCGCGGCAAGCGAGCTGAAGAAGGCCGGCCTCACGGTCGCCGTTCTCGAGGCGCGAGACCGCGTCGGCGGCCGCACCTGGACCGACCACTTCGACGGTCACATGATCGAGATCGGCGGCCAGTGGGTGTCGCCCGACCAGGACGCGCTCATCGAGACACTGGCCGAGCTCGGCCTCGAGACCTACTCGCGCTACCGCGAGGGCGACAGCATCTACATCGACCGCGACGACCAGACGCGTCGGTTCACCGGCGACATCTTCCCGGTCGGCCCCGCCACCGAGGCGGAGCTCGTGCGCCTGATCGATGAGCTCGATGTACTCGTCGCCGAGATCGACCCCGATCAGCCGTGGGCGCACCCGCGCGCCCTCGAGTTCGACCAGGTCACCTTCAAGGCGTGGCTCGAGGATGCCACGGCCGATCAGGAGGCGCGCGACAACATCTCGTTGTACATCGGCGCCGCGATGATCACGAAGCCGGACTACGCGTTCTCGCTGCTGCAGGCGCTGCTGATGGCCGCATCCGCCGGAAGCTTCACTCACCTCGTCGATGCCGACTTCATCCTCGACAAGCGCGTCGTCGGCGGCATGCAGGGCGTCTCGATCGGCCTGGCCGAGCGCCTCGGCGATGACGTGCACCTCGGTCACCCCGTGCGCACGCTCCGCTGGAGCGATGACGGCGTCGTCGCGATCACCGGCAGCGGGCTCGAGGTGCACGCGCGCCGTGCCGTCGTGGCCGTTCCGCCGCCCCTGGTCAGCCGCATCTCGTACGAGCCGCCCCTCCCGCGCCGTCAGCACCAGATGCACCAGCACCTCTCCATGGGCTTCGTCATCAAGGTGCACGCCGTCTACGAGACGCCGTTCTGGCGCGAGGCCGGGCTCTCCGGCACCGCATTCAGCCCCTATGAGCTCGCGCACGAGGCCTACGACAACAGCAACCACGGCGACAGCAACGGCACGCTGGTCGGCTTCGTCTCCGACCGCAACGCCGATGGCGTGTTCGAGCTCAGCGCGGAGGAGCGCAAGGAGCGCATCCTCGAGTCGCTCTCGCACTACTACGGCGAGCAGACCAAGCAGCCGCTGTTCTACTACGAGAGTGACTGGGGCAGCGAGGAGTGGACGCGCGGCGCCTACGCCGCGAGCTTCGACATGGGTGGACTCTCGCGCTACGGCGCAGACCAGCGCACGCCCGTGGGGCCGATCTCCTTCTCCTGCAGCGACCTGGCCGGCAAGGGCTACCAGCACGTCGACGGCGCAATTCGCGTCGGACGTGAGACGGCTGCCGCGATCATCGCCGAGCTGCGGTAGCATTCAGCACCCGCTGCACCGGTACAACTGGCTCAATGAGGAGTTCGATGCGTTACATCGTTGGATACACCGCCACCCCGGCCGGGGCCGACGCGATCGCCCTGGGTGTGCGCCTGGCGCGCAGCCGCGGCGCCGTGCTCGACATCGTGCTCGTGCTGCACAGCGAGGAGCGGGCGACGCTCACGCCGACCGACCCCGGCTACGAGCGTCACCTCTCCGAGCTCGCCGCAGGCTGGCTGAGCGAGGCGGCAGGGATGGTCCCGGCGGAGGTCACCGCGTACCGGCATCTCGTCTACGCCGAGTCTTTCGCCGACGGGCTGCTGGAGACGGCGGAGCGCCTCGGCAGCGACATGATCATCGTCGGGGCCGCCCGTGGCGGGCTGCTCGGCCGGTTCACGATCGGCAGCGTCGCGAGCTCGCTGCTGCACTTCTCGCACGTTCCCGTCGCGCTCGCGCCTGAGGGCGCGCGCAACGCCAAGCCGGGGTCCGGGATCAGCCGCGTCACCTGCGCGGTCGGCACCAGGGCGGGCGCCGAGGCGTTGCTCGCCGCCGGCATCCAGGTTGCGGAGAGCAGCGGGGTGCCACTGCGTCTCGTCTCGCTCGTCGGCGTCGACCTGCCGGGTGGTCACGATGACCCGGTCGTACTGGCCAAGGGGGCAGAGCACGCGGAGGCGGCAGCCGCCAGGGCGCGGGCGGCACTCAACGAGAACGCCGAGGTCACGACGGTCGTGGCATCCGGCGACACCATCGAGGACGCCGTCACCCAATTGGACTGGGATCCGGACGAGGTCGTGCTCGTCGGCTCGAGCCGCCTGGCGCAACCGCGCCGACTGTTCCTCGGCTCGACGGCGGCGAAGATGCTGCACGAGCTGCCGGTTCCGATGATCGTTGTGCCGCGCGACGCCGCCGGCACCAATGCAGGAAGTGACCAGCGATGAGCATCAACAACGCCAACGACGTCGGGGCGGCAGAAGGCACGCCGAAAGACACCGGGATCTCCAAGAAGGGCCTGAGCGCCGGATCTGTCGGCCTGGTCGGTGCCATCGTCATCGGCATCTCCTGCATTGCGCCGGCGTATACGTTGACGGCGGCCCTCGGCCCGACCGTCTCCGAGGTCGGCGTGCAGGTGCCGGCCATCATCCTGGTCGGCTTCATCCCGATGCTGCTCGTCGCCCTCGGCTACCGCGAGCTCAACCGGCGGATGCCGGACTCCGGCACGTCATTCACCTGGGCAGCCAGGGCATTCGGGCCGTGGGTCGGCTGGATGGCCGGCTGGGGCCTGATCGCCGCCACGATCCTCGTGCTCTCCAACCTCGCCGGCATCGCCGTCGACTTCTTGTTCCTGCTGATCTCGCAGATCGCGGGTGACCCGGCGCTCGCCGATCTGGCGGCGAACCCGTTCATCAATGTTGTCGTCTGCCTGCTGTTCATGCTCGGCGCGACCTGGATCTCCTACCGCGACATGCAGACGACGCAGAAGCTGCAGTACTGGCTGGTCGGCTTCCAGGTGTTGGTGCTCATCATCTTCTCGGTCGCCGCGCTCGTCGAGGTCGCGAATGGCAACGCCTTCGACGCGACGCCGATCGAACTCTCCTGGTTCAACCCGTTCGCCATTGAGAGCTTCTCCTCCTTCGCCGCCGGCCTGTCGCTCTCGATCTTCATCTTCTGGGGCTGGGATGTGACGCTGACGATGAACGAGGAGACCAAGGGCTCGGAGAAGACGCCGGGCCGTGCGGCCACGACGACCGTCATCATCATCGTGGTGCTCTACCTGCTCATCGCGGTCTCGCTCATCGCCTTCGCCGGTGTCGGCACCGGTGAGTACGGGCTCGGCAACCCCGACATCCAGGACAACGTGTTCTTCCACCTCGCCGGTCCGATCCTCGGCCCGCTCGCGGTGTTGGTCTCACTCGCCGTGCTCACCAGCTCGGCGTCGAGCCTGCAGTCGACCTTCGTCTCTCCGGCCCGCACCCTGCTGGCGATGGGGCACTACGGGGCCCTCTCGCCGAAGTTCGCCAAGGTCAGCCCGCGCTTCTTCACTCCGGGCTACGCGACGATCGTCTCGGCGATCGTGGCCTCCGTGTTCTACGCGGTGATGCGCTTCGTCAGCGAGAACGTGCTCTGGGACACCATCACGGCGCTCGGCATGATGATCTGCTTCTACTACGGCATCACCGCCTTCGCCTGTGTGTGGTTCTTCCGCACGCAGTGGTTCAACAGCGTCCGCGAGTTCTTCTTCACGCTGCTCGCCCCGCTCGTGGGCGGCGTCATCCTGGCCGTGCTGTTCTTCACCACCCTGATCGACAGCATGAACCCCGAGTACGGCTCCGGATCGAACGTCTTCGGCGTCGGTCTCGTGTTCGTGCTCGGCATGGTGGTGCTGCTCGGCGGCGCGGTGATCATGTTCATCGAGTCGCGCAAGCGCCCGGCCTTCTTCCGGGGCGAGACGCTCTCGCGGGCTTCAGCCGACTAGCGCGCCGCGTAGCGGCGCGAAAGGCGGCAGCCTCTACCAAGGCATCCTCAGCAACAGGAGGCGATCCACTCGCCCTTCCGCTGGTCGAGTAGCGAGGAACGAGCGTATCGAGACCTCGCCTCGACCAGCAGAGAGCCCGGTCCGTTGCCTAGACTGGACGGGTGCCTGTGAACCCCGAACTGCAGGGCCGGATCTTCCCGCCCACCGCGCCCTATCTGGTCGGCCGTGAAAAGGTGCGCGAGTTCGCTCGCGCCGTCTTCGCGACGAACCCGATCAACCTCGACCCGGAAGCCGCGCGTGCCGCCGGCCACGCCGACGTCGTCGCCCCGCCGACCTTCGCCGTCGTCGTGCAGGAGCTCACGCTCGCCCAGCTGCTCTCCGAGCCGGATGCCGGCATCGACTTCAGCCGCGTCGTGCACGGTGACCAGCGCTTCAGCTACTCGCGCCCGATCATGGCCGGCGATGAGCTGACCGCGACGCTCACCGTCGCCAGCGTCAAGACGCTCGGACCGCACGCCATGGTGACGGCCGAATCGCAGATCACCGATGCCGCGGGCGAGCACGTCGTCACGGCGATCTCGACCCTCGTGGTCAGGGGGGACGAGTAATGGTTTCGACAGGCTCAACCAGCGGATCGACAGGCTCAACCAGCGTGGCGATTGCAGACCTGAGCGTCGGCGACGTCATCGCCGAGCGCAGCTTCGCCCTCAGTCGCGATTCGCTCGTGCGCTATGCCGGTGCCTCCGGCGACTTCAACCCGATCCACTACCGCGATGACATTGCGGCATCCGTCGGTCTGCCCGGCGTTCTCGCCCACGGCATGCTCACCATGGGCCTGGCCGTGCAGCCCGTCGTCGACTGGGTCGGCGACCCGGCGCGTGTCGTCGACTACCAGGTCAAGTTCACCCGCCCGGTTCCGGTCGACCCGGCCGGCGGCGCCCAGGTCAGCGTGCTCGCCAAGGTCGGCGCGCTGGAGCCGGAGAACTCCGTCGCACGCATCGACCTCACCGTCACCTTCGACGGCGCGACCGTGCTCGGCAAGGCCCAGGTGCGGGTCAACCTCGCCACCGCCGCCGGCTGAGGGCCTGTGATGACTGACTCACCTCTGGCGCTGGCCGAGCTCACCACGATGCGGGTCGGCGGCGTGCCGGAACGCATGGTCACGGCCACGACGCAGCGCGACCTCGTCGACGCGGCGCTCGCGGTCTGGGCCGATGGTGACGAGTGGCTCGTTCTGGCCGGCGGCTCGAACACCGTCGCCAGCGACGAGCCGTTCGACGGCACCGTGGTGCGTGTCGCCACCCGGGGCATCGAGGTGCTGCCGACGGATGCCGCGACGCCGGGCCGCGTGCGCGTGCGCGTGCAGGCCGGTGAGCCGTGGGACGATCTCGTCGCCTACGCGGTCGGCCGTGGCTGGTCGGGCATCGAGGCGCTCTCCGGCATCCCGGGCTCGACCGGTGCTGCACCGGTGCAGAACATCGGTGCATACGGCCAGGAGCTCTCCTCCAGCCTCGTCGCCATCGACTTCCTCGACTACATCACCGGCGAGGTCAGCCGTGTGAGCGCGGCCGAGCTCGAGCTCGGCTACCGCACCTCCGTTCTCAAGCGGGGCCGCCAGGGCATCGTGCTCACCGTCGAACTCGAGTTGCACGACACCGCCGACGAACAGGCAGTGCTCGGCGGGGCGCTCGGGCAGCCGGTCGCATACGCGCAGCTGGCCGGAGCCCTCGGCGTGCAACTCGGCGACCGGGTGCCGGTGCAGGCGATGCGCGACGCGGTGCTCGTGTTGCGGGCCTCCAAGGGCATGGTCCTGAACGCCGAGGACCCGGACACCGCCAGCGCCGGATCCTTCTTCACGAACCCGATCGTGCGCGAGAACTTCGCCCGCGGGCTCCCCGCCGACGCGCCACGGTGGCCGCTGGCCCCGGATGCCGCAGATGTCGTGGTCCCGCTCGGGCGCCTCGCCTCCGGCACTCCGCTTGACGCGTTCCTCACACACCAGGAGGAGCTCGCGGCGTCCACGGTCGATGCCGGTGCCGCCGCGTCGAAGGAGGCGCTCGTCAAGCTCTCCGCCGCCTGGCTCATCGAGCACTCGGGCATCCGTCGCGGTTTCCGGCTTCCGGGCTCGCGGGCGGCCATCTCGAGCAAGCACACCCTGGCGATCACGAACACGGGTGGCGCGCGCGCCGAGGAGATCGCGCAGCTGGCCCGCTACGTGCAGGGCCGGGTGCAGTCCGAGTTCGGCGTGATTCTGCACCCGGAGCCTGTGCTCGTCGGCATCGAGCTGTAGTGGGCGTGCTCGTCGTGGGCTCGCTTGCCCGGGGTGCGGAGAAGGCCCCGTCCACTGGGGGATCGGGGCCTTCTCTGAGTGGTCGGCGTACGGCTGGCGCTACAGGATCACGCGAGCTGCTGTGTGGCTGCCGAGCGGCGCTGCTGGGCGGTGCGCAACGAAAGCATCGCCCACGTGATGGTCGATGCGGCGAGTACGAACAGGGCTACGCCAACGAGTTGAACGATCATGAGAGTTATCCTTTCTGGTCTCAGATGCACAAACGAGCCGTCCGCACGGAATCCATACGGACGACGAGTTGTGGCGAGTCGGTCCCGCCACGTTCTGAAACAAAGGTCGCATATGCGACACTTGAACCATGCTACAGCATCAAGCGTCGGAATTGCGATGATTGAGTTCGATGTGGAGCGTGTCGAGCGCGATCTCGGCCTGGCGGTGCGGGAACTCCGCATCAAACGCGACTACTCCCAGCGCGAGCTGGCCGACCGCGCCGGCGTCGGCCTCACAGCCCTCCGCAGCCTCGAGAAGGGGCACGGCTCCACACTCACAACGCTGAGCAAGATCGTGCACGCCCTGGGCCGTGACAGCTGGCTCGCCATGCTCGACGACGCGACCGCCCAGCCGAAGCCGCTGAAGAAAAAGAAGAAGAAGCGACCGGATGCCGGCCAGGCCGACGCCGTCGGTGACAAGCGCCGGCGGGTGGCCAAGCGGGACAAGTCCGCCAAGGCGGACAAGAGCGCCTAGACGCATAGCCCGCGGGCAGCGGGCGCCTCAGCCGGTCCGCGGATGCGCGGCGCCCAATGCCGCGGTTTCTGCCGTTTTTGGCCTGTTTCGAGCGCCGCATCCGCGGACCGGCTAGGGGATCGAAAACAGGAGCGGCCCCCGGCGGCGGATCAGGCGGAGCGGCGGGCGGCGAGTGCGCGCTGCGCACGGCGCAGCAGCCCGACCAGGCCGAACAGCAGCACGATGACGCCGATCGCCAGAGCGCCGTAGAGGGCGAGAGTCGTCGGCTGGAGGCTCGTGACCCACTCGATCAGCTCGAGGCGGTGCTCCGGCGTGAGCACCACGTAAAGCGCGCCACTCGCGAGCGCGGCGAACACGAGGCCCCACACGATGGCCGCCCACCGTGTGCGCGGGCCGTGACCGGCGGCCGGTGTGTCGGTGGGCGCAGGGGCGGCGGCGGTGGTTCCCGCTGGCCCGGTCTCTGTGCTGGCGGTGGTGCCGCCGGGGGAGGTGCCGCCGTCGGCGGCAGCCGTGAACAGCGACTGCACCGGGGTGGCTGCGGCGGCGTCCGGAATCGGGGCGGTGGCGGCGAGCGAGTCGGCCGGGTTCTCGTTGGCTGTGCTCATGAGTGTGTCCTATCCGGGGAACTGCGTGATGAAGATGGAACCGCGCGTGAGCGTGGCGTCGATGGTGAGGTCCGCCGGGTCGTCTGGGCTGATCGTGCCGATCCGGAGGGTGTGTGTGCTGGACTCGCTCGGGGGCGTGAGCACCCTGCTTTCGGCGTCGCCGTCGTTGTCGTGCCGGGTGAGGGTGATCGTCTCATCGGCGTCGATTGCCGCGTCGAGCTCGAGTGAGGCGCCCGGGTCCATCTGGATGTAGAGGTCGCCGTTGGCCTTGGTGATGGTCATGGTGCCGGGGGCGCTGTTGCTGTTCTCGTGGTCGTAGACCCACACCGTCAATGCTCCAAAGGGCTGTGTCACAGATTCCGGTGCCGACGTGCTGCTGACGAACTCGCCCGGCCAGAGCAGCGTGCTCCCTCGCGGGATCAACGCAGAGACGAGCCCGATGAGGAGCAACGCCATGGTGACGGCGGCGAGGAAGCCGCTGCGGCGGCGTGCGATGCCGGCGATGATCATGGCGACGGATGCCACGAGCGCAGCCACCAGCACACCGATGGTCGCGGCGTAGTCGGCATTCTCGGGGCTGCCCATCGCGGCGATGGCGCTGGCGGCACCGGCGACGAGGGCGGCGCCGAGCGTAAAGAACACGGCGGACGCGCTGGCGCGGGGGCGCTCGAGCTTGCGCAGGCGACGGTGCTCGGCCGCCTGCTCGGCGAAGGCCTGCGAGCGGGCCTTGTTCTCGGCCGCCCAGTGCGATCGGGCCGCCTGGTCGGCGTCGGTCTGGGCCCGGTTGAAGCGCTCGCGTTCGACCCGCCACGCCTCGTGCTGCAGTTTCCACGCGGCGAGCTCGTCGACGGATGCACCGGCGCCCGGCGGGATCGGTTCGTACTCGGCGGTCGGCGCCGTGACCGGCGGCTCTGCTGCCACGGTCTCGGCCGTAGCGGCCGCCGATGGGGCGGCGTCGCTCGTTGTGGTGGCGGCGGCATCGGAGTCCCCCGACCGGATGCCGCCGCCGTCTGTGGCCGGGGCGGTGCTGTACGCGGCGAGGGTGGTCGGCGACGGTGCACCTCCGCCCCGGGAGTTCGAGTTGCTGCGTCGCACGAGCCACACCACGAAGACGGTGATGGCGGCAAGCGCGGCGATGTTGAGGATAGTGGCGATCACCGAGGAGCCGGACCAGCCCCAGAACCAGCCGCCCGTCGTCCAGAAGTTCCCGGCGACCACCGACTGTGCCGCAGCGTTCAACGGTGTCATCAGACCGAGCAGCACGAAGATCGCTATGCCGGCCAGCGCCGGTTGCGGGTCGCCGTTCAGGAGACGCTGGAGGTGGATGCGGCCATCGTTGTCTGGCAGCAGCAGCCAGGCGACGCCGTAGAAGAGCAAGACGGGTGCGGCGAAGATCGCGAGCACAACGAGGATCCCGCGCACGATGATCGGGTCAATGCCGATCCGCGCGGCGACGCCGGAGGCCACACCGCCGATCCAGCCGGGCTGGCGCTGCAGGCCGAGGCTGCGCAGCCAGGCGAAGAAGCCGTGCGGTGCGCCGCCGTGCTGATCGCGGTCGCTACTGGAGGAGTAGGCCGAGAAGTCGGGCGTCGCAGGGCCGCTGCCGGCGGTGTCGCCGGTTGCGCCGGCGGCGGCGGTGTTCGCAGCGGCGTCCGCATCGAGATCGGCGGGGAGGTCATGTTTCATAATTCGATCGTGGCCCCTGCCGGCATCCGCCCGCTATGGGGTGAATCCCTGAACGCACCCTGAGATCGGCCGGGGGAGTCTCCGTCGGCGATCGATCTCTGTTTGGATGCTTCTATGTCACCGAACGCGCAGGCCGCCCCCGTGCCCCGCGCACCCCGGCCCCGGCTCAGCCGCCCGCGCTCCTGTCTGGCCACCGGAGTCGCAGCCGGCCTGGCCCGCCACCTCGGTTGGCCGGTGGGCGTCGTGCGCGCCGCGTTCATCGCACTCAGTCTGCTCTCGGGCATGGGGATCCTGCTCTATCTCTGGCTCTGGGCATTCCTGCCGTTCGACCCGGCGACGGGCGACGCAGAGGCCGACACCGTCACGCGTCGGGCGCCCGTCGCCTGGGCGCTCGTCGCTGGCTCCGCCGTCGCCGCGGGCGCCGCGATCGTCCTCGCGCCGTATGACTACTACGACGCCTGGTCTGTCGATCGGGTGCTCCTGCCGATCCTCGCGGCGATCGTGCTCGCGGTGTCCGCGAGTTTCTGGGCAACCTTCGTCGACCGCACCGATCCGGAGCGCGGGCGCCGCACCGAACGCCTCGTGCGCGCCGCCGCGACGATCGTGCTCGGCGTGCTCATCATCGCCGTCTTCCTGGGCCCCCTCTCCGCGTGGCGAAGCCTCTACGTGCTGCTTGTCGGCTTCGCTCTGCTGCTCGGCATCGCCCTCGTCTTCGCGCCGGTGCTGCTCCGGCTCTGGCGGGAGCTCGGCGCCGAACGCACCCGCCGCATCCGCGAGGAGCAGCGCAGTGAGATCGCCGCCCACCTGCATGACTCGGTGCTCCAGACGCTGGCGCTGATCCAGAACCGGGCCGGAGCGTCCAGCGAGGTCGCCCGCATCGCCAGGGCTCAGGAGCGCGAACTGCGCAGCTGGCTGTTCGCGGCCGACACCCCCGCCGACAGCGATCTGGCCACCGATCTGCGCGACTGGGCCGCCGCCCTCGAGCTCGACTATCCCGTGCGCGTCGACATCGTCACCGTCGGTGAGTCCGGCGAACGCGCCAGCGGCGAGATCGCCGCCGCAGCCAGGGAGGCCATGCTGAACGCCGCCAGGCACGCCGGCGGAGAGGTCTCGGTGTACATCGAGGGCACCGCGGATGCCGTCGAGGTGTACGTGCGCGATCGCGGCCAGGGCTTCGAGGTCTCAGAGGTCGCCGCCGACCGCCTCGGCGTGCGCGAGTCGATCATCGGGCGCATGCGCCGGGCCGGGGGCAACGCGACCGTGCGCCGCGGCGTCGGCGGCTCCGGCACCGAGGTGCGGCTGCGCTCCGCCGCGCGGCCGGCCGGCCGCGGGCAGAATGGGACGAGCACGGAACACGAACCCGCAGCGCCGCAACGCTCAACACCAGAACCCACAGCACCAGAACCCACAGCACCAGAACCCTCGAAATCGGAACAGTGAGGCCGGCAGTCGATGAACACCAGCACTGATGCACCGCTCGTGCGCGTCGTGATCGTCGACGACCACTCGATCTTCCGCTCCGGGCTCAAAGCCGATCTGGATGCGTCCATCGAGGTCGTCGGTGAGGCGCACGACGTCGAATCGGCGGTTCAGGTCGTGACGGCCAGCGCGCCGGACGTCGTGCTGCTCGACGTGCACCTGCCTGGCGGCCCCGGTGCGGCCGGGCAGGCGGGGGCGAATGCCCCGGCATCCGGACCGCACGGGGAGGCGGCCCCGAGCGGCGGCGCCGAGGTGATCCGCCTGGCCGCCCCGCTCGTGCCCGGCACCCGCTTCCTCGCGCTCAGCGTCTCGGATTCTGCCGAGGACGTGGTCGGCGTGATCCGGGCCGGCGCCCGCGGCTACATCACCAAGGGCAGCTCCGGCATCGACGTGAGTCGCGCCGTGCACGCCGTTGCCGGGGGCGACGCGGTCTTCTCTCCGCGCCTGGCCGGTTTCGTGCTCGACGCGTTCGGCGTTGTCTCCGGCGAGGTGGCGGCCACCGACGAGGAGCTCGACCGACTCTCGGTGCGCGAGCAAGAGGTGATGAGGCTGATCGCCCGCGGCTACGCGTACAAGGAGGTCGCGAGCGATCTCTTCATCTCACCCAAGACGGTCGAAACCCACGTCTCGGCCGTGCTGCGCAAGCTCCAGCTCTCCAGCCGGCACGAGCTCACCGCCTGGGCGACGGCCCGCAAGCTCCTCTAGCCCGCTTCAGTTCCCTCTTCAGTTCCATTGAGAGCGGCCAAATGGCCGCTTGTGAGGCCCCGAAGTGGCCATGTGACCGCTCTCAGCGGACTCCGACGGGGGAGGCGTCTGGCGCGGGGAATCGCACCTCGGCACCGAGCCCGCCGGCATGCCGGGGCGAGAGCTCGAGGACCGCCCCGTGGCGGGTGGCGATCGCCGCGACGATCGACAGGCCGAGTCCCCGGCCGCGCGTCGCCGCCTCGTTGGTGCGTCCGCGACTGCGGAAGAACGGATCGGCGAGCTGGCTCATGACGGCCCCCGGGATGAGCTCGCCGTCGTTGGTGACCTCGATGCGGGGGATGCCGTCCGCGCCGGTGCTCGTGCTGACGAGCGCCGTGCCGCCACGCTCGTTGTGGCGAATCGCGTTCTGCACCAGGTTGCTCAGCAGCTGGCGCAGCAACACCGGGTCGCCGTCGACGACAGCAGGGCGCAGCCGCGTTTCGACGCGCACGTCGGCCGCGGCCGCCTCATCGCTGCACGTCTCGACAACGGATGCCGCCAGCCGGGCGAGATCGACGCTCTCCAGCGTGGTCGACACCGACTCGATCTCGGCGAGGTCGAGCAGGGATTCGACGGTGTCGATGCTGCGCTCGTTCGTCTCACGCAGCTGCTGCAGCAGGATGCGCTGATCGGCCGGCGCCGTGCTGATCGCGACGTCGAGCATCGTCCTGGTCGTGGCGAGCGGGGTGCGCAGCTCGTGCGAGGCGTTCGCGGCGAAACGTCGGTGCGCATCAACCGACTGCTCGATCTCGGCGAGCATCTCATCGAAGTTGTCTGCAAGCTCCGAGATCTCATCGCGCGGTCCCGTGAGGGCGATGCGGTGGTCGAACTTGCCGCTCGCGGCCCGGTGGGCTGCCGCATTCACGTACTGCAGCGGCTGCAGCATCTTGCCGGCCACGAACCAGCCGGCCCATGCGCCACCGGCGGCGAGCACCAGAAGCGCCCCGGCAGAGACCCACAGCAGCAGCTGGAGCATGTCGCCGCGCGAGCTCACGGTGACGGCGGCGCTGAGGGAGTCGATCGTGATCAGGCCCTGATCGACCATCGACTGATCGGTCGAGCGTGTTGCCTCGCCACTGATCACAGCCCCTGGTATTTCCACGGCGTAGTCGCGGGGAAGGGTGCCCGCGGGGTAACTCGTGGTGGCGAGTGAGACGGGCGCGGCAAACTCATAGGTCGGAACGACCCCGATGACGAAAGCGACGATGCTGAGCAGCACCACCCCGGCGATCGTCACCAGACCGGCGTAGGTGAGTGCGAGACGGGCTCGAACGGTGAGGCGGTGTTTCTTGGGCTTGAGCTCGTCGAGCTCGACGGCATCGGGTCGACTACCGTTCAGCGTTGTCGATGGCATAGCCGACCCCCGATTCCGTGCGGATCAACCACGGTTCACCGAGCTTGCGGCGCAGCGTGCTGATCGTGACCTTCACCGAGTTCGTGAAGGGATTGGCATTCTCATCCCACGCCTTCTCGAGCAACTGCTCTGCGCTCACAACGCCGCCGTCGGCGCGCATCAGCACCTCGAGCACGGCGAACTCCTTGCGACCGAGGCGCACGAAGCGCCCGTCGCGGAAGACCTCGTGGCGGAAGGGGTCGAGCGTGATGCCGCCGGCGCTCAGCCGCGGCGGCACGGTGGTGAAGACGCGGCGGCCGAGAGCCCGGACGCGTGCGGTCAGCTCGGGAAACTCGAACGGCTTCGAGAGGTAGTCGTCTGCGCCCAGCTCCAGGCCACCGACCTTGTCGTTGAGGCGTCGCGCGGCAGTGAGCATGAGAATCGCCGGCCGCGTGGTGCGCGCGGCGAGGATGCGGCACACCTCGTCACCGTGGGTGCCGGGGATGTCGCGGTCGAGCAGTACAACGTCGTACGAGTTGATGTCGATCGCCCGTAGTGCCGCATCACCGTCGCCGACGACATCCGCGGCAATGGCCTGCAGGGCAAGCCCTGAGCGTACGGCCTCGGCAAGGTACGGCTCGTCCTCGACGATCAATACGCGCACTGAAAACTCCGTTCCTGAGCTCCCAGTAGAACAGAACGAAGGTTAGAAAAACGTCAAAGCCAGGCTTTACCCTCTCGCGACCCCGCGCGCTTCACGCTGGGAGCGTGCCTCATCACGAGGTGCGAGAGGAAGGAATCAACCATGTCGACCATTCAGAAGAAGCGCACCGCTCCGCGCGGCGCACGGAACGCCATCGCCGCACTGGCCGCGCTGGGCGTGATCGCGGCACTCGCCGCATGCGGCGCCACTCCAGCGTCGAACGACTCCGGCGAACTGAAGACCGGCAACGAACAGGCCGCCTATGACGATTGGCAGCGCGACTTCAACACGTGCCTCAGCGACGAGGGGATCGACATGGGGGACCTCGAGCCCGCCCCGGTCGAGGGAACGAGCTCCGGCGACGACTCGTCGCAGTCGACGCAGAGCACGCAGGCCATCGACATCGGCGAGCTCGACATCGCGGGATTCGAGGCTGCACAGAAGAAGTGCGTGAAGAAGCTGGGCGAGATGCCGACACCGCCCGGCATGCCGAGCCCGGAGGAGATGCAGAAGAACATGCTCGCCTTCGCCAAGTGCATGCGCGAGGCGGGCTACGACTACCCGGACCCCGAGGTCAGCACGGACGGATCCATTTCGATGCAGGCCATGACTATGGACGACTTCGACCCCGCTGTCATGGAACAGTGCGGAGATGACGCCGGTATGGGCTTCTCGATGAGCTCGAGCGTGACCACCGGAGAGTCAGAGTGATGGCGGCGAAACGCATACGGCGCACACCGTGGATCATCGGCGCAGCGTGCGTCGTGCTCGCGGGGGTGGTCGCCACGGTGCTGCTCGTGCCCCGCACCACGGCAGCGGCCGACAAGCAGACAACGACGATCGATGTCGAGACGGCCGAGGTCACGCGCGGTGACCTCGTTGAGAGCATGCGCGTCAAAGGCACGCTCGGCTTTGCCGGGGCGGCAGAGTTGGGCACCGGGATCGGCGGCACGATCACGGCGGTGAGCCCGGTCGGCACGGTGGTTGATCGCGGTGGGGAGCTGTTCCGCATCGATGATCGACCCGTGCTGCTGCTGATCGGCGGGCTGCCCATGTGGCGCGAGTTCGCGCTGGGGATGGAGGACGGCCCCGACGTGCTGCAGTTGGAGCAGAACCTGGCCGAGCTCGGCTACTTCACCCGCGAGCCGGACAACGAGTTCGCCGAGAGTACAGAGGCGGCCATCGAGAAGTGGCAGAAGGCGCTCGGCCTCGAGGAGACGGGCAGCATCGAGCCAGGACGTATCGAGTTCAGCCCGAGCGCCGTGCGCATTGCATCGCACAGCGCGAAGGTCGGTGACCCGGCGTCGAACGCCATTGTGACGGCATCCGGAACGGAGAAGCGCGTCACCGCCTTCATCGCACCCAACCTCAAAGAAGTGGCCACCGTTGGCGCGACCGTCAGCGTGACGTTGCCCGACGGCACCACGGTCGACGGAACGGTGAAAGAAGTCGGTGCCCCTGTGGAGAAAGACGACGGAATGGGCGGCAAAGCCATGCGCCTGCCGATCGTCGTCACCCTGAACGACCCGGCGCTCGCCGAAGCCTACGCCGACGTGACGGTGAACATCTCGCTCTCACTCGTGAAGAGTGTCGACGCCGTGCGTGTGCCCGTTCTCGCACTCTTGGCACAGCCCGGCGGCGGCTTCGCGGTCGAGAAGGTATCGACATCGACGAGCACCATCGTGCCTGTTGAACTCGGCGTCTTTGCCGACGGCATGGTCGAGATTCTCAGCGGCGACGTTGCCGAGGGCGATGCCGTCGTGGTGGGGCAATGATGAACGGGCACACGGATGCCGCGGCGCCCGTCGTGTACTTGAACGAGGTGTCACGTGAGTACGGATCGCCGCCCACCGTCGCACTCGCCAGCGTGAGCCTCACGATCGAGCAGGGCGAGATGGTGGCGATTGTCGGGCCGAGCGGCTCGGGTAAGTCGACGCTGCTCAACCTGATCGGAACGCTCGATCGAGCCAGCAGTGGCACGGTGCAGATCGCCGGCCGCGACGTGGGCTCGATGTCGGATGCCGCTCTCTCTGCTCTGCGAGCTTTCAGCATCGGTTTCGTCTTCCAGCAGTACCACCTGGCCGACGGCGTATCCGCTGTCGACAACGTCGCCACCGGGCTGCTCTACACGGGCATGCCGGCGCGCGAGCGCCGAGCCCGCGCCGAGCGCGCTCTGGAACGAGTGGGTCTGGCTGCCCGCGCACGGCACAAGCCACGCGAACTCTCTGGCGGTGAACGCCAACGTGTCGCCATCGCACGAGCCGTTGTGGGCGAGCCCTCGTTGGTTTTGGCCGACGAACCAACCGGTGCACTCGATACGAAGTCAGGCGATGGAGTGATGAACATTTTGCGCGAGTTGAACCTCGCAGGCACGACGGTCGTGGTGATCACGCACGATCGCGAGCTTGCTGAGGGTATTCCGCGCAGGGTCTCGCTGTTGGATGGCGCAATCGTGGGCGACGAGCGTGACGCGGGGTCTGAATGTGGGCCGGCCGCTGAACTCGCTACCGCTGGGTCGCGTGCGGGTGAGGCAGGGCGCAATGAGTGAACTGAAACGCTCCCGCCTGCGTGCGAGCGACCTGCTGGGGCTCGGATTCCACGGCCTGCGCGCCCACCCCATGCGCGCCATGCTCTCGGCGTTGGGCATCGCCATCGGCATTGCCGCGATGATTGCCGTGATCGGCATCTCGACCTCGAGCGAGGCGCTCGTGAAGGAGAAGCTCTCGGCGCTCGGAACCAATCTGTTGACGGCCACGGCCACCGACGATTTCTTCGGCCAAGCGACCGAGTTGCCCGCAGATGCTGTCTCGCGTGTTCGGCGAATCGACGCCGTGGAGAATGCCAGCTGGACCGCCCAGCTCAAGGACGTGAACGTCTACCGCAACTCCTTCATCGCGAAGGGCGCAACCGGCGGCATGACGGTGCACGCAGCCGACCTCGAATTGCTCGCCTCAACGGGCACCGAGCTGCAGTCGGGTGCGTGGCTCAACGAGGCAACGGCGAAGTACCCCTCTGCAGTGCTCGGTGCGACGACCGCTGAGCGGCTCGGCATCCGCACAATCGGCTCGCAAGTGTGGATCGGCGGGGTGCAATTCACCGTCGTCGGCATTCTGAAGCCGTCGCCGTTGGCACCAGAGCTCGACACAACCGCGCTCATTGGGGCACCGATCGCCACAGAGCTCTTCGCCTTCAACGGTTCCCCGACCGTGATCTACGAGCGCTCTGCCGAAGAGTCTGTGGCCGATGTGCGCACGCTGCTGCCCGCCACGATCAACCCGCAATCACCCAACGAAGTTGGTGTGAGTCGACCATCGGATGCCCTCGCCGCCAAGAACACGGTTGACCAGGCGTTCACGGGCCTACTCGTGGGCGTCGGCTCGATCGCGCTGCTCGTCGGCGGAATCGGCGTGGCGAACACCATGGTCATCTCCGTGCTCGAACGGCGGCGCGAGATCGGCCTGCGCCGCTCGCTGGGCGCGACCCGTGGCCACATCCGCTCGCAGTTCCTCGTCGAGGCGATTCTGCTCGCAGCCTACGGCGGTCTCGCCGGAACACTGCTCGGCTGGGGAATCACGGCGGTCGTCGCGCAGGGCAACGGCTGGCTCGTCGCCATCCCGCCCGGGGTGCTCCTCGCCGGGGTCGGCGTGACGATGCTCGTCGGTGCGGTGGCGGGGATGCTGCCGGCCATCCGTGCGGCGCACACCTCACCGACGGCGGCGCTGGGCGCCTGAGCACGCGCCGAGCCCCGGGCCCCGTTGGTTGAGCTTGTCGAAACCTGATGACCGGGCCCCGTTGGTTGAGCTTGTCGAAACCTGATGACCGGGCCCCGTTGGTTGAGCTTGTCGAAACCGCAGGACAGTGATTTCGACAGGCTCAATCAACGGGCGGAGGCTCAGTCAACGGGCGGAGGCTCAGTCATCGGGCGGAGGCTCAATCACCGGAGCACAGGCTTAAGCGGCGGGGTGCCGGCTAGAGCAGGCCGAGCTCCATCGCGCGGGTGACGGCGCGGGTGCGGTCGCTGACCTCGAGCTTCTCGAAGACGTGCTGGAGGTGCGTCTTCACGGTTGCCTCCCCGATGAACAGCGCTCGGGCGATGCGCGGGTTGCTCTGCCCGGCGGCGACGAGGCGCAGCACCTCGAGCTCGCGGGGCGAGAGGGCCGGGGCAGCGGATGCCGCAACGCCGGAACCCGCGGCATCCGCCCGCACCCGCTGCACGAGCTTGGCCGCGATCGATGGCGCGAGCACCGTCTCGCCGGCCGCCACGGCGCGCACTCCGGCGAGGATCTCCTCCTGCGGGGCGGCCTTGAGCAGGTAGCCGCCGGCGCCGGCCTCGATTGCGCCGAGGATGAGCTCGTCGCTCTCGTAGGTGGTGAGGATGAGCACGCGGGTGCCCGGCAGAGTCTCCATGATCTGAGCGGTCGCCGCGACGCCGTCGAGCACCGGCATCCGCAGGTCCATCAGCACGAGCTCCGGTGTGAGTTCGGCGACCAGCCGCACGGCCTCCGCGCCGTCGCGCGCCTCGCCGACGACCTCGATGTCGCTCGCGCCGCGCAGCAAACCGACGATGCCGCTGCGCACGATCGGGTGGTCATCGGCCACCACGACCCGGATCACGCCTGCACCCCCTTCGCCGCGTCGAGCGGACTCTCGGGGGAGGGTGCGTGCTCGGGGGCCAGCGGCACGGTGACGGTGAGCCGGCTGCCACGCGGCAGCGCCGGCTCCAGCCGCGCCGACCCACCGACGAGGGCGAGTCGGTCGGCCATGCCGGCGAGACCGAAGCCGTCGCCGGCCGTGGCGCGCCTGCTGCCGCTCGGCGCAGTCGCCGCCCCGCCGGGGCCGACACCGTCGTCGCTGATCACGAGGCTGATGGCGTTCTCTCGCCTGCTGACCTGCACGGATGCCGCCGTCGCCCGCGCGTGCTTGCGCACGTTGGCGAGCCCCTCCTGCGCGCAGCGCAGCAGCACGACCTCGAGTTCGGCGCGCAGCGGCGGTGCCGAGGCGGTCCCGCTCGCGCCGACACCGAGTGCGGCCAGCTCGCTCCGCACGACGACGCCGGTCTCGCGCTGGAACCGCTCGGCGAGGCGCCCGAGTGCTTCGGCGAGCGTCGACTCGACGCGCACGGGGGAGATGGCCGCCACGAGCCCCCGCGCTTCGGTGAGCGCGTCGCGGGCCATCGACTCGATCAGCTCGACGTCGGCGGTCGCCCGCACGAGGTGCTCGGAAGCGGCTGGGTCGCCCGCGGCATCCGCCGCCCGCTCGAGATCGCCGTGCGCCCGCTGCGCCACCATGACGAGGCCGGTGAGGCTCTGCGCGATCGTGTCGTGGATCTCACGGGCCAGGCGGGCCCTCTCGCTGTCGACGCCGGCCTCGCGGTTCGCCGCGGCGAGCTCACCCTGCACGGCCATCAGCTCATCCAGCAGCCGGGCCCGTTCGGCACCCGCCTTCTCAATGCCCGCGATCCAGGAGCCGAACGCGAGGCTGAACGCAACGGAGAGCACGCCGACGGCGATGCCGCTCGGCAGCCCGTCCGCGCCGAAGTACAGGGTGTAGCCGATCGCCACCGGCACGATCGCCATGAGGTTCAGTGCAACGGCCTGGCGGGTGCTGCGGGAGATAACCCAGAGCGTCGGGAACACGATGACCTGCATGAAGGAGAAGGTCGGGTCCAGGCCGATGCCGACGGCGAGCGAGACGAGAAGCACACCGGCGTAGAGCAGGCCGCCCACCGAGCCGCTGCCGTCGAGCGTGCGCCGGCCCCACGCGAAGTAGGCGGCCAGCACGACGGCGATGACGCCGACGACGCCCCATTCGTCGCCGCTCACGGGCGGGTCGAGCAGCGTCATGATCCCGGTGAGCATCACCGAGACCGCGATCATCGCGGCATCCCACCAGCGTTGCGGTGTCATGCGTCGTACTGTCCAGGGCCCTGCGGTCATGCGCCTACTCTTCCACTCATCACGCCCGCCGCCAGTCTCGCCGAGGCGAGGGACATGCTCACGCGTCGCGCCGGATCCAGCGGAAGGTGAGCCGGCTGAGCACCAGACCCACGATGAGCCAGAGCAACAGGACGAGCGCGACGAGGCCGAGATCCCAGGCGCCACTCGGCTCCTGAGCGGCGAAGCTCTCCGGGAGGAACACCGAACGCATGCCCTGCGCCATCCACTTGAGGGGGAACAGGCTGGCGATCGCCTGCATCCAGCCGGGCAGCTGGTCGAACTGCAGGTAGACGCCAGAGATGAACTGCAGGACCAGCACGATCGGGATGACGACGGCCGTCGCGCTCTTGCCGGAGCGGGGCACCGACGAGAGCGCGATGCCGAGCAGCGCCGAGGTGATGATGCCGAGCAGGAACACCCAGGCGAAGGTGCCCCAGGCCGATGGCTCCGTCGGAAGCTCGATGCTGAAGACGAGTGCTGCGACGGCCAGCAGCAGTGCCGCCTGCAGCGTGCCGGTGACGAGCACCTGACCGATCTTGCCGATGAAGTACGCGGTGGGGGAGAGGGGCGTGCCGCCGAGGCGTTTCAGCGTGCCGTCGCTCTTCTCCCCGGCGATGTCGACGGCGAGGTTCTGCACGCCGGAGAGCAGCATGCCCGCCGCAATCATGCCCGGCAGGTAGTAGGCGCCGACGCTGATGCCTCCGCTGCCGTCCGGCGCCGTGCCGATGTTGCCGGCAGCGCTGAACGCCGCGGTGAAGATGCCGAGCATGATCACCGGGAACAGGAAGGTGAAGAACACGGCATCCGGGGTGCGGAAGTAGCCGCGTACCTCGTAGCCGATCTGGTTGATGCCGAGGCGCAGCGCCCCGGGGCGGGGCGCCGCCGGGCGGCGGGTCTGGGTATCGAGTGTTGCGCTCACGAGAGCACCTCCGTCTGGTCTGCGCCGATCGTCGTGTCGGATGCCGCGGCGGCATCGTGCGTGCGCACCAACTCCAGGTACACGTCCTCCAGGCTCGGCCGGATCACCTCGAGTTCGCGCGGCTCGCCGCCCTGCTGCAGGGCGATGGCTGCGACGGTGGCCGCCGGGCGTTCGCTGCGCTCGGAGCGCAGGGTGCCTGCCGCATCGCGCCAGCGCACGACGGGCACCCTGGCCTCCGCCCCGCCGATCTCGCCGATGGCCGCGATCTCGATGAGCCGGCCGCCGGCGATCACACCGGCCCGGTCGCTGAGTTGCGCCGCCTCGTCGAGGTAGTGGGTGGTGAGCAGGATCGTGGTGCCCTCGGACTTCAGCAGCCGGATCAAGGTCCAGAAGTCGCGGCGCGATTCCGGGTCGAAGCCCGTCGTCGGCTCGTCGAGGAAGAGCAGCTCCGGCCGGCCGATGATGCCGAGGGCCACGTCGACGCGGCGGCGCTGCCCGCCACTGAGCTTGCTGATGCGGGTCTTCGCCTTGGCCTGCAAGCCGACGGCCGCGATCACCTCGTCGACGTCGCGGGGGTTCGGGTAGAAGGCGGCGAAGTGGCGCAGCTGCTCGAGCACGGTGGCGTTGCCGGTCTCACCGGTGGACTGCAGCACGATTCCGAGCCGCGCCTTCCAGTCCAGCCCGCCCCTGGCGGGGTCGGTGCCGAGCACGCTCACCTCGCCGGCCGTGCGGTTGCGGTATCCCTCGAGAATCTCGATCGTCGTCGACTTGCCGGCGCCGTTCGGGCCGAGCAGCGCGAAGGTCTCGCCGCGGTGGATGTCGAAGCTCACGCCGTCGACGGCGCTGAGGGCGCCGTAGCGCTTCTCGAGGCCGCGCACCCGCACGACCGAGTCTGTGCCATTCGGATTTGTCATGATTCCAGCGTGGCGTGCGAATGGATGCCGCGCCAGCGGTGGACCGGCGGATTTCGGCATCCCCCGATCGGTGGATGCCGGGTCGACTCGGGGTTCACGCAGGAGTCTCACCTAGACTTTCCTGGCACCCATAGTCGGGTCGACCGCGTGGAAAACCAGTCGCCCGTTGTAGCCGACGTTCACGCGCCTCAGCGCCGCGTCAGCATCATGGGCACGGGCTGAAGATATCTGAAGCCCCTATTCAAAGGATTCCCATGCGCGCCCGGTTCGTTCTCCCGCCCGTCGTCGCGTCGGTGCTGCTGCTGACCGGCTGCGTCGACAACTCGATGCCCGAGATGACCGGGGCGGCCGAGCGGGTGGCGGCGGTCACGGTGAATGCGGACGCCGCCGCGCTGCTGCCGCAGGCCGTCGCAGATTCCGGTGTGCTCGCCATCGGCACCGCGCCCAACTACGCGCCCAACGAGTTCAAAGATAGCGAGGGGGAGCCGATCGGGTGGGACCTCGAGCTTGCGAGGGGGGTCGCGCGTGCCCTCGGGCTGGAAGCCGTCGTCGCGGACTCGAATTTCGACAACATCATCCCCTCCGTTCGTGGCAACAAGTTCGACCTGGGAGCATCGTCGTTCACCGACACGGTCGAGCGCGAGAAGCAACTCGACTTCGTGCACTACTACGACGCCGGCGTGCAGTGGGCCGCGCCGGTCGGGCGCACCGTCGATCCGGCGGATGCGTGCGGCTTGAAGGTCGCGGTTCAGGCGACCACCTATCAAGACACGAGCGAGGTGCCTGCCAAGAGCGCGGCGTGCGTCGCCGCGGGCAAACCGGCGATCGTCAAGATGCCGTTCGACACGCAGGGGAACGCGGTCAACGCCGTCGTGCTCGGTCAGGCCGACGCCTTCAGCGCCGATTCGCCGGTGGCGCTCTACGCGCTCTCCAAGCTGGAGGGCAAGCTGCAGCCGGCCGGTGAGACCTTCGACGTCGCGCCATATGGCTTCGCCGTCGCGAAGGGCTCCGGCATGGCCGAAGCCGTTCAGCTGGCCCTGCAAGGCATGGTCGACGACGGAAGCTACGGTGCAATCCTCGACACCTGGGGCGTGCGCGCCGGGGGCCTCGAGGCGATCACCATCAACCCGGCTTCCGCGGGCTAGCGGGGAAGCACGAGCAGCACCCCGAGCACCACCATGACGACGGCGATCGCGCCGTCGACGATGCGCCATGCCCGCGGGGTGGCGAGCCAGCGGCCCAGGTAGCGGGCGCCGAATCCGAGGCTCGTGAACCAGAGGACGCTGGCGATGATCGCCCCGGCCCCGAACAGCCAACGCGCCTCGCCGTAGCCGTTCGCCACGGAGCCGAGCAGGAAGACGGTGTCGAGGTAGACGTGCGGGTTCAGCCACGTCAGCGCGAAGGCTGTCGCCAACGCTGCGCCGAGGGTTCCCGCGCGCCGACCGGTCCTGCCCTGTCGCTGTGCGGATGTCGCTGCGCCGGTGGGCTCTGATCCACCGGCGCTCGCCGAAGCTGTGCCAACCGACGCGGCGCTCGTCGAGACCGCGACGGCCTCCAGCTCGGCCTCGTCTCTGCCGCCTGCGGTGTCGGCCAGCAGGCCGGTCGCTCCCGGCCGCAGCGCGCGCCGCGCGGCGAGCAGCCCGTAGCCGATCAGGAACGCAGCGCCCGCCCAGCGTGCGACAGGCAACAGCCACGGCAGCTGTTCGAGCACGGCGCCGATGCCGCTGATGCCGACGGCGATCAGAGCGGCATCGGACACCGCGCAGAGAATCACGACCGCGAGAACGTGCTCCCGGCGGATCCCCTGGCGCAATACGAAGACGTTCTGAGCGCCGATGGCGATGATCAGCGACAGGCCGAGGCCGAGTCCGGCGAGAAGGGGAGCGAGGGAAGGAGTCACGGATCAACGGTAGATCGCGATCGTCATTCAATCCAGCTCATGATTCTTACGGTGCATTAGCCAGGCTTATCTTTCCCTCCGTTCGCGGTCGGCGCGGTCGTCACGACAGCAGGGTGTCGCCGACGAATCCGGACTCCCGGCATCCGGGTGGGATGGCGAACACCGCCGAGCCGATCGGGGTCGTCCACTCGTTGAGGAGATCCAACTCATCGAGCCGGCGTTGCACCGGCACGAACTGTCGGTCGACGTCGGCCTGATAGGAGACGAACAGCAGCCCGCTGTTGGAGATCTCGCCGCCTGTCGGGGCGGCGTCGTAGTTGTAGCCGCGACGGAAGATGCGCTCATCGGTGTTCTCGGAGCGGGCACGGCGGATGTGGGAGAACTCCGGGATCACGGGAAAGCCGATGCTCGTCGTCGCCGCGAAGTCCGGTTCGTCGTGCTCGCTCGTTCCCGTCAGTGGCGCGCCGGTGGCGAGCGTCCGTCCGACGGACTGCTCGCGCCCTCCACGATCGAGCCGATCCCACTTGTCGAGATCCATCCGGATTCGGCGGATCACGAGGCCGCTCCCCCCGGCGAGCCAGCCCCGCTCGTTCCACACGAGACGGTCGAAGTCGGCTGTGCCCGGAGTCAGGTTGACGGTGCCGTCCACCTGGCCGAAGAGGTTGCGCATCGTCGTGCCGGGCTTCTCGGACCCGTGCGCACGGCGGAACCCGGTCTGGGTCCAGCGCACGGTGGCGAAGCTGCGGGAGTCTTTCAGGAGCATTCGCGCCGCGTGCGCCACCGTGAACGCATCGTCGGCGGCGATCTGCAGCAGCAGGTCGCCGTCGTTCCAGACGGGATCGAGTCGGTCGATCGTGAATGCGGGCAGGGGGCGGAGCCAGCCCGGTCGCGTGTCACCGGCCCCGGCCCGGGCGACGAATTCCGGTCCGAATCCGAACGTGACGGTCAGGCGTGCAGGCACCGTTCCGAGCTCGGGCTCGGAATCGGCCAGTGCCGCCCGCCCTTGCGTCAGCCGTGCGGCGTCATCGCTGAGGATGCGCATCATCCGCTGCAGGGCGTCGCGATCGACTCCGTGCTGCAGGTCCAGCGCGATGAAGGTCGCATGCGCCTGTGGAGCCGTCGTGATGCCCGCTTGATGCACGCCGTAGAACGGGACGGTCGCCGAGCCGTTCACTGACGCGGCGGGTTCTGGCGCTGGCCCATCGGCACCGGGGTTGAGCGCGAGGTCGGCACCGATCGCGGTGGCGGCGCCGAGGCCGGCGACGACCCCTCCGAGGAGGAGTCGACGCCGGCTCAGCCCGCTGCGACCAGAGCCTGAGTTCTGGTCGTCAGCCATCAGTGATCGCCGTCCATCTCCATGTCCATCTCCATGTCGTCACCCTCGTAGCTCTCGTTCGCGCCGGAGTAATCCTTGGCCGGTGCGGTGAAGTCGGCCGTGGACCCGTCGGAGAAGGTGAGCGTGAAGCTGAGCTCGTCTCCCGCCTTGATCGGGTTCGCCAGGCCCATCAGCATGATGTGGTTCCCGCCGGGCTCCAGGCTGAGGCTCTCCCCGGCCGGGATGACGAATCCGCCGTCCTTCTCGCGCATCGTCATCTCGCCCGCCTCGTTCTCGACCGTCTCGTGCAGCTGCAGATCGCTCGACGCGGCGGAGGTCGCCGCAGTGACGGTGACGTCCTCCGAACCGGAGTTCTCAAGCTCGGCGAACGCGGCGGACATGCCGGAGTCGGCGGCCTTGACCCAGGCGTTGTGAACGGAGACGGTCTCGGCGGCGGTCGCCTGCGCGTCGGATGCCGGCGCGGCGCCGGTGGCGCAGCCGGTCAGGGCGATGAGGGCTGCTGCGGCGAGGACCGCGACTCGTGATGTGGTGCGTGCATTCATGGTGGTGCCTTTCTGGTTGTTGTCGTTGTGTGTCTGGCCGCCGTTAGGACGACGGCGTGCCATGGTCGTATGGCTGGGATGGGGCGCGGCGCCGCTTCCAGACGGCCACGGCGGCGAGGACCAGCAGCGCGGCGGCTGCTCCTCCACCGCCGATGAGGATGGGTCGCATGGCGGACCCCGTCTCAGCGGGCGATTCGCCGGCCACCGGTGCCGCGGTCGCTGCGGGAGGCTCAGTGGCCTCCGCGGCTCCCGGCGCGTCCACCGGCTGGACGGCGTCTCCGACGGTGAATGGGATGACGCCGCTGATCGGATGGCCGTCCGCTGACACGACGCGCCAGCGAATCTCGTAGGCGCCGACCGGCATGTCACCGGCCAGCCTCGCGGACACGGTTGGGCCGTCGAGGATCGCGTCCCCGTCCGCCCACGAGGTGCCGTCGGCATCCACGACCACGACGATGGCGCCGATCGTGAGGACATTGTCGGTGAACTGCAGCGACACCTGTTCCGGTGCGGATTCCAGCGCCGCCCCGGCAGGTGGGTCGCTTGCCGCCAGTTGGTCGTGGGCGAAGGCGGGAGCGGCGCCGACAGTGATGCCGAGCAGGCCGAGCAGCAGGGAAGCAAGCGCGATGCCGGCACCCCGCTGTCGGGATCGTGAGAGTTTCACGGGGAGTGTTCCTTTCGAGAGTGGTTCGCCGATGCGTGCCGCGGAGTGGCGCGCGACGGAGCGCGGGCGCGGCAGAGGAACGTGCGTGGGCACGTGGGCACGTGGGAAAGCGCAACAGCGCGACGGTGGGGCGGTGCGACAGGGCCGCAGCGGCGCCGAGGCGCGCGCAATCGGAGCACCGGCACGCGCCGACGCAACGCGGCATACGCAGCGTCGGGAGGGCACGGTCGGCGCGGCCTTCACCCGCAGCCGCTCAGGCGGCGGAGTGGTCGCTCACGTCGGCGGAGTCAGACAGGCGGCCGATGCACCGCCGAGGGTGCCGCGCAGTGGCTAACTGAAAGCGATCGCGGGTGGCCCTCTGCGCGGGGCCGAGCTGGGGAAGACGCCGAATCGCATCTGAGTCGTGACGTCGAAGGCGCGCAGCGTGAGGCTGAGCCGCGGCGGCGTCCCGCCGACCAGCGCCGGAACGATGCGCCGGAGAAGGAAGCAGGTGAACGCGGCCAGCCGTGCGAGAACGGCCTCGCCCGAGTACAACGCGGCGACGGTCAGGATGCCGGCAACGAGGTGGGCGGCCCACATCTGGGTGTCTGAGTGCCCCAGCTGCGCGGCGGGGAGCGCTGCTGCGTCGAGCACAATCGGCATCCCGTGGCCGGCATGTCCAGACATCGAGCCGGCCGCCGGGGCGGACGTCGCTCCCATGCTGAACAGGGTGTGGAACAAGAACTGGCTGACGGCGACCGATGCGGTGAGCCGGGGCACCGAGAGGCGGCGGCCGGCGAGTGCGACGCAGAACGGCAGCGCGAGGATGAGCGGAACGAGTACGCCGAGCAGCCCCGGCATGGCGCCGCCACCGGAGACGTGCGAGAACAGCGCGACGAATGTCGAGAACGAGGCGGCGGCGAGACCCTTCAGGGTCCGCGCTGCGCGATTCGACATCATGACCTCATTCTTGCAGAGCGCGGCATCCGCCCCGGAATCAGCGGGCAGAGGAGAGCTGCAGCATCCGCAGCTGAAGGGCGCCCCTCGCCGACGCCGCACTAGCCTTGCCCTATGCAGCTGCAATCTGACCACCTGCGCACCCTCGCCGCCGTGCTCGACGAGGGCAGCCTGGAGTCCGCCGCCCGCGCGCTCCACGTCACGCCGTCGGCGGTGAGCCAACGCATCAAGGCCCTCGAGCAACAGCTCGGCCGGGTGCTGCTGGTGCGCTCGAAGCCCATCAGGGCCACGGAGTCCGGCGAGCTCGTCATGCGGCTGGCCAGGCAGCTCGAGCAGCTCGAACACGAGACGCTGGCGACGTTGGGCGTCGAGAGCAGCGCCGTCACGCCGGTGACCGTGCCGCTCGCCGTCAACGCCGACTCCCTCGGCACCTGGATCCTGCCGGCGCTGGCGGAGCTCGGCCACACCGAGAATGTGCGCTTCGAGCTGCACCGTGAGGGAGAGGACGACACGGTCGCCCTGCTCGAGGCCGGCACGGTCGTCGCGGCGGTCACCTCGGTGGCGCGCGCCATCCCCGGCTGCGTCGTGCGGCCGCTCGGCGTGATGGAGTATCGCCCGATGGCGTCGCCGGAGTTCGTCGCCCGCTGGTTCCCGAACGGGATGACGCTCGCCGAACTGGCCGTCGCGCCGATGGTCAACTTCGACCGCGCCGACCACATGCAGCACAGCTATCTGCGCGAGCGGGCACTCCGCGACCCGGGTGCCGGTGACGTGTCCGACGCCTCCGCGGACGCCGGCGGGCCACTCCGCCCGCCGAGCCACTACGTGCCGTCGACGGCTGACTTCGCCCGTGCCATCGAGCTCGGACTGGGCTGGGGGATGCTGCCGCCGCTGCAGGTGGGGGAGCGCGTGGCATCCGGTGCGCTCGTCGAACTCGACCAGGCCGGCAGCCTCGGGATCCCGCTGTACTGGCAGCAGTGGCGGCTGGCGTCCGGGCTGCTCACCCGCGTTGCCGACGCGATCGAGGCCGCCGCCCGCGACACGCTGAGCCAAGCGCCATCCGCACGCTAAAAGGAAAAAGCGAGGTTGCAAGGACGGTTCTGGGGAACTCGTCCTTGCAACCTCGCTAGTTCCTTATTCGGACTCTACGAGATGCGGATGCTACGACGCGAAGAGTCGCTGCAGGCGCTGCACGCCCTCGAGCAGCGGTGCGTCGCCGAGCGCATAGCTCAGGCGCACGAAACCGCTCGGGCCGAAGGCCTCACCGGGAACGACGGCGACCTCGGCCTGGTCCAGGATCAGATCGGCCAGCTCGAGCGAGGTCGTCGGCGTGACGCCGCCCCAGGTGCGACCGAGCAGGCCGGTCACGTCGGGGTACACGTAGAAGGCGCCCTCCGGCGTCGGCACGTGCATGCCGTCGATCTTCGACAGCTCGGCGACGATCAGCTTGCGGCGGCGGTCGAAGGCCTCGCGCATGGAGGCGACGGCATCCTGCGGCCCGGTCAGCGCCTCGATGGCTGCGCGCTGGGAGATGTTCGACACATTCGAGCTGAGGTGCGACTGCAGGTTGCCCGCGCCCTTGATGGCGTCGGCCGGGCCGACCATCCATCCCACGCGCCAGCCCGTCATGGCGTAGGTCTTGGCGACACCGTTGACGAGGATGGTGCGGTCGGCGAGCTCCGGCACGGCCTCGACGATCGACACCGCCTTGACGCCGTCGTAGGTGAGGTTCTGGTAGATCTCATCGCTGATCACCCAGAGGTCGTTCTCCAGCGCCCACTGGCCGATCTCGCGGGTCTGCTCCGGCGAGTAGACGGCGCCGGTCGGGTTGGAGGGCGAGACGAAGAGCAGCACCTTGGTGCGCGGGGTGCGCGCGGCCTCGAGCTGCTCGACGGTCACGAGGTAGTTCTGCTCGCTGCCGGCGAAGACGTCGACCTGACGGCCACCGGCCAGCTTGATGGCCTCCGGGTACGTGGTCCAGTACGGCGTGGGAACGAGCACCTCGTCGCCGTCATCGAGGAGGGTCTGGAAGGCCTGGTAGACGGCCTGCTTGCCGCCGTTGGTCACGATCACCTGGCTGGCGTTCACGGCGAGACCCGAGTCGCGCAGCGTCTTCGCTGCGATCGCCTCACGCAGTTCCGGCAGACCGGCCGCCGGCGTGTAGCGGTAGTTCTTGGGGTCGCGCACCGCGGCCAGTGCGGCCTCGACGATGTGCTCGGGGGTGGCGAAATCGGGCTCACCGGCGGCGTAGCTGATCACCGGGCGGCCCTCGGCCTGCAGGGCCTTGGCCTTGGCGTCAACGTTGAGGGTCGCCGATTCGGCGATGGCGGCAATACGGGCTGAGATACGCGCTTTTTCGGTCACAGCCATAGCCTAAAGGGTGGCGCAGTCCCATGACAGAGCGCGACGTGCCCTCCCCGTCCACGCCACCGCCCGGCACGGCGTAGCGTTGAAGCATGCACCCCCGTGCTTCTGCGCCCCCGAACCCCACAGCGGGTCGGCTGGGCCCGGAGGCACCGGCATCCGAGCCGCAGAGCGCCGGAGTGAGCGCTCCGCACCGCCTGCGCAGGGGGCTCGGCGTCTACCGCCTGGCCATTGCCGCGCTCGAGCTCATCGCCCTCTACGGCAACTTCAATTACGTGCTCGGCTTCTCATCGTTCGCGACCGTCAACTTCTTCAGCTACTTCACGATCCAGTCGGCGATCCTCGCGGTCATCATGCTCACCGCCGCCGGTGTGACGGCGCTCACCCGGCCGCGGGACCCGCAGTGGCTCGGCATCGTGCGCACGGTCGTCATGTGTTACCTGCTGGTCTCCGGCATCGTCTTCGCCGTGATCGTGGCGCAGGCCTCGACCCGTGCCTACCGCGTCGACGTTCCCTGGTCAGACACGCTGCTGCACTTCGTGGTGCCGGTGTTGGCCCTGATCGCCTGGGTCGTCGACGCGGTGATCAGCCCCCGCACCTCGCCGATGCCGTGGTCGACGCTCGGCTGGGTGTTGCCATTCCCGACGCTCTGGCTCGTGTTCACGCTGATCCGTGGGGCGGATGTCGGCTGGTACCCGTACTTCTTCCTCGACCCGGCGCAGGTCGGTGGCGCCGTCGGCATAGCCCTCTACTGCGCGCTCGTGCTCGGCATCTTCCTGGCCGTGACCGCGCTGCTCGTCGCGGTGAGCCGCACGATCACGGCGCGGGCGTCGGCCCGTCGGTTGCGGCGGGAGCACCCGGGCCGGGAGCCATCGGATCCGGCGCGAACGGGCGCAGGCTCTCCAACACCACAGCGCTGAACTCGGCATCGCTGAGGGCGGCGAGCTCGGCCGCGCGCTCAGCCGCAATCGTGCCGACCAGGATCGCCTCGCCGGTGAGCGGCTGCAGATTCGTCCAGTAGGCGATGGGGCTGTCGGTGGCGATCGTGCTGAGCGTTGTGGCATCCGTCGCCCAGAACGCCTCGTCGAACTGCAGCCACACGCTGTCGACGGTGCCCATTCCGATGCCGGCGATCGCGTCGAGTTTCCACCCGGGCAGTGGCGGCTCGAACAGCGTGCTCTCCTGCTGCAGCACCCCGAGCGGGATCGTCACGAGCACGCGGTCGGCGCTCATCGACTCACCCTGCGCCAGACGCAGGCTCACCCCGTCGTCGCCCCAGATCACCGTGGCGACCGGGCTGCCGATCAGGATGTCGAGGCCATCGGCCGTGGCATCGACGAGGCCGCCGAGGCCATCCGGTGATCCGGTCACGATCGCGGCCTCCGCGGCGCTGCCGGCGAGGAGGCGCTCGCTCAGACGGGCCGACACGAGACCGGCCGCTGCGCCGGCGGAGGGTTCCAGTGCCACGGTGAGTTCATGCGCGAGCCAGTCGGTCTGGGCGATGCCGTCGGCGGCTGGCTCGCCCGACAGCACCGCGGCTGCCCCGGAGTCGATCAGTGCCGCCGCGAGCGAGCTGTCCTCCGGCTGCTGCGCGGCCCACGCGCTCGCGCTCGTCACCGCGTTCGCCCCGGCATCGGAGGGTGGGATGACGTCGCCGCCGGCCGCACGCACCTCCGGGGTCTGCGTGAACGGTTCGGTGCTCACACCCGCCAGCGACAGCTGCCCGGCGAGCACGCTGGAGCTCTCGCTCACGAACAGCGAGCCGAGCTCGAGCGGGATCGGCCACTTCGGGTCGGTCACGCTCTGAATGCGCCCGCCGATCCGGTCCCGCGCCTCGACGACAACGACCTCGAAGCCCGCCTCACGCAGCGCCCGTGCCGCCGTCAGCCCGGCGATTCCCGCGCCGATCACCGCGATGCGTTCGCCGCGTTCTGCGGCATCCGTGATCTCCAGAGCGGCGCGCAGGCCGGAGCCGAGGGCACCGTGCACTGTTCCCGGCGCATCGCTGGCCGTCGCCTCGCCCGCGAAGTAGAGCCGGTCGCTGAGCGAGCGGCGCAGCAGCGTGCGCTGCTCATCGCCACTGTCGACGGACGGAAAGCTGAGCGCGCCGCGCGAGAACGGGTCGCCGCCCCAATTCGAGCGGGCCATCCGCAGCGGCTGGGGCACGCCGCTCGGCGGCGTCGGAGTGGGTGTGTGACTCGGCGAGAGGGTGGGGCTCGGCTGGGTCGGGAAGCACGCGGTGAGGGCCAGCAGGGTGATGCCGGATGCGGAGGCGATCAGAAAGCTGCGACGTTTCATCGGTGGGCGCCGCTGGCGCGCTCCTCTCCTTAGCCTGATGCGAGCCGACTCGCCCGTGCTGCACGGTGTACTGGTGTGGCGGCGGCGCACGCTCACAACGCTACTCCACAGGCCCCGATCCGCTCAGCTTTACAGTGCCGTCGCGGTGACCTACACTTGGTGAGGTTGTTGAATCCGCCAAGCTTTTTTGCGCCTATTTTCGTGCCGATCCCTGGTCGGCGTGATTCGGTGCGAACGCGCTTCGTGGCTGCGACCGGTAGAATGGCTGATGTGGTCGCTCGCAGGAATGCGGGTGGCGTACAGCAGGAAAGCCCTTAGGGCGGTGGCTCAATTGGTAGAGCAGCGGTCTCCAAAACCGCAGGTTGCAGGTTCGAGTCCTGTCCGCCCTGCAAGTCGGTGTTCATGCACCGGCCCACGAAAACCAGCTGGCGAGAGCGGGCTGGGAAAGGTGAGATCAGGTGGCCCGAAAAGTTATCGACGAACAACCCAGTGAGGATGTCGTCGCGAACGCCAAGAAAGACCGCGAGACCAAACGCGGACCTTTCGCGCGGGTCAGCCTCTTCATCAAGCAGGTCATCGCTGAGCTCAAGAAGGTCGTCACTCCGACCCGTAAGGAATTGCTCAGCTACACCGGTGTCGTGCTGGTGTTCGTCGTCATCATGATGGCTCTGGTGTCTGGCCTTGACTGGGTGTTCGCACTCGGTGTCACGTGGGTCTTCGGTTCACCGGCGGGATAGTTCCGATGGGCGCCTGGTGCCTTTGCGAACGCGGTTCTGCCGCATCCGCCTGAACATCGGGCAACAGCGAGCAACGCAATACACGAAGGATTGAGATTTAGTGTCTAAGACTGAGTACGAAGACGCCGACTGGGCGACGGCTGCCGAGCAGTCCGCCGAGGAAGACGAGGCGCAGGAGGGCAACACGCTCGCCGAGGCCGAGGAGTCTGTCGAGTCTGCTGAGCACCTCGCCGTTCACGTTGTCGACGACGGCGACGTTGTCGTCGACCTCGATGCCGCCCTCGACGCTCTCGCCGAGTCGATCGATCCAGAGGCCGACGCCATCGTGGATGACGCACTCGACATCGACTCCGCCGACGAGGCCGAGGCCGCCGCGGAAGCCGTCGAAGACGAAGAGGCCGAGGCCGACCCGTACGAGGAGTTCCGTCAGGACCTGCGCTTCCTGCCAGGCAAGTGGTACGTCATCCACTCCTACGCCGGCTTCGAGCGCCGCGTAAAGCAGAACATCGAGAACCGCAAGGCGTCGATGGCCATGGAAGATTACATCTACCAGGTCGAGGTGCCGATGGAAGATGTCGTCGAGATCAAGAACGGCCAGCGCAAGATGGTCACCCGTGTTCGCATCCCCGGCTACGTGCTGGTGCGCATGGATCTGAACGAGGACAGCTGGTCTGTCGTCCGTCACACCCCCGGTGTCACCGGCTTCGTCGGCAACGCCCACAACCCGACGCCGCTGCGCTTCGAAGAGGCCTTCGGCATGCTGAAGAGCCTGGTTGAGATCAAGGACGTTCCCGCCGCCAAGGGTGGCAAGGGCGGCGCGGTCAAGGGCGCGCAGCGCGTGCTGCAGGCCGAGGTCGACTTCGAGATCGGCGAGACGATCACCATCAAGGAAGGCTCCTTCGCGGGCCTGCCCGGTTCGATCAGCGAGATCAAGCCGGAGAGCGGCAAGCTCACCGTGCTCGTCTCCCTCTTCGAGCGTGAGACCCCGGTCGAGCTCAGCTTCGACCAGGTCACCAAGCTCTAACACCTCTGGCCTCACGGCCCCAACAAACCACCGTCGCTCGGACAGTCCGGGCGAACGGGAGAGTGCTCCGGCTACCGGAGCGTTCGATAAGAAAGAAGGAAGACAATGGCACCGAAGAAGAAGGTTACTGGTCTGATCAAGCTTCAGATCAAGGCCGGCGCCGCAAACCCCGCCCCGCCCATCGGCCCGGCCCTGGGTCAGCACGGCGTGAACATCATGGAGTTCTGCAAGGCGTACAACGCGGCGACCGAGGCCCAGCGCGGCAACGTCATCCCCGTTGAGATCACCGTGTACGAGGACCGCTCGTTCACCTTCATCCTGAAGACCCCGCCCGCCGCGGAGCTCATCAAGAAGGCCGCCGGCGTCGCGAAGGGTTCGGGTACCCCCCACACCGTCAAGGTTGCCAACCTCTCGCAGGCACAGGTTCGTGAGATCGCTGAGGCCAAGATGGTTGACCTCAACGCCAACGACATCGAGGCTGCCTCGAAGATCATCGCCGGCACCGCTCGCTCGATGGGCATCACGGTCTCCTAAGCAGGGGCCCTCCAACACTTTCACCCGTGGCAGCGCCCGCCAGGCGCAGATGACCACATTCTCTCAAGGAGAAAAACATGGCACAGAAGTCAAAGGCCTACCGGGCCGCGGCCGAGAAGATCGAAGCCGACAAGTTCTACACCCCCACCGAGGCAGTCACGCTCGCCAAGGAGACCGGTTCCGCCAAGTTCAACAGCACGGTTGAGGTTGCCCTCAAGCTTGGTGTTGACCCCCGCAAGGCAGACCAGATGGTGCGCGGCACCGTCATCCTGCCCCACGGTACCGGCAAGACCGCCCGCGTCATCGTGTTCGCAACGGGCCCCGCAGCCGAGGCAGCTCTTGCTGCCGGCGCTGACGAGGTCGGCGGCGACGAGCTGATCGAGAAGGTGGCCGCTGGTTACACCAACTTCGACTCCGCCGTCTCCACCCCCGAGCTCATGGGCAAGGTCGGTCGTCTCGGTAAGGTCCTCGGACCGCGTGGCCTCATGCCGAACCCGAAGACCGGAACCGTGACGCCGGACGTGGCCAAGGCCGTCTCCGACATCAAGGGTGGAAAGATCGAGTTCCGCGTCGACAAGCACTCCAACGTGCACTTCGTCGTGGGCAAGGCCGGCTTCACCGCCGAGCAGCTCGACGAGAACATCAAGGCCGCTCTCGAAGAGATCGTCCGCCTGAAGCCGTCGAGCTCGAAGGGCCGCTACATCCAGAAGGGTGCAGTGTCGACCACGTTCGGCCCCGGCATCCCGCTGGACGTCAACGCCATCTAGTTCTGCGTTTCTCGAAAAGGGCCCGTGTTCGCACGGGCCCTTTTTGCATGCCGCCGCCTGTGCGACGATGAAACCCATGAGCACGGACGAGAACGCCACCACCGTCACCGACTACCTCGCATCCATCGACAACGACGCCGATCGCGCCGCCCTTGAGCGCGTGCTCGACATCGCACGCGACGTGGCGCCCGAGGTGACCCAGGGCATGAGCTACGGGATGCCGACGCTGCTGTACCGCGGCAAGGGTTACGCCGCCGCCATGCAGACCAAGGCGCACCTGGCGCTCTACCCGTTCAGCGGGAGCGTGCTGCCGGCGTTCGAGGCCGATCTTTCCGATTTCTCGCACAGCATCAGCGCCCTTCGATTCGGGGCGACGACCCCGGTTCCGGCCGATCTTCTGCGGCGCATCTTCGAGCTGCGCAAAGAGCAGATTGACGCCCAGCTCGCCCGCAAACGCTAGCGCGCCTCACGGGCTCAGGCCGCTTGTGCGCACGAAATCACAGAGCTAGCGTGGAGAGTGGCTGACGGGCGCTGAGCGCCACTCGGTGCCGCATGCGCTCGTGGCCGGAAGGCATCATGAGTTCCTCCGTCGCCGTGGAGCGGGGGCGCACCGCATTCGGCGCCCACCGATGGAGCGATGCGTTCACCGCCCTGGCGGAGGCGGACCGGGACGGCTCGTTGCCCGCGCACGACCTCGAACGCCTGTCGACCGCGGCACTGCTCACGGGGCAGGAAACCGTCGGAATCGACGCGGCTACGAGGGCCCACGAGGAATTCCTTGCGCATGACGAGGTTGTCGATGCCGCCCGTTCGGCCGCGTGGATTGGGATGTTCCTCACGACGCGCGGTGATGTCGCGCGCGGCGGCGGCTGGTTGGCACGAGCTCAGCGGCTGGTTCGGGAGAGCGGGGTGGCAAACCCTGTCGCCGGCCTTCTGCTGGTTCCCGAGGGTTTCGGTGCGCTCGAATCCGGAGACATCGACGGGGCGGGGCGTGCGTTCCAGGCAGCCTGGGACGTGGCTGTCGGATTCCACGACCACGATGTTCTCGCTCTCTCCCAACTCGGGCAGGGACAGGTGAAGATCTGCCTCGGACAACTGGGCGACGGATTGGCGCTTTTCGACGAGGCGATGGTGGCGGTGACAGCGGGGGAGATCTCGCCTGTCGCCTCCGGCATCATCTACTGCGCGGTGATTGGAAGCTGCCGGCTGGCATTCGACCTGCGGCGGGCACAAGAGTGGACGATGGCGCTCGACCACTGGTGCAATGATCGGCCGGACATGATCCTCTTCAGCGGGATGTGCCACGTGCATCGCGCGCAGCTCTATGCGCTGCACGGCGCGTGGAGCGATGCCTTCGAAGCCGCGCGAGCAGCCCAAGACCGTGCGCAGCGGGGGGACTGGAACGCCACATTCGACGCGCTGTACGAGCAGGGCGAAGTGCAGCGCCTCCGCGGCGAACTCGATGCCGCCGAGGAGTCCTACCGGCTCGCCCATCAGACGGGCTTCGAGCCAGAGCCGGGGCTTGCGCTGCTTCGCCTGGCGCAGGGCAAGCCGCGGCAGGCACAATCCCTGCTCCGACGTGCGGCCAGTCTCGCAGACCCGGCGTCCCGACGCGGCATGCTGGCTGCACTCGTCGAGATCGAACTCGCGGCCGGAGACGTCGCCGCCGCCAGAATGATTGCGGACGAGTTCGCGGTCGTCACACCGAGCGGGGCCATGCCCATGCTCGAGGCCATCGCGAGTCAGTGCGATGGTGCCGTGCTCATCGCGGAGGGAGACGCCGCAGCCGCGTTGCCGCAGCTCCGCCGCGCATGGATGCAGTGGCAGCAGCTCGATGCGCCATATGAAGCGGCGCGCTGTCGGGTGCTCGCCGCGTCTGCGTGCCGGGCCCTCGGCGACGAGGAACTCGCTGCGATGGAGTTCGAAGCAGCTCAGATCGTCTTCATGGAGCTCGGGGCACTGTCGGAGCTCGCCGCGCTGGACGCGTTGTCCGGGGTCGAGCACGGAGCGGCCGCCAGCCCCCTGACCGTGCGGGAAGTCGAGGTTGTGCGCCTCGTGGCCGACGGGCTGACCAATCGCGCCATCGCCGCAGCGCTCTTCCTCAGCGAGAAGACGGTGGCCAGGCACCTCAGCAATGTGTTTGCGAAACTCGGCATCTCGTCACGGGCGGCCGCGACGGCGTACGCCTACGAGCAGGGCCTCGTCGAGCACCGGCTCCCCTAGTGCGAGTGCTCTCTGAACAGAATTACCCATGCCGCACCCCGCGAAATGGACAGTTCGTCCGACGAGCACGGCCGGCCGACCTTCGTAGCGTTGGCCACATGAACCTTCCACTGCTTGCCGGAGCAATCTCCACCGTGCTCTTCGCCGTGAGCTACCTGCCCATGCTGGCGAAGGCGGTGCACACCCGGGATCTCTCGTCATACAGCCTGGTCAACATCGCGACCACGAACGTTGCCAATGGCCTGTACTCCGTCTACGTGTTCAGCCTCCCCATCGGTCCGATCTGGTTCCTGCACGGCTTCTACCTCCTTGCATCCGCGTTGATGCTCGTCTGGTTCATCCGCTTCCGGGCCTCCGATAATCGAGGCTTCATCGTCGACCGCAGCCGCGGGATCGACGTGCGGGCACTGGCATGAACGCCACCCGGTCCGCTGACGTCACCACCGTCGACACAGTCGTCATCGGGGGAGGGCAGGCGGGGCTGGCGATCGGCTACTTCCTGGCGAAACAGGGTCGGGACTTCGTCATTCTGGACACTCACGAGCGCATCGGCGACGCGTGGCGGCTGCGCTGGGACTCGCTGAGGCTGTTCACTCCGGCGAAGTACGACGGGCTCCCCGGGATGCGGTTCCCCGGTGACCGGCTGGGATTCCCCACCAAGGACGAGGTCGCCGACTACCTCGAGTCGTACGCCGCACGGTTTCAGCTGCCGGTGCAAACCGGCGTGCGGGTGGACCGAGTCCGATTCGAAGACGGCTGCTTCATCGCGACCGCGGACGGCCATCGATGGGAGTCGAACAACGTTGTGTTGACGACCGGCGGACAGCACGCGCCGAAGGTGCCGGAGTTCGCCGCGCGGCTTGCCCCCGACATCGTCCAGTTGCACTCCAGTGGCTATCGGAATCCGGCGCAGCTGCCAACCGGCCCGACCCTCGTCGTCGGAGTCGGCAACTCCGGAGCCGAGATTGCACGGGAGCTCATCCAGACCCTCCCGACCTCGCTCGCAGGCAAGGCCGCCGGCGAGCTCCCGATTCACCACGGTCGGGCGGCGGCGCGTTTCGCCTTGCCGGTTGTGCGCTTCCTCGGCCTGCACGTGTTGACCCTCCGCACGCCGCTCGGGCGTCAGGCCCTGGCAACGCTGGGCGTTCATGCCGATCCGCTCATTCGCACCAAAGTGAGGGATCTCGCAGATGCCGGGGTCTCCCTTGTCCCGCGTGTGACGGGAGTGCGGGACGGCAGGCCAGTGCTCGCAGACGGGCGGGTGTGTGAGGTGTCGAGCGTGATCTGGTGCACGGGTTACCGCAACGAGTTCGACTGGGTGGAGGTTCCGGCGTTCGATGAGGAGGGCCGGCCGCGCCACCACCGCGGCGTTGTCCGGTCGGTGCCGGGGCTGTACGTCCTCGGTCAGGAGCTTCTCTTCGCCGCGGTGTCGGCGACCCTCCCCGGGATCGGTCGGGATGCCGCCTACCTGGCCCGGCAGCTCGCCGCCGGAGCGCGCTCGCCTGAGCATCGGCGAGTGGCCGCGCGGGAGTCGCAATGGGCCTAGTTCGTCTCCTGCAGAACGTGCCCGTCCCGCCGGCTCAGGCCGTCGGGCTCGTGGCCGGCGTCGCCCTTGAGCGCCTCCGGCCGGCGCGGCTGCCCGGGCCGTCGCCACTGCACAGGGCGACAGGACTGGCCCTCGTGGCGATGGGGTGCACTGTGATCCTGATGGCGCTGACGGAGCGGCGGCGGCGGACCGACGGCGCGTTCGAGATGGAACGACCGCAATCGTTGGTGACGACGGGTCCGTACGCCTTCAGCCGTCATCCGATGTACGCCGGTTGGTGGCTCGCCCACCTCGGACTCGGGATGACCCGGGGGTCAGCGTGGATATTCGCCACGGTGCCGCTGGCAGCTCTGGCGGACCACCGTGGCGTGCTCTCGGAGGAACGCGAACTGGTCAGGATGTTCGGCCGCGAGTATGAGGAGTATGCGGAGCGGACGCCGCGCTATCTCTTCGTGCGGGCGCACCGCAGCCCGTCAGCCGGCAGCGCGTTTGCGGATGCCGGCACGAAAACGGCCCCGGGACGCCGGGATTCCGGAGTCTCGGGGCCGCGTATCCGCTGACTCGCTGCGCCAGCTCAGCCGATGCGGATCATCTTCTTGTTGACGAACTCGTCGGCCCCGAAGCGGCCGAGCTCGCGGCCGGAACCGGAACGCTTGACGCCGCCGAATGGCAACTCGGCGCCGTCGGCCGCGACGACGTTGATGAACACCATGCCGGCCTCGATGCCGTCAGCCACGCGGAGCGCCTGCTCCGGGTCGGTGGTGAAGACGAAGGAGCCGAGCCCGAATGGGGTGTCGTTGGCGAGCTCGATCGCCTCGGCCTCGGTGGCGACGCGGTAGACCGAGGCGACGGGGCCGAAGAACTCCTCGTGGTAGACGTCGTTGCCGGGGGTGATGTCGGTGAGCACGGTCGCCGGGAAGTAGGTGCCGTTGCGCGGGGCCCCCGCCACGAGAGTCGCGCCCTGGGCGACGGCACGGTCGAGCTGGTCCTGCAGACCGTCGGCGGCCTTGGCCGAGGAGAGCGGACCGAGATTCGTGCCCTCCGCCATGGGGTCGCCGGGCGCGGATGCCGTGAACGCCGCCGTGAACTTGGTGAGGAACTCGTCGTAGAGCTCGTCGATGACGATGAAACGCTTGGCGGCGTTGCAGGCCTGGCCGTTGTTGTCGATGCGGGCGAGGACGGCGGCCTCGACGGTGGCATCGAGGTCGTCGGTGCTGAGCAGGATGAACGGGTCGGACCCGCCGAGTTCGAGCACGACCTTCTTCAGGTGGCGGCCGGCGATCTCTGCCACTGCGGCCCCGGCGCGCTCAGAGCCGGTCAGCGAGACACCCTGGACGCGCGGGTCCGCAATGATGGTGGCGATCTGCTCGTGCGAGGCATAGACGTTCACGTAGGCGCCGACGGGGAAGCCCGCGTCGAGGAAGATCTGCTCGATGGCCGCGGCGGATTCCGGGCACTGCTCTGCGTGCTTGAGCAGGATGGTGTTGCCGACGATCAGATTCGGAGCGGCGAAGCGGGCGACCTGGTAGTACGGGAAGTTCCACGGCATGATGCCGAGCAGCACACCGAGCGAGCGGCGACGAATCAGGGCGGAGCCCTCGCCGGCGAGCAGAGTGATCGGCTCGTCGGCCATCAGTGATTCGGCGTTGTCGGCGTAGTACTCGAAGATGTAGGCGGCGAAGTCCACCTCGCCGAGCGCCTGCTCGAGCGGCTTGCCCATCTCGCGCACGATGATCTCGGCGAGGGTGTCGCGACGCTCGAGGTGCAACTCGGCGACACGGCGGACCAGCGCCGCGCGCTCGGCGACAGTCGAACTCCGTGACCAACCGCGGTGCGCGGCATCCGCACTGTCGATCGCGGCCGCAAGGTCCGCGTCCGTGATGGTCGGGTAGCTCTTGACGGTCTCGCCCGTCGCCGGGTTGATTACTGCATACGCGCTCATGGGTTCCTCTCAACCGCTACGGCATCGCACGACTCGAGGCGAGCAGCGATGCACACGTGCGTCCAGCTTATGGGCAAGGTGCGCCGGGGTGAATGGACATGGTGGCAGATTGCAGCCCCGAATTCGACAGCCGGGCGATGCTGCCGCGCGGTGGAACGCTCAGGCGACGGGTGCCTCTGCGGACCCGGGGTTCGCGACGACGACCGCCCGAATCCGGTCGTAGCTGAGCCCGACCCGCTCGCCCCGCTCCGCGACATGGGCCGCGTGCACGGTGCAGCTGATCGGGCGGGGGAGCCCGGGCACCGTGACCGAGACGGTGGAGGAACCGCCGAGGAAGAAGGTGTCGACGACGGTTCCCTCGATCGCCCCGTCGGTGCCCGCGATCCGCACATCCTCCGGGCGGAGGACGAGGGTCACCGGGTCACCGGAGGCGAAGGCGTGCGCGGCGGGCAGGAAGCCGATCTCCGGCGTCGTGATGCCGCCGGCCACCGCCGTTCCGTCGATCAGATTCGCCGAGCCGATGAAATTGGCGACGAAGCGTGTCGAGGGGCTCGAGTAGAGCCCGACCGGGCTGTCGAGCTGCTCGATCGCGCCCCGATTCAGGACGGCGACACGGTCGGCCATCGACATCGCCTCCTCCTGATCGTGGGTGACGACGACGAAGGTCATGCCGACCTCGTGCTGCATCCGCTTGAGCTCGAGCTGCATCTCTGCGCGCACCTTGCGGTCGAGTGCAGACAGAGGCTCGTCGAGCAGGAGAAGTCGGGGGCGTTTCACGAGCGCCCTGGCCAAAGCGACCCGCTGGCGTTGACCGCCGGAGAGTTTCGCCGGGCGGCGTCGCTCGAACTCGGAGAGCCCGATGATGTCGAGCATCTCGCCGACCCGACGTCGGATCTCGGCCTTCTCGACACCGTCGGCCTCGAGCCCGTATGCGATGTTCTGGGCGACGGTCATGTGCGGGAACAGGGCGTAGGACTGGAACATCATGTTGATCGGCCGGCGGTGCGCCGGGCGCGAGGTCAGATCGTCGCCGTCGAGCAGGATGCTCCCCGCACTCGGCGTTTCGAAGCCGGCGATCGCGCGCAGCAGGGTTGTCTTGCCGCAGCCGGAGGGGCCGAGCAGGGCGAAGAACTCGTTGTCGGCGATCGACAGCGAGATGTCTCTCAGAGCGGCCACCTCTCCATAACTGTGGCTGAGGCCACGGATGTCGAGGAGGGGCGCGGTGGTCGTGGTCGTGCTCATAGGGAATCCGTCACTCGGGTCAGGCGTTGCGCACCGATCACGGTGAGAACGCTCACGAACAGCAACATGGTCGCGAGGGCGTTGACCTCGGGGGTGACGCCGAAGCGGACCATGGAATAGATGGCGATGGGCAGGGTCGGCGTGGTCGGCGCCGCCGTGAAGAACGCCATCACGAACTCGTCCAGCGAGAGCGTGAACGAGAGCAGGGCGCCGGCCACGATGCCCGGCGCGAGCTGGGGCAGGGTGACCCTCATGAACGTCCGCACCGCTCCGGCGCCGAGATCCTGCGAGGCCTCCTCCAGATTCGGGTCCATATTGGCCAGGCGGGCCAACACGATCGCCGTGACGAACGCCATGGCGAAGGTGACGTGCGCGATCACGACCGAGTGCAGCCCGAGCGTGACACCGAGCAGCGAGAACAGGCTGAGCAGGCCGATCGCGAGCAGTAGATCCGGCAGCAGCGCCGGAGCGATCGCGAATGCGCGCACCAGGCCGCCGCGCGTGTAGCGGTGGATGCCGACCGCCAGCAGCGTGCCGAGCGCGGTCGCGAGCAGGGTCACCAGGGTCGCGACGATGAGCGTATTGCGCAGGCCCGTCATGATCGCCTCGTCGGCGAAGACGGCCGGGTACCACTCCAGCGAGAATCCGCGCCAGACGAAGAGGTTCGACGAGGAGTTGAAGGACATGATCACGACGACGAGGATCGGCAGATAGAGGAAGAGGTAGGTGAGCCAGAACGGCAGTTTGATCAGCCGGGAGTTACGCACGCTTCGCCACCTTCCTCTCGGCCGGACCCTCTGTCAGCCGACGGGATGCCCGCTGCTGCGCGAAGAGCAACAGCAACAGCATGATCGTCAGAACGAGGGCGATCGCAGCGCCGAACGGCCAGTCGCGCGCCTTCAGGAATTGATCGCGTACGAGGTTGCCGATGAGCACCGTCTTTCCTCCACCGAGCAGCTCGGGGATGACGAAGTTGCCCATCGCCGGCACGAACACGAATACGCAACCGGTGAGCACGCCGGGGATCGAGAGTGGGAAGGTGACCGTGCGGAACACCCGCCACGGACTCGCTCCGAGATTCGTCGCCGCCTCGGCCAGCTGGGCATCTTGCGCAGACAGCGAGGAGTAGAGCGGCAGAACCATGAGCGGAAGATACATGTAGAGCAGGCCGACGACGACGGCCGGCTGCGTATAGAGCAGTGTGAGCGGTTCGTCGATGATGCCGACCGCTTGCAGGCCCTGGTTGATCCAGCCCGCGTTGTTCAGCAGCAGGATCCAGGCGTAGGTGCGGATCAGGAAGTTCGTCCAGAACGGCAGCAACACCGCGACCAGGGCGATGGTGCGCCACTTCGCGGGCAGGCGCGTGATCACGAGGGCCGTCGGGTAGCCGAGAAGCAGCGCCAACAGTGTGACGATCAGGCCGATCCCCACCGAGGTGGCGATGACCTTGAGGTAGAGCGGGTCGGCGAGACGGGCGAAGTTGTCGAGGGTGAAGATGAACTGCACTCCGCCGAAGCGGCCGCGGGTGAAGAAGGCGTAGCTGGTGATCAGCAGGATCGGCACGGCCACGAAGAGGCCGAGCATGAGCATGCCGGGGGCGAGAAAGGGCGTGGGCGCCCACCTCCGGCGCGACCCGCGAGGGGCGGCGCCGGAGGGGGCGGTGTCGGACGTCACGAAGCCGTGCCCGTTCCTAGCCGGCGGCCATGATCTCGGTGGCCAGCTTCGTGTACTCCGGGCTGAACTCCCCGAGGTCCACGATGGTCTCCTGCTCGAGCAGCTCGGCGGGGGACATGCCGAGGTTCGGGTAGGCGGCGATCACGGCCGGGTCGACGAGGGCCATTGCGGCCTCGTTGGGAACCTTGTACAGGATGTTCTCGGCCACCCAGGACTGCACGTCGGCCTCGAGGATGTAGTTCACGAAGGCCATCGCGGCCTCCTTGTTCTTCGAGCTCTTCAGCACGGTCATGGTGTCGACCCAGAGGTCGCTGCCCTCCTCCGGCACGACGAACTCGATGTTCGGGTCCTCGGCGATGCCGTAGTTGCACCATCCGTCCCACGCCTCCGTCATCGACGCCTCCCCGGAGACGAGCTTCGTGTAGAAGGTCGTGTCGTCGAAGGCGAGCAGGGTGTCCTTGGTGCTCAGCATCTGCTCCTTGACCGCTTCAAGGTCGTCGGGGTTCGTCGAGTTGACCGAGAGGCCCATCGCCTTCAGTGCAGGCAACGCCATCCAACGCTCCGTCGAGAGCATGGTCGTCTTTCCGACGAGCTCCGGTGCCGGCTCGAGCAGGTCGTTCCATGACGTCGGAGCGGTCGGGACAAGGTCGGATCGGTAGCAGAGGCCCGTCGTGCCCCACGCGTACGGCATCGAGAAGGTGTTGCCCGGGTCGTAGGCGAGTTCTTGGGCCTCTGCGTACAGGTTCTCCTCGTTCGGGATGAGCTCCTCGTCGAGCGGCTGCAGCAGCCCGGCCTCGTTCAGGGCCTGTGCATACTGTCCGGAGACGAAGGCGACGTCGATGCCGGAGTCGCCACCGGCGGTGAGCTTGCCCATGACCTCCTCATTGGTCGCGTGGTTGACGATCGTGATCGGGATGCCGGTGGCTGCCTCGAAGGTCTCGGCGAGGTCTTCGGGATAGTAGTCGGCCCACACGCTGACGACGAGACTCTGCTCGGTGACGTCGGCGTCCGGGTCGAGCTCGGCGCTCTCGGATCCGGCGGAGCATGAAGCGAGAGCCAGCGTTGCGACGGTTGCCATCGCAAGCAGCGAAGCTTTCCTGTAATGCATGGTGCCTCCACAGTGTCGGGAATGCGTCGCGTCCACGTTGATCGCGACCCGCGCCAGCGGTGCGTCGTGGCGTGTGAGTAAAGTATGGGCGCGACGCGCGGTGTGATCAACAGTTTTTATGTAACGGTTTTGCGCATCGAGCAAATAACTGCGAGCAAGCTTGCTCATATGCGTTGACTTCTCGGCCGGAATGGATAGTGTGAAATCCCGGCCTACGGCACCGCAGGGTGTCGGCCGACAGTGGGGCAATGAGGCACCGCTGTTGAGAGAGAGGTAGCTCGTGAATTTCATGCCAACGCCCCCGAAGCAGCAGCTCTACATCGACGGGCAGTTCACCGACGGAACATCCGGTGAATCATTCGACGTAATCAGTCCCGTCACCGGCGAGCGCATCGCCACCCTGCCCCTGCCGAGTTCGGCAGATCTCGACCGGGCGGTGACCGCAGCACGCGCCGCTCAGCGCGAATGGCGCCAGGTCGGCGTCTGGCAGCGCGCCGCCATCTGCCACCGCGTCGGTGACGAGCTGGAGAAGCGGGTCGACGAGCTCGCGCGGTTGCAGACCCTGGAGCAGGGCAAGCCGCTTGCGGAGTCCGTTGCCGACATCAAGGAAGCGGCGCAGCTGTTCCACCTGCACGCAGAAGACGCGGTTCGCCTCCACGGCGAGACGTTCCCCTCGAACGACACGAACAAGCGGATGTGGTCGTTCTACAAGCCGGTCGGCACCTGGGCGATCATCACCCCCTGGAACTTCCCGCTCCTCATGCTGGCCGAGTTCGTCGCCCCCGGCCTTGCCACCGGCAACGCCCACGTGGTGAAGCCACCGACCCACACCTCGCTGACCGTGCTCGCCGCGCTGGAGGCATTCGAGGCCGCCGGCGTTCCGAAGGGCCTCGTCAACGTTCTCCCCGGCGAGGGCGACTTCGGCGCCAAGCTCGTCTCCCACGACGGTATCGACGCGATCGGCTTCATCGGATCCTCGGCGACCGGGGCGAAGATCCACGCCACCTCCGGGCTCAAGCGCTCGATCATGGAGCTCTCCGGCAACGGCCCCCTGATCGTGCTCGAAGACGCCGACCTGCAACGCGCTGCTCAGGCTGCGGCGGACGGCGCCTACTTCTGCGCCGGCCAGGTCTGCTGCGCGACCGAGCGGGTGCTCGTGCATGCCAATGTGCACGACGCCTTCATCGAGCAGTTGCTGAAGACGGTCGACGGCGTCACACTTGGCAACCCGTTCGACGCGGCCGTCAACCTCGGCCCGCTCAACAACGAAGGCGTCGCGTCGAAGATGGACAGGCACATGGAGGATGCCCGCACGCGCGGCTTCGACGTGCTGGCCGGCGGCGGGCGGCGGTCGGGTCAGCCCACCGAGCTGTACTACGAGTTCACGATCGTCGACGGAGTCAGTGAGGACAGCCTGCTCAGCGTCGAGGAATCGTTCGGCCCGGTCGTCCCTGTGATCACGGGTGCCTCGGACGACGAGCTGCTGCGCATCGCGAACGCCGACGCGCTCGGCCTGCAGTCGGCCGTGTTCACGAATGATCTCTCGAAGGCCTACCGCTTCGTCGAGGAGATCGAGACGGGCCAGGTGATCGTGAACGACAGCAACGGCTTCTGGGACATCAACATGCCATTCGGAGGGGCCGGCGGCAAGAACACCGGCTGGGGTCGGATCGGTGGCAAGCACACGTTGATCGACATGAGCGATCTGCGCACCGGCGTCATCCACCTCAACCGCTGAGCCCGGGCGCCGCGCCGAGCGGTGCCGAGCAGCTGCGTGGTGCCTCGCCGAACCCGTCGAGGCACCACGCGGCCCACCCACCCCTACTGCGAGGAGTCGCACCATGCCGTCATCCGCGACCATTCCGGGCCTGCAGCAGGCCCGTCCCGTTCCCTTCTGGATCGATCATGCGCAGGCCCCTGCGCGCCTCCCCGGCCTGCGCGGCACCGTCGAAGCCGATCTCCTCGTCGTCGGCGGCGGATACACCGGTCTCTGGACCGCGCTGCTGGCCAAGGAAGCCGATCCGGATGCGCGGGTGGTGCTGCTCGAGGCGGATGGCCTTGGAGCTGCGGCCAGCGGTCGCAACGGCGGATTCTGCTCGCCCAGCCTGACGCATGGCTTCGCCAACGGCATCGAGCGCTGGCCGGCGGAGATCGACACACTCGTCCGGCTCGGGATCGAGAACCTCTACGAGATGCAGGCGACGCTTGAGCGCTACGGCATTGAGGCGGACTTCGTGATGGCGGGAAAGGTGGCCTTCGCACGCACCCCCTGGGAGGCGGCGGGCCTCGAGGAGGCGGCGCGGGCCAGCACCGCACATGGCGACCCGGCGCACTTCATCTCCGCCGCGGAGATCGGTCGGTGGACCACGTCGGGCTCCTATATCGCCGGGATGCACTCGCCGAACTACGCACTCGTCGATCCGTACAAGTTGGTGCTCGGCCTCCGCCGCGTGTGCCTCGAGCTCGGCGTGCAGATCTACGAGGACTCGGCCGCGCTCGGCCTCGACACCGGCGATCGCACCCGGGTGATCGTCCGCACGGCGGGAGGCTCCGTGCGCGCGGCCAGGGTCGCGCTCGCCACGAACGTGTTCCAGCCGTTGCTGCGCCGGCTGAGTCTCGTCACCATCCCCGTCTACGACTACGCGATCATGACCGAGCCGCTCAGCGAGGCGGAGTTCGCCGACATCGGCTGGACGGGCGACTTCGGCCTCACCGATGCCGGCAACCAGTTCCACTACTACCGCAAGACGCACGACGGACGAATCCTCTGGGGCGGCTACGACGCCATCTATCACTACGGCTCCGCGCGCGATGAGTCGAAGACCCAGCGCCAGGAGACCTTCGACAAGCTCGCGGCGCAGTTCTACGAGACGTACCCGCAGCTGGCCCACGTGCGGTTCAGCCACCAGTGGGGCGGTGTCGTCGATTCCTCGACACGCTTCTGCCTCACAGCGGGGACCGCGGCGAACGGCCGCATCGCGTATGCGCTGGGCTTCACGGGGCTCGGTGTCACGGCAACCCGCTTCGCCGCCCAGGTCATGCTCGACCTGCTGGCGGGCCGGTCAACCGAGCGCACCCGGCTCACCATGATCAGCCGGAAGCCCGTGCCCTTCCCGCCGGAGCCGGTGCGCTATGTCGGCGTCCAAATCACCCGCTGGTCGATGGCCAGGCAGGACGAGACCGGTCGGCGCAATCTGTGGCTGCGCGTGATGGACGCGCTCGGTCTCGGTTTTGACTCGTAACGTCGGCCGCGCCGACGGCGGTAACGTGGGAGCCATGACCTCACCGGTGAGCATGGACGACACGGATCGGCAAATCATCACGGCGCTACAGGCCGATGGTCGGCGCGCGTTCAAGCAGATCGCGGAGGATCTCGGCATCCCGGCCTCATCGGTCAGATATCGCACCCGCCGGCTCGAGGAGCTGGGGATCCTGCAGGTCGTCGGCATCGCCAACCCACTCGCGATCGGCTTCGATCGGCTGGCCATGATCGGCATCCGCACGGCAGCGGGAAAGGCGCGCGCCGTGTGCAGCGCGCTCGCCGAATTGCCCGAGACGAGCTACGTCATCCTGACGACCGGACAGTTCGATGTGATGGCCGAGGTGATCTGCCGCGACATCGAGCACTTCACCGAGGTCGTGAACGACCGGATGCAGGCCATCGACGGCGTCGTGTCGACCGAGTCCTTCTTCGTACTCGAGGCGCACAAGCTCGCGTACGGCTGGGGCGTCGGCAACGTGCCTGGCCCGGCCGAGGCCGTCGCGGGGACCGCTCGCTCCTAGGCGGAGCGAGGGCGGATCAGATGGAGCAGCCGAGGAGCGATTCGGAGCGTGCCCCGCTGCACCGTTCCCCTCTGCACCGTTCCCCTCTGCACCGTTCCCCCCTGGCCGGTGTGCGCGTGGCCGACTTCTCCCGCGTGCTGGCCGGCCCGTACGCCACCATGATGCTCGCCGACTTCGGCGCAGACGTGATCAAGATTGAGAGCCCGGAGGGCGACGAGACGCGGGGCTGGCTGCCGCCGGTCGACGCAGAGGGTGACTCCACCTATTTCGGCAGCGTCAACCGGAACAAGCGGGCCGTCGTCTGTGATTTCACGACGGATGCCGGCCTCGCCGAGGCCAGGCGGCTGGCCGCGAGCGCAGACGTCGTCGTGCAGAACTTCCGGCCGGGCGTGATGGAGCGATTCGGGCTCGACGAGCCCAGTGTGCGCGCAGGCAACCCCGGCGTGGTCTACTGCTCCATCACCGGCTTCGGCGACGGTGCCGGTGCGGCGCTCGCCGGCTACGACCTGATCGTGCAGGCCGTCGGCGGGCTGATGAGCATCACCGGGCCGGCGGACGGCGCACCGAGCAAGGTCGGCGTCGCGCTCGTCGATGTGCTCAGTGGGCAGAATGCGTTCGCCGGGATCCTGCTCGCGCTGCGCAGTCGGGAGGCGGGCGGCCCCGGCCAGCACGTGCGGGTGAATCTGCTCAGCAGCCTCCTCGCCGCGCTCACCAACCAGGCCGCCGGCACCCTGCTGACCGGCGAGCCTCCGCAGCGCCTCGGCAACGCACACCCCAGCATCGCCCCGTACGAGTTGTTCCGGGCGGCAGACCGTGAGCTCGTGATCGCCGTCGGCAACGACCGGCAGTTCCGCACCCTGCTCCGGCTGCTCGGAGCGGCCGAGTTCACCGACGATGAGCGCTTCCTCGACAACGCGAGCCGTGTCACCCACCGCGCAGAGCTGCGCGTCATCATCGAGGGGCATCTGGAGGGGGCATCCGCCGCACACTGGGTGCGGCTGCTCTCGGATGCCGGCGTGCCGGCCGGTCTCGTGAACTCCATCGCCGAGGCGCTTGAGTTCGCCGCCGCCATCGGGCTGCCGACCGCTGTCGACATCAGCGATCCGACGCACACCCGCAGCGGGCGCTTCGTGGCCAACCCGATCCAGCTGGACGCGACTCCGCCGAGCTACCGCGCCCTGCCGCCCCGGCTCGGCGAGCACGACGGCGTCGACTGGCTGCCGCAGCACTCCGGAAAGGAAGAACACCCGTGACTGTTCCCGCACCCCAGGTCGATGCCGTCTTCGACCTCGATGCCCTCCTCAGCGACGAGGAACGCGCCTGGCAGCTGAAGGCCAGGGCGTACGCCACCCGGCGCATCCTGCCCGTGATCGAGGAGGACTTCGAGAACAAGCACTTCCGGCGCGAGTTCGTGCGTGAGCTCGGCGAGCTCGGCGTGCTCGGAATGCACCTCGACGGTTACGGCTGCGCGGGGGCCGGCGCGGTGAGCTACGGACTGGTCTGCCTCGAACTCGAGGCCGCCGACAGCGGCTGGCGGACCTTCGTGTCTGTGCAGGGTTCCCTCGCCATGTCGGCGATCCACCAGTACGGCTCCGAGGAGCAGAAGCAGCGCTGGTTGCCCGGCATGGCGGCCGGTGAGCTCATCGGCTGTTTCGCGCTCACCGAGGCGGCGGGCGGCAGCGACCCTGCAGCCATGACCACCACGGCCAGGCGTGAGGGCGAGGAGTGGGTGCTCGACGGCGCGAAGCGGTGGATCGGGCTGGCCAGCATCGCGGATGTCGCCATCGTCTGGGCGCGCGTTGACGATGACTCGTCCGGGCAGTCAACCAATCCCGGCACCCGGGTGCGCGGCTTCCTCGTGCCGACCGACACCCCTGGCTTCAGCGCCACCGCCATCGACGGCAAGCTCTCGATGCGCGCATCGATCCAATGCGACGTGCGCTTCGACGGGGTGCGGCTGCCGGCATCCGCAATGCTGCCGGGCGCGCGGGGGCTCTCCGGCCCGTTCGGCTGCCTGAACGAGGCGCGCTACGGGATCGTCTGGGGCGCGATGGGCGCGGCGCGATCCTGCCTCGAGGCGGCGCTGGGGCGCGCGAAGTCACGGGAGGTGTTCGGAAGCCCGATCGGATCACGCCAGCTGGTGCAGGCGAAGCTCGCCGACATGCTGCTCGAGTACGAGAAGGGGGTGCTGCTCGCGCTGCACCTCGGCCGGCTCAAGGAGCGTGGCGCACTCACCGCGGCGCAGATCAGCGTCGGCAAGCTCAACAGCGTGCGGGAGGCACTGCAGATCGCGCACGAGGCGCGATCGATCCTCGCCGGCGACGGCATCACGAGTGCCTTCCCCGTGATGCGGCACGCCGCCAATCTGGAGGCGGTGCGCACCTACGAGGGCACCGACGAGATCCACGCCCTCGTGCTGGGGCGCGCACTCACCGGGCTCTCCGCCTTCTGACGTGAGGCCGGAGCGCCCACCAGCGCGGCGGTCGAGCCCGGGATGGGTCTAGCAGGAGACGCTCAGGCGAAGTAGACCTTGCGCAGCGTCTCTGTGACGGTCCACACCGTGCGGGTGCCTGCGGCGAGGCGCACGACGGCACCGGGGGTGAGCTCGATGGTCTCGGCATCGTCGCCGCCGGGCTCGAGCACGACGCTCGCCCGGCCGGCGATGACCACGAAGACCTCGTCGGCCTCCACATCGCTCATCGCCCCGACGGTCATCTCCCAGACGCCGATCTCGGCGTCGCCGAAGCCACCGAGCTCGACAACGCCGGTGCTCGGGGTGCCGGCCACGACCTGCTCTGCCGGCACGGCCTCGTGGGTGATGGTGACGGATGCGGCGGCGGTGACGATACCGGGGACCAGAATGCTCATGAGTCGAATCCTAGCCCGAGCGCGTCGAGGGTCTTGAGCAGGATGTTGCGCCTGCCGAGGTTGTGATCGGCGCGGTCGAGCGACCACCGCGTCGCATTGATGCCGAGCGCAGCCGCGGGCTCAGGGGGGAACGGCAGCGGGCGCTCCCGCACCATGCGCAGCTGGGTGCGCTCGGTCTCGAGCCCGGCGAGCTGGTCGAGCATCACGTTGGCCGCGAAGCGGGTCGCCGCGACGCCGAGGCCGGTGTATCCGGCCGCATAGGCGATGCGGCCGCCGCGGGCCGTCCCGTAGAAGGCGGCGAAGCGGGTGCAGGTGTCGATCGCGCCGGCCCACTTGTGCGTGAACTGGGCGCCTTCGAGCTGCGGGAACGTCGTGAAGAAGTGATTGGCGAGGAGTTCGAAGGCGGCCGGGCGGTCCTCATAGCGCTCGCGCACCCTGCTGCCGTAGTGGTAGACGGCGTCGTAGCCGCCGAACAGCACCCGGTTGTCCCGGGAGAGCCGGTAGTAGTGGAACTGGTTGGCGACGTCACCGAGGCCCTGCCGGTTCTTCCAGCCGATCGCGTCCATCTGCTCGGGGCCGAGCGGTTCGGTCATCAGCGCGTAGTCGTAGACGGGCACCGTCATGAGAGAGTTGCGCTTGAGCAGCGATGGGAACGCGTTGGTGGCGAGGATCGCCTGTCGGGCGTGGACCCGGCCGCGATCCCCGTGGAGGGTGACGCCGGCGGCATCCGCCCCGCCCCTGCCCGTCTCGAGGTGCTTCACGGGGCTGTTCTCGATGATGCGCACGCCCATCTCGGTTGCGACCCGGGCCAGCTCGATGGCGAGCTTGGCCGGGTGCAGAATCGCCGAGCTTCGCTTGTGCCAGAGGCCGGCGAGGTAACTGGGTGAGTTGACCTCCGCGCGCAGCGCAGCGCCCTCGAGGAGCACCGTGTCGGCGTCGGCGTCGGCGGCCGCCTCGCGCAGCCACTGCACCTGGTGCGGTTCCAGCGCAAGGTCGATCGCGCCGTTGCGCTCGAACTCGAAGTCCAGGCCGAGTTCGGTGCTGGCGGCCTCGATCTCGTCGAGGTTCTCGAGCCCGAGGCGCTCCAGCTGCTCGAGCTCCTCCGGCCACCTGTTCTCGCCGTTCTCCCGGCCGTGGGTCAGGCTGGCCTCGCAGAAGCCACCGTTGCGGCCGGACGCCGCCCAGCCGATCCGCTTGCCCTCGAGCAGCACGACGCTCGCACCCGGGTTGCGTTGCTTGGCGAGCACGGCGCTCCACAGCCCGGTGTACCCGCCGCCGACGATGGCGAGGTCCGCGGTGAGCTCACCGTCCAGACGCGGGTAGCGCGGGCGCTCGACGTCGTCGAGCCAGAAGGCGGCCTGCTTGGTGTCGGCCAGTGCATGTGCGACGACGGATGCCGCCGGCCGTCGTCGTTCGAAAACAGTCGTGCCCACGCGTATCAGCGCTCCGTCTCGGCGTTCACGCCCCGACACCTCGTTGCGCGGTGGCTCGCCCCATCATCCCAATCCGGGCGCGCCTGCGCCAGCCCCGATCAGCTGTTCTGGACGGGGACCGCCTCCGTGTCCGGCAGCGGGCTCGCGTCGCGGCCGCGCAGATCGGGGTGGTAGCGCACGGCGAGCACCGGCACGATGAAGCCGACGAGCGCGAAGATCGCGGCGGCCCAGAAGCCGCCGACGGCGCCGTTGCTGTCGATCAGGAAGCCGGCCGCGGCGGAGCCGAGGGCCGCCCCGATCAGCTGACCGGTGCCGACCCAGCCGTACGCCTCGGCGGTATCGCTGAACTTCACGCTGGCCGAGACGATGGCGAACAGCACGGCGAGGGCCGGCGCGATGCCGAGGCCGGAGATGAAAAGCGCTCCGGAGAGCCACCAGAACACGTCATTCTCGGTGACCATGGCCATCACGACGGCGGCGAGCCCCATGCCGATGAAGACGACGAGCATGCGCCTGGCGGTCGACCACGGGCCGATCGGCACGTGGCCGAGGCCGAGGCCACCGGCGATGGAACCGATCGAGAAGATGGCCAGAACGATGCCGGCCTCCGCGCCATCGTGTCCGAAGGTGGCGACGACCGCGGCCTCGACGGCGGCGCAGGCACCGACGAGCAGGAAGCCGACGCCGGTCGCCAGCAGCACGGGTGGGCGGCGCAGTACGGCGCCCAGCTTGCGCTTGCTGCGCGGGATCCGCACACGGCCGAGTTCGGGGGAGGAGAGGAACCAGATTCCGCCGCCGACCATGAAGATCACGGCCAGCATGATGCCCCAGACGGTGCTGATCTGGATCGCCACGAAGGTCGTCACAACGGGGCCGACCACCCAGATGATCTCCTGCGCGGTGGCATCGAGCGAGAACAGCGGGGTGAGCTGGCGGGAGTTGACCATCTTCGGGTAGATCGTGCGCACGGCCGGCTGGATCGGCGGCATGCTGAGTCCGGCGAGGGCGCCGACGATCATGTACATCAGCACCGACATGGGCACGAGCGCGATGGTGCTGACCATGAGCGCGCAGATGATGAGAGTGATCGAGATCACCCGGCGCATGCCCCAGAGGCCCATCAGGCGGCTCGTGAGGGGCCCGGCGATGGCCTGCCCGACGCTCGTCGCCGCGAGCACCAGACCGGCCGCGCCGTAGCTGCCGGTGATCTGCTCGATGTGCAGCAGGAAGGCCAGCGAGAGCATCCCGAACGGGAACCGGGCGACGAGCTGAGCCGAGATGATGCGCGCAACGCCCGGCGTCTTGAGAAGGTCCGAGTAGGTGCTCACAAGTCCTCGATTCTACCGAGCGAGACGGCCCCGTCGCACTGCGCGTCGTCGCAGCATATAGCGTGGCAGAGGGCGCGCCCCCGCGCTAGTCGCAACGATCTGCGCTGGCCGACTGGCCACGCTTGGGCCGAGCAGAACCGTGCCCGTCACCGATTGGAGAAACCGGATGCCGCATCCGCTCGTGACCGCCGACGAACTCGCCGCACTGCAGAGCGCAGCCGCCACCGGAGGCACACCGCTGCGGGTGCTCGATGTGCGCTGGACCCTTGGCGGGCCGGCCGGCCGGCCGCTGTACGAGTCCGGGCACATCCCCGGAGCCGTCTACGTCGACCTGGATCGCGAACTGGCCGGCCACGGGGAACCGCGGGACGGCCGTCATCCGCTGCCCGACATGGGAGATCTGCAGGCCGCGGCCCGCGGCTGGGGCCTGAACGACGGCGACATCGTCGTGGTCTACGACGACTGGAAGAGCCACGCCGCCGTGCGGGCCTGGTGGCTGCTCGGCTACGGCGGAGTCGCGGATGTGCGGGTGCTCGACGGGGCGCTGCCGGCCTGGACCGCCTCGGGCCGCGCGCTGTCCACCGGCACGGCGGATGCCGAGAACACCGTTCCCGGTGACATCACCCTCCGCCCCGGACAGCTGCCGGTGCTCAGCATCGAGCAGGCCGGCGCGCTGCCGGCATCCGGTGTCCTGCTCGACGCACGCGCCGCCGAGCGCTACCGCGGCGAGGTCGAGCCGATCGACCCGCGTGCCGGGCACATCCCCGGTGCGCTGAGCGCGCCGACGGCCGGGAATCTCGACGAGGACGGCCGCTTTCTCGGTGCGGCCGAGCTGCGTGCGCGTTACGAAGCGCTCGGCGTCAGCGACGCCACACCCGTCGGCGTCTACTGCGGCTCGGGGGTGACGGCCGCTCACGACGCGCTCGCGCTGACGATCGCCGGGTTCCGCCCGGCGTTGTTCCCGGGCTCCTGGTCGTCGTGGGCGAACCACAATGAGCTACCCGTGGCCACCGGAGCGATGCCCTGAGGCCGTCACCGCCGGGGCATTCGCAATAAAGTTGCGCAAGAATGGGTATTCTTGCAGGTAACCACCGTCAAACGACGGAGCTTTGTGCGTAAACGTGCGACCAAAACGTTATCAATCCTCGTTTTCGTCCGCGAAGCTGTGCATTAGGCTCAATGTCACCCGAATGGGCGGAACCCTCACCGAGGCGGGTTCCGAATCCGAGAGTAAGGATCCACAATGCGTATTCGCTACGCCGTTCCGGCCCTCGCCGCCGCAGCCGTTCTGCTGCTCTCCGGCTGTGTCGACAACTCCACGCCATCCGCTGGCGGCAGCGACGAGGCGAGCGCCCCGGCCATCGCCGCGGACGACGCCGCGATCGCCCTGCTCCCAGAGGGCGTCGGCGACGACGGCAAGCTGGTCATCGGCATCGACCCGACCTACGCGCCGAACGAGTTCAAGGATGCCGACGGCAACCCCATCGGCTGGGGTGCTGAGCTGGCAGAGGGCATCGCCGCGAAGTTCGGTCTGACTCCGGAGTTCCAGGTCTCCAAGTTCGACAACATCATCCCGAGCGTCACCGGCGGCAAGGCCGACATCGGAATGTCGAGCTTCACCGACACCATCGAGCGCCAGGAGCAGGTCGACTTCGTCAACTACTACAACGCCGGAATCCAGTGGGCCTCGGCCGCCGGTAACGAGGTCGACCCCGAGAACGCCTGCGGGCTCAAGGTCGCCGTGCAGGCAACCACCTACGAAGACACCGACGAGGTCCCCGCCAAGAGCGAGGCCTGTGTCGCAGCCGGCAAGCCGGAGATCGAGAAGGTGCAGTTCGACACGCAGGATGCCGCGACCAACGCCGTCGCGCTCGGCCAGGTCGACGCCATGAGCGCCGACTCGCCCGTCACCCTGTACGCGATCGCACAGACCGATGGCAAGCTGCAGGCCGCAGGCGAGACCTTCGACATCGCGCCGTACGGCGTCGCGGTCGCCAAGGACTCCGGCATGGCCGAGGCCGTGCAGGCCGCCCTGCAGTCGATGGTCGATGACGGCAGCTATGACGAGATCCTCGACGCCTGGGGCGTTGCGGACGGCGGCATCAGCGAGATCACGATCAACGCCGCCTCGAAGGGCTAGACGTGTCACATTCTGAACCAAACCGTTCGGCGACGGGGGCTTCCCTGTCGCCGAACGGCGTTGATACGGCAGGCGGCGACACGCGGCCGGAGGCGATCAAGGCGATCAGGCTCCGGCATCCGTGGCGCAACGTCTTCGCCGTCGTGCTCATCGGCGTCTTCGTTCTGTTCATCGTCGACGCGTCCCAGCGGCCGGCCTTCGACTGGGAAGCCGTCGGCAAGTACGTCTTTGACGTGCGAGTGACGCAAGCAGCACTCGTGACACTCGAGCTCACCGTGCTCTCGATGGTGATCGCCATCATCCTCGGCATCCTGCTCGCCGTCATGCGGCTCTCGCCGAACCCCGTCGTGAAGAGCGTCGCGTGGTTCTACCTCTGGATCTTCCGCGGAACGCCTGTCTACGTTCAGCTCGTCTTCTGGGGTCTCATCGCGATCATCTACCAGACGATCGACATCGGCATCCCGTTCACGGATCCGTGGGTCTCCATCCCGACGACCGCGGCGATCAGCACCTTCTGGCTCGCCGTGATCGGTCTGGCGCTCAACGAGGCCGCCTACATGGCGGAAATCGTGCGCGCCGGCCTGCTCTCTGTCGACAAGGGTCAGGACGAGGCTGCGACGGCACTCGGCATGAGCTGGTCGCAGACGATGCTCCGCATCGTCATCCCGCAGTCGATGCGCGTGATCATCCCGCCGACCGGCAACGAGGTCATCTCGATGCTGAAGACCACATCGCTCGTCACAGCGGTGCCATTCAGCTTCGACCTCTACAACCGCACGCGTGACATCTCTGCCGAGACGTTCAACCCGATCCCGCTGCTGATCGTCGCCTCGATCTGGTACCTGTTCTTCACCTCGATCCTGATGGTCGGACAGTACTTCCTGGAGAAGCGCTTCGCCCGCGGCATCGGTGACCGTCGTCCGGACAAGGCCGCCGGCCCGACCGGCACCATCCCCGTCATCGGCGGCAACCAGCCGACCGTGCTCGGCGGCCCGGCCTCGGTCGAGCCGAGCGGCGCCGGCGACCCACCCATCAACCCAGGACACGGAGGGCAGGGGCGATGAGCGACACGCTCAGCACAGGCCAGACCACTGGCGCCGCGGCATCCACGACCCCCATGGTGTTGGCGGAGGCGGTCTCGAAGAGCTTCGGCTCCAACGAGGTGCTCAAGTCGATCTCGCTCGAGGTCAAGCGCGGCGAGGTGCTCTGCCTCGTCGGCCCGAGTGGCTCGGGAAAGTCGACCTTCCTGCGCTGCATCAACCACCTCGAGGTGCTCTCGGCCGGCCGGCTCAGCGTCGACGGCGAACTCGTCGGCTTCCGTGAGGCCAACGGCAAGCTGTACGAGCTGCACCCCAAGGAGGCAGCCAAGCAGCGCCGCGAGATCGGCATGGTGTTCCAGCGCTTCAACCTGTTCCCACACATGACAGCGCTCGAGAACATCATGGAAGCGCCGATTCGGGTCAAGGGGCAGAAGAAGTCGATTGTCGAGAAGCGCGCCCGTGATCTGCTGGACCGTGTCGGTCTCGCCGACCGTGCCGACTACTACCCGGCGCACCTCTCCGGCGGTCAGCAGCAGCGCGTGGCGATCGCCAGGGCTCTCGCCATGGATCCCAAGCTCATGCTCTTCGACGAGCCGACCAGCGCGCTCGACCCCGAGCTCGTCGGCGAAGTGCTCGACGTGATGAAGGAGCTGGCCAGGTCCGGCATGACCATGATCGTCGTCACGCACGAGATGGGCTTCGCCCGCGAGGTGGCAGACAAGCTCGTGTTCATGGACGGCGGCGTCGTCGTCGAGTCCGGCGATCCGCGCGAGGTGCTCTCGAACCCGCAGCGCCAGCGCACCAAGGACTTCCTCTCGAAGGTGCTCTAGCGCGAAAGCGTCACTCGGTACGAAGGAAGGCCCCGCGAGAGCGGGGCCTTCCTTGTTGGTTGAGCTTGTCGAAACCGCACTGGTCGAGTCTCCCGTTGGTTGAGCTTGTCGAAACCCCGCTGGTCGAGTCTCCCGTTGGTTGAGCTTGTCGAAACCGCACTGGTCGAGTCTCCCGTTGGCTCGAGGGAACGAGCCGACGAGGAACGAGGAGGCCCGCTCCCGAAGCCCTGAGCCCATGCCGACGCAGCACCCCCGGCGTACTCAGCCCGCGAGCACCTTCGCGATGCGCTGCAGCGAGACGCTCTCGGCGGTGCGCAGCTCCTGGGCGAACAGGCTGATCCGCAGCTCCTCGATCATCCAGCGGGCCTTCACGAGATTCGCGGGGGCGTGCTGCTCCAGCGGGATCGTGCCACCGGCGTTGCGGAAGGCGGTCAGCGCCGACTCCACCTCGGTGAGCCCGACGCGGTCGCGCCCGGGATTCGCCACGAGCTTCTCGACCCGCACGGTGATGCCGCCGAGGTAGCGCGGCAGGTGCCGCAGCCGCTCCAGCCCGGTCTGCGAGACGAAGCCGGAGTAGATCAGGCCGTCCAGCTGCTGCCTGGCGTCGGCCAGCGCCGCCATGATCGTGATGCTGCTCGCCGCCTTGAGCGCCTTGTCGGCCTTGCGTGCGGCGGTCAGGATGCTCGTCACGAGTTTGACCGTGTCGAACATGGTGTCCATCACGACGCCGGAGACGCGGTCGCGCACCGTCTCGAACTCGGCCTTGCTGAACACGAGTCCGTCGGGCTTCACACGGAACAGCACGTCGTCGACGCAGGCCGCGAGGCAGTCCTCGAACAGTGCTTGCGCGCCGCGGTACGGGCTCGCGGCCAGGGTCAGCTTCTCGGTGCTCGTCAGATGCTGTTGCACATAGCCGAGCGGCGAGGGGATGGCCAGGAGCAGCAGGCGACGGATGCCGTCCGGCATCGCCCTGGCTTGTTCCTCCGCGGTCGTGAGCAGCCGCAGCGCGACGCTCTGACCCTCGTCGACCAGCGCCGGGTAGGCGCGGATCGTGTTGCCGCCCTGCTTGAGGTCGACGAAACGGGGGATCTCCGTTCCCTGCTGGTCCGGCCCATTGCCGGGAATCGACGGGAGCCCGGTGGGGAACGTCGTGAGCCCGGTGCGTTCGACAAAGGCACTGGCGCCAGCGCTCGGCCCGCCCGGGGCTCCGGGGCGCCAAGGCGTTCCGCCGCGCGGCTGCATGCTGAAGTCGCCGGTCGGTGCGCCGTCGGCGTCGCCCTGACGGCCACCGCGGCGGCCGCGGCCGCCCCCGGCATCCGGGTCGGCGAAGGTGCTCGCGACGGCATCGCGGGCGCGTTCGCTGAGCCGGCCCTGCAGTGCGCGCAGGTCCTTGTCGCTGTCGATCTCGCGCCCGCGGCCATCGACCACGCGGAAGGTCACGCGCAGGTGCGGCGGGACCCGATCGAGGTCGAAGTCGTCTGCGGCCACCGGGATGTAGACGAGCTTCTTGATCACGGCGGCAACGGCCTCCGTGAACGGCGTGACCGTCATCGGGGCCGTGCTGCGCGAGGCGCTGCCGGTGCCCTCCGGGCGCTCCGGCAGTTCTGCGGCGATCTTCGCCGCCCAGTCGGCCGCCGGCACGACGTTGCGGCGGATCACCTTGGGCAGGCTCTTCAGCAGTGCGGTGATCAGCTCGCCGCGCAGCCCGTCGACCTGCCAGTCGAAGCCCTCCGGGCGCAGCCGCGCGAGCAGGGTCAACGGCACGACGACGCTCACGCCGTCGTCCGGCGCGCCGGGCTCGAACTTGTAACGGAGCGTGAAGACCTGGTCGTCCTGCCGCCAGCTCGGCGGGAAGAGTGTGCTGTCCGCCTCGCTCGCGACGTCCTCGGGAACAAGGGCCTCTGCCGTCATCGTGAGCAGATCGGGTGTCTCCTTGTTGGCGGTGCGCCACCAGGTCTCGAAGCTGCGGGTTGAGTTGATCTCCGCCGGGATCCGGCGGTGGTAGAACTCGAACACGGCCTCGTCGTCGACCAGGATGTCGCGGCGCCGGGTGCGCTCCTCGAGCTGTTCCAGCTCGGCGCGCAAGCGCTTGTTGGTGCGGTCGAAGGCGGTGAGCCCGGCGTTCAGCCGTGACACGTCCCACTCGCCCTGGACGAGGGCATGGCGGATGAAGAGCTCGCGGGCGTAGTGCGGGTCGATGTTGCCGAACTGCACGCGTCGCTTCGGCACGATCGGCACGCCGTAGAGCGTGACCTTCTCGTAGGCGACGACCGAGCCCTGGGTTTTGGACCAGTGCGGTTCGGAGTAGCTGCGCTTGCAGAGGTCCCCGGCCAGCGGCTCGGCCCAGGCGGGGTCGATCGCCGCGTTGGTGCGGGCGAAGAGCCGACTGGTCTCGACCAGCTCGGCGCTCATCACGGCATCCGGCTGCTTCTTCGCCAGCGCAGAGCCGGGGAAGAGCGTGAAGCGGGCCTGCCTGGCGCCGATGTACTCGCCCTTGCCGCGGCGGGCGGATGCCGCCTCTTTCGACCCACGCGGGCCGCTCGCCTTCGCCGCCTGCGCCTGATCCTTCAGCCCGATGTGGCTGAGGAGCCCGCTGAGCAGCGCCCGGTGAATGCCGTCGGGGTTCGGCGCCCCGCTCCCTGAGCCTGCCCCGCTCCCTGAGCCTGCCCCGCTCCCTGAGCCTGCCCCGCTCCCTGAGCCTGTCGAAGGGTCAGACGCCGCGTCACCGCGGCCGCCGCCATCCTGCACCGACAGTCCGAGCGGTTTCGCCAGCTGGCGCAGCTGCCGGTACACGTCATTCCACTCGCGCACGCGGAGGTAATTGAGGTACTCGTTCTTGCAGAGTCGGCGGAAGGCGCTCGAACCGAGTTCGCGCTGCTGCTTCTCGAGGTAGTTCCAGAGGTTGAGCAGGCTGAGGAAGTCGCTCGTCGGATCGGCGAAACGGGCGTGCTGCTCGTCGGCCTGCTGGCGGCGCTCGAGCGGGCGCTCGCGCGGGTCCTGAATCGTGAGTCCGGCGACGATCGCCAGCACGTCCCGGCTCACGCCCTGCGTCTTGGACTCGATCACCATGCGCCCGAAGCGCGGGTCGATCGGCAGCTTGGCGAGCTGCTGCCCGATGCGGGTGAGCTTCGGGGTGGCGGATGTCGCCGCGCGCTTGGTCTCGATACGCTCGTTCCTCGCTACTCGACCAGCGGGAGTTTCAGCGTCTGGCTCTGTCTCCGCTGCTGCATCGCGATCGTTGCTTTGCTGGCCGGTTTGTGAGTCTGCCGCGGCACTTTGGATGCCGCCTTGCTTGCCGCTGCGCGGCAAGCCCTCCGCCGGTCGAGTAGGCGCGCTAGCGCCGTATCGAGACCGAGGAGACCCGGAACGGATTGCGCCGAGTTCCGAGAGCAGGTCGAGGCCGTCCTTCACGCCGCGCGAGTCCGGCGGGGTGAGGAAGGGGAACTTGGCGATGTCGCCGAGGTCCAATGCGATCATCTGCAGGATGACGGCGGCGAGGTTGGTGCGCAGCACCTCCGGCTCGGTGAACTCGGGGCGGCGGTTGAAGTCCTCCTCCGAGTACAGCCGGATGGCGATGCCGTCGCTGGTGCGGCCGGAGCGGCCGGAGCGCTGGTTGGCGCTCGCCTGTGAGATCGCCTCGATCGGCAGCCGCTGCACCTTGGAGCGCACGCTGTACCGGCTGATGCGGGCGGTGCCTGCATCGATCACGTACTTGATGCCGGGAACCGTGAGGCTGGTCTCGGCCACGTTCGTCGCCAGCACGACGCGGCGGCGCACGCCGGCGATCGTCGACGGCTGGAACACCCGGTGCTGGTCGGCGGCCGAGAGCCGGCCGTAGAGGGGGAGCACCTCGGTGACGCCCCCGCGGCCTCCGCCCGCGGCCCCGTAGTGCGAGCGCACGGCCTCCTCGGCATCCCGGATCTCGTTCTCGCCGGAGAGGAAGACGAGCACGTCGCCGCTCGACTCGCGGTTCAGCTCGTCGAGCGCCTCGATGATGCCCTGCAGGTAATCCTTGTCGTCGGCCGGGTTCGCCGCGCCCGTCTGCTCCTCGTCGTCCTCGTCCAGGGACTCCTCGGCCACCAGCGGCCGGTAGCGGATCTCGACCGGGTAGGTGCGGCCGGAGACCTCGATGATCTTCGCCGGGGTGCCTGCGGCATCCGCACCCTGCTTGTCAGAGGCGAAATGCTTGGCGAAACTCTCCGGGTCGATCGTCGCCGAGGTGACGATGACCTTGAGGTCGGGGCGCTTGGGCAGCAGCTCCTTGAGGTAGCCGAGCAGGAAGTCGATGTTGAGGCTGCGCTCGTGCGCCTCGTCGATGATGATCGTGTCGTAACGGCGCAGCAACCGGTCGCGGTGCATCTCGTTCAACAGGATGCCGTCGGTCATCAGCTTGATCTTGGTGCTCGCCGTCGCCTTGTCGGTGAAGCGCACCTGATAGCCGACGACGCCGCCGACCTCCTCGCCGAGTTCTTCGGCGATGCGCTCGGCGATGGTGCGCGCGGCGAGCCTGCGCGGCTGGGTGTGGCCGATGCTCGTGCGACCGAGCTCGAGGCAGATCTTGGGGATCTGCGTGGTCTTGCCCGAGCCGGTCGCGCCGGCCACAATCACGACCTGGTTATCGCGAATGGCGTCGGCGATCTCGTCGCGCATCGCACTCACCGGCAGCTCGGGCGGGTAGGTGATCACGGGGATGGCGGCGGTGTCAGTCATCAGCCCTCCATCGTACTTGGCTCTCCGGTGTCTGCGGCGCGGGAGGGTCGGCTCCTCCCCGCGCTGGTTGAGCGCCCCCGCTGGTTGAGCTTGTCGAAACCCCGCGGTTTCCACGCGGCGCAAGAAGACCGGCTCCTCAGCTCAAACAATGGCGCTTTCGCCCGGGCCCGGAGGTGAGGTTGGCTTGCGTTTCCGTGCGGGTGGGCCCGGGCGAAAGCGCCATAACTCGACACCCCGCCGGTCTTCCTGCGCCGCTGCCCGACAGTGCCTGTCGGTTGAGCGGAACGAGATCTTGCAAAGGTGTTGACTTGGCAGAGTACTTTGCGTTACAAAGTAACTATGACGAACACGGTTGAACCCCACGACGACGCGGCCGAGATGCTCGCGCTGATCACCACGCAGCAGCGCAAGGTCGACCAGCTGATGCTGCGTCCGATTCCGTGGATGCTCGGCATCTGGGGCGCAGCGTGGCTCGTCGGCTTCCTCCTGCTCTGGTCGGCATACCCGGACGGGAACCCGATGTTCACGATCCCGATGGCCGTCGCCGCCCCGGTGTTCGCCCTCCTGATCGCCGGCGCGATCGCGGCATCCGCCATCATCGGAGCCCGCCTCAGCCGGGGAGTCAAAGGGGAGTCGAATTTCGCGGGGGCCGTCTACGGAATCTCGTGGTCGCTCTGCGGCATCGCCTTCGCCGCCCTCGGTGTCGGCCTCATCGCGAACGGCCTCTCGCAGGAGCTCGCGAGCATCTACTTCCCCTCGGCGTTCTCGCTGATGTGCGGAACGCTCTACCTGGCCGGCGCCGCGCTCTGGCGCCAGGTGAGTCAGCTCGTGCTCGGCATCATCATGCTCGTCGTCGGGGCGGTCGCCCCCTTCTTCGGAGCGCCGACGAACAACCTCGTGATGGCGATCTTCGGTGGGGGAGCGTTGCTCATTGCCGCCGTCGTCTTCGCCGTTCGACTCCGTCAGGTGCGCTGAGCGATGAGTCCCGTGCAGCAGGGCGAACTCGACCCGGTTATCCACGCCGCCGCCCGCCTCAAGATCACTGCGACTCTCGCCACGATTCCGCCCGGGGACCGGATCGCCTTCCCGCGGTTGCAGGAACTGCTCGACATGACGCCGGGCAACCTTTCCACCCACCTCCGCAAGCTCGAAGATGCCGCGTATGTGGAGGTGGAGAAGACGCACCAGGGCCGGACGCCCGTCACGTACATCTCCCTCAGCAAGGCCGGCCGCCGCGCCTTCGAGGATTACACCGACGCTCTCAAGCAACTCCTTGGAGGTACAGCATGACCGCCCTCGCCCAGCTCGAACACGCCAGCCGCCGCTTCGGCGACGTGCTCGCCGTCGACGACGTCACCCTCGAGATCGAAGCCGGCAGCATGCTCGGCCTGCTCGGCCCGAACGGGGCGGGCAAGACGACGCTCATCTCGCTGCTGAACGGACTGCGCCGCCCGACATCCGGCACCGTCACCCTGCTCGGCCGCTCGCCGCAGGACGTGCGCTCGCGGCAGAGCCTCGGCAGCACGCCGCAGGAGACGGCGCTGCCGCCGACCCTGCGCGTCGGAGAGGTCATCGACTTCGTCGGCAAGCACTTCGAGCAGCCCATGCGCACGGAGACGCTCGCCGAGGAGTTCGGTCTCACCCCGCTGCTCAAGCGCCAGGCCGGCGCACTCTCCGGCGGGCAGAAGCGTCGCCTCAGCGTTGCCCTCGCCTTCGTCGGGCGGCCGAAGCTTGTGTTGCTCGATGAGCCGACGACGGGTCTCGACATCGACGCCAGACACACGCTCTGGCAGGCGGTGCGCCGCCAGCACGATTCCGGTGCGACGGTCGTCGTCACGAGCCACTACCTCGAAGAGATCGAGGCGCTGGCCGAACGGGTCGTGGTGATGGCGGGTGGTCGGGTCATCGCAGACGACACGCTGCAGGCCATCGTCGGCAAGGTCGGCGTGCGCCAGATCAGGCTCCGCACCCCGGAGCCGATCGCCGTCGGTGCGTTGCCCGGCGTGGCGCGGGCCGAGACGGTCGGTGCCGATGCGACGGATGCCGGCGAGCTGCTGCTCTACACGGCCGACTCCGATCAGCTGATCCGCGAACTGGTGACCTCCGGCATCCGCTTCGCCGACCTCTCCGTGCGCGGAGCATCGCTGGAGGAGGCATTCCTCACCCTCACCGAATCGGACAGGGCTCATTCGAGCCTGGCGTCCGCCGCCCACGCCACGAATTCAGAGGAGGTCGCCCGATGAGCACCATGTCACTCGCCATGCTGCACGCGAAGTACAACCTGATCGAGACCGCGCGCATCCCCATCGCACTGATCGGCGCACTCGTCTTCCCCGCGCTGGCGCTGCTGTTCTTCGTCGTGCCGCAGCGCACCGTCGCCAACGATCCGCTCTTCGCCACCCAGGCCGTCATCTCGCTCGCCGTGTTCGCCGTGATGTCGAACGCGCTGTTCAGCTTCGGGCTGACGATCGCCGAGAACCGGGAGAAGCCGTGGGATCCGTACCTGCGCACCCTGCCGGCTCCCGGCCTCTCCCGCGTGCTGGCCCAGGTGTTCTCCACCGGCATGCTCGGGCTCGCCGCGATCATTCCCGTCATCGTGATCGGCGGCATCTTCACCGCGGCCGAGGCGTCACCGGCGCGTATCCTCGCCGGATTCGCGGCACTCGCGGTCTCCGCCCTGCCATTCATGCTCATCGGTATCAGCATCGGCTACTCGATGCCGTCGAAAGCGGCGATCGCCGTGGTGCAGGTCGTGATGTTCGCCCTCGCCTTCGCCGGCGGCTTGTTCCTGCCGCCGATCCTCTTCGCCGACTGGCTCAACACACTCTCCAAGTTCACCCCGTCTCGCCAGGCGCGCGAGTTCGTGATCTGGGCCGTGCAGGGCGGGGAACTGGAATGGTGGGTCTGGGTCGGGATCCTCGTCTGGACGGTGCTCGGCTTCGCCACAGCCCTCCTGCTGTTCCGCCGGGACGAGGGGCGCCGCTACCACTAGCGGCATCGTCGGTTGGTGCCGGATGCCGCGGAATCGACTTCGCCGGTGGCGAAACGGTTCGCAATGCTGGGCCGCGGCCGCGGCATCCGTGATGGGATGAAGCAATGAGCATCGCAGCTGAGAACACGACAGTCCCCACCGTCACGCTGAACGACGGCCACACCATCCCGCAGCTCGGCTTCGGCGTCTTCAAGGTCGATCCGGTCGAGACCGAGCGCATCGTCACGGACGCCCTCGAGGTGGGCTACCGCCACATCGACACCGCCCGCATCTACGGCAACGAGGCCGGCGTCGGCAAGGCCATCGCCGATTCGGGCATCGCCCGCGACGAGCTCTTCATCACGACCAAGCTGTGGAACGACGACCAGGGCACGCAGTCGGCCTTCGACGCCTTCGACCGCAGCCTCGAACAGCTCGGTCTCGACGAGGTTGACCTGTACCTGATCCACTGGCCGGCCCCGGCGAACGACCGCTTCGTCGAGGCGTGGAAGGCGCTGGAGAAGATCCGCGAGAGCGGCCGTGCCCGCAGCATCGGCGTCTCCAACTTCACGGTGCCCTACCTCAGCCGCCTTCTTGCCGAGACGGATGTCGTGCCGGCCGTCAACCAGATCGAACTGCACCCCGCTCACCAGCAGCCGGCCACCACCGCGCTCAGCGCGAAGCACGGCATCAAGATCGAGGCATGGGGCCCGCTCGGCCAGGGCAAGTACAACCTCTTCGAGCTGCCGGAGGTCACTGCGCCGGCCGAGGCGCACGGCAAGACTCCTGCACAGGTCGTCATCCGCTGGCACCTGCAGCAGGGCAACATCGTCTTCCCCAAGTCCAACCGCCGCGAACGCATGGCAGAGAACTTCGACGTCTTCGACTTCGAGCTGACGGATGCCGAGCAGACCGCGATCACTGCGCTCGAGCGTGAGGGCCGCGTCGCCTCGCACCCCGACGACGTCAACTGAGGGGCCACACGCACCGGCGCGACTCCGCTGCTTGAACCCTCCGCTGGTTGGCCGTACCCGTTGGTTGAGCCTGTCGAAACCGCTGTACTGAGGAAGGCCTCGGTCTGAGCATCTGCTCGGGCCGGGGCCTTCGTCGTAGTGGCGCTTGCTCCGCTGGTTGAGCCCTACTTCGTTGGTTGAGCCCTACCCCGTTGGTTGAGCCTGTCGAAACCCCTGTACTGAAGGCCCCGGTCTGAGCCTTCGCGCGGCCGGGGTCCTTTGTCGGGGCTGTTCCAGCAGCGGTGGCGGTTGCTGAGTCTGCCGGGCTAGGGGCTGCCGCCTTTCGTGACGCTGCGCGTCACGCTCCGCGACACGCCCGGCGTGGTCACCGTTTTGCGGGGTGCGGGGATTCCCGCGTAATGTCTTCCTTGTTGCCCCACAGGTTTGGAAGCGGAAACGCAGGCCGGCCTCAAGCGGGAACAGGATCTTAGCCATAAATCTTCTGGTTGCCGCGTTTGCGGTGCCGGGGTTTCACGCCTAAGATTGACACTTGCCTCTTCTTCTTCTCGCCTGCGGGTTTGAGTCGGATTCTGGTGCTTTCGGGCCTGGAGTGTATGACTTGCTCGGTTTTGCGTCGGGGGAGTGTATGACTTGCTCGGTTTTGCGTCGGG
>NZ_LMDN01000003.1 GCF_001425085.1 Leifsonia sp. Root4 | reverse complement strand
ATAGGCGTTCATCAAGGTTTCGAATTTCGCGTCGATCTCCGGCAGCAACGTCATCTTGCGGTGCACGACCCCGTCCCGGGTGAACCCGGCGCTGATCCCGCGTGCTTGCATGGCGCGTTCTTCGGCCGGGACGACGCCGTCCTCGTCGAGCACGCTCTCCCAGACGCGGGCTTGCCCGCGGACTTCGTCGGCGGCGAACGGCAGCGGCGACTCGACGGTCGGTCCGGTCGCGGCCTCGACCAGGGCGGTCTCGGCGTGTTCCACGTTGAGGTCGCCGACCCGGCCCCGGATCGGGTCGAGCGTGCCGATGATGGCGGTCGCGCTGTCGTAGCCGAGCGTGCCGGCGCTGAGGGCGTTGGCGACGTGGTCGAAGCGGGCCGGCATCGTCTCCCCGCTGAGCGCGAGGCGCGGCCGGGTGGCTTCGCCGAGCCGCATCCGCTGCGTCAGCGTGCGCTCGGACGCCAGCGTGATGCGGGCGAGGAGTTCCACCGCGTTGCGGCAGCCCTTCTTCGCCGAGAGGCGGTCCTCGCCGAGCTCCGGGCGGGAGTGGAACGCGACCTCGCCCGCGGCCCGGATGCGGAGGGCATCGGCAGCACGCCCGGCGGCCTCGGCGACGGCGGCGAACTCCAGCAGGGCATCGTGGTGGAGCATCCTGGCGTCGGGATCAGCCAGGGCGGAAAGCAGCAGGGCGTGTGCGTCGATGACTGCCTCCGTTGGGGTTCCCATGGGATCAATTTTACCCCGGCAAGCCCTGTGCGCCTAGGAAAAATGCCTGATGTGGATAAGTTTCCGGGGATTCGTGCCTGTGGAGGACAGGTGGTCGCGAAGTGAAGCCGCACCAGCATCGGTGGCGGTTCCCTGGGTTGCCGAAGAATGGGCTGCCAGGCGCCCTCGGGAATCGCAAGCGGTGCCGATCTGGTTTCGACAAACTCACCCAGCGGGAGCGCGCGGGTTCCGACAGACCCAGCCGGCGGGCGTTTCGACAGGCCGAACCATCGGGTTCGACGCAAGCGACAAGCGGATCGGACCATGGCCGGGAAGCGAAGCGCGTGTTCACGCTTTGATAGGGTGGACGAAACACAACAACCTTTAACGCCGTCCAGAGAGACGGAGAAGGGAGTTCGTTTGATGGCGCGTACCGTGCTCAATCAAGCTGACATCACGCGAGCACTCACTCGCATCGCCCACGAGATCATCGAATCCAACAAGGGCACGCAGGATCTGGTGCTACTCGGCATCCCGACCCGCGGGGTCACGCTGGCCCATCGCATCGCCGGCATCATCCAGGGCATCGACCCGGACGCCCCCGCGGCACTCTCCGGATCGCTCGACGTCACGATGTACCGCGACGATCTCTCCCGCACCCGCACGCGCACCCCGGCGCCGACGGCACTGCCGACCTCGATCGACGGCAAGACTGTCGTGCTGGTCGACGACGTGCTCTTCTCCGGCCGCACCATCCGTGCGGCCCTCGACGCCATCAACGACATCGGGCGCCCTCGCGCCGTGCGGCTGGCGGCGCTCGTCGACCGCGGCCACCGCGAGCTGCCGATCCGCGCCGACTTCGTGGGGAAGAACCTGCCGAGCTCGACCGATGAGCGCATCAACGTGCGCCTGCAGGAGATCGACGGCGAAGACTCCGTCAGCATCGAGGCACTCGCATGAGGCACCTGCTCTCCACCCGCGAGCTGAGCCGCGAGGCCGCGATCGAGATCCTCGATATCGCCGAGGACATGGCCGATGTGCAGCAGCGCGAGGTCAAGAAGCTCCCGACCCTGCGCGGCAAGACGGTCGTCAACCTCTTCTTCGAAGATTCGACCCGCACCCGCATCTCCTTCGAGGCCGCAGCCAAGCGACTCTCGGCGGATGTCATCAACTTCAGCGCCAAGGGCTCGAGCGTCTCCAAGGGCGAGAGCCTGAAAGACACGGCGCAGACCCTCGCCGCAATCGGCGCGGACGGCGTCGTCATCCGCCACGGCGCCTCCGGCGCCCCGGCCGTGCTGGCGGCGAGCGGCTGGATCGACGCCGGCATCATCAACGCCGGCGATGGAACGCACGAACACCCGACGCAGGCGCTGCTCGACGCGTTCACGATCCGCAGGCGTCTGCACGGCGCCGCATCGCGTGGCCGCGACCTCGACGGCGTCACCGTCACGATCGTCGGCGACATCCTGCACTCACGGGTCGCCCGATCCAATGTCTGGCTGCTCGACGCCCTCGGTGCGAGCGTCACCCTGGTCGCCCCGCCCACCCTCGTTCCGGTCGACACCGGAGCCTGGCCGGCGACGATCAGCTATGACCTCGACGCGGCCATCGACGCCGCGCCCGACGTCGTGATGATGTTACGCATTCAGGCTGAACGCATGAATGCGGCGTTTTTCCCCAACAGCCGGGAGTATTCCCGCACATGGGGTCTTGACGACGATCGTTTTCGGCGCCTCGCGCCGAGTAGCATTGTCATGCACCCCGGCCCGATGAACCGTGGCCTGGAGATCTCCTCCGCCGCGGCAGATTCGGCGCAGTCGACGGTGCTCGAGCAGGTAGCGAATGGAGTTTCGGTGAGAATGGCCGCGTTGTATCTCTTGCTTTCCGGTGAACGTGAGGTGTCCCGATGAGTACGAGTTCCGCTGGCATTGCCACACTGATCACCGGTGCGACCTTGGCCGACGGCAGCCGCAGCGATCTGCTGCTTCAGAACGGGCGCATCACCGAGACCGGCAGCGGGCTGAGCTCCGCAGGCGCGACGGTGGTCGACGCGGACGGCCTGCTCGCGCTGCCCGGACTCGTCGACCTGCACACGCACCTGCGCGAACCGGGCTACGAGCAGAGCGAGACCGTTCTGACCGGCAGTCGCGCCGCAGCGGCCGGTGGCTTCACGAGCATCTTCGCCATGGCGAACACCTCGCCGGTCGCCGACACCGCCGGTGTCGTCGAGCAGGTGCTCTCGCTCGGTGAGCAGGCCGCGTACGCCACCGTGCGCCCGATCGGTGCCGTCACCGTCGGCTTGGCCGGCGAGAGGCTGGCCGAACTCGGCGCAATGGCGACATCGCGCGCCCAGGTTCGCGTGTTCTCGGATGACGGCTTCTGCGTGTCCGACCCGCTGCTGATGCGTCGCGCGCTCGAGTACGTCAAGGCGTTCGACGGCGTGATCGCCCAGCACGCCCAGGAACCCCGGCTCACCGTCGGCGCCCAGATGAACGAGGGCGCCCTCTCTGGCGAGCTCGGGCTGACCGGCTGGCCGGCCGTCGCCGAGGAGTCGATCATCGCCCGCGATGTTCTGCTCGCCGAGCACGTCGGCTCCCGTCTGCACATCTGCCACGTCTCCACCGCCGGCTCCGTCGACGTGATCCGCTGGGCGAAGGCCCGCGGCATCGCCGTCACCGCCGAGGTCACCCCGCACCACCTGCTGCTCACCGAGGAGCTCGTCGCCAGCTATGACGCGCGCTACAAGGTGAACCCGCCGCTCCGCCGCCGTGAAGACGTCGAGGCGCTGCGCGCGGCCCTCGCAGACGGCACGATCGACATCGTCGCCACCGACCACGCGCCGCACCCGGTCGAGGCCAAGGACTGCGAGTGGGATGCAGCCGCGAACGGCATGGTCGGGCTCGAATCCGCGCTCTCCGTCGTGCACGCCTCCGTGGTGCAGAACGGGCTGCTCGGCTGGAACGACGTCGCCCGCGTGCTGAGCGGTGCCCCGGCGCAGATCGGTCGTCTGGCCGGTCACAGCGCAGAGCTCGTCGTCGGAGCCGTTGCCGACATCGTGCTCTACGACCCGAACGCGACGCGCGAGTTCAGCACGCAGAACCTCGCGGGCAAGGGCGTCAACTCGCCGTACCTGGCGATGACACTGCCGGGCAGCGTCGAGGCGACGTTCCGCCACGGGTACGCCACCGTGCTGGGCGGCGCGGTGCTTCCGGCCGAGCAGGTGGCCCGCTCGGCCGCTCTGCAGAGCGGCGGGGCCTCATGAGCGTCGAGCGCACGCTGCTCGCCGCCCTGCTCGCGGTCGTCGTTCTCGCACTCCTCCTCCTGATGCTGCGCAGCTGGAAGCGTCGCGGAAACCGCGACAACGGACTCTCCGCGTACGCGGTACCGGCCGCGCCGGCCGAGCAGACACTCGTCGTGCCCGTCGCCTACGTTGCGACGACCAAGCACGAACTGCCGCTTGAACGCCTGCTTCCTGCCGGCCTCAGGTTCCGGGCCCAGGGCACGCTCGCCGTGGCATCCGATGGTCTGACCATCGATCTGGCCGGCGGCGACGCGTTGTTCATCCCGCGCAGCGCGCTGCGTGAGGTCTCCGAGACGACGTGGGCCATCGACCGTGCCGTGGAGAGCGACGGTCTCAGCTGCGTGAGCTGGCTCATGCAGCGGACGCCAGACGCATCCGAGCAGACGGACACCATCGCAGACAGCTTCTTCCGCGTGATCGATCCTGCGCAGCGCGCAGTGCTCGTCTCCGCGATTTCCACCCTTCTTCCGGCCACTGCGGCCGGCGCCAACAGTGAGGCACAGAAATGACAGACCAGCTTGTGACAGATTCGGCAACCGGCTCGAACGGGCTGCCGGCACGCGCCGTCCTGGTGCTCGAAGACGGCAGCCGCTACGTCGGCCGCGCATACGGCGCGACGGGCCGCACCTTCGGTGAGGCGGTGTTCGCCACCGGCATGACCGGCTACCAAGAGACGCTGACCGACCCGAGCTACGCCGGCCAGATCGTGTTGATGACCGCGCCGCACATCGGCAACACCGGCGCCAACGACGAGGACATGGAGTCGGCCCGTATCTGGGTCGCCGGCTTCATCGTGCGGGAGCCGTCGCGCATCGTGTCGAACTTCCGCTCGGAACGCAGCATCGACGACGACCTCGTTGCCGGGGGAGTCGTTGGCATCAGCGGCATCGACACCCGCGCCGTCACCCGCCGCATCCGCTCGGTCGGCGCCATGCGCTCCGGCATCTTCTCCGGTGCGGATTTCGACCTCTCCGACGGTGAGCAGCTCGACCTCGTGCGCTCCGGCGTGCAGATGGCCGGCCAGAACCTCTCCGGTGCGGTCTCCACCACCGAGCGCTACGAACTGCCGGCCACCAGCGAGCGGGTCGGGAGCGTCGCCGTGCTCGACCTCGGCGTCAAGACCTCAACGCTCAACTTCCTGGCCGACCGCGGCTTCGATGTCGTCGTGCTGCCGCAGACGACGACGGCCGAGGAGATCCTCGAACTGGCTCCCGACGCCCTGTTCTTCTCGAACGGTCCTGGCGACCCCGGCGCATCCGACCGCCATGTCGAGATGCTGCGCGACGTGCTGCGCGCTGGCGTGCCGTACTTCGGCATCTGCTTCGGCAACCAGCTGCTCGGCCGTGCGCTCGGCTTCAACACCTACAAGCTGCCGTTTGGCCACCGCGGCATCAACCAGCCCGTGCTCGACAAGGCCACCGGCCGGGTCGAGATCACCGCGCACAACCACGGCTTCGCCGTCGAGGCTCCGATCGACCAGATCAGCGAGTCCAGCGAGGGCTTCGGCCGCGTCGAGGTCAGCCACTACGACCTCAACGACAACGTCGTCGAGGGCCTGAACTGCCTCGACATCCCCGCGTTCTCCGTGCAGTACCACCCCGAGTCCGCCTCGGGCCCGCACGACGCCAACTACCTCTTCGACCGCTTCCGTGACATGGTCATGGCGCAGCAGCAGAACGACCCCAGCCAGCAGAACGGAAGCAAGTAATGCCCAAGAGAGACGACATCAAGAGCGTTCTGGTCATCGGCTCCGGCCCGATCGTCATCGGTCAGGCCTGTGAGTTCGACTACTCGGGCACCCAGGCCTGCCGCGTGCTGCGCGAGGAGGGCGTGCGCGTCATCCTGGTCAACTCGAACCCGGCCACGATCATGACCGATCCCGACTTCGCCGACGCGACCTACGTCGAGCCGATCACCTGGCAGATCATCGAGACGATCATCGCCAAGGAGAAGCCGGATGCCATCCTGCCGACGCTCGGCGGACAGACGGCGCTGAACGCCGCCATCGACCTGCACACCAACGGCATCCTCGAGAAGTACAACGTCGAGCTCATCGGCGCCAACTTCGAGGCCATCAACAAGGGCGAGGACCGCCAGATCTTCAAGGACCTGGTCATCGCCGCCGGTGCCGACGTCGCCCGCTCCTACATCGCGACCAGCGTCGAGCAGGCCGTCGAGCAGGCGCAGGACCTCGGGTACCCGCTCGTCGTGCGCCCGTCCTTCACCATGGGAGGCCTCGGCTCCGGCTTCGCGTACACCGAGGAGGAGCTCCGCCGCATCGTCGGCGACGGCATCCACCAGAGCCCGACCAGCGAGGTTCTGCTCGAGGAATCGATCCTCGGGTGGAAGGAGTACGAGCTCGAGCTCATGCGCGACACCTCCGACAACACGGTCGTCGTCTGCTCCATCGAGAACGTCGACCCCGTCGGCGTGCACACCGGCGACTCGATCACGGTCGCACCTGCGCTCACGCTGACCGACCGCGAGTACCAGAAGCTGCGCGACATCGGCATCGACATCATCCGCGCCGTCGGCGTCGACACCGGTGGCTGCAACATCCAGTTCGCCATCGACCCGGCCAACGGGCGCATCATCGTCATCGAGATGAACCCGCGCGTCTCGCGCTCCTCCGCGCTGGCTTCCAAGGCGACCGGCTTCCCGATCGCCAAGATCGCCGCGAAGCTCGCCATCGGCTACCGTCTCGACGAGATCCCCAACGACATCACCAAGGTCACGCCGTCGAGCTTCGAGCCGACCCTCGACTACGTCGTCGTCAAGGTTCCCCGCTTCGCCTTCGAGAAGTTCCCGGCCGCAGACGCCACGCTGACCACCACCATGAAGTCGGTCGGCGAGGCCATGGCCATCGGCCGCAACTACGCGACGGCGCTGCAGAAGGCGCTCCGCTCGATGGAGAAGAAGGGCTCGTCGTTCCACTGGGGCGAGGAGAGCCGCTCCATGGAGGAGCTGCTTGAGATCTCGAAGGTTCCGACCGACGGTCGCATCGTGACGGTGCAGCAGGCGCTCCGCAGGGGCGCGACGATCGAGCAGGTCTTCGAGGCCACCAAGATCGACCCGTGGTTCATCGACCAGATCGTGCTGATCAACGAGGTCGCAGACACGATCGCCAACGCAGACACCCTCGACACCGATGTGCTCCTCTACGCCAAGGACCACGGCTTCTCCGACGTGCAGATCGGCGAACTCCGCGGATTCGGCGAGGCCGATGTGCGCGAGGTGCGTCACATCCTCGGCGTCCGTCCCGTGTTCAAGACCGTCGACACCTGCGCGGGCGAGTTCCCTGCCCTCACGCCGTACCACTACTCGAGCTACGACGCCGAGACCGAGGTCATCCCGAGCGACCGCAGGAAGGTCGTCATCCTCGGCTCCGGCCCGAACCGCATCGGCCAGGGCGTCGAGTTCGACTACTCCTGCGTTCACGCGTCCTTCGCGCTCTCGGATGCCGGCTTCGAGACCATCATGATCAACTGCAACCCCGAGACGGTCTCCACCGACTACGACACCTCCGACCGGCTGTACTTCGAGCCGCTCACGCTGGAAGACGTGCTCGAGGTCATCCACGCCGAGAGCCAGAGCGGAGAGCTCGTCGGCGTCGTCGTGCAGCTCGGCGGTCAGACCGCCCTCGGCCTCGCCAAGGGGCTCGAGGCCGCCGGCATTCCGATCCTCGGCACGAGCCCCTCCGCGATCGACCTGGCCGAGGAGCGCGGCTTGTTCTCCGGCATCCTGGATGCCGCAGGCCTCGTCGCCCCGCGGAACGGCACGGCAACGGACGCCCCTGGCGCGATCGCCGTCGCGGAGGAGATCGGCTACCCCGTGCTCGTGCGCCCGAGCTTCGTGCTCGGCGGACGCGGCATGGAGATCATCTACGACAGCGCATCCTTCGCCGACTACTTCGGCCGCATCGAGGGCCAGGTCATCGTCGGACCGTCGCACCCGCTGCTGGTCGACCGCTTCCTCGACGACGCGATCGAGATCGACGTCGACGCCATCTACGACGGGACCGAGCTCTACATCGGCGGCGTCATGGAGCACATCGAGGAGGCCGGCATCCACTCCGGTGACTCGAGCTGCACCCTGCCGCCCGTCACGCTCGGCCGCGGCCAGATCGACAAGGTGCGCGAGGCGACCCTGGCGATCGCCGAGGGCATCGGCGTGCGCGGCCTGCTGAACGTGCAGTTCGCGATCGGTGCCGGCGTGCTCTACGTGCTCGAGGCGAACCCGCGGGCCTCCCGCACGGTTCCCTTCGTGTCCAAGGCGCTTGGAATCCCGCTGGCCAAGGCCGCATCGCTCGTGATGGTCGGAAAGTCCATCGCCGAGCTCAAGGCCGACGGCCTGCTCCCCGTCAACGACGGCTCCCGGGTGCCGCTGGACTCGCCCGTCTCCGTCAAGGAGGCCGTGCTGCCGTTCAAGCGCTTCCGCACCAAGGAGGGCACGGTCGTCGACTCCGTGCTCGGCCCGGAGATGCGCTCGACCGGTGAGGTCATGGGCATCGACAAGGACTTCCCCCGTGCCTTCGCCAAGAGCCAGCTCGCCGCGTACGGCGGAATGCCACTCTCCGGCACCGTGTTCGTCTCGGTCAGCGACCGCGACAAGCGCTCGATCATCCTGCCGGCACTGCGCCTGCAGGAGCTCGGCTACGACATCGTCGCGACCGAGGGCACCGTCGAGGTACTGCGGAGGAACGGCATCCGTGCCGAGCAGGTGCAGAAGTTCTCCGAGAAGACGGACGCGTCCGACTCCTCGATCGTTGAGCTCATCCACCGCGGTGACGTGCACGTCGTGATCAACACGCCGAGCGGCCGCTCGGCCAGGGCTGACGGCTACGAGATCCGCGCGGCGGCCGTCGCAGCCGACATCCCGCTGTTCACGACCATCGCCGAGCTCAGCGCGGCCGTGGCCTCGCTCGACGCCGTGCGCACCGGCTTCGAGGTCACCAGCCTCCAGGAGTACGCCATCCAGCGAGCAGCGAACGCGTGAGCCAAGCAGAACCGCTGACATTCGGCGACAAGCTCGGGGCGGTCTTCGACCGCTCCGGGCACCTCTGCGTCGGTATCGACCCGCACTCGTGGATGCTCGAGCGCTGGGGTCTCGAGGACTCGGCTGACGGCGCCCGCGAGTTCGGTCTCCGCGTCGTCGAGGCGGCGTGGAACCGCGCCGGAATCGTCAAGCCGCAGGTCTCGTTCTTCGAGCGCTTCGGCTCCGCCGGCTACCAGGCGCTGGAACGGGTCATCGCCGAGGCGCGCGCAGCCGGCATCCTCGTGATCGCCGACGCCAAGCGCGGCGACATCGGCTCGACCCAGCAGGCATACGGCGAGGCCTGGCTTCGGCCGGGATCCCCGCTCGAATCGGATGCCGTGACCCTCAGCCCCTACCTCGGTCTCGGTTCGCTGCAGAGCTCGCTCGAGCTTGCAGAGGCAGCGGGCAAGGGTGTGTTCGTGCTCGCCGCGACCTCCAACCCGGAGGCCGCCGGTGTGCAGACCGCCCGCGTCGTCGAGACCGAGCGCACCGTCGCAGCGAGCATGCTCGCCGGGGTCTCCGCCTGGAACAACGCGCAGAAGGATTCCGGTGAACGTCGCTTCGGCTCGATCGGCGTCGTGCTCGGCGCCACGCTCGAGCTCTCCGACTTCGGTATCGGAGTCGATGAGGAACAGCACGGCCCGGCCGTCCCGGTGCTCGCACCCGGCTTCGGCCACCAAGGAGCAGAGGTGAGCGAGACCCGTCGGGTGTACGGTGCGCTCACACCCGGAGTCATCGTGTCGGAGTCCCGGGGCCTGCTCGGCGCCGGACCAGATGGAATCGCCGACGCCATTGCGCGGCGAGCAGAAGAAGTGGAGGCCAAGCGTGGCTGAGATCGCTGGATCCGACATCCCCAAGCACCTGAACCCACCGGACGTCGACCGGGTCGCCGCCTCGCGGGCCGCGGTCGCCGCCCGCCGTGCCAGAGCCGCCGTCAAGGCCGCCATCGCGGCGGGGGAGCGCAATCCGCTCGACGTGATGCGGACCGCGTTCGAGGAGCCGCTCGGCACTGAGGGCAAGCTGCGCGTCACGGAATTCCTCACCAGCATCCCCGCCATCGGCGTCACCAAGATGCACCGCATCATGGACGACCTCGACATCTCACCGGCCAAGCGGCTGGGCGGACTCGGCCGTCACCAGCGCCACCGTCTGCGCGACTACCTGAGTGACCGCCTCGCCGCGCGCACGCCGACCCCGGCCCGTCTGATCGTGCTCGCCGGCCCGACGGCCGTCGGCAAGGGCACCGTCGCCAGCCACATCCGCGAGAACTACCCTGACGTGCTGCTCTCCGTGTCTGCGACGACCAGGGCGCCCCGCCCCGGCGAGGTCGAGGGCGTGAGCTACTACTTCGTCGACGACGCGGAGTTCGACCGCATGGTCGCCGACGGCGAACTGCTCGAGTGGGCGACCGTGCACAACGCCTCTCGTTACGGCACTCCGCGCGGCCCGGTCGAGGCCGCACTCGCCGCAGGAAACAGCGTGCTCCTTGAGATCGACATCCAGGGAGCCCGGTCGGTGCGCCGCGCGATGCCAGAGGCCAGGCTCGTCTTCCTGCAACCTCCCAGCTGGGAAGAACTCGTGCGCCGTCTGATCGGTCGGGGCACGGAAGATGCCAGCGAACAGGCCCGCAGACTCGAGACGGCGAAGGTCGAATTGGCCTCCGTCGACGAGTTCGATTACCAGGTCGTCAACCACGACGTGGGCGAGGCCGCGCAAGAAGTCGTAGACTTGATGAAGACTCGCAAGGCGAAGCGCTGATCAAGCGCGCCCTTTGCACCCCAACACCACAGGAGTTCCCACATGGCTGACAAGCTCACCGGCATCATTGACCCGCCCATCGACGAGCTTCTCTCGAAGGTCGACTCCAAGTACGCCCTCGTGATCTTCGCCTCCAAGCGTGCGCGCCAGATCAACGACTACTACGCCGACCTGCACGAAGGCAGCCTCTTCGACAACGTCGGCCCGCTCGTCGACTCGTCGATCGAGGACAAGCCGCTCTCGATCGCGATGCACGAGATCAACGAAGACAAGCTGACGGTTCGCCCGAACGCCGAATAGCCGCGACCGTGGCAGCCTCACAGTCGTCGCCGCTCACGATCGTCGTCGGCATCAGCGGCGGAATTGCGGCGTACAAGGCTGTCAATGTCGTGCGGGCCTTCGTGCTCGCGGGCCATTCGGTTCACGTTGTCGCAACGGAGGCCGCGCTGCGCTTCGTCGGTCGTCCGACCCTCGAAGCGATCTCGCGCAACCCCGTGCACAGCGAGCTCTATGAGGGCGTCGCAGAGGTGCGGCACGTGGCGATCGGCCAATCGGCCGATCTGATCGTGATCGCACCGGCGACGGCCAACACCATTGCCAAGCTGGCGGCCGGCATCGCCGACGACCTGCTCGGCAACACGGTTCTTGCAAGCACGGCCCCGCTCGTGATCGCCCCGGCGATGCACACCGAGATGTGGCAGAACCCGGCTACGGTTGCCAATGTGGCCACGCTGCGTTCCCGCGGCGTCACCGTGATCGGCCCCGCCGTCGGCCAACTCACCGGCGCCGACTCCGGCCCAGGGCGTCTCGAAGATCCCGATGCGATCGTCCGCGGCGCACTCGCGGTCGTCGCGGCCGGCCCCGTGCAGGACTTGGCCGGAACCCGTGTCATCGTGACGGCCGGTGGAACGCGCGAGCCGCTGGACCCCGTGCGCTTCCTCGGCAACCGCTCGAGCGGCCGCCAGGGCATCGCCATCGCCGAGGCCGCAGCGGCCCGCGGTGCGGATGTCGTGCTGATCGCGGCCCACCTCGAGGTGCCGCCGCCCGCTGGCGTCGAACTGCGCGAGGTCTCGACGGCGTTGCAGATGCAGGATGCAGCAGTCGCCGCATCCGCAGACGCCGACGTCATCGTCATGGCCGCCGCCGTTGCCGACTACCGGCCGGCCCTGGTCAGCGAGGGCAAGATCAAGAAGGACGACCGTGGCGACTCGATGACGCTCGAGCTCGTGCGGAATCCAGACATCCTGGCCGGCCTCGCCGCCGCGAAGCGTGACGGGCAGGTCATTGTCGGCTTCGCAGCGGAGACGGAGTCCGATCGGGCCCGCCAGCTCGAACTCGGCCGCACCAAGATCGCGCGCAAGGGCGCCGATCTGCTCGTGCTGAACCGGGTGGGGTGGAACGAAGGCTTCGCAACGGAACGCAACGAGATCACGGTGCTCGACAGCACCGCAGATATAGTGTTGGAATTCGCGGGCAGCAAGGTGTCGGTGGCTCACCGCATCCTTGATGTGATCGCAGAACGACTGTGATCCTGCGGCACACCAGCCAGCACGTCACCAGAACGAGCAGTTCACACGAGCAAGCAGTTCACAAGAACAGACAGACAGGTCACATGAGCGAGCTTCGGCTATTCACATCGGAATCGGTCACCGAGGGGCACCCAGACAAGATCTGTGACCAGATCTCCGACAGCATCCTCGACGCCATGCTGGCGCTCGACCCGCACAGCCGCGTCGCGGTGGAGACCCTCGTGACGACGGGCCTCGTGCACGTCGCAGGCGAGGTCACCACCGAGGCGTACGTCGAGATCCCGTCGATCGTGCGCGAGCGGATCACCTCGATCGGCTACGACTCCTCCGACGTCTGGTTCGACGGCCGCTCCTGCGGCGTCTCCATCTCGATCGGCGGCCAGTCGCCCGACATCGCCCAGGGCGTCGACAACGCCTACGAGAGCCGCGAGCTCTCCAGCGACGAGATGCTCGACAAGCAGGGTGCCGGCGATCAGGGCATCATGTTCGGCTACGCAACGACCGAGACGCCGCAGCTCATGCCGATCCCGATCTGGATCGCACACCGCCTCGCCGAGCGCCTCGCCGAGGTGCGCAAGGCCGGTCTCGTCGACTACCTCCGGCCCGACGGCAAGACGCAGGTGACGATCGGCTACGACGGCCAGATCCCGCGCACCGTCGAGACCGTCGTGCTCTCGACGCAGCACTCGCCCCGCGTCACGCAGGAGCGCCTCCGCGAGGAGATGAATGAGCTCGTGATCCGCCCCGTCCTCGACCTGGTCGAGCTCGACACCGCCGCGGCCCAGACCCTGATCAACCCGACCGGCAAGTTCGAGATCGGCGGCCCGCAGGGCGACGCCGGCCTCACCGGTCGCAAGATCATCATCGACACCTACGGCGGCGCGAGCCGTCACGGCGGCGGTGCGTTCAGCGGCAAGGACCCGTCCAAGGTCGACCGCTCGGCCGCATACGCCATGCGCTGGGTCGCCAAGAACGCCGTCGCGGCCGGCCTCGCCGAGCGCCTCGAGGTGCAGATCGCCTACGCCATCGGCAAGGCGGCCCCCGTCGGGCTCTACGTCGAGACCTTCGGCACCGGTGCGATGTCGGACGCCGACATCACCCGCGCGATCCGCGAGGTCTTCGACCTCCGTCCGGCTGCGATCATCCGGGACCTCGATCTGCTCCGCCCGATCTATGCCCAGACGGCCAGCTACGGCCACTTCGGCCGCGAACTGCCCGACTTCACGTGGGAGAAGCTGGACCGGGTCGACGATCTGAGAAGCGCAGCCGGGCTCTGATCATGTCATCAGCCGGCGTGGTCGCGCGGGTGCTGATCGACAATCCACTTCCTCAGCTCGACCACCTCTTCGACTACAGCGTGCCGGAGGCGCTCCGCGCCGATGTGCGCGTCGGGCAGCGGGTGAAGGTGCCGTTCCGCTCCGGCGGGCGCGTGATCGACGGCTACATCGTCGAACTCGTCGACCGAGCCAGCGCCGACTTCTCCGGGCAACTGAGCGAGATCGAATCGCTGGTCTCCGTCGTGCCCGTGCTCACCCCGGAGGTCTACGCGCTCGCCCGCCGGGTGGCCGACCGCGGTGCGGGCAGCGCGATCGACGTGGTGCGGCTCGCCGTCCCGCCGCGTGCCGTGCGGGTGGAGAAGAAGTGGATCGCTGAGCGAGCCGAGAACTCGGTCGCTGCAGCTCCCGAAGCCCCGGCATCCGAGCTGCCGACAGTGACCGGTTATTCCGCGGAGGTGCTCGCCGGGGCCATCGACCCGGACGGCCGGGTCGCTCTGACCGCGATCCCGCGCCTGCTCGAGGGGCCCGGCGGCATCTGGGTCGGCCACTGGGCCGTGACCATGGCCGAGCTGGCCGTGCGCACCCTCGCGACGGGGCGGAGCGCTGTGCTCGCCGTTCCTGACTTCCGCGACCAGGACCAGCTCCTCGCCGCACTGCACGCGCTGCTTCCGGCCGAGAAGATTTCGCGCTTCGACGCGCGGCAGACCACGAGCGAGCGCTACGGCGCCTTCCTGGCCTGCCTCGACGACGAGCCGCGCGTCATCGTCGGCAACCGTTCCGTCGTCTACGCCCCGGCCGCGCGGCTCGGACTGATCGCGATGTGGGACGACGGCGACCCGCTCTACGCCGAATCGTTGAGTCCGTACGCGCACGCCCGCGATGTCGCGCTCATCCGCCAGGGCGTCACCGAGTGCGCCCTCGTGCTGCTCGGCCACGCCCGCAGCATCGAGGCGCAGCGCCTCGTCGAGATCGGTTGGCTGCACGAGCTCGGGCCGGAGCGCTTCTCGCGCCCCAATGTCATCGCCACCGCGCAGCAGGGCTCTCCTGACCCACAGGCGCAAGCCGCGCGCATCCCGTCGACCGCCTGGCGCGAGGCCAAGCAGGCCCTGGCCACCGGCCCGGTTCTCGTGCAGGTCGCGTCCCCTGGCTACGCGCCCGTCGTCGCCTGCGCCGGCTGCCGGGAGGCCGCACACTGCGCACGCTGCCAGGGGCCGCTCGGCCAGAGCGCGGCCGGCGCGGCGCCCAGCTGCCGCTGGTGTGGGGCGATCGCCGCCAACTGGAGTTGCGGCACCTGCGGCGGGCACGCCCTGCGCACGGTGCGCATCGGCGCCGGGCGCACCGCGGAAGAACTCGGCCGTGCCTTTCCCGGCGCCCTCGTCATCGTCGCCGACGGGGAGAACCCGATCCTCAATGTCGCGGGCAGGCCGGCGCTCGTCATCGCAACCAGGGGCGCGGAGCCGGTGGCCGACGGCGGCTACGCGGCTGTGCTCCTGCTCGACGGCGAACGCATCCTCGGCCGCGAGTCGCTGCGGGTTGCAGAGGACGCACTGCGCTGGTGGTCCAACGCCGCCGCCCTCGCCACACCGGGAGCGCCCGTGCTGCTGGCCGGTGTCGGTGGCGCACTCGCCACGGCGCTGGCCACCTGGCAGCAGGCGGGCTGGGCGGCGAGTGAATTCGCCGATCGCCGAGCCCTCCGCTTCCCGCCGGCCGTGCGCACGGCATCCGTCACGGCGGCCCCCGCCGTGCTGGAGACGGCCCTGGCCGAGCTGCGCGAGCTGGAGGGCGTCGACATCCTCGGCCCCGTGCCGGCTCCGGTCGCGCCCGGTGCTGCGCCGACATCCGACGGCCTCCTGCGCGCGATCGTGCGTTTCGACTACGGTGCGGGCGCCGAGGTCGCCAGGCGCCTGCGCGCCGGGATCGTGGCCGTCGCCAGCGCGCGCCGCCGCCCGCCCAAGGGTGGGGCCTTCCGGCCCGCGCCTACACTGAGAGTTCGATTCGATGACCCGGAGATCTTCTAAATGAAACTCGTCTTCGCCGGAACGCCGGATGCGGCCGTTCCGAGCCTGCGCCTGCTCGCCGCCGGACCGCACGAGATCGTGGCGGTGCTGACGCGCACCGACGCACCGCTCGGACGCAAGCGCGTTCTGACGCCGTCTCCCGTCGCGCAGGCCGCCGTCGAGCTCGGGCTGCCCGTCATCAAGGCCAACCGGCTCGATGAGGCCGTGACGGCCGAGATCGCCGCGCTCGGCGTCGACCTCGGCGTGATCGTTGCCTACGGCGGACTCGTGCGTGAGCCGCTGCTCAGCACCCCGCGGCTCGGCTGGATCAATCTGCACTTCTCGTTGCTGCCGCGGTGGCGCGGTGCCGCCCCCGTGCAGCGCGCGCTGATCGCCGGCGACGCCGTGACCGGCGCCGACGTCTTCCAGCTGGTTCCGGCGCTCGACGCCGGCGACGTCTTCGGCCGCATCGAGCACCCCATCACGGAGCAGAGCACGGCGGCGACGCTGCTCAGCGAGCTGGCGGTCTCCGGCGCGGAGCTGCTCGGCCGCGTCGTCGACGGCCTCGCCGACGGCAGCGCCGTCGCCACCCCGCAGAGCGGGGAACCGACGCCCGCGGCCAAGCTCAGCATCGATGACGCCAGGCTCGACTGGGCTGAGCCCGCGGCATCCGTGTTCCACCGCTATCAGGGCGTCACCACCGAGCCCGGCGCATTCACACTGATCGACGGCGCCCGCTTCAAGATTCACGAGATGCGCCATGCCGAGGATGCCACTCCGCTGGCACCCGGCCACATCCGTGCAGACGACGGCCGTGTGCTCGTCGGCACCGCCAGCCACCCGCTCGAGCTGCTGCGTGTGCAGCCGGCGGGCAAGACCCCGATGAACGCCAGCGACTGGTGGCGTGGAATCGCAGCAGAGGAGGTGATCGCCGAATGAGCGATCGCAGACAGAATTCCGGCAACAGCGCGCGTCCGGCGCGTGCGCCGCGCCCGCAGCAGAGCGTTCAGCCGGCCCGGCTCGTCGCCTACGAGGTGATCGCCGCCGTACGCGAGTCCGACTCCTACGCCAATCTGCTGCTTCCGAGCCGCATCCAGCGCGCCAGGCTGAACAGCGCCGACGCGGCACTGGCGACCGAGCTCACCTATGGCACCCTGCGCATGCAGGGCTTCTACGACAAGGTGATCGAGCTCGTCGCCGACCGTACCGTCGACAAGATCGACCCGGCCGTGCTCGACGTGCTCCGCCTCGGTGCCCACCAGCTGCTGGCGACCCGCGTCGCCACCCATGCGGCCGTGAACGAGTCCGTTGCCCTGGCCAGCCAGGTCGCCTCCCGCTCGGCGACCGGCTTCACCAACGGTGTGCTGCGCACGATCTCGCGCAGCTCGCTCGAGGAGTGGCGCGGCTGGGTGCAGGACGAGACGGAGGGCACGGACGAGAAGCTCGCCGTGCTGCACTCCCACCCGGCCTGGGTCGTTCGGGCGCTCCGCACCGCGCTGGAGGCTGAGGGCCGCGGCGCAGAGCTTGAGCAGCTGCTCGAGGCCGACAACGCCGCGCCGAAGGTCAACCTGGCCGCACTTCCCGGTCTCGTCGAGTCCGCGGATGCCGCGGGGCTCGGTGACGCCAACCACTTCTCGCCGATCGGCTTCGAGCTCTCCGGTGGCGACCCACTCGGGGTCACCGATCGCTTCGGCGGCGCCGTGCGCGTGCAGGACGAAGGCTCGCAGCTGGCCGCGCTTGCGCTCAGCCGGGCGGAGCCCGTGCAGCCGGGGGAGCGCTGGCTCGACCTCTGTGCCGGACCGGGCGGCAAGGCCGCGCTGCTGGCAGCGGAGGCGCGCCTCGGCGAGGCGACGCTCATCGCAAACGAGCTCGTTCCCGCCCGCGCGGGGCTCGTCCGCAACGCCCTCGCGGGCGTTCCAGGCGACGTCCCCGTCTGGGAACTCGACGGCACGACGATCGGTGCGGTCCATCCGGCCGAGTTCGACCGGATCCTGCTCGACGCGCCGTGCACCGGGCTGGGCGCCCTGCGCCGACGCCCGGAGGCCCGCTGGCGGAAGTCGCCTGGCGATGTCGCCGAGCTGAGCGTGCTGCAGGGCAAGCTGTTCGACGCCGCCTTCCAGGCGCTGAAGCCCGGCGGCATCCTCGCCTACGTGACCTGCTCCCCGCACCTCGGCGAGACGCTCGGAACGCTCAACGGCGCAGTCGCCCGCTGGGGTGACGCGCTGGAGCAGCTCCCGACGCGCGACATCCTCGATGGCATCGCCGCGAATCCGCTCGACATCGGCGGCAACGGCCTGACCGCCCAGCTCTGGCCACACCGCCACGGCACCGACGCCATGTTCATCGCCCTCGTCCGCAAGCGCTAGCGCGCGCCGCCGCTCGCTCGAGCCAGCGTGCGGCGTGACGCCGCTCTTCTCACGTCGGCTTGAGGGAGCGCCAGCGACCGAAGCCCTGAGCGTTTGCGTGATCGAGTTGCTCGGATGGTGGGGCGACGGTGTCGGCGGATCCGCTCAGGGCTTCGCGTGCGTCGCTGCTCGTCGCGGCGCCGCTCGCTCGAGCCGGCGTGCGGCGCGACGTCGCTCTTCTCACGTTGGCTTGAGGGAGCGCCAGCGACCGAAGCCCTGAGCGTTTGCGTGGTCGAGTTGCTCCGATTGTCGGGCGAAGGTTTTGGCGGGTCCGCTCAGGGCTTCGCGTGCGTCGCTGCTCCTCCGTCGCGGCGCCGCTCGCTCGAGCCAGCGTGCGGCGCAGCGCCGCCCAAGCCGTCGTGCGGCGCGGCGTCGCTCAAGCAGGCGTGCTGTCTCACGTTGGCTTGAGGGAGCGCCAGCGACCGAAGCCCTGAGCGACGCCGTTGAGCAGTGTTCCCGCTCGGCAGAGTTGTGCACAGCTCACGTCAACGCACACGTTCTCCACCGCCTCCGGATGGATCCAGCGCTCGGCGTAGGCCGTCGGTGACACTGACGGCATGCCTTTCATGTACATGCTGCTCTGCAGAGACGGCTCGCTCTACACCGGGAGCACCTGGAACATCGACGGTCGCCTGCAGCAGCACCAGAGCGGCCGCGGCGCAAAGTACACGGCGCGTAGGCTTCCCGTGCGCTTGATCTACTACGAGGAGTTCGACAGTATCGCCACCGCCTTTGCGCGCGAACACACCGTGCAGGGGTGGCTCCGCTCGCGCAAGGACGCGCTCATCGCCGGAGGCCCCGGCATGCGCGTGCTGCCGAGCGGTGAGCATATTCCAGCGCTCCGGGGTGACCAGGGCTAGTCACAGCGCTCCGCCGCCGTGGGACTGTGTCGGCGGACCCGCTCAGGGCTTCGCGGGCGTCGCTGCTCCTTCGTCGCTGCTCCTTCGTCGCGGCGACGCTCGCTCGAGCCAGCGTGCAGGGAGGCGCCGCTCGGGCCTCGCGGGCATTGTCACGTCGGCTGGAGGGAGCGCCAGCGACCGAAGCCCTGACACGCGCTGAGACGTTCCGCATCGCGGGCGGGTGCGCGGCGCTCGATAGCATGGGGAGCATGTCGACCCGCATCAACCCCAGCATCCTGACAGCCGACTTCGCGAACCTCGAGCATGAGCTCGGGCGCATCGCGACTGCCGACCTCGTGCACGTCGACGTGATGGACAACCACTTCGTGCCGAACCTGACCTTCGGTCCGACGATGGTGAACCGGCTGCAGCAGGTCTCGCCGATCCCGCTGGATGTGCACCTGATGATCGACGACGCCGACCGCTGGGCGCCCGGCTACGCCGAGACCGGTGCGTTCTCCGTCACCTTCCACGCCGAGGCGGCGAGCGACCCGGTTGCGCTCGCCAGGCGGCTCCGCCAGATCGGCTCCCGAGCCGGCATCGCGCTGAAGCCCGGAACCGACATCGAGCCGTACCTCGAGCTGTTGCCCGAGTTCGACCAGATCCTCATCATGACCGTCGAGCCCGGCTTCGGCGGGCAGAGCTTCATGACCGAGATGATGCCGAAGCTCCGCCGCACCGCTGATGCCGTCGCGGCATCCGGCCTCGACATCTGGTTGCAGGTCGACGGCGGCGTCAGCCTCGACACGATCGGCATCGCAGCGGAGAACGGCGCGAACACCTTCGTCGCCGGCTCGGCCGTGTTCAACGTGGGGGAGCCGGAGGAGCAGATTGTTGCCCTGCGCGCCGCCGCGGCGTCATCCGCTCACCAGCACTAGTAACCTGTAGACGTGAAAACTTTCGACGAACTCTTCGCCGAGCTCACTGAGAAGGCCAGGACCCGCCCAGAAGGTTCGGGAACCGTTCGTGAACTCGACGCCGGCGTACACGCCATTGGTAAGAAAATCGTCGAGGAGGCCGCCGAAGTCTGGATGGCCGCCGAGTACCAGAGCGACGCAGAAACGGCCGAGGAGATCTCGCAGCTGCTGTACCACCTGCAGGTGCTCATGGTCGCGAAGGGGCTCAGCCCCGCCGACATCTACCGACATCTCTGATCCGCTGCGCCCTGCGCAGTCCCGACGAACCGATGTCCGTGAGAAACGATCCAGAGAGCACCACCCCGATGCTGAGAATTGCCGTGCCCAACAAGGGCTCACTGTCTGAAACCGCCGCCCAGATGCTGTTCGAGGCTGGCTACACCGGCCGCCGCGACCCGCGCGAGCTGCACACGCCCGACCCCCGCAACGACGTGGAGTTCTTCTACCTGCGCCCGCGCGACATCGCCACCTACGTCGGCTCGGGTGCCCTCGACGTCGGCATCACCGGTCGCGACCTGCTGCTCGACTCCGGCTCGCCGGCCGTCGAGGTGCACGAGCTCGACTTCGCCGCGTCCACCTTCCGCTTCGCCGGCCCCGCCGACCGCTTCCGCCAGCTGGGCGACCTCGCCGGTGTGCGCGTCGCGACCAGCTACCCGGGCCTCGTCGGCGATTTCCTCCGCGCAGCGGGCATCGAGGCCGAGCTCGTCAAGCTCGACGGCGCCGTCGAATCCGCCGTGCGCCTCGGGGTCGCGGATGCCGTGGCCGACGTCGTCTCCACCGGGGCGACGCTCCGCGCGGCCGGGCTCGACATCTTCGGCCCGGTGCTGCTCGAGTCGACCGCCGTGCTGATCCGTTCTGAGGACGAGAAGCCGGGCGTCGCAACGCTTTTGCGCCGCCTGCAGGGTGTGCTCGTCGCCCGCCAGTACGTGATCATGGACTACGACATCCCCGTCGCCCTGCTCGAGGAGGCGACCCGTGTCGCCCCCGGCATCGAGTCGCCGACGGTCTCGCCGCTGCACGACCCGGAGTGGGCAGCCGTGCGGGTCATGATCCCGCGTGCCGAGACGAACCACATGATGGACGCGCTCTACGAGATCGGCGCCCGCGCCATCCTCGTCAGCTCGATCCACGCAGCCAGACTCTAGGGCGGCGGCGATGTCTCTCTCCGTTCGCGTGATCCCGTGCCTCGACGTGGCCGAAGGCCGCGTCGTCAAGGGCGTCAACTTCCAGAACCTGCGCGACGCGGGCGACCCGGTCGAGCTCGCCAAGCGTTACTTCGAGCAGGGCGCAGACGAGCTCACCTTCCTCGACGTCACCGCGACCGTCGACAACCGCTCGACGACCTACGACGTCGTGCGGGCGACCGCCGAACAGGTGTTCATCCCGCTCACCGTCGGCGGCGGCATCCGCAGCGTCGAGGACGTCTCGAAGCTGCAGGCCAACGGCGCGGACAAGGTCGGCGTGAACAGTGCCGCGATCGCCCGCCCCGCATTGATCGCCGAGATCGCCGACCGCTTCGGCTCCCAGGTTCTCGTACTCTCGCTCGACATCAAGCGCAGCGAGCGCACGGAGTCCGGCTTCGTCGTGACCACTCACGGCGGCCGCACGGAGACCGACCTCGACGCGCTCGCGTGGGCGAGGCAGGCCATCGAGCTCGGTGTAGGCGAGCTGCTCGTCAACTCGATCGACGCCGACGGCACGAAGCAGGGCTTCGACCTCGAGCTTATCCGCGCCATCCGGGAGCTGAGCACCGTGCCGGTGATCGCCTCCGGCGGCGCGGGGGCCGCGGCGCACTTCCCCCCTGCGATCACCGCAGGGGCCGACGCCGTGCTGGCGGCATCCGTGTTCCACAACGGTGAACTCAGCATCGGCGACGTCAAGGCGGCCCTCGCAGCCGAGGGAATGCCGGTGCGCGCATGAGCGAGCGGAGCGACATGGACATCGACGGCGTGATCGAACGCGCCGTGTTCAACGGCGACGGGCTGTTGCCCGCGATCATCCAGCAGCACGACAGCGGCGAGGTGCTGATGATGGGCTGGATGAACGCCGAGGCGCTCCGCCGCACTCTCAGCGAGGGGCGCGTCACCTTCTGGTCCCGCTCCCGCCAGGAGTACTGGCGCAAGGGCGACACCTCCGGGCACGCCCAGTTCGTGCGCGGTGCCGCCCTCGACTGCGACGCCGACACCCTGCTCGTGCAGGTTGAGCAGATCGGCGCAGCCTGCCACACCGGAGCGCACAGCTGCTTCGACGTCGACCCCCTCCAGCCCTTCATCCTGCCGTCCTAGAGATTGTCCGAACGGAGCCCCTTCCGATGAGCACCGGAACCACGAACCGCGCGAGCTTCGACGCCGTCGCCGCAGAGCACCGGGTGATCCCGGTGATGCGTCAGCTCTTCGCCGATGGCGAGACCCCCGTCAACATCTACCGCAAGCTGGCGGAAGGCCGCCCGGGCAGCTTCCTGCTCGAATCGGCGGAGCAGGGCGGCATCTGGTCGCGATTCTCCTTCGTCGGCGTCTCCTCCTTCGGTGTGCTCACCCAGACGGATGACGCCGTCGCTTGGATCGACTACGGCGAATCGGCCGAGCGTGTGCTCGGCGACGCGGCACAGCTCGCCCCCCTCGCCGCCCTCGAGCAGCTCTTCGAACGCTGGAAGACGCCCAGGCTGCCAGACGTCCCCCCGCTCACCGGTGGACTCGTCGGCTTCATCGGCTGGGAGGCGATCCGGCAGCTCGAGCGCCTGCCGAACCGCCCGCCGGCCGAGAACGCCGTGCCGGGTCAGGCATTCAGCTTCGTCGCCGACCTCGTCGCCATCGACCACAAGTACGGAACCGTTCAGCTGATCGCCAACGTCCTGAACGACGGTCGCGAGGGCGCCGACGAGCTCTGGGCCGACGCGCAGGCCAGGCTCGACAGCCTGCAGCAGCGGCTCGCCCAGCCCTCCGAGGCCTGGCTGGCCGAGGTCGACATGAACACGAACTCGTCGGCGCGCTCGCGCACGGAGCGCGAGGACTTCCTGGCCTCCGTGGAGACGGCCAAGGAGCACATCCGTGACGGCGACATCTTCCAGGTCGTCATCTCGCAGCGCTTCGAGGAGGACTGCACCGCGACGCCGATCGACGTCTACCGGGTGCTGCGCAGCCTCAACCCGAGCCCCTACATGTACCTGCTCAGCCTCGAGACCCCGGATGACGAGCCGTACTGGATCGTCGGCTCCTCGCCGGAGGCGCTGGTCAAGGTCTCGAACAAGCGGGTGTTCACGAATCCGATCGCCGGATCCCGGCCCCGCGGCGCGACCCCGGATGCCGACAACGAGCTCGAGACCGAGCTGCTGGCCGACGCCAAGGAGCGCGCAGAGCACCTCATGCTCGTCGACCTGGCCCGCAACGACCTCGCCAAGGTCTGCACCCCCGGCAGCGTCGAGGTCACCGAGTTCATGCGGGTCGAGCGTTTCAGCCACATCATGCACATTGTCTCCTCGGTCGAGGGTGACCTCGTGGCAGGCAAGAACGCGATCTCGGTGTTCCGCGCCACCTTCCCGGCGGGCACGCTCTCCGGTGCGCCGAAACCGCGCGCCCTGCAGATCATCGACGACCTCGAGCCGGCTCAGCGCGGCGTCTACGGGGGAGTCGTCGGCTACTTCGGCTTCGCCGGCGACGCCGACCTCGCCATCGCCATCCGCACCGCGACCATCATGGGCGGCGTGGCCAGGGTGCAGGCGGGCGGAGGGCTCGTGCTCGACTCGGTTCCGCAGTCGGAGTTCGAGGAGTCGCAGAACAAGGCGGCCGCTCCGCTGCGGGCCGTCGCGATCGCGAACGCACTGCGACGGGTGCAGTGACCATGAGCGCATCGCGGATCAAACTCAGTTTCGTGCTCGCCGGGCTCCTCGCCGCCGTGCTCGCCATGCTGGCGTGGACGCAGATATGGGTGATCGCACACATCGGTGTGAACCCGGTCGAGATCGACGGTGCGGCGGCGGCGCCCGCACTCTCGGCGCTGGCCCTCGCCGGGCTCGCCCTCGGCGGCGCGCTGACGATCGCCGGTCCCGTGTTCCGCGTCGTGCTCGGCGCGCTCGAGGTGCTGCTCGGCCTCTCCGTCGTGCTCGCCTCCTTCTCGGCCATCCTCGACCCGGCGGGAGCCGCGATCGCGAGCGTCAGCACGCTCACGGGCGTCGCGGGCGACAACTCGGTGCTCGCGCTGATCACGGATGCCACGACAACCCTCTGGCCCTGGGTCGGCGTCGTCTCCGGCGTGCTGTTCGCAGCGGCCGGAATCGGTGTGCTCGTGACCTCCAGGCGCTGGCCGGGCCCCGGCCGCAAGTACCAGGCGGTGCGTCTGGCGAACGCCGATGCGGCACCGCAGAGCGCCAAGGACACTGCGATCGACAACTGGGACGAACTCAGCCGCGGCAGCGACCCCACGGAGCAGTGAGCCCTGGCGGTACCCCCGGCCGGTAGTCCCGGGCCAGAGCCCCGGAACCGCTAGACTTTCCATCACCCCCTTCAGAACTTTTTAAGGAGCACCATGAGTACAGAGTCAGTTGATCCAGGCCACGGCCACTCGCCGGCCGCATGGACCTCGGTCTTCATCATGCTCATCGCCTTCCTGATCGGCACCGTCGCGTTCTTCCTCGACCTGCAGTGGCTCGTCTGGGCGTCGGCGGGTCTGCTGCTCGTCGGTCTGATCGTCGGCTGGGTGCTCGCCAAGGCCGGCTACGGTACGAACGGCCCGAAGTACGCTCCGAAAGCGCACTAGCGAGTGCTCTCCGAGCTCACCGCCGGTTCCGTTGAAGACGCCGAACGGCGTCGGCTGAGTCGGCCATACGCCACCGTCGAGGCTGCGGCGCTTGCGCGCCCGGCCGCGATCGACGCCCTGCGCGCACTGGCCCCGGCCGAGCGCGTCAAGGTCATCGCGGAGGTCAAGCGGGCGAGCCCGTCGCGCGGCAAGCTCGCCGAGATCCGCGATCCAGCGGCGTTGGCCGCGGCATACGAGACCGGCGGCGCCAGCGCCATCAGCGTGCTGACCGAGGAGCGCCGTTTCGGCGGCTCCCTCGCCGACCTCGAGGCCGTGCGCGCCGCTGTGAGCCTGCCCGTTCTGCGCAAGGACTTCATCGCGACGCCCTACCAGGTGCTCGAGGCCCGCGCAGCAGGCGCCGACCTCGTGTTGCTCATCGTCGCCGCGCTCGAGCAGCCGCTGCTGGCCGAGCTGCACGCACTCATCCTCGAGCTCGGCATGACGCCGCTCGTGGAGACGCACAGTGCAGACGAGCTCGATCGGGCCATCGACCTCGGGGCCTCCCTGATCGGTGTCAACGCGCGCAACCTCTCCACCTTCGAGCTCGACAAGAACCTCTTCGGCACCCTGGCCGAGCGCATCCCGGCCGGCACGATCAAGGTGGCCGAGTCCGCGGTGCTCTCTGCGGCGGATGTCGCGCACTACCGCGCGGCGGGCGCCGATGTCGTCCTGGTCGGCGAAGCGCTCGTCACGAGCGACCCCATCCGAACCCTCTCCGAATTCCTGGCGGTCTAGATGTCTGATTCCACAGAGCCCACGTCCACAGAACCCACCGGCAAGCTGCGCGACGAGCTCGGCCCGTACTTCGGCGACTTCGGCGGCCGCTTCGTCCCGGAGTCGCTCGTCGCGGCGCTCGATGAGCTCACGCTCGCCTACGACATCGCGAAGAAGGACCCGACCTTCGCCGCCGAGCTCACCGAGCTGCACCGGAGCTACACGGGTCGTCCGTCGATCATCACCGAGGTGCCGCGTTTCGCCGCGCACGCCGGCGGCGCCCGCATCATCCTCAAGCGCGAGGACCTGAACCACACCGGTTCGCACAAGATCAACAACGTGCTCGGCCAGGCGCTGCTCACCAAGCGCATCGGCAAGACCCGCGTCATCGCCGAGACGGGCGCAGGCCAGCACGGTGTCGCCACCGCGACGGCCGCCGCCCTGTTCGGTTTCGAGTGCGTCGTCTACATGGGCGAGGTCGACACGGAGCGTCAGGCGCTGAACGTCGCCCGCATGCGCCTGCTCGGCGCGGAGGTCGTCGCCGTCAAGGCCGGCTCCCGCACGCTGAAGGACGCCATCAACGACGCCATGCGTGACTGGGTCACCAACGTCGAGAACACCAACTACATCTTCGGCACCGTCGCGGGCCCCCACCCGTTCCCCGCCATGGTCCGTGACTTCCAGAAGATCATCGGCGAAGAGGCGCGCGAGCAGGTTCTCGAGCTCACCGGCTCCCTCCCGGATGCTGTCGCGGCCTGCGTCGGCGGCGGATCCAACGCCATGGGCATCTTCCACGCCTTCCTCGACGACCCCTCCGTCGCCCTCTACGGCTACGAGGCCGCTGGCGAAGGCGCAGACACGCCGAAGCACGCCGCCACGATCACCAAGGGTCGTCCGGGCGTTCTGCACGGTGCGCGCAGCATGATGCTGCAGGACGAGGACGGTCAGACCTACGAGTCCCACTCGATCTCCGCCGGCCTCGACTACCCGGGCGTCGGCCCGGAGCACGCCTGGCTGAACAGCATCGGTCGCGCCCAGTACCGACCGGTGACGGATGCCGCAGCCATGGACGCGCTCATGCTCCTCAGCCGCACAGAGGGCATCATCCCGGCCATCGAGTCCGCCCATGCCCTCGCCGGCGCCCTCGAGCTCGGCCGTGAACTCGGCCCGGACTCGACGATCCTCGTCAACCTCAGCGGTCGCGGCGACAAGGACATGGAAACGGCCGGACGCTACTTCAACTTGATCGACCAGGGAGCACAGCAGTCATGAGTTCGGTCGAAGCGACAATCCGCACCAGGGTCGACGCCGGCAGCGGGGCCCTCATCGGTTACCTCCCGGTCGGATTCCCGAGCCTCGGCGCGAGCGTCGATGCCGCCGTCGCCCTCGTCGAGAACGGTGTCGACATCCTCGAGATGGGCCTGCCGTACTCCGATCCCGTGATGGACGGCTCCGTCATCCAGGCCGCCACCCAGAGTGCGCTGGCCGACGGCTTTCGCCTCCGCGACGGCTTCACCGCCATCTCGGCGATCACCGCCCAGGTGAAGGCGCCGGTGCTGATCATGACGTACTGGAACCCCGTCGTGCAGTACGGCGTCGAGCGTTTTGCAGACGACCTCGCCGCGGCGGGCGGCGCCGGCCTGATCACGCCGGACCTCATCCCCGATGAGGGAGCTGACTGGATCGCCGCCTCGGAGCGCACCGGTCTCGACCGCGTGTTCCTAGCCGCACCGACCTCCACCCCCGAACGCCTGCGGCGCGTCGTCGACGCCAGCCGCGGCTTCGTCTACGCCGTCTCGACGATGGGCATCACCGGTGCCCGCGCCGACGTCGACGCGGCCGCCCGCGGCCTGATCGAGCGCCTACGCGCGGCCGGTTCGACCAGCGCATGCGTCGGAGTCGGCATCTCGACGCCGGAGCAGGTGCGCGAGGTGCTCGGCTACGCCGACGGCGCGATCGTCGGCTCCGCTCTCGTCAAGGCACTGGCCGACGGGGGAGTCGACGCCGTCGGCGCCCTCGCCCTGCAGCTCGCTGCAGGCAAGTCCGCCGCCTAGCCGCGCCGTCTAGACTCACAGAAACCAACGAAAGGGTAGTACTGGTGTTTGCACCGTTGAGCATTCCGAGTCCTGAGTGGAGCTACTTCGACCTCGGTCCGTTCCGCATCCACGCCTACGCCCTGTGCATTCTGGCCGGCATCGTCGCCGCGACGATCATGACCAGCATGCGACTGACCAAGCGTGGTGCAGAGCCGGGAATCGTGCTCGACATCATCCTCTGGGCCGTGCCGCTCGGCATCATCGGCGCGCGCATCTACCACGTGCTCACCCACCCGGGCGATTACTTCTACGCCGGAGCCGATCTGCTGCGCACCCTGTACATCTGGGAGGGCGGCAACGCCATCTTCGGTGCCCTCCTCGGCGGCGCGGTCGGTGCGTTCATCGGATGCCGCATGACCGGCATCCGCTTCTGGACCTTCGCAGACGCGCTGGCTCCCGGCATGCTCCTGGCCCAGGCCATGGGCCGTCTCGGCAACTGGTTCAACGCCGAACTCTACGGTTTGCCGACGACTTTGCCGTGGGGCCTGGAAATTTCTTCGGACAATCCGGCATTCCCCGTCGGTCTTCCGGAGGGCACCCTCTTCCACCCCACATTCCTCTACGAGATCCTCTGGAACGTGCTCGGCGTCGCCGTCATCCTGTTCCTCGAGCGCAAGATCTCGCTGCGCTGGGGCAAGGCATTCGCTGTATACCTGATCTGGTACGGCCTTGGCCGTAGCTTCTTCGAAGCCATCCGGGTTGACCCGAGTGAGATGTTCCTCGGCGTACGCACCAACATCTGGGCTGCCTGGGTTGCGATCGCGGTCGGTGTCGTCATCTTCATCGTGCAGTCGCGCCGGCACACCGGGGTCGAGATCAGCCCTTATGTGCCCGGACGTGAATGGAGTGCGGCCGACGCTGATATAGAATCTGACAACGCAGATTTCGAAGACGACGAAGACGGCAACGGCGCCGCGGATGTCCAGAAGCCTGCCGCCGCTGCCACAAGCACTAGCGGCCCCCTTCCCTAGAGGCTCGTCACTTCCGAGTCCTGCTGAATACCCCTCGCATCAAGGGGGCGGCACAATCCCACCCACGGGCCGATGGCGTCCCCTTGCACATCATTCGTGAGGACGGTCAGTCGTGACTTCTCAATCCACCTTTACGAGGTTCAGTCAAATCCCGGGTCGGCAGGGTCTCTACGACCCTGCTCATGAGAAGGACGCGTGCGGCCTCGCCATGGTCGCAACGCTGCGTGGCACAGCCGGCCACGACATCATCACGGCGGCGCTCGACGCGCTGCGCAACCTCGAGCACCGTGGCGCCATCGGTTCCGATGCGGGAACCGGTGACGGCGCAGGCATCATCACCCAGATCCCGGATGCCTTCCTCCGGGCGGTGACGGACTTCGAGCTTCCCGCCGCCGGCCGTTACGCCGTCGGAAACGCGTTCCTCCCCACCGACCCGACCGCGCGCACAGCCATCAAGCGCTCGCTCGCCGCGATCGCGGAAGAAGAGGGCCTCAGCGTCCTCGGCTGGCGCGAGGTGCCCGTGCGGCCCGACGAGGTCGGCACGCTGGCCCGCGCCGCGATGCCGGCCATTCAGGCCTTCTACGTGCAGAGCGCACGTACCGCCGCGAGCGGGGCACCGCTGTCCGGCATCGAGCTGGACCGCCAGACCTACCGGCTGCGCAAGCGTGCCGAGCGAGAGCTTGAGATCTACTTCGCCTCGTTGTCGTGCCGCACCCTCGTCTACAAGGGCATGGTCACCACGCTTCAGCTCGAGCCGTTCTACCCGGACCTGTCCGACGAGCGCTTCACCTCCAAGCTCGCCCTCGTGCACTCGCGCTACTCCACGAACACCTTCCCGTCGTGGCCGCTGGCGCAGCCGTTCCGCATGATCGCGCACAACGGTGAGATCAACACGATCCAGGGGAACCGCAACTGGATGCGTGCACGGCAGTCGCAGCTCGAGTCCGAGCTGCTCGGCGACCTCGCCCCGCTGCTGCCCATCGTCACCCCCGGCGCCAGCGACTCCGCCTCCTTCGACGAGGTCGTTGAGCTGCTCACGCTCTCCGGCAGGTCGCTGCCGCACTCCGTCATGATGATGGTTCCTGAGGCGTGGGAGAACCAGAGCGAGATCGACACCGAGCGTCGTGACTTCTACGACTACCACTCGATGCTCATGGAGCCGTGGGACGGCCCGGCGGCGATCGTCTTCACCGACGGATCACTCGTCGGCGCGACCCTCGACCGCAACGGCCTGCGTCCCGGACGTTTCGTGGTCACCGACGACGGCCTCGTCGTGCTCGCCAGCGAGATCGGCGTGCTCGACTTCGACCCGGCCACCATCGTGCGCAAGGGGCGCCTGCGTCCAGGCAAGATGTTCCTCGTCGACACGGTCGCCGGCCGGCTGATCGAGGACGACGAGATCAAGGCGGAGCTCGCGGCATCTGAGCCGTGGGGGGAGTGGCTCGAGGAGAGCCGCATCAAGCTCGCCGAGCTGCCGGAGCGCGAGCACATCGTGCACCCGCCGGCATCCGTCGTGCGTCGCCAGCGGACCTTCGGTTACACCGAGGAGGAGGTGCGCCTGCTGCTCACGCCGATGGCGCGCTTCGGCGCTGAGCCGCTCGGCGCCATGGGATCTGACACGCCGATCGCCGTGCTCTCCGAGCGCCCCCGGCTGATCTTCGACTACTTCACGCAGCAGTTCGCCCAGGTGACGAACCCGCCGCTGGACTCGATCCGCGAAGAGGTCGTCACCTCGCTCGGCAGCTCCGTCGGACCGGAGCACAACCTGCTCAAGGCCGGACCGGAGCACGCCCGCCAGGTCTCGCTCACCTTCCCGGTGATCGACAACGACGAGCTGGCGAAGATCCAGCACATCGACCCGTACCCCGGCAGCCGCAGCACCGTCACCATTCGGGGCCTCTACCGCTTCGATGAGGGTGTCAACGCCATGCGTGACCGCCTGGCGGCGCTCAACCTCGAGGTCGACGCGGCCATCGACGCCGGCGCCCGCTTCATCGTGCTGAGCGACCGCGACTCCAACAAGGACCTCGCCCCGATCCCGTCGCTCTTGATGACGGCATCCGTTCACCACCACCTCACCCGCTCAGAGAACCGCATGAAGGTCGGCCTGATCGTCGAGGCCGGCGATGTGCGCGAGGTGCACCACGTCGCGCTGCTGATCGGCTACGGCGCATCGGCCGTGAACCCGTACCTGGCGATGGAAAGCTGCGAGAACCTCGTGCGCAGCGGCATCATCACCGACGTCACTCCGGAGAAGGCCGTCGCCAACGTGATCAAGGCGCTCGGCAAGGGCGTCCTGAAGATCATGTCGAAGATGGGCATCTCCACGATCGCCTCCTACTCCGGCGCCCAGGCCTTTGAGGCCATCGGCCTCGACGAGGGGTTCATCGCGCAGTACTTCACCGGGACCACCTCCAAGCTCGGCGGCGTCGGGCTCGAGGTCATCGCGGCGGAGAACCTGCAGCGGCACACCGCCGCTTACCCGGAGGATGCAGCCGTCACGGTGCACGAGCGCCTGCAGACCGGCGGCGAGTACCAGTGGCGCCGTGACGGATCGCCCCACCTCTTCAACCCGGAGACGGTGTTCCGCCTGCAGCACGCGACGCGCACCCGCCGCTACGACATCTTCCGCGAGTACACGAAGCTCGTCGACGACCAGGCAGAGACGCTCATGACGCTGCGCGGGATGTTCGGACTCCGCACCGGCCGTCGCCCGGCCGTTCCGCTGGAGGAGGTGGAGTCGGTCGCGTCGATCGTCAAGCGCTTCTCCACCGGCGCGATGAGCTACGGCTCCATCTCGCAGGAGGCACACGAGACCCTCGCCATCGCCATGAACAGCCTCGGCGCGAAGTCGAACACCGGTGAGGGTGGCGAGGATCTCGACCGCCTGCTCGACCCGGAGCGCCGCAGCGCCATCAAGCAGGTCGCTTCCGGCCGTTTCGGCGTGACGAGCATGTACCTCACGCACGCCGATGACATCCAGATCAAGCTCGCCCAGGGCGCCAAGCCCGGCGAGGGTGGCCAGCTGCCGTCGACCAAGGTCTACCCCTGGGTCGCGCGCACCCGCCACGGCACGCCGGGTGTCGGCCTCATCTCGCCGCCCCCGCACCACGACATCTACTCGATCGAAGACCTCAAGCAGCTCATCTTCGACCTGAAGCGTGCGAACCCGAAGGCCCGCATCCACACCAAGCTCGTCAGCCAGTCCGGCATCGGCGCTGTCGCAGCCGGTGTCGCGAAGGCGCTCTCCGACGTCATCCTGGTCTCCGGCCACGACGGCGGAACCGGCGCCAGCCCCGTCAACTCGCTCAAGCACGCCGGAACCCCCTGGGAGCTCGGGCTGGCAGAGACGCAGCAGACGCTCATGCTCAACGGCATGCGCGACCGCGTCGTCGTGCAGGTTGACGGACAGCTGAAGACCGGCCGTGACGTCGTCATCGGCGCGCTGCTCGGTGCCGAGGAGTTCGGCTTCGCCACGGCGCCGCTGATCGTGGAGGGCTGCATCATGATGCGGGTCTGCCACCTCGACACCTGCCCCGTCGGCGTCGCGACGCAGAACCCGGAACTGCGCAAGCGCTTCACGGGCAAGCCTGAGTTCGTCGTGAACTTCTTCGAGTTCATCGCCCAGGAGGTGCGCGAGTACCTGGCCGAGCTGGGCTTCCGCAGCCTCGGCGAGGCCGTCGGCCACCATGAGCTCCTCGACACCGCCGCGGCACTCGATCACTGGAAGGCATCGGGCATGGACCTGACGCCGATCCTCGTCGGGCCGGACTTCTCGGATTCCGAACCGCGCCAGAGCGCACGGGAGCAGGAGCACGAGCTCGAGGCGCACTTCGACAACCAGCTGATCGCTCGCGCGGCCGACGTGCTCGAACACGGCGGACACGTCGAGATCGAGCTGCCCATCCGCAACACGGAACGCGCGGTCGGCACCATGCTCGGCCACGAGGTGACGGTGCGCCACGGCGTCAACGGTCTGCCGAGCGGCTCGATCGAGGTGACCCTCACGGGTTCGGCCGGCCAGTCGCTCGGTGCGTTCCTACCAGGCGGCATCACGCTGCGCCTCGAGGGTGACTCCAACGACTACGTCGGCAAGGGACTCTCCGGCGGTCAGATCACGGTGCGTCCGGACCGCCGCAGCCTGTTCGCGGCCGAACGCAACGTCATCGCAGGCAACGTCATCGGTTACGGCGCCACCAGCGGCTCGCTGTTCCTCCGCGGAATCGTCGGCGAACGCTTCCTCGTGCGCAACTCGGGTGCGACCGCCGTCGTCGAAGGCGTCGGCGACCACGCCCTCGAGTACATGACAGGTGGCCTCGCGCTCATCCTCGGCGGAACCGGGCGCAACCTCGGCGCCGGCATGTCGGGCGGAACCGCCTACGTCTACGAGCTCAAGCGTGAGCGCGTCAACCGCGATTCCCTCGCGAGCGGCGAGCTCGAGCTGCTCGAGCTGGGCAGCGCCGATCGTGAGATCGTGCGCGACCTGCTCGAACGGCACCTCGCCGAGACCGATTCACCCGTCGCAGCGCGCATGCTCGACGACTTCGACCAGACGGCATCCCGCTTCGTCAAGGTCTTGCCGCGCGATTACGCAGCGGTTCTCGAAACTCGAAAGAACGCGGAAGCCGAGGGCCTCGACCCCGACGGCGACCTCGTTTGGACACGCATCCTGGAGGTGACCGGTGGCTGACCCCAAAGGCTTCTTGAAGACGACCGAGCGTGAGCTCCCCGCGCGGCGCCCCGTGTCGGTGCGCCTCATGGACTGGAAAGAGGTCTATGAGCAGGGCGACCCGACCCAGCTGCGCCGGCAGGCCGGCCGCTGCATGGACTGCGGTGTTCCGTTCTGCCACCAGGGCTGCCCGCTCGGCAACCTGATCCCGGAGTGGAACGACCTGATGTACCGCGGTGAGGGCCACGCGGCCAGCGAGCGGTTGCACGCGACGAACAACTTCCCGGAGTTCACCGGCCGGCTCTGCCCCGCGCCCTGCGAATCGGCCTGCGTGCTCGGCATCAACCAGCCGGCCGTCACGATCAAGCAGGTCGAGGTGTCGATCATCGACCAGGCCTTCGACAACGGCTGGGTGACGCCGCACCTGCCCGGCCGCCTGACCGGCAAGACCGTTGCCGTCGTCGGTTCCGGTCCGGCCGGTCTCGCCGCAGCCCAGCAGCTGACCCGTGCCGGTCACACCGTCGCCGTCTTCGAGCGCGACGACCGCATCGGCGGCCTGCTGCGCTACGGCATCCCCGACTTCAAGATGGAGAAGCGCCACATCGAGGCGCGCCTCGCGCAGATGACCGCCGAGGGCACGCGCTTCCGCCCCGGCGTGAACATCGGTGTCGACATCAGCTGGGACGAACTGCGCCGGCGCTATGACGCCGTCGTGGTCGCAACCGGCGCCCTCGTTCCGCGCGACCTGCCGATCCCGGGGCGCGACCTGCCCGGCGTGCACTTCGCGATGGAGTACCTGGTGCAGGCCAACCGCGTCGGCGCCGGCGACAGCGTCGAGAACCAGATCGTGGCCGACGGCAAGCATGTCGTCGTGCTCGGAGGCGGCGACACCGGTGCCGACTGCATCGGCACCGCACACCGCCAGGGTGCGGCATCCGTCACCAACCTGGCCATCGGCAAGCAGCCAGGGCACAGCAGGCCCAGCCACCAGCCGTGGCCGATGGACCCGCTGGTCTTCGAGATCTCGAGTGCCCACGAGGAGGGCGGAAGCCGTGAGTACCTCGCGTCGACCGTCGAGTTCCTCGCGAACGAGGACGGCCAGCTGCGCGCGGTTCGCGTGGCGGAGACCGAGTTCGTCGACGGCCGTCGGGTGCCGAAGTCGGGTACCGAGCGCGAGATCCCCGCTGACCTCGTACTCCTGGCCCTCGGCTTCACCGGGCCGGAGACGGACCTCATCAGCCCACAGCTGGAGCTCGGTTTCGACGAGCGCGGCAACCTCAGCCGTGAGTCCGACTACCAGAGCAGCCACGAGGGCGTCTTCATCGCCGGCGACGCCGGACGCGGACAATCTCTGATCGTCTGGGCCATCGCAGAGGGCCGAGCTGCGGCCGCAGCCGTAGACCGGTACCTTGAAGGGGAGACGCTGCTCCCCTCCCCGGTCAAACCGACCGACCGAGGCTTCAGCCTCTAAATACTTTCCGCGGCGGAGCCAACGAACGCTCCGCCGCGGACAAGAACCCATCTGAGCCCATTCGGGCACAAAGTACGGAGTACAAAACATGAGACGCGCGAAAATCGTCGCAACCCTCGGACCGGCAACGTCCAGCTATGAACAGATCCGAGCGATCATCGATGCCGGTGTCGACGTCTGCCGCATGAACCTGAGCCACGGCACCTACGACGTGCACGAGGGCGTTTACCAGAACGTGCGCAAGGCCGCCAACGACTCCGGCCGCGCCGTGGCCGTGCTGGTCGACCTGCAGGGCCCCAAGATCCGACTCGGAAAGTTCTCTGACGGGCCGCACGAGCTCGCAGAGGGCGACATCTTCAAGATCACCACCGAGGACATCCTCGGCACCAAGGAGATCTGTGGAACCACCTACAAGGGACTCCCGGGCGACGTGAAGCCGGGCGACTTCCTGCTGATCGACGACGGAAAGGTGCGCGTCGAGGTCGTCTCGACCGACGGCGTCGTCGTCACGACCAAGACGATCGTCGCCGGCACCGTCTCGAACAACAAGGGCATCAACCTGCCCGGCGTTGCCGTGAACGTGCCCGCACTCTCCGAGAAGGACGAAGACGATCTGCGCTGGGGCCTCGAGCTCGGCGCCGACCTGATCGCCCTCTCCTTCGTGCGCAACGCAGAAGACATCACTCGCGTGCACGAGATCATGGACGAGGTGGGACGCCGCGTTCCCGTCATCGCCAAGATCGAGAAGCCGCAGGCCGTCGAGGCCCTCGAGGGAATCGTCGACGCCTTCGACTCGATCATGGTCGCCCGTGGCGACCTCGGCGTCGAGCTTCCGCTCGAGGCCGTGCCGATCGTGCAGAAGCGCGCCGTCGAGCTGGCCCGCCGCATGGCCAAGCCGGTCATCGTCGCCACGCAGATGCTCGAGTCGATGATTTCCAGCCCGGTTCCGACCCGTGCAGAGACCTCGGACGTCGCCAACGCCGTCCTCGACGGTGCAGACGCCGTGATGCTCTCCGGTGAGACCAGCGTCGGCGAGTACCCGGTCGTGACCGTGCAGACCATGGCACGCATCGTGGACTCGACCGAGGAGCATGGCCTGGAGCGCATCCTGCCGCTCACGGTCAAGCCCCGCACGCAGGGTGGGGCGATCACCCTCGCCGCCGCCGATGTCGCCGACTTCGTCGACGCCAAGTTCCTCTGCGTCTTCACCGAGTCCGGTGACTCTGCCCGCCGCATGTCGCGCATCCGCTCGAAGATCCCCATGGTCGCGTTCACGCCGGAGCCCGGCATCCGCCGCCGCCTGGCACTGACCTGGGGCATCCAGACCTACCTGGTCGACCGCGTCACCCACACCGACCAGATGATCGGTCAGGTCGACGATGTGCTGCTCGGCCAGGGCCTCGCAGAGGTCGGTGACAAGGTCGTCGTCATCTCCGGATCCCCTCCCGGAATCGTCGGCTCGACCAACGACATCCGTGTGCATGTCGTCGGCGATGTCCACAACGAGGCGGCTCCCGCGTACAAGCGCAGCTAGTTCGCCGCTCGGGAAGGCCCGGTTCGAGAGAGCCGGGCCTTTCGCATGTAATCGGGCCTTTCGCAGGCAATCGGGCCTTTCGCATGCCCGGCATCGCACGATAGCGTGTGCGCACAGCTTCATCACTCTCAAAGGAGACAGCGATGCCAGCAAGCCTCTTGCCCGATGTGCACATTCCGGCGGTCAGCGTGTATGAATCGGTGTTCGGAGGTTTGAGTGAGGAGGATCGCGGCTCCGTCGCGATCATCGATGGGGCGTCGGGGGCCGAAACGACCTTCGGAGAGTTGCTCGCCCACGTCAACGCCATCGCGGGGGCCCTGGCCGCGCGGGGCGTCGTGCTCGGTGACGTGATCGGGCTCCTCTGCCCGAACATCCCGGCGTTCGCCTCGGTCTTCCACGGCATTCTGCGTTCCGGCGCGACCGTGACGACGATCAACTCGCTGTACACGGCGGAAGAGATCGGCGCCCAGCTGAAGGATTCCGGTGCGAGCTGGATCTTCACGGTGTCGCCGCTGCTCGCCGGTGCGGCCGCCGCGGCGGCCGAGGCCGGCATCCCAGTCGAGCGGATCGTCGTGCTCGACGGTGCAGAGGGTCATCCGTCGCTGCCTGACCTCCTGACGGCGGGGGAGCCGGCGCCGGAGATCAGCTTCGACCCGGCGACCCACATCGCCGTGCTGCCGTACTCCTCCGGCACGACGGGGCGTCCCAAGGGCGTCATGCTCACTCACACGAACCTCGTCGCGAACGTCGCGCAGGGCATCGGCGCCATCGGCGTCGAGAGGGGCGAGCGGGTGCTCGCCGTGCTGCCCTTCTTCCACATCTATGGCCTGACCGTGCTGCTGAACTACGCGCTCACCCTGCGCGCGGTGCTCGTCACGATGCCGCGCTTCGATCTGGTGGAGTTCCTGCGCATCACCAGCGAGCACCGCTGCAACTGGCTCTTCATCGCTCCGCCGATCGCCGTCGCACTGGCCAAGCACCCGGTTGTCAGCGCCTACGACCTCTCCAGCGTGAAGGTCGTCTTCTCGGGGGCGGCCCCGCTGAACGGCGCGCTGGCCGAGGCGGTCGCGACGCGGCTCGGGTGCATCGTCGCGCAGGGCTACGGCATGACGGAGGCGAGCCCGGCGACGCACGTCATCCCGCTCGCCCGCCCCGACATCGACCGCTCGAGCGTCGGGTTCGCGCTGCCGAACACCGAGTCGCGCGTCATCGGCCCCGAGACGGGCCAGGACGTCGTGGTGCCGGATGCAGGGCAGAGCGAGCCAGGGGAGTTGCTCGTGCGTGGCCCGCAGGTGATGGCAGGCTACCTCGGCAAGCCGGACGAGACGGCCGCGACCATCGACGAGGACGGCTGGCTGCACACCGGTGACCTGGCGACGGTTGACGCCGAGGGGATTTACCGCATCGTCGACAGGCTCAAGGAACTCATCAAGTACAAGGGCTATCAGGTGGCCCCCGCGGTGCTCGAGGCGATCCTGCTGCAGCACGGCGGCATCGCGGATGCCGCGGTCGTCGGGGCCGACGACGAGGACGGCCAGGAGATCCCGAAGGCATTCGTCGTGTTGCAGCCCGGTGCTGCGCTCAGCGCCGATGAGGTGATCGCGTTCGTTGCCGGTCGTGTCGCGCCGCACGAGAAGGTGCGCGTTGTCGAGTTCATCGATGCCATCCCGAAGTCGAGCGCCGGAAAGATCCTGCGGCGCGAGCTGCGGGGGCGCTAGCCCCGCTCGGCCAGCGTCGCGCGGAATGGTCGATAGAAGTCGCGGAGGTCTCGGATGAGGCGGTCCGGCCGTTCGAGTGCGAGGAAATGACCGCCGGCTTCCGGCCCCCGCCAGAGGCGGATGTCGCGGTAGGTCCTGGCCGCGAACTCGCGCGGATATGCGGCATCCTCTGGTGAGAGAATCAGCCCGGCCGGGGCGGTGACCGGGGGCAGCGACGGCGATGCCGCGTCGTCGCGGTAGGGCAGGAACGAACTGCTGATTGAGTTGGTGACCCAGTACAGGGTGATGATGTCCATCAGGGTCGTGCGGTCGATCGCCGAGTCGAGCCGTCCATCGCAATCACTCCATTCGCGGTACTTCTCGATCAACCAGGCGGCGAGGCCGGAGGGCGAATCGGAGAGTCCAGCAGCGAGCGAGTCGGGTCGCGCAGCCTGTATCGCCGCATAGCTGTCATCCGTGTCACCGCGATCCTCGCCGCGCTGCCGGAGGTAGCGCTCCTCGGCGGGCGACAGGGGGACCGCCGGGTCGATGTCCGGGTGCAGGTTCGGGTGGTGCGTGAACACGCCGATCATGCGATCGGCGTGCCTGGCTCCGAGGAAGTTGGTGACGTGCGATCCGATGTCGCCGCCGTAGGCGCCGAAGCGGCCGTAGCCGAGCTTGTCCATGAGTTCGACCCAGAGCTCGGCGATCCGCGATGGCTCCGTTGGGCCCGCTGCGAGTCGAGACGAGAAGCCGAACCCGGGGAGCGAGGGGATGATGACGTCGAAGGCGTCCGCCGCGTCACCACCGTGCGCCGCGGGATCGGTCAGCGGGCCGATCACGGGGAGGAACTCGAAGAAGGAGCTCGGCCAGCCGTGAGTGAGGATCAGGGGGAGTGCAGGCGCTTGATCTGATGTCGGCCGTGCACCGACGTGGATGACGTGAATGTCGGTGCCCGACACGCGGACGAGCCTCTGCGGCAAGCGGTTCAGGGTCGCTTCGCTGTTTCGCCAGTCGTAATCGCGTGCCCAGGACGAGACGAAGCGGGCGAGATACTCCGGGTCGGTTCCGCCATCCCACTCGGAGCCGATCGGCCGCGCGAAACGCGTGCGCTCGAGTCGCTCACGCAGATCGAGCAGCGTGGCATCCGGGATGCTGATGGTGAAGTCGCGCACGTCTTCCATCTCCCCGACGCTACACGCGGTCCCCGACATCGCCCCAGCCCGGCATCGCTCAAACCTCACGCGCACAAAGCCGTGTCGGTGGTCGATGCGATGCTCAAGTCATGGACGACGTCGTCGAGGGCCAGCCGAGTGGGCAGGATGCCATATCCGGCGACCCCGTGCTCGGCGAGTTCCTCTTCGAGCTGGGGGAGGCCAACGCATACCTCGGCTATGCACAGGCCGAAACGTACCGTGTGATCGAGGCGGCCAGACGGCGGGCTCGTGCGATCGCCGACCCACTGGGCGGGCGGCGCTCACTGGACGAGGAATTCGCCCGGCGCAGCCTGATCGCCGAGATCGCTCTCGTTCTTCGTATGCACGAACGCACTCTGCACTCGTTGATGTATGAGGCCCAACAACTCGTCAATGTCTTTCCGAGCACGCTGATCGCGCTCGCCTCCGGAGACATCAGCCAGCGGCACGCGCGTGAGTTCCTCGCCGGAACGGTCACCCTGCCGCCGGAGCTGCACGCGAGCTTTGAGGCAGCTGCACTCCCGAAGGCCCGCGTCCAATCTCCGACACAGTTCCGGCAGAGCGTGAGACGACTCCAGGAGCGGATCAGCCCGGAAGCGCTGGCGGTGCGTGCCGCGCACAGCCGCGCAGAACGCCGCGTCGTGTTCGAGCCAGCCGAGGACGGCATGGCCTGGCTGAAGCTCTACCTGGAGGCAGACAAGGCGTGGTCGGTTGCTGAGCGCGTCAGCCACCTGGCCGATCAGGCGGAGCGAGATGCCGCTGACGCCGCCGATGCGGACGACCACGAGCGACTCGCGGCGATCTCCGCATCGAGCACCCACGCGCAGCTCGAGGCCGACGTCGCCGTGGAGTTGCTGCTCGGCCGGCCGGCGCCAACACTCATCGACGGCACCCCGGCGACCGCGATGCCGGCGCTGGCGTTCAGCAGTCCTGAGGTCTTCGTTGCTGTGCCGCAGATCACCATAGGGGTGCACAGCCTCATCGGGCAGTCGGATGAGCCGGCCGTGCTCCACGGCTACGGTTCGATTCCCGCCGACGTCGCGCGCGGCCTCGCAATCCAAGCGAAGACGTTCCGTCGTGTGCTCGTCGACCCTGCTGAAGGCACCCCGCTGGCACTGGATCCTCACCCGCGCCGCATGCGCGAACTGTTCCCGGGCCTCACCGCACCACCGGAACGTCAGCCTCATGTCCGCTGGCGTGCTTGGCAGGGCGATGACGGCACACTTCGACGGCTCTCGCCGACGGGGCACGGCGTCGTGACAGCCCCGGCCAGCACGATCGGCTGCACCCGCGGCGCACGAGCGGGCCCGCCGCTCGATACTCGGCCGGACCGACCGCCGGCGGGCGAATCGACGTACCCGGATCCGCCGCCGTTCTAGCGGGCAGGGCCCGGCCGTGACAGGGTGAAATTTGTATTGTGCCGGTGGTGGGACTCGAACCCACACGTCTCTCGACAAAGCATTTTGAGTGCTCCGCGTCTGCCATTCCGCCACACCGGCGCACAAGACCTCGATCAGAATACCGTAAGCTTGAACCCGTGACCGACACAGACAACACCCCAGCTCCGCCCCGCCGCGTCGTCGTCGCAGAGGACGAGTCCCTGATTCGTCTCGACATCGTCGAGATTCTGCGTGACAACGGTTTCGAGGTCGTAGGCGAGGCCGGTGATGGTGAGACCGCGGTCGCACTGGCAACCGAACTGCGCCCTGACCTCGTCATCATGGACGTCAAGATGCCCCAGCTCGACGGTATCTCCGCGGCCGAGCGCCTGAGCAAGGGCCACATCGCGCCCGTCGTCCTGCTGACCGCGTTCAGCCAGAAGGAGCTCGTCGAGCGCGCGACGGAGGCCGGAGCCCTGGCTTACGTCGTCAAGCCGTTCACGCCGAACGACCTGCTGCCGGCGATCGAGATCGCCCTGGCCCGCTACGCCCAGATCATCGCCCTCGAGGCCGAGGTCACCGACCTCGTCGAGCGCTTCGAGACCCGCAAGCTCGTCGACCGCGCCAAGGGCCTGCTCAACGAGAAGATGGGCCTCACCGAGCCCGAGGCGTTCCGCTGGATCCAGAAGGCGTCCATGGATCGCCGCCTCACCATGCACGACGTCGCACAGGCGATCATCGAGCAGCTCAGCGCCAAGAAGTAACGGCGCCGAGCAACACGACTTTCACGCGAAGAGCGGATGCCGATGGCATCCGCTCTTCGTTCGTTAACCCCGGATCGGCTAGGCCTGCTGCGGCAGCTCCTTGATGAGGTTCGTGATGCGGATCGTGGAGCAGCGGCGACCCTGCTCGTCGCTTACAGCGATCTCGTGCGTCGTCAGCGTGCGTCCGAGGTGGATCGGCGTGCACACGCCCGTGACGAAACCGGAGGTGGCCGAGCGGGTGTGCGTCGCATTGATCTCGATGCCGACGGCCAGGCGGCCCGCCCCGGCCCAAAGGTTCGCCGCCATGGAACCGAGCGACTCGCCGAGCACGACGTAGGCACCGCCGTGCAACAACATCGCCGGCTGCGTGTTGCCCTCGACGGGCATGCGGCCGACGGCCCGCTCGACGCTGAACTCGGTGAACTCGATGCCCATCTTCTCGGCGAGGGCACCGATTCCGCGCTGCAACACCCAGTCGAGGGCGTCTTGGGTCGTCTGTGTCATGGTCACCTTTGATTTCGGCCAGCGCGGGTCAAGCCTGATGCCTGTCGGCGGCGGCTTGTAGGCTGTGTCTGTGTCGGATTCAGAAAAGCCTACCCTCCTCATCATTGACGGCCATTCGCTGGCGTTCCGGGCGTTCTACGCCCTGCCGGTCGATAGTTTTCAGACCAGGGACGGGCAGCACACCAATGCCATCCACGGCTTCATCTCGATGCTGTTGAACCTGTTGAAGAATGAGAAGCCGACGCACATCGCCGTCGCCTTCGACATCTCCCGGTTCTCGTTCCGCACCCGGGAGTACCCCGAGTACAAGGGAACGCGAGGCGAGACCCCGTCCGAGTTCATCGGCCAGATCCCGCTGCTGCAGGAGGCTCTCGCCGCGATGAACATCGTCACGATCACGAAGGAAGACTTCGAGGCCGACGACATCCTGGCCACCCTCTCCGTGCGCGGCACGGAGGAGGGCTACCGTGTGCTCGTCGTCTCCGGCGACCGTGACAGCATCCAGCTCGTCAACGATGACGTCACCCTGCTCTACCCCAACACCCAGGGCGTCTCACAGCTGAAGCGGTACGACCCGGCCGCCGTCGTGGAGCGCTACGGCATCCGCCCGGAGCAGTACCCCGATGTCGCGGCGCTCGTCGGTGAGTCCAGCGACAACCTGATCGGCATCAGCAAGGTCGGCGAGAAGACCGCCGTCAAGTGGCTCGGCCTCTATGGCAGCCTCGACGGCATCCTCGAACACGCCGACGAGATCAAGGGTGTCGTCGGAAACAATCTGCGCGAGCAGAAAGAGAACGCGATCCGCAACCGTCGGCTCAACCGACTCGTCACCGACCTCGAACTGCCTGTCGCGGTTCCGGAGCTCGAGCGTGGTCCGATCGACGAGCAGGCCGTTCGCGACATCTTCGCCCGCCTCGAGTTCCGCACCCTGCTCGACCGGGTTCTCAAGCAGGAGCTCGCCGAGGGCGCTGAGGCCGTGGCCGGCGCCGAGCCGGATGCCGTTGTCATTGACATCCCGGCGACCCCGACGGCCCAAACGCTGCTCGACGAGGAGCTGCGTGGCTGGCTGAACCGCGTCACCGCCACCCACCCGGGTGGGCTCGGCCTGAGCGTCGAGATCATCGACGGCCTGCCCATCGGGTTCGGCGTTGCCAGCGAGACCGAGGCGGTGATCCTGCCCTGGATCACCGGCCGCAGCGACTACGAGCCATTCGAGGAATGGCTCGCCAGTGATGCGCCGAAGATCATGTGCGGCGCGAAGTCCCAGCTGAAGGCGATCCGCCGCGCCGGTCTCGCCTTCGACGGTCTCGCTGTCGACGCCCTCGTTGCCGGCTGGCTGTTGCGACCGGGCGGGCAGGAGAAGACCCTCTCCGACCTCGTCTCCCGCCACCTCGATGAGACCGTTCCACAACCCGATCTCAACCAGCTCGTGCCAGACGACGCTGTGCCCTCCGGCGCCCCCGTCGACGCCTGGTACGCGCTCCGGGTGGCCCCGGTCGTCGTGGCCCAGCTCGACGAGGGCTCGCGCAGCGTGCTTGAGACCATCGAGATGCCCACGCTGGCCGTGCTCGTCGAGATGGAACTGCGCGGCGTCGCGGTCAGCCACGACGAACTCGCCGCCCTCTCCAGCGAGCTGGGGGAGACCGCGGCGAGAATCGCCGAGAAGGCCTTCGCCGAGATCGGGCGTGAGGTCAACCTCGGTTCGCCCAAGCAGCTGCAGGAGGTGCTCTTCACCGAGCTGGGCATGCCGAAGACACGCGCGACCAAGACCGGCTTCTCGACGGATGCCGGCGCCCTCGCCGATCTGCAGCAGAGCAACCCGCACCCCTTCCTGGGGCTGCTCCTCGAGCACCGTGACGCGACGAAGTTGCGTCAGATCGTCGAGACGCTCGACAAGTCCATCGACGAGACCGGCCGGATCCACACCAACTATGTGCAGGTCGGCACGGCGACGGGGCGTATCGCGTCGAACGACCCCAATCTGCAGAACATCCCCGTCCGCACGGAAGACGGCCGCCGCATCCGCGCCGCCTTCCATGTCGGCGACGGCTATGAGACGCTGCTCACCGCCGACTACTCGCAGATCGAGATGCGCATCATGGCGCACCTCTCCGAGGACGCCGGGCTGATCGAGGCGTTCAACGTCGGAGAAGACCTGCACCGCTTCGTCGGCGCGCGCATCTTCGGCGTCGAACCGGAAGACGTCACCCCGGCTATGCGCAACAAGGTCAAGGCCATGTCGTACGGCCTCGCCTACGGGCTCAGCGCCTTCGGCCTCTCCAAGCAACTGCGCATCGACACGGCAGAAGCCAAGCAACTCATGACCGACTACTTCAGCCGTTTCGGCGCCGTGCGCGACTACCTCCGTCACGTCGTCGAGCAGGCCAAGGTCGACGGCTACACCACGACCCTCTTCGGCCGGCGACGCCCGTTCCCCGACCTCGCCAGCCCGAACCGGGTGCACCGTGAGGCTGCGGAACGCCAGGCGCTCAACTCGCCCATCCAGGGATCGGCCGCCGACATCATGAAGCGCGCCATGATCACCATCGAGAACGAGATCGTCACCCAGGAGCTGCGTTCACGCATGCTGTTGCAGGTACACGATGAGTTGATCTTCGAGGTCGCGCCCGGTGAAGCCGATGCGTTGGAGAAGATTGTGCGCGATGGCATGGGGGGAGCGGCAGAGCTGCTCGTGCCGCTCGACGTCCAGATGGGCCACGGCGCCAACTGGGACAGCGCGGCGCACTAGGCCGCACAGACTTCACGGAGAGCCGGAGCTATGGAAAGCCACGAGATGAGTACCGAAGCACGCACGCCGTCGACGATCGATCAGATCGCCGAGGACTGGGTCGACACCCTGGTCGCGCTACAGCCGACGATCGGCACCTTCATCGGCCGCAATGAGGGGAACGGCCGCTTCGGCGACTACTCGCCGGCCGGCCACGACGAGCTGGCGGCCGCCGCCAGCACGGTGATCGGCCGGCTCGACGCCGAGACGCCCGTCGACGCGGTCGACGAGGTCACGAAGACCGATCTGCGCGCCACCCTCGCGTTGCAGTTGCGCAGCATCGATGCCCAGCTCCCGCTGCGAGATGTCAATGTGATCGCATCGCCGGCCCAGGAGATCCGCGAGATCTTCGACCTCATGCCCACCGCGACGGTGGAGGACTGGGAGCAGATCAGCTTGCGTCTCGCCGCGGTTCCGGCCGCGGTCGACGGCTACATCGAGACCCTGCGCGCCGGTATCGCTGCCGGTGTCACACCCGCCGTGCGCCAGGTGCGTGAGGTGGCGGCCCAGACAGCCAAGTACGCGGCCGTCGACGGCTTCTTCACCGAGTTCGCGGCGGGTGCCTCGCTCGCATCGGGCGAGCTGCCGGCATCGCTGGCGAAGCATCTCGGCGACGGCGCCGGTGTGTCCCTGCTCGCCTACGACAAGCTCAGCCACTTCCTCGCGCACGAGCTGGCGGATGCGGCAACGCCCGTCGACGGCGTCGGCCGTGACATCTACGCACTGCAGTCCGAGCACTTCCTCGGCGCGACGATCGACCTCGACGAGACATACGAGTGGGGTATCGACGAGCTCGCCCGCATGGTCGCAGAGCAGAAGAGCATCGCCAACGAGATCAAGGCCGGCGCCTCCGTCGAGGAGGCCATCGCCTTCCTCGACACCGACCAGAGCCGCAAGCTCCATGGCACGGAGGCGCTGCAGCGCTGGATGCAGGAGACGAGCGATCGGGCCGTCGCCGAGCTCGGGCGCAGCCACTTCGACATTCCGGAGGAGATCCGCACCCTGGAGTGCATGATCGCGCCGACGCAGGAGGGTGGGATCTACTACACGCAGCCCACCGACGACTTCTCCCGGCCTGGCCGCATGTGGTGGTCGGTGCCGGAGGGCGTCACCGAGTTCGACACCTGGCGCGAGCTCACGACCGTGTACCACGAGGGCGTTCCGGGCCATCACCTGCAGATCGGCCAGGCCGTCTACAACCGGGCGACGCTGAACACCTGGCGCAGGCAGCTCGCCGGCACCTCCGGGCACGCAGAGGGCTGGGCCCTCTACGCGGAGCGGCTGATGGAACAGCTCGGCTACCTCGATGACCCGGCCGACCGCCTCGGCATGCTCGACGGGCAGCGCATGCGCGCTGCGCGCGTGGTGCTCGACATCGGCGTGCACCTCGGCAAGCAGCGGCCCGACGGCAACGGGGCGTGGACGGCGGAGTACGCATTCGAGTTCCTTCGCGAGAATGTCAACATGAACGACGGCTTCGTGCGATTCGAGGTGAACCGCTACCTCGGCTGGCCGGGGCAGGCGCCGTCGTACAAGGTGGGGCAACGCATCTGGGAGCAGCTGCGCGATGACGCCGCCGCCCGCGCGGGTGCCGGCTTCGACATCAAGGAGTTCCACAAGCGCGCGCTCGACCTGGGCGGTGTCGGCCTCGACACACTCAAGGCGAGCCTCCTCGCCTGACACTCGGCTTCGGTCGCGGCCTCGTTCCTCGGCTGCTCCCTCGAGCCAGCGTGGGGTTTTGGCGGCCGGCGTTGGGTGCGGTGCGCTTCTCTGCACGTTGGCTCGAGCGAGCGGCGCCGCGACGGAGGAGCAGCGTCGCCCGCGAAGCCCTGAGCGGATCCGTCGAAGCGGTTGCGATGGCATCGTGTCGTGGAACTGAGTGCGCCGCTGCTCGGTAGGCTCTACGAGTATTCGGGCTCGTTCCACTACGAGAGCCGCTCGAGGGACGGGGAGCGATGAGCAGGCGTGTCGTCATCGCGGGGGCTTCCGGCTTCATCGGGCAGTACCTCAGCGCGAAGTATCGCGCCGCCGGCGATCACGTGGCGACGATCGGGCGCAGCGGGGCGGATGCCGCATGGGGCGACGCCGCGGCGATCGCCGCGCTGCTGGACGGCGCCGATCTGCTCATCAACCTGGCCGGCAAGAGCGTCAACTGCCGCTACACGGCCGTCAACCGCGCCGAGATCCTCCGTTCACGGGTCGAGACGACGCGGGAACTCTGCGAGGCGGTCGCGGCCTGCGTGCGGCCGCCGACGCTCTGGGTCAACTCCTCGACCGCGACGATCTACCGTCACGCCGACGACCGGCCCATGACGGAGACCGGGGGAGAGATCGGAACCGGCTTCTCCGTGTCGATCGCCACGACATGGGAGCGCGCCTTCTTCGCCGCGGAGCTGCCGAACACGCGACGGGTCGCGCTGCGCATGGCGATCGTGCTCGGGGACGGCAGCGCACTCATCCCGCTGGTGAACCTGGCCCGATTCGGACTCGGCGGGGCGCAGCACGACGGGCGGTGGCCGGCCACGGCGAAGCGCAGGGCCGCCGGAACGTTCCACGAGAACCGTCACACGGCGGGCCGCCAGAAATTCAGCTGGGTGCACATCGATGACGTTGCGGGCGCCATCGACTTCGTGGAACGGCATCCGGAGATCGACGGCGTCGTGAACGTCTCGGCCCCGGCGGTGAGCGACAACGCCACCGTGATGCTGGCGCTTCGCCGCATCGTCGGTGCGCCGTTCGGGCTGCCGACCAGCCGGTGGATGCTGGAGCTCGGCTCGGCGGCGATCCGCACCGAGACCGAACTCGTGCTGAAGAGCCGCTGGGTGCTGCCGGAGCGGCTGCAGCAGCACGGCTACGAGTTCGCGTACCCAGAGCTCGAGCCGGCGATCCGCGCAATCGTCGCCGAGCGGCAGCCGCGATGAACGGCGTCGCCCTGATCTGCCTCGTTCTGCTGGCTGCCACCGCGACCGCCGCGCTCCTGGTGCGGTTCGATCTGCGGCGGCGGCCTGGCCGCATTGCGCAGTACAGCGCTCCCAGCGGCATGAATCTGCTCACCGCCGCCGTGCTCGACCGCACGGAGAAGCGGGCCGTCGCGGCCGAGCTGGTGAACCTCGCCGTGCGGCGGAACATCCGCTTCATCGCCCCGGACGCCGGCCGAGCACAGACGGAGGCGAGGGGCGCGCTGCGGATCGAGCTGCTCGACGGTCCGCCGCTGGACGCGGAACAGCACGAACTGCTCGTCACCCTCTTCGGCGCGTCTCGCTCGTCGAAACGCGTGCGTCGTGTGCTGCGGCGCGACGCGAAGCTCGGCCGGGCGCTCCGGAGCGTGCGGCAGGGCGTTGCCCGTCGCCTCGAACAGGCAGGACTGGTCGGACCGCTGCGACGCTGGCCGGCGATCGTGCTGCGCCTTGTCGCCGTTCTCGGCCTCATCATTTTCGTGATCGCTGCGCTCGTCGGGCCAGGGACCGGGCTGTGGCTGCTTCTGAGCCTGCCGGCCGCCGCCATGACGGTCACGGCGATCGGGGCCATGCCTGCCGAGTGGCGCAGCGTCTCGCCCGCATCCTTCGAGCTGCGCGATCACCTGGCCGGCCTCCGCGACTACATCGAACTGGCCGAGGCCGATCGGCTGCGCTTCCTGCAATCGCCCGATGGTGCGCTGCGGCACGGAATCGACACCCCGGATGGGCGGCTGGAGGCGTTCGTGCTGAATGAGAAGCTGTTGCCGTATGCGGTGCTGTTCGGTCAGGAGCGGGAGTGGGCGAGGGTGCTGGAGACCGAGCACAGGGAGCTCGCGGAATCGGGGAGGCTCGACCCACTCGATGTGCTGGACCTGCTGGACGTCCTGCACACCGCGCATCTCATCGTCGATTTCGGGCTGAACATCGCCGAGCTCGACGTGTCGCTGCTCGACGGAATCGATCTGGCTGGCATCGACCTGTCAGACCTCAGCTTCGACTTGTAGCTGCAGCGGGGAAACGGCTAAGCTAGAACGTCACGTTTGTGACGATCTATCCGTATGCCCCTCGCAGTATCCCATTCAGCTCTACCGCTGTGAGTGGCCCGAACTTGTCCGTACTGGAGCATCTACTACATGACAATCGTAACGACCGCCAAGGCACCCAAGCAGGTCGCCATCAATGACATCGGATCTGCTGAAGACTTCCTCGCCGCGGTCGAAAAGACTCTGAAGTTCTTCAACGACGGTGACCTCATCGAGGGCACCGTTGTGAAGATCGACCGCGACGAGGTTCTCCTCGACGTGGGCTACAAGACCGAGGGTGTCATTCCCTCGCGTGAGCTGTCCATCAAGCACGACGTTGACCCCAGCGAGGTCGTCAACGTTGGCGACACCGTCGAGGCCCTCGTTCTCCAGAAGGAGGACAAGGAAGGTCGTCTCATCCTGTCCAAGAAGCGCGCACAGTACGAGCGTGCGTGGGGCGACGTTGAGAAGATCAAGGACGCCGATGGCGTTGTCACCGGTTCGGTCATCGAGGTCGTCAAGGGTGGCCTCATCGTTGACATCGGACTCCGTGGCTTCCTCCCGGCTTCGCTCATCGAGCTTCGCCGCGTCCGCGACCTCACGCCGTACCTCGGCCAGGAGATCGAGGCCAAGATCCTCGAGCTCGACAAGAACCGCAACAACGTTGTGCTTTCGCGTCGCGCCCTGCTTGAGCAGACTCAGTCTGAGAGCCGCACCACCTTCCTGAACAACCTTCAGAAGGGCCAGGTCCGCAAGGGCGTCGTCTCCTCGATCGTCAACTTCGGTGCGTTCGTCGACCTCGGCGGCGTTGACGGCCTCGTGCACGTCTCCGAGCTCAGCTGGAAGCACATCGAGCACGCCAGCGAGGTTGTTGAGGTTGGCCAGGAAGTCACCGTCGAGATCCTCGAGGTTGACCTCGAGCGCGAGCGCGTGTCGCTGTCGCTCAAGGCAACGCAGGAGGACCCGTGGCAGGTCTTCGCCCGCACCCACGCCATCGGCCAGGTTGCACCGGGCAAGGTCACGAAGCTCGTCCCCTTCGGCGCGTTCGTTCGCGTTGCAGAGGGCATCGAGGGCCTCGTTCACATCTCCGAGCTCTCCGGCAAGCACGTTGAGCTTGCTGAGCAGGTCGTTTCGGTCGGCGACGAGGTCTTCGTCAAGGTCATCGACATCGACCTCGAGCGTCGCCGCATCTCGCTGAGCCTCAAGCAGGCCAACGAGAACGTCGACCCCGAGGGCACCGAGTTCGACCCGGCCCTCTACGGCATGCTCACCGAGTACGACGACCAGGGCAACTACAAGTTCCCCGAGGGCTTCGACCCGGAGACGAACGAGTGGCGCGAGGGCTTCGACACCCAGCGCGAGGTGTGGGAGCAGCAGTACGCTGCCGCCCAGGCTCGCTGGGAGGCCCACAAGAAGCAGGTTGCAACCGCGAACGAAGAGGCTGCCGTTGCCGGCGAAGCCGCTGCGGCCGGTTCCACCTTCTCGAGCGAGTCCGCCACCGGTGGCACGCTTGCCGATGACGAGTCCCTCGCCGCACTGCGCGAGAAGCTCTCTGGCGGCAACTAGCATCACCAGCGCTCACCACGCCGCAACGCGGGGTTGAACGCAGCGAAACGGGTCGGTCCTTCTGGACCGGCCCGTTTCGTCGTTGACCCGTCGCAGCGACCGCCGGCCGTGCCTAGGCTGGTCCCATGCAGATCGGACGCCTCCAGCAGCACGCAGAGTCCTTCCAGCACGGCGCCGACGGCTACGACCGACACCGCCCCGGCTACCCGGAGCAGAGCGTTCGGTGGCTCCGCGGTGCGGCATCCGCCCCGCAGGATGTTCTCGACCTCGCGGCCGGGACGGGCAAGTTGAGCGCCGCCCTGCTCGCGCTCGGCGACAGGGTCACCGCTGTCGATCCCTCCGCCGACATGCTGCGCGTCGCCGCCGAGCGGATGCCGCAACTCACGACCATCGTCGGCAGCGGCGAGCAGATCCCGCTGCCGGCCGCCAGCGTCGACCTGGTGACGGTCGCCCAGGCCTGGCACTGGATGGACGAGGAGCTCGCGACGCGCGAGGTGGTCCGGGTGCTGCGACCAGGGGGCAGACTCGGGCTGATCTGGAACAGCCGCGACGACAGCATTCCCTGGGTGGCGGCGCTGTCGACGGCGATGAACGCCGATCTGAACGGCACCGCCTTCGTGCCGACGCTGGGCGCCGGCATGACGGTCCTCGGGCGGAAGGTCGAGCGCTGGACCCAGCGCACGGACCGGGCCGGCATCCTGAAGCTCGCGACGACGCGCAGCTACTACCTGGTCGCGGGTGAGTCGGAGCGGGCCGCCATGATCGCGCGGATCGAGGCCGTGCTGGATGCGCACCCGGAGACACGGGCCGCGACGATTCTGCTCCCCTACGTTACGGAGAGCTGGCTTGCTGCACCGTGGCTCGGCGAGTGCGCCTGAGCCGGGCGATCCAGCGTGCGAGCAGTACAACGCCGCCGATCATCGCGAGCAGCGCGAGGACGGGGGCCAGAATCGCGAGCACGGAGATCACGACGCTGCTGACATCCTCCGCGGTACTGAGAACGGGCGCGGCGAGACCGGCCGTGAGCGCATTGGCGACAGGCCGCACGCTGAGCTTCGCCAGGTGCACGGCCAGGGCGATCACGGCGCCGATCACGATCGGCACCCACTGATTCGAGCTGAAGAATGCGGCCGGATCGGTGATGGCGACCGTCGTCGCCGAGCTGCCGGAGCCGAAGGCGAGACCACCGGATGTCGGCCGGACGACGGTCTGGACGATGTCGTTCACCGAGTCGACCCCCGGCACCTTGTCCGCCAGGATCTCGAGCACGAGGAGCACGGCGAGGATGCCGAGCACCCACTCGTTCTGCAGCCAAACCCAGTTCGGCGGCAGCTCGATCAGGCCGGTGAAGCGCGAGCCGAGCCCGATGAGAAGCAGCGGGATGTAGGCATTCAGGCCGGCGGATGCGGCCAGAGCGCTTCCGGTGAGGAACTCGAGCATGTGCCGAGTCTGACATGGATGCCCGCTGCCCGGCACGTCTAGACTCTGACTGTGTATCTCATCGGATTGACGGGCGGCATCGCCTCGGGTAAATCGACGGTCGCCCGCCGTCTCGTTCAACATGGCGCGATCCTGATCGACTCGGACGTCCTCGCCCGCAAGGTCGTCGAGCAGGGTACGCCGGCGCTCGCCCGCATCCGCGAGGAGTTCGGCGACGGTGTCCTGCACGCCGACGGCTCGCTGGACCGCGAGAAGCTCGGCGCCGTGATCTTCCACGACGACGACGCGCGGGCCAGGCTGAACGCCATCGTGCACCCGGCGGTTCGCGAGCTGGGCGAGAAGCTCAAGGCCGAGGCCGCAGCAGCCGACCCGGACGCCATCGTGGTCCAGGACATCCCACTGCTCGTGGAGGCCGGGCGCGCCACAGAGCCATTCGACCTCATCGTCGTGGTGGAGGCGCCGAAGAAGACGCGGGTCGCCCGGCTGGTCGAGGAGCGGGGCCTCGACCCCGCGCACGCGAACGCCCGCGTTGATTCCCAGGCCAGCGACGAGGAGCGACGCGCCGTCGCCGATGTCGTGATCGACACCGACGAGAGCCTCGCCCACACGATGAGCCAGGTCGATGACCTCTGGATGCGGGTGCTGGCCGAGCGCACTGTCGGTGGGCGTCCGTAGACTTGATCCATGGAACCCACCCGCGCCGTTCGCCCGTTCGAGGTCGTCAGCGACTACACACCGAGCGGTGACCAGCCCGGCGCGATCGCCGACCTCTCCGCCCGCATCAACGCCGGTGAGACGGACGTCGTGCTGCTCGGTGCAACCGGAACGGGAAAGTCGGCGACCACCGCGTGGCTGATCGAGGCCGTCCAGCGCCCGACGCTGGTGCTCGCGCACAACAAGACCCTCGCCGCCCAGCTGGCCAACGAGTTCCGCGAGCTGATGCCGAACAACGCCGTTGAGTACTTCGTGTCGTACTACGACTACTACCAGCCAGAGGCGTACGTGCCGCAGACGGACACCTTCATCGAGAAGGACAGCTCGGTCAACGCCGAGGTCGAACGCCTGCGCCACTCCACGACGAACTCGCTGCTCAGCCGGCGCGACGTGATCGTGGTGTCGACCGTGTCCTGCATATACGGACTCGGCACGCCGGACGAGTACATGAACGCCATGGTGGCTCTGCAGGTGGGCCAGAAGGTGAGTCGCGACTGGCTCGTGCGCAAGTTCGTCTCGATGCAGTACCAGCGCAACGACATCGACTTCTCCCGCGGAAACTTCCGGGTGCGCGGCGACACCATCGAGATCATCCCAATGTACGAAGAACTCGCGATCCGCATCGAGATGTTCGGCGACGAGATCGAGGCGCTCTACAGCCTGCATCCGCTCACCGGCGACGTCGTGCGCAAGCTCGACTCCATCGCCGTCTTCCCCGGTTCGCACTACGTCGCAAGCACCGAGGTGATGCAGAAGGCCATCGTGACGATCCGCGAGGAGCTCGAGTGGCGTCTGGCGCAGCTCGAGCGCGAGGGCAAGCTGCTTGAGGCCCAACGGCTGCGCATGCGCACGAACTTCGACCTCGAGATGATGGAACAGATCGGCTTCTGCTCCGGCATCGAGAACTACTCGCGGCACATCGACCAGCGTGCCGTCGGCGAGGCCCCGCACTGCCTTCTCGACTACTTTCCCGACGACTTCCTCGTCGTCATCGATGAGTCGCACGTGACGGTTCCGCAGATCGGTGCCATGTACGAGGGGGACTCCTCGCGCAAGCGCACTCTCGTCGAGCACGGATTCCGGCTGCCGAGCGCCCTCGACAACCGGCCGCTCAAGTTCAACGAGTTCAAGAACCGCGTCGGCCAGACCGTGTACCTCTCGGCGACGCCGGGCAAGTACGAGATGGGCATCGCCGACGGCATCGTCGAACAGATCATCCGCCCGACCGGTCTCATCGACCCCGCCATCGTGCTGAAGCCGAGCAAGGGCCAGATCGATGACCTGCTCGAGGAGATCCGCCTGCGCGCGGCCAAGGACGAGCGTGTGCTCGTCACGACTCTGACCAAGAAGATGGCCGAGGAGCTCACCGACTTCTTCACAGAATCCGGTGTTCGGGTGCGTTACCTGCACTCGGACGTCGACACCCTCCGCCGCGTCGAGCTGCTCACCGAGCTGCGCCAGGGCGTCTACGACGTTCTCGTCGGCATCAACCTGCTCCGTGAGGGCCTCGACCTGCCAGAGGTCTCGCTCGTGGCGATCCTCGACGCCGACAAGGAAGGCTTCCTGCGCTCGGCGACCTCGCTCATCCAGACGATCGGCCGTGCGGCCCGTAACGTCTCCGGCGAGGTGCACATGTACGCCGACCGCGTCACCGACTCGATGGCGAAGGCCATCGAGGAGACGACGAGGCGCCGCGAGAAGCAGGTCGCGTACAACCTGGCCAACGGCATCGATCCGCAGCCGCTGCGAAAGCGCATCGCCGACATCACCGACGTGCTGGCGCGCGAGGAGGCCGACACCGCCGAGCTCCTGGCCGGGCGCGAGGGCCGCAAGAAGTCGCCTGTGCCGAATCTGCGCCGGGAGGGAATCGCCTCGGCCGGCGGCAACGAGCTGGAGTCGCTGATCGCCGATCTCAATGAGCAGATGCTGCAGGCGGCGGGGGAGCTCAAATTCGAGCTGGCGGCCCGCCTCCGCGACGAACTCTCCGAGATCAAGCGGGAGCTCCGCCAGATGGAGAAGGCCGGCCACCTCGACTGATCCCGTGAGGGCTGAGTGTTCGCCGCGAGCGTGTAGAACGAGTCTTCGAATTCCCTGCTTTTCTCGTAGACTCGTCTGGTGTCAGTTTCTCGAGTCGAATCCACGTCCAAGCTGAGTGTTCGCGGCGCCCGCGTGCACAACCTCCACAATGTCGATCTGGAGATCCCGCGCGACTCGCTCGTGGTCTTCACCGGCCTCTCCGGCTCGGGGAAGTCCTCGCTCGCATTCGACACGATCTTCGCCGAGGGTCAGCGCCGCTACGTCGAGTCGCTCTCGGCATACGCGCGCCAGTTCCTCGGGCAGGTGGACCGGCCCGACGTCGACTTCATCGAGGGCCTGAGCCCCGCCGTCTCGATCGATCAGAAGTCGACGAACCGCAACCCGCGCTCCACCGTCGGCACCATCACCGAGATCTACGACTACATGCGCCTGCTCTGGGCTCGCGTCGGCGTTCCGCACTGCGCCGTCTGCGGCGAGAAGATCCAGCGCCAGACGGTGCAGCAGATCGCCGACCAGCTCATGGAGCTGCCGGAGGGCACCCGGTACCAGGTGCTGAGCCCCATCGTCTCGCAGAAGAAGGGCGAGTTCGTCGACCTGTTCAAGGAGCTCGCCGCATCCGGTTACTCCCGCGCCATCGTCGATGGCGAGCAGATCCAGCTCTCCGAGCCGCCGACGCTGAAGAAGCAGATCAGGCACGACATCTCGGTCGTCGTCGACCGTCTCGTCGCCGCCGACGAGCTGCTCAGCCGCCTCACCGACTCGCTCGAGACCGCGCTGCGGCTGACCGACGGCCTCGTGCGCATCAATTTCGTCGACAAAGAGGGCGATGAGGCGTGGCAGACCTTCTCTGAGAAGCTCTCCTGCCCGAACAACCACCCGATCCAGCTCACCGAGATCGAACCGCGCACCTTCTCGTTCAACGCCCCATTCGGCGCCTGCCCCGAGTGCTCCGGCCTCGGCACGCGCATGTCGGTCGATGAGGACCTGCTGCTCGGCGACCCGGAGCTCAGCATCGCCGAGGGCGTCATCCTGCCGTGGACGACGCAGGGCAAGGGGCTCTTCAGTTACTACGAGAAGCTGCTCGAGGGTCTCGCCCGCGACCTCGACTTCGACCTCACGACCCCGTGGCAGAAGCTGCCGGCCGACGTGCGCGCCGCCGTGATGAACGGCGACAACTTCGAGGTCAAGGTGAAGTGGAAGAACCGCTACGGCCGTGAGGTGAGCTACACCTCCGGCTTCGAGGGCGTCGTTCCCTACATTGAGCGGCAGTACGCCCAGGCGGAGACCGACAACCAGCGTGCCCGCTGGGCCGAGTACCTGCGCGAGGTGGCCTGCCAGGTCTGCAACGGCAAGCGGCTCAAGCCGGAGGTGCTCGCCGTGCACATCCACGGGGAGAGCATCGCGGATGTCTGTGAGCTCAGCCTCAGCGATGCCCGCAGCTTCATGGACAAGCTCGAACTCACCGATCGCGAGCAGGCGATCGCGGCGCAGGTGTTGCGCGAGATCAAGCTGCGCCTCGACTTCCTGGTCAAGGTCGGCCTCAACTACCTGAACCTCGCCCGTGCCGCGGCAACGCTCTCCGGCGGTGAGGCGCAGCGCATCCGCCTGGCCACCCAGATCGGTTCCGGCCTGACCGGTGTTCTCTACGTGCTCGACGAACCGAGCATCGGACTGCACCAGCGTGACAACCGTCGCCTGATCGAGACACTCGTCGCGCTCCGCGACCTCGGCAACACGCTGATCGTCGTCGAACACGACGAGGACACGATCCGCACCGCCGACTGGATCGTCGACATCGGGCCGGGCGCCGGCGTCAACGGCGGCCGGGTCGTGCACTCCGGCTCCTACGACGCGCTGCTCGCCAACCCGGAGTCGCTCACCGGCGATTACCTGGCAGGCAGACGGCAGATCGTCACCCCGCACACCCGTCGCCCCATCGATCCGGAGCGTCAGATCTCCGTCATCGGCGCGCAGGCGAACAACCTCCGCAAGGTGAGCGCCGACTTCCCGCTCGGCACCTTCACGGCCGTCACCGGCGTGAGCGGATCCGGCAAGTCCTCGCTCGTCAACGACATCCTCTACCGTGTGCTCGCCAACAAGCTCAACGGCGCCCGCAAGCTGCCTGGCAAGCACACCAGGGTCACGGGCCTCGACCACCTCGACAAGGTGATCCACGTCGACCAGGCCCCGATCGGTCGCACTCCCCGGTCGAACCCCGCCACGTACACGGGCGTCTTCGACCGCATCCGCAACCTCTTCGCCGAGACGATCGAGGCGAAGACGCGAGGCTACCTGCCCGGCCGCTTCAGCTTCAACGTCAAGGGGGGCCGCTGCGAGGCGTGCTCCGGCGACGGCACCATCAAGATCGAGATGAACTTCCTGCCCGACGTCTACGTCGACTGCGAGGTCTGCCACGGTGCGCGCTACAACCGCGACACCCTGACCGTGCACTACAAGGGCAAGAACATCGCCGAGGTGCTGCAGATGCCGATCAGCGAGGCCGCCGAGTTCTTCGAACCGATCTCGGCGATCCACCGCTATCTGAAGACGCTCGTCGAGGTCGGCCTCGGCTATGTGACGCTCGGCCAGAGCGCCACGACCCTCTCCGGCGGTGAGGCGCAGCGTGTCAAGCTCGCCACGGAGCTGCAGAAGCGCTCCAACGGGCGCAGCGTCTACGTGCTCGACGAGCCGACGACCGGCCTGCACTTCGAAGACGTGCGCAAGCTCCTCATCGTGCTCAACGGCCTCGTCGACAAGGGCAACACCGTGATCGTCATCGAGCACAACCTCGACGTGATCAAGAGCGCGGACTGGGTCCTCGACCTCGGGCCGGAGGGCGGCTCTGGCGGCGGCAAGGTCATCGCGACGGGCACCCCGGAGCAGGTCGCCGCGAACAAGAAGAGCCATACCGGTGTGTTCCTGAAAGAAGTCCTCGCGGCGGACGTCGCATCAGCGGATCGCCGGGCCGCGGCGATCGCGGGCTGAGCGACGCGGTCCATCGATGGCGAATGTGCTGAGTTACCGGCCGAAGACGGGGGAGATCCCCACCGAGCCGGGGGTCTACCGCTTCCGCGACCAGAATTCGCGGGTGCTCTACGTCGGCAAGGCGAAGAACCTGCGCGCGCGCCTCAGCAACTACTTCGCGCCATTGGAGAGCCTGCACGAGCGCACCAGGCGCATGGTGACGACGGCGACGAGCGTCGAATGGACGGTCGTCGGCAGCGAGGTCGAGGCGCTGCAGCTCGAGTTCCACTGGATCAAGGAATTCGATCCGCCGTTCAACGTCATGTTCAAGGACGACAAGTCCTACCCCTACCTGGCCGTCACCCTCGCCGAGGAGGCGCCGCGCGCCCTGGTCACGCGTACAACGGGCATCAAGGGCGCCAGGTACTTCGGGCCGTACCCCAAGGTGTGGGCGGTCTACGACACCATCGAGCTGATGCTCAAGGCATTCCCGATCCGCACCTGCAAGGACTCCGACTACAAGCGCGCCATGCAGTCGGGAAAGCCGTGCTTCGCCGGCCAGATCGGTCGTTGCTTCGGGCCGTGCTCTGGGCTCGTCAGCATCGAGGAACACCGCGAGATCGTCAAACGTTTCGTCAGCTTCATGGGCAGCCAGGACCGCAAGCTGATCAACGAGCTCACCCAGGAGATGAAGGCGGCATCCGCCGTGATGAACTTCGAGCTCGCGGCGAAGAGGCGCGACCAGGTCGCGGCCCTTGAGGCGGTGCTCGAGAAGAGCGCCGTCGTGCTGCGTGACTCCGTCGACATCGACCTCTTCGGCATCGTGCACGATGAACTCGCCGCGGCCGTGCAGCAATTCGTCGTGCGCGGCGGCCGCATCCGCGGTGTGCGCGGCTGGGTCGTCGACAAGGGCCTCGACGCGTCGATGGGAGAACTCGTCGACTCGATCGTGCAGACCGTCTACAACGAGAACAACCCACCGCCGCGGGAGATCGTCGTTCCCGAGCTGCCGGACGACGCCGCAGCCCTCGAGGAGTGGCTGCGGGGAATGGCCGGAGCCAAGGTGCAGGTGCGCGCGGCACAACGCGGCGAGAAGGCGGCGCTTTTGGCCACGGCGACGCAGAATGCCGCCCACTCGCTGATGCTCTACAAGACGCGGCGCAGCTCCGACTTCACGGCCCGCTCCAAGGCGCTCGAAGACATCCAGGAGGCGCTCGGGATGACGGAGGCGCCGCTGCGCATGGAGTGCTACGACGTGTCGCACCTCGGCGGGACCAACATCGTCGCGAGCATGGTCGTGTTCGAGGACGGGCTGCCGCGCAAGGACCAGTACCGGCGCTTCAACATCCCCGAATCCACAGACGACACCGATTCGATCTATCGCACGCTCACCAGGCGGCTGGCGCACCTGCGCGAGGAGGCCGCCGAGCCGGCTGCCGATCCCGCAGCGGAGGAGAGCGCGGGGGAGAAGCGCCGCCGGTTCAGTTACCCGCCGAATCTGCTCATCGTCGATGGCGGGCAGCCGCAGGTGGAGGCCGCCGCGCGCGCGCTGCGGGAGTCTGGCGTGCAGGGAATCCAACTCTGCGGAATCGCCAAGCGGCTGGAGGAGATCTGGCTGCCCGACTCCGACTACCCGGTGATCCTGCCGCGCAACAGTGACGCATTGTTCCTGTTCCAGCGCATCCGCGACGAGGCGCACCGCTTCGCCATCACGCACCAACGGGCGAGCCGCAAGCGGGACATCAACTCCGTGCTCGGCGAGATCCCCGGGCTCGGCCCGGCCAGGGTCTCCGTGCTGCTGAAGCATTTCGGCTCCGTCTCGCAGCTGAAACAGGCCAGCCCCGAGGCGATTGCCGAGGTTCGCGGGGTCGGCCCGGCACTCGCGCAGGCGATCCACCAGCACTTGCGTGCCTGAACCGCTCGGCGCTCGGTAGGCTAGAGTCCCACCAGTTCTTCTACCGAAGGTGAGAATCTGCCATGGCGGATGCCCGGCAGCACGAGATGCTGATCGTCACGGGAATGTCCGGAGCCGGTCGTTCGACCGTAGCGAACGCTCTTGAAGACCTCGGTTGGTACGTTGTCGACAACCTCCCCCCGCAGATGCTGCGCCCCTTCGTGGATCTTGCGGGGCGCGCCGGATCGAGCCTGCCCAAGATCGCGGCGGTCGTCGACATCCGCGGTGGCAACTTCTTCTCCGAGCTGCAGGAGATCATCCAGGCGCTCCGCGCCGGCGGAACTGAGCTGCGCGTCGTCTTCCTCGACGCCTCGGACGACGTGCTGGTGCGCCGCTTCGAGTCTGTGCGCAGGCCCCACCCACTGCAGGGCGATGGCACGCTCCTGGATGGCATCGCGGCCGAGCGGGCGCGCATCGCGGCGATCCGCGGGGCGAGCGACATCCTCATCGACACCACCGAGCTGAACATCCACCAGCTGGCGACGGCAACGCGGGAACGATTCTCAGAGCATGACATCGCCGGCGTGAGCGTGACGCTGCTGAGCTTCGGTTTCAAGTACGGCGTTCCGACGGATGCCGATATGGTGGCCGACGCCCGCTTCCTCCCCAATCCGTTCTGGGTGCCGGAGCTGCGCCCGCACACCGGCCTCGACGGCGATGTCGCCGATTACGTGCTCGGTCAGCCGGGCGCCCAAGAATTCCTCGAACGCTACGCAGCCGCACTCGAGCCAGTGCTCGCCGGCTACCAGCGCGAGAATAAACGTCACGTCACGATTGCCGTCGGTTGCACCGGCGGCAAGCACCGCTCCGTCGCCATGGTGAAGGAGCTGTCGACATTGATCGGCGCCCTTCCCCGGGTGGCAGTGAGCGTGAGGCATCGGGACCTCGGACGCGAATAGGCAGCCGCACCCGGCTGCCTGTCCACGCCTTTTGGCACTGCAAAGAATGGAAACACGATTGGCTCTCACCGCCGACGTTAAAGAAGAACTCTCCCGGGTCGAGGTCGCAAAGACCACGGTCCGGGCGGCCGAGCTCGCGACGATCCTGCGCTTCTCCGGAGGTCTGCACATGATCTCCGGCCGCATCGCCGTCGAATCCGAGCTCGACTCAACCGTGCTCGCGCGCCGCGTGCGCAAGGATCTCGCCGAACTCTACGGGGTGCGCAGCGATGTCTCGGTGATCGCGGCCTCCGGGCTCCGCCGCACCAACAACTACCTCGTCCGCGTGCTGGAGGGAGGCGAGACCCTCGCCCGCCAGACCGGCCTGCTCGACGCCCGCCGTCGGCCGATCCGCGGCCTGCCGAACCGCCTGACCACGGGCTCGCGCGAGGAGATCGCCGCCGTCTGGCGCGGAGCGTTCCTCGCAGCAGGCACCCTGACCGATCCCGGCCGCTCCGCAGCGCTGGAGATCACCTGCCCGGGCAACGAGGCCGCCATGGCCCTCGTCGGAGCCGCCGGCCGCCTCGGCATCGCCGCGAAGGCCCGCGAGGTGCGCGGAGTCCACCGCGTTGTGATCCGCGACGGCGACGCCATCAGCTCGATGCTCGTGCACATGGGTGCCGAGCAGACGGTGCGCAACTGGGAGGAGCTGCGCCAGCGCCGCGAGGTGCGGGCCACCGCGAACCGCCTGGTCAACTTCGATGACGCGAACCTGCGCCGCAGCGCGCAGGCCGCCGTCGCCGCATGCGCCAGGGTCGAGCGCGCCATGGAGATCCTCGGCGCCGACATCCCGGACCACCTGAAGTACGCGGGGGAGCTTCGACTGCGCTTCCGCGATTCCAGCCTCGACGAGCTCGGGCACCACGCAGAGCCGCCGATGACCAAGGACGCCGTGGCCGGCCGCATCCGCCGACTGCTCGCGATGGCAGACAAGAAGGCAGCAGATCTCGGCATCCCGGGAACCGACGCCAACCTGCCCGCCGACCTAGACGACGTGTGATCCACAGGCGCGGAACAGTATCGGCGGCCCCACGGTTGCCATCAGTAGACTGAAAATGTCGCAATCGGTCGCGAATCTCGCGGTCACGAAAGAGGAGAAAATCAATGGCTGAATACACGCTGCCTGAACTCGCCTACGACTACTCGGCACTCGAGCCGAGCATCAGCGGTGCGATCATGGAGTTGCACCACAGCAAGCACCACCAGGCGTACGTGACCGGTGCGAACACCGCGCTGGCACAGCTCGCCGAGGCCCGTGACAACGGCAACCTGGCCAACGTCAACAAGCTGCAGAAGGATCTCGCCTTCAACCTCGGCGGTCACGTCAACCACTCGATCTTCTGGACCAACATGTCGCCGAACGGTGGCGACAAGCCGGTCGGCGAGCTCGCTGCCGCCATCGACGACTTCTTCGGTTCCTTCGAGAAGTTCCAGGCGCACTTCACCGCGACCGCGCTCGGTGTGCAGGGCTCCGGCTGGTCGGTTCTGGCCTGGGACTCGATCGGCCAGCAGCTGATCATCCAGCAGTTCTTCGACCAGCAGGCCAACTTCGCCGTCGGCACGGTTCCGCTGCTGATGCTCGATGTCTGGGAGCACGCCTACTACCTCGACTACCGCAATGTTCGGGCCGACTACGTCAAGGCCTTCTGGAACATCGTCGACTGGTCCAACGTGCAGGCACGCTTCGAGGCCGCGCGCGTAAAGACCAACGGGCTGCTGATACTGTCATAGCGGATGGTGTCCCCGGGCACCGTCCGGGGACACCGTCGTCTCATTCTTGTTTCGTCCATCCCACGCGCTTTGCGCCTCAGTAACAGGAGTACTTTCGTGACCGTAAAGATCGGTATCAACGGATTCGGCCGTATTGGCCGCAACTACTTCCGCGCCGCCCTCGCCAAGGGCAGCGACATCGAGATTGTTGCGGTCAATGACCTCACCGATCCCAAGACCCTGGCTCACCTGCTGAAGTACGACTCTGTCGCCGGGCGCCTCGACGCCACCGTCGAACTCCAGGGCGACAGCATCGTCGTCAACGGCAAGGCCATCAAGGTTCTCGCCGAGCGCGACCCGTCCAACCTCCCCTGGGGCGAGCTGGGTGTCGACATCGTCATCGAGTCGACCGGTTTCTTCACCAAGGCAGAGCTTGCCCGCAAGCACATCGAGGCCGGCGCCAAGAAGGTCCTCGTCTCCGCTCCCGCCACCGGCGAGAACGTCGCGACCATCGTTCTCGGTGTGAACGAGTCCACCTACGACGCTGCGACGCACGACGTCATCTCCAACGCGTCCTGCACCACCAACTGCCTCGCGCCGTTGGCTCAGGTGTTCCTCGACAACTTCGGCATCGAGCGTGGCCTCATGACCACCGTTCACGCCTACACGGCCGACCAGAACCTGCAGGACGGCCCGCACAGCGACCTCCGTCGCGCCCGTGCAGCCGCCGTGAACATCGTTCCGACCTCCACCGGTGCTGCCAAGGCCCTCGGCCTCGTCATCCCCGAGCTCGTCGGCAAGCTCGACGGCTACGCGCTGCGTGTTCCGATCCCCACCGGCTCCATCACCGACCTGACGGTCACCGCTTCGCGCCCCGTCACCGTCGAAGAGGTCAACGCTGCGTACAAGGCTGCGGCAGAGGGTCCCCTCAAGGGCATCCTCAGCTACACCGAGGACCCGATCGTCTCCAGCGACATCGTCGGCGACCCGCACTCCTCGATCTTCGACGCCGGCCTCACCAAGGTGATCGGCGACCAGGTCAAGGTTGCGTCGTGGTACGACAACGAGTGGGGCTACTCCAACCGTCTGGTTGACCTCACCGTCTTCGTCTCCGAGACCCTCTAAGCGGGTAGGGCGTGACGCTGCGCACGATTGATTCCCTCGGGCCGCTCGCAGGCAAGCACGTCATTGTGCGCTGCGACCTGAACGTTCCGCTGAAGGACGGCCAGATCACAGACGACGGCCGTGTGCGAGCGTCTCTGCCCACCCTCAACGCTCTGCTCTCGCAGGGTGCCCGCGTGAGCGTCGTCTCACACCTCGGGCGCCCTGAGGGGGCACCGGATGAGCGCTACAGCCTCGCTCCCGTCGCCCGCCGTCTCGGCGAGCTGCTGGGCAAGCCTGTCGCCTTCGCCACCGACACGGTCGGCGCTTCGGCGCAGGCCGCTGTCGCCGGCCTCGCCGATGGCGAGATCGCCGTTCTCGAGAACCTGCGTTTCAACGCGGGCGAGACCTCCAAGGTCGCGGAGGAGCGGGCGGCCTTCGCCGCCGAGCTCGCCGCGTTCGGGGACGCCCTCGTCTCCGACGGCTTCGGCGTCGTGCACCGCAAGCAGGCGAGTGTCTACGAGCTGGCTGAGCTGCTTCCGAGCGCCGCCGGCCTGCTGATCGCCGCAGAGCTTGATGTGCTCGACCGCCTGACCGAGAACCCCGAGCGGCCGTACGCCGTCGTCCTCGGCGGATCCAAGGTCTCCGACAAGCTCGGCGTGATCGGCCACCTGTTGCCGCGCGTCGACTCGCTGCTCATCGGCGGCGGCATGCTCTTCACCTTCCTCGCGGCCCTCGGCCACAAGGTCGGCTCGAGCCTGCTCGAAGTCGACCAGATCGACACGGTCAAGGGCTACCTCGCCGAGGCGGAGCGTCTTGGCGTTGAGATCGTCATCCCGACGGATGTCGTCGTCGCCTCGAAGTTCGGCGCGGACGCCGAGGTTCTGGTGCGCCCGGCCGACGCCATCGAAGACACCCCGTTCGGTGCATCCGGACTTGGGCTCGACATCGGACCGGACACCGCCGCGCGGTTCGCCGAGGTCATCCGTGCCTCGACGACCGTGTTCTGGAACGGCCCGATGGGCGTCTTCGAGCTCGCCCCCTTCGCAGCAGGTACCCGTACGGTTGCAGAGGCTCTCACCGAGGTCACCGGCCTCAGCGTCGTCGGCGGTGGCGACTCAGCCGCAGCCGTACGCGCACTCGATTTCAACGATGACCAGTTTGGTCACATTTCGACCGGCGGAGGTGCCAGCCTCGAGTTCCTCGAAGGCAAGCGACTTCCCGGTCTGGAGGTACTCGGATGGTAGCCAACAGAATTCCCCTCATCGCAGGCAACTGGAAGATGAACCTGGATCACCTCCAGGCGATCGCCTTCGTGCAGAAGCTGGCCTGGAACCTCACGGAGGCCAAGCACGACTTCGGCAGCGTCGAGGTTGCCGTGTTCCCGCCGTTCACCGACCTGCGCAGCGTGCAGACCCTGGTCTCGGCAGACAAGCTCCCGCTCGCCTTCGGTGCGCAGGATGTCTCCGAGCACGTCTCCGGCGCATACACGGGTGAGATCTCCGCCGCGTTCCTCGCCCAGCTCGAGTGCCGCTACGTGATCATCGGCCACTCCGAGCGGCGCACGCTGCACGGCGAGACCGACGAGCAGGTCGCGGCCAAGGTCGCAGCCGCTCTCGCGCACGACATCGCACCGATCATCTGCGTCGGCGAGACGGCGGAAGACCTGGAGAAGCACGGCCCGAGCGCCGTGCCCGTCGCCCAGCTCCGCGCGGCACTCGCCGGCGTGAGCGGTGCGGCCGATCTGGTCGTCGCGTACGAGCCCGTCTGGGCCATCGGCTCCGGTCAGGCTGCAACGCCCGAGCAGGCCGAACAGGTCGCTGCGGCGCTCCGCGCAGTCCTCGTCGAGTTGCTCGGCGACGATGTCGCCGCGAAGACCCGCATCCTCTACGGCGGTTCGGTCAAGTCGGGCAACATCGCCGGATTCATGCGCGAGCCGAACGTCGACGGCGCGCTCGTCGGCGGTGCGAGCCTCGACATCAACGAGTTCGCCAGCATCTGCCGCTTCAAGCAGCACGTCGGTCTCTAGGCCGAAACGGTCGGAACGACAACGGCCCCGGCGCGGCATCCGATGATCGGGCGCCGCGCCGGGCTATACTTGTCTGTGGTCTTGGCGCGGCGTTCCTGCTTCGCATTGTGAAAGGTTTCTCGTGGAAATTCTCCAGGTAGTAATGCAGGTCATTCTCGGTTTGACGAGCCTGCTGCTGACCATGCTGATCTTGCTGCACAAGGGTCGCGGCGGCGGTCTCTCCGACATGTTCGGTGGCGGCATGACCAGCAACCTCGGTGCATCGGGTGTTGCGGAGCGCAACCTCAACCGGATCACCGTCATCCTCGGTCTCGTCTGGGTCTCGAGCATCATCGTGCTCGGCCTGATCACCAAGTTCGACACAGGGCTCTAACACGGTGCCGCCTCTGCGGCACCACCACACAGCAACATTTCACAGCTCCATTCAACACAGCAGCGGAGGCAGCCATGGCATCGGGTGGCAGTGCAATTCGGGGATCGCGCGTCGGCGCCGGCCCCATGGGCGAACAGGACCGCGGGTACCACGCGGACCGCGTGGCCGTTTCATATTGGGATGCTCTCGGCAACGAGACCATCCGCTACTTCTCGGCGATCCTGCCCGACGAAGAGATTCCACTGACGATCGACTCTCCGCAGTCTGGTCTTCCGGCCGGCCGCGACAAGGAGAACCCGCCGTCGCTGGCGAAGCTCGAGCCGTACAAGACGCACCTCGCATACGTGAAGGAGCGTCGTACTGAGGAAGAGGCTGAGCAGCTCCTCGAAGAGGCGCTTGAGCAGCTTCGCGTGCGCCGGGGCAAGGTCTCCAGCACCAACTAGTCAGCACCAGCTAGCCAGCATCAACTGCTGTCTACAACAGAAAAGCCCCAGCCGAGCCGGCTGGGGCTTTCTTGTTGCCGTACTCAGTATGAGGGAGCGATGAGCGACTCGGGGACCTCGGCCGCGGCGTCACGGTCGATGAAGAACACGGTGCGCTTGCGCCCCTTGATCCCACCCGCCGGAACCTCGTCACGACTCGCTCCGGCCAGGGCCAGACCGAGCGCCGACGCCTTGTCGGACCCGGCGAGGACCATCCAGACGCGGTCCGAGTGGTTCAGCACCGGACGTGTCAGGCTGAGGCGCTCCGCGGGGGGCTTCGGCGAATTGCGCACGGCGATCACCGAGCGGTCGTTCACCTGGATGCCGGAGCGGTGCGGGAACAGCGATGCGACGTGCCCGTCCGGCCCGACACCGAGGAAGGTGATGTCGAGACGCGGGAGCTCAGAGCCCTCGTCGGCGTGGGCGGCGAGCTCGGCGGCGTAGGAGTCCGCCGCCGCGTCCAGGTCGAGGGCGCCATCGGAGGCCGGGAAGCGGTGAATGTTCTCGGCAGGAATGTCGATGTGGCTGAGCAGCGCGTCGAAGGCCTGCTGGTCGTTGCGCTCCGGATCGCCGGCCGGGAGCCAGCGCTCGTCGCCCCACCAGAAGTGGATGCGGGACCAGTCGAGCGTGTCGCGCGCACTGGACTCATTGACGGCGGCAAGCACGCCCGAGCCCATCGAGCCGCCCGTCAGCACGATGTTCGCGCTGCCGAGGTCGTCGAGGATGTCGAGCGTCTTGGTGATGAATCGAGCGGCGACAGAGCCGGCAAGTGCCTGCTTGTCAGGGTGCACGAGCACCCGGCGTTCATTGGTCATGCGGCGCTTCCCGTCGTGATCGGCTGTGATGCACCGAGTCTAGCGAGAGCAACCGTGATGACCTGTCCGTAGAGCTCGTCCGGGTCGAGGCGGCGGAGCTCGTCGGCCAGGCAATCACGCAGATTGCGGCGGGGCAGGGCGAGGCTGTGCGTCGGCTGCTCCGGCTGGGTCAGCACGGCGACACCGGCCACGGAGCGGGTGAGGTCGATCGCGCCCGTCGAGCGTTCCATGCGCACGCTGTGGATGCCGTGCGATGTCGCTCCCGGGGTCAGCACGTACGCGGTCGGCGCCTCGAGCGCCGAGTGCAGCCATGCGCTGAGCAACGTCGTCGACGGTGAGTCGTCGCTGCCCTCGACGTGCACGGAGGTGACGGGGGAGTACGGCGGCTGGTCGAGGACGGCGGCCAGCTGGGCGCGCCACAGCGTCAGGCGGGTCCAGGCGAAGTCGATGTCTCCCGGCATGTAGTTCTCGGCGAGCTGCGCGAGCGCCGCCTGCGGGTCGGGCTGCGCCGAGGCATCCGTGATGCGACGGTGCGCGATGCGGCCGAGCGGTGCGCGGCCCGGCACGACCGGTGCGGCGCCTGGCCACCAGGTGACCACGGGGGCATCGGGCAGCAGCAGTCCCATGACGAGGCTCTGCTCGTCGCTGGCCGCTTCTCCGCTGGCGCGCAGGATGATGACCTCGCTCGCGCCGGCGTCGCCGCCGACGCGGATCTCGGCATCGAGGCGGGCCTCGAGGGCGGAGTCGGGGTTGGCGCACACGACGAGCACCCGCATCGGGTGCTCACGGGACGCGTCGTTGGCGGCCTCGATGGCCACCTCCTCCGTTCCCGTTGACGCCGAGATGATCAGTGTCAGTACGCGACCGAGGGCGACGACGCCGTTCTCCTCGCGCATCTTGACGAGGGCCTTGGAGACCTGGCTGATGGTGGTGTTGGGCAGATCGATGATCATGGACGCCTCCAGACACGGCCGTCGCGGGCCAGAAGTTCATCGGCCGAGCTGGGACCCCAGCTGCCGGGGCTGTACTGTTCGGGCTGGCCCTGGGTCTCCCAGAACTCCTCGATCGGGTCGAGGATCTTCCAGGAGAGCTCGACCTCTTCGTGCCGGGGGAAGAGGGGCGGGTCGCCGAGGAGCACGTCGAGGATGAGGCGCTCATACGCCTCAGGGCTCGCCTCGGTGAAGGCGTGGCCGTAGCCGAAGTCCATGGTGACGTCGCGCACCTGCATGCCGGCGCCGGGAACCTTGGAGCCGAAGCGGATCGTGACACCCTCATCGGGCTGAACGCGGATGACGAGGGCGTTCTGGCCGAGTTCGGAGGTCTGACTGTCGGCGAAGAGCTGCTGTGGGGCGCGCTTGAACACGACGGCGATCTCGGTCACACGGCGGCCGAGGCGCTTGCCTGCCCGCAGATAGAACGGAACGCCCGCCCAGCGGCGGGTGCCGATGGTCAGCTTCATGGCCGCGTAGGTCTCGGTCAGCGACTCCGGGTTCATGCCGTCCTCATCGAGGAAGCCGAGAACCTTCTCGCCGCCCTGCCAACCGCCGCCGTACTGGCCCCTGGCCGTTCCCGTGCCGAGATCCTCCGGCAGACGAACGGCGGCGAGCACCTTCTCCTTCTCGGCGCGGAGCGCCGAGGCGTCGAAGGAGATCGGTTCCTCCATCGCGGTGAGGGCGAGCAGCTGCAGCAGGTGGTTCTGGATGACATCGCGGGCCGCGCCGATTCCGTCGTAGTAGCCCGCACGCCCACCGACGCCGATGTCCTCGGCCATGGTGATCTGCACGTGGTCGACGTAGTTGGCGTTCCAGATCGGCTCGTAGAGCTGATTGGCGAAGCGGAGCGCCAGGATGTTCTGGACGGTCTCCTTGCCGAGGTAGTGGTCGATGCGGAACACCGAGTCGGCCGGGAAGACCGACTCGACGACCGCGTTCAGCTCGCGCGCCGTCTTCAGGTCGCTGCCGAACGGCTTCTCGATCACCACGCGACGCCAGGCGCCGTCCTTGCCGGCGGCCAGGCCGGATTTGCTCAGCTGCTCGGTGACCTGGGGGAACGCCTTCGGCGGGATCGAGAGGTAGAACGCATGGTTGCCCATGGTTCCACGCTCTCGATCCAGCTCGTCGATCGTCTCCTTGAGCTGCGCGAACGCATTCTCATCATCGAAGGTGCCGGGGACGAAACGGATTCCCTGCGCCAGCTGCTGCCAGACTTCCTCACGGAACTCGGTGCGTGCATGCTCCTTGACGGCATCGTGCACGACCTGCATGAAGTCCTGGTCGGCCCAGTCGCGTCTGGCGAAGCCGACGAGACCGAAGCCGGGCGGCAGCAGGCCGCGGTTCGCCAGGTCGTAGACGGCCGGCATCAGCTTCTTGCGGGACAGATCGCCTGTCACGCCGAAGATGATGAGCCCGCTTGGACCGGCGATGCGGTTCAAGCGGTAGTCGGCCGGCGACCGCAGTGGGTTGGAATCCGCGGTGATGTTCACCGGTGCCATGAAGCTCCTCGAAGAGATGAGATGGAGTGCTCGCGTTTAGCGGGCGGCGTCGAACAGGGTGCTCACGTTTGCCGCGGCATCCGTCAGCGTGAGAGTGAGGACGGGGCGTCCGTGGGCCGCCAGCACGCTGGCGTCTCCACTGGCCTGGGCCTGGATGAGCTCACCGAAGGTGAACGGGCTCTCGGGGATCTCCAGGTCCTCCGCCGGGGTGGCGAGGATCTGCAGGAATGCGCCGACCGCCGGACCGCCCTTGTGGAACTGGCCGGTCGAGTGCAGGAACCGGGGTCCCCAGCCGAAGGTGACCGGGCGTCCGCTGCGTTCGGCGAGGATCGCGCGGAGCTCGGCGAGCTGCGGCAGAGCCAGACGATCGACATATGCCTGAATCGAGATGTAGCCGTCCTCCGGCACCTCCTCGATCAGCACGTCGATCGCCGACTGCAGGTCGCTGGCCGCTCCGATGACCTCCGGGGTGCCGCGCACCTCGATGCCCTCGGAGACGAAGGCGGCCGGAGCGGGCTCCGGGCGTGCGTCCAGAAGGCCACGGGTGGCAATCTTGGCCGATTCGACGTCTGGCTGGTCGAAGGGGTTGATGCCGAGCAGGCGACCCGCGACGACGGTCGCATACTCCCAGACGAGGAACTGCGCGCCGAGCGTTCCGCTCACACGCACCTCGTTGGCGTCTCCGCCGGGGAAGAGCTCGTGACCGGCCTCGTCGACCAGGCGGACGAGCAGGAAGTCATCGAGATCCGCCGTGATCTCCGCTGCATCCTCATCGAGGACGACGGGGAGCAGGCCGGTGCCGAGCTTGCCGGTCGACTCAGCGATCAGCTGCTCGACCCAGTCGGGCAGACCGACGATGTGCGTTCCGTCCGCGAGCAGGCCGAGCTTGTCGCGCAGCGGCGACGTTCCTGCGATCGCGGCACCCAGGATGAGTCCGGGGTTCTCCTCGCTGTCGACGGCGAGGGGGAGCGAGATCGCCTCCGCCTCGTCGAGGAGCTGCGCGATGTCGACGCCGGCGAGGCCGGACGGCACGAGGCCGAACGCGGTCAGCGCCGAGTAGCGGCCACCGACGTTCGCATCCGCGTTGAACACACGGTAGCCGGCGGCTCTGGCCGAGACGTCCAGCGGCGAACCGGGGTCGGTGACGACGATGACGCGGGTGACGGGGTCGATGCCGGCATCCGCGAATGCTTTCTCGAACACGCGACGCTGGCTGGCGGTCTCGACGGTCGAACCGGACTTGGAGGAGACGACGATCGCCGTCTCGCTGAGGCGGTCGTTCAGGGCCGCGAGGACCTGGCCGGGGTCGGTGGAGTCGAGGACGGTGAGCTCGACGCCCATCGTCCTGGTGATGACCTCCGGGGCCAGCGAGGAGCCGCCCATGCCCGCGAGGGCGATGTGACTGACGCCCTGGGCGCGCAGCTCGTCGCGCAGGGCGACGATCTCGGGGACCAAGGGGCGCGAGATCGCGACGGACTCGGTCCAGCCGAGTCGGATCGCCGACTCGGCCTCGGCGTCCGGGCCCCACAGCGTCGGGTTCAACGCGGTGATCCCGGACGCGACCTCATCGGCGACGAGGGCGCCGAGGTGGCGGCGCACAGCATCTGCTGCCGCGCCGCTCACCGCGATGCTGATGGTCACTTGGCTGCCTCGAGGGCGACCTTGACCGTCTCGAGCAGTTCGCCCCACGAGATGATGAACTTGGAGACGCCCTCGGACTCGAGCAGCTCGGTGACCTCGTCGTAGGAGACGCCGAGTGCTGCAAGCGCGTCGAGAACGCCCTGAGCGTCGGCGTAGGAGCCTGTGACGGTGTCGCCGGTGATGACGCCGTGGTCGAACGTCGCCTCCATCGTCTTCTCCGGCATGGTGTTGACGACGTTCGCCGCGACCAGGTTGGTCACGTAGAGCGTGTCGGGCAGGCTCGGGTCCTTGACGCCGGTCGAGGCCCAGAGCGGGCGCTGCGCGTTGGCGCCGGCGGCGAGCAGTGCGGCCGCGCGCTCGGTCTCGAATGCCTTGATGAAGACGTCGTAGGCGAGCTGCGCGTTGGCGACGCCGGCCTTGCTCTTCAGTGCGATGGCCTCGTCGCTGCCGATCGCGTCGAGACGGTTGTTGATCTCGGTGTCGACGCGCGACACGAAGAAGGAGGCGACCGAGTGGATCGTGGAGAGGTCGTGACCGGCGGCCTTGGCCTTCTCGAGTCCGGCGATGTAGGCGTCGATGACCTGCTGGTGGCGGGCCAGGCTGAAGATGAGGGTCACGTTGACGCTGATGCCCGCGGCGATCGTCTCGGTGATGGCCTCGAGGCCGGCGATGGTCGCCGGGATCTTGATCATCGCGTTGGCGCGGTCGACCTTGGCCCAGAGCTGCTTGGCCTGGGCGATGGTGCCGGCTGCGTCGTGGGCGAGGCCGGGCTCGACCTCGATCGACACGCGGCCGTCGACACCGTTGCTGGCGTCGTAGACCGGGCGGAAGATGTCGCTCGCGTCGGCGACGTCGCGCGTGGTGATCTCGAAGACCGCCTCGTCGACGCTGGCGCCGGATGCCGCGAGCTCGGCGACCTGCGCCTCGTAGGCGTGGCCGTTCGCCAGCGCGCTGGCGAAGATCGTCGGGTTCGTGGTGACGCCGACGACGTTCTTCTCGTCGATCAGCTTCTGCAGGCCACCGGAGACGATGCGCTCACGCGAGAGGTCGTCGAGCCAGATGCTGACGCCGGCCGCGGACAGCTGGGCGAGGGGAGTTGCTTCAGTCATTGTGTTCAATACTCCTTTGCGCGGCTTACGCCGACGCGATCGATTCCTTGGCGGCGGCAACGACGGCTTCGGTCGTGATACCGAACTTGGTGAAGAGTGTCTGGTAGTCGGCCGATGCACCGTAGTGCTCGATCGACACGGCGCGACCCTGGTCTCCGATGTAGCTATTCCATGTCAACGCCAGACCGGCCTCAACCGATACCCGGGCCGTGACATTCTTCGGCAGAACCGAGTCGCGGTACTCGGCGGGCTGCTCCTGGAACCACTCGAGGCTGGGAGCCGAGACGACGCGGGCGTGAACGCCATCGGCCTTGAGCTCCTCGCGGGCGGCGAGGGCAAGCTGCACCTCGGAGCCGGTGGCGATGATGATGACGTCGGGGGAGCCGTTTGCGGCATCCGCGAGCACGTATGCACCCTTGGCGACGTTCGTGGCCGAGGCCAGCACGTCACCGGATGCTTCGCCGTCTCCACGCTCGAACACGGGGATGTTCTGGCGGGTCAGCGCGATACCGGCCGGACCACCGCGACGCTTGAGGATCTCGAGCCAGGCGTAGCTGACCTCGTTCGCGTCACCGGGGCGCACGACATCCAGACCCGGGATCGCGCGCAGCGTTGCGAGCTGCTCGATCGGCTGGTGGGTCGGGCCGTCCTCGCCCAGGGCGACCGAGTCGTGAGTCCAGACGAAGATCGACGGGACCTTCATCAGGGCGGCCAGACGGACGGCCGGGCGCATGTAGTCGCTGAAGATCAGGAAGGTGCCGCCGAATGCGCGGGTGTTGCCGTGCAGGACGATGCCGTTGATGATCGACGCCATGGCGTGCTCGCGGATGCCGAAGTGCAGCACGCGCCCGTAGGGGTTGCCCGTCCACTCGTGGGTGGAGTGCTCGCTCGGCACGAAGGAGGCCGAACCGTTGATGGTCGTGAGGTTCGACTCGGCGAGGTCGGCAGAGCCGCCCCAGAGTTCGGGGATGACGCCGGCGAGGGCGTTGATGACCTTGCCGGATGCCGCGCGGGTCGACACAGAGGTGCCCCCCTCGAAGACGGGCAGGGCCGACTCGGCCTCGTCGGGAAGCTCGCCGCTGAGCACGCGGTCCAGGAGAACCTTGCGCTCCGGGTTCGCTGCTGCCCACTCGGAGAAGCCCTTCTGCCACTCGGCGTGCTGCTCTGCGCCACGCTCGACGGCCTTGCGGGTGTGCGCGATGACCTCGTCGGAGACGGCGAAGCTCTCGGCGGGATCGAAGCCGAGCACCTCCTTGACGGCGGCAAGCTCGTCTGCACCGAGTGCGGAACCGTGGATCTTGCCCGAGTTCTGCTTCTTCGGGCTCGGCCATCCGATGATGGTCTTCAGCACGATGAGGCTCGGCTTGTCCGTCTCGCCCTTGGCGGCCTCGATGGCGGCGTTGAGCTCGATCATGTCTTCGACATACTCGCCCGTCTTCTTCCAGTCGACGGTGAGCACCTGCCAGCCGTAGGACTCGTAGCGCTTGGCAACGTCCTCGGTGAAGGCGATCTGGGTGTCGTCCTCGATGGAGATCTGGTTGCTGTCGTAGATCGCGATGAGGTTGCCGAGCTGCTGGTGGCCCGCGAGCGATGACGCCTCGCTGGTGACACCCTCCTGCAGGTCGCCATCGCCGGCGATCACGTAGACGAAGTGGTCGAACGGGCTCGTGCCCGCGGCGGCATCCGGGTCGAACAGGCCGCGCTCGAAGCGGGCGGCGTAGGCGAAACCGACGGCGGAGGCGAGGCCCTGGCCGAGCGGGCCGGTGGTGATCTCGACGTGGTCGGTGTGCCCGAACTCGGGGTGGCCGGGGGTCTTGGATCCCCAGGTGCGCAACGACTTGAGGTCGTCAAGCTCGAGGCCGTAGCCGCCGAGGTACAGCTGTACGTACTGGGTCAGCGAGCTGTGGCCGACGGAGAGCACGAAGCGGTCGCGACCGAGCCAGTGCTGGTCGGACGGGTCACGGCGCATCACCTTCTGAAAGAGGAGGTACGCGGCGGGGGCAAGGCTCATGGCCGTTCCCGGGTGGCCGTTGCCGACCTTCTCCACTGCGTCTGCCGCGAGAATGCGGGCGGTGTCAACTGCCTTGTTATCAATGGAATCCCATTGCAGATCTGCCACTGGATACTGACCCTTCTAAGCGTTGGGGCAGCGCGTTCCGCGCCTGCTCCCGTTGAGGTATGCCGCGCCGAAATCGTCGTTGGCTCATCCCCGACGTGCACAACTCGCCACAGACGGGCCGAAATCCTTGTGCGCACGCTGGAGACCGGCGAGCTTCTTCAGTATAGAGACAGCACTCAGCCACATGCCGTGATGTGACGAATGCTCGCTGCAACCCGTTATGCATTCGTGGCCTAGAATTGGCTGAGAACCCGGCTGTAAGAGGAGCAATGGACGTCGCACTAGAGAATCGCACCCAGAGTCAGCGACCCGATCTGCGGCGCAAGCTCCGGGCCTACTGGGCGCTGACGAAGCCGCGCGTCATCGAATTGCTGCTCGTTGTCACCGCTCCGACGATGATTCTGGCGCAGAACGGCATCCCGAGCCTGTGGCTCGTGCTGGCGACCCTGATCGGCGGCGCGATGAGCGCCGGATCCGCGGGGGCGTTCAACTGTTACATCGACCGCGACATCGACCGCGTGATGAAGCGGACCAAGAACCGGCCGCTCGTCACGGGGGAGCTGAGTGACCGCGAGGCCCTCGTCTTCGCCTACGGCCTGGGCGCTGCGTCCATCATCTGGCTCTGGCTCACGACCAACTGGCTCGCCGCGGCGCTCTCGCTCGGCGCCATCCTGCTCTACGTCGTCTTCTACAGCCTGATCCTCAAGCGCCGCACCGCCCAGAACATCGTCTGGGGCGGCGTCGCCGGCTGCATGCCCGTGCTCATCGGCTGGGCCGCCGTGACCGGCGACATCACCTGGCCCCCGATCATCCTGTTCGCGATCATCTTCCTCTGGACGCCGCCGCACTACTGGCCGCTGTCGATGAAGTACCGCGACGACTACAAGGCGGCCGGCGTGCCGATGCTCGCGGTTGTGCGTGGCCGCGCGCAGGTCGGGCTGCAGACGATCCTGTACGCGTGGGCGACCGTCGCGTGCTCCCTGCTGCTCGTCCCTGTTGCCGGCATGGGCCTGCTCTACACGGCCGTCGCGCTGGTGACGGGTGGCTGGTTCATCTTCGAGACCCACCGCCTGTACAGCCACGCGATCCGCCACAGCGAGGTCTCGCCCATGCGGGTCTTCCACGGCTCAATCGCGTACCTGACGCTGCTCTTCGTCGCCGTCGGCGTCGACCCGCTGCTGCCCTTCTAAGCGTGCAATGCTCGATTTCCGGGCGCAGCTTCGGCACATCCCTGAGCGGGTGCTCGTCGCCGGCGTCACGGGCGTCGGCAAGACCATGCTGTGCAGGCGCCTGGCGGATGCCGCAGGGTTCGCCTACGTCGAGCTCGACTCGTTGCACCATGGCCCAGAGTGGAGCGTCCTGCCCGACTTCGAACGCGACGTCGAAGCCGTGATCTCCGGGCAGCGCTGGGTGAGCGAGTGGCAGTACCACACGGTGAAGGACCGCATGCTCGCGCGCGCCGACACCCTTGTCTGGATGGACTACCCGCGTCGCGTGGCCCTGCCCCGGCTGCTGCGGCGCACGGTCCGGCGCCGCTTCAGCGCGGAGACGCTCTGGAACGGGAACCGTGAGCGGCCGCTGCACAGTTTCTTCACCAATCCGGACGAGAACATCATCCGCTGGGAGATGAAGACGCACGCGCTGCTTCGCGGAGTGGTGCCGGGACTCGAGCGCGAGGCGCCGCCGCTACAGCTGGTGCGGATCGGCGGTCAGCGGCAGCTGGAGCACTGGCTCGCCGGACCGCTGGCCGCCGCGCTGGCTCCCCGCTGAGCGCTCGAGCGCTCCGCGCTCGACGAAACGGCCCCCTTCCGCGTCGGAAGGGGGCCGTTTCCACTGATTCGATCTGTCCGTTAGGCGACGGCGACCGGGGAGCTCTCCGTGACCGGAACCGCGACGGCGACCGGCTTCTTGAGGCTGAGCACGACCGCGGTCATCGCCGAGGCGAGCAGGGCGGCGAGCAGCATGTGCGCTGCAACGAGCGCCTCCGGCAGCCCGGTGTTCGCCTGGATCAGGCCGACGGCGATCTGCAGCACCTCCACCGCCAGCAGGTAAAGGGTCCAGCGGTGCACAGCGGTGCCGCGGAAGTTGATCGACGCGATCGCCAGGAACAACGTCAGCGCGAAGGTGGCGTACGCGGGCCACGCGTGCAGGTGCTCGAACAACTCGGCGTTGAAACCGGTGCGGGCGGCGTCGAGGTCGCCGGAGTGCGGGCCGGATGCCGTCGTCAGCACACCCATGGCGATCGTCAGTGCGACGAAGAACGTCGTGACGTGCGCCGTGATCATGAACCAGCGCGGAACGGCGTATTCGCGGGGGCCCGGCACCGCGTATGCGCGGACGATCAACGCGGCGGCCACGCAGCACATGACGAGCGATGCCGTGTAGTGGAAGCCGACGATGAAGGGGTGGAGACCCGTGAGGACGGTGATGCCGCCGACGATGGCCTGGGCAACGACGCCGATGAGCAGCACGAGGGAGAGCACCCAGAGCTCACGGCGCTCCTTGCGCATGCGCAGCACGAGGAGCACCATGATCACGGCGATGATGCCGACGACGCCGGACATCATGCGGTTGCCGAACTCGATCACACCGTGGATTCCCATCTCCGGTGTCGGAACCAACGATTCCGGAGTGCACAGCGGCCAGGTGGGGCAGCCGAGCCCGGAGCCGGTCAGGCGCACGGCGCCGCCGGTGACGATGATCACCAGCTCCGTGATGAATGAGAGCCATGCGAAGAGCCGCACGCGCCCGTCGACCTGAGTTGGCAGCCAGTTGTAGATGCGCTTCACCGTGTATTCGCCTTCATGATTGATGCTTTGCGTGAAGCTGAGCGTCACGCACGCCGATCCCCAGCCTTGTGGCTGTAGAATCAAATTGATTTGAGAACCGCTGTCACGCGCCGATGCGTCACACGACGCAGAGCCGCGCGCTCCGATAGTTGGTCCTTGAACATCTTAGGTACGCAATGCAGCCACCCGCACAATCGTTCATCGATGCCAGACGCATTCGCGCTCGGCACGGGAATGAGCCGGACTGATATCCGGTTATAGCGGGCAGGAGAATGAGGTAGAGAATGTCGGACGTGCTCATCGACCGCCCCGAGCTCGAGTCACTTGGTGTCTACGAGTTCGGATGGCATGACGGGGATGCCGCAGGCGCATCCGCTCGTCGAGGAATCTCGAAGGAGGTTGTCTCCGACATTTCGGCCCTGAAATCTGAACCGGCCTGGATGCTCGAACGTCGCCTCAAGGGATACGAGCTCTTCGGCCGCAAGCCGATGCCGACCTGGGGTGCAGACCTCAGCGAGATCGACTTCGACAACATCAAGTACTTCGTTCGGTCGACCGAGAAGCAGGCCCAGACCTGGGAAGACCTGCCCGACGACATCAAGAACACGTACGAGCGGCTCGGAATCCCCGAGGCCGAGCGTCAGCGCCTCGTCTCCGGCGTCGCGGCCCAGTACGAGTCAGAGGTGGTCTACCACCAGATCAACGAAGAGCTCGAAGCACAGGGCGTTATCTTCATGGACACCGACACGGCGCTCAGGGAGCACCCGGAGTTCTTCGAGGAGTACTTCGGCACCGTCATCCCCTCCGGCGACAACAAGTTCGCCGCGTTGAACACGGCCGTCTGGTCCGGCGGCTCCTTCGTCTACGTGCCGCCCGGCGTGCACGTCGAGATCCCGCTGCAGGCCTACTTCCGCATCAACACGGAGAACATGGGCCAGTTCGAGCGCACCCTGATCATCGCCGACGAGGGCAGCTACGTTCACTACATCGAGGGCTGCACCGCGCCGATCTACAAGAGCGACTCGCTGCACTCCGCCGTGGTCGAGATCATCGTCAAGAAGAACGCCCGGGTTCGCTACACGACGATCCAGAACTGGTCGAACAACGTCTACAACCTCGTCACCAAGCGGGCGACCGCGGCAGAGGGCGCGACCATGGAATGGGTCGACGGCAACATCGGCTCCAAGGTCACCATGAAGTACCCGTCCATCTTCCTGATGGGCGAGCACGCCAAGGGTGAGACGCTCTCCGTGGCCTTCGCCGGCCCCGGCCAGCACCAGGATGCCGGAGCCAAGATGGTGCACATGGCTCCGTACACGCAGTCCTCGATCGTCTCCAAGTCGATCGCCCGAGGCGGCGGCCGTGCCGGTTACCGCGGCGAGGTGCGCATCGCCGCCAACGCCCACCACTCGAAGAACAGCGTCGTCTGCGACGCCCTGCTGGTCGACAGCATCTCGCGTTCCGACACCTATCCAGCCATCGACATCCGCGTCGACGACGTGCAGCTCGGCCACGAGGCCACGGTCTCGAAGGTCAGCGAAGAGCAGCTCTTCTACCTGATGAGCCGCGGAATCGACGAGACCGAAGCCATGGCCATGATCGTGCGCGGCTTCATCGAGCCGATCGCGCGCGAGCTGCCCATGGAATACGCCCTTGAACTCAACAAGCTCATCGAAATGGGCATGGAAGGATCCGTCGGCTAAATGACCGCCGCCTCGACACCCAGTACAACCATGCCCACTTCCGAGACGCCGACCGCGAGCCTCGTCGAACCCGGCCAGCACGGCCTGAAGAAGCACAGCGACGGAGGCTGGGGGCTCGCCCCCGTGCAGACCCGCTCGGCGCGTTTCGCCTCCTTCGAGCACAGTGACTTCCCGGTCATCACCGGCCGTGAGGCCGTGTGGAAGCTCTCCCCGGTTGCCAAGTTCGCCGATCTGCTCGACGGCGAGCTCGACGGTTCGCCGTTCGAGTTCAGCGCGGCCGAGGCCGCAGGCGTCACCGTCAGCTGGATCGACCGCGACGACGCCCGCATCGGTTCCGCCGGCAAGCCGGAGGAGCGGGCATCCGCCAACGCGTGGACCAACTTCGAGAAGGCACTGCTCATCTCGGTGACCGGCGAGGATGCGAAGGAGCTCACGCTCACCCGCAGCACGCTCGGGGCAGCCGCCCGCGCCGCCCACATCGTGATCGAGGCCGCGCCGTTCAGCAACGCGCGCATCGTGCTCGAGAACGCCGGCGACGCTCGCATCACCGAGAACGTCGAGATCCTCGTCGGCGAATCGGCCAACCTCAGCGTCATCAGCGTGCAGCAGTGGAACGACGGTGCCGTGCACCTGGCCAACCACTTCTCGCGTGTCGGCCGTGACGCCAAGCTCAAGCACATCGTCGTCTCCCTCGGCGGTGAGGTCGTGCGGGTGAACCCGACGACCCACCTTGCAGAGTCCGGCTCCGATGTCGAGGCCTTCGGCCTGTACTTCGCCGATGCCGGCCAGCACCTCGAGCAGCAGGTGTACGTGCACCACGATGCGCCGCACTCGCGCTCGCGCGTCAACTACAAGGGCGCACTGCAGGGCGAGGGTGCCCGCACCGTCTGGATCGGCGACGTGCTCATCGGCCCGAAGGCCACCGGCACCGACAGCTACGAGCAGAACCGCAACCTCGTCCTCAGCGAGGGAACGCGTGCAGACTCGATCCCGAACCTCGAGATCGAGACCGGCGACATCGCCGGCGCCGGCCACGCCAGCGCAACCGGTCGATTCGACGACGAGCAGCTCTTCTACCTGCAGTCGCGCGGCATTCCGGAGGAGGAGGCCCGCCGCCTCGTCGTCCGCGGATTCCTCAGCGAGATCATCCAGCAGATCGGGTCCGCCCCGCTCGAGGAACGCCTGCAGGCCGTCCTCGAGGCCGAGCTCACGGGACCGGTGCTCTGATGGTCGCGAGCAGGATCTGCGCGCTCGACGAGCTCGAAACGAACCAGGCCGTCAAGGTCGACATCGATGGCGTCTCCATCGCACTCGTGAAGGATGCCGCCGGGGAGGTGTTCGCCATCGGCGACACCTGCACCCACGGCGACATCTCCCTCTCGGAGGGCTTCGTCGAGGATGACACGCTGGAGTGCTGGGCACACGGCTCGCAGTTCTCGCTGCGCACGGGCAAGCCGATCACCCTCCCGGCCTACGAGCCGGTCCCCGTCTACCAGGTTGAACTGGTCGACGGCGACATCTACATCGACACGGCCGTCACGCTGGCCGTCTGACCTTTCAGGCACCGCACCCACTTGACCGGCGCTGGCGCGCCGAAAACGAAAGAGATTGAACACTATGTCTGTTCTTGAAATCAAGGACCTGCACGTCAACGTTGAGACCGACCAGGGCACCAAGCAGATCCTGCGCGGCGTCGACCTGACCATCAACGAGGGCGAGATCCACGCCGTCATGGGGCCGAACGGCTCCGGCAAGTCGACCCTGGCGTACACGATCGCCGGCCACCCCAAGTACCACGTCGAGGGTGGATCCATCCTCCTCGACGGCGTCGAGGTACTCGACATGAGCGTCGACGAGCGCGCCCGTGCCGGCCTCTTCCTGGCGATGCAGTACCCGGTCGAGCTGCCCGGTGTGAGCAACACCAACTTCCTCCGCACGGCGAAGACCGCCATCGAGGGTGAGGCTCCCAGCATCCGTCACTGGATCAAGGACGTCCGCACCGCCATGGACGCCCTCCGCATGGACTCCTCCTTCGCAGAGCGCAACGTGAACGAGGGCTTCTCCGGTGGCGAGAAGAAGCGCAACGAGATCCTCCAGCTCGAGCTGCTCAAGCCGAAGTTCGCCGTTCTCGACGAGACCGACTCCGGCCTCGACGTCGACGCGCTGAAGATCGTCTCGGAGGGCGTGAACCGCGCCAAGGCGAACACGGGCCTCGGCATCCTGCTGATCACGCACTACACCCGCATCCTCCGCTACATCGAGCCCGACTTCGTGCACGTCTTCGTCAACGGCCGCATCGCGGAGCAGGGTGGCCGTGAGCTTGCAGATCGCCTTGAAGACGAGGGTTACGATCGCTTTCTCACCGGCACGAACGTAGGCTAGTTCTATGACCAGCACACTCGCGCCGGCTCGTTACGACGAGATCGAAGAGGCGCTCAAGGACGTGATGGACCCGGAGCTCGGCATCAACATTGTCGACCTCGGGCTCATCTACGACCTCGGCTGGGATGACGAGAACGACGCCCTCGTTATCCACATGACGCTGACCAGCGCCGGCTGCCCGCTCACCGATGTGCTCGAGGAGCAGACAGCAGAGGCACTGGACGGTGTTGTCGAGCAGTTCCGCATCAACTGGGTGTGGATGCCGCCGTGGGGTCCGGAGAAGATCACCGATGACGGCCGCGACATGATGCGCGCACTCGGCTTCGCGATGTGATCGGCCCACACGCCTGATCGAACACAGAACGGCCCGTCTCCCGAAGGAGGCGGGCCGTTCGTCGTCGCAGTAGGCTCGCATCATGGGCAGTGCATTCATGAATCCCGACGCCGATCGCAGCGAGATCGCCCCGCGCGAGCGCTACATTCACGGGCACCATGAGAGCGTCCTGCGATCGCACTCGTGGCGCACGGTGTTGAATTCCGCCGCCTATCTACTGCCGCACCTCGCCGCCGGCCAACGCGTTCTCGACGTCGGGAGCGGTCCGGGCACGATCTCCATTGACATCGCCCGCCGCGTCGCGCCGGGCACGGTCGTCGGCATCGACGCGTCGGCGGAGGTCGTCGAGCAGGCGGCGGGGCTCGCCCACGACAGCGGCGTCGACACGGTGAGTTTCAGCGTCGGCGACGTCTACGCCCTCGACTTCGCCGACAACAGCTTCGACGTGGTGCACGCCCACCAGGTGATGCAGCACCTCGCCCGCCCGATCGATGCGATGCGCGAGATCCGACGCGTCTTGAGGCCCGGTGGAGTGTTCGCCGCGCGCGACGTCATCTACGGCTCCACCTCGTGGTATCCGGCGCTGCCGGCGCTCGACAACTGGCTGCAGACGCTGCTCACCGTGCACCGCGGCAACGGCGGAGACCCCGACGCCGGCCGCTCGCTCAAGGCGTGGGCGCGGCACGCCGGTTTCGCCTCCGTGACGAGCTCGGCGTCGATGTGGTGCTTCGCCACGGATGCCGAGCGCGACTGGTGGGGGAGCAGCTGGGCAGAACGCGCGCTCGAGTCGAGCTTCGCGGCGCAGGCGATCGAGACCGGGGCCGCGTCCCTGAGCGATCTGCGTGCGATGGCAGACGGCTGGCGCTACTGGGCCGAGGACGCCGATGGCTGGTTCGGCATGCCCCACGGCGAGATCATCGCGGTGAAGTGACCCGGGGTTTCGACAGGCTCAACCGCCGGTTCCCGCTGGGTTTCGACAGGCTCAACCAGCGTGCCGGTTACCAGTCGTCGTCGTCGCTCTCGGCGAAGTCGCTCGTGCTGGCCGGGATGCGCTGCGTGATCGTGGCGCTGTCTGCCTCGGCGTCGTAGCGGATCACCGTGCCGTCGTCGAGCTCGAGCACGGGCTTGCCCTCGAGCCAGGTCAGCGTCCAGCGCCAGCTCGAACGGTCGACCGCGGCATCCGGAGCATCGCTCTCGACGGCCTCGATCGCCACGAGGACGACCTCGGGCAGAGTGCTCGGGGCGCTCTCGCCGAATGCCCAACGCTTGCCGAGCTGCATCAGGCGTCGCTTCCCTGGTTGACATCCATCTCGTAGGTGATCCACTCGGTGCGCTTCGCGACCTTGTCGTAGAGCACCTGTGCAACCTCGTTGTCGGCGGCCGTGATCCAGCTGACGCCGCTGAGCTTGTGCTCCTTGGCATACTCCCTGGCCGTCTCGAGCAGCGCTGTCCCGACACCGGTGCCCCTGGCCGACTCCGCGACGAAGAGGTCGTCGAGGAAGAGCCCGCGGGTGGCCTCAAGCGGCTGCGCGAACTCGCGCAGGTGCGCGAGGCCGATCAGCTCGCCGTCGCGCTCCGCGACGAAACCGAAGGTCTCGTGGTTCTTGTCGCTCAGCCAGCTCCACACGATGAGGGCCTGCTGGTCGGTGAATTCACGCTTGTAGAAGGTGGTGTAGCCCTCGAAGAGGCCGATCCAATTGAAGAAGTCACCATCGGCAATGGGGCGAATCTGCACAGTCATGCTGGTTCTCCTAGCTCTCGTTCACCGGAGCGAACACAATGTCGGTGACGGCAATCTCTGCGCCCTCGACAAAACTCAACTCCTCAATACGGCCTACGGCCTTCAGATCAGCTGCTGCCTGCCTGAGCAGTTCGAGCTGGTCTGGATTAGCAACGATAACAGCCGAGGCAACGAGAGTCTTCTGCGATGCCTTGGCGTCGGTCTTGGCGCGGCGGATGCCGATGAGCGCCTGGCCGGCGGCGGCGAGCACGCGCGGGTCGGCTCCGGTCAGATCCGTCGGCACCGGCCATGCGGCCGTGTGCACGCTGTCATCGTTCGACCAGGACCAGGCCTCCTCGGTGGCGAACGGCACGAACGGCGCGAACAGGCGCAGCAGCGCGGAGAGCGCAACACGGAGCGCTGTCGTTGCCGAGGCCTGGGTGGGGCCGTCGGCGTATGCACGCTCCTTGACCAGCTCGAGGTAGTCGTCGCAGAACGTCCAGAAGAAGCTCTCGCTCACCTCGAGGGCGCGGGCGTGGTCGTAGTTCTCGAACGCGGCGGTTGCCTGCTCGATCACGGTGTGCAGCGCGGCCAGCATGCTGAGGTCGAGCGGCTCGGTGACGGCGGCGAGTCCAGCCGCAGCGGCGTCATCGCTCTGCTCGAAGCTCAGGATGAACTTGGCCGCGTTCAGGATCTTGATCGACAGGCGACGGCCGATCTTGATCTGGGTCGGGTTCTGCGGGTCGAAGGCGGCGTCGGTTCCGAGGCGCGAGGAAGCCGCCCAGTAGCGGACGGCGTCGGATCCGTGCTGCTCCAGTATGTCGGCAGGAGTGACGACGTTTCCCTTGGACTTGGACATCTTCTTGCGGTCCGGGTCCACGATGAAGCCGGAGATGCTCGTGTTCTTCCACGGGGCGACGCCGTGCTCGAGCTCGGCGCGCAGCACGGAGGAGAACAGCCAGGTGCGGATGATGTCCTGGCCCTGCGGGCGGAGCGAGTACGGGAAGACGAGGTCGAAGAGCTCCGGATCGCGCTCCCAGCCGCCGGCGAGCTGCGGGGTGAGCGAGGAGGTCGCCCAGGTGTCCATGACGTCGTGCTCGCCGATGAAGCCGCCGGCGACGCCGCGCTGTGCCTCCTCGAAGCCGGGCGCGGTATCGGAGGACGGGTCGACGGGCAGCATCTCGCGGCCGGCGATGATCGGCTGATCGAAGACGGGGTTGCCGTCGGCATCCAGCGGGTACCAGACGGGGATCGGGATTCCGAAGAAGCGCTGGCGCGAGATCAGCCAGTCTCCGGTGAGGCCGCCGACCCAGTTCTCGTAGCGAACGCGCATGAACTCTGGGTTCCAGTTGAGCTCGGTGCCGTGGGTGATCAGGCGCTCACGCAGCGCCTCGTCCTTGGCACCGTTGCCGATGTACCACTGCCGGGTGGAGACGATCTCGAGCGGCTTGTCGCCCTTCTCGAAGAACTTCACCGGGTGCTGGATCTTCTTCGGCTCGCCGATCATCTCACCGCTGGCCTGCAGCAGATCGACCATCGCCTGCTTCGCGGAGAACACCGTCTTGCCGGCGATCTCGGCGAACGCGGCGAGGCCGGCCTCGCTCGTGATGGCCTCGGGCGCCTCGCTGATGATGCGGCCGTCGAAGCCCATGATCGCGCGGTTGGGAAGCTGGAGCTCGCGCCACCAGACCACGTCGGTGACGTCACCGAATGTGCAGATCATGGCGATGCCCGAGCCCTTGTCCGGCTGGGCCAGGTGGTGCGCGAGCACGGGCACCTCGACGCCGAAGATGGGGGTGGTGACGGTGCTGCCGAAGAGGGGCTTGTAGCGCTCGTCATCCGGGTGGGCGACGAGGGCGACGCAGGCGGCGAGGAGCTCTGGACGAGTCGTCTCAATCTCGATCGTGCCGCCGTCCGGCTTGTGGAAGCTCACCCGGTGGTACGCGGCCGGCTGCTCGCGGTCTTCGAGCTCGGCCTGGGCGACGGCGGTGCGGAAGGTGACGTCCCAGAGGGTCGGGGCCATGGCCTGGTAGGCCTCGCCGCGCTCGACGTTGCGGATGAAGGCGAGCTGCGAGGTGAAGAGCGCCTCGTCTCCGATGGTGCGGTAGCTCTGCTTCCAGTCGACCGAGAGGCCGAGGGTGCGCCAGAGCTCTTCGAACTGCTTCTCGTCCTCAACGGTGAGGCGTTCGCAGAGTTCGATGAAGTTGCGACGGCTGATCGGCTGCTGGTCGGCAGCCTTGGTGCTCTTGCCGTCTCCGCCTTCGAACGGCGGGACGAAGCCGGCCGTGTACGGGAGCGTCGGGTCGCAGCGCACACCGTAGTAGTTCTGCACGCGGCGCTCGGTGGGCAGGCCGTTGTCGTCCCACCCCATCGGGTAGAAGACGCTCTTGCCGCGCATGCGCTGGAACCGGGCGACGACGTCGGTGTGCGTGTAGGAGAAGACGTGACCGATGTGCAGCGAGCCGGATGCGGTCGGCGGCGGCGTGTCGATCGAGTAGATCTTCTCGCGCGTGGCGTTGGCGCGGTCGAAGCCGTACGTGCCCGCGGTCTCCCAGACGGGGCCCCACTTGGCTTCCAGCCCTTCGAGGACGGGCTTGTCTGGAACGCGATCGGGGGTAGTCATGAGGCTCCGGTTCGTTATGGGCGGCACCGTGTCGGTGGTGAGGTGCCTGAATGTCAGCTGTGACCAAGGTTACCCGACGAGGCGCGGGGCAGCGGCCAGCAGCTGCGCCGTGTACTCGTGCTGCGGATCGGTGAACAGTGATTCCGCGGTGCCGTGCTCGACGATCCTGCCGTCGCGCATGACCGCGACCGTGTCACTGAGCTGGCGGATGACGGCGAGGTCGTGCGAGATGAAGAGCATGCTGAGGCCGCGCTCCCGCTGCAGCCGCGCGAGGAGTGCCAGGATCTGCGCCTGCACGGTGACGTCGAGGGCGGAAACGGGTTCGTCGCAGATGAGCAACTCCGGTTCCGCGGCGAGCGCCCTGGCGATCGAGACACGCTGGCGTTGCCCGCCGGAGAGGGTGAGTGGATTCCGCGTCGCCAGCTCCGGCGCGAGCCCGACCTGCCCGAGCAGCGAGGTGACGGTCTCCGGTCCACGGATCGCATCCCGCACGATCCGGCCGACACTCCAGCGCGGGTCGAAGGAGCCCAGGCTGTCCTGGTAGATCGCGCCGACGCGGTGGCGGCGTGAGCGGCGCGCCTTCTCGGGCAGCGGTGACCACGGCTCCCCGTCGAGGGTGACGGTGCCGGCATCCGCTGTGTCGAGGCCGAGCAACAGTCTGGCAAGCGTGCTCTTGCCTGAGCCAGACTCGCCGACCAGGCCGAGCGTCTGCCCGGCTTGCAGCTCGAGCGAGACGTCATCGACCGCCTGGAGGCGCCCGCCCGGCACGCGGAACGCCTTGCTCAGCCCGCGCGCCTGCAGCAGCGGTGATGCTCCGAGCGGGACACCGGGCGCGGTGAGCGGGGTCGCCGTGGGCATGGTGGTCGTTGGCGTGGCCGGACGGGGCGCGGAACGGGGGATCGCCGCGATGAGCTCGCGGGTGTAGGCGTGCTGCGGTTCGTCGAGCAGCTGCCGTGTCGGCCCCTCCTCGACAACGCGGCCACCGCGCATCACGATGATGCGGTCGGCGAGCTGGTTGACGACCGCGAGGTCATGGCTGATCAGCAGGATGCCGGTGCCCTGCTCCTTGATCTCGCCCAGGAGGGCGAGGATCCGGGCCTGCACGCTGACGTCGAGTGCCGTCGTCGGCTCATCGGCGATCAGCACGGGCGGGTTCAGCGCCAGCGCCGCCGCGATCAGGGCGCGCTGACGCAGGCCGCCGCTCAGCTCGCCGGAGCGCTGACGGATCGCGCGCTCCGGGTGGGGCATCGCCACGCGCTTCAGCAGGCGCAGCACCCTCGCGTGGGTCTCGGCGGCGCCCGGGTTCTCGTGCAATCGGATCGCATCGCCGATCTCGCGGCCGATGGGGCGCAGCGGATCGAGCGAGACGAGGGCGTCCTGCAACACGAGGCCGATCTCGCGGCCGCGGATGCCGCGCCACGCCCGTTCGCTCGCGCCCAGGCGATCGGTACCGAGCAGCTCCAGGCGCTCCGCCCGCACCTCGGCGTTCGGCCCGGCGAGTCCGAGCATGGCGCGCGCGGTGACGCTCTTGCCCGAGCCGGACTCTCCGACGATCGCGAGGCATTCGCCGGCGCGCAGGCGGAGGTCGACGCCGTGCACGACGGTGCTCTGCCCGAAGCTCACGCTGAGGCCGACCACATCGATCAGGGGCGCTGCGCTGATGGGAACTGCGCTCACGGGCGTCGTGCTCACGGTCGGCCTCCGATTCGGGTCAGTGCCCGGCCGAGCACGGTGCTGGCGATGGTGGTGAGCACGATCATCAGGCCGGGGAAGACGGTGAGCCACCACGCCGTGCCGATGTAGGTGCGGCCGGCCGAGAGCATGGCGCCCCACTCCGCCGTCGGTGGCAGCGCACCGAGTCCGAGGAAACTGAGCGCCGAGGCCCAGACGATGGCCTGGCCGATGCCGAGGGTGGCGAGCACGAGCAGCGGCGCAAGGGCGTTCGGCAGGATGTGCCGTCCCAGGATCCGGGTGGGCGGGTGGCCGAGCACGCGCGCCGACTCCACGTAGCCCGAGGAACGGATGCCGACGAGTTGTCCGCGAATGATCCGGGCGTAGCCGGGCGCCGTCGAGAGCCCGACCGCGAGAGTGGCCGTGACCGGGCCGGGCCCGGCGATGACGATGACCAGGAGCGCGAGCAGCAGCCCGGGGAAGGCGAAGAGCACCTCGACCGTGCGGTTGACCGTGAAGTCGAAGAAGCGCCCGCCGAACGCGGCGAGCACGGCGAGGATGAGCCCGAGCAGGAGTCCGATCGCGGTCGCGGTCAGGCCGATGAGGAGGGAGTTCGCGGTGCCGAACACCACGCGGCTGTAGACATCGCGCCCGGATTCGTCTGTGCCGAACCAGTGCGCGAGGGAAGGGCCCGAGAACGCCTCCTTCGGCGAGATCTGGTTCGGGTCGGCCGTTGCGACGGCATCCGGGAACAGGCAGGCGGCCAGCAGGTACAGCGCGAACAGCCCGGCCAGCAGCGTTCCGATGCGAATGCGGCCGCGCGGCGCACGGCCGGCGACGACGCTGCGGAGTTCGAGTTCGCTCATGACTGTGTCGCCTTCACGGCGGGCTGTGCCCTCTGGCGAGGGTCGACGAGAGCGGATGCCGCATCACTCGCCAACGTCATCAAGACGTAGATGAGCGCGACGACGAGCACGACGCCGGTGACGACGGGAACGTCGCGCACGGTCACGGCCTGCATCAGGGTGCGGCCGAGCCCGGGGCGCGCGAAGATCGTCTCGACGATCACGGCGCCGGAGAGCAGCGAGCCGAGTGCCCAGCCAGAGAGCGCGACGCCGGGGATGGCGGCGTGGCGGATTGCGTGCCTGGCCCGGATGCCCAGCTCGCTCTCTCCTCTCGCCCGCGCCGACACCACGAAGGGCTGGGCGAGCGCGTCGAGCATGCTCTCCCGCATGATGGCGGCGAGAAAGCCGGCCAGCGGGATGGCGAGGGTGAGCACGGGCAGAACGAGGCCGCTGAGATCCCCGGAGGAGACCGGGGGCAGCCAGCCGAGGCTCGTGCTGAACACGGCGATCAGCACCGTGGCCAGCCAGAAGTGCGGCAGGGCGGCCCCGGCGAGTTCGATGCCGTGGCCGACGGATGCCGCGATCCGCCCGGCCCCGGTCGAGAACAGCGCGAGCGCGATGGCGACCACCCACGCCACCAGCAGTGAGCACACCGCGAGCAGCAGGGTGCCGGGCAGCTGCGCGGCGAGCAGATCGGCTACGGGGACCTTGAGCGCATAGGACGTGCCGAGGTCGCCGGAGAGCAGGCGTCCGAGCATCGCGACGTACTGCACCGCGATCGGCTGATCGAGGCCGTACTCGCGCCTGGCCTGTTCCAGCGCCTCAGGCGAGGCCTGCGAGCCGGGGCCACCGAGAATCGCCAGCGCCGGATCGCCCGGGATCAGCCGCATCGCGAAGAAGGTCAGCGTTGCGACGGCCCAGAGTACGAAGACGGCGCCGGCGACTCGGAGGAGAACCCTATTCGCTGAGCCAGGCGTCATAGAAGTTCGGCGTCGACACCGTGTTGATCGCCCTGGCACCCTGCACCTGCTTCCCCAGCAGGAAGTGGTTCTGCTGGTCGTAGAGCGGCAGAACGGTGAAGCTGCCGAGGATTCGTTCCTGCGCCTCAGCGTAGAGGGCGGCACGCTCGTCGGCGTCGAGGCTGGCGGATGCCTGGCTGAGCAGGGCGTCGAGCTCCGGATCGTTCAGCTGGGCGAGGTTGGCGAAGTAGCCGCTCGGCGCCGGCGTGATGCTGGCCGAGTGGTAGAGGATCCGCAGCACGTCCGGGCCGACCTTGGTGTACGGCGCGCTGACGACGTCGTAGTCGTTGCTGAACAGCGCGCCGTACCAGCTGGAGAGGTCGAGCGGCGAGATGGTGACCTCGAAGCCGGCCTCTGCCGCCGTGGCCTGCACCTGTTCGAACAGCGACTGCTCGGCCGGGATCGACTGGTTCGTGCTGACCGGGAATGCGAGGGAGAGACGTTCGCCGTTCTTCACGCGGTAGCCGTCGGAATCCTTCTCGGTCCAACCCGCCTGGTCGAGGAGCGCCTCCGCGGCTTCGAGGTCGTGGGTGAAGAGTGCCTCGTCGGAGTAGCCGAGAGCTTCGACGCTGGAGAGGGCGGAGTATGAACGCTCGGCCGTTCCGAAGAACAGCGCGTCGATGCCGTCGTTGACGTCGACGGCGCGGATGAAGGCCTCGCGCACGAGCGGGTCGTTGAACGGTGCCTTGCCCGAGTTCAGCTCCAGACGGTTGGAGGCGCCGGGGCGGGGTGCGTCGATCTCGGTGAAGGTTCCGGCATCGGATGCCGCGGCGAGCGTATCCGGCTGCGCGTTGTCGATCACGTCGACCTGGCCCGCCTGCAGCGCGGCGTAGCGCGACGCGGAGTCCGGCAGGAAGCGCCAGTCGATTGCCTCGAGGTGTGCCGGACCGCTGTGCGCGGCGTCGGCCGGCGGTGAGGTGTAGTCGTCATTGCGCACGAGCGAGACACGGTCCTGCTTGACCCACTCATCGACGACGAACGGACCGGTGCCGATCGGTGCGAGGCAGTTCTCGTCGATGCCGCGCGCGATGCCGGCTGCCGACTCGATGGCCAGCCACGGCATGCTCAGCGACTCGAGCAGGGCGCTATCCGGTGCGCTCAGCGTGAAGCGGGCGACGGTGTCGCTGACGGCTTCGACGCCGGTCACCTTGCCGAGCGCCAGGTAGCCGGTGGATGAGCCCGTGGCCGGGTCCTGGATGTGCTCGACGGTCGCCTTGACGTCGGCGGCGGTGAGCGGGCTGCCGTCGCTGAAGAGCACGTCATCCTGCAGCGTGAACTCCCAGCTCAGGCCATCGTCGGAGCTCGTCCACTCGCTTGCGAGCCACGGGATGATCTCTCCGCTCTCGTCGATGGAGACGAGCGACTCGAGGTACTGGCCGGCGATCAGGGCCTGCGGGTAGTTGCCGCCGACGTGAGGGTCAAGGCAGTCCGGCTCGGCGTCGCCGCTGGCGTAGACGAGCGTGCCGCCCTCCACGGGCTCGCCGCCCGCGGTGCTCTGGGCGTCGCCGCCCGGTGCGGTGCAGGCGGTGAGCAGGAGAACGGCGGATGCCGCGAGCGGCAGCAGCGAACGACGCAGCGTTGAGGCTGTGGTGGGAGACGCGGGCATGCAGGAATCCTTGCTGGGGGAGTAGGCAGAGAGGCGCGGGCGGCGGGGTGTTCTCGCACGCCATTGCCATCATGGCACCGGAATCGGACCCCGGACCTCAACTTGTTATAGTTCAGCTATAACAATAGAATCAGATCGTGCTGATTCGCATCGACCCCACGCTCTCCATGCCGCTGTTCGAGCAGCTCGCGACGAGCATCCGCGCCTCGATCATCGACGGACGACTCGGGGTCGGCGAGCGACTGCTGCCCGCGCGGCAGCTGGCGGAAGCGCTCGACATCAACGTGCACACCGTGCTCCGGGCGTATCAGATCCTCCGCGAGGAGGGGCTGCTCGATATGCGCCCCGGTCGCGGGGCGATCGTCGCCGGCCGCATCGGTCAGCACGCGGCGCTCGCCGGAGCCATCCACGACCTGGTCGACGAGGCCAAGCTGCGCAACGTTTCCGAGAGCGCTCTGCTCTCGCTCATCCGAGAGGCCTATAAGTGATCGAGTCCACCCAGAACGCTAACCCGGAGCAAGGGGCGTTGACCCGTACCCGGCTCCTCGTGGTTTCTGTCGTGCTGCCAATTCTGATCGCCGTCGCAGCCGCCCTGTTGATCATCAGCTGGATTCCCTCGCTCCCCAAGGTCGTCGCGATCCACTGGGGGTCCGACGGCGTCGATGGGTACGGCAGTCCATGGGAACTGATCGCCACAGTGCTTGGCGTGGTCGGGCTCTTCAGCGGCATCATGGCCTTCTCAGTGGCGGATCTTGCCGGCAGCGGCCGCCCGAGGCTCAATCAGAAGGTTCTTGCGGTGACGTCGCTGGGGCTATCCGTCATGCTCAGCGTCGGCATCGCGGCGTCTGTGTCGTCCCAGCGGGGGTTGAGTGATGTCAGCGAGGCCCCAGATCCGTTGCCGGGGCTCCTGCTCGGCGCTGCCCTCGGTCTGCTTGCGGCCGCGGCTGCTTGGTTTCTCCTTCCGCGCGCAGATCGCACGCCTCCGTACGCGATCGAGGTCGAACCGCTCAACGTCGGGCCGGCCGAGCGCGCATTCTGGACCGGGACGGTGTGCATCACCCGTGGTGTCGCGTTTCTGATTCTGGCCGTGGTTGCACTTGTCATCGCAAGCTCCGTGGCCGCGGCGCTGAATGGCGCGGACTCAATCGTGCTCATCCTGCTGCCGGTGTTCGTGCTGCTCGCGATCGCGCTCACCACGATTCGTTGGAGGGTCAGCGTCGGGCAGCATGGGGCATCCGTCGTCTCCTTCGCCGGATGGCCGGCAATCCGCATCCCTCTGGCCGAGATCGCCGATGTGCGCCTGATCGAGGTCAACCCCGTCGGTGACTTCGGAGGCTGGGGGTGGCGCTGGGCCGGTGGCCGGACAGGCATCATCATGCAGGCCGGGCCGGCCATCGAGGTCACCCGCAGCTCCGGCAAGGTGCTCGTCGTGCCAGTCAACGACGCCGAGACCGCCGTCGCCGTGCTGCAGGCAGCCCTCGCCCAGCGCGACGCGTAGCGCCGCGAAGGCGGCAGTGACGTGCAGATGCACGCTGGCTTGAGGGAGCGCCAGCGACCGAAGCCCTGAGCGCCTCACCGGAACGAGTGGCTGTGGATGTCGCAGCAGCAGTGTCGGCGGATCCGCTCGGGGCTTCGCGTGCGTCGCTGCTCCTTCGTCGCGGCGCCGCTCGCTCGAGCCAGCGTGCGGAGTGGCGCCGCAGGCAGTCGTCGTGCGTCCTCACGCCGCAGCTAGACGTCGTGCGTCCCCACCGTGCATTCCCACGCTGGCTTGAGGGAGCGCCAGCGACCGAAGCCCTGAGCGCCTGACCGGATCGATCAGGTCGCCGGGTCTCGATACAGCCGCGGGAGGCCTACTCGACATGAATGTCGCGGATCTCGTCGGTGTCGCGGATGCCGGGGCTCCGGCTTCGGGCACACGCTCGGGGCTTCGCGTGCGCCGCTGCTCCTTCGTCGCGGCGCCGCTCGCTCGAGCCATCGTGCGGAGCGGCGTGCATTCTCACGCTGGCTTGAGGGAGCAGCCGAGGAACGAGGCCGCCCCCGAAGCCCTGAGCGTCTGATCGGATCGGGTCGCCCGGGTCTCGATACGGCCGCGGGCGGCTTACTCGACCAGTTGGCGCTTCTTGTCGAGCAAGTCGGCTTGTTGGGTGCGGGACTTCGTTGACCTGCGCCACGGGGTGTCGGCGTCGGAGCGGCCGCCGCGGAGCCAGGGCGGCGGTTTCACGTGCGGGACGCCGCCGATCATCATGATCTGCCACCCGCTTGTGTCGATGGTGTGGTGGTGGAACCAACAGAGGAGGACTCCGTTGCAGGTTTCCGTCTCGCCGCCGCCGTGGTGCTCTTTCACGTGGTGGATCTCACTCCACGCGGCGGGGATGGAGCAGCCGGGGATGATGCAACCGCCGTCACGGAGGCTGATCGCCCGCCGCTGGGTGGCATTGAACAGGCGGTCGTTGTTGCCGATCGCGTTGATCGTGCCATCCGGGCCGATCACCACGTGTTGTTGTCCGCCGGCGCAGATGAACTGCTCCACCGATGCCATCGAGATCGGCGCCTCGCAGCCCTCAATGAACCCGGCTCCGGTGCCGGCGTCGAGGTCGCTCTGTCGAACGGAGACGAGCACGGTCGGGGCCGCCCCGCCGATCGACGGCGATGCCGCACACCGGGCCGCCCCGTCGATCAGGCTGGCGAACACGTCGTGCCGGGCCTGCGCGGTGGCCCGCGGGTCCTTCGGCGCCTCAGGGTCGGGGTCGGCGAAGGTGGGTTTGCTGCGCGGGTTCAGGTATGCGTTCATCAAGGTTTCGAACTTCGCGTCAATCTCGGGCAGCAACGTCATCTTGCGGTGCACGACCCCGTCCCGGGTGAACCCGGCGCTGATCCCGCGTGCTTGCATGGCGCGTTCTTCGGCCGGGACCGTGCCGTCCTCATCGAGCACGCTTTCCCAGGCGCGGGCCTGCCCGCGGACCTCGTCGGCGGCGAACGGCAGCGGCGACTCCACGGTCGGTCCGGTCGCGGCCTCGACCAGGGCGGTTTCGGCGTGTTCCACGTTGAGGTCACCGACCCGGCCCCGGATCGGGTCCAGGGTGCCGATGATGGCGGTCGCGCTGTCGTAGCCGATCGCGCCGGAGCTGAGGGCGTTGGCGATGTGGTCGAAGCGGGATGGCATGGTCTCCCCGCTGAGCGCCATTCGGGGGCGGGTGGCTTCGCCGAGCCGCATTCGCTGCGTCAGGGTCCGCTCGGACGCCAGCGTGATGCGGGCGAGGAGCTCCACCGCGTTGCGGCAGCCCTTCTTCGCCGACAAACGGTCGTCGCCGAGCTCCGGCCGGGAGTGGAATGCCACCTCACCGGCGGCCCGGATGCGGAGGGCATCGGCGAGGCGGCCGACGGCTTCGGCGGAGGCGGTGAACTCCAGCAGGGCGTCGTGGTGCAGCAGCCGAGCATCGGGATCAGTCAGGGCGGAGAGCAGCAGGGCGTGTGCCTCTCGGAGTGCTTCCGTTGGGGTTCCCATGGGTTCAATTTTACCCCGGTGGGAGCGGTTCACCTAGGGAAAATGCCTGATGTGGATAAGTTTCCGGGCCCGCGTGCCTGTGGAGGAGAGGTGCCCGCGAAGGCAAGCCGCACCAGCGTCGGTGGCGGTTCCCGGGGGCGCCGAAGGAGGGGCTGCCGCCTTTCGCGACTCTGCGCGTCGCGCCACTCGACCAACGAGATGGGGCGAGTCTCGGTTGGTTTCGACAGGCTCAACCGACGGGGTTTCGACAGGCTCAACCAGCGGAGGGTTGCGACAAGCTCGAGCAGCGAGGGAGTGCGGGATTCGCGTGGCTCAAGCGGCGGAGGCGGGCGACACGGAGCGTGCACAGGGGGAGACACGCTATTCTGGGGAGCACAGACTGTGAACCGGCCATCACCGGGGAGTCCTCGGAAGAAAACGAACGGGTGCCGCGGCATCCGATCGCCGTAGAACCGAGCGGGGCTGGCCCGTCATAGCCAAGGAACAAGCGGTTCTCCGCCGGCCGAGGATGGTCGAGGAGAGCAAGCGAGGTGGTACCGCGGCAGAGTTCAGGCTCTCCGTCCTCGTGGAAGTGGCCAACAGCATCCGTCAGCCGTCCAGGAGACACACTTGTACCCCAAAGGTTCGAACCCCGCATCACCCAGCGAGAGCGCCGCAGGCGCCGCATTCGGCGTCACCCCGTCGCCCAGCTTCCCTGCGATCGAGGAAGACGTTCTCGAATTCTGGAAGCAGGATGGCACCTTCCAGTCGTCGATCGACAACCGCGAGGGACAGCCGGAGTGGGTCTTCTACGACGGCCCGCCGTTCGCCAACGGACTGCCGCACTACGGACACCTCCTCACCGGCTACGCCAAGGACGTGTTCCCGCGCTACCAGACCATGCGCGGCAAGCAGGTGCACCGCCGCTTCGGCTGGGACACCCACGGCCTGCCAGCCGAGCTGGAGGCTGAGCGTCAGCTCGGCATCACCGATAAGAGCCAGATCGAAGAGATGGGCCTCGCGGCCTTCAACGGTGCAGCGCGCGAGTCCGTGCTGCGCTACACCAAGGAGTGGCAGGAGTACGTCACCCGTCAGGCGCGCTGGGTCGACTTCGAGAACGACTACAAGACGCTCGATGTGACCTACATGGAGAGCGTGATCTGGGCCTTCAAGCGCCTGCACGACAAGGGCCTCGCCTACGAGGGCTACCGAGTGCTGCCGTACTGCTGGCGTGACCAGACCCCGCTCTCGAACCACGAGCTGCGTATGGACGACGACGTCTACAAGATGCGCCAGGACCAGACGGTCACCGTCACCTTCCCGCTCACCGGCCCGAAGGCGGAGTCGCTCGGCCTCACCGCCGTGCGGGCGCTCGCCTGGACGACGACGCCGTGGACCCTCCCGACGAACCTCGCGCTGGCCGTCGGCCCCGAGATCGAGTACGCCGTGGTCCCGGCCGGCCCGAACGGCACGCCGGACGCGACCGTTCTCCGCGAGGAGGCCGCCGGTCTCGCCCCGCACACCGAGGTGCTCGGCGGCGAGTACCTGCTGGCGATCGACCTCGTCGGCGGCTACGCCAAGGATCTCGGCTACGACAGTGCAGAGGAGGCCATCGCGGCCGTCTCGCGCACCGTGCGTGGTTCAGAGCTCGAAGGCGTCAGCTACGACCGCCTCTTCGACTACTACGCCGACACCGAGGAGTGGGGCACGGAGAAGGCCTGGCGCTTTGTCGTGGCCGACTACGTCACCACATCTGACGGCACCGGAATCGTGCACCAGGCTCCGGCCTACGGCGAGGAGGACCAGAAGGTCTGTGAGGCTGCCGGCATCCCCGTCATCCTCTCGCTCGACGACGGCGGCAAGTTCCTGCCCGCGGTGACGGATGTCGCCGGGCAGCTGTGGATGGACGCCAACAAGCCGCTCACCCAGCTGCTCAAGGCCGAGGGCCGCCTGATCCGTCAGGCCAGCTACGAGCACAGCTACCCGCACTGCTGGCGCTGCCGCAACCCCCTGATCTACAAGGCGGTCACGAGCTGGTTCGTGCGCGTGACCGAGTTCCGCGACCGCATGGTCGAGCTGAACCAGGAGGGCATCGAATGGGTGCCCGAGAACGTCAAGGACGGACAGTTCGGCAAGTGGGTCGGAAACGCCCGTGACTGGTCGATCAGCCGCAACCGCTACTTCGGTTCCCCGATCCCGGTGTGGAAGAGCGACAACCCCGAGTTCCCGCGCGTCGATGTCTACGGCTCGCTCGAGGAGATCCAGCGCGACTTCGGCCGTCTGCCGCTGAACGCGGCCGGAGAGCCCGATCTGCACCGCCCGTACATCGACGAGCTCACCCGGCCGAACCCCGACGACCCGAGCGGCCAGTCGACGATGCGTCGCATCTCCGACGTGCTCGACGTCTGGTTCGACTCCGGATCGATGCCGTTCGCCCAGGTGCACTACCCCTTCGAGAACGTCGAGTTCTTCGACGAGCACCACCCGGCCGACTTCATCGTGGAGTACATCGGGCAGACCCGCGGCTGGTTCTACGTCATGCACGTGCTCTCCACGGCGCTGTTCGACCGGCCCGCGTACAAGAACGTCATCAGCCACGGCATCGTGCTCGGCAGCGACGGCCAGAAGATGTCGAAGTCGCTGCGCAACTACCCTGACGTCTCCGAGGTGTTCAACCGCGACGGCTCCGACGCCATGCGCTGGTTCCTCATGTCGAGCTCTGTGCTGCGCGGCGGCAACCTCGTCGTGACGGAGGAGGGCATCCGCGAGGGTGTCCGCCAGGTGATGCTGCCGCTCTGGAGCACCTGGTACTTCTTCAGCCTGTACGCCAATGCCTCCAACGCTTCGGATGCCGGCGGCTACGACGCGAAGCTCAGCACGGCGTCCACCGACGTGCTCGACCGCTACCTGCTCGCCAAGACGCGCGCACTCATCGAAGACGTGACGACCGACCTCGACGCCCTCGACAGCACCATGGCCGCGGCCAAGCTGCGCGACTTCGCCGATGTGCTCACCAACTGGTACGTGCGTCGCTCGCGTGACCGTTTCTGGGCCGGCGTCGGTGCGGACGGCAGCAACAGCGAGGCCTTCGACACGCTGTACACCGTGCTCGAGACGTACACCAGGGTCGCCGCTCCGCTGCTGCCGCTCGTCAGCGAGCGGATCTGGCAGGGCCTCACCGGCGGCCGCAGCGTGCACCTTGAGGACTGGCCGGATGCCGCATCGTTCCCCGCCGACGACGCACTCGTCGCCGCGATGGACCAGGTGCGCGCCATTTCCGGTGCCGCCCTCTCGCTGCGCAAGCAGTCGGGTCTGCGCGTGCGCCTCCCGCTCGCGAAGCTCACGGTCGTGGCATCCGCCACCGCCGATCTCGCCGAGTTCGCCGCGATCGTGCGTGAGGAGCTCAACGTCAAGACGGTCGAGTTCGTCGAGCTCGCCGATGACAGCGCCGCCGCATACGGCATCACGAGCAAGCTGACCGTCAACGCCCGCGCGGCCGGACCGCGCCTCGGCAAGGGGGTGCAGCAGGTCATCCAGGCCGCGCGCAACGGCGACTGGAGCGAGGCCGATGGCGTCGTGACCGCCGGAGGAGTCGAGCTCGTCGCCGGCGAGTACGAACTCGTGCTCGAGACGGCATCCGGGGGAGCCGACCAGGCTCTCGCGCTGCTTCCCGGCGGCGGATTCGTGCTGCTCGACACGGCCACGAACGCGGAGCTCGAGGCCGAGGGCCTGGCCCGCGACGTCATCCGTGCCGTCCAGGATGCCCGCAAGGCCGCAGGGCTCGAGGTCAGCGACCGGATTCGGCTGAAGCTGGGCGTGTCGGAGGACGGACACGCCGCCGTGCAACAGCACGCGGAGCTGATCGCGGGGGAGACCCTCGCGACGGACGTTTCCGTCAACGGGGCCGCCGAGGGCGCAGCGCTGCTGCAGCTCGCCGGGGGCGCCGCCGTGACAATTGAGGTGGAGAAGGCATGAGCGAGAACATCTACGACGAGTTCGAGGAGGCGGCAGACGCCGTCTACCGCGCGCTCCTCGAGCGCATCGGCGAGGTGAACCCGCAGCCACGCCTCGAGCCGACCCGCCGCGCCATGGAGCTCCTCGGTGACCCGCAGCGTTCCTACCCGATGATCCACGTCACCGGAACCAACGGCAAGACCAGCACCAGCCGCATGATCGAGAGCATCCTGCGTGCCCACGGCCTGCGCACCGGCCTCCTCACGAGCCCACACCTGGTCCGCTTCAACGAGCGCATCATGATCGACGGCGAGCCCCTCGGCAACGAGGCCCTCGCCGCGAACTGGGCCGACATCGCGCCCTACATCGCCATGGTCGACACCGAGCTCGTCGCCGCTGGCGACGTGCCGCTGACCTTCTTCGAAACGCTCACCGTGCTGGCATTCGCCTGCTTCGCCGACGCCCCCGTCGATGTCGCAGTGGTCGAGGTCGGCATGGGCGGCGAGTGGGACTCGACCAATGTGGCCGACGGCCAGGTTGCCGTCTTCGCCCCGATCGCCCTGGACCACATCGGCCGCCTCGGCAACGACATCGCCGAGATCGCCAGGACGAAGTCGGGCATCATCAAGCCGTCCGCCGCCGTCGTCTCGGCCGCGCAGAGCGCCGAGGCCCTCGCCGAGCTGCAGCGTGCGGTCGATCTCACCGAGTCGACGCTCGCCGTTCAGGGCGAGCCCACCGGCTTCGAGCTGCTGAACAGCACGATGGCCGTCGGCGGGCAGCTGATCAGTGTGCGCGGCCTAGCCGGCAGCTACACCGAGCAGTTCCTGCCTCTCTACGGCAGCCACCAGGCGCAGAACGCGGCCGTCGCGATCGCAGCGGTCGAGGCGTTCCTCGGCGGCGGCTCGCAGGCGATCGCCGACGACATCCTGACCGAGGGTCTCAGCGGAGTGACGTCGCCCGGCCGGCTGCAGCTGGTCGGCATCGAGCCGACCGTGATCGTGGACGCCGCACACAACCCGCACGGGGCCGAAGCGCTCGTCGCCGCCATGAAGAGCTTCTTCGACTTCGATGAGATCGTCTTCGTCCTCGGCATCCTGGAGGACAAGGATGCGGCAGGCATCATCCGCGCGATCGTTCCGGCCGCCGAGCGCATCCACGTGACGCGATCGAGCTCCGACCGCGCCATCGGCGTCGACGAGCTCGCCGACACGGTGCTCGACATCGGCAGCGAGGACACGACGTTCCGCTTCGACGATCTCGAGACGGCCATCGAACAGGCCCGCCGCTGGGCGGCAGAGGCTCCGCGGCGCGCCGTGGTCGTCACCGGCTCGATCACCCTCGTCGGTGAGACCCTGAGCCTGGCCACCGCCGGCGATTGGATGAACCCGTGAGCGCCGCGCGCGGCAACTCCGTGAAGCGCTCGCTCGCGTCGATCGTGCTCGGCTTCGAGCTCGTCGTGATCTTCCTCGCCGCCCTCGTGATCGCATTCGGCCCCGGTGCGGTGCTTCCGCCCTGGGTGATGCTCACCGTCGGCGGCATCGTCTGCCTGCTCGCGATCGCCACGATCGGCCTCCTGAGTCACGACTGGGCCTACGTGCTCGGCTGGATCGTGCAGGGCGTCGTCGTGCTGAGCGGCTTCTTCAACCCGGCCATGTTCTTCATCGGCGCGCTGTTCGCCGGCATGTGGGCCTACAGCATGATCACCGGCGCCCGACTCGACCGTCAGAAGGCGGCGCACGCGGCGTCACAGCACTGAACCGACCACAACGACTTCATCCGCAGAAATCCCAAGGAGAGAAAACACATGAGCACCATCGAAGAGACTCTGGTCCTGATCAAGCCGGATGGCGTTGCTCGCAGCCTCAGCGGCGAGATCCTGCGCCGCATCGAAGCCAAGGGCTACTCGATCGTCGACATCCGCATGCTGCAGGCCGAGCGTTCGCTCCTCGCCGAGCACTACGCAGAGCACGAGGGCAAGCCGTTCTACGAGCCGCTCGTCGAATTCATGGAGTCCGGGCCCATCGTTGCCGTGCGTGTCGCGGGCAACCGCGTGATCGAGGGCTTCCGCTCGCTCGCCGGCACCACCGACCCCACGACGGCGGCGCCCGGAACGATTCGCGGCGACCTCGCACGCGACTGGGGCCTCAAGGTTCAGCAGAACCTGGTGCACGGTTCCGACTCGACCGAGTCGGCCGAGCGCGAGCTGAAGCTCTGGTTCAGCTAGTCACAACAGAAGGTCCCGGATGCCGTCCAACACTCAGTGTTGGGCGGCATCCGTCGTTCCCGGGGAAACGTCCCGGGCCATGAGCACCCGGCGTCCGTGCTCGAAGAGGCCGAGTTCCTCTTCGACGCGGACCAGCCCATCGTGGAACGGCGAGTCGATCGGCCCTATCACCACGAATCCGCAGGCCTCGTAGAACGGCCGATTCCACGGGATGTCCGCGTAGCTGCGAAGTGTCAGCTGCTCGTGGTTACGTGCGGACGCTACCGTGACAGCCGCCTCGACGAGCGCCCGCCCGTGCCCGCGGCGCAGATGATCAGGGTGCACGGCGAGCTGCTCAAGGTGCGCTGTGCCGGAAAGCTCGAGCACGTGGACGAATCCGACGGCTGGACCGTCCTCGCTCTCGGCGACGACCAAGAGGAACCCGCGCTCGGCCGCCCGGTCCGCCCCAGCGGGCGCCGAGTCCGCACCGAACGGCTCCGGCCCGAAGAACTCCTCGAAGAGCCCATCGGCTGCCCGTTCAATCTCCTGCAACGCCGCGAGGTCCGGCGCTGTCGCGAATCTGATGCTGCGCGCCACGGCCATGACGTCGACGCGCCTACAGGTAGTTGAGGAGGTCGAGCCGCAGCTGGGCGATGACGGCGATCACGACCAGGCAGCCGAGCGTGATCAGCGGAATCCAGCTGTACGCGGATTCCGCGAAACGGCGCATCGCCGAGCCGAGGGGGAGCCGCCCGGTGCGGAGGTTGTCGAAGGTGACCATCCAGAACAGCGGGATCACGACGCTCCACGTCACCATGCACCAGGGGCAGAGCGTCGCCAGAGCGAAGATGCTCGTGCCGATGAGCCAGATCACGAAGGCGAGCGCACCGGCGACGCCGAGGTTCAGTCCGAGCCAGAACCAGCGCGGGAAGCGGCTGCCGCCGATCAGCGCGACGCCGATCGTGATGACGACCGGCCACGCCATCAACCCGATCACGGGGTTCGGGAAGCCGAAGATCGAGCCCTGCGGGGAGTTCAGATTGGCTCCGCACTGTACGAGCAGGCTGAAATCACAGCTCGGGACGGAGCCGGGATTCTGCAACAGATGGAACTTCTCCAGCGTGAGTGCGAACGCTGCAAGCAGGCCGATTGCGCCCAGAATGACGAACACGACCCCCTGGGCCACGGAGGTACGCGTAGATGCAGTTTCGGGCATACACGGATTATCCCACGCGTGGCGCGCGCCATTTCGCGATTGCATGCGATAATTGCCTCAGTCGTTCTGGCAGTGCCCGAACAGACGTCAAGAAGGCTTAACGGGTGCCCAGCATCCACGATGATTCGGTCCGCGCACCGAGAGAAGTAGCAACCAGAGCCACGAGCCGGTTGCGTACCAAATAGATTTGCGGGGGTTCGCGAAGCGGATCTTCGCTCGAGAGAGTACCCGGAGCGGGTGGCGCGGTTGCCCGCACCGGTCAAGGAGTAACCCCAGCAATGGTGGACAAAGCAAGCAACGACACGAACACGAGCGGCGCTGCATCGGACTCGACGAAGACTCCGGCGAAGAAGCGGTCACGGATCTTCGGCGCGCGCAAGAAGCGCGGCGAGGAGACCCCGGTGACGCCGCCGATCGCCGAGCAGCCGGTCATTGCCCAGGCTCCGGCCGAGCAGCCGGCGCAGCCGCAGCAGCCAGAGCACCCCGTTGAGGAGGCTCCCGTGCTTTCCGCCGCAGCCGAAGAGGAGGCTCCAGTGGCCGATGAGGCACCCGCGCCCGCGCCGGTCATCCCGTCGCAGCTGAGCACGACATCCCTGATCTTCCACGCGCCGGACATCCTTCCGCTGCCTCCACGCCCGGCCGGTGAGCGCGGCTTCGAGCGCGAGTTCGACCGCGATGCGGATGACGCATCGACCGTGCGTCGTCGCGCGCGTCGTCGTACGGGCGAAGAGAGCCGTTCCGGCTCCGATGACCCGGCGAACACCGTCGTCAAGGTGCGCACCCCGCGCGAGCCAGAGCTCATCACCGAGCCGCAGCGGATCAAGGGCTCGACGCGTCTCGAGGCAAAGAAGCAGCGCCGTCGTGACGGCCGGGATGCCGGGCGCCGTCGCACCGTCATCACCGAGGCCGAGTTCCTCGCCCGCCGCGAGTCGGTCGACCGCAGCATGGTCGTGCGCGCCAAGAACAACAAGATCCAGATCGGCGTGCTCGAAGACAGCGTGCTGGTCGAGCACTACGTCGCCAAGAACCAGGAGGCGAGCCTCATCGGCAACGTCTACCTCGGTCGGGTGCAGAACGTCCTCCCCAGCATGGAGGCCGCATTCATCGACATCGGGCGCGGCCGCAACGCCGTGCTCTACTCCGGCGAGGTCGACTGGGAGGCCGCAGCGGCCGAGAACCCCGGAGCCAACCAGCCGCGCCGCATCGAGCTCGCACTGAAGCCGGGCGACAAGGTCCTCGTCCAGGTCACCAAGGACCCGGTCGGCCACAAGGGTGCGCGTCTGACCAGCCAGGTCTCGCTGCCCGGTCGCTACCTCGTCTACGTTCCGAACGGGTCGATGAACGGCATCAGCCGCAAGCTGCCTGACACCGAGCGTGCGCGCCTCAAGAAGATCCTCAAGGAGGTGCTCCCCGACAACGTCGGCGTCATCGTGCGCACCGCGGCCGAGGGTGCGACCGAGGAGCAGCTCACGCTCGACGTGCAGCGCCTGATCAGCCAGTGGGCCAGCATCAGCTCGCAGCTGCAGACCGTGCAGGCTCCCGCGCTGCTGCACTCCGAGCCCGACCTGCTCATCAAGATCGTGCGCGATGTCTTCAACGAGGACTTCCAGAAGATGATCATCTCCGGCGATGACGCCCAGGAGGTCATCGAGAGCTACCTGCGCGGCGTCGCCCCCGACCTGCTCGAGCGCGTCGAGCGCTACGAGGGCGAGAAGGATGCTTTCGACGAGTTCCGCATCTCCGAGCAGATCGAGAAGGCCCTCGACCGCAAGGTCTGGCTGCCGTCCGGTGGTTCGCTCGTGATCGACCGCACCGAGGCGATGACCGTCGTCGACGTCAACACCGGCAAGTTCGTCGGTTCCGGCGGAAACCTCGAGGAGACGGTCACCAAGAACAACCTCGAGGCCGCCGAGGAGATCGTGCGCCAGCTGCGACTGCGCGACATCGGCGGCATCATCGTCGTCGACTTCATCGACATGGTCCTGGAGTCGAACCGCGACCTCGTCTCGCGCCGTCTCATCGAATGCCTGAGCCGTGACCGCACGAAGCACCAGGTCGCAGAGGTCACCTCGCTTGGCCTCGTGCAGATGACCCGCAAGAAGCTCGGCCTCGGTCTGCTGGAATCCTTCAGCGAGAACTGTGAGGCCTGTGCCGGCCGCGGAATCATCGTGCACCACGATCCGGTGGTCAAGCACCGCCAGACGCCGCAGCAGGCGCCGCAGCAGGAGCGTCGCCGCTCGGCCAAGTCCGGTCAGCAGACGCAGCAGCAGCCCCAGACGCCGGCGGCCGAGAAGCCGAATGGCACCCACGGCATCACCGAGGACGCCAAGAACGCCCTCGCACAGATCGCCGCGAGCACCTTGGCCCACCCGGTCGACGCCGCCAAGGTCGACGAGCCGGCAGCCCAGGCCAACGCACAGCAGGGTGGCGGGCAGCAGAACAATGGACAGCAGCACGGCTCGCAGCAGAACGGTGCTCCGAGCGAGGGCCGCAGCCCGCGTTCACGCAACCGCAAGTCGCGTGGCGGCCGTTCCCAGCAGTCTGCGGAGCGTTCGGATGATGTCGCAGCAGCGACAACGTCGAATGCGGCCGATGTCCTGCCGGAGTCGAAGCCGGAGCCGGTGCGTGCCGAGACCAAGGCCGAGCCGATTGCCATCCTTGACATCCCCGTCGAGGTCGCTCCGCGTCAGGCGCGTGCCGTGAACACGAAGGCGGCCGAAGAGCTGCTGGGCTCGGTCCTGGAAGCGCTCCCGCAGCCGAAGCAGCCCGGTCAGGGTCGTTCGCGCAGCCGCCGTGTCTCGACGGCCGCGCTGTCAACGACGCCCGTCATGCCGATCGTCACCGGAACTGCGAGCAGTTCAGACAGCGAGTAGCAGCACCTCACAGTCTGTTCGAGAGCGCCGTGGCCCTAGAGGCCACGGCGCTCTCGTGCGCTCACCCTGAGACCGCTCGCGCGCAGACGGGTGACGAGCTCGCGTCCGCTGACCGGCAGCGCACCGGCATCCACCAACGCCTGCCAGCGCTCCAGCGGTACGTCGTAGTGATCGAGATCGAATCCGCGCCGGGGGATCTGCTGCGCCTCGGCGAACGCGTGCAGCTCGTCGAGACTCGAGTCGCTGACAAGATGGGCCCAGACGGTGTCGTGGGCCGGCCAGATGGCCTGATCGATGAGCACTGTCATGGCTCAGAGTCTACGGAGCGGACCGCGCGACACGGCCGATTTTCGACACGCTGCACGCCGTGGTGCAGTTTCACTGCTTCGCACTAGTAAACTGTTCCCTGCACGTCGCGCCAGATCACTTCCGTGAGCACGGCGCACATCGTGCCGGGCGAGCCCGTTTGACCGCGCGCATTCGATCAGCTAAACTCGATCGTTGGTGTGTGTCGGAATCATCCGCACGTTCGCCAAGGTTTTCTGATTGAGACCGGTCCGTCTGACCGCGTCAATCCAGTGACTTCCCGAGTATTAGGAATTGGGGCTAGGTAGCCCCCCAGAGTGAGGTACGTAAAGTGGTTTACGCAGTTGTGCGCGCCGGTGGCCGCCAGGAAAAGGTCGAGGTCGGCACCATCGTGACGATGGACCGGATCAAGGCCGTTAAGGGCGGCACCGTCGAGCTGGCCGCTGTGCTGCTTGTTGACGGAGACAAGATCACCTCGGACGCCAAGTCCCTCGAGAAGGTCACTGTCACCGCCGAGGTTCTTGAGGACCTCCGCGGCCCGAAGATCGTCATCCAGCACTACAAGAACAAGACCGGTTACAAGAAGCGTCAGGGGCACCGTCAGGAGCTCACGCGCGTCAAGGTCACTGGCATCAAGTAACGGCCTGAGGAGAGAAGCTAATGGCACATAAAAAGGGAGCGAGCTCCACTCGCAACGGTCGCGACTCCAACGCTCAGCGCCTCGGCGTGAAGCGCTTTGGTGGCCAGGTTGTCAGCGCAGGCGAGATCATCGTCCGTCAGCGTGGCACCCACTTCCACCCCGGCGTCAACGTCGGTCGCGGTGGCGACGACACGCTCTTCGCCCTCGAGGCCGGAGCCGTTCAGTTCGGCAACAAGGGTGGCCGCAAGGTCGTCAACATTCTGGTGGCTGCCGAATAGGCATCCACATGCAGTAATCGTCAGGGCGAGCTTCGGCTCGCCCTGACGTATTTCACCCGCACCATCGCCGGTGCGACGCATCACAAGTACAAGCACCACCAACACAAGCATCACCAAGGAGACCAGCCATGGCCACATTCGTTGACCACGTCACGCTTCACCTGCGTGCCGGTCACGGCGGCAACGGCTGTGTGTCCGTGCGCCGCGAGAAGTTCAAGCCGCTTGCCGGCCCCGATGGCGGCAACGGCGGCCACGGTGGCGACATCGTGCTCATCGCAGACCCTCAGGTCACGACGTTGCTCAACTACCACCGCGCGCCCCACCGCAGCTCCCAGAACGGCGGGCCCGGAATGGGCGACCACCGTGCCGGTGGCAACGGTGAGCTGATGGAGCTGCCCGTTCCTGTCGGCACCGTCGTGAAGGATGCCGACGGCAACGAGCTCATCGACATGAGCGAACCCGGCGTCTCCTTCACGGTCGCGCCCGGCGGCCTCGGCGGCCTCGGCAATGCATCGCTGGCGACCACCAAGCGCAAGGCCCCCGGCTTCGCACTGCTCGGAACCCCCGGCTGGGAGGGTGATGTCTACCTCGAACTCAAGACCGTCGCGGATGTCGCACTCGTCGGCTACCCCTCCGCCGGCAAGTCCAGCCTGATCGCCGCGCTCTCCGCGGCCCGGCCGAAGATCGCCGACTACCCATTCACCACGCTGCACCCGAACCTCGGCGTCGTCGAGGCCGGAGGCAACCGCTACACCATCGCCGACGTTCCCGGCCTGATCGAGGGTGCGAGCGAGGGCAAGGGCCTCGGGCTCGAGTTCCTGCGCCACGTCGAGCGCTGCACGGCGCTGCTGCACGTCATCGACTGCGCGACCATGGACCCGGGCCGTGACCCGATCACCGACCTCGACGTGATTCTCGGTGAGCTCGCCGCGTACCCCGTTCCCGAGGGCCAGAAGCCGTTGCTCGAGCGCCCACAGCTCATCGCACTCAACAAGATCGATGTGCCGGAGGCGAGGGAACTCGCCGAGTTCGTGCGCCCCGAACTCGAGGAGCGCGGCTACCGTGTCTTCGAGATCTCCTCTGCGACCCACGAAGGACTGCGCCAGCTGAGCTACGCGCTGGCCGAACTCGTCGAGCAGGGCCGCGCCGAGGCTGCGGCCAAGCCGACCAAGGAGCGCATCGTCATCCGCCCGAAGGCCGTCGACGAGGGTGGCTTCGTCGTGAAGGTCGAGGGCGGAAGCTTCGGCAACGTGTACCGCGTCATCGGCGCCAAGCCGGAGCGCTGGGTCGCCCAGACCGACTTCGCCAACGATGAGGCCGTCGGCTTCCTCGCCGACCGCCTGGCCAAGCTCGGCGTCGAAAACCAGCTGTTCAAGGCGGGCGCCGTCGCCGGCTCCACCGTCATCATCGGCCCTGGCAGCTCCATCGTCTTCGACTGGGAGCCGACGCTGACCTCGACCGCCGAGCTCATCACCGCGCCGCGCGGAACCGACGCGCGTCTGGACAGCGCCGGCCGTGCGACGCGCAACGAGCGTCGCGAAGACTACTTCGCCCGCATGGACGCCAAGGCCGCAGCGCGTGCCGAACTGCTCAACGAGCGGGCATCCGGCATCTGGCAGGAAGACGGCGGAGTCGACATGACCCGCGCAGAACGCGACGCCCTCGCGGAATCGGGCGAGGAGAGCGAGTAGCAGTGAGCGTGCGTGATCGGGCCGGCATCGCCTCGGCAAAGAGGATCGTCGTCAAGGTGGGCTCATCGTCCATCAGCGGTGACAATGCCGGCCAGATCGCGCCACTCGTCGACGCCCTCGCCGCCGCGCATGGCCGCGGCACCGAGATCGTCCTCGTCTCATCCGGCGCGATCGCGACCGGCCTGCCGTACCTGCGCCTCTCCGAGCGCCCGACCGACCTCGCGACGCAGCAGGCTGCGGCATCCGTCGGTCAGAACCTGCTGATCTTCCGCTACCAGGACAGCCTCGACCGCTACGGCATCGTTGCCGGTCAGGTGCTGCTCACCGCCGGCGACCTCGAGAACGCGACGCCGCGCAGCAATGCGCAGCGGGCGATGGAGCGGCTGCTCGACCTGCGGATCCTGCCCATCGTCAATGAGAACGACACCGTCGCGACGCACGAGATCCGCTTCGGCGACAACGACAGGCTCGCCGCGCTCGTCGCCAGCCTGATCGCCGCCGACGTGCTCATCCTGCTCAGCGACGTCGACGCCCTCTACACACGTCCGCCGCACGAGCCGGGAGCCGAGCGCATCGCGCGCGTGCCATACGGCGACGCACTGGCCGGAGTCGAGCTGAGCTCGGCCGGGCGTGCGGGCGTCGGCACCGGTGGCGCCGTCACCAAGGCCTCCGCCGCCAGGCATGCAGCCGAGTCCGGAACGGCCGTGCTCGTCACGGCGACCGGCCTCGTCAACGAGGCTCTCCTCGGCGAGGATGTCGGCACCTGGTTCGATGCGCAAAGCCGTAACACGGTGCCTGCGCACGCCTAAACTAGGGCCATGTCCCTGCTGAACACCCCCTCGACCACCGGCATCGATCTCGACGCGTTCTCCGCGAAGCTGGATGCCGCCCGCGCCGCATCGCTCGACTTGGGCGCCACGACGACCCAGAAGAAGAACGAGGCGCTCGTCGAGATCGCTGCGACGCTGCGCGCCCACGTGTCCGAGATCGTCGAGGCCAACCAGCGTGACATCGACGCCGGGCGGGCCAACGGCCTGAGCGACGCGCTCCTGGACCGCCTCGCCCTCAACCCTGCGCGGATCGAGTCGCTCGCCGTCGCCGTGCTCGAGATCGTCGGCCTCGCCGACCCGATCGGCGACAACGTGCGCGGCAGCACCTTGCCGAACGGCGTCCAGATCGCCCAGGTGCGCGTCCCATTCGGCGTCGTCGGCGCGATCTACGAGGCCAGGCCCAACGTCACCGTCGACATCGCGGCCCTCGCCCTGAAGAGCGGCAATGCCGCCGTTCTGCGCGGCGGGAGTGCCGCACAGAACTCCAACCAGGTCCTGGTCTCGCTGATTCAGCGGGCCATCGCGGCTCACGGCATCCCCGAGGCGGCAGTGCAGTCGATCGACGAGTTCGGCCGCGAGGGTGCGCGCGCACTGATGCAGGCCAGGGGACAGGTCGACGTGCTCATCCCGCGCGGCAGCGCCTCGCTCATCAACACGGTCGTCACCGAGTCGAAGGTGCCCGTGATCGAGACCGGAGCCGGCGTCGTGCACATCGTCCTGGACGACACCGCGCCCGTGCAGTGGTCCGTCGACATCGTGCACAACGCCAAGACCCAGCGCCCCAGCGTCTGCAACACGGTCGAAACCGTGCTCGTGCTCGCCGGAGCCGCCGACCGCGTGCTGCCGGCCGTCGGCGCGAAGCTCGTGGAATCCGGTGTGACGATCCACGCCGATGAGCGCGCCCGTGTGCTGCTGCCCGACGCCGTGCCCGCCACGGAGGACGACTGGGAGACCGAGTACCTGAGCCTCGACATCGCCGTGCGCGTCGTCGACACCCTCGACGAGGCGATCGAGCACATTCGCCGGTACTCCACCAAGCACACCGAGTCGATCATCACGAACGATCTCGGCAACGCCGAGTACTTCCTGAACCGCGTGGACTCGGCAACCGTCATGGTCAACGCCTCGACGCGTTTCAGCGACGGCGGCGAGTTCGGCTTCGGCGCCGAAGTCGGGATTTCGACCCAGAAACTCCACGCGCGCGGCCCGATGGGTCTGCAAGAACTCACCAGCACCAAGTGGATTGTGCGTGGCAACGGACAGCTTCGGCCGTAGCGCCCGCTAGAATCGTTGTGGCGGATGCACCTCCCGCCACCTGAATGGAGAATGTGATGTCTTTGCTGACCGCCGTGGTTGCGTCGTCCGAAACCGTGCACGCCGTTGAACTGCCGATCGAGCCGATCATGTACGGCGCCATCGCACTCGTGATCTTTGCCGCGTTCGGTTTTGTCACCTGGAGCTTCCGCGATGTCGCAAACCGCCACAAGGCCAAGGGTGACGCATACGCAGCCGCCCACGGCGGAGCGCACGCCCCGTCGGGCCACTGAACGAACTGCCTGTGACGAGTGCGTCGAAACGCCGCCCGCGCATTGGCGTGATGGGCGGCACTTTCGACCCCATTCACCACGGCCACCTGGTCGCGGCGAGCGAGGTGGCGCAGTCCTTCGACCTCGATGAGGTCATCTTCGTTCCAACCGGCCTGCCATGGCAGAAGCCCGCCGTCAGTCCGGGGGAGCACCGCTACCTCATGACGGTCATCGCCACCGCCTCCAACCCGCGCTTCACCGTCAGCCGCGTCGACATCGACCGCGACGGGCCGACGTACACGATCGACACGCTCCGCGATGTCCACGCCGAACACCCCGACGCCGAGCTGTTTTTCATCACCGGCGCCGACGCGATCGCCCAGATCCTCACGTGGAAAGACGTGCGTGAACTCTGGGACCTGGCTCACTTCGTAGCTGTGAGTCGGCCGGGGCATGACCTCAGTATTTCGGGATTGCCCGAGGGCGACGTAAGCTTGTTGGAGGTTCCGGCCCTCTCGATTTCGTCGACCGACTGCCGGGCCCGTGTGGAGCGCGGCGACCCCGTCTGGTACCTGGTGCCCGATGGCGTCGTGCAGTACATCTCCAAACACCATCTGTATCGGAGTGTGGCATGAGTGCGTTGCCCGACGAGCAACCGCTGACGAGGCGTCAAATGCGCGAGAGCGAACGCTCGCGTCAACCGGAAGCGACCTCAGTCGACCCCGCAGATCCGAGCACCTCAGATCAAAGCAACCCGGAGCAGCCAGGCGCCGAGCAGGCCCCGACCGTTGACCCGGCCGAGCAAGCCGCCGCCGAGCGCAAGCGCGCCGAGGCAGATGCGGCCGCCTGGGCTCCGAAGTCCGCACAGACCCCCGCGGCGCCGTTTGCCGGGGATGCAGAGGCCGATGTCGATGCCTCGATGCCGGAGGCTGACGACGACAACGACTTCGGCGATTTCATCGGCGTGCCGGAACGCACGCTCACCCGCCGTGAGCTCCGTGCGCTGCTCGCAGCCCAGGCAGCGGCTCGGGGCGAGCAGATCGACGAGCTGCCAGAGTCCTCGACCGACGACGCTCACACAGCTGATGCCGTCGCACCGCAGCCGCCGATCGGCCACTGGTCGCTCGATATCGATGTCGAGGACGACGCCGACGATCAGAGCTTCGACCAGGTCCTCTCTCGTGGGGTTGGCGCCGGCGGCGTGCCGACGACGACGAATGCGCTCATCCTGCCGATGATCCCGCAGCAGGGCGGCGACTCGAATCCGATCGCCGGCGGCGAGATGCTGGTGACCGGCTCGATTGACCTGCCGAGCCTCGGTGATACCGGAGCGCACCCGAATCTTCTGGATTCGCCCGATGTCGACCGGCTTCTCGATCAGGTCGACGACGCTCACCCGGCGACGAGCGCGCAGCCCGTTCGGGCGAGCCGTGCCGTGAGCACCCACACTTCCACCCGCGACACGCTCACCCCGCCCAAGCAGGGCGGACTCAACGTGCCGACGGTGCTCGCCATCACGGCGGCCGTGCTGGCACTCGGTGTCATCGGCCTCTTCATCGGCGGATACATCTTCAAGATTTTTTAGTGCCGCGCCCACCGGTCGGCACCCATGCTTCTCACAAACAGGACACATTCCAGATGACTGCAACTTCACACGCCATTGAACTTCTCCAGGTGGCCGCACGCGCCGCTGACTCCAAGGGCGGGACCGACCTGGTCGCCCTCGATGTCACGCAGCCGCTGCCGCTGACCGACATCTTCTTCCTCGTCACCGGCAACTCGGAGCGCAACGTCGTCGCCATCGCCAGCGAGGTTGAGGACGAGCTGATCCGCGCCGGCGCCAAGCCGCTCCGCCGCGAGGGCCGCTCGGAGGGCCGCTGGGCTCTGCTCGACTTCGGCGACCTCGTCGTGCACGTCTTCCACGAGGAGGAGCGCGGTTACTACCAGCTCGAGCGCCTCTGGAAGGACTGCCCCGTCGTCTCGATCGAGCTGCCGGAGCGCGACACGCGCGAGTGACGCAGCCGTTTTTACACGCGAGTTGATCGTGTAGTAATCTAATCAAGTTGCTCCGGAGGAATCGGGAACAACTGAGGGTCTGTGGCGCAGCTGGTAGCGCACCTGCATGGCATGCAGGGGGTCGGGAGTTCGAGTCTCCCCAGATCCACCACCTCACCGAAAGCCCGGCACACTGTGCCGGGCTTTCGTCGTCAGGGCCTCGAGATGATGCCGCGGCTCCGCACGGACCACGTGCGCGAAATGTAGTACAGTGGACAAGTTGCTTCGGAGGAATCGGAAGTGATTTCGGGTCTGTGGCGCAGCTGGTAGCGCACCTGCATGGCATGCAGGGGGTCGGGAGTTCGAGTCTCCCCAGATCCACCACCGCGACGAAAGCCCGGCACGATGTGCCGGGCTTTCGTCGTCCGCGGCCGACCGCCTATGATCGTTGGCAACGCAAACATCCCCGTCCACCTTCGCACCCCGTGAGAGCACATTGGCACGATCCCTGACCACCGGCGCCCCCTGGCGGGTCATTCTCGTATTCGCGGTTCCGCTGCTCATCGGCAATGTGGTGCAGCAGCTCTACCAGGTGGTCGATGCGATCGTCGTCGGCAGGCAGCTCGGCATCGATTCACTCGCCGCTGTCGGGGCAACCGGTTCGCTGTTGTTCCTCCTGCTGGGATTCGCGTGGGGCGTCACCTCGGGCTTCGCGATCCCGACGGCGCAGGCGTTCGGCTCGCGAGACCTGGATGCCGTGCGCAGCTCGGTCGCCACCGGCACGATCCTGACCGGTGCCATGAGCATCGTGCTCACGATCGGTGCCCCGCTGATCGCAGCGCCGACGCTGCGGCTGCTCCAGACGCCCGACGAGCTGCTCGCCGAGGCGACGGTGTTCGCCCAGATCAGCTTCCTCGGTGCATCCGCTGTGATGTTCTTCAATTACCTGTCTGCGATCATCCGGGCGATCGGCGACTCGCGCACGCCGCTCATCTTCCTGACGCTGTCCTGTCTGCTGAACATCGGTCTCGTCTTGCTCATGGTCGGCCCGCTCGGCTGGGGCGTCGCCGGCGCCGCACTCGCAACGGTCGTCGCGCAGGCGGTGTCCGTCGTGCTGTGCCTGGACTTCATCCGCAGGCGGATTCCGGCGCTGCACGTGCGGCGATCCGATTGGCGGGTGTCACGGGCCTCGGTCGCGCTGCACCTGCGCCTCGGAATGCCGATGGGCTTCCAGACCTCGATCATCGCGATCGGCACTCTCACGGTTCAGGTCGCACTGAACGAACTGGGCGCCGACGCCGTGGCGGCGTACACGACCGCATCGCGTGTCGACTCGATTGCGGTGGCGCTCCTCTCCTCGCTGGGCCTCGCCGCGTCGATGTTCGCCGCACAGAACCTCGGCGGACAGCGGCCGGATCGAATCCGGCGGGGTGTCGTGCAAGCGACGTGGATGTCGATCGGCGCCGCTGTGGCGATCGGCGTGCCGATCATCGTGTTCAGCGAGCAACTCGTGCGGGTGTTCGTCGGCGACGGCTCGGAGACGGTCGTCGACGCCGCGGCGTACATGCTCGTCGTCGACGGCTATACCTATGCGGCGCTCGGCGTGTTGTTCGTGCTGCGCGGCGTGCTGCAGGGGCTCGGCCGCACGGTGGCACCGACGGTGACCGGTGTCGTCGAGCTCGTCATGCGCGTGGGCGCCGCGATCGTACTCGGCTCCGCGTTCGGTTTCGTCGGCGTCGTGTGGAGCAATCCGCTCGCCTGGTTCGGCGCGATCGCGCTGCTCGTTCCCGCCTACGTCATCGAGCATCGGCGGCTCGGGAAGATGCGCGTGCGGCCGCTGGCGCCGACGCCGACAACACCGATCGCGATCGTCGGTCCCGTCGACGGTTCCATGAACGTCGACGCGGTGGTGACCGGGTCAATCCCCGTGCAGGAGTTCCGCGAGGCCGAGCGGGATCAGAGCTTCCGCAGGTCATAGACGCGCTGGAACTTGCCCTCGCTCCGCGGGAGTGTGCCCGGTTCTTCGAGGCGCACCTCGACGGTTGAGCCGATGTGGGTCTTGATCCGCTGCGCCAGCACAATCGTCGCGGCCTGGCAGACCTCGACGCTGAGATCCGGATGCCGCTCGATGCGCACCGTCATGGCATCCATCGGGCCGCTGCGGGTGAGCTCGAGGATGAAGTGCGGTGTGAGTGTCTCGATGCCGAGCACGATCTCCTCGATCTGGGTGGGGAAGAGGTTCACACCGCGGAGGATGATCATGTCGTCGTTGCGCCCGGTGATCTTCTCGATCCGGCGCATGCCCGGCCGCGCGGTGCCGGGCAGCAGCCGGGTGAGGTCGCGCGTGCGATAGCGGATGACGGGGAAGGCCTCCTTCGTCAGCGAGGTGAAGACGAGCTCGCCCATCTCGCCGTCCGGCAGGCTCGCACCGGTCTCGCCGTCGATGATCTCGGGCAGGAAGTGGTCCTCCCAGATGTGCGGCCCGTCCTTCGTCTCCAGACACTCGTTGCCGACACCCGGCCCCATCACCTCGCTGAGGCCGTAGATGTCGAGGGCGTCGATGTCGAGTCGGCGCTCCAGTTCGAGCCGCATCTCGTTCGTCCACGGTTCCGCTCCGAGCACGGCCACCTTCAGGCTGGTCGAGCGGGGGTCGATGCCGGCGGACTCCATGGCATCAGCGATCGTGAGCAGGTAGCTGGGCGTGCAGAGGATCGCATCCGGTTCGAAGTCCACGATCAGCTGGACCTGCCGAGCCGTCTGCCCGCCCGACATCGGTATGACGGTGGCGCCGAGCGCCTCGATGCCGGCGTGGGCGCCGAGGCCTCCGGTGAACAGCCCGTAGCCGTAGGCGTTGTGCACCTTCATGCCCGCGCGGATACCGGAGGCACGGAGCGACCTCGCCACCAGTGTCGCCCAGTTCTCCAGGTCGCCCGCCGTGTAGCCGACCACCGTCGGGCGCCCCGTCGTCCCCGACGACGCGTGGATGCGCGCGACCCGCTCCATCGGGACCGCGAACATGCCGAACGGATAGGTCTCACGCAGATCGGCCTTGGTCGTGAACGGCAACCGCGCGACATCCGCGAGTGAACGGATGTCGCGCGGGTGCACGCCGGCCGCATCGAACTTCGCGGTGTACAGCGGCACGTTCTCGTAGGCGTGGGCGACGGTCCACTGCAGTCGCTCGAGCTGCAGGGCCTCGATCTCGGCGCGGCTCATGCGCTCAGCGCCGTCGAGTTCGGCCGGGCTCGGGGCGCGCAGTGCGGTAGTCGTCGGTGACATCGGCTGGTTCCTCGCTAGCGGTTGGTGGTGAAGCTGCGCCCGCGGAACTCGGCGACGACGTCGCCGGTCTCGTCGGTGACGCTCACGTCGTAGAGGCCGGTGCGGCCGCTACGGGTGCGGCGCACGGCCGTCGCGGTCAGCGTCTGCCCGGCGCGCGTGGACTTGAGGAAGGTGATGTCGGCCCCTGCGGCGACGGTGACCGATTCGTCTTCGTTGCACGCGATGGCGAACGCCGTGTCGGCGAGCGTGAACACCAGCCCGCCGTGGGTGATCGCGAACCCGTTGGTCATGTCCTCCCGCACGAGCATCGACACCACGGCCACGCCGGGTTCGTCACGTTCCACGACCATGCCCAGGGCGGATGCCGCCTTGTCGCGCTGCATCATGACGCGCATCGGCTTCGCATCCGTCATCGTGACTCCTCGTTGAGTGCGCTGGGTGGTGAGCACGACTATAGCCCAAGCTGAACGATCGGTAAGTAGTTGCGCGGCCGGTTGACGCGATGCACCACGCATGGCACGCTGTACAGAACGAACGGTCAGTAGGTTCGCGACAAGGTGACGGAGCCATGGCGGAAGCATTTGTAGTCGGCGGAGTGCGCACCCCGATCAGCCGATACGGGGGAGCGCTGGCCCAGGTACGCCCGGACGATCTGGCCGCGCTGGTCATCGCCGAGCTCGTCGCCCGGACTGGAGTCAACCCGGCAGCGATCGACGACGTCATCCTCGGCGCCGCGAACCAGGCCGGCGAGGACAACCGCAACGTCGCACGCATGGCTGCTCTGCTCGCCGGCCTGCCCGTCACGGTTCCGGGCATCACCGTCAACCGGCTCTGCGCATCCGGCCTCTCCGCCGTGCACCTGGCCGCGAGCATGGTGAAGTCTGGTGAGGCGGATGTCGTCATCGCCGGCGGTGTGGAATCGATGACGCGCGCGCCGTGGGTGCTCGCGAAGCCAGAGAAGGCCTTCGCCAAGCCGGGGGAGATCGTCGACACCTCCATCGGCTGGCGCTTCACGAACCCGAAGCTCGCCGCCCGCGACAAGTACACCTTCACCATGCCGGAGACGGGTGAGGAGGTCGGGGTGCAGGAAGGCATCAGCCGAGAGGACGCCGATGCCTTCGCGTTGCGCTCGCACCAGCGGGCCGTCGCGGCGGCGGCCGCCGGTCGATTCGACGAGGAGCTGGTCGCCGTGGAGACGCCGAGCGGACGCTTCACCGCCGATGAGGGTCCGCGCTCCACCACCACGATGGAGGCACTCGCCGGCCTGCGCCCGGTGGTGCGGGGCGGAATGCTGGTCACGGCCGGCAACGCGTCGTCGCTGAACGACGGCGCAGCCGCCATCCTCGTCGCCAGCGAATCCGCGATCGCGCGCCTGGGCTTGTCGCCGAGGGCCCGCGTGATCGGTGGGGCATCCGCGGGCGTCTCGCCCGAGGTGATGGGCCTCGGCCCGGTGCCGGCGATCGAGAAGCTCATGGCGCGGACCGGCTCAGAGTTGTCGAGCTTCGACGCGATCGAGCTCAACGAGGCCTTCGCGACGCAGGCCATCGGCGTCATGCGCCGACTGGAGCTGCGCGAGGAGATCGTCAACGCCGACGGCGGCGCGATCGCCCTCGGCCACCCACTCGGCGCATCGGGCACCCGGATCCTCGTCACCCTGCTGGGCCGCATGCAGCGGGAGGGCGCAGCCAGGGGCCTCGCCAGCATGTGCGTCGGTGTCGGCCAGGGTGCGGCGCTCGCGATCGAGGCCGTCTGATGGCGGAGTACAGGAGCCTGCTGGTCGACACGGATGCCGCCGACCGCCTGCACATCCGCCTGAACCGACCGGAGTCCAAGAACGCGATCAACCAGACCATGGTCGACGAGCTGCACGCCGTCTGCTCGGATCTCGAACAGCGCCCCCGGGTGCTGATCCTCTCGGGAACGGGCGGAGTATTCGCTTCCGGCGCCGACATCGCCGAGTTGCGCGAACGCCGGAGCGACGATGCACTGGCCGGAATCAACTCCGCCCTGTTCGTGCGGATCGCCGCCCTGCCCCTCCCCGTGATCGCCGCGATCGACGGTTGGGCACTCGGCGGCGGGGCCGAGCTCGCCTACGCCGCAGACTTTCGCGTGGCGAGCACCACGGCCAGGATCGGGAACCCAGAGGTGAGCCTCGGCATCGCGGCCGCGGCCGGCGCCAGTTGGCGGCTCGCCGAGCTGGTGGGGGAGCCGCTGGCCAAGGAGATCCTGCTGGCCGGACGCATCCTGACCGCGGAGGAAGCGCTCGCGGTTCGGCTCGTGACGGACGTGCACGACGCGGACGCCCTGATCCCGGCGGCGCACGCGCTGGCCGATCGGATCATGGCCGCGGACCCGCTCGCGCTCCAGTACACCAAGGCGCTGATGCGCGCCCCACGGGACGCGCATCCGCTGGCCGACAACGAGGCCCAGGCGGTGCTGTTCGAGTCGGAGCAGAAGTTCGCCAGGATGACCGCATTCCTCGAGAGCAGAAACGCGAGGACGAAGCGATGACCGTTCCGAACGAGGTCGGCGTCGTCGGCGGCGGCCGGATGGGTGTCGGCATCGCCCACGCGTTCCTGCTCGCCGGCGCGAGCACCGTCATCCTGGAACGGGATGCCGAGGCCGCCGAGCGCGCGCTGGCCACCCTCGCATCGGCCGTGCGCCGCAGCGTCGAGCGCGGCAGCACAGGCGAGGATGCCGTGGCCCTGCTCGAGCGCTGCGCCGTCACGACCGAGGTGGAGCGGCTCGCCGGGGTCGGACTTGCCGTCGAGGCCGTTCCCGAGGACCCGGAGCTGAAGATCGCCATGCTGGGACGGGTGGAGGCCGTTCTCGCCGACGACGCCTGGCTGGCCACGAACACCTCCTCGCTGTCGATCGGACTGCTCGCCGCCCGCCTCGCCAGGCCGGAGAGATTCTGCGGACTGCACTTCTTCAACCCGGTGCCGAGCTCGACCCTGGTCGAGATCGTTCGAGGCGCCCAGACGAGCGATGCCACGACGGATGCCGCGCGCGACTGGGTGCACACGATCGGCAAGACCCCGATCGTCGTCAATGACTCGCCGGGCTTCGCCAGCTCCCGGCTCGGCGTCGTCGTCGCCCTCGAGGCGATCCGCATGCTCGAGGACGGCGTCGCATCGGCCGCCGACATCGACACCGCCATGGTGCTCGGCTACAAGTTCCCGATCGGCCCGCTGCACCTGACCGACCTCGTCGGCCTCGACGTGCGGCTCGGGATCGCCGAGTACCTGCACGGCACCCTCGGCGAGCGTTTCGCCCCACCCGCGCTGCTGCGCGAGAAGGTGGCCGCAGGGCTGCTCGGGCGGAAGAGCGGCGAGGGCTTCTTCACCTGGCCGGAGCCGACATCCGCAGATGAGCTGCAACCCACGAAGGATCACTGATGACCACGACAGACACCACAACTCGAGTGCTCTCGAGCTACCTGCAGGGAGCATGGTGGGCGCCGGAGAGCGGAGTCCCCGTGCGCGATGCCTCCACCGGGGATCTCATCGCCTACGTCGGCGCCGACGGAGTCGACCTGGCCGGGGCGATCGACTACGCACGTTCGGTCGGCCAGGCGGCCCTCGGCGAACTGACCTTCCACCAGCGCGCGCTCATCCTCAAGGCGATCGCCGGCCACCTCAACGCCCTCAAGGACGAGCTCTACGCGGTGAGCGACCAGACCGGGGCCACCCGGCGTGACTCGATGATCGACATCGACGGCGGCATCGGCGTGCTCTTCACCTACGGTTCGAAGGGGCGCCGCGAACTGCCCAACAGCACCGTCTACGTCGACGGGGCGCCAGAGAACCTGGCCCGCGACGGCTCCTTCGGCGGCCAGCACATCTACAGCAGGGTGCCAGGCGTCGCCTTCCAGGTGAACGCATTCAACTTCCCGGTCTGGGGCATGCTCGAGAAGTTCGCGCCCGCCTTCCTCGCCGGCGTCCCGAGCATCGTCAAGCCGGCGACGCCGACGGCGTTCGTCGCCGAGGCCTGCGTGCGGGCGATCATCGACTCCGGCCTGCTTCCGGAGGGCTCGCTGCAGCTGATCACCGGCTCGGTGCGTGGCTTCCTCGATGAGCTGGATGTGCGCGACAAGGTCAGCTTCACGGGCTCGGCCTCCACGGCCAGGTCCCTCTCCGGCCACCCCCACGTGCTCGAGATCGGGGTCGGCCTCAGCTGCGAGACCGACTCTCTGAACGCCGCGATCCTCGGCCCGGACGCCGCTCCCGACACGGCCGAGTTCACGGCATTCGTGGCATCCGTCGTCACCGAGATGACCGCGAAGGCCGGCCAGAAGTGCACGAGCATCCGGCGCGTGATCGTGCCGCGGGAGCGCATGGACGCCGTCGCGGCGGCGGTCGGGGCGCGGCTCGAGCAGCGCGTCGTGCTCGGTGACCCACGCGCGGAGGGTGTCACGATGGGGCCGCTGGCCAGTCTCGATCAGCTCGCCGAGGTGCAGAAGAGCATCACGGCGCTGCTCGCCGGCGGCGGGGAGATCGCCTGGGGCACCCTGGACCGTCCGGCCGTGCTGCACATCGATGGCACCGTCGCCCCCGCACCCGACGGGGCATTCATGTCGCCGGTTCTGCTGCGCTTCGACGATGCCGATGCCGACGCGGTGCACGACATCGAGGCATTCGGACCCGTGGCCGCGCTGATCGGCTACGACAGCGTCACGGATGCCGTGCGCCTGGCGAACAGGGGCGGCGGCTCGCTCGTCGCCACGATCGCCAGCGCAGATCCGGACACCGTCGCCGCCCTGTTCGGCGGCATCGCGCCCTTCCACGGCCGCGTGCTGGTGCTCGACGGCAGCGTCGCGCGCACGAGCACCGGGCACGGTTCTCCGGTTCCGCACCTCGTGCACGGCGGGCCCGGCCGTGCGGGCGGGGGCGAGGAGCTCGGCGGCATCCGCTCGGTGCTGCACTACATGCAGCGGACGGCGGTGCAGGGCTCCCCGGCGGTGCTCACCGCGCTCACCGGGCAGTGGCGTTCCGGCGCGCCCAGCGTCGCGGGCGATGAGCACCCGTTCCGGAAGCCGCTGTCGCGGCTGCGCATCGGTGACGCCGTCGCCTCGGAGGCCAGGGAGATCACGCTCGAGGACATCGGCCACTTCGCCGAATTCACGGGCGACACCTTCTATGCCCACACCGACGAGGAGGCCGCTGCGGCCAACCCGTTCTTCCCCGGGCGGGTGGCGCACGGCTACCTGCTGCTCTCCTTCGCGGCCGGACTCTTCGTCGACCCGGCACCGGGCCCCGTGCTCGCCAACTACGGCCTCGAGAATCTGCGCTTCATCACGCCGGTCTCGCCGGGCGACAGGGTGCGCGTCACGCTGACCGCCAAGCAGATCACGCCGCGGGAGACCGACGAGTACGGCGAGGTGCGCTGGGACGCGGTGCTGACGAACCAGAACGACGAGATCGTCGCGAGCTACGACGTGTTGACGCTGGTCGCGAAGGACTAGTTGCAGCGGGCCGCCCCCGAGAAACCCACGCTGGCTCGAGGGAGCAGCCGAGGAACGAGGCAGCCCCCGAAGCCAAGTTCCGTGCGGGATCCGGTCGCCCCGGCTGCCCGGGCCACACCCTCCACGGAAACTCAGGGCGGATCCGCGCACCAAGCGGGAGCCTCCACGCAGTGAAATGCTCCGCAACTATGCACGAGTCCCCGGTCGACGGCCCACGCCCGGAGAATCCCGTTAGTTGCCCGGGTGCACGCGGATGCCGTCGAAGGCCACCGTGATCACGTCATCCGCCAGTTGGTCCTGGCTGAGCGCCCCGCCCGGCTTGTACCACTCCACGATCGAGTTGATCATGCCGAAGAGCAGCCTCGTCGTCGTGCGCGCGTCGACGTCGGCGCGCACCGTGCCGTCGCTGCGTGCCTGCTCGACGAGCGCGGAGACCGCGTTGTCGAAGGCGCGTCGCCGGGCAAGCGCCTCGCGTTCGAGCTCGGTGTTGCCGCGGAGGCGCAGCAGCAGGGTGACGTAGGGCAACTCGTCCGTCAGCACCCGCACGGCGCTGCGCAGCACGAAGGTGAGGCGCTCATCGGCCGCACCCGTCTGCGCGGCCGGCTGCTCCAGGATGGCCTCGAGCTCGCCGAGCGCGCGCTCCAGCGCCATCCGCAGCAGGTCTTCCTTGCTGCTCACGTGGTAGTACACGGCCGACTTGCTCGTGCCGAGGCGTTCCGCGAGGAGCCCCATCGACGTGGCGTCGTAGCCGTAGTCGTTGAACGCGGCGACGGCGATGTCCAGCACGGCGGGCAGGTCGTATGGGGCCCGGCCGCTCCGACCATTGCCGCCCGGCGATGCGGTCTCTGCTGAGGAAGTCATGAGAACTCGACTCTATCCGACGGCCGATCTTGATCGGCGTGATTCGGCGTGATAGTTTTACTGAACGATCGGTAAGTGCATTCCCCGATTGTGTGACGTGGCAAGGAGGCCTCCCGTGAACAGCGCAGTCGACGTCGATGTGGCGGGTCAGGCCCGCTTCGACGAGATCATCGCGGCGGACACCCGGGTGGAGCCGACCGACTGGATGCCGGCCGCCTACCGCAAGACGCTCGTCCGTCAGATCTCGCAGCACGCCCACTCCGAGATCATCGGCATGCAGCCGGAGGGCAACTGGATCACCCGGGCGCCGAGCCTGAAGCGCAAGGCGATCCTGATGGCCAAGGTGCAGGACGAGGCCGGCCACGGGCTCTACCTCTACTCCGCCGCCCAGACGCTCGGCGTCGACCGGGAGGTCATGTTCGATCAGCTGATCACGGGAACCGCCAAGTACTCGTCGATCTTCAACTACCTCTCCCCGAGCTGGGCCGACATGGGCTCGATCGGCTGGCTCGTCGACGGCGCGGCGATCTGCAATCAGGTCCCACTCTGCCGCGCCTCCTACGGGCCGTACGCCCGCGCCATGGTGCGGATCTGCAAGGAGGAATCGTTCCACCAGCGCCAGGGATTCGAGATCCTGCTCGCGTTGATGAACGGCAGCGACGAGCAGAGGGCGATGGCGCAGGAATCGGTCAACCGCTGGTACGCACCGGCGCTGATGATGTTCGGGCCGCCTGACGCCGATTCGCCGAACTCCCAGCAGAGCATGGCCTGGAACATCAAGCGGTTCAGCAACGACGAGCTGCGCCAGCGCTTCGTCGACATGCTCGTTCCGCAGGCGGAGATCCTCGGCATCACCCTGCCGGATACCGACCTCGCCTGGAACGAGGAGCGCGGCCATTACGACTTCGGTGAGCTCGACTGGGAGGAGTTCCACGAGGTGCTGGCGGGGCGCGGCCAGGCCAACACGGTGCGCGTCAACCGCAGGAGGGACGCTCACGAGGGTGGCGCATGGGTGCGAGAGGCCGCCCGCGCCTACGCCGACAAGCAGGCCGCCATCCGAGCGGAACAGCAGACGCAGAGGATCGCATCATGACCAGCCCCGGAGACTCAGGACAACGCGAGACGTGGCCGCTGTGGGAGGTGTTCATCCGTTCCTCCCGCGGCCTGTCCCATGTGCACGCCGGCTCGCTTCACGCGCCGGACGAGATCATGGCCGTCCGCAATGCGCGTGACCTCTACACCCGACGCGGTGAGGGCGTCTCGGTGTGGGTCGTGCCCGCCGCGGCGATCACGGCATCCGACCCCGACGCGAAGGGCGCGTTCTTCGAGTCGCCACAGGGCAAGGACTACCGCCACGCCAGCTACTACACGGCCTCAGAATCGGTGCCGCACCTATGAGCGTTCAGCCGAAGAAGGCCGGAACGGACCGGGCTGTCGCCGAGTACGCCCTCGGGCTGGGCGACGACGCGCTGATTCTGGCGCAGCGGCTGGGGGAGTGGATCGCGAGCGCGCCGGAGATCGAAGAGGACATCGCCCTCGGCAACATCGCACTCGACCTGCTCGGCCATGCCCGTGGGCTGCTCGGCTATGCCGGCTCGGGGTTGGGCACGAGCGAAGACGATCTCGCCTACTTCCGCGATGAGGCCGAGTTCCGCTGCCGGCAGCTGTTCGAGCAGCCGAACGGCGACTTCGCCCAGACCATCGCGCGCCAACTCATCGCCTCGGTCTACTTCGACCAGCTCTACCGCCAGCTGATGGCGTCGGCCGATGCAACGCTCGCGGCCATCGCGGCCAAGGCGGTCAAGGAGGTCGACTACCACCTCGACCACAGCACCCAGTGGCTGCTGCGACTCGGCCTCGGCACGGAGGAATCGCACCGCAGGATGCAGCGCGGGCTCGATGCGATGTGGCCGTTCGCCGACGAACTCTTCCGCGAGGAGCCCCAGGCCGGCGCCCTCCCCGGAATCGCCGCGGATTCCGAGCGGATGCGAGCAGCGTTCGACGCGCTGGTTCCCACTCTCATCACGGATGCCGGCCTGAGCGTGCCCACGGCGGCGCCCGCCCGCGGCGGTGGCCGCGACGGCGTGCACTCCGAGGCATTCGGCCCGCTGCTCGCCGAGATGCAGGTGCTCGCCCGCGCGCACCCGGGAGCATCATGGTGACGCTCGAGACCGAGGCCCGGCCGCTCCCGACGAACGCCGCCGACCGCGCCGCCTGGGCGATCGCGGCCACGGTGTGCGACCCGGAGGTCCCGGTGCTGACGATCGAGGACCTCGGGGTCCTCCGCAGCGTCTCCGTCTCCGCGGACACCGTCATCGTGCAGATCACCCCGACCTACTCCGGCTGCCCGGCCGTCGACGCGATGCGCGACGACATCGTGACCGCCCTCACGCTGCACGGGTACACCGGAGTGCGGGTGGACGTTGTGCTCGCCCCGGCCTGGACCACCGACTGGCTGAGCGATGCGGGAAGGGCGAAGCTCGAGGAGTACGGCATCGCGGCCCCCGCGCCGCGTCAACCGGGCGGCGCCGTGAGCCTCGGGCTCGGCATCCGCTGCCCGCGCTGCGGGTCGCTGCACACCCGGGAGGTCTCGCGCTTCGGCTCAACCTCGTGCAAGGCGCTGTATGAGTGCCAGCGCTGCCACGAGCCGTTCGACTACTTCAAGGCGCACTGATGACGGAGACCGCGACCACCGCCACGACCCGACGTCGCGCGAGCTTTCATCCGCTCGCCGTGACCGGGGTGCGCCACCTGACGGCGGATTCGATCGAGGTCAGCTTCGCCGTGCCGGAGGAGCTGGCCGGCAAGTACGACTACGCTCCTGGTCAGTACATCGCGATTCGCACCTCGCTCGGGGGCGAGGAGGTGCGCCGGAGTTACTCCATCTGCCAGGCCCCCGTCGTCGGCGAACTGAAGGTGGCGATCAAACGCGACCTCGGCGGCCTCTTCTCCGCCTGGGCGATCGAGAATCTGGGCCCGGGGATGACGATCGACGTGATGAGCCCGGAGGGACGCTTCACCGCGCGGCCCCCGGTGCGCGCGAACGCACACTACGTCGCGATCGCCGCCGGCTCGGGCATCACGCCGGTGATGGCACTCATCGAGGGCACCCTCAAGGCGTCGCCAGGCAACACCTTCTCGCTCGTCTACTCCAACCGCACCGCGATGGACACGATGTTCGTCGACGAACTCGCCGATCTGAAGGACCGTTACCCGTCCAGGCTGGCGCTCTACCACGTGCTCACCCGGGAACGCCGCAGCTCCGAGCTGCTCTCCGGGCGCCTCGACGCCCACAAGGTGCGCGCCATCCTCGACGCCCTGATCAGCCCGGCCGATGTCGATGAGTGGTTCATCTGCGGCCCGTTCGACCTGGTGCAGCTCTGCCGCGACACCCTCGCCGAGCTGGGTGTCGACGTGTCGGCGATTCGCTACGAGCTCTTCACGAGCGACCGCCCGGACAACCCGACCGGCCAGACCGGGCGCCCCGTGACGCCGCGCGATGATGACCAGGTGCACACCATCTCCTTCGTGCTCGACGGCACAACGGCGACGGTGACGAGCCCGGTCCACAGCAACGAGTCGATCCTCAACGCCGCGCTGCGGGTCCGCGGCGACGTGCCGTTCGCCTGTGCGGGCGGAGTGTGCGGCACCTGCCGAGCCGTCGTGACGGGCGGCACCGTCGAGATGGCCGAGAACTACGCGCTCGAGCCGGAGGAGCTCGCCCGCGGCTACGTGCTCACCTGTCAGGCCGTACCCACCAGCGAGAAGGTCAGCGTCAACTACGACGTGTGAGCGTAAGGAGCATCATGCCCGTTGAATGCAGCATCTCCGGCGGTGTCGCCGAGATCGTCCTGAACGACCCGGCCAAACTCAACGCCCTCGACGAGGCTGCGATCTCGGGGCTCTCCGGCGCGCTCGACGCGGCGGAGGCCGCCGGCGTGCGGGCGCTGCTGCTGCGCGGCGAGGGGCGGGCGTTCTGCGCCGGGCGCGACATCTCGGCGGTCGACCCGGCGACGGATGACGCCCACGGCTACCTGCACGGAGTCGTCACGCCGCTGCTCCGCCGCCTGGCCGCGTTCCCGGCTCCGACCTTCGCCGCGGCCCACGGCGCCTGTCTCGGTGTCGGGCTCGGCCTGCTCATCGCCACGGATGTCGTCTACGTCGCCGACACGGCCAAGATCGGATCCCCGTTCGCAAATCTCGGTGCGACGCTCGACTCGGGTGGCCACGCCCTCTTCGTCGAGCGCCTCGGCGCGCACCGCACGCTCGACCTGATCTACACGGCCGAACTGATGAGCGGGACGGAGGCCGTTGCGGCCGGCCTGTTCAGCCGCGTCGTGCCGGAGGCCGAGCTGCTCGCCTTCACCCGCGAACGCGTCACCCGGGTGTCGACGGGTGCGACGAATGCATTCCTGGCGAGCAAGGCGCTCGTCGCGCGCCTCCGCGACGAGCGGATCGGACTCTGGGACTCCCTCGCCGACGAGAACGCCGCCCAGGGGGAACTCTGCGCCAGCGACGACTACCGCGAGGGTTTCGCGGCGTTCCAGGAGAAACGCCGCCCGGTATTCACCGGCGCCGCGCCGACGCCGGCCCGCTGAGCGGCGATCGGAACGGTCGGCGTCGGAATGTGGCCGGGGTCGCTCGCGCTAGCCTGAAGCACTGTGACCATCCACGACGCCTCCCTCCGCTCCGAGCTGCCCGCCGATGTCCTGACGGTGATGCGCGTGCTTCGCGCCAGGCACTCCCTGTGCTCGGAGATCCACGCCGATGCGACGAACGCCGACTACGGCGCGCAGCAGCTCACCATCGACGGGCGCACGGCTCGGCTCCGGATCGGGCGGGTCACGCCACGCAAGGTCGGACTCTTCGTCGCGGTGTGGGAACGCGCAGACGATGGAACGACCCGGCCGTTCGCCGTCGAGGGCGACACCGAGCTGCTGCTCGTGATCGTGCGTGACGGCGCCCGGCTCGGACTGTTCACCTTCCCGAGGGAGGCGCTGCGCGAACACGGCGTCCTCTCCGTCGCCGGGGCGGGCGGCAAGCGTGGCTTCCGGCTCTATCCATCGTGGTCGACCACGACGAACGCCCAGGCCAGGCGCACGCAGCAGTGGCAGCAGCGATACTTCGAGACCATCGCGAGCGCCTCTTCGGTTCCCCAGTGAGCGCGAGCCGCACACGGTCGTTCGCGCTGGCAGCGCTCTGTCTGCTCGCACTGACGGCGTGTAACACCGCGCCGGATGCCGCAACCGCCGTCCGCCTGCCTCCGAGCAGCGGAGGCTTCGACTATCAACTGGGCGGCGCATACGCCCCGAGCGAAGCCGCAGCCGTCGTCGTGCGCGATGTGACGGCCGAACCCCTGCCCGGCGCATACAACATCTGCTACGTGAACGGCTTCCAGACCCAACCCGGCGAGGCGGAGCTGTGGACGGAGCAGCGCGGTGAGCTCCTGCTGCGCGACGGCGACGGCGCTGTCGTGATCGACCCGAACTGGCCGGATGAGTACATCCTCGACCCGTCATCCGAATCGTCGCGCCTGGCCATCTTCGCCATTCTCGCTCCGTTGATCAGCGAGTGCGCCGAGAAGGGGTTCGACGCCGTCGACCTCGACAACCTCGACATCGCAAGTCGATTCACGGATGCCGCGAGCGGCCGTGTCACGCAGGCAGGGGTCTTCGCCCTGGCCGGCATGTATGTGCGACGCGCCCACGAGGAGGGGCTGGCGATCGGGCAGAAGAATGCGGCGGAGATGGCCGACGTCGGGCGACGGGAGATCGGCTTCGATTTCGCCGTGGCCGAGGGGTGCGCGGCGTACGGCGAGTGCGCCGCCTACCGCGACGTCTACGGGGAGCACGTACTCCAGATCGAGTACACGGACAATCTGCCGACGGGCTTCGATGTCGTGTGCGCCTCAGCGGATCGCGCCCCGCTGACGATTCTGCGAGACCGGCCACTCGCCACTCCCGACCGCGCCGGCTACGCCTACGGGCAGTGCCAGGATCCTCCCTGAGGAGGATGGCACCCTGTCGGTGCTGCGTTGTAGGGTGAAAAAGTCCCCCCGATCGCCGTCACAGTGAGGTCTCTTACGTGGTTCTGCTCTCCCTCACGCTCCGGCATGCGAAGCCATACAAGGTCTGGATCACCGCGGTCGTCGTACTGCAGCTGATCTCCACCATGGCCGCGCTCTACCTACCGAGCCTGAACGCCCAGATCATCGACACCGGCATCGCGACCGGCGACACCGACTTCATCTGGTCCACGGGCATGACCATGCTCATGGTCTGCTTCGTGCAAGTCTTCACCGCGATCGGCGGGATCTACTTTGGCGCGCGCACGGCCATGGCCATCGGGCGCGACCTCCGCCGCGAGGTGTACCGCAAGGTCGACTCGCTCGGTGCGCTCGAACTCAACCGCTTCGGCAGCGGAACCCTCATCACACGCGGCACGAACGACGTGCAGCAGGTGCAGATGCTCGTGCTGATGACGCTCAACTTCATGGTCTCGACGCCGATCATGTGCATCGGCGGCATCATCATGGCCCTCCGCGAGGATCCCGGCCTGTCCTGGCTGCTCTGGGTCTCCGTTCCCCTGCTCTTCCTCATCGTCGGCATCCTCGTCTACCTTCTGATGCCGCTGTTCCGCCAGATGCAGGACCGCATCGACGGCATCAACAGCGTGCTGCGGGAACAGATCATCGGCATCCGCGTCGTGCGTGCCTTCGTGCGCGAGCCGTTCGAGTCCGAGCGCTACCGTCTCGCCAACGAGTCACTCACCCGGGTGTCCGTCAAGGTCGGCAATATCTTCGTGCTGATGTTCCCGATCATCATGATGATCCTGCACCTGGCCACTGCCGCGGTGCTCTGGTTCGGCGGGCAACGTGTGGACGCCGGGGAAATGCAGGTCGGATCCCTCACGGCGTTCCTGCAGTACCTCCTGCAGATCCTGACCGCCGTCATGATGGGTGTCTTCATGGTCATGATGATCCCGCGTGCCGTCGTCTGCGCCGAGCGCATCGGGGAGGTGCTTGACACCGAATCCAGTCAGAAGTTGGCAACCGGTCCGGAGCTGCCGACCCCACGTCACGGCAAGGTCGAGTTTCGCAATGTCACCTTCGGCTATCCCGGCGCAGAGCGTCCCGTGCTCGACGGCGTCAGCTTCACGGCCGAGCCGGGCAAGACGACGGCGATCGTCGGATCCACCGGTGCCGGCAAGACCACGCTGATCAACCTCATCCCGCGGCTCTACGACCCGCAGCAGGGTGAGGTTCTCATCGACGGTGTCGACGTGAACGATCTGAGCCGCGCGCAGCTCTCCAGCGTCGTCGGGCTCGTGTCGCAGAAGCCGTACCTGTTCTCCGGCACGGTCGCGTCGAATCTGCGCTTCGGCCGGGTGGATGCCGACGACGCGGAACTCTGGGAGGCGCTGCGGGTCGCCCAGGGGGAGGACTTCGTGCGCGAGAAGGAGAAGGGGCTGGCATCCGTCGTCGCCCAGGGCGGAACGAACGTCTCCGGCGGTCAGCGACAGCGCCTGTGCATCGCGAGGGCGCTTGTCGCCCAGCCGCGGGTGTACCTCTTCGACGACTCCTTCTCGGCGCTCGATGTCGCCACCGATGCTCGGCTCCGGGCCGGGCTCGCGGATGCGACGGGCGACGCGACCGTGATCATCGTGGCCCAGCGGGTGTCGACGATCACGGATGCCGACCAGATCCTCGTCGTCAACGACGGCGTCATCGTCGGCAGAGGCACCCACGACGAACTGCTCGAGAGCAGTGAAACCTATCGCGAGATTGTGCAGTCTCAACTCAGCGTCGAGGAGGTGGCGTAACCATGGCCAAGCGCGATCGACAGAAGAAGACCCCCGCAACGCCGGCCACGCCCGACGTGATCGACGAGCTCGAGTACGAGTACGCGCCGAGCGAGGCAGACGGCGACATGTTCGGCGGTGCGCCGGCGAAGAAGGCGCAGCATTTCTGGCCGTCGGCCAAGCGCCTGCTCGGCCTGCTCCGGCCGGAGCGCGTGAAGATGGCCTTCGTTGTGCTGCTGGTGATCATCTCGGTGATCTTCACCGTCATCGCGCCGAGGGTGCTCGGCGAGGCGATGGACGTGATCTTCAACGGCGTGCTCGGCATGCAGATGCCGGCCGGCCTCACGCTGGACCAGGTCATCGCCGGCCTGCGGGCAGAGGGCAATGATCAGTTCGCCGACATGTTGCAGGGCACAACGGTGGTTCCGGGCGAGGGCATCGACTTCACCGAGCTCTCCCGCCTGATCTTCATCGTGCTCGGTCTCTACCTCGTCGCCTCCTTCCTGATGTGGGCACAGGGCTTCATCCTCAACGGCCTCGTCATGCGGATCGTCTACAAGCTGCGTCAAGACATCGAGGAGAAGCTGAACAGGCTGCCGCTGAGCTACTTCGACACCCGCCAGCGCGGCGACCTGATGTCGCGCGTCACGAACGACGTCGACAACGTGCAGGCTGCGCTGCAGCAGGCGTTCTCCCAACTCGTGCAGTCGCTGCTCATGGTCGTCGGCATCGCCGCGATGATGTTCATCGTGTCCTGGCAGCTGGCGCTGATCGCGCTGATCTCGCTGCCGCTTTCGGCCATCATCGCCGGCGTGATCGGTGTGCGCTCCCAGAAGCTCTTCGCGGCGCAGTGGAAGAACACGGGGTCGCTGAACGGTCACATCGAGGAGACCTTCTCCGGCCAGGAGATCGTGCGGGCCTTCGGCCGCGACAAGGAGATGCTCGAGGAGTTCGACAGCCGCAACGACAAGCTCTACGCGGCCTCATTCGGCGCCCAGTTCGTCTCGGGCATGATCATGCCGGCGATGACCTTCGTCTCCTACCTCTCGTACGTGATGATCGCCGTCGCGGGCGGGCTGCGTGTGGCATCCGGTCAGATGACGCTCGGTGATGCCACCGCGTTCATCCAGTACTCCCGCGAGTTCACGCAGCCGATCAGCGAGATGGCGAGCCTGGCCAACATGCTGCAGTCGGGTGTCGCCTCGGCCGAGCGCACCTTCGAGCTGCTCGACGCCGATGAGCAGGAGGCCGACACGGCGACCGCCGAGCTTCCGGAGCCGACCGACGGTCACGTCGAGTTCGACCACGTATCCTTCCGCTACAGCGCCGATGTGCCGCTGATCGACGACCTCTCCTTCTCGGCCGAGCCGGGCCACACGGTGGCGATCGTCGGGCCGACCGGCGCGGGCAAGACCACCCTCGTGAACCTGGTCATGCGCTTCTACGAACTCACCGGGGGGCGCATCCTGCTCGACGGCGTCGATGTGCACACCCTCTCCAGGGCGGAGCTGCGCTCCCAGGTGGGGATGGTGCTGCAGGACGCCTGGCTCTTCGAGGGCACCATCCGGGAGAACATTCGCTACGGCCGGCTCGACGCAAGCGACGACGAGGTCGTCGCGGCCGCGAAGGCGACGATGGTCGACCGTTTCGTGCGCCAGTTGCCGAACGGCTACGACACGGTGCTGGATGCCGACGGCGGCAGCGTCTCGGCGGGCGAGCGTCAGCTCATCACGATCGCGCGTGCGTTCATCGCCAATCCATCACTGCTGATCCTCGACGAGGCGACGTCGTCGGTTGACACCCGCACGGAGCTGCTCGTGCAGCAGGCCATGGCGGTGCTCCGCTCCGACCGCACCTCCTTCGTCATCGCCCACCGGCTCTCGACGATCCGGGATGCGGACACGATCCTCGTCATGGAACAGGGGAGCATCGTCGAGCAGGGCAACCACGAGCAGCTGCTCGCCACGCGCGGCGCCTACTTCAACCTGTATCAGGCGCAGTTCCTCGGCGGCGAGCTGGACGAGGCAGATGCGGACGCCGTGCCGGAGGCTGCGGGGGAGCCGGTCTAGCTCCGGCTCACCGCATCGCGGCCGACGATCGCCATGCCCGCGCCGCGCAGGCGTTGGCGCTCGTCATTGAGCAGTGCGACGAGCCTCTCGGTCGTGCCCCGGATGTGGGCTCCGACCAGCTCAGCCGCCCTGTCGGCATCCCGGGCCTCGATCGCCTCGATCATCTCGAGGTGCTCGCGCCAGGCGTTCTCACGCGACTGGCTGCTCTGGGTCTCCAGCCAGCGGGTGCGCGCGAGTCTGGCCATCGCACCGCCGATGGACTCCGCCATGAGCGTGTTGCCGGAGAGCTGGGTGAGCTGCGCATGAAATGCGCTGCTTGCATTCAGCACCCGGTCGGCCTCTGAGCTGGCGCGCTCGTCTTCGACCAGCTGACGGAGCGCCGCGATGTCGTCTTCGGATGCGCGGGCGACGGCCAGCCGCACCGCGGCCGTCTCGATCGCCTCACGGAGTTCCGCGAGCATCCCGATCTCGTCCAGGTCGAGGGGCGCGACGATGAATCCGCGGCCCTGCCGCCGCACGAGGCCTTCCGTGTCGAGTCGCAGGAGGGCGGCACGCACCGGGGTCCGCGATGCGCCGAACTCGCTTTCGAGCTCACGTTCGGTCATCGGGGAGCCGGGAGGCAACTCGAGGGTGAGGATCGCCTGGCGCAGCTGAGCGTAGATCTGGTTCGTCTGGGTCATCGTGACTCCCTCGCAATTCGCGTCGTCCCGTTAATGGTATACCTGATTGGTATACCAAAGCGGTGCAGGTGACGAGGAAGCAGGAAGTCCATGACGATAGTGTCGGTGCGCGGCGGCCGGGTGCGCCCGTGGCGCATGCTGGCGCTCGGGGTCGCGGCGCAAACCTCTGGCACGATCATCGTCAGCGTTCCGGCATTCCTCATCCCGCAGCTGCAGGCGGAGTTCGGACTGAGCCTCGCCCAGGCGGGTGCACTGGCGACCGCCCCGACGCTCGGCTTGGTGATCACGCTCGTCGCCTGGGGAGCGATCGCCGACCGGTTCGGGGAACGGATCGTGCTGGCGCTCGGCCTCGCCCTGACCGCCGTCGCCACGGCGGGCGTGATGTTCAGCGGCAGCGTGCCGATGCTCGGCGTCATGTTCGTGTTCTGTGGCATGGCGGCGGCGAGCACGAATGCGGCGAGTGGGCGGGTCGTGGTCGGTTGGTTCGACCGGGATCGTCGCGGATTCGCGATGGGCGTGCGCCAGATCGCGCAGCCGCTCGGCGTCACCGTCGCCGCGTTGACGGTTCCGACGTTGGCGGCCGGCGGGGGCATCGCGAGCGCCGTGCTGCCGCCCCTTTCCCTGCTCGCGGTGCTCGCCGTCGCCTGTTGGCTCGGAATCGTGAACCCGCCGCGCGCGACCGCAGCGAATGCGGCGGCGGCGCCGGCGCCCGTGTCGCCGTATCGCGCCAGCGGCTTCCTCTGGCGGATCCACGCCGTCGCGCTGTTGCTCGTGATTCCGCAGTTCACGCTCACGACATTCGGCCTGGTGTGGTTGGTGTCGGATCTCGCCTGGACCCCGCTCGCTGCCGGAATCGCGATCGCCGCCGCCCAATTCGTCGGGGCGATGGGGCGCATCGTGCTCGGCGCCGTCAGCGACAAGGCGAGAAGCAGGGTGTGGTTGCTGCGGCTGGTGGCACTGGCCGCCGCGGCCGCGATGGTGCTGCTCGGCGGCGTCGCCGCGTGGCTGCCCGGCGCGGCGGTCGTGGTCGCGCTGATGCTGGTCATCGCATCGACCATCACGGTCGCCGACAACGGCCTCACCTTCACCTCGGTGGCGGAGGGAGCTGGCAGCGCCTGGGCCGGCCGCGCATTCGGCATCCACAACACCGGGCAGTACATCGCGGCCACGGCGGTCGGGCCCGTGGTCGGCGCACTGATCGGCGTCATCGGCTTCCCGCTCGCATTCGCGGCGGTGGCGATCGCCCCCATGCTCGCGATCCCGCTCGTACCGCGCCGCGATCACGACGTCATTGTTGCGCCGCCCGCCACTGGTGGGCCCGCCACGACCGGTCCAGCCACGGCTGGTGCCGCTACGGCTGCGGCTGTGGCACGCTGATCGCGTCGACGGCGGCGTCGCCGCGGATCTCCCGCATCCGGGCGATGGCCGCATCGACGGCGCCCGCGTTGAGCGTGGCGCAGACGACGCTGTTGGCCCCGAGTGATTCCAGGCCGCCGGCGCGGATGCGGATCACCTCCCACCCGACCTCTGCCAGCGCATCGTCCTTCTCCCGATCGGATGCCGCCTTGAGGCCGCGATGGGCCCGCCGGCTGCGTCCTGGATCGTCGTACTCGACGGCTATCCGCAGCGCCGGAATGACGATGTCGGGCCAGGCTTCCTGTTTGCCATAGAACATACGCGCCAGGCGGATCGTGTTGACACCGTGGGGGAGCGTGATGCGTTCGGCGAGCAGCATGCGCAGTCGCTGCTCTGTGAGCGATGTGCGGGTGCGGAGCCCGGGGTTCATCGAGGCGACACCGGCTTCCGGCGACACGGTCGCGGCGTTTCGGATGCACTTGGCGCAGCTCGGCCCGCTGAGCACCGCCAGAACGGTCGCCCGGTAGCGGTCGTGGCCGCGGGGGCATACCCAGCTGTACTCGGCGCCGACACGGGTCTCCCTGGCGAGCGCCTCACGCTCCGGCGCGATGACCTTGCGCAGGAGTTCCTCGCGCGATCGGTGCGTTTCGGCGATCAGCATGCAGAGCGGGCACGCTCGTTGCAGCGTGAGCACCCCGTCGTCAGCGGCAGCTGCCCCGTGCCCGCAGCGGAATCGCACGGCGACCATCTTCTCGCTCCCTTCGCGTCTGCCAGCACCCTACGCCGCCCCACCGACACCCACCGCTGCCCTTGCTCGAGCGTGCCGAAACAGCTCCGCCCCGCCCCTGCCCACGCTGGCTTGAGCGAGCGCCAGCGACCGAAGCCCTGACACCCCGAACACCCCGCCCCTGCCCACGAAGCCCTGACACCCCCGAACACCCCGCCCTGCTCCCACGCTGGCTTGAGGGAGCGCCAGCGACCGAAGCCCTGACACCCCCGAACTCCCCGCTCCTGCCCACGCTGGCGTGAGGGAGCGCCAGCGACCCTGACACCACCGGATACTCCGCTGGTTGAGCCTGTCGAAACCCCGAAGGTCACGGTTAGGTCACGGTCCGCTCCGCCTGTGGATAACCCCTGATTCCGGGCCTGTTTGCGGGCTTCCGTGTCGGTGGTCGATGAGACGCTCTAGTCATGAGCGAAGCAGTGGTGCAGCTTCCCGGATCGGCCACCGACCCGGTCATCACACAGTGCCTCACCGGCCTGGCCTCGGGCGTCGCCCAAGCCGGAGCCATCCAAGCTGAGCAGTACCGCTTCATCGAAACCGCCCGCTCCCGCGCCGTCGCGACCGCCGACCCCATGGGCCGGACCCGCCGCATCGAGGAGGAGTTCGCCCTCCGCAGCATCACCTCAGAGCTCGCCCTGGTCCTCCGCGTCCACGAGCGCACCATGACGGGACTCATCTACGAGGCCAAGCAACTCGGCACTGTCTTCACCAGAAGCCTGGCCGCTCTCGCGGCCGGCACGGCCGGGCAACGCCACGTGCGCGAGATCCTCGCCCAGGCCGTCACCCTCCCGCCGGAGCTTCACGCCCGCTTCGAAGCCGAAGCACTGCTGAAGGCGGCGACACAGACCCCGACCGCGTTCCGGCGCACGGCGGCCCGGCTCCGGGAGCGCCTCCACCCCGACTCCCTGACTTTGCGGGCGGCGCAAGGCCGCACGGAGCGGCGGCTCTGGTTCGAACCCGCCGCGGACGGCATGGCGTGGCTGCATCTGCACCTGGAGGCGGAGAAGGCGATCGCGATTACCGAACGGATCAGCCACCTCGCCGACCAAGCCCAACACGAGGCCCTCGACACCGCTCACCTCGCCGACACCGAGGCGGCGCTGAGCCCGGGAACGCACGCCCAGCTGGAGGCGGACATCGCCGCGGAACTGCTGCTGCTCCCACCAACACCGTCCGAGAATGTCAAAACCGAGGGCACCTCGAGGTCGCGGATGCCGGGTCTGGCGTTCTCCCGCCCCGAAGTCTTCGTGGCCGTGCCGAAGCTGACGATCCCGTACGCGACCCTGATCGGGCAGTCGGAGGAGCCGGGCGAGCTGCACGGCTACGGACCGATCGACGCCGACACCGCCCGCCGGCTGGCCGCCGAGGCCCCGACCCTGCACCGCATCCTCGTCGACCCGGTCGACAACAGTCCGCTCCAGCTCGATCCAAGCAAATACACGATGACGAAGGCGTTGCGCCGCTGGATCCTGTACCGGGACCAAATCTGTCGCTTCCCGGGCTGCACCCGCAAGGCGGAGCGCTGCGAGATTGACCACACCCACCCCTTCGAGCACGACGGGCTCACCGAGGAGTGCAACCTGGCGGTGCTCTGCAAGAAGCATCACCGGCTCAAGCACAACTCCCGCTGGCGGGTGCACCAGATCGGCGACGGCGGGCTCCGCTGGACCAGCCCGGCCGGCCGCACCTACGACACGCATCCGGCCCCGCCCAGCAGCCGAAGACCTCCGCCCGACCAGTCACCAGCCCCGCCCCCGCTGGTTGAGCCGCCCCCGCTGTTTGAGCCTGTCGAAACCACCACCGCTTACCCGAACACCGCACCGTTCTGATCACGTTCGCCGCCGGTCGAGTAGCGCGACGCGTAACGTCGCGTAAGGCGGCAGCCCAGTCCACGGCAGCCTCCCCGGCAGGGCCCGCAGGACGGACGTGCGCGGCGTGTGCACTTGACCCCGAACAGGGGCCACCGCACAATGGGCACGTGGCGCGATCGGTGTCACTCGGTGAAAGGCCAATGATGAGCGATCCGCACGAGATCCAACGCGACACCGCAGCAGTGTGGTCAGAGAACGCCGTGCAGCCCGATCCGACTGCAGCGCCGGGCGGGTACGCGCAGGCCGCGCAGGCCGAGTCGCCCGAGGATCTCACGGCGCCGAAACCGCGCCTGACCGCCGATCAGAACATCCGTCTGATGCTCGTGGTCATCGTCGGCGTCGTCGCGCTGTTTTTCGCGTTCGGCCTGCTGGCGATCTTCAGTCCCACAAGTGCCACCGTCGCCGCACTCGCCGTGATCGCAACCCCGATCGCGTCCATCGTCGCTGCCTACTACGGCATCACGCTCAGCATGCAGCAGGTGCGCGCCGCCCAACGCGAGCGAGAGCTCGCCATCGAGCGTGTGGCCGCCGCCGAGGCCGCCGCCCGCGAATCCGATGTCTGGGCGGCTCAGCTGGAGTCCGCACTGCGTGTGGCCAAGGTGAAACTTGACGCCGCCCGCATCTCGACCGGGGATGTCGAACGAGCAGCCGGAGTCGACGCCGACTTCTTCTGAGCCACGGGCCCAGAGCTATGGCAGGAGTGCGTCGGTGCCGCGTGCGAGCGCGCCAACCAGCTCGGCCGCGTCCCGTTGCCGCACCAGTGGTGCGGCCTGCCCCGCCCACAGCGACATGAGCTCGGAATCGCCGCGCCTCGCCGCCTCGGCCTTCACGTGTGCCGTCAGCCAATTCTGAACAGGGAACGGCGCCGGCGCTGTGCCAGATGACTCCAGTTCTCTGAGCATGCGATTCGGGATGCCGCGGGCCAGCCGCCCGCTGAAAAAGCGCGTGAGCACCGTGCTCTCGGCATCCGTGCTCTCTGTATCCGCACCGAGGATGCGCGAACGGTGCGCATCAGAAATCGCCGATTCGGTGCAGACCAGGAAGGCCGTGCCCAGCTGCGCGGCGGATGCCCCGAGCGTCAGAGCCGCAGCGACCCCGCGTGCATCTGCAATGCCACCGGCCGCGATCACGGGCACGTCGACGGCATCGACGAGCTGCGGCACCAGGGCGAGGAGCCCGATGAGTGAGTTCTCCGGCTCGGCCAGGAATGAGACGCGGTGACCGCCGGCCTCGAAGCCGGTCGCGATCACCGCGTCGACCCCGGCCGCAGCGAGCGCACGACCCTCCGCAACGGTCGTCGCCGTTCCGATCACCCTGGTTCCCACCGAGTGCAGCTGTTCGATCTGGCGTTCGGAAGGAACGCCGAACACGAAGCTGGCCACCGCCGGTCGAGCGTTCAGCAGCGCATCGAACTGCTCATCGAAGTCGGGAAGGTAGCGCGGCGGCTGGATCGGCAGCGCGATTCCGAGTTCGGCGAAGTACGGTTCCAGCGGTGCGAGCCAGGCGCGGAACGAGCTGTCGTCCGTCTGTGGGTTCTGGTCTCCGCTCGGTAGCCACAGGTTCAAGACGAAGGGGCGCCCGGTGTGCTCGCGCAGGGCCAGCGCCGTCGCTCGGATGCGCTCAGCGTCGTAGCCGTAGAGGCCGAAGCTGCCGAGCCCTCCGGCGTTGCTGACGGCGGCGGTGAGTGCCACAGACGACAGGCCGCCAAACGCCCCGAGCACAATCGGCAGCTCCATGCCGAGAGCCCGCGTCAGAGCGGTGTCCCGCCACGCGCCGGTCACCGCCGACCTCCGCGCGGCTCTGACATCGCGCGGCGTACCCGCGCCAGCGAACGCTCGCGGGGCCACACGCGAGCGTTCCTGGGCAGCCGAGGGTAGACGAAGCGGGTGATCCGGAACACCCGGTCGAAGCGCAGCTGTCGCCGGGAGTCCCAGTGCAGCCCGTGCAGCGCGCGGACGGCGGGCGGGAGCAGTCCAGTGCTGACGAGTCGAATCAGGGGCATCGCAGCCCGTGCGGCGAATGGAACCGTGCGCGGATGCATCAGCGCCTGCACCACCGTGCGGCTCTCGTGACTCGGCTCCAGCTGAGCGAGCATCCCCTCCCAATAGCGCTCGAACCCGTCGCGGTCGCTCGGCCAGAGCTCCGCCGGCATCTGCAAACGGGCCCCGAGCGCGGCGTAGTCGAGGTAGACGGCCTCGGCTGAGGCGTCGTCGAGGCTGCCGAGCAGACGATCCTGCACCTGCATCGCCGCGTAATACAGTGTCGCCGCCACCCACAGTTGCAGTTCGGGGTCGACGGCGTTGTACGCGGGCTCAGCGCGCTTGCCGTGCACGGGGCCATGCGCCCTGTTCACCCGGCGCACCACGGATGCCACCATCTCCTCGTCTCCGAACGCGATCGTGTACACGTAGTCGAGCGTTCCGAAGAGGCGGTCGAGCGGGCGCTCGGAGAAGTCGCTGTGCCTGGCCACGCCGCGTGCGACCGCCGGGTGCGCGAGCTGCAGCAGGATCGCGGCTCCGCCGCCCCCGAGCAGCGCCGCTTCACCGGCGACATCGTTCAGGCGAAGGGGAAGCTGAGTGGGAGTCGTCACAGGCAGCACGCTACTCCTCCCGGCTGAGCGTCAGAGCAGCGAGCTACACTCCTCACAATGAGCAGAGCATCAACGGCCCGATCCGGCAGCGCCCCACGAATCCGGATCGCGCGACTGGCGTCTGTGCTGCTCGCGCCGGTGCTCCTGCTGGGCGTCTCCGGGTGCATGAGCGGCGCCGGGCCCTCTGCGGAGCGGCCGACGCCCGCTGACACGGTGCCGACCGCCACCCCGAGCCCGAGTGCGGCGCCGGATCCGGCGGAAGCCGCACTCGCCGCCATGACGCTGGAGCAGAAGATCGCCAGCCTGATGATCTTGCACACGCCGGGAACGGATGGGGCGGCGCAGCGCGCATTCGTCGATCGATACGGGCTCGGTGGGGTGATCCTCATGGGAGCCAACATCCCGGGCGGGACAGAGACGAGTGACACGGCCGCTCTCGCTGCGATGACGGCGGCCATTCGCGGTGATGACGAGTTTCCCCCGTTCATCGGCATCGATCAGGAGGGCGGGGAGGTCGTGCGCGTCGGACCCGACCCTGCGCCGGGCGCCGACCAGCTCCGCGGGCTCCCCGTCGAGGCGACGGAAGCGGCATTCCAGGCGCGATCGACCGTGTTGGCCGCAGCCGGGGTCTCCATCAATTTCGGCGTGGTCGCCGATATCAGCGCCGACCCGTCGTCGTTCATCTACGGCCGTTCGCTCGGCGGCGATGCCGCATCGGCCGGCGCGCGCGTCTCCGCGGCCGTCACCGGCGAAGGCGACCGCGTGCTCAGCACGCTCAAGCACTTCCCCGGGCACGGAGCCGCCCCCGGAGATTCGCATGTCGGCATCCCGAGCACTGAGATGCGTTACGTCGACTGGCAGCGGCAGGAGGCGGCACCGTTCCGTGCCGGAATCGACGCGGGCGCCGACTTCGTGATGTTCGGGCACCTGGCGTATCCGGCCGTCGATGCACAGCCGGCGAGTCTCTCCTCGGCCTGGCACCACATTCTGCGCGAACAACTCGGCTTCACCGGGCTCAGCATCTCCGACGATATGCGCATGCTGCAGGACTCCGGCGACCCGCGCTACGCCGACCCGGTGCAGAACGTGATCGCGGCTTTCGCCGCCGGCACCAGCATCGTGCTGTACACGCTGCCGGCCGATCCGGCCACGATCGGGGTCGACATCGATGCGCTCATCAGCGGCGCCGCGGATGCCGTGCGCTCCGGTCACATCTCGGCCGAGCAGATCGACACCGATGCCCTCGCAGCACTCCGCCTGCGCGAGAACATCTGAGAAAAACTTTCGGACAACGCGGAATACCCGCGAAAGACAATGCGTTTGCATGTATCACGGCCGTGAACCCGGCCCCCAACCACGTAGAAGGAAGTCACATGACTGCAACGCTCGAAACCACCATTCCCGGATACCGCGCGGGAACCTGGACCATTGACCCCACCCACAGCGAGGTCGGATTCAGCATCCGTCACCTGATGATCAGCAAGGTGAAGGGCAAGTTCGAGCGCTTCAACGCGACCTTCGTCACGGGTGAGAACCCGCTCGACTCCTCCGTCACGGCATCCGCCGAGGTCGCGTCGATCAACACGAACGAGCCGAACCGCGACGGTCACCTGCGCACGGGCGACTTCTTTGAGGCCGAGACCTACCCGACGATCGACTTCGTGTCGACCGGCGTGCGCGTCGTCAAGGGCGAGTTCCTCGTCGACGGCGACCTCACCATGAAGGGTGTCACCAAGCCGGTCACCTTCGAGTTCGACTTCGGCGGCTTCGGCGGCGACCCCTACGGCAACTACAAGGGTGGCGCGACGGCGAAGGCAGTGGTCAACCGTGAGGACTTCGGCCTGACGTACAACGCGGCCCTCGAGACCGGCGGCATGCTCCTCGGCGACACCGTCACGATTTCGCTCGAGCTCCAGGCGCAGCTCGAGGCGTAATTCCGTGCACCGAGAGGGGGCCGTGGCTGATGCCACGGCCCCCTCTCGGTTTTCTCACATGCGCTCTCGCTCAGGATGGACAATATGGCACAGACCCGCACGGCCCCAGGCGCGCGCGCCGCAGCGCGCCTCATCGCCGTTGCGGCCGTACTGCTGGCCGTCGCATTCCTGGCCCACCCACTGATCCCCGGGGCCATAGGCACCGCGATCGCCACGGCGCTGCCGTGGCTCGTGCTGCTGGTTCCCGTGCTCGTCATCGCAGCGCTGCTGACCCGACGCCGCCGGGCGTGGCTTGTCGCCGGAGTGCCGCTGCTCGCCTGGCTGGTCGTGATCGGGCCGCTGCTGCTGCCCCTGGCGGCACCGGCATCCGCCGACACGGCACCGGAGACGCTCACCGTGGCGAGCCAGAACGTGCAGGCGGGCTCCGGGACGGCCGCAGAGTCGGCGCTGGCTCTGGCGGGTGCCGACGCCGATGTGATCGCACTCGAAGAGCTCGATGGTGCCGCCAGGGAAGCGGCCTCCGAGGCGCTGAACGAATCTCACCCGTACTCCTACGCCGTCGGCACTGTGGGGCTCTGGAGTCGGTACCCGATCGTCAACGAACAACCGCTTGACCTTGATCTCGGCTGGAACCGAGCGCTGGCCGCCGATCTGGAGACCCCATCCGGTCTGGTCAGCGTCTACGTCGTGCACGCCGCGTCGCTGCGGCCGGGCGCCCAGAGCGATCGGGACGGGATGCTCACGGAACTGGCCGCAATCGTCGAGCGTGACGAGAACGAGCGAGTGCTCGTGATGGGTGACTTCAACGCCACGAGCACCGACCCGGCTCTGCGCGCGCTGCAGCGCAGCGTGTCCGAGCCCAACCGCAGTACGGCGTCACTCGGCTTCACCTGGCCGAGCGGAATGCCGATCGCTCGCATCGACCACATCTTCCAGCACGGGCTCGAGGCACAGGAGAGTTCCGTCATGGAGGCGGGGGAGAGCGACCATCTGGCCGTCCTCACCAGCTTCCTGCTGTGATCAGCCCCGTCGGCGCCGGCTGAGGGCTGCGTCCGCGAGCGGAGCGACCGCGAACGCGAGAAATGCCCACGACCCGATGACGGGTGCGAGCAGAACCACGACGAGTCCGATGATGACAGCGCCGAGCGCTCTCCTGCTGCTGGCGCGCACCTCCTCCGTCGACAGCTCGCCGAGCAGACCGCGAGGCGACGTCGTGACATAGCGCCACAGCGCCCAGTCGAACAGCAACACCCACAAGAAGTTCAGTGGCAGCACCAGCCGGCCGAGCAGGAGCTCGCTGAAGTCGGCGTTCAGGCTCGTTGTGAACGGGATGAGCACGACGCCGAGCAGACGCAAGGAGTTGAGCCAGAGCACGGTGTCATCGACGCGCCTGACATGCTCGAACTGCCGCGCGTGCACCATCCACAGCATGCACAACAGCAGGAAGCTGATGACGAAACTGAGCACGCTCTCTGAGATGGCGCCGAGTGCACGCCACAGCTGGTCGTTGCTGCCGATGGACCCGAGGTGGTCGACCGAGAGGTCGAGCACCAGAAGCGTCGCCGCGATCGCGAACACCCCATCGGAAAACGCCTCGAGGCGTCGGGGCGAGAGCAGGCGCGGCTGATCACTCACCGACGATCTCCTCGCGGACCCGCCGCAGATCCTCCATCAACGATCCGATGAGAATCCAGTGCTCCGGATGTGGGGTGGCGATCACCAGGGGAGCGGTGAGCATGGGCGGTTCAACGACCTCGCGGGCCGAGAGGGCGTCCCCGCTCGGCTCGACGAGCAGGAGCAGGTCGTGGGCCGCGCGTTTGAGCTCGACGGAGATCGCGCGCACCGTCGGCTCCTGCCGCAGGCTGTCGTCGTAGTGGTCACGCACCGCCCTGGTCATGCCGAGCACACGGTTGACCAACGGCGAGAGCCGGTCGAGCATCGCGGCCTCCGCCTCGACGGCGCTGCCGAGCCGCGAGCGGCGCGGGTTGAACGACAGGCTCTCCCTGCCCTGCTTCACGGCATCGGCCGCCTTCGCCTGCATCGGGCGGAGAAGCCGGGCGTTCAGCAGCAGTTCCTCGAGCTCGGCAGGACGTAGCGGCTTCTCGAGCGCGACCGCGAGTCGATCGATCGTCGCTGCCACCTCCCGGCCGAGGGCCGCGACGCTGTCCTGGGCCGGTGCCAGCAGCACGGGCGGGGCGATGCTGATCGTCACGATGAAACCGATCGTCGCGCCGATCAGGGTCTCGATGATGCGCTCGACTGCATAGCCTGGCGTCGTGGTGCCGAGTGCGAGCACGAGCATCGCGCTGATGGGGATCTGGTTCGCGGATGCCGGGGTGAGCCGCAACGCCCAGCCGATGAAGATCGCCACGACAATGCTCGCCAGGATGATCCACTCGCTCTCGCCGAACAGCTGGGCGATGACGGTGGCGATGATGACGCCGGCGATGACCCCGACGGAGCGTTCGATGGCGCGGCCGAGGGTCTGGTTGACGCTCGGCTGCACGACGAGCAGCGCGGCGATCGCCGCGAAGATCGGCATGTCGGTCGGCAGCAGCAGCTGTGCGACCAGCCAGGCGAGCACCGACGCGACGGCCACCTTCGTCACCTGCAGCAGAGGCACCCGGCTCGGGGCCTGGATGCGAGAAGTCATTCGCACCCCCTCAGGCTAGTCCTGCAGGGTGAGCCCCAGAAAGCGCGCGTAGCGGCGCCCCTCCCGTCGGACGCCGGCCAGCTGCCCCGCGCTCAGCTCGGCGAAGGGCTCGGCCGTGACCTGCAGCCGAGAGCCACCGCTCGCCCGCCGCTTCCACGTTCCGACGACGCGGCCGCCGGCGACGATGATCGGCTGGAACACGCCGTTCTTGCCCGGCACGATGCGTCCGTGGTGCTCGAGGTCGGCCGCCGGCTCCCGATCCCGGTACCCGAGGAAGTACTCGTCGAATGCCGGCAGCAGCCACACGGATGCCGCGAAGCGGCGCCGTTCGGCCTCATCGATCACAACCCCATCCGCCTCCGCCGCGACCCAGTAGCTCGTCTCCCCGAAGCGCCGCTCGGCCAGCAGCGGTCGTGCGACCGCCAGCCCGCGTTTCGCCTCGGCAACGGTCACCTTGCTCCACCACACGAAATCCTGCAGGGTTGCCGGGCCGTGCCCGCGGACGTAGCGCAGCAGGAACTCCGCCAGCGCCTCATCGCGATCGAGTGTCCGGGGCCCGGGAACCCACTCGTCCAGCAGCACCAGCGCCTGTGCGCTGCCCACCGTCGGCCCCCAGCACAGCGTTCCCGTCTGCGCGAGGTACCAGATCAGGTGGTAGCCGCGTCCGTCGGCGGTCGCGATGCCGTGGCGTTCCAGCAGCGCCTGGAACTCGTCGCGGGTCAGGCTTCGGCCGCCAGAGAGCGCCTCGACGGCCAGCTCCCGCGCCCGTTCGTAGACCGCGCCGGTCAGGCCCTGCCGCTCGTGCGTGAGCCTGGCCTGGTGCAGCAGGCGCTCGGTCGTGCACTGCAGCATCCACGCGAGGTCAATGCCGGGCACCAGGTGCAGTGTTCCGCGCATCGGCCAGGAGCGCACGATCTCGCCGCTGTCGATCGCCGAGTCGATCGATGCGAGCGTCGCACCTGGGATCCGGGCTCCGAGCGCCCACTTCGCGGCCGCGAGATCCTGTGCCTGGAGCGCGAGCAAGCGGTCAGTGACGACAGCCGGTTGCGCGGCATCGGCGGGGAAAAGCCCCTGCGCTCTGGCACGCAGAAACGTGAGCTCACGCTGGGCGGTTGGCCGTGCCATCACCCCAGTATTCTGCATCGGGCACTTGTGCAGGGTGAGCTTCGGTAGAATGGTGAGTTGCGCCTCATTTCGGATGACCGTGCGCACCCACCCCCACACCTCCCGGACATCGCTTGTCCTCAATCGAAACGGATGCGCCGTGCTGAACGTTCAAGACCTCGAGATTCGCGTCGGAGCGCGCGTACTCATGGAGAACGTGAGCTTTCGCGTATCCGCCGGTGACAAGATTGGGCTGGTCGGCCGCAACGGTGCAGGCAAGACCACGCTGACCAAGACCCTCGCGGGGGAGACCCTGCCGACCGGCGGCACCATCGAACGCACCGGCGAGATCGGCTACCTGCCGCAGGACCCGCGCTCGGGCGACCCGGAGATGCTGGCCCGCACCCGCATCCTCGACGCCCGCGGCCTCGGCACCATCGTGCTGGAGATGCAGCAGGCCACGATCGACATGGGCAGCGGCGACGAGGCCGTCGCCGCTGCCGGTATGAAGAAGTACGGCAACCTCACCGACCGCTTCCAGGCGCTCGGCGGCTATGCCGCAGAGGCAGAGGCCGCGTCCATCGCGAGCAACCTCAACTTGCCCGACCGCATCCTCGAGCAGCCTCTCAAGACCCTCTCCGGTGGTCAGCGCCGCCGCATCGAGCTCGCCCGCATCCTGTTCTCGGATGCCGGCACGATGATCCTCGATGAGCCGACGAACCACCTCGACGCCGATTCCGTCGTCTGGCTGCGCGAGTTCCTGAAGAACTACAAGGGCGGCTTCATCGTGATCACCCACGACATCGAGCTCGTCGGCGAGACCGTGAACCGGGTGTTCTACCTCGACGCCAACCGCATGGTGATCGACACCTACAACATGAACTGGAAGAACTACCAGCGTCAGCGTGCAGCCGACGAGGAGCGTCGCAAGAAGGAACGCTCCAACGCCGAGAAGAAGGCAGGCGTGCTGCAGATGCAGGCCGCCCGCTTCGGCGCCAAGGCGTCCAAGGCCGCCGCCGCGCACCAGATGGTCGCCCGCGCCGAGAAGCTGCTCGCCGGCCTCGACGAGGTGCGCGTCGCCGATCGCGTCGCGAAGCTCCGCTTCCCGACACCGGCAGCCTGCGGCAAGACTCCGCTCATGGCGGAGAACCTCAGCAAGAGCTACGGTTCGCTGGAGATCTTCACCGCCGTCGACCTGGCGATCGACCGCGGCTCCAAGGTCGTCATCATCGGTTTGAACGGTGCGGGAAAGACGACGTTGCTGCGTATCCTCGGCGGAGCGGACCAGCCGGACACCGGCTCGATCCAGCCCGGCCACGGCCTGCGCATCGGTTACTTCGCGCAGGAGCACGAGACGATCGACGTCAACCGCACCGTGCTCGAGAACATGGTGTCTTCCTCGCCGAACATCACCGAAACCGAGGCCCGCAAGGTGCTCGGCTCGTTCCTGTTCACGGGCGACGACGGCCACAAGAAGGCCGGCGTGCTCTCCGGTGGCGAGAAGACGCGTCTGGCCCTGGCCATGATCGTCGTCTCCGGCGCCAACGTTCTGCTGCTCGATGAGCCGACAAACAACCTCGACCCCGCGAGCCGCCTCGAGATCCTCGACGCGCTCGCGCACTTCGAGGGCGCCGTCGTCCTGGTCAGCCACGACCCGGGTGCCGTCGAGGCGCTGAACCCCGAGCGCGTGCTCATTCTTCCCGACGGTGTCGAGGACCACTGGAACAAGGATTACGCCGACCTCATCGCCCTCGCCTAGGCGCGGCTAGCCGACGGGGTACTTGAACCCCACGTGGGAGCCGATGAAGCCGAGCCGCTCGTAGAATCGGTGCGCGTCGGTCCTCGCGGCGTCCGAGGTGAGCTGCACAAGGGTGGATCCGAGCGTCGGAGCCGCCGTGTCGGTGACCCAGCGCATCATCGCACCGCCGATTCCGGCTGAGCGGAGCGCGCTGCTCACCCGCACCGCCTCGACGAGAAGGCGCGTCGAACCGCGGCGCGCCATTCCGGGGATCCGCGTCAGCTGCATCGTCGCGATGGGCACATCTGAGCCATCGACGACCACGAGCAGCTCGTTCGCGGCATCCGCGAGGATCTGCTCCAGCGCCGCCTGGTAGGCGTCGCGGTCACCGACGTCGGCGGTGTCACCTCGCGAACTGCTGATCGGGTCATCGGAGAGCAGCGTCATCAGCGCGTCGAGGTCGCGCGCGCTCGCCCGCCGCAGGGTGAGGCCTCCCGTGCGGGTGTCGAGGACTGCCGGGAGGACGAGATCGATCAGCATGTCTCCATCCTCTCAGCCGGCGGGGCGCTGGCTGGCGCCCACTCGAAAAGGAGGATAGATTCCTCTCACCAGTACTCGGGGGAGAGTGGCAGTGACGGTTCCGGGGGGAAACGGCGGGGATGTGCGGGCGGTGCTCGTCTCGCCGCGCGCGTTGTTGCGCGTGGCGATGGTCACGATCCTGTCAAACAACACACGCGTCACCGTGGTGGCGCAGGCGGCAACGCTCAGCGGTGCGCGGGCTCTCATTGCCGAGTCCGCACCGGATCTCCTGCTGCTCGATCTGGACATCCCTGACCGGCTTTCCGCGATCGAACGCGTCATCAGCGATGTCGGGCCCGACGCGGCGGTGCTCGGCTTCGACGCGCCCCGCATGTCCGAGGCGGTCCGCGTGATCAACGGCCGGCCGCGTGGCGCTGTGCTGCACCACGACGCGAGTCCGGCCCTGCTCCTTGCCGCCGTGGCTTCATTGGTCGAGACCGCGGGCCCACGGCGGGCACCGGCGCCGCTCCTGACCGCTCGACAGGCCCAGACGCTCTCCCTCGCAGCCGGTGGGATGTCGAACGCCCAGATCGCGGAACAGCTCTACATCTCCGTCGGAACCGTGAAGCGCCACCTCTCCGACGCCTTCGTCGCGCTGGGCGCGCGCTCTCGCATCGACGCGATCAATCTGGCCCGAACGGTCGGCCAGCTGGACATGGCCTGATCTAGGGGAGCTTCCCGACGGTGATCGTCACCGCGCTGCCCGCTCTGATCGGCGTGCCGCCCGCGGGGTTGCTCGCGGACACCGTGCCATCCTGTGAGGGAACGGTGACGGGCTGAACCGAGGTTGTAACAGCGAAGGCGGAGAGCGCGGCACGCGCGTCCTTCTCCTTCATGCCGATCACAGTGGGCATCAGCACCAGCGCCCCGTTGCTCGTGTGCACCCCGACGACGGAGCCGCGTGGGGCACTGCCGGATGGGGTTGTGCCAGACACCTGACCGGCGGGCAGCTCGGAATCCTGCGGCCCCGCATCCTCCGTGCCGAAGCCCGCGTCCTCGATGAGCGAACGTGCCTCGTCGAGCGTCTTGCCTCGAACGTCAGGGATGTCGGCCAGGACGACGCGGAAGGCAGAGTCGTCCGGCTCCGCGAATGCCGCCCCGCCCCAGCGCGCATCGGCGTTCGCCATGATCCGCGGCCAGATGCGGTGGCGCGCCGTCGCCGCGGCACCACTCTCGAAGCGCAGCTCGCGCAAGTTCGCGTCGTAGTTGACGTTGCCCACCCACACCGCCGTTGCGGCAACCGTGCTCGACCCGATCATCCAGGTGTCCTTGGCGAAGTCGGTCGTGCCGGTCTTGCCGATGTGCGGCACGCCGGAGTACGTGTTCGACGCAACCGCGGTGCCGTCGCCGGAGAAGGTCTCCTGCATCGCGTAGGCCATCGCCGCTGCCACGGAGGGCTCAACCGATTGCCGGCACGTGGACGCGGGCGGCGTGACCTCGGCGCCCGTGCGGTCAAGGATCCGGTCGATCACGATGGGGGAGCAGGTGAGCCCGCCGTTGGCAATACCGGCGAATGCGGCGGCCATCGTGATCGGGGCGACCTCCTGGCTGCCGAGAACATCGCCGGGGTTCATCTGCAGCGGGTCGCCGTCGGCGCGATGGATGCCGAAGGCCTCGGCGGTCTGTTTGATCTTGCAGAGATCGAGCTGAGCCGCCATCGCCATGAAGCCGGAGTTCACCGACCACTTGGTGGCGTTGACGGCGTTGCTCGCGATGCGGCCGTCGTCGTTGCGCGGCTCGTAGCTGCCAGACCAGTCACCGACGCAGCTGTCCGGGAAGCGCGTGAATGCGCGCTTCCGCCCGTCGAAGGACTCCCGCAGCGAGTGGCCCGCGTTCAACCACTCGGCGAGTGTGAACACCTTGTACGTGGATCCGGGCTGGAACCCGCTCGACCCGCCGTAGTCGATGTCGGTGTTGTAATTGACGGAGGTCCAGCCGGGGCCGCTCGCCGCGAGCACCTCTGGATCATTGCTGAAGACCTTGTTCTGCGCCATGGCGAGCACACGGCCGGTCCCCGGCTGCACGGTCACGGCCGCCGCCCCGACATCGAAGCGCGGGTCGACACTCGGCACGTTCTCGTTCACGGCCGCTTCCGTCGTGACCTGCAGCTCCAGGTCGAGCGAGGTGTAGATGTCGAGGCCGCCACGGCGAAGCCGCTCGTCGCGCTCCTCGGGGGTCGCCCCGAAGGCGTTGTCGTTCCGGATCGTCCAGTAGACGTAGTCGCAGAAGAATCCGGATCCACCGGCCGCCTGGCATCCGGTGCTCGGTGGCGTGATGGCCGGGACGACGGGAACGGCGATCGCGGCCGCGTGCTGCTCCGCGGTGATCTTCTTGTGTTCGAGCATCTTGTCGAGGATGTAGTCCCGGCGCGTGTGATTGGCGCCGAACGCGTTGGCCGTGCCGTTGTTCTCGTTGTCCGGACGATCGAGCCGGAACTTCTCCGGATTGTTCACGATGGCGATGAGGCTCGCCGCTTGCTCCAGGGTCAGGTCCTTCGCGCTGACACCGCCGAAGTAGTACTTGCTCGCGGCCTCGATGCCGTACACGGTGCCGCCGAAGTAGGCGATGTTGAGGTAGCCACGCAGGATCTCGTCCTTGGAGTACTTCTTCTCGAGACCAATCGCCATGCGCATCTCCTGCAGTTTGCGCTCGGGAGTGGTTTCGATCGCCGCCGCGACCGCGGTTTCGCGCTCCTCCTCGGTGCCGGGAGCCATCACCGCGTTCTGCACCCGCACGTTCTTGACGTACTGCTGGGTGATCGAGGAGCCGCCCTGCGGATCCTCGTTGTCGAGAAGCGTGAGCGCCACTGCGCGCACCGTGCCTTGCAGATCGATGCCGCCGTGATCGTAGAAGCGCGGGTCCTCCACGGCCACCGCGGCATCCTTGGCGAACTGGGACATCGCCTCCCAACCCACCTCCTCGCGATTCTGTTCGTAGAAGGTCGCGAGCTTGTGGAAGGTGCCGTCGGCGTTCGTCGCGTAGATGTTGGAGCCCTCGGCCAGTTCGCCGATCGCCACGTAGTCCGGCAGGCTCTCGAACATGTCGATCGAGCCAGTCGCCGCGACACCGGCAACGGCGACAGCCGGCGTCATGGCCGCTGCGACCAACACGGCTGCGACGGCGCTCACCGCAACGAAGGAGAGGAACGCGCCCGTTGCGCCGAGGAGTGTACGGTCGTCGTCAGCCATGGGGAGAGGCTATGGGCGGGCGGGGGCGCAACCGGGCGATTCCTCGGGAAATGTGACTTTAGACACAGTCCATTCCGGCGTTCTCCCAGCTTCGCGATGGGCTCCTCGTCGAATCCGCGATCATGTACTCATGGACTTCCAAGACATCGTGAACGGCCGCCGCATGGTTCGCTCCTACTCCGAGGAGCCGGTGAGCGCCGAGGCCGTCGACCGGATGCTGCGCAACGCCGTGCGCGCGCCGAACGCCGGCTTCACCCAGGGGTGGGCCTTCCTCGTCCTCGACACCGCAGAGGATGTCGCGCGCTTCTGGTCATCGACGACGCCGAACGACCGCAACACCGGCGAGAGCCGCTGGCTGAGCGGCATGCGGAGTGCTCCCGTTGTCATTGTGCCGCTGTCGTCACAGGCCGCGTACCGTGAGCGCTACTCCCAGCCGGACAAGGGCTGGTCGGATGCCGAGGAGCCCAGGTGGGGTGTTCCGTACTGGCACGTGGATGCCGGGATGGCCTCACTGCTCGTGTTGCAGACCGCTGTGGACGAGGGGCTCGGGGCGTGCTTCTTCGGCATCCCCCGCGAGCGACTTGACGCATTCCGGCTCGAGTTCGGCGTCCCAGAGGAGTTCACACCGGTCGGCGCGATGACGATCGGGCACCCGGACAGGAGCGCGGCGGCAAGCGGCTCGCCGACCCGGCGGGCACGGAAAGACGCGGCCGCGCTCGTGCATCGCGGCGGCTGGCAGACGCCTCGCGCCTAGCGGGCGTTGTCGAGGATCTCGTCTTCGACCTCGGCATCGCTCCGCGTCTTGAGCGACTGCTTCTTCGCGCGCGCCGCCGCCCGCTTGCGCTCGGCCGGGTCGTCGATGTTGACCGCGCGGAACTCCTGACGGGCCGCCCAGCCCAGGCCGATGAAGGCCATGATCGCGAACACGTACCACTGGAAGGCGTAGGAGAGGTGCGGGCCTTCATCGCGTGGCGGCTTGATCACGGCGAGCGGGCGCGGATCGATCGCCTCCGGGCTCTCCGAGATCATCAGCCCGTACGCACCGGTGTAGTTGTCTGTTCCGAGTCGTTCCGAGATCTCGTTGAGCTGGATCGTCGAGATCTGGTTGCCGCTCGAGCTGCGGCCGGCCAGCGATGGCTCTCCGGCCTTGAGCCTGGCGACGACAGTGACGGTGCCCTCCGGGGCGGAGGGCACGACATCCGGGGCATCCTGGGCTGAACCGGTCGGAAGCCAGCCACGGTTGACGATGAAGACGGTGCCGTCTGGCAGTTGCAGGGGAGTGAGCACCTCGAAACCGGGCATTCCCGCGCGCGGGCGCGTGCGCACCAGCAACTCGTCGTCGTGGAGGTAGCTGCCCTCCATCACGACGGGGAGCCACTTCTGGGACTCATCGAAGCTCTCGAGCGTTGGCAGGGCCTCGGTGAGCGGAACCGGTTCGGCCGACCAGTTGTTGTCGACGCGGTGGATCTCGGCCTGGGCCTCTGCCCGCCTGGCGAGCTGCCAGTTGCCGAGGAAGACACAGACGACCGCGAAGAGCACGGTGAGGGCCAGATAACCGGCCCAGCGTTTGCTGATCAGGAAACGCCAGCCGCTCACGGGGCGTCCTCGAGGGCGCTCACGGTGAGCGGGAATTCCCTGGCCGCGAGGAAGTCACGCAGATAGTCGATGTGCTCGTCGCAGGCCAACCAGGTCTTGAACCGTTCACCGGTGTGGATGCGCGGGTTGCGCCAGTCGATGCGCCACGTGGCGTCCGCCGAGCACGCGGCGCGCGAACAGGCTTCGCGGGGCAGCGCTCCGCCGAGGAGGCCCATCCCGATCAGGTCAGTCATTCTTGCGCTTCCAGGCCCTTTCGATAGCGCCGGGGCGCAGGATGTTCGACGACTTCGCCTTCGAGGGGACGTTGGCGATGACCACCGCGAAGTACGGCAGCACCACGGCCCCGATCGCAGGCAGCAGCAGCCACCAGCCTTCCAGGAACAACATGGACAGCACGCAGAGCACGCGGATCCCCATCGCGAGCGTGTATTTGAGCATGCGATTGCGCCGCTCCACCTCGGGGGAGACGGGAAGTGAGGTGATCGATGGCTGCTTCATGGCTCTGCCTTAAGCCTACGTCTCCTGAGGGGCGGTGAGGACGCTCTAAACTGGGTCAGATTTGCCCGTTCGCCTCGCTCGTCAGCACTGCCCGATTGGACCACACCATGACCACGCCCCGCACCGTACTCGTCACCGGAGGAAACCGCGGTATCGGTTTCGCCATCGCCGAGGAGTTCGTGGCGCAAGGCCACCGCGTCGCCGTGACCGCGCGCTCCGGTGAGGGGCCCGCCGGATCCTTCACCGTGCAAGCCGATGTGACGGATGCCGCATCGATCGACGCCGCTTTCACCGCGATCGAGGCAGAGCTCGGCCCGGTCGAGGTGCTCGTTGCCAACGCCGGCATCACGCGCGACACGCTGCTCATGCGCATGAGCGAGGAGGACTTCGTCGACGTCATCGACACCAACCTCACCGGTGCGTTCCGCGTCGTGAAGCGGGCATCGAAGGGCATGCTCAAGGCCCGTTACGGCCGCATCGTGCTCATCTCCAGCGTCGTCGGCCTCTACGGCGGCCCCGGCCAGGTCAACTACTCCGCCTCCAAGGCGGCCCTCGTCGGCATGGCCCGCTCCATCACCCGCGAACTCGGTGCCCGCGGCATCACCGCGAATGTCGTTGCTCCCGGATTCATCGAGACCGACATGACCGCCGCGCTCCCCGCCGAGCAGCAGGCGGAGTACAAGAAGAACATCCCGGCCGGCCGTTTCGCAACGCCGAGCGAGGTCGCCAAGGTCGTTGCCTGGGTCGGCAGCGACGAGGCAGCCTACATCTCCGGAGCCGTCATCCCGGTCGACGGCGGCCTCGGCATGGGGCACTAGCCCCGATCGCGGCCTGAGCGGTTCAGCCGCGCAGGCCGAGCAGCGGCAGCACCTGGCCGAGGTCGGCGACGTCGATGGCGACGTCGGCCTCCGCCCGCACCCGCGGCTTGGCGTTGAACGCGACCGAGAGGCCGGCGATGGCCATCATCGCGAGGTCGTTGGCGCCGTCGCCGACGGCGACCGTGCGGCTGAGCGGGATGCCGGCGGCATCGGCCCACTCCTGCAGCGCGTGCGCTTTCGCAGCCGCGTCGACGATCGGCCCGGACACGCGACCCGTGAGTTTCCCGTCCTCCAGCTCCAGACGGTTCGCACGCCAGCTGTCGAGGCCGAACTGGGCAGCCAGCGGGTCGAGGAGCTCGTGGAAGCCACCGGAGACGACCCCGAAGAGTCCGCCTGCCGCCTGCACCCCGGCGATCAGCTCGTGCACGCCCCGCGTCGGCCGGATGAGGGCCCCGACCTCGGCGAAGACACTCTCCGGCAGGCCGCCGAGCGTCGCGACGCGGGCGCGCAGGCTCTCGGCGAAATCGAGTTCCCCGCGCATGGCTTGCTCCGTGACGTCGGCGACGAGTTCACGGGAGCCTGCGGCATCCGCCAGAAGTTCGATGACCTCGTCTTGGATCAGGGTGGAATCGGCATCGAGGACAACAAGGAAACGCGGCGAGCTCATGCGGCGACTGTAACACCCTTGCCGACGACGGTGATTCCCGAGGCCGTCACGCTGAAGCCGCGCGCCCGGTCGTGATCGAGGTCGACCCCGACCGTCGCTCCCGCCTCGACGACGACGTCCTTGTCGAGAACGGCGCGGAGGACGCGGGCGCCGGCCTCGATGCGCACGCGCTCGAACAGGATCGAGTCGACCACCTGTGCGCCGGAGTCGACGTGCACCCACGGACCGAGCACGCTGCGTTCGATGTGGGCACCGGAGATGAGCGATCCGAGCGAGACGATCGAGTCGATCATCGTGCCGAGCGCGCCGTGCGCGTCGCGGACGAACTTGGCGGGCGGGGAGTTGCGCTGCTGGGTGAAGATCGGCCACGCCTCGTTGTAGAGGTTGAAGACGGGCAGCGCGGAGATGAGGTCCTGGTGCGCGTCGAAGAAGGAGTCGATCGTTCCCACATCGCGCCAGTAGAAGCGGTCGCGATCGGTCGAGCCTGGCACGTCGTTGCGTCGCAGGTCGTAGACACCGGCCTCGCCGCGCGCCACGAAGTCGGGGATGATGTCGCCACCCATGTCGTGGCTGGAATCGGTGCGCTCACCATCGCGCAGCACGGCCTCGATCAGGGCATCGGCGTCGAAGACGTAGTTGCCCATCGATGCAAGCACCTCGTGCGGGGCGTCGGCGAGGCCGACCGGGTTCTGCGGCTTCTCGAGGAACGCCCGGATCGACTCCGGCGCGTCCGGGTCGACGTCGATGACGCCGAACTGGTCGGCCTGGTCGATGGGCTGGCGGATGGCGGCGACGGTCGCCTTCGCGCCGGAGGCAATGTGCGCCTCGATCATCTGACTGAAGTCCATGCGGTAGACGTGGTCCGCTCCGACCACCACGACGATGTCCGGCTTCTCGTCGCGCAACAGGTTGAGGCTCTGCAGGATCGCGTCGGCCGATCCGCTGAACCACCGCTTGCCCAGGCGCTGCTGCGCGGGCACGGAGGCGATGTACGAGTTCACGACGCCGGAGACGTGCCACGTCTGTGAGACGTGACGGTCGAGACTGTGCGACTTGTACTGCGTCAGGACGACGATCTGCGAGAGCCCGGAGTTGATCAGGTTCGACAGTGCGAAGTCCACGAGGCGATAATGCCCGCCGAAGGGAACGGCGGGCTTTGCACGGTCTTCTGTGAGCGGCATCAGTCGCTTGCCCTCGCCACCGGCGAGGACGATTCCGAAGATCTTCTTGGGCTTCATGACTTCACCCTAGGGCAGCCGAATGACACTTCCTAGACGCATTCCGCTCTGTGTCGGCGCGGCTGCGCTAGCGTTGCCCCATGCGAGTCGATCTGCTCACCAAGGAGTATCCACCCGAGGTCTACGGCGGTGCCGGAGTGCACGTCGCGGAGCTCGTCCGCGCGCTGCGCACAGACATCGACGTCGTCGTGCGCTGTTTCGGCGCCGAGCGCAACGCCCCGGACACCGTCGCGTACGCCGCACCCGCGACATTGGCCGACGCCAACCCCGCCCTCAGCACGCTCGGTGTCGACCTGGCCATGGCGCAGGATGTCGCCGGTGCCAGCCTCGTGCACTCCCACACCTGGTATGCAAACGGGGCGGGTCACATCGCCAAACTTTTGCACGATGTTCCCCATGTGGTCACCGCGCACAGCCTCGAGCCGCTCCGGCCATGGAAAGCCGAGCAGCTCGGCGGCGGCTACCGGGTGTCGAGCTGGGTCGAGAAGACGGCATTCGAGGCCGCGGACGCGGTCATCGCGGTGAGCGGCGGCATGGCCCGCGACATCCTGCGCTCCTACCCGTCGCTCGACGAGCAGCGCGTCCACGTGGTCTACAACGGCATCGACCTGAACCGCTGGAAGCCGCTGCACGACAGCGACACCGTGCGCGCGCTCGGCATCGACCCCGATCGGCCGTCGATCGTCTTCGTCGGGCGCATCACGCGGCAGAAGGGCTTGCCCTACCTTCTGCGTGCGGCGCGGCTTCTGCCGGCGGACGTGCAGCTCGTGCTCTGCGCTGGAGCGCCGGACACGGCCGAGATCATGGCCGAGGTCAGTGCCGGCGTCGAGACGCTGCAGCGCGAGCGCGCCGGCGTCGTCTGGATCGACCGGCTGCTCAGCCAACACGAACTCTCCGCGGTGCTGACGGCGGGAACGGCCTTCGTCTGCCCCTCGGTCTACGAGCCTCTCGGAATCGTCAACCTCGAGGCGATGGCGTGCGGGCTTCCCGTCGTCGGAACAGCGACAGGCGGCATCCCCGAGGTCGTCGTCGACGGGGTGACCGGGCGCCTGGTGCCGATCGAGCAGCTGGACGACGGCACGGGAACGCCGATCGATCCCGAGCGGTTCGTGGCGGATCTCGCCGCGGCACTCACCGAGGTTGTGAGCGACCCCGCACGCGCCGCCGTGATGGGCGCGGCGGGCAGGGAGCGGGCCGAGAAGGAATTCGATTGGACGCAGATCGCGGCGCGCACCCGCGAGATCTACGCCGGCCTGCTCTGAGCGGGCGCCGAGGCTCGGTAGCATAGGAGCATGGCCAGCGTTCTTCAGCTCACAGACGTCTCCGTCGTTCGCGACGGCAACACAATCCTCGACTCGGTGAACTGGACGGTGAATCCCGACGAACGCTGGGTGGTGCTCGGTCCAAACGGCGCGGGCAAGACCACGCTGCTGCGCATCGCAGCGGCTGCTCTGCACCCGAGCAGCGGCACAGCCCTCGTGCTCGAGGAACAGCTCGGCAAGGTCGATCTGTTCGAACTGCGCCCGATGATCGGATTCGCGTCGACCGCGATGGCCAGGACGATCCCGAAGAACGAGAAGGTTCTGGACGTCGTGCTGACCGCCGCGTACTCGGTGACGGGACGCTGGAACGAGGAGTACGACGAGCTCGACACCCGTCGTGCGCAGCGGGTGCTGGCCGAGTGGAAGCTCGACCACCTGGCCGAGCGCCTGTTCGGCACCCTCAGCGACGGCGAGCAGAAGCGCGTGCAGATCGCGCGCTCCGTGATGACCGACCCCGAGCTGTTGCTGCTCGACGAGCCGGCGGCCAGCCTCGACCTCGGTGCGCGCGAAGAATTGCTGCACCTGCTCGGTGGCTACGCCCAGTCGCCGAACGCCCCGGCCATCGTCATGGTCACCCACCACGCGGAAGAGATTCCCCTCGGCTTCACGCACGCCCTCGTGATCGCTGCCGGTCGGGTCGTCGCCGCGGGTCCCTTCTCCGAGGCGCTCACCTCCGAGGTGCTCACCGAAGCATTCGGCCTCGGCATCGAGCTGAGCGAACAGGACGGGCGCTTCGGCGCACGTGCGGTCTGACAGCTCGAATTCTGCTAAGCTCGGTAGCTGGCCCCCGGGCCGCAAGCTTTCTCGCCTGATCGGACTGTGATCGGCAAGACAGATCACACCAGTCTCAACACACAAATAACTTTCAACGCTAGGAAATTCGATGAAGTCTGAAATCCACCCCACTTACGCACCGATCGTGTTCCGCGACCTTGCTTCGGGTGCAACCTTCCTGACCCGTTCGACGGTCGGCAGCGCCAAGACCATCGAGTGGGAAGACGGCAACACCTACCCCGTCATCGACGTGGAGATCTCCTCGGAGTCGCACCCGTTCTACACGGGCAAGCAGCGCATCATGGACTCGGCCGGACGCGTCGAGAAGTTCAACCAGCGCTTCAAGGGCTTCGGCGCCTAAGACGCCAATCACAACAGGGCAATCGGCTTTCGCCGGTTGCCCTGTTGTGCGTTAATGGGGGCACGCAAGCAGAGGAGTGCACCGTGGGCAAGGTGGTCATGTACGGTTCGGTGTCGGCGGACGGCTTCATCGCGGATGAGAACGACCAGCCTGGGCCACTGTTCGACTGGCTGACCAGCGGTGACGTCCCCTTGGACGAGAGCGGCGAGCTGACGGTCTCGCAGGCGTCATACGACCACACCCGGCCGTACTGGGATCAGATCGGGGTGACCGTCGTCGGCCGTCACGTCTTCGACATGACGGACGGCTGGGACGGACAACCGCCCAGCGGGATCGACCACGTGGTCGTCGTCACGCACCGGCCGCAGCCGGAGGGGTGGGACCCGGGCGCGCCGTTCCACTTCGTCGACGGCGTCGAGGCAGCCATGGCCACGGCGCAGGAGCTCGCGGGTGAGCGCATCGTCGAGGTCGCAGCCGGGGACGTCGGTGGCCAGGTGTTCGCCGCCGGCCTGGTCGACGAGGTGCGCATGGACGTCGCGCCCGTCGTGTTCGGATCCGGCAAGCGCTACTTCGGGTCGGTCAACGCACAACAGCTGCTGGAGGGTCCAGACGTGGTGATCCAGGGCAACCGGGTGCTGCACCTGCAGTATCGAGTGAGCCCTCGCTGACTCAGCGCTGCGGCCAGGAGCCGTCGGCCGTGAAGCCGGGGTCGCGGTTGGCGCGCATGTACTGCTGGAAGCTGGCGGCCTGCTCCGCCGCCCAGGTGACCTGCTGCTCGTGCAGAGCCGTTGCGGTGGCGGGGAGGGCGGCGCCGTGCTCGCGGGCGATCGCCTGCGCGACACGGCCGGCCGCGATGGCGTCGGCGCCGGCGTCGTGCGCGTCGTCCAGCGGCACACCGTAGAAGGCGGCAGCGGCCTCGAGCGTGCGCTTGCCCTTGCGGTAGCGGTCGACCGCCTTGTCGATCACCAGCGGATCGATGACGGGGCTCGGGGCACCGAGAATGTTCTGCCCGTGCCGGAGCGCCTCGCGGTTGAGGATCGTGAAGTCGTACGGGGCGTTGTAGACGACCACGGGCACGTTCTGCGCGAGCAGCGCGCGGATGCGCTCGACGATCTGGCCGACGCCCTCGGCGGCCGGCATCCCGTCTGCCTGGGCGCGCGCCGTCGTGATGCCGTGCACGGCCGTAGCACCGCTCGGAATCTCGACGCCGGGGTCGAGAAGCCAGTCGCTGCGCTCCTGCACCGCGCCGTCCGCGTCGATCACGCTGACATTCGCGGTGACGATGCGACTCGTCTCCACATCGATTCCTGTCGTCTCCAGATCGAAGACGGCGAGCGTTGCGGACCAGCTGAGTGCGTTCATGCCATCACTCTATGGCCACGCACCGACACAACCGGGAGGCTCAGCCGCAGTGCAGCCAGAAGAAGCTCTGCGTGGCCATCGTCAGCGTGAGCGAGCCGTTCTCGTCGAAGCTCGGGAACACGCCACCGCCGAAGAGGTCATAGAGACGCGTGCCAGCCATGTCCTCCGCCGTGATTGTGACCGCGACCGGATTGTGCGCGAAGGAGAACACGCAGAGCACCGACTCCGGCTGCTCGTTGTAGTGCGTGCTGCCGGAGAGCCCGGATCCGGCATAGCGCCGCACGAACGCCAGCACCGAGTCGTTGTTGGTCGGGATCACCTGGATGTCGCCCAGGCCGAAGACGAGGTGCGCCTTGCGCACATGGATGACGTTGCGCACCCAGTGCAGCAGCGAGCGCGACTGCGCAAGCTGCGACTCCACGTTCACGTGCCCGTAGTTGTAGACGAGCGACTGCACGACCGGCAGGTACAGCTTGCCGGGGTCGGCGGCCGAGAATCCGGCGTTCCGATCGGGGGTCCACTGCATCGGCGTACGGGAGCTGTCGCGGTCGGGCAACCAGATGTTGTCGCCCATGCCGATCTCGTCGCCGTAGTACAGGAACGGGCTGCCCGGCAGCGCGAAGAGCAGCGCGTGCGCCAGCTCCAGCTCGGCGCGCGCATTGTCGAGCAGCGGCGCCAGGCGGCGCCGGATGCCGACGTTCGCCCGCATCCGCGGGTCGTAGGCGTACCAGCCGTACATGGCCTGCCGGTACTCCTCCGAGACCATCTCGAGGGTGAGCTCGTCGTGGTTGCGCAGGAAGATGCCCCAGCCCGCGCCATCTGGAATGTCGGTGGTCTCCGAGAGCACCGCCACCAGTTCGTCGGCCCGCTGCGAGCGCAGTGCGTAGAAGATGCGCGGCATCACCGGGAAGTCGAAGGCCATGTGGCACTCCGGCTCCTCCTCGCTGCCGAAGAACGCGGCGACCTCACGCGGCCACTGATTGGCCTCGGCGATCATCACGCGGCCGGGGTAGCTCCTGTCGACCATCGCCCGCAGTGCCTTGATGAACTCGTGCGTCGGGGGCTCGCCCTCACCGTTGCCCTCATCCGACTCGTAGAGGTAGGGGATCGCGTCGAGCCGGAAGCCGTCGACGCCGAGGTCGAGCCAGAAGCGGACGACATCGAACACGGCCTCGTGCACGGCCGGGTTCTCGAAGTTGAGGTCGGGCTGGTGCGAGAAGAAACGGTGGAAGAAGAATTGCCGCCGCACCGGGTCGAACGCCCAGTTCGACTCCTCGGTGTCTGTGAAGATGATGCGAATGTCCGGCCACTTCTCGTCGGTGTCGCTCCAGACGTAGAAATCGCCGTACGGACCGTCCGGATCGGCTCTGGACTGCTGGAACCACTCGTGCTGGTCGGAGGTGTGGTTGAGCGGCAGGTCGATGACAACGCGCATGTTGCGTTCGTGCGCCTTCGTGACGAGTTCGCGGAACTCGTCGAGGGTTCCGAACTCGGGAAGGATCGAGCGGTAGTCGGCCACGTCATAGCCGCCATCACGCAGGGGAGAGGTGAAGATCGGCGGCACCCAGAGCGCGTCAACGCCGAGCCACTGCAGATAGTCGAGCTTGGAGATGAGGCCACCGAGATCGCCGGTGCCGTCGCCGTTGCTGTCGACGAAGGAGCGCACCATCACCTCGTAAAAGACGGCCCTGCGGTACCACTGGGGATCGAGAATGAGACCAGGCAGTTGGATAGGCGCGGTAAAACTCATTCCTGAGTCTAAGCAGTTCCCTGCCGCTGCTGTCCAGTCTTGGGTGGCAGCTCACCTAAACTTGAGTCGATGAGCATCGAGTCCCCTTACGCGTCGCAGTTGGCCGGCATCCCCGTGCGCGAGAACACGGTCTCCGTCCTGGGCAGCAGCAGCCGCTACTGGGAGTACGGGGCCGCGGTCGCCGGTGCGCCGACCGTCGTGATGGTCCACGGATTCCGCGGAGACCACCACGGCCTCGAGCCCGTCGTCGCCCAGCTCCCCGGTGTGCACATCATCTCGCCGGACCTTCCCGGCTTCGGCGAGTCGACGCCGCTCGGTGCCGACTCGGGCTTCAGCCACGACCTCGACGGCTACGCCGCCTGGCTGCGTGGATTCGTTGCCGCCCTCGAACTGAATGGCCCCGTCGTGATCCTCGGCCACTCCTTCGGCTCGATCGTCTCCTCCGCCGCGCTGGCGGGCGGCCTGGCGGCGGATGCCGTCATCCTCGTCAATCCGATCGCTGCCCCCGCACTCGCCGGCCCGCGCGGCATCATGACCAGGCTCGCCGTCTTCTATTACTGGGCGGCCGCGAAGCTGCCGGAGAAGCTCGGCTTCGCGCTGCTGCGCTCCCGCCTGATCGTGCGCGTGATGAGCGTGACGATGGCCAAGACCACGGATCCGACGCTGAAGCGCTGGATCCACGAGGAACACGACCGCTACTTCTCGGCGTTCAGCAACCGCGAGGTCGTGCTCGACGCCTTCCGCGCATCGGTCGGCAACGACGTGAGCGAGTTCGCCGCGTCGATCACGCCGCGCACGCTGCTGATCGCGGCCGACCGCGACGACATCACCCCCATCGCCGCGCAGCACACGCTGCAGGCGCTGTTCCCGCAGGCGACGCTGTACGTCATCCACGGCGTCGGCCACCTCATCCACTACGAGAAGCCGGTCGAGGCCGCCGCCCAGATCCGCGGGCTGCTGGCGACCCTGCCGAGCTCGAATGAGACGGCCGGGGCATGAGGATCGTCTTCGATTGCCGCTATACCCGCATCGACAGGCATGACGGCATCAGCCGCTACACGGCGAGCCTCGTCGAGGAGCTCGGCAAGCTGCACCCCGTCACGATGCTGATCAACGACCACCGTCAGCTCGACATGCTGCCGACGCTGCCCTGGCAGCTGGTCAGCGCGCCGACGAGCGTGCGTGAACCACTCGTGGCACTCACCGTCAACAAACTCAAGCCGGATGTCGTCTTCACGCCGATGCAGACGATGGGCTCGTGGGGACGCAGATACAAGCTGCTGCTCACCGTGCACGACCTGATCTACTACCGCAACCGCACGCCTCCGCGCGATCTCGCCGCTCCCATCCGGGGGCTCTGGCGGCTCTACCACCTCGCGTGGTGGCCGCAGCGGATGCTGCTGAACCGTGCGGACGGCGTCGTGACAGTGTCGGAGACGACGGCCGGGCTGATCGCCGAGCACAGCCTGACGCACCGCCCGGTCACCGTCGTCCCCAACGCGGCCGGCGTCAGCGCCGTCGGCACCGAGGAGCCCCGCATCGCTCCGACCACACTGCGCCTGGTCTACATGGGCTCGTTCATGCCGTACAAGAACGTCGAGACGCTCGTGCGGGCCGTCGCCATGATGCCGGGTGCCGAGCTCCATCTGATGAGCCGGGTCAGCGAGTCCGAACGCACGCGCCTCAGCCAGCTCGCCCCGCAGGCCGAGCTCGTCTTCCACAACGGTGCGAGCGACGAGGAGTACCAGCAGGCGCTCCGCTCGGCGACCGCGCTCGTCACCGCCTCGCTCGACGAGGGCTTCGGCATCCCGCTGGTCGAGGCGATGGCGGCAGGAACCCCGATCATCGTCAGTGACATCCCGATCTTCCGCGAGATCGGTGGGGATGCCGCGCTCTATTTCGCCCCGACATCCGCCGACGGGCTCGTCGCAGCCGTCACGGCGCTCACGAGCCAGGGGGAGTGGGAGCGACGCTCCGACCTCGGTCGTGCCCAGTCGGCGCGCTTCACGTGGAAGGCCTCGGCCGAGAAGCTGTTGGCGCTGCTGGAGAAGACCGCTAGACGGTAGAGCGCAGCACCAGGCCGCCGAGCCCCCAACGGAACTCCCGCACGGAGCCGTTCGGGATGCTCCGGCCCGGACCGTCGATCGCGCCGCCGCTGGAGTGGTGCAGCAGGGTGCTGATCACGCCGCCGTGGCTGACCACGAGCACCCGGCCGTCCGGGTGCCGTGCCGCAAGCGCCTCGAGGCTGGGCAGTGCGCGATCCAGCACCTCCTCACGCGACTCCAGCCCGGGAACCGGGACGCCACCGGCGAAGCGCGCCGCGCGCTCCTCGAAGCTCAGTCCCTCGATCTCGCCGTGGGCGCGCTCGGCGAGTTCAGCGACGAGTTCCGGCTCTGGCAGACCGAGCTCAGCGGCGATGATGCGGGCCGTCTCGTGCGCCCGGCTCAGCGGGCTGCTGACGATGGCATCCCATGGGCCCTCCGTCACCTGCTCTGCACGCAGCCGTGCTCCGGTCTCCGCGGCCTGCGCCCGACCGGTGTCGTTCAGCGGGATGTCGGTGCGCCCCTGCACGCGCTGCTGCGCGTTCCACTCAGTCTCACCGTGCCGAACAATGCCGAACGTCGTCATCCATCCCCCTCAAGAGTGCGGGCTCAGGTTCCCAGCGACTCAGTACAGGAGTCGTTCGGCGATCGCCGTGAGTGTCTCTGAAGCCCCGGCATCCAGCTTATGTGCTGCTCGTGTGTCACCCTTCGTCGTGCCGCGGTTCACGACGACGATCGGGAGTCGGCGCCGTCTCGCCTGCTCCATCAGGCGGATGCCGGAGTTGACGGTCAGCGAGGATCCGACGATCAGGAGCAGATCTGAGCTGGCCACCAGCGCGGCGGCGAGCGCGAACTTCGACGAGGGAACGAGCTCGCCGAAGAAGACGACGTCCGGCTTCAGCCGGCCGCCGCACACCGTGCAGACGGGGAGCACGAAACGGTCGAGTTCATCGACATCCGCGTCGCCGTCCGGCGCCAGCCGCACGGCGCCCTCGGTGTCGATCCACGGGTTTGCACGCTCGAGCTGTTCTGCGACGGACGCTCTGGCGAAGACCTGCCCGCAATCCAGGCAGCTGACGGTGTCCATCGAGCCGTGCAGTTCGACGACCTTGCGAGAGCCGGCGCGGGTGTGCAGCCCGTCGACGTTCTGCGTCACGATGCCGGAGACGAGACCGCCGGCCTCCAACTGGGCGAGCGTGTGGTGGCCGGAGTTCGGCTTGGCGCCGCCGAAGTGACGCCAGCCGAGGTGGCTGCCGGCCCAGTAGCGCTTGCGCCGGCTCTCGTCGCGGAGGAACTCCTGCACCGTCATCGGGGTGCGCACCGGCGCGCCTGCACCGCGGTAGTCGGGGATGCCGGAATCGGTGCTGATGCCGGCGCCGGTGAGAACGGCCGTGCGTTTGCCGCGCATCAGATCCGCGAGCTGTTCGAGCTGCGTCGCGCTCGCGTTCCCTAAGGCCAACTCTGCCTGCACGGGGTCTCCTTTGTGATCTACACCCATCATCAACCCATTTGGTTTCGAGAATGTTTCCGAGCCTGTCAGGCTAGAGGGATGCAGATCATTCCCATCACCGAACTCACCGTCGGCGGTGCCTCCGATTTCGCCCGGCTCACCGATGTCGCCCTGCGCCGCGTCAGCGAACCGGAGGGTGGCCTGTACATCGCCGAGTCGAGCAAGGTGATCGCCAGGGCGCTGCGCGCCGGGCACATCCCGCGCTCCGTTCTGCTGCAGAAGCAGTGGCTGGCCGACATCGAGCCGCTGCTGGCCGACTTCCCCGACGTCCCCGTGTACGTGGGGGAGCCGGAGGTGCTCGAGCAGCTCACCGGCTACAACCTGCACCGCGGTGCCCTGGCCGCGATGGAACGGCCGGCCCTGGCATCCGTGGAGGAACTCATCCGTGATGCCAGGCGCATCGTGATCCTCGAAGACATCGTCGATCACACCAACGTCGGTGCCATCTTCAGGGCCGTCGCCGGCCTCGGTGCGGATGCCGTGCTCATCACGCCGCGTTGCGCAGACCCGCTGTACCGCCGGAGCGTGCGGGTGAGCATGGGCACGGTGCTGCAGGTGCCGTGGACGCGGCTGCCGGAGTGGAGCGATGCGACGCCGCTGCTGCACGCGCACGGCTTCCACATCGCCGCGCTCGCGCTGGCTCCCGATGCCGTCAGCCTCGAGGACTTCGAGAAGAACCCGCCGGAGAAGCTCGCCATCGTGCTCGGCTCCGAGGGCGACGGCCTGAGCCGGGCCGCGCTGGCTTCCGCGGACACCACGGTCACGATCCCGATGCTGCACGGCGTCGACTCGCTCAATGTCGCGGCGGCGAGCGCCGTCGCACTGTACGCGCTGCGCGTTCGTCCAGCCGAGACCGCTTAGGCTCTTTTCGTGACCCTCAACCGACGCCAGATCTATCGACGTCGCAGGATCGTCGTCTTCAGCGTTGCCGGTGTGGCCCTCATCGCCGTGCTCTCGATGCTGTTCTACGGCGTGAATGCCCTCGCGGCCCCGCTTCCGGCCACCTCCATCGCCCGCGGCGAGGTGCCGGTGCTCACGCAGGCGGCTGCACCGGTCGAGTGGCCCGGCTTCGGTCGCACCGCGGTCGGCCAGCTCGGTTCTCCAGGACTCCTGGCCAGCGAGGGCGAGCAGTCCAGCGGACCCATCGCGAGCATCACCAAGGTGATCACCTCGCTCGTCGTGCTCGATGAGCACCCGCTCGGCGCCGGCGAGGCCGGCCCGGAGATCGACTACACCGAGGCCGACGTCGACATCTACTGGGAGACGATCGCCGAGAACGGTTCCTCCGCGCCCGTTGTGGCCGGCATGAGCCTCAGCCAGCGGGAGACCCTCATCGCGCTGCTGCTGCCGTCGGCCAACAACTACGCCGAATCGCTCGCCGTCTGGGCGTTCGGATCGATGGACGCGTACCTGGAGGCGGCGAACGCCTGGATCGCCGAGCACGGGCTCGCCGACACCCACGTCGTCGACGCCAGCGGGCTCTCCGCCGGCAGCGTGAGCAGCCCGGCGAATCTCGTCGAGATCGGCAAGCTCGCCATCGCGCAGCCGGCGATCGCCGAGATCATCGCCATGAAATCGGCTGAGCTCCCCACGATCGGCACCGTCACCAACACGAACAAGCTCCTCGGCAAGCACGGCGTCACCGGCATGAAGACCGGAACGACCGATGAGGCCGGCGCCTGCCTGCTGTACACCGCGGATGCCGTCATCGACGGCCAGTCGGTGACGCTCGTCGGTGCGACGCTCGGCGCAGACACCCACTCGGAGCTCAACGACGCCGTCGGCACACTGCTCGACAGCGTGTTCGCCGGCTTCCACACCGTGCCGCTCACCACGGCGGGCCAGCAGTGGGCCGGCTACTCGACCGAGTGGGGCGACGCCGCATCGGCCGAGAGCGCGGCATCCGCCTCGCTGCTCGTCTGGTCTGACACCCCCATCGAGACGAGCCTTGAGCTGCCCGATGTCGCCCTCGTCGACGACGGTGCCGAGATCGGCAGCGTGACCTTCACCGCCGGTGGCCAGAGCACCAGCGTGCCGATCACGGCCAACGGCGCGCTCGGCGACCCCGGCGTGTGGTGGAAGCTCGGCAACCCCCGCTAGCAGCTGCGACGTAGCGCTAGGTGCCGCAGGGGAGCCCGGCTTCGGTCGCTGCCTCGTTCCTCGGCTGCTCCCTCGAGCCAGCGTGGCATGCGGCCCGCGCCTCTCCGCACGGTGGCTCGAGCGAACGAGCCGACGAAGGAGGCCCGCTCGCGAAGCCCTGAGCGCTCCCGCGGAGACGGTTCGCCGACATCCGCGCAGCGCGTCATCGGGGAGCCCGGCTTCGGTTGCTGCCTCGTTCCTCGGCTGCTCCCTCGAGCCAGCGTGGGGTGCGGCCCGCGCCTCTCCGCACGTTGGCTCGAGCGAACGAGCCGACGAAGGAGGCCCGCTCGTGAAGCCCTGAGCGCTTCCGCGGAGACGGCGCCCCGGCACGCCGGCTTCGGTCGCTGCCTCGTTCCTCGGCTGCTCCCTCGAGCCAGCGTGGGATGCGGCCCGCGCCTCTCCGCACGGTGGCTCGAGCGAACGAGCCGACGAAGGAGGCCCGCTCGTGAAGCCCTGAGCGCTTCCGCGGATACGTGGGGCTCGTCAGCACCACGTCTAGTCGTCGTCGGGCTCCGGGAGCACGAAGGGCGCGGCATCCGGGCGCTTTGCCGTCACCAGGTCTCCGGAGGACTGGTGCCGCACACGGCGGAGCACCCACGGCACCAGGTACTCCCTGGCCCAGCTGAGGTCTTCGCTGCGGGCCGCCCGCCACGATCGGACGGGAGCGGGCTCCGGTTCGGCCGGCTTCAGCTCGTTCGGCACGTTGAGCGCCGCCAGCACGAGCCGGGCGATCTCGTGGTGGCCGAGCGGGTTCAGGTGCAGCCGGTCCGGCGCCCAGAAGCGGGTGTCCTGGATCTCTTTGAGCGGCCACTGGTCGGCCACGACGCAGTCGTACTTCGCGGCGATCGTGCGCAGGTTCTCGTTGTAGATGGCGACCTTGCCGCGGATGCCGCGGAACACCGGCGAGAAGCCGACATCGGTCGCGGTGAACAGCACCACCGTCGCCTTGTCGCGGGTGAGCTTCGCGATCGCCTGCTCGACGACGGCCGACACGGCATCCGGATCGCTGCCCGGCCTGATCACATCGTTGCCACCGCCGGAGATCGTGATGAGATCCGGGTGCAGGCTGAGCGCCTGCTCGACCTGCTCGTCGAGAATCTGCTGGATCAGCTTGCCGCGCACGGCGAGGTTCGCGTACGCGAAGTCGTCGGTGCCGTCGCTCAGGACCTCCGCGACGCGGTCGGCCCACCCACGGTGGCCGCCGGGGACGCTGGGTTCCGGGTCTCCGATGCCCTCCGTGAATGAGTCCCCGAGGGCGACATAGCGCTGCCAGGGGTGAACGGGCCACGGTGTCGTGGCCTCGGAACGGGAGTCGGCGGGGCCGGGGGTTCCGGGCTGTTCACGTCGTCGCGAGAGGCGAAACCAGAGTCCCTTGTGCTTCGCGGTGTCATCAGCCATGACTCCACCCTAATCAGCGGCCAGCGAAGTGTGTCCCAGCGAGCCGCTAAACTTGAGCCAGTGACTACTCCGCAAGCCTCCCCAGCCCACCCGGGCACCTCGGCGGCGGAGCATCTCTCCCCGTCGTTCCCCGAGAGGGCCGCATGGGGTACCGCCAGCAAGCTCCGCGCCTGGCAGGCCGAGGCGCTGGAGAAGTACTTCGAGAAGATGCCTCGCGACTTCCTCGCCGCGGCAACGCCGGGCGCAGGCAAGACGACCTTCGCGCTGCGCCTCGCCGCGGAGCTCCGCGGCCGCCGCGAGATCGACACCATCATCGTCGTCGCCCCGACCGAGCATCTGAAGAAGCAGTGGGCGGAGGCCGCGGCCCGCGTCGGAATCCGCCTCGACCCCGAGTTCAAGAACGCGCACGGCCGTTTCGGCAAGCACTACCACGGGGTCGCCGTCACCTACGCGGCGGTCGCCGTGCGCGCCTCGCTCTATCGCGACATCACCCTCAGCAACCGCACCCTCGTGATCCTCGACGAGGTGCACCACGGCGGCGACGCGCTCAGCTGGGGCGACGCCATCCGCGAGGCCTTCGGCAGCGCCACCAAACGACTCTCGCTGACCGGAACGCCGTTCCGCTCCGACACGGCCCCGATCCCGTTCGTCGAGTACGCGCCCGACAACCAGGGCATCCGCACCTCGATCACCGACTACAACTACGGCTATGGCCGCGCCCTCGAAGACGGCGTCGTGCGCCCCGTCATGTTCATGGTCTACTCCGGCCACATGAAGTGGCGCACGAGCACCGGCGACGAGATGGAGGCCAAGCTCGGCGAGGACAACACCAAGGACATCACCTCCCAGGCGTGGCGCACGGCGCTCGACCCGGGCGGCGAGTGGATCCCGGCCGTGCTGCAGGCGGCGGACAAGCGCCTCACCGAGGTCCGGCAGGGCATTCCGGATGCCGGAGGGCTCGTGCTCGCGACCGACCACTTCGCGGCGAAGGCGTACGCCGTCATCCTCGAGGGCATCACCGGCCAGCCGGTCACCCTCGTGCTCTCGGATGACAAGGAGGCCTCGGACAACATCGACACCTTCTCCGCCGGAAGCAGCCGCTGGATGGTGGCCGTGCGCATGGTGTCCGAGGGCGTCGACGTTCCGCGGCTCGCCGTCGGCGTCTACGCCACCTCCTCGGCGACGCCGCTGTTCTTCGCCCAGGCCATCGGCCGCTTCGTGCGCGCCCGCAGGCGCGGTGAGACGGCATCCGTCTTCCTGCCCAATGTTCCGCAGCTGATGGCACTCGGCTCGCAGATGGAGCTCGAGCGCGACCACGCGCTCGACCGCATCAGCAAGGACGACGACGGCGACATCTACAACCCGGAAGACGCGATGGTCGCCGCCGCGAACAAGGACGACAAGGCCTCGGACGCGCTCACCAGCGAGTTCAGCTTCCAGGCGCTCGGCTCGGCCGCGACGTTCGACCGGGTGCTCTTCGACGGCCACGAATTCGGCACCCTGGCCGAGCCGGGCAGCGACGAGGAATTCGACTTCATCGGGATCCCCGGGCTGCTCGAACCCGAGCAGGTGAGCGACCTGCTGCGGCAACGGCAGGCCAAGCAAGCCCGCCGAGCCGCCGATCGGCAGAAGAACCGCCCGGCGGAGGAGATCGCCGCCGAGACACCGCAGGCCCTCTACCGCACCCTGAAGGAACAGCGCGCGCTGCTCAACAGTCTCGTCGGCATGTGGGCCAAGCTCACCGGCGAGCCGCACGGCATCGTGCACGCCGAGCTCCGCCGCTTGTGCGGCGGGCCGGCGGTCGCTCAGGCCAGTGTGACCCAGCTGCAATCACGCATTCTGCTCCTGCGGAAGCGCCTGGGCAGCACGCACTAGTCCTTCCTCAACGTCCGTGGCGTCGACGGCATCCAAGGCCTGCAGGATGTCGGCGGCCAGGTCGTCGACGTGCTCGAGACCGATGCTCAGGCGCACGATACCGGCGTTGGGCTTCGCGCTCGCCTCGACCGGGCGGTGCGTGAGCGAGGCGGGATGCTGCACCAGGGAGTCGACGCCGCCGAGCGAGACGGCGTGGGTGATCAGGCGGCAGGCCTCCGTGAAGGCCGCGGCCGCCTCGTAACCTCCGACGAGCTCGATGGCGATGAGCGACCCCGGCCCGTGCAATTGGCGGCCGAGCAGGCCGAGCGGGTCCTGGCCGGGCAGCGAGGGGTAGTGCACGCGCTTCAGCGCCGGGTGGCCGTCGAGCAGGAATGCGAGCTTCTCGGCCGTCTCCTGCTGGGCGCGCACGCGCACGGGCAGAGTGCGGAGGCCGCGGTGCAGCAGATAGCCGGCGAATGGATGCAGCAGGCCGCCGGTGAGCGCGCGCACCTGGCGCAGTCGTTCCAGCCATTCCCGGTTCGTGGCGACGATTCCGCCCATCACATCGCCGTGCCCGCCGAGGTACTTGGTGGCGCTGTGCAGCACGAGGGTTGCACCGTGCAGGGCGGGCTGCTGCAGCACGGGGGAGGCGAATGTGTTGTCGACGAGCACCGGCACGTCGCCGGCCGCCGCGCACACCGCTGCGATGTCGAGGAGTTCGAGCGTCGGGTTGGCCGGCGTCTCGATGATCACGAGACCGGTCTCCGGCGTGATCGCGGACGCGATGCCGTCGGCATCCGCCCAGGCCACCGTTGTGCCGAGCAGCCCGGCGGCGAGCACGTGGTCGGTTCCGCCGTAGAGCGGCCGCACGGCGACGATGTGCGGCCTGCCTGCCGCGGCGGTCGCCAGGAGACAGGCGGCCAGAGCGGCCATGCCCGTGGAGAATGCGACGGCGCCCTCCGTGCCCTCCAGCGCGGCGAGGCTCTCCTCGAAGCGGGCGACGCCCGGCTGCCAGAGGCGCTGGTAGACCGCCGATGCGCCCGGTTCGAGGTCGCCGCCCGTTGCCAGGTTCTCGTAGCTCGCCCCACCGCTCTCGACCCCGACGAGCGGGTTCGTGGTCGACAGGTCGATCGTCGGTACGTGGGATCCCGACTCGCGCACACCGGCCATGCCGCCGTGGACGGCGAGGGTTTCGATGTGACGGGTGGGCAAATGTGACTGAGGCATCGTTGACTCCATGGCTTGAACGTAGTTGAAGCTCTCACCACGACTCAATAGCGTCAAGGATCCTGTGTAAAAGGCTGGTATTCTTGAAATGTTCTTCACAAAGAAAGCAGAGGCACCCAGTGGATTCGAAGAAGGCCGAACTCGACCGCGTCGACCGTTCACTGTTACGAGCGCTGTCGACGAACGCGCGGGCATCCGGCGCGGCGCTGGCCGCGGAGGTCGGCGTTGCAGAATCGACCGTGTCGCTGCGCTTGCGTCGTCTGCAGACGCTCGGCTACATCAGGGGCTTCCGTGTCGATATCGACCTGGCCGCGCTCGGTGCCTCGCTGCAGGCGCTCATCTCGGTGCGCCTCGTCAAGCACGCCCGTGGCGAGATCGATTCGTTCCGGGATGCCGCACCGCACCTGCCCGGCGTGATCGGGCTGTTCCACATGGCCGGCGCCGACGACTACCTGTTGCACGTGGCCGCCCACGACGCGTCCGAGCTGCGCGACTTCGTGCTCACGCACCTCACCGGCCACCCGGCCGTTGCTCACACCGAGACGAACCTCATCTTCGAGCACGCCGACGGTGATGGCTGGCACGAGCTCGTCAAGGAGTAGCGCCGGCCAGCAGTGCAAAGCCACGGCGCACGGCCGGTTCGACGATCTCCTTCGGGAGCCCGGATCCGGCCATGATCCGTGTCGTCGCCGCCGTGACGTCGAGCTGCCGCGCGTGCGCGTCGGTGATCGCATCCGCGACGGCGCCGAGTTCGCCGGCCTGCCGGAGCATGAACTGCCGATCCACCGCCTTCCCGTGGCCTGGGATGACGATGTCATTCTCGCCGACGTGCCCGGCGAGATCGCGGATGACCTGCGGCCAGCTGAAGGGGAATGATCCGGAGCCGAACATCGGCGGCCCGGACTCCTCCGCGATGTCACCGACGATCCAGCAGCCGGCATCCGGAACGTGCACGACCAGATCGGTGTCTGTGTGGCCGGGGGGAAGCGGGATGAGGCGCACCGCGCGGCCACCGAGATCCAGCTCGAGCGTTTCGTCGATCAGCACGTGCGGTGGGGTGAGCGCGACATCCGTCCAGTCATACTGCGGCTGCGCGGCGGGATCGGCGGCCCAGCCGCTCAGGCGCGGCTGCTCGAAGTCGCGGAAATGCGCCGGGATGCGGTGGTGCCCGTAGATGGTAGCCGAGCCGGCGAACTCCTGGTTGCCGAAGCTGTGGTCGTAGTGTGCATGGGTGTTCACGACCCAGCGGATCGGCCCCATCTGCATCGCCTCGACATCACGTGCGAGCTCCGCGGCCTCGCGGGGATTGCAGCGGGTGTCGACGAGGAGGAGCCCGTCGTTGCCGCGCACGAGCACGGTTGAGATGTCGATCGGTTGGTAGCGCGCATGCCACACACCGTCGGCAACCTCGGTCCAGTCAGTCATGGTCTGATCCTATTGATGCCGCGCACGGCCGAGTAGCATGGCGTCGTGCTGAACGAGTGGACCGACTTCTTCGTCGCCTCCGCCGGGGCCGCCGCCGCCCTGGCCGGACTCATCATCGTGGCCGTCAGCGGCGACGTCGATCGGGTCATCGCGATTCCCGGAATCGCCTCGAGGGCCGGGGTCGCGATCGCCGTGCTGGTGATGTCTACCCTCGTGGCACTCTGTGCGCTGATCCCGCGCATCTCGGCGCTGGGCTACGGCTCGCTCGTCGTGTTCTCCGGGCTCGTGGCGGCGCTGCTCGCGGCACGGTCCCTGGCCCTGCTCGTACGCTCACGCGTCGGTTCGCTCGGCGAGGCCGTCGTCAAAGGAGCCTTCGGGCTGCTGCCGGCGCTCCTCGCCGTCGTCGGCGGGTTGCTGGTGATGTTCGACGCCGGGGCCGGGCTCGGTTGGGTGGCTGCCGGCATCCTGCTCGCCGTGGTCTTCTCGGTCGTCTCGTCGTGGGTGATCCTGATCGAGATTCGCCGCTGAGCACAGACACACGCGTTGGCCGTTCGGGGCCCCGAAATGCTGTCAATAGCGGCGTTTCCGGGCCCTCGGTCCCGGCCGATCGATAGCCTTGTCAGCGGATGCTCAGGGTTGCGCAACCAAGCCCCATCACCTCACCTCGGAGACCCAGCCCCGCATGTCACAGTTCCACGAAGACACCCCATCGGCTCGCGCGAACGTCGGCGCACCGCTGCCGAGCAAGGCCGAGCTGAAGCGGTGGCGCCAGTACCTGGCGAATGAGCGGGCGGAGGCCGCGGTGTACCGCGAGCTGGCCGCGCACCGCGACGGCGAGGAACGCGAGATTCTGCTCGCCCTGGCCGATGCCGAGGGCCGCCACGAGGCTCACTGGCGGGAGCTGCTCGGCGAGGAGGCCGGAACGCCGGTGCGCGCCGACATCCGCACCCGCGCGCTGGGCTGGTTGGCCCGGCGCTTCGGCTCGATCTTCGTGCTCGCGCTCGCTCAGCGGGCGGAGAGCGCATCGCCGTACGCCAGCGATCCGCACGCCACCTCGGCGATGGCCGCAGACGAGCGCATCCACGAGGAGGTCGTGCGCGGCCTCGCCGCCCGCGGCCGGCTGCGGCTCTCCGGCACGTTCCGGGCGGCCGTGTTCGGCGCCAACGATGGCCTGGTCTCGAACCTGGCCCTCGTTCTCGGCATCGGAGCGACGGGGGTCTCCAGCGCGTTCGTGCTGTTCAGCGGCATCGCGGGACTGCTCGCCGGTGCGCTCTCGATGGGAGCGGGGGAGTACGTCTCCGTGCGCTCCCAGCGTGAGCTGCTCGAGGCGTCCAACCCCGACCCGGATGCCGACAAGGCACTGCCCGACCTCGACGTCGACGCCAACGAGCTCGCGCTGGTCTACCGCGCCCGCGGCATGGACGAAGCCGAGGCGAAACGCCACGCCGCCCTCGTGATCACGCGAATCCACGCCCAGGGCGCCCCGATGACCGGGCCGGTCGGAACCATCGACGACCACGAGGCGATCGGCACCGGGTGGGGAGCGGCGCTCTCGAGCTTCTGTTTCTTCGCCTCCGGCGCGATCATCCCCGTGCTGCCGTACATCTTCGGCCTGGAGGGGCTCGCGGCCGTGATCGTCGCGGTCGTGCTCGTCGGCATCGCGCTGCTCGTGACCGGCGCGGTCGTCGGTCTGCTCTCCGGCGCCCCGCCCCTCCGCCGTGCCATGCGCCAGCTGGGCATCGGTCTGGGAGCGGCCGCGGTCACCTACGTGCTCGGCCTCGCCTTCGGCACCACGATCGGGTAGCGCCGAGGGTTCTGGCTCAGGCTGCCGGTGCCTGCGCGACGCGCACGGTGTTGCCTGATGGGTCGCGGAACGCGCAGTCGCGCGGCCCCCAGCCCTGGTCCATCGGCTCCTGCAGCACCTCGGCACCGCTGGCGCGCACGGTCTCGAAGAGGGCGTCCACGTCATCCGTGCGGAAGACGGTCAGCGGCAGAACGCCCTTGGTGAGCAGTTCCTGCATTGTGTCGCCATCGGCCTTGGAGCGCCCGGCGTGGGGGGCCGAGAGCACGATGCCGAGGCCGGGCTGTTCCGCGCTGCCCAGGGTGACCCAGCGGTATTCGCCGGATGAGACGTCGTTCTGTACCTCGAGGCCGAGAGCGTCACGGTAGAAACCGAGCGCCTCGTCGACGTCGTTGACGGTGATGTTGGTGTACTGGAGTGCGATTGTCATGACCACGAATTTACGCCGCGGACGTGTCGCTCGCTTCTCCATTTCTGCTCGATGCGAGGGTGCTTGTCGCTGGAGCGCGAGTCGGGCGGGTGGTCGCCATCGCGACGCAGGCCGGCATGGCCGTCACGGCGGCGTGCGAGCGGCCGCGGTAGGCGCTCGGGGTCTCGCCGGCGATCTCGGTGAAGCGGGAGCTGAACGAGCCGAGCGAGGTACAGCCGACGGCCATGCACGCCTCGGTCACGCTGACGCCCGCGCGGAGCAGCGCCATGGCGCGCTCGATTCTGCGGGTCATCAGGTAGCTGTATGGCGTCTCGCCGTATGCGGCCCGGAAGCTCCGCGAGAAATGGGCTGGCGACATGAGAGCCTTCGCCGCCATCGTCGGAACGTCGAGCGGCTCGGCGTAGTCGCGGTCGATCAGGTCGCGGGCGCGGCGCAGGCATGCGAGGTTCTCCAGCTCCTGCGGCGTCATGCCTCCACGCTAGCACCGGGGAGTTTTGGTGCAACAGCACCCCCTGCAACCCCGCTGGTTGAGTAGGCCGCCCGCGGCCGTATCGAAACCGAGGTATCTGCGGAAGCTTACGTCCGTGAGGTCTCGATACGCTCGTTCCTCGCTACTCGACCGGCAAACCGTTCAGAACGGCGGAGTGTCCGAGTAGTCGGTGGTGGTTTCGACAGGCTCAACCAGCGGGGGCGCCTCAACAAGCTGGGGCGCCTCAACCGGCGGGGCCGGTGGCGGCGGGACGGGCGAGGTCGAGCTACGGGGTGGTGACGAAGTCGATCAGCTCTTCGACGCGACCGAGCAGCGCCGGTTCGAGGTCGGCGAAGGTGCGCACCTGCCCGAGGATGCGCTGCCAGGCGCGGGCGATGTCGGCCTGCTCATCGTGCGGCCAGCCGAAGCTCGCGCAGATGCCCTTCTTCCACTCGATTCCGCGCGGGATGTTCGGCCAGGCCTCGATGCCGAGGCGCGCCGGCTTCACGGCCTGCCAGATGTCGATGTAGGGGTGGCCGACGACGAGCACGTGCTTGCCGTACGGGCCGGCGGCGACGGCATCCGCGATTCTGCTCTCTTTGGAACCCTTCACGAGGTGGTCGACGAGCACGCCGACCTTGCGGCCGGGGCCCGGCTTGAAGTCGCGGATGATCGCGTCGAGGTCGTCGACGCCCTCGAGGTACTCCACGACGACGCCCTCGATGCGGAGGTCGGCGCCCCAGACCTTCTCGACCAGTTCGGCGTCGTGCCTGCCCTCGACGAAGATGCGGCTCGGCAGGGCGACCCGCGCAGCCGCGTTCTCGACGGCGAAGGAGCCGGATGCCGTGCGCCCCCGCCCGGCCGGTGCCGCCTTCTGCGGCGCCACCAGCACGACGGGCTTGCCGTCCAGAAGGAAGCCGGGCCCGAGCGGGAACAACCGGAGCTTGCCGAAGCGGTCTTCGAGGGTGACGATGTTCTTCTCGATCCGCACGACAGCGCCGCAGAAGCCGGTCGCGACCTCCTCGATCACGAGGTCTTTCGTTGCGGCCTGTTCGGGGATCACGGGGCGGCCGGCCTTGCGCCAGTCACCCGCCAGTACATCGGAGCCGTAGCGGTCGTTCATCACCTCTCGATGTTAGGCGATGTGGACCAGCCCGCCCGGCGCACGTTTTCGACAACGGTGGAGGCGTCTGCAAAACTGACCGCATGGCTGTTTTTGATCATCTCGGCATCACCATTGACGACCTTGCCCGCTCCGTTGCGCAGTTTCATCCGGTGTTGGAAGCACTCGGCTTCAGCCGACAGGACGCGGATGGCTCGGTCGCCTGGCAGCGGGATGGCGAGCCGGAACTGATCCTCTTTCCCGCCCGCGAAACGGACACCGGGCCGCACGAGCACGGGCGGGTCGGCTGGCAACACCTCGCTTTTGCCGTCGATTCGCCGGCGGAGGTCGATCATCTGCATTCGATCGCGCTCGGCGCAGGCTGGTCGGCGGTGCGCGAGCCGAAGAAGTACCCTCGGTTCACGGACCGTTACTACGCCTCATTCGTCGAAGACGACAACGGCATCCGACTCGAGTTCATGTACAACCCGCCGCGCACGACGGTCGCCAGCTGAGTCCTAGCGGAAATCGCGGGAGCGCTGCGCCGCACTCACCCCGAGCGTCTCGAAGCGATCGGCGAGCAAGTTGACGACGCCCTCCTCCGTGCGCTCCAGGATGCCGCGCACGATCAGCGCGGGGGATTCGCGGGCGATGCGCCGGTAGCGCGTCCACACGCCGACGCTCGCGATCACGTTGAGGGTCCCCGTCTCGTCCTCGATGTTGAGGAAGGTGATGCCGCCGGCCGTCCCCGGCCGTTGCCGGTGGGTGACAACGCCGCCGACCTCGACGCGCCGCCCGGATTCCGCCGTCTGCATCGCGGCGACGGCCAGCGCGCCGCGGCGGTCCAGCTGCTCGCGCACGTGCCGCACGGGATGGTCGTCCGGTGAGATGCCCGTCGCCCAGAGGTCGTAGACCACCTGCTCCGCCGCGCTCAGGATCGGCAACAGCGGCGGCTGCAGCACGACGACGGAACCCTCGAGGTACTGGGCGCGGTCCTGCGCCGCGTCACCGGCGCTCCACAGCGCCTCCCGGCGTTCCAGGCCGAGTCCAGAGAAGGCCCCGGCGGCGGCGAGCGCCTCCAGCTGGGCGGTGTCGAGGCCGACCCGGCGCGAGACGTCGGCCATGCTGCGATAGGGCCCGGATGCCGCGCGTTCCGCCACGATGCGCTCCGCCAGCGCCTCTCCGATGCCGGAGACATCGGCGAGACCGAGCCGCACGGCATAGGCGCCGTCGCGGCGGTGGGCGGCGGTCTCGTCGGCCTGGCTCCGCTCGAAGGTCTCCGGCACAGCCGGCTGCTGGCGCTGCACACAGCTCGGTCGGCCGGTCAGCAACGGCGCCGCATCCGGCGCGGCATCCGCCGCGTCCAGATCCACCCGCTCGAGCACGGCGTGCACGCCGGAGCGGAGGATGTCTGGACGCCGCACCTCGACGCCGTGGCGCCTGGCATCCGCGGTCAGGGTCTGCGGTGAGTAGAAGCCCATCGGCTGGGCACGCAGCAGGGCGGCGAGGAAGACGCCGGGGTAGTGCAGCTTGATCCACGAGCTGGCGTAGACGAGCAGCGCGAAGCTGAGCGAGTGGCTCTCGGCGAAGCCGAAGTTGGCGAAGGCCTCGATCTTGGCGTAGATCACATCGGCGGTCGCCTCATCGAGGCCGTTCTCGGCCATGCCGGCGTAGAGCTTGGCCTTCAGCCGGCCAATCTTCTCGACGCCGCGCTTGGAACCCATGGCCCGGCGCAGCAGATCGGCGTCCTCGGCCGAGCAGTTGCCGACGGCGACGGCCATCTGCATGAGCTGCTCCTGGAAGATCGGGATGCCGAGGGTGCGCTCCAGCACCGGCTTCAGCTTCGGGTGCAGATACGTCACCTCCTCCTTGCCCGTCTTTCGCCTGATGTACGGATGCACGGCGCCACCCTGCACGGGGCCGGGCCGGATCAGGGCGATCTCGATCACGAGATCGTAGAAGCGGCGCGGCTTCAGCCGGGGGAGCGTGCCCATCTGGGCCCGGCTCTCCACCTGGAACACGCCGATCGAGTCGGCCCGGCAGAGCATGTCGTAGACGCCGGCCTCCTCCTTGGGCATGGTGTCGAGGCTCCACTCCTCGCCGAGCAGATCACGCGCCATGTCGAAGGCGTACTGCAGGGCGGCGAGCATGCCGAGGCCGAGCAGGTCGAATTTGACGAGGCCCATCCAGGCGCAGTCGTCCTTGTCCCACTGCAGAACCGTGCGGTTCTCTTTGCGGGCGTGCTCGATCGGGCACACCTCGCCGACCGGCCTGTCGGTGAGCACCATGCCGCCGGAGTGGATGCCGAGGTGACGCGGGAAGGTGAGCAGCTGCGTGGCGAGGTCGGTGACGGCATCCGGGATCACGGTCTCCGGGTCGCTCGGCGTCACCGTGCGGCCCCAGCCCTCCATCTGACGCGACCAGGCGTCCTGCTGGCCGGGGCTGTAGCCGAGCGCCTTGGCCATGTCGCGCACGGCCACCTTGGGCCGGTAGCTGATGACGTTGGCGACCTGCGCCGCGTTGTGCCTGCCGTACTTGGCGTAGACGTACTGGATGATCTCCTCGCGCCGGTCGGAGTCGAAGTCGACGTCGATGTCCGGCTCCTCGTCGCGGATGCTGGAGAGGAATCGTTCGAACGGCAGGTCGAAGAAGATCGAGTCGACGGCGGTGATGTCGAGCAGGTAGCAGACGGCCGAGTTCGCCGCCGAGCCCCGCCCCTGGCAGAGGATGCCGCGGCTGCGCGCCTCCCGCACGATGTCGTAGACGATCAGGAAGTAGCCGGGGAAGTCCTTCAGCTCGATCACCTCGAGCTCCCGCTCGATGCGGCTGCGCATGGCATCGGTCATGTCGGGGTACTTCCTGGCCGCACCCTTCCAGACGAGATCCCGCAGCCAGCTCATCGGCGTGTGCCCGGGCGGAACGTCCTGCTTCGGCAGCCCGGGGCGGGCGCTGCGCAGGGTGAAGGCGAGCTCCTCCGCGTAGCGCACCGTCTGCTCGATCGCTCCGGGGAAGCGGGCGAAGCGCACGGCCATCTCGGCGCCGGAACGGAGGTGTGCCCCGTCGGATGCCGGAAGCCAGCCGTCCATCTCATCGAGGCTGCGCCTGGCCCGCACGGCCGCGACCGCCGAGGCGAGCCGGTGCTCGGATGGCGTCGCGTAGTGCACGACGTTCGTCGCCACCACGGGGAGTCCGGCGGCGGCGGCCAGCTCGGCGAGCACGTCGTTCGTCGTGCTGTCCATCGGGTGGCCGTGATCGAAGAGTTCGACGGCCACGTTGCCTGCGCCGAACAGGCGCACGAGTTCGGCGAGCTCGGCCGCGGCGGCTTCCGCGCCCTCTGCCGGGGTCGCCGCGGCGGCCAGCGCCTGCCGGACGGCGCCCTTCCGGCATCCGCTCAGAATCAGCCACTCACCGCCTGCCGCCTCGGCGAGCTGCTCGAGATCGTAGATCGGGCGGCCCTTCTCTGCCCCGGCGAGCTGCCCGGCCGTGATCGCGGCTGCCAGCCGGTGGTAGCCGCCCTCGCCGCGCGCCAGCACCAGCAGGTGGCTGCCCTCCGGGTCGGCGACGCCGTTCTGCGGGCCGCTCAGGCCGAGCGAGAGCTCGGCGCCGAAGATCGTCTTCACCTCCGGGTAGCTCTCGGCCGTCTCGGCCAGGCGCACAACACCGTAGAAGCCGTCATGGTCGGTGAGCGCGATGCCGTGAAGGCCCAGTCGCTTGGCCTCCTCGAGCAGTTGCTCGGGCGAGCTGGCGCCGTCGAGGAAGCTGTAGTGGGAGTGCACGTGCAGTTCGGCGTACGGCACGATGGTGTCGGCATGCTCGGTCTCGATGCGGCGCGGCTGGTAGGGCTCGCGCTTGCGGGAGAGCGGGCTCTCCGGCGGCGCTGTCGGGGCACGCAGGGGAGGCTGGCCGGAGAGGGTGCGCTCCATCTCGGCCCACGATTTCGGTGGGTTACTCCAACCCATGCTGTCCCCGGCTCATCAGTCGTACTTCGCTTCCGCCCACCACAGGGCGTCGGTTCCGCTGTCGATCGCGGCGTCGTTGATCTCGTAGGCGAGCAGCCAGGCCATGCCGCTGGAGTCAACGACTTGGAAGCGGTACAGGCGGCGTGCGGATGCCGCATCCCACCAGCGTTCGACGACCGGCCACGGGCCGGCCCAGGCGCTGACACCCCGCTCAGCCTGCTCGCCGATGCGCAGGCTCGCCGGTACGCCGCTCAGCATGCCGCGCGCGTCGACGTCGAGGCCGTCGCCGTGCTCGTCGAGCACGGTCACCGGCGGCCTGGTGCTGTACACGGTCGCAGGAGCGACAGGGGGTAGATTGCCCGGCCACGGTGCGCCGGTCGAGCCTGGCGCTGCTGCTGGCGGCGCGTCACCCCACGGCACGAACACGGTGCGCTCGGCGAGCAGACGCCCTCCGGCGATCACCGCCGTTCCGACGCCCTCGTGGCCGAGCATGCTCTGCACCCGGGTGAGCCCGTGGTGGATGCGTTCGTCCGGCCCCGTTCCCCACAGCCCCTGCTCGTGGTTGCCCGTCGAATCCACCCGCTCCGGGCTCACCCGCACCCGCACGATGCCGGAGCGCAGGCCCTTCTCCGCCGACGACGAGGCCGACGACGAGGCCGAGGCCGCGCCCTGCAACTGCCAGCGCACCCGGTCCACGACGTCGGCGCCGGTGAACCAGCGCGGGTGCAGCCAGCTGCGCTCAGAGACGCTGCCGCGCTCGCTGACGAGCTGCACCTGAATGGCCGTGCAGACGAGACGGGAACGGGTCAGCGCGGCCACGAACTCATCCGCGGCCGCACGGATGCCGAACGCGACTTGCTCGACCTGCTCCAGTGCCGGCTCGAACTCGATCACCGCGTCGAAGTCTTTCGGCAGGGTTCTGGCGACGACGACGCGCCCGTCCGCCGCCCCGGCCAGGGCGTGGGCCTCCGCCCCGATCGCGCCGAAACGCCGGTGCACATCGACGGCGGGCAGCGCGGCGAACTCGCCGAGGGTGCTCACGCCGAGGCGCCTGAGCAGCGTGGCCATGCGGGTGTCGACCAGGATCCCGATCGGGAATGGCGCGAGGAAGGCGGCGGACTGGCCGGAGGGGATCAGGCGCACCGGGTGGCTGTCGCTCGTGGCGCGGGCCGCCTGCTCCGCCGCGAACGGGCCGTCGGCGATGCCGACGCGCGCGCCGGCTGCCCCGAGCAGGCCATGCACGGTCAGGCCGTCGAGCAGGGCGGCAGCCGCCTGCTCCTCCCCGCCGTAGAAGCGCACGGGTCCGCGGGCCCGGATCGCACTGGTGCCGGGCCGCATCAGCTGCACCCCGGGAACCAGCTGCTCCAGCCGCGCGAGAACCGGTTCGTAGGCCCGAGCATCGTGCGCTGGGTCGTAGGGCAGCGCGATCAGATCGGTGCAGCGCGACTGTGCCTCGCGCAGCTTGAGTCCGCGCTGCACCCCGGCGGCCCGCGCGGCGGGGGAGCAGGCGAAGACCAGACCGTGCTCGATCAGGGCGAGTGGCGCAAGCGGATCGCCCTCCGTGGCTTGAATGGCCGCGGTGATCGGCCAGTCCGGCAGCCACAGCACGATGGTCCGGCTGAGTTTCTCAGAGCCGATCTTCTCCGAGCCGAGGTTCTCCGATTCGGGCATGGAACAAGTCTCGAATCTTTGTTCTATTAAGTCAATCCCGCTCGCGCGGCGGCGCGTCGCAGCGGCGCGACATCGCGCATTCCGCCCTGACCGCTCTGTCGAACCCCGGAGTGGGCGTCAGGCAGCCAGAGTCTGGCGCTCCGCGGGCGGCCCGCACCCGGGCGCCCACCGGCGGTGACCGTCACCTCCCGACCGGAGAGGTGCCCGTGCCCCGCGCCGAGCCCGCGCCAGCTGCTGTCGTCGATGCGCAGCGTCGCCTCGCTCTGCGGCCAGTCGCCGAGCACGACGAGGGTCGCGCCGCGTTGGCGCAGCCGGGCGCTGAGGCGCGCGGCATCCGCATCACCGACCCGGCGGGGTGGCCGCGTCACGACCACGGTGAGAACGTCGACGAGCGCGGCGGTGACGGTGAGCCACTGATCACCGGGGGATGGGGCCAGCACGAGCCGTTCCAGCTCGATGCCGAGGCGTGCGGCGGCCTCGACGCCGAAATCGGGAACGCCGACGACCCCGCACCAGGCGCCGCCGGCCGATGGCGCGGCCAGCATGGCCATGGCCAGCGTCGTCGAACCGGCGACCGAGTAGACGGAGCCCTGTCGCAGCGCTCCGCCCGGCAGCACGGATGCCAGGGCCGGCAGCGTCGGCAGTGCCCGCTCGTCGAGCGTCGTCGCCTGCATGCTGTGAATGCGCGCCTGAAGCTCGAGCACCCGGGCGTTCGCCCCGGCGTGCTCAATCATCTGGTGATTCTCGGCAAGCATGGACACTCTTTAAGTGTCGAACTTATGTTCTATTAAGTCAATCCTGTTGCCCCGGGGGAACAGAAAAGGGCCGGATCTCTCGATCCGGCCCTTTTCTTCTCTGCTTCCTACGAAACAGACTGTCTCAACACAGTGTGCGCGAAGGGGGACTTGAACCCCCACGCCCGTTAGGGCACTAGCACCTCAAGCTAGCGCGTCTGCCAATTCCGCCACCCGCGCATGTGTTTCTCGGCAGCTGATCTCTCAGCGGCCGAAGACGAGATTAGCACGAAATCTGAGCTCGTTTTGAGCGTGCGTGTCACCGGCGCTGCGACACGCCGAGCACGCGAGTGGTCGGGTAGCGTGAATCCATGGCCCAACCCGGTGATTCTTCTGCAGGCAACCTTTCTGAACTCGATGCAACCGCCGTCATCGCGCGGGATCTGATCCGCTTCGACACGTCGAACTACGGGGAGGGCAGGGCGAACGGCGAGACAGAGGCCGCCGAGTACATGGCCGGTCACCTGCGGGCGCTCGGCCTGAAGCCGGAGCTGTTCGAGGCCGACCCGGGTCGGACGAGCGTCGTCGCCCGCGTGCGGGGGCGCAATTCAGACAAACCGGCCCTCGTCGTGCACGGCCACCTCGACGTCGTTCCGGCTGATCCAGCCAACTGGTCCGTCGACCCCTTCGGCGGCGTGATCAAGGACGGCCTGCTCTGGGGCCGCGGCGCCGTCGACATGAAGAACATGGATGCCATGATCGTCACCGCGCTGCAGGACATCCTCGGCGCCGGCAATCAGCCGGAGCGTGACCTCGTCGTCGCCTTCTTCGCCGATGAGGAGGCCGGCGGAGTCCAGGGCTCGCACCACCTTGTGCAGAACCACCCGGAGCTCTTCTCCGGCGCGACCGAGGCCATCAGCGAGGTCGGCGGCTACTCGATCTCGATCGGCGACAAGCGCTCCTACCTGCTGCAGACGGGGGAGAAGGCTCTGCTCTGGATCAAGCTCGTCGCGCGCGGACGCGCGGCCCACGGCTCCCGCCTGATCCATGACAACGCCATCACCAAGCTGGCGGAGGCCGTCGCGAAACTGGGCCGTCGAGAGTGGCCGATCAAGCTCACGGACACGACGACCCTGCTTCTCGCAGAGATCGCGCGGATCCTCGACGCCGACCCGCAGCGCGTCGGGCCGGACGAGCTCGCGTTGGCGACCGGCTCGGCATCCGGATTCCTGTTGGCCTCGCTCCGCACGACGACGAACCCGACACTGCTGAGCGCCGGATACAAGCACAACGTCATCCCCGATCTGGCCGAAGCCCTCATCGACATCCGCACCCTGCCGGGCGAGGAGGAAGCCGTGCTGGCCGAGGTGCAGGAGATCGTCGGGCCCGACATCGAGATCGTGATCATGCACCGCGACATCGGGCTCGAGACGCCGTTCAGCGGCGGCCTGGTCGACGCGGTCACCGACACGCTGCACCGGCACGACCCCGGCGCCCCCGTTCTGCCCTATCTGCTCTCCGGCGGCACGGACAACAAGGCGCTCAGCCTGCTCGGCATCACCGGCTACGGATTCGCTCCGCTCAAGCTCCCGGCGGAGCTCGACTTCCCGGCGATGTTCCACGGCGTCGACGAACGGGTTCCGCTCGACGCATTAGTCTTTGGCAGGCGGGTTCTCGGTGACCTGCTTCTGAACTACTAGCGACGGAAGTACCTCAACTTGGATCTCATCAACGCCATCATCCTGGGTCTCGTGCAGGGGCTCACCGAGTTCTTGCCGATCTCGTCGAGCGCCCACCTCAGCATCGTCGGCTCCTTCCTCGGCACCGGTGAGGACCCAGGGGCGCGATTCACGGCCATCACCCAGATCGGCACGGAGCTCGCCGTCGTGATCTTCTTCTGGCGCGACATCGTGCGCATCATCGCGCGCTGGGCGCAGTCGCTCGCCGGCAAGGTCCCGCGAAACGACCCGGATGCCCGGATGGGCTGGCTGATCATCATCGGCTCGCTGCCGATCGCGATCCTCGGCATCGTGTTCAAGGACCAGATCGAGACGACGCTGCGCAACCTGTGGATCACCGCGACGATGCTGATCGTCTTCGGCATCCTGCTCGGCATCGCCGACTACGTCGGGGCGAAGAAGCGCAAGCTCGACCAGCTCACCTACCCGCACGGCATCGCGTTCGGTTTCGCGCAGGCACTCGCCCTCGTTCCCGGCGTCTCGCGCTCCGGCGGCACCATCACGATGGGGCTCTTCCTCGGCTACGAGCGTGCGGCTGCCGCCCGCTACGCCTTCCTGCTGGCCATCCCCGCCGTGTTCGGCAGCGGTTTCTACCAGGTCTACAACTCGATCACCGACCCCTGTGTCGAGGGAGCCAGCGGCTGCCTGCCCGAGGTGTTCGGACCGTTCGAGACCCTCGTCGCCACCGTCATCGCCTTCTTCGTCGCGCTCGTCGTGATCGCGTTCTTCATGAGCTACATCTCCAAGCGCAGCTTCATGCCGTTCGTGATCTACCGCATCGTGCTCGGCGGCCTGCTCTTCTGGCTCCTCGGCGCCGGCGTCATCGCGGCCTGATTCCGCATCAGCCGCACCGCAGCCGGAGATAGTCGGCGAAGAGCTCCGGCGTGTGGAACGCGATGTGGCCTGCGCCCTCGATCCGATCGGGGGCGCGCCGGCTCAGCGCCATGGCGATGTCTCTGAACGCGGGCTGCGAGGCGCTGCCGTAGGAGAATCGCAGCTCGACGCCGGACGCGGCCAGCGCGTCGAGGTCGGCGAGCTCGCCGGTGGCCGGAATGTCGTCGGAGATGAAGTTCTCGGCGAGTGCCCGACCGCGCTCTCCGTACCAGTCGAGGCCGGGCGGGTCATCGAGCAGTCCGAGTGATGCCGCGCCCATCGCGCCCGTCCAGTCGCCGGGGTTGGCGTCCAAATGGCGGTCGACGGATGCCGTCACGCGTCTCCTCATGGCGGTGCCCGTCGCGGAGTAGAGCAGGTAGCCCGGCTCGAATGCGAACACGCGCCGGACGAGACGCGGATGCCGCAGCGCAAGCTGGACGGCCACGATCCCGCCGGCCGATGCCCCGAACACATCGACGCCGGAGCCACCGAGGTCGGTGAGCCCGAGTGCGGCGATCAACTCTGCCGCGTCATCCGCATGCCTGGCCGAATCGCACGGCCAGCCGTCGCGATCGCTGCGCAGGGTGCCGCGGCGGTCATAACTGACGACGGTGAAACCGTTCAGGCGTTCGGCGATCGGCCGGAACATCTCGGCGTCATCGCTGGAGGCCCCGATCAGGAGGATCGGAGGCCCGGCGCCGCGCACCTCGGCATAGAGCGAGCACCCGCCGACGGTGTAGAGGCCGACACGCGGCTGCTCCGCGCCAGGCAGCGCGTAGGGGTTGGTTCGGAGATCCCGATCCGTCATGCCCTCAGGCTACGCCGCTCAGCCGGCGGACGGCGGCCGCCAGGGCTCATCGCCCCGGCCGTCGCCCGGTTTGCCGTCGCGCCCGTCTCCGGCCTTGCCGTCGGTGTTGCTCTTGCGGAGGTAGCGCTCGAACTCCTGCGCGATCGCCTCACCGCTGGCCTCGGGGGAGTCCACCGTGTCGCGGGCCTGCTCCAACTGCACGATGTAGGAGGCCATCTCCTCGTCCTCGCTGGCGAGGTCGTTGATGCTGGCCTCCCAGACCGCCGCCTCGCTCACCAGATCGCCGCGCGGAATCGTGACGTCCGTCAGCTCCTCGAGCTTGTCGATCAGGGCGAGCATCGCCTTCGGCGACGGTGCATGGTGCACGTAGTGGGGAACGGAGGCCCAGATCGAAAGCGTCGGGATGCCGACACGCTCTGCGGCATCGGCGATGACGCTGAGGATGCCGATCGGCCCCTCGTAGTTGCTCCGCTCGATGTCGAGCTCCGCGCGCACCTCCGCGTTGTCGCTCGAGGTGAAGATCGAGATCGGTCGCGTGTGCGGCACGTCGGCGAGCATGGCTCCGAGGAAGACGATCCCGCCGATGTCGGCCGCGAGGGCGGCGTCGATGACCTCGGCTGTGAAACCCTTCCAGGTGCGCGACGGCTCGGTTCCGAGCAGCAGGTAGATATTGCCGTCGTTGGCTCCGCTCACCTGCATCTCGGCATCCGCCGCCAGCGATTCGCTCGGCTCACCGGGAACGCTCGGGCCGTACATCACGGTGCTCGGCCAGGTCAGCAGGCGCTTGCCGTCGTCGTCGATGCCGATCGTCGGGCGGTTGAACTGGTAGTCGAAGTACAGCTCGGGGTCGACGGCGAAGATCTCGGTGAGTTCGAGCTCTTCCTTCAGCGAGCGAACCGCACCGGATGCCGCTTCGCCGGCGTCGTTCCAACCCTCGAACGCGACCACCAAGATGCGACCACCCAGGATTCTGCTGCTCGTCGTCACCGAAACGTCTCCGCTCATTCACCAGAGGGTCACTCCGACCCGCCTCTAAGGATATGCCCGCACCCACTCCTCTAGACTTGATCCCCGTGACTACACACTCTCCTGCCGCCGTTCTCTGGGACATGGATGGCACCATCGTCGACACCGAGCCGTACTGGATGCAGGCCGAAACCGAGCTTGTCACGAGCTTCGGGGGCGTCTGGACTCACGAGGACGGCCTGCAGATGGTCGGAAACGGGCTCAGCGTGTCCGCCGCCATCCTGCAGAAGGCCGGCGTGTTGCTCGACACGGACGAGATCATCGCCAGGCTCACCGCCCGAGTCGAGGAACTGCTCGTCTCCGACGGCGTCCCGTGGCGGCCGGGGGCCCGCGAGCTCCTCGCCGAACTGCGGGAGCGGGAGATCCCCACCGCACTCGTCACGATGTCGATGGAAACGATGGCCAGGAAGATCGTCGAGCTGATCGGCTTCCACGCCTTCGACGTCATCGTCTCCGGCGACCACGTCGAGAACCCCAAGCCGCACCCGGAGGCGTACCTGCGCGCCGCAGCACTCCTCGACGTGCCGATCGAGCACTGCGTCGCCTTCGAGGACTCCGTCCCCGGTGTGGCGAGCGCAGCGGCATCCGGAGCGGTCACCATCGCAGTGCCGCACATCATCTCGCTCCCGGACGACCCGGGCTACACGCTCTGGGCGACCCTGGCCGGGCGCACACTTGCCGACATCGCCACCGTGTTTGTCGAGTACATCTCCAATTCAGAAGTGGTGACCCCATGACCGATATCTCCGCAGCTCAGCCCCAGGCCAGCGAGCCCCAGCCCGCCCAGCCCCAGGCCAGCCGTCCGCAGAACAGCGGACCGTTCCGCGCGGGCGACCGCGTGCAGCTCACCGGGCCCAAGGGCAAGCTGAACACCTTCATGCTCGAGCCGGGCAAGGTCTTCCACAGCCACCGCGGTCTGCTTGCGCACGACGCCATCATCGGCCAGCCCGACGGCTCCATCGTGGTCAACAACGTCGGCATCGAGCACCTCGCGCTGCGCCCGCTGCTCAACGACTTCGTCATGGCGATGCCGCGTGGCGCCGCCATCATCTACCCGAAGGACGCCCAGGCGATCATCGGTCTGGCCGACATCTTCCCCGGCGCGACCGTCGTCGAGGCCGGCGTCGGGTCCGGCGCCCTCTCGCTCTGGCTGCTGCGCGCGATCGGGCCGAGTGGCACGCTCAAGTCCTTCGAGCGTCGCGAGGACTTCGCCACGGTCGCCCGCGGCAACGCGGCCACCTTCTTCGGCTACGACCCGGAGAACTGGTCGATCACCCTCGGCGACCTCTCCGACGCGCTGCCCGAGGTCACTGAGCCCGGCAGTGTCGACCGTGTCGTGCTCGACATGCTCGCCCCCTGGGAGTGCCTGCCCGCCGTCTCGCTCGCCCTGAAGCCCGGCGGCGTGCTGCTCTGCTACGTGGCCACCGTCACCCAGCTCTCCCGTGTCGCCGAGGCGATCCGGGCGACCGGCGACTACACGAACCCCGACTCCAGCGAGACGATGGTGCGCGGTTGGCACGTCGAGGGTCTGGCCGTCCGCCCTGACCACCGCATGATCGGGCACACCGGATTCCTGCTCACCGCCCGTCGCCTCGCTCCGGGCGCCGTGCTTCCCGAGCTCAAGCGCCGACCCTCCAAGACCGACTTCAGCGAGGAGGACGTCGAGCTGTGGACGCCGGGCAGCCTGGGTGAGCGCAGCGTCAGCGCGAAGAGCCTGCGCAAGCGCGTGCGCGCCGCGACGGCGGGCGCAGAGCTCTCCAAGGCGCGCGAGGCAGACGGCACAGAGACGGACGCCGAGCCCGAGGCCGAGGCTGACTAAACTTGTGCAGGGTCGCCAGACCCGCACCAACCGTTCCACGACACCCACTGCATCGAAACGAGGACTCGTGCGCAAGATCCCCGCACTGCTCATCTCCGCCGGCTTGCTCGCCGTGAGCCTGACGGCCTGCGCGCCCAGCACGGGCCCTGGCTGCGAGAGCGCGGTGCCGTCTGGCGAGTCGTCGACGATCGTGAAGGTCAGCGGCGACGAGGGCGCAAAGCCCACCGTCGACTTCCCGACCCCGCTCAAGGTCTCCAGCACCGAGCGCACCGTCGTGCGCGAGGGCGAGGGTCCCGGCACGGTCGAGGGGCAGCAGGTCAGCATCGACTGGAGTGTCTACAACGGCACGAGCGGCGAACTCATCGAGCAGTCGGCGTACGACGGCTCGCAGGCGCTCTCCTTCGCACTCGTCGACGGTCAGCTGATGCCCGGCGTGCAGCAGGGCCTGCTCTGCGCCACCGAGGGTTCCCGCGTCACGCTCGTCGTGCCGCCGGAGGATGCATTCGGCGAGGCAGGCAACCCACAGCTGGGTGTCGAGCCAGAGGATTCCCTCGTCTTCGTCATCGACGTGAACCACAGCTACCTGCCGCGCGCCAACGGCACCCCGAAGGCCGCCGCGGAAGGCATGCCGTCCGTTGTGCTCGACGCCGACGGTGTTCCCGGCATCACGATTCCCTCCTCTGCCGCGCCGACCGACCTCAAGGTCGCCGTGCTCAAGCAGGGCGACGGCGAGACGATCGAAGAGGGCGACCAGGTCGTCGTCCACTACACCGGTGTGCTCTGGGACACCAAAGAGGTCTTCGACTCCAGCTGGACCCGCGGCGCCCCGGCATCCTTCGCAGCGGCGGAGGGCTCCGAGACGGTGCAGAACGGCGTGATCAAGGGCTTCGCCGACGCGCTCATCGGCCAGCAGGTCGGGTCGCAGATCATCGCCGTGATCCCGCCAGAGCTCGGCTACGGCGAGCAGGGCAACGGCGCGGTTCCGCCGAACGCGACCCTCGTGTTCGTCGTCGACATCCTCGGCATCGCCTAAGCATCATGGACGCCAGCGCGGTCTCGGTCGAGGAACGGCTGTTCAGCCTGGTCCTCGCCCTGCTCGCGAGCGAGCAGGGCCTCGGCAAGGCGGAGATCCTCTCCACCGTGCAGGGCTATCGGCAGCGCTATGTCCTCGGCGGCAACAACGCGAGCCTCGAGCGCCAGTTCGAGCGCGACAAGGACGACATCCGCGAGCTCGGGATCCCCTTGGAGACCATTGACTCGCCCGATCGGCCGGGTGACACCCAGGCCGCACGGTATCGGATCCCGAAGGCTCTCTACGAGCTGCCGGCAGACATCACCTTCTCCTCGGAGGAGATCACGCTTCTGGGGCTCGCGGCCGCCGTCTGGCGCGAGGGTTCGCTCTCCGAGGATTCCCGCCGCGCCATCACCAAGCTCCGTTCCCTCGGCATCGACACGGATGACGCTGTCATCGGTTACGCGCCGCGGCTGCGTGTGCGCGAGGCGGCGTTCACCCCGCTGACCCAGGCGCTCGACCGGCATCAGCGCGTGCGCTTCCTCTATCTGAAGCCGGGCCAGAAGAAGCCGTTGCTGCGCACCGTCGAACCACGCGCACTCGTCGTTCACGAGGGGCGCTGGCACCTCAGCGCCTTCGACCAGCGGGCCAGAGCGCCCCGTACCTTCCTGCTCTCACGCATCGTCGGAGCCGTCGAGGTCGTTCCAGGCGCGCCATTCGAGGTGCCGGGCCCCGGGCAGGCCGAGAACTCGCTCGCGGAACTCGAGCGCGTCTGGCAGGGCAACGTCGCAACGCTGCGGGTGCTTCCCGGCAGCGACGCCGAGCTCCGCCTGGCGAAACGCCCGGGCAGCGAGTCGACCGCGACGGGGCAGGCAGAAACAGTGGAGTACGCGGTGCACTTCACCGACCTCGACATCTTCGCGGACGAGCTCAGCGGCTTCGGCCCAGAGGTCCTTGTTCTCACCCCGGCCCCGTTGCGCGAGGCCGTGCGGCGACGCCTGATCCAGGTGCGTGCGCAGCACAGCTCAGGGGCGAGCGCATGAGCGCCGTGTTCCGCGCCCAGGACAAGCTGGCGCTTCTGCTGGCGCTCGTTCCCTACCTGCTCGATCACGACAGGGTGAGCGTGACGGATGCCGCGGCCCACTTCGGGGTCGAGCCCGAACGGATCCGTGACGCCGTCTCGCTGATCGCCGTCTCGGGCGTGCCCGGGGAGACCAAGCAGTACCAGCACGGCGACCTCTTCGACATCGCCTGGGACGAGTTCCTCGACCACGACACGATCGTGCTCACGCACCAGGTCGCCCTCGACGATGCACCGCGCTTCTCGGCCCGTGAGGCCGCGGCGCTGATCGCCGGCCTGCAGTACCTCGCGGCCCTGCCGGAACATGGCAAGCGGGACGCCATCGCGACCCTGATGGCCAAGCTCACCCGCGGAGCGTCTGCAGCGCCCAGCCAGCTCGCCGTGAGCGAGACGGCGACGGCGGCAGACGCCGGCGTCGAGCAGCTGGACATCCTGCAGACCTCCGTCAGCCGCGGAACCCAGGTCGAATTCTCTTACCTCAACGCCCGCGGGGAGCGGGAATCGCGGCGGGTGGACCCGCTGCGCATCGAGTCCGTCGACCAGGACTGGTACCTGCGCGGCTGGTGCCACCTGCGCAACGCCGTCCGCACCTTCCGGCTCGACCGCATCACCGAGCTGCGGGGCACGGAACAGCCCGTCTCGCGCCACGGGGACGACGTCGTGCTGCCGAGCAGCCTGTTCGCCGTCTCCGAGAACGATCTGCGTGTCGAACTCGAGCTGCCGAGTGACGCTCTGCCCGTTCTGAGTGACTACCTCACGCCCGGCGCCCGCACGAAGCGCGACGGCGACCGCGTGCGCGTCACCATCCGTGTCTCGCACTACCACGGCCTGAAGCGCCTCGTCGCGGGGCTGCCGGGGCTCGTCACGGTCATCGCGCCCGATGAGGCACGTCGCGTGGTCGCCGAGTGGGCGGCCGCGGGCTCCGCGCAGTACGACGGCGACGAGGACTGAGCATGCCGTGGTGGAGCTGGTGGTTGATCTGGGGCGGACTCATCCTCGGACTGCTCGGCATGCTCGCGTATTTCGCGGTCGTGCTGTTCCGCAAGACGATGGCCGCCGCCGAGGAGCTCAGCGCTCTGGGCGACGCACTCAGCGTGCTCGATGCGCAGCTGGACGATCTGGCACCGGGCCGCACGCCCTCAGCCGTCTTCCAGCCGAGCGCGGAGCTCGCCGTCGTTGTGCAACAGAACCGCGTCGTTCGGGCGGAAAAGCGGCAGAGCAACCGCGACAAGCGCATTGCGCGGGGTAAACTACTCGTACGCTCCGCCGAGAATTGGACTCAACCACATGCTTAACAACCTCACCGGATGGCACGCAATCATCATCCTCGTGGTGATCTTGCTTCTCTTCGGCGCACCCAAACTTCCCGCCCTGGCGCGCAGCCTCGGTCAGTCGATGAAGATCCTCAAGTCTGAGATCAAGCCGGATGCCGCAGCGAAGGACGCGTCGACCGAGGGCGCAGAGCCCGCGGCATCCGACACAACTCCCAAGCCATAACGAGTGTCTGAACGCGACACGCGCCGCAGCCGCGAAGGCAAGATGCCGCTTGGCGCTCATCTCCTTGAGCTGCGCAAGCGGCTCTTTCTCGCTGCCATCGGCGTTGTCATCGGCGCGGCCATCGGCTGGGTGCTCTCCGAGTGGATCTGGGAGCAGCTGCGGGAACCCGTGACCGCGATGGCCGAGGCCCAGCACCGCAAGGCCGAGATCAACTACCCGCACATCACCTCGGCGTTCGACCTGCGGTTGCAGATCTCGCTGTACTCCGGCTTGATCCTCTCCAGCCCGATGTGGCTGTACCAGATCTTCGCCTTCCTGACGCCCGGCCTCACCGGCAAGGAGAAGCGCTACACCTTCGGCTTCTTCTTCACCGCCGTCCCGCTGTTCTTCGTCGGCTGCGCTGCCGGCTGGATCGTGCTGCCGAACATCGTCGGTCTGATGGCCAGCTTCGCGCCGACCGACACCGTCACCTACTTCGAGGCGACCGCCTACTTCAACTTCGTGTTGAAGCTGATGCTCGCCATCGGTGTGGCCTTCGTGCTGCCGGTCTTCATCGTCCTGCTGAACTTCGCCGGCATCCTGAGCGCGGCCTCCATCATCAAGTCGTGGCGGATCGCGATCCTGGTCATCTGCTTGTTCACGGCCATCGCGACCCCGGCCGCCGACGTCGTCTCCATGTTCATGCTCGCCATCCCGATGGTGCTGCTCTACTTCCTGGCCTACGGCATCGCGTATCTGCATGATCGGCGGGCGGCCAAGCGCGCGGCTGCGCTGGAGGCCGAGTACGCCGATCTAGGCTAGGGGCGTGAGCACACTCTCCCCGGCCGAGCGTTACGCGGCCTCTCGTCTGAATCAGCGGACGCCCCTCGTACAGGCGTTCCGCGAACTGCAGCGCTTCGACCTCGACCCCTTCCAGAAGGCGGCGTGCTCGTCGCTGGAGGCCGGGCGCAGCGTCCTCGTCGCTGCACCGACCGGTGCTGGCAAGACGATCGTGGCCGAGTTCGCGGTGTACCAGGCGATGCAGGAGCCATCGGCGAAGGTCTTCTACACCGCGCCGATGAAGGCGCTGAGCAACCAGAAGTTCCAGGAGTTCGTCGCAGACTACGGCCCCGAGAATGTCGGACTGCTCACCGGTGACACCAACATCAACTCCGGTGCACGCATCGTGGTGATGACCACCGAGGTGCTGCGCAACATGCTCTACGCCGACTCCGACCTGCTGTCCGACCTCGCGTTCGTCGTGATGGACGAGGTGCACTACCTCGCCGACCGCTTCCGCGGCGCCGTCTGGGAAGAGGTGATCATTCACCTGCCGAGCGAGGTGAAGCTCGTCGCTCTCAGTGCGACCGTGTCCAATGCAGAGGAGTTCGGCGACTGGCTGCAGGCCGTGCGCGGCGACACCGACGTCATCGTCTCGGAGGAACGCCCCGTTCCGCTGGAGCAACACGTGCTCGCCAGGGGCCGCATGGTCGATCTCTTCGACTCCTCCGGCGTCGCCGCGACGAACCGGGTCAACCCCGAACTGGTGCAGCTGGCCAAGGGCGGATCCCGCTCCATCAACTCCCGCTCGACCCGAGGCCGGCGCGGCCACGACCGCGGCGGTTTCAACCAGCCGCCGGCATCGGCGCACAAGCTCGACCGCTCGGCCGTCGTCGCGATGCTCGACGGCAAGAACCTGCTTCCGGCGATCTTCTTCATCTTCAGCCGCGTCGGCTGCGACCAGGCCGTGCGCCAGGTGCTGCGCGCCGGAGTGCGGTTGACCGAGGCGCACGAGCGCGACGAAATTCGCGCGATCGTCGAGGATCGCTGCCGCACCCTGCTCGACGAGGACCTCGCGGTGCTCGGCTATTGGGAGTGGCTGGAGGGTCTCGAGCGCGGCGTCGCCGCCCACCACGCCGGAATGCTGCCCGCATTCAAGGAGGTCGTCGAGGAGCTGTTCCAGCGCAAGCTCGTCAAGGCCGTCTTCGCCACGGAGACCCTCGCGCTTGGCATCAACATGCCCGCCCGCACCGTGGTGCTGGAGAAGCTCGAGAAGTTCAACGGCGAGGCCAGGGTCCCGATCACGCCGGGGGAGTACACCCAGCTCACCGGGCGTGCCGGCCGCCGCGGCATCGATGTCGAGGGGCACTCCGTCATCCACTGGCAGGACGGACTCGACCCGCAGGCCGTCGCCTCGCTCGCCTCGCGGCGCAGCTACCCGATGAACTCGAGCTTCCGGCCGACGTACAACATGGCCGTCAACCTGATCGAGCAATTCGGGCGTTCGCGCGCCCGCGACATCCTCGAATCGTCCTTCGCCCAGTTCCAGGCCGACCGTGCCGTCGTCGACCTCGCCCGCACCGCCAGGCAGCAGCAGGAATCGCTCGACGGCTACGCCCAGTCAATGACCTGCCACCTGGGCGACTTCGTGGAGTACGCCGGCATCCGCCGCACCCTCAGTGATCTCGAGAAGCAGGCCTCGCGCGCCGACCAGCAGTCGAGGGCCGCCCGCGACAAGCTGCAGAATGAGCTCAACGCGCTGCGCAAGAAGATGCGGGCGCACGGATGCCACAGCTGCCCCGACCGCGAGGTGCACGCCCGCTGGGCCGAGCGCTGGTTCAAGCTCTCGAAGCAGAACGAGGCGCTGAAGTCGCAGATCCGCTCGCGGACCGGCGCCGTCGCCCGCGTCTTCGATCGGGTCACCGATCTGCTGCTCGGCTTCGGTTACCTCGTGCGGGATGCCAGCGGCAAGCTGAGCGCGAGCGAGAGCGGTCGCGTGCTGCGTCGCATCTACGGCGAACGCGACCTGCTCGTCGCCGAGTCGCTGCGCCGCGGGCTCTGGGACAAGCTCGACGCCCCCAGCCTCGCCGCGATGGCGACGACGCTCGTCTACGAGCCGCGCCGGGACGAGGGAACGCTCTCCGAGCGCTACCTGCCGCGCGGTGCATTCCTCGAGGCATTCGACGCCACGGGAACGTTGTGGAGCGATCTGGACGACCTCGAGCGCGAGCACAAGCTTCCCGGCAGCGAGCCGCCGGCGACCGGACTCGCCCTGGCGATGTGGAAGTGGGCGAAGGGCGCGCCGCTCGGCGAGGTGCTCAGCGACGCCGACATGGCGGCTGGTGACTTCGTGCGGTGGACGAAGCAGACGATCGACCTCCTCGACCAGCTCTCCGTCGTCGCCGACAACCCGGTTGCGGCCACTGCACGCCACGCGATGGACTCCATCCGGCGCGGCATCGTTGCCTACTCCTCGGTCGCATAGGCTGTGCAGGTGGTAACGAAGGGTATCGATGTGCGCGCCGTGCCTCTGTATCCGATCTGGCTCGCGATGCCGTTGGCCGCGGCATCCGGCGCGCTGCTCGACGGCGCCTTCCCGGACACCGGGGTCTGGCCGCTCGCGCCCCTCGCGGTCGCGCTGCTCTTCACGACCCTGCTCGGCCGCGGACCCTGGGCGGGGTGGCTGCTCGGGCTCATCGCCGGGCTGGCGTTCTGGCTGACCCACATTCACTGGCTGACGCTGTACCTGGGGCCGCTGCCCTGGGTCGCACTCGCCGTGCTGCAGGCGATCTTCTTCTCGATCGGCGTCGCCATGATCGCGGTCGTGCTGCGCTGGGGGCCCCGCGTGTGGCCGTCCAGGCTCGGCCGTCTCGGCATGGTCCCACTGGTCGTCGCCGGCCTGTGGACGGCCAGGGAGGCCATCGCCGCGGTCTGGCCGTACGGCGGTTTCGCCTGGGGCAGGCTCGCTCTCTCCCAGACCGAGGGCCCGTTCGCCGGGCTGCTCAGCCTGGTCGGCGCCTCCGGGCTCAGCTTCCTGATCGCATGGCTGGCCGCGCTCGGCGTGCAGTTGCTCCGTGAACGCACCCTGTCCTTCAGCTGGCGCGGCGGCATCGCCGTCGCCGCGGTCGCGCTGCTGATCGCGATCCCGGCCTGGCCGGTGCTGCAGTCGGGCACGACTCGCCTGGCCGCCGTGCAGGGCAACGCGAACGCCGGCTTGTTCGCGGAGTACGTGCCTGGCGAGATCCTCGCCAACCACGTCAGCGAGACGCTGCCCCTGGTCGGCGAGGACGTCGACATGGTCGTGTGGCCCGAGAACGGCTCCGACATCGACCCGCTGCGGAGCGATCTGGCGGCGAGGACACTCGACAGCATCAGCGAGCGGATGCAGGCCCCGCTCGTCGTCGGCACCATCACCCTGCGCGACGACAAGTACTACAACAGCTCCCTGCTGTGGAAGGCGGGGGAGGGTGCTGTGCAGGTCTACGACAAGGTGCACCCCGTCCCGTTCGCCGAGTACATGCCCGACCGCGAGTTCTGGCGTCCGTTCGCCCCGGAGCTGATCGACCTGATCAGCCGCGACTACGAGATCGGCACGCAGTCGAACATCTTCGACATCAACGGCATCCTCGCCGGCATCGCCATCTGCTTCGACATCGCAGACGATCAACTCGTCAAGGAGATGATCTCCGGAGGCTCGGAGCTCATCCTCGCGCAGACCAACAACGCCGACTTCGGCAGCGCCGAGCGCTACACCGACGAGAGCATCCAACAGCTCGCGATCGCCCGGATGCGTGCGATCGAGGCCGGGCGCACGGTCGTGAACATCTCCACCGTGAGCTCGAGCGCGATCATCGCTCCCGACGGCAGCACGATCGCCTCGATTCCCGACTTCACGGCGGGATCGATGGTCGAGGAGGTGCCGCTCAGCACGACGGTGACGCCCGCGATCGCCGCGGGGCGTGGCATCGAATGGCTGGTCTCCGGTCTCGGGCTCGCCGGCTTCGTTCTCGCGGTGCTCGCCGCCGCGCGCTCCCGCAGCTCGCGCGGCTCGAGCGTGAAGGCCTCGCATGGTTGAGCCGGTCGGGCGTGGCACCCTCGTCGTCGTGCCGACCTTCCAGGAGAGCGCCAGCATCCGCTCCATCCTCGCGCGGATCCGCGCAGCCCTGCCGGCGGCAAACATCCTCGTCGTCGACGACAACAGCCCGGACGGCACGGCGCAGATCGTGTCCCTGCTCGCCAGGGACGACGAGCGGCTGGCCGTGCTGGTGCGCCCGGACAAGAGCGGCCTCGGCCGCGCCTACCTCTCCGGTTTCCGCTACGCCCTCGACAACGGCTACGACTACGTCGTGGAGATCGACGCGGACGGATCACACGATCCGGCTGAGCTCCCGCGCATGCTGGAGATCGCGGCGTCCGGTGCGGATCTCGTGATCGGCTCCCGCTGGGTGCCGGGCGGCGGCGTCAGCAACTGGTCGAAGACCAGGCAGGCAATCTCCCGCGCGGGCAATCAGTACTCCCGCTTCATGCTCGGCTCGCAGCTGCGCGACATCACAGCCGGCTTCCGGGTCTTCCGCGCACAGACGCTGCGCCTGTTGCTGGAGGAACCGACCTCGAGCCAGGGCTATTGCTTCCAGATCGAGATGGCCTGGCACGCCGAGCGGGCCGGGCTCACGATCCGCGAGCACCCGATCACCTTCGAGGAGCGGGCGGAGGGTGTCTCCAAGATGCACCTCGGCATCGTGGCGGAGGCGCTCTGGCGGGTCACCGTGTGGGGGGTGCAGAAACGGCTATCGCCGGGCCCCCAAGCCCGGCGATCCGATTAGTGCAGTGACGGCGCGTTAGACGCCGACCTTGCTGGTGCCACGGCGGGCCCGGAGTGCAACGAGGCGCTCCTCAAGCAGCTCTTCGAGCTCCTCGCGAGTGCGGCGCTCGAGCAGCATGTCCCAGTGGGTGCGCGCGACCTTGTCTTCCGAGTGGTCGATGACGACCGGCTTGGAGTCGACGATCAGGCTGGCCTCGTGGCCACAGTGCTTGCATTCCCAGGCCTCGGGGGCCTCGGCTTCAGCAGAGAACGTCATGACGGTGTCACGACCGCACGTGCCGCAGCGGTAGCTGTGGTTGACGCGTGGTGAAAAGCTGACACCCTCTTCGCTCTGCAGGCTTTGTGCGCCCAGTCTCATTCCACGCAAACTACGATCTGCCATTGTGTGGTCTCCTCTCGCGATGCATCCTCAGTTATAGCGCTCCAAGCTGTGCGTTCGCTTGTCGGACGGCGTGGCGAGGGGGAGCGGGATGCCGCTTGTCAGGAAACTCTCAGCTTCGAGTGCGGCGGCGCTCAGCCGCGCGCGGCGATGAGGGGCACGGCCAGGTCGGCGCGGTCGGTGACGAGTCCGTCGACACCGAGGTCGAGCAGCCTGGACATGTCTTTCTCCTCGTTCACCGTCCAGACGTGCACCTCGACACCGGCGCGATGCATGGCGCGGATGACGCGGGGCGTCGTGACGCGGATCGGCCCTGCGCTCTGCGGCACCTGCACGGCGGTGACCCCGCGAAGCGCCCAGCGCACGACGGGGGAGAGGCCGAGCTTGGCGGCGAGCAGCGCCAGCGTGAAGCGGGGCGCAGAGGCCGAGCTCGCGACGCCGGGCAGCAACCGCGTCGTTGCGCGTCGGCGTCGCTCGGAGAAGGAGGTGATGAGCACGCGGTGGGTTGCGCCGGCCGCGCGCACGGCAGCCGCGGTCGGGCCGACCGCTGCGGCATCCTTGACGTCGATGTTGAAGCGGGCGTCGGGAAAGGCGGCCAGCACATCGGCGAGCGAGACGAGTCGTTGGCCATCGCCGAGATCGATCTCTGCGAGTTCGGCGAAGCTCAGTTCACCCACCCGCTCCGCACGCGCGGCGACGCGGCTGAGATCGGCGTCGTGGCAGATCACGGCGACACCGTCCCTGCTGGACTGGACGTCGGTTTCGACATGGCTGGCTCCGGCCGCGAGTGCGTTGGCAAAGGCGAGCAGCGAGTTCTCGGGTGCGGCGACGGCCAAACCTCTGTGCGCGAACACGCGGGGTCCGGCGCCGTGCAGGTAGGGCTTCGGGGCGTCGAGATTCAGAGTGCTGGGCCTGACTGTGCTGGGGGTCGGGGAGTGGCAGGGGGAGGGGAGAGCGGTGTCGTTGCCGCTGTCGCGCCGTCACCGCTCGGGGCGATGAACGCCCTGCTGAGCCCTTTGAGCGCCTCGGTGAGTTCGCTGGGGATGATCCACAGCTTATTGGATGGGCTGTCGGCGAGCTTCGGCAGCGTCTGCAGGTACTGGTAGGCGAGCAGCTTCGGGTCTGCGTCTCCCTCGTGGATGGCACGGAAGACGGTCATGATCGCCTCCGCCTCGCCCTGGGCACGCAGCACCGCTGCCTTGGCATCGCCCTCTGCACTGAGGATCGCGGCCTGCCGTGCGCCCTCTGCGGTGAGGATGGCCGACTGCTTGGTGCCCTCCGCCGTCAGGATCAGCGCGCGACGGTCTCGCTCCGCTCGCATCTGTTTCTCCATCGAGTCTTGGATGGAGTGCGGCGGATCGATGGCCTTCAGCTCGACGCGGTTGACGCGGATTCCCCATTTGCCTGTCGCCTCGTCGAGCACGATCCGCAGCTGACCGTTGATGTTGTCGCGGCTGGTCAGCGCCTCCTCGAGGTTGAGCCCGCCGACCACGTTGCGGAGTGTCGTGGTGGCCAGTTGTTCGACCGCGCCGAGATAGTTGGCGATCTCGTAGGTGGCCGCCCTGGCATCCGTCACCTGGAAGTAGACGACGGTGTCGATCGAGACGACGAGGTTGTCTTCGGTGATGACGGGCTGCGGCGGGAATGACACCACCTGCTCTCGCATGTCGACCATGCGGTGCACCCGGTCGACGAAGGGCACGAGCAGGTTCAGGCCGGGCTGCAGTGTCTTGTGGTAGCGCCCGAGGCGCTCGACGACGCCGGCATTCGCCTGGGAGATGATTCGGATCGAGCGGAATAGGACGACGAGGACGAAGACGACGATGACGACGATGACCGTCCCGACAATGATCTGGGTGATCGTCTCTGCTGGCACGTTCATGGCTGCATCCTTTCGGCCGGGACGATGACGGCGGTTGCGCCGTCGATGCTGGTCACGAGCACGCGTTCACCCGCGGCGACAACGCGCTGTTCGGTGAGGGGGGAGAGGCGAGCCGTCCACGTCTCACCGTTGGAGAGCTTGACCTGGCCCGTGCCGAATTCACCGCCGACGGATGCCACGACCGTGCCGTCCGTGCCGAGCAGAGCATCGACGTTGCTGCGGGCGGGATCTCCGCCGCGTTTCAGCAGGCGGAGCAGTGGTGGGCGGATCAACACCAGAAGCGCGACGGCCAGCAGGGCGGCGATCACGAGTTGCAGCCACCATGGAGCGCCGAAGAGGCCGGCGATCAGGCCGCCGACGCTGCCGAACGCGATCATCAGGAAGGTCAGCTCAAGGGTGACGACCTCGACCGTGAGGAACAGGAGGATGAGCACCAGCCAGACAATCCAGCCATACGAAGCGACGAAGTCATCCATGACCGTTCCTCTCGACCGCTCTCACGATGCCTGATTCGAAACTACCAGTTCAGGGGCGAAAAGCGCCTGAGTCTCGCTGAGAGTCGCGCCGCAATTGTGAATCCGGGCCGACGAATCAGTGCCGGGGGATTGGTAGTCTCGATGCGGCGCTCTCGCGCACCGTTCTTCAGCAACACGACCCTCAGGAGACCTCTGTGACCAATCCACTCACCCCGCAGCTCTTGGCCGGCAAGACTGCGCTTGTCACCGGCTCCTCACGTGGCATCGGCGCCGACACCGTGCGCTACTTCGCCGAGGCCGGCGCCAAGGTCGTCATCAACTTCCGCAACAAGGAGGCGCGCGCCATCAAGCTCGCCGACGCGCTGCGGGCCGATGGTGCCACGGCGATCACCGTCGGTGCGGACCTCACCGACCCGGCATCCGTTGCCGAGATGATCGACACCGTGAAGGCCGAGTACGGCGGAATCGACATCCTCGTCATGAATGCCTCCGGTGGCATGGAGTCCGGCATGGCCGAGGACTACGCGATGGTGCTCAACCGCGACTCGCAGCTGAACCTGCTCGAGACGGCCCTTCCGGCGCTGAACCCCGGCGCCCGCGTCGTGTTCGTCACGAGCCACCAGGCGCACTTCATCAACAACACGCCGACGATGCCCGAGTACGAGCCGGTCGCCCGCAGCAAGCGCGCAGGCGAGGACGCACTGCGCGCCAAGCTGCCGGAGCTCGCCGCTGCGGGTGTCGAGTTCGTCGTCGTCTCCGGCGACATGATCGAGGGCACCATCACCGCCACGCTGCTCGAGCGGGCCAACCCGGGCGCCATCTCGGCCCGGAAGGACTCCGCAGGCAAGCTCTACAACGTGGGGGAGTTCGCCGCGGAGGTCGCTCTCGCGGCCGTTGAACCTGTGCCGGCCAACAACACCCGCTACGTCGGCGACATCTCCGACTTCAGCTGACGCTTCGAACAGACGAGAAAGGGCCCGCCGATTCGGCGGGCCCTTTCTGTGTTGTTGAGGCGGTTGCCGACGACTACGCCGTGACGAGGCCCTTGCCGAAGGTGAAGGCACGCACGATCTGGATGATGCCCAGGATGATCAGGCTGATGCCGGTCAGGAGGAAGAGAATCACGGCGCCCCAGATCGGGGAGAAGAGCAGCACGATACCGGCGATGAGGCTCAGCAGGCCGAAGAAGATGGTCCAGCCCTTCGAGCGCGAGTCGCCGATCTGCACGAGCGAGACGATGCCCTCGATGATCCACGCGATTCCGACGAGCACGCCGAGGAAGACCGCCAGGAACGCGGCGGTGCTGCTGAGGTTCGCGAAGGCGAGCACGCCGCCGACGACGAAGAGCAGGCCGAGGATGATGTCGAGTGTCCGCGCGCCGCCGCTGATGCCCTTGGAGAAGATGCCGATGCCGAGGTAGGCGAGACCGGCGATGAGCAGGTAGATGCCGAGCAGCAGGGCGATACCCGCTGCGGCCGTCTGCGGCGAGAACGTGATGATCAGGCCGATGATGAGCGCGGCGGCGCCGGAGACGCCCAGCGCGATGCGGACGCCGTTGACGGCCGACTTCGTGAGATCTTTTCCATCGAGGGAGAAAGCGGCAAAATATGCGCTCTGTTCAGGGGTAGACATTGTGATGCGCCTCTCGGTTCGTACAGGACTGTTGACGGCCCCAGAGTAGCGCTCCGGGGCGGCGCCGGGGGATATGTCACGCCGCGAGTCCGATTGAGACGCGGTCGACGACGAGCAGATATGGAGAAGACACCGCCATCCCACGTCGGTAGTGTCGGTCATGACGGCACCCACGAGAGCGCAACAACGATGAGGAGCGTGTGATGAGCGAGACCCCCAAGACCCGATCAACGACGAAATCCGGTTTCTCCGCCGAGGAGCGCGCGGCGATGAGGGAGCGCGCGAAGGAGCTGAAGGCCTCTGCGAACCGCGAGGAGGCGGCGAAGGCCGTCGTCGACATGATCGCGGAGATGCCTCCGGCGGATCGAGCGCTGGCCGCGCGAGTGCACACGATCATCGTGGAGAACGCACCGACGCTCGCTCCCAAGCTCTGGTACGGCATGCCGTCCTACGCGCGAGACGGCAAGATCGTCTGCTTCTTCCAGAGCGCCGAGAAGTTCAAGACGCGCTATGCGACGCTGGGTTTCAACGAAGACGCCCTGCTCGACGACGGCACGATGTGGCCGACGGCATACGCCCTGACGCAGCTGGACGAGAAGAACGAGGCGTTCATCGCCGATCTCGTCAAGCGCGCCGCCGGCTAGCAGGGAGAGCGACGAGCGCAACGCGTTGCGTTATGTCAAGTAATTCGGCCGAAGCAGTGCCGCGGAAGGAGTCCGCGATCGCGGCGCTGTTGCCTCGCGCAGGCGAACTCACAGCGCTGCCACTGCGGTTCTCGCTGCGTAGAGAACTTCTCAACGCAAGGACTCACGCGGTGCGTTTCTGTGGCCGAAACCTGCCCATTCTGCCCCCACCGGCATTGCGCTGATAATGCACATTATGTCAAGTCGCTGATCCTGAACGCTCCCCGGCCGTCCACCGGCGCATCACGGCGCTGAGGCGGCTATCGCCGATTGAAGTTCCCGAATGCTCGATCCGAGGGCACCAGACGCGAGAAGCCCTGGGCCGAGCGGCCCGGCAGAGTTCTCGCCGAGCAGGGGCAGCTGTCGCAGCGCGGACGTCGTCTGCGCGGTGAGCTGCTCGAGCTGCCAGGCGATCTCCTCGTCGACGGCCTCTGGCCTATTTGGAGCGGCCAGTCCGGCCGCCTTCGCCGCATAGGCGGCCGCGCCGAGAGCGTGCGCGCCCATGTGAGCGACGCCTGAGGCTTGTGCTGCAGCCCGCGCGGCGGCCACGGCCGCGGGAGAATCCACCGCATGCGCGGCCCGGCCGGCGACGAATCGTCGGCGGATCTCACCGGCGGCCGGAAGCTCTCCGCGAGCAAACGCCCGAGCTCTCGCAATGGCGTCACGTGGACGACCGTCGGAGGGCGCTTCCGCCTCGAAGAGTGGCAGAACCCGCTCCGCGCAGTCGGCCGCCCACGCCGCGACCCGGCGACGATCGGATTCGCTGAGCGCCTGCGGTGAAACCATGCTGCCAGCCTGCCACACCGAGCGGCTGGTCGATCCAGCCGGGGGCGGACGTCTTACAGGGCGTCGACGAACATCTGTGTGGCGGCCGGAACGTACGCCTCATTCGTGGCCGGGTCCCATCCGACGAGCGCGACAACGTTGCCGCCCACGCGGGCCGTCATCCCGACGAGCGTGAAGGCAGAGCCCCCGACATCGCCCGTGACCCGAAAAGCGACGGTTTCGTCGGCACCGGTGAGCTCGGCGTCGAAGGTCTCGACCTGCGTCTGCACCGGCTGACCCTGCATCGTGAAGAGATCACTCCCCTGGGCGCAGCGGCTGAGTGCATCCGCCGACTCGGAGATGAGCTCAGAGGCGAGTTCGTCATCGCCGACGCTGCTCACGACGGCCGTCATGCTGCGGTCGTTGCTGGCACCGAATTCCTGTGCCGCGTCCGGCTGCGCCGCGTCCCAGCCCACTCCGAACGGCGTCAGGCAGCTGAGATCGGATGCCACGAGGCCGGGGTAGATGGAGTCGAGCAACTCCCCCGCGTCGGCGTACTGTGCCGGGACGAACTGCAACTCCGTGAAGACAGCCGCAAGCTCCTCGTCGGTGAGTTGAGTCGATGGTGCGGCGGTGCTCACGCTCTCGGGTGTTGAGGTCGCGGTCGGCGTCGACTCGGCAGCCGTCTGCTCAGCCCCGCCGCTTGCACATCCAGCGAGTGCGAGCACCAGCAGTCCCGCACATCCGATGCGCACATTCTTCAACGACATGACATCTCCCCCGTTCGTGGCCCACCAAATGGGCACAAATCGCGAGCTTAGCAGCCATGGCGGCGGCCAGAGATCCGGTATCGCGGCGGAGCTCGGTCGCCTATGTCGTGATCGCGTAGCGCAGGAGCACCACATCGTTGTCGAACGCGGTGGCCTCAAGCAGGCGCAGGCCTCTGGAGTCCTCGAAGACGCGGCTGCCGGTGCCACGGGATGCCGGGCAGACGAGTAGCCGGACTTCGTCGACGATGCCGGCATCCAACAGGCAGTGCATCAGCGTCAGACTCCCCCACAGCCAGATGTCCCTGCCGCTCTGCCCCTTCAGGTTGCGGATCGTGCCGACAGGGTCGCCCGTCACGGTCGCCGCGGGAAAGTCGCCCCACGGTGCGTTGTGCAGCGTCGTGGATGCGACGTACTTGGTGAGTGCGTTGAGCTTCTCGCCGTACTCGCCCTGCTCGGCAGCGTGCGGCCAGTAGTCCTTGGACTGCTTGTAGGTGTTCGCGCCGAGGATCATCGTGTCCACCGAGTCGATGAAGCCCATCAGGCTGGTCTTGAACGGCGTCGTGACGGCGTCATCGAATGGTTCCCCCGGCACGAAACTGAGCCCGCCGTCGTCTTCAGCCGCGACGTTGTCGACTGTCACCCACTGCTGCACGATGAGCTTGCGCATGCTGTCACCGTCGTCGAGCGTTCACTCGAACTCGATGGCCGGTGACGACGGCGGTCGCTCCGTGCGGAAGGCAATGAGCGTGTGGCTTCCATCGCAGAAGGGGCGAATCGTGGACGCTCCGCAGCGACAGAGCGCGACCGTCTTTCGCGATCGCGGCAACACATCGCCGTTCTCGTCGCGCAGTTCCACCTCGCCCCGCACGATCAGCGGCCCATTCGGGCACGCGGTCACCGACACCTCGCTCGACGTGGTCACGAGAGCGCCAGGCGCAGCGACGAGCGCCCCTCGGTGAATGCCTGCAGCACGCTCCCCCACAGCATCCCGTCCACGGTCAGACAGGCTGCCGCGCCGAAGAGGATGTCGTCGACGAGCTCGGGTTCGTCCGCGGCCAGTGCCCCGGCCAGGTCGCGCGCGGCGATCTGCTCGTGCACGGCATCCGCCTCGACATGTTCGTCGAAGTAGTCACTGGCCTCCGGGCCGAGCCCCAGACGACGGATGCCGCTGGCGTATGCGCGACAGGGCAGCGACGATGTCATCTCATAGGCGGCGAGGTGCCCGACGATCGCACCGCGCAGCCGCCGGTGCAGCCCGAACATCGACATGGTGTTGAGCGAGGCGAATACGTTCGCATGCACGTGGTCCGCGTAGGCGCCGTAGCTGCTGTCGAGGTCACGCTCCTCCATGCAACGCGCGAAGATCGTGGCGTGGAGGCGATCCGGTCGCCCTCCGCCATACTCGTCGGCCTGGATCTCGACCAGCGCCGCCTTCGCCCGGGTGTGCAGGCGCGGGATGCCCCAGCTGTGTGGATCGGCTTCCTTGAGCGTGTAAATCGAGCGATTGACCAGCACCTCGCTGTACTGCTCGAGACTCGCCTCCGTTTCAACGAACCTCGAGAGGCTGGGCCCGTCATCGCCGCGAACGAGTTCGAAGAGCGCCTCCGACACCCCGCGGCGCGCATGGGGCTGCCGCACGGTGCGGCGAAGCTCCGCCTCGAACGCGGCCTCGACGACGGCCCGCAACTCCAGAAGCTGGGGATCCCACTCGACGCGGTCGTCAACATCGGCGATCCCGCCGTAGTGCAGCTCGTAGAGCATGAACAGGGAGAGCTGGAGGTCGTCGTCATCCAACAGCGATTCGCTCCGCCGGACCGCACGCCGCACCTCACCCATGACGGATGCTGGCCGCTCCCCCGGCCCTGCCAACAGCCACTCGCCGAGCAACGCAGAAACGGGGCCGCGAGCCTCCGGCATCGGCATCGGCCAGGCACGGCGCTGGGGAGGTGATGTTGTCGTCTTCGCTGCTGTCGTCGTGGTCATCGTGCTTCACAGCTTTGAAGCGACGACGCACAACGGCAAGGGGCTTGTACGCGTCCGGCTTCCCGAGTAGCGTCGCCCGATCCTCTTAAGATGCGCGACGAGATGAAGAGATGGGAAGCGGAGTGGTGTCATGCGCACGATCGATGGGCACAGAAGAATGCAGCGAAACTGGCGGTCATCATGCGCGCTGTGACGTGGCACTCACGCGGCGATGTGCGGGTTGAGACCGTCCCGGATCCATCACTGGAACGCCCGGATGACGCAATCATTCGCGTGACGTCCACGGCGATCTGTGGCTCCGATCTCCACCTCTATGGCCTGCTCGGCCCTTTTCTGAAGCGCGGCGACATCCTGGGGCACGAGGCCATGGGCATCGTCGAGGCGGTGGGGAATGAGACCACCCGGGTCAAGGTCGGAGACCGTGTTGTCGTCCCCTTCGTCATCGCCTGCGGTCACTGTCGAATGTGCACGAAGGGTCTGACCACCCAGTGCGAAACGACCCAGAATCGGGCCGGCGGCACGGGCGCGCAGCTCTATGGGTACACCGAGCTCTACGGCTCCGTTCCGGGAGGTCAGGCTGAGTATCTCCGGGTATTGCGTGCCGACGCCAATCTCACGGTGGTTGGCCAGGACTTGCCCGACGAGCGTTACCTCTTCCTCAGCGACATTCTGCCGACCGCCTGGCAGGCGGTGCGCTATGCGAATCTGAGCAATGATGGCGTGCTCGGAATAATGGGATTGGGACCCGTCGGTCAGCTCGCGGCGAGAATCGCCCGCCATCTCGGCCATCGTGTGATTGCCGTTGAACCGATCGCGGAGCGGCGGCTGTTGGCGGAGCGATATGGCGTTGAGACGCTCGATTTCGACGATGATGTCCTCGCGCGGCTGCGCGATCTGACGGACGGGCGTGGACCCGACTCGGTGATCGACGCTGTCGGTATGGAAGCGAAGGGAAACCCTGCCGTTGCGGCAACACAGACCGTTGTCAGCGCCCTGCCGGAATCCGTCGCACAGACCGTTATGACGAAGGCCGGCGTCGATCGGCTCGGCGCGTTGCATCTGGCCATAGACGCGGTGGCGCGCGGCGGAACGGTCTCCATCGCCGGAGTGTATTCGGGCGCCGTCGACCCGATGCCGATGATGTCGTTGTTCGACAAGCAGCTCACGCTTCGCGGCGGCCAATGCAATGTGCACGCATGGCGGGAGCATCTCCTGCCGCTCGCAGAAGCCGCCCACGACCCACTCGGGCTCGAGGACCTTGTCACCCACCGAGCTCCGCTCGAGCGCGCAAGCGACATGTATGAGCAGTTCCGGGACAAACGTGACGGCTGCGTCAAAGTCGTGCTGAAACCGCAGGCAGTGCGATGAGTGAATCCGCGATGAGTGAATCACTGTGGCGGCAGTCCCGCCTCCCCTTTGAGAGCGGCTCGTTCCAGCCCGGCGAGCGGACCGGAGTGCTTGTCGTCGGGGCCGGCCTCACCGGCCTGATTACCGCGTGCCTGCTCGCCCGCGCCGGCGATCAGGTTCTCGTCATCGATGCCCTGTATCCAGGCGCCTTGGCGAGTGGCGGCTCGACCGGGAAACTCAGTCTGTTGCAGGGTGCGCGGCTCAGCGACATCGCGCGCCACCAGCCAGAAGAAGTGGTGCGGGCGTATGTCGACGCGAATCGCGCTGGCCAGAACTGGCTCGTCACCTTCATTCGCAGCCGAGCGGTGAGATTCTCCGAGCGCCCCGCGTACAGCCTGGCGCGATCCCCCGCTGCCATCGATCGACTCGAGCATGAGTACATACTCGGCCGCGCGGCCGGCTTGCCTCTGCAGCGGGTGCGCGAAACCGAGCTGGCGTGGGAACGCGGCCTCGCACTTCGATTGGACGCACAGATCCACCTGAACCCGATGTCACTCGTCCAGGCGCTCCTCGCCGAGTGTCGCGCACTGGGCGTGCGGGTCATCGGTGACTGCACGGCGACGGCCGTCAGCCCGCGTCCCAACGGCTATTCGGCACAGACGACGCGGGGCGAGGTCACGGCCGAGCGCGTCATCGCGGCGACGGGCACGCCCTTCCTCTCGCGTGGCGGCCACTTTGCCCGCGGCGACGCGCAGCGCTCGTCGCTGACGGCGTACAGCACGCCCGGCTCCGCGGTCGAGGGCATGTATCTCACGCTCGATGAGCCGCGCCGCTCCGTTCTGACCACCGACCTCGTCGATGGCGAGCCCCTTCTTCTCGTTGGCGGTGCGGCGAAGGTCGTCGGCCGAGAACAGGCGGCATCCGAAAGCGTCGAAGCCGTGGATGACTGGACCGCTGAGCACTTCCCCGGAGCGACACCGCGCAGTCGGTGGTGGGCGCAGGATTACAGCACGCTGGATGACGCACCCTATGTCGGCCCGCTGCACCCGGGCGAGCGCGGCATCCTCGTCGCGACCGGCTTCGCGAAGTGGGGCATCGCCAACGCGGCCGCCGCCGGCCTCGCTCTGGCCGCCTTGGTCCACGGTGAGGGGCTCAGCTGGGCGCACACCCTGTACCGGCGGCGCGGTTGGCCGCCCAGGAATATCACTCAGATGGCGCGAACGAACCTCGCCGTCGCGGCCGAATCCGCGCGCGGCGTTGCTCGTGTGCTCGGCGCCCACGACGACAGCACGCCGAGCGGGCATGCCGCACTCGTCGAGCTCGACGGCGTGAGGCCGGTGGCCCGGTGCACCGTTGGCGGCGTCGACCACCGCGTCTCTGCCGTGTGCCCGCACCTCGGAGGCATCGTTGCATGGAACGAGGCGGAACTCAGCTGGGATTGCCCACTGCACGGTTCACGTTTCGCTCCGGACGGGACTCGTATCGAGGGTCCGGCGCGCGGCGATCTCACTGCCGCCCCTCCCCGTGACGAGAACCAGCAGCCCTGACGCCGCACCGGCTTAGAATCCGCCTCACAATATTGACAAACGATGGTTTTCGATCGAAAATCAATAGCATGAATCGCTTCAGCGTCCTCGCACTGCGTGTGCTTCTCGTGTTCCTGGCCCTCGGCTGCCTCTTCGCTCAGCTGTGGCTCGTTCCGCAGCTCGCTGGCGACGTCGCCCGGAGCGCGCCGGAGCTCGCGTACCTCGCAGCTCCGTACACGGTGCTGTGGATCCTGGTGTTCGTGTGCGCGCAGCTCGTCTTCGTGGCGTTGTGGGTGTTGCTGTCCAAGGTTCGGCGCGGGGCGATCTTCGCCGAGAACGCGTTCCGCTGGGTCGATCTGATCATCATCGCGGGCGCGACCGCCACGCTGCTCGTGTTCGGCTTCGAGTTCCACCTGCTGGGCATTGTTGACGCCGGGGGGCCGCCGCTCGGCATCCTGCTGACGGGCATCGTGCTCGCGGGCGCCGCCGGCGTGCTGCTCATGATCATCATGCGCGGGCTCCTCCGTTCTGCGACGAGCCTGCAGAGCGAACTGGACGAGGTGGTCTGATGGCGATCATCGTCGACATCGACGTCGAACTCGCCAAACGCAAGATGTCCGTCGGCGAGTTCGCGGGTGCCGTCGGCATCACGGTCGCGAACATCGCTGTGTTGAAGAATGGCCGAGCGAAAGCGGTGCGCTTCACAACGCTTGACGCCATCTGCCGCGTGCTCGAGTGCCAACCGGGCGATGTGCTGCGGTGGGTGCCTGACGAACGTCCGTCCCCCTGACGCCTGCGCAAGCGGCTTGCTCGCAGCCGCCTCGCAGGGTCTACTGAGGGGATGACAACCCGCACACATCCGGCGCACCAGCCAGGCGAGCACGGCGAGCGACCCGATGAAGCGGCTCCGCACAGTCCGACGGCGCTCAGTCGCGCACAATGGCGCTACGTACTCGCTCGGAGCGTGAAGGAGTTCCGCCGCGACCGCTGCCTGGACCAGAGCGCTGCTCTGGCGTTCCGTTCAGCACTCGTGACGTTTCCGACCATGCTCGTCCTGGTGTCTCTGCTCGGCATGCTCGGCGAGACGAGCAGAGTGATGCGCTTCACGGTCGATGCCATCTCATCATTGGGATCCGACGAGACCGCAGACAGCGTGCGGGCGCTCTTCGCGGAGCTGGCGAAGGCGCCGGCGGGCTATGCGTTCGCGCTCGGCCTCGTCCTCCTGCTGTGGTCGGCATCCGGATATGTGACGGCGTTCGGCAGGGCGATGAACAGCATCTACGGGGTCTCAGAGGGCAGAACGGCGTGGAAGCTGCGCGTCGCCGTCATTCCGCTCGGAGCGCTCTTGGTGTTGCTGTTGCTCCTCTCCGCCGCGGCGCTGCTTCTGAGCGGCGAGATGCTCAGCGACTTGGATCTGAGCGACGCGGCGGTGCTCGCCTGGAACATTGTCCGTGTTCCACTCGCCTGTGTCTTGGCCGCGACCGTGATCGCGCTGCTCTACTACTTCTCCCCCAACATCAAGCACCCGCGACTGCGGTGGATGAGCGTCGGCGCGGCGGGCGCACTGACCGTCTGGGTGTTCGCATCGCTCGGGCTCACCCTGTACTTTGCCAATTTCTCCTCTTTCGACCGCAGCTACGGGGCGATCGGCGGCGCACTCGTCTTCCTGATCTGGCTGTGGCTGAGCAATTTTGCTCTCCTGCTCGGCGGCGAGTTCGATGCGGAGCTGGAGAGGATGCGCCAGCTGCGAAGCGGCCGAGCGGCGGAGGCGAATATTTTCGTCCAACTGCGAAACACCTCCGCGGTGGACATGGCGCAGAATGTGGAGCTCCACGACGTGATCGAGGGCCGGGCTATCAAGGACGAAGCGCGTCGTGCCGGCGCCGACCACACCGACTGACCCGCCCGACAGCGCCCGCTCCCCCGCTGGCTTGAGGGAACGCCAGCGACCGAAGCCCTGACACCCCCCGAACACTCCGCTGGTTGAGCCTGTCGAAACCCCTCGCGTTGGTTGAGCTTGTCGAAACCCCGACACCGCCGAACCTCGCCCGCTCCGACGCTGGCTTGAGGGAGCGCCAGCGACCGAAGCCCTGACACCACCCAACACTCCGCTGGTTGAGCTTGTCGAAACCCCGAACACCCCGCTGGTTGAGCCTGTCGAAACCCCGAAGGTCACGGTTAGGTCACGGTCCGCTCCTCCTGTGGATAACCCCTGATTCCGGCGCTGTTTGCGGGCTTCCGTGTCGGTGGTCGATGAGACGCTCTACCCATGAGCGAAGCAGTGCTGCAGCTTCCCGGGTCGGCCACCGACCCGGTCATCACCGAGTGCCTCACCGGCCTCGCCTCCACCCAAACCTCGCTCGGGTCCACTCTGGCTGAGCAGTACCGCTTCATCGAAACGGCCCGCTCCCGCGCCGTCGCGACCGCCGACCCGATGGGCCGGACCCGCCGGATCGAGGAGGAGTTCGCGCTCCGCAGCATTACGGCCGAGCTCGCCCTGGTGTTGCGGGTGCACGAGCGAACCATGACGGGACTGATCTACGAGGCGAAGCAGCTCGGCACCGTCTTCACGAAGAGCCTGACCGCTCTCGCGGCCGGCACGGTCGGCCAACGCCACGTGCGCGAGATCCTCGCCCAGGCGGTCACCCTCCCGCCGGAGCTTCACGCCCGCTTCGAAGCCGAAGCACTGCTGCACGCGGCGACACAGACCCCGACCGCGTTCCGCCGCACGGCGGCCCGGATCCGAGAACGCCTCCACCCCGACTCCCTGACTTTGCGCGCGGCGCAGGGCCGCACCGAGCGCAGGCTCTGGGTCGAGCCCGCCGCCGACGGCATGGCGTGGCTCCACCTGCATCTGGAGGCGGAGAAGGCGATCGCGATCACCGAACGCATCAGCGACCTCGCCGACCACGCCCAGGCTGAGGCGCTCGACACCGCCAGGCTGCCCGACACCGAGGTCGCGCTCAGCCTGGGGACGCACGCCCAGTTGGAGGCGGACATCGCCGCCGAACTGCTGCTGCTCCCACCGACACCGCCCTCCGACATCGCGGAGGGCACGCAGTGGTCGCGGATGCCGGGTCTGGCGTTCTCCCGCCCCGAAGTCTTCGTCGCCGTGCCGAAGTTGACGATCCCGTACGCGACCCTGATCGGCCAATCAGACGAGCCGGGCGAGCTGCACGGCTATGGCCAAGTCGACGCCGACACGGCCCGCAGGCTCGCCACCGAGGCCCCGACCCTGCACCGCATCCTCGTCGACCCGGTCGACAACACCCCGCTCCAGCTGGACCAGCGCAAGTACACCCTGACGAAGGCGTTGCGCCGCTGGATCCTCTATCGGGACCAGATCTGCCGCTTCCCCGGCTGCACCCGGAAGGCGGAGCGCTGCGAGATTGACCACACCCACCCCTTCGAACACGACGGTCTGACCGAGCAGTGCAATCTCGCGGTGCTGTGTAAGAAGCATCACCGGCTCAAGCACAATTCCCGCTGGCGGGTCACGCAACTCGGCCAGGGTGTGCTCCGCTGGACCAGCCCGGCCGGCCGGATCTACGACACCCACCCGGCCCCGCCCAACAGCCGAAGACCCCCGCCGGGTTCACCGGACGAGCCGCCGCCCCCGCCGGTTGAGCCACTCCCGCTGGTTGAGCCTGTCGAAACCCGGATGCGATACCCGGACACTCCGCCGTTCTAGCCTCCTGTTCGCCGGTCGAGTAGCGCGACGCTCAGCTTTGCGAGAAGTTGCAACCCAGCCCACGGAGCCTCAGGAACTGCCACCGTCGCTCGGGCCGTCTGAATGTCGGTTCCAGTTCGGCCGCAGGCGGCATGCTCAAGCAGCGGAACAGCAATGATTTCGACAGGCTCAATCAGCGGAATCAGCGGAATCAGCGGAACGGCGGACGCAGCGGAATCAGCGGACGCAGCGGCAGCTACTCGCCGCTCTCCCGGGCACGAAGGCCGTAGTCACCCGCAGTGAGCGTCGCGTAAGACGCCCGGACGATCGACTCGAGAACGGCGAGGTCGACCGTGTCCAGATCCTTGATGTAGAGGCACCCGACGCCTGACGTGAACGCTCCGAGCCGCGCGAGAGCGTCCTCGTGCGCGCCGATGCCGTCCGCCAGGTAGATCGACATCGCGGCTTTGCGCGGCGAGAAGCCCGCGGCTGGGGCATCACCCTCGCGCCCGCTGGCGTACGTGTAGTGGTACTGCCCGAATCCGACGATCGATGGCCCCCACAGCACCGGCGACTCCCCCGTGATCCGCCCGAACAACTCGAGAAGCGTCTGCGCATCCCGTCGACGCAGGGTGTTCGCGACAGCGGCGACATACTCCAGCGCTGCAGATTCCGAGTTCGAGGGATCAGTGCTCACAGTCACAGTGTACGAAGCCGAGGCGAGCCTGTCGCCCGGCAGCGAGGCGCAGCCTCGGCCGCGTCACGATGCCTCCGTCTCGATGAGATGCTGCAGACGGATGACGGTGCGATCCAGACCTCGCGAGAACGCGGCCAACTCGCTCGGCTTCCACTCACCGAAGAGCTGCCGTGTGAACTGCTCTTGCTCGGCCGCCAGCTTCGCGACGAGCGCCTCCCCGGCGTGGGTCAATGTCACCAGTGCAGCACGCCGGTCGCGCGGGTGTGGCTGCCTGCTCACGAAACCGTCGGCAACGAGGCCGTCGACGAGTCCGGTGATGTTGCGCGGGCTCACGTGCAGCGAATCGGCGAGCTCGCGCTGCGTTCGCGGCCCGGCCGCCGAAATCACCCACAGCACGGGCGCGCGCGACCGGGAGATTCCGTCGCGCGCCAGGCTCTCGTCCATGTCGCGCCCGAGGAGCACGGTGAGCTGCAACAGGCGGTCGAGAGCAGCGATGGATGCGGAGTCAGACACACTGTGATGTTACTTCATTATGTTGATCATTCAGTGATTAAGGCCCGCCGTTCCGCGCGACGGCGCAGAATTTGCCGCTCGCCGAGCGTCCAGGCCGTCGTCACTGTGAGATAGATCGCGGCAGCCAGCGGCACGATCGCGGCGAAGATCACCGTGATGAAAGGCATCCAGCTCAGCACACCGCTGACCCTCGCCATCGTGGCCGGCATCTCCTCCGACGACTGCGCCTGCTGGGCGAGCATCACGCGGCGCGAGGTGTACGCGACAGCGGCGATCGCCGCGAACATGCCGAGGAAGACGGCCGCCCCCGGCCACGCTGCGCTCCCGTTGACAACGGAGAGGAAGCTGGTGCCGAGCGGAACGCCGAGGAGGGTCTCGTGCAGCAGCGCGTTGGGGTGGCCGTTGATAGTGGCGAGGATGAAGAGCCCGTACACGATGGAGAGCACCGGGGCCTGCGCAAGAGCGGGGAGCATGCCGGCAAACGGAGACGCCTTCTCCTCTGCGTACAACTCCAGGGTCGCGCGCTGGAGCTTTTCCGGGTTCTTCTTGTGGCGGGTTTGGAGTTCGCGCAGCTTCGGCGCGATTCGGCGTCGAGTGACCTCGGCCCGCGCCTGGGCGGCGCCGAGTGGGATCAGGCAGATGCGTACGAGAACGGTGAGGGCGACGATGGCCAGCGCCATCGCGGAGGCGCCGGCGAACGGCGTGAAGAGGGAGGCGAGGCCGTTGACGGCCACTGAGGCGAGTTCGAGCAGCGCCGCGATGGGCGCGAAAGCGTAGAGGTCCACGAGGGGAATTCCAATCAGGCAGAGGGATGTGCGGTCACATATGCGACCGCGCCGCTGCCTGCGAATCGTCGATTCGCGGCACGCTGATTACGCGGTCGCCTCTGCCTGGGCCGGCGCCCTGGTGCGGGGTCTGCCCGCGGTGTTCGGGTGTTGTGGCTCGATGGCGCGTGAGAGCACCTCGCTGTGCGCCCGGGAACGGGCACCGATGCGCAACTCCCCAGCCGCGATGCCGACGGCGAGGTAGCGGGCACCGAGGGTGAATGCGGCGGCCAGCATCACAGCGGTGGTGAGCAGCGCGGCATCCGGTGGTGCCTGCACGACCAGCGCGTACGCAACGAACGCGACGGTCAGTGTGACCGCCATTCGTTCCTGCAGCGCCTTCATGAGTGCGAGCCTACCCGCCCCGGCTCCGGCATTCACTCGCGCTTGGCAAGCTTCTCCAGCCGATGCGCGGATGCCGGCATGCCCAGCTCCCCCAGCGGCTCGTGGCGCGCGGGGCTCGGCCGGCGCTCCTCATCGGGTACCGGGCAGTGCACGAGCACGTTCGCGGTGGACTCGTCAATGCTGTGCTCTCGCATCTGATGCCCGCACAGTGGGCACAGCCGGAGGGCGACCGGAATCTCCTCCGCTGCACCCACGGAGATCGGAGGAGAACCAATGGCCTTCTCGACCTGCTTGTTCACTCGTTCAAAGAATCGCACGAAGGCATTTTCTTCGGCCTGCGTGACATCGTCGCGGCTCATGGCGTCATACTACGCCCGCCGCGTCGCTCGTCAACAGAGTCAATCCGAGCGCGCCGCTGAGCGTGATCAGGCCTCGCCGAAGCCCGACTCGACGAGGGTGGCGAGTGCGTCGACCGCGTCGGACCCGACCGGGTCCTCACTGGCGAGCACAACAGTCGTTCCCTTGACCAGACCCATCGCCATGATGCCGAGCAGGCTGCGCGCATCGGTGCCGTTCACCGTCACTCGTGCGGGGAAGGTGTTCGCGAGCTTGACGAAGTCGGCAGCGGGGCGCGCATGTAGGCCGTCCTTGTTGATCAGCGTCACGGTGCGCGAGTAGCCGCTGGTCGGAGCCGGCTCTGCTGGCTCCGCCGGCTCCAGGCTTCCGGCGCTGAAGGCAGTCGTGCCGCCCGCGGACTCCGCCGCCTCCATGACCGTGTGCAACGTTCCGCCGACCTCGCTCGCGACCGCAGCGGCGACGCCGCCCTCGATCAGCGGCGCGTCCACGATGCGCACCTTCTCGCGCACGGAATCGTCCAGGAAGTCCAGCGCGGTCTCCGCGGTCAGGATCGCCGAGCCCAGGTCGCACAGCACGACGACACCGACACCCTGGTCGACGGCGGCGATGGCCGCGGTCACCTTGTCGAAGCTCGTCCCGATCCGACCGTCATCCGTGCCACCGGCCGCTGCCATGGGCGCGTTCTGCGCCATCTGCGCGGCGAGCTCCCGCAGACCGTCGGCGATCTTGTCGCTGTGCGAGACGAAGACGAGGCCGACCCGGGCGGTGGATGCGGCGGCGCCGGCCGTCACGACGCGGCTCCGGCGACCTGCTCTGCCGCGCGCAACAGCAACGCGCTCGACTGTGCTCCCGGATCGCGGTGGCCGATCGCCCGCTCCCCCAGGTAGCTGGCGCGTCCTTTGCGGGCGACGAGTGGCTCTGTGGCCTCCGCGCCGCGTTCGGCGGCATCCGCCGCCGCCCGCAGCACGTCGTGCGGGCTCGCTCCGGCCTCCACGGCGGCCGCTGCCGCATCGACGGCCGGCGTCCATGCGTCGATCATCGTCTTGTCGCCCGATTCGGCTTTGCCACGCAGCACAATGCCGTCTCTGGCGGCGGTGAGCGCAAGCACGAGCGCCGGACCGTCCAGCCGTTCCGCGGCGCCGACCGCGAGCGAGGCCTTCAGGAAGGCCGTGCCGTAGAGCGGACCGGCGGCGCCGCCAACGGTGGAGATCAACGTCGTCGCGACGACCTTGAAGACGTCGCCGGGGGTGGCGGTGTCCGGCAGGTCATCGAGTCTGATGAGCGCCGCCTGGAAACCTCTGTCCATGTTCTCGCCGTGGTCGCCGTCGCCGATCTCTCGATCGAGTGTGATCAGGGCCACCCGGTTGTCGGCCAGCACCTCGGCCGATGCGATGATCCAGGCCCTGGCCCAGTCCGCTCCGAGGCTCTCCCCCATCAGCGTCCCCACCGCAGCGCCGCGGTGTGCACGGGGGCATCCCAGAGCGCAGTGAGCTCGTCATCGAGCTTGAGCACCGAGATCGACACGCCCTGCATCTCGAGCGACGTCGTGAAGTTGCCGACCAGCGAGCGGGAGACGGTCACCCCGCGCTCGGCGAGGATCTCGGCCGCACGACGGTAGACGATGTACAGCTCAACCTGGGGCGTTCCACCCATTCCATTGACGAGAAGCAGGGCGTCCTCCCCCGCCTCGAACGGCATGTCCTCCAGAACGGCGCCGAGCAGTCGATCGACGATGCCGTCTGCCGGCTCGAGCTTGATGCGTTCGCGGCCAGGTTCGCCGTGGATGCCGATTCCGATCTCGATCTCGTCGTCGGCGAGTGTGAAGCTCGGTTCACCGGCGTGCGGCACGACGCAGGCGGTCAGTGCGACGCCCATGGTGCGCACCCGGGAGTTGACCTTCGTGGCGATCGCGCTGACCGCGGCAAGATCATCGCCGCGCTCGGCTGCAGCGCCCGCAATCTTCTCGACCAGCACCGTTCCGGCGACGCCGCGGCGGCCGGCCGTGTAGAGCGAATCCTTCACGGCGACGTCGTCGTCGACGATGACGGATGCCACCTCAATGCCCTCAGCGGCCGCCAGGTCGGCGGCCGTCTCGAAATTCAGCACATCTCCGGTGTAGTTCTTCACGATGTGGAGCACGCCGGCTCCGCCGTCGACGGCCTTCGTCGCGGCCACGATGGGGTCGGGGGTCGGCGAGGTGAACACGGGACCGGGCACTGCGGCATCCAGCATGCCGAAGCCAACGAATCCCGCATGCAGGGGTTCGTGGCCGCTGCCACCACCGCTGACGATTCCGACCTTGCCGGCGCGCGGCGCATCGCTGCGCACGACGAAGACGGGGTCGAGTTCCGCGCGGACGATGTCGCTGTGCGCGGTTGCGAACCCGCTCACCGCCTCCGTGACGACGTTCTTCGGGTCATTGATGAGTTTCTTCACAAGCTTTCCTTCCGTTGAAGGCCCCCGCGCAACGGTGCGGCGACGGCGAATCACTCGGCTACTCAGCTCAAACTACGGCTAAAAGCGCGCCCGCGGTAGCCCGAGGGGCAGGGTTTGGGGCAGGGCATTCCCATCCGAGCCGCCCAGCACTATGTTGTTAGGCATCGGAGCGTTGCAACGCCCTTGATCGGCCGCGCAGCGACGAACAAGAAAGGTCAACGTGGACAATCTCGGAGTTGTATTTCTTTCAGAGTTGGTAGGCACCGCGATGCTCGTGCTGCTCGGCTGTGGCGTTGTCGCCAACGTCGCGCTGGCCAAGAACAAGGGTCTCGGTGGCGGCTTCCTGATGGTGAACATCGGCTGGGGCCTCGCGGTCTTCGCCGGCGTCATCGTCGCGTATGCCTCCGGCGCCCACCTCAACCCGGCTGTGACGCTCGGCCTCGTCGCGAACGGCGCGACGGAGTTCGGTAACGCTGCAGCCGGGATCGCCGTTCCTGTCGACCCCGTCTCGGTTCTCACCTACATCGCCGCACAGCTGATCGGTGCCATCATCGGTGCCATCGTCGTGTGGCTGGCGTACAAGCAGCACTTCGACGCAGAACCGGAGCCGGCCAACAAGCTCGGTGTGTTCTCGACCGGCCCCGCCATTCGCTCCTACGGCTGGAACCTCGTCACCGAGATCATCGGCACCTTCGTGCTGGTGTTCGTCGTGATCGGTTTCGGTGGCGGTCGACAGGGCGAGGGCGGCCTTGCCGCGCTCGGCGCTCTCCCCGTCGCTCTCCTCGTTATCGGTATCGGTGCCTCCCTCGGTGGCCCGACCGGCTACGCCATCAACCCAGCCCGTGACCTCGGCCCACGCATCGCGCACTTCATCCTGCCGATCAAGGGCAAGGGTGCATCGGACTGGAGCTACTCCTGGGTGCCCGTCGTCGGCCCCATCATCGGTGGCCTGATCGCAGGTTGGTCGGCGATCGTGCTACTGCCTCTCCTCACCTGACCCCCACTGGGCCGGCTCGGCATCGCCGAGTCGGCCCTCATTCTTTTCAGGCCCCCCAGGTTCTTTTCGGAACCCTCAATCCACTCGCTTCACCGACTCTCTCAAAAGGAGCACCCCCATGGCTGACTATGTACTCGCCATTGACCAAGGCACCACGAGCTCACGCGCCATCATCTTCGACAAGGCCGGATCGATCATCTCGACCGGGCAGCTTGAGCACGAGCAGATCTTCCCGCAGGCCGGTTGGGTCGAGCACAACGCCACCCAGATCTGGGACAACGTGCGCGAAGTGATCGGCCAGGCCCTCGGCAAGGCGAATCTGACCCGCCACGACATCGCATCGGTCGGCATCACCAACCAGCGCGAGACGGCTGTCGTGTGGAACAAGAACACCGGCAGGCCCGTCTACAACGCCATCGTCTGGCAGGACACCCGCACCCAGCCGATCGTCGACCGCCTCGCGGCCGACGGCGGTGTCGAGCGCTTCAAGCAGCAGGTCGGCCTGCCCCTGGCCACCTACTTCTCCGGCACGAAGATCGTCTGGATCCTCGAGAACGTGCCCGGTGCCCGTGAGGCGGCGGATGCCGGCGAACTGCTCTTCGGCACCACCGACTGCTGGGTTCTGTGGAACCTGACCGGCGGCGTGGACGGCGGCGTGCACGCGACCGATGTGACGAACGCCAGCCGCACCCTGTTCATGGACCTCGAGACCCTGCAGTGGGACGACGAGATCCTCGCCGCGTTCGATGTGCCGCGCTCGATGCTGCCCGACATCCGCTCCTCGTCTGAGGTGTACGGCCACGCGCACGAGAACTCGCTGCTGCGCGAGACCCCGATCGCCGGCATCCTCGGCGACCAGCAGGCCGCGACGTTCGGTCAGGCCGCCTTCGACACCGGAGAGTCGAAGAACACCTACGGAACCGGCAACTTCCTCATCTTCAACACGGGTGAGGAGATCGTCCACTCCAAGAACGGTCTGTTGACGACCCTCGGATACAAGCTCGGCGACGCGAAACCGCACTACGCGCTCGAGGGCTCGATCGCCGTGACGGGTTCGCTGATCCAGTGGCTCCGCGACAACCTCGGGCTGTTCAGCTCCGCCGCAGAGGTCGAGGCGCTCGCACGCACGGTCGACGACAACGGCGGCGCCTACTTCGTGCCGGCGTTCTCCGGCCTGTTCGCCCCGTACTGGCGTGCAGACGCCCGCGGCGCGCTCGTCGGCCTGACCCGCTACGTCAACAAGGGGCACATTGCGCGTGCCGCCCTCGAGGCGACGGCGTTCCAGACCCGCGAGGTGCTCGACGCCGTCAACGCCGACTCCGGGGTCGACCTGACCGAGCTGAAGGTCGACGGCGGCATGATCGCCAACAACCTGCTGATGCAGTTCCAGGCGGACATCCTCGGAGTGCCTGTCGTTCGACCCGTCGTCGCCGAGACCACGGCGCTCGGCGCGGCGTACGCCGCCGGACTCGCCGTCGGCTTCTGGAGCGGACTCGATGAACTGCGCGCGAACTGGCAGGAAGACAGCCGGTGGACCCCGCAGATGGATCCGGAGGAGGCCGCGCGACTCCTGCGCAACTGGAAGAAGGCCGTCACGAAGACCCTCGATTGGGTCGACGACGACGTCAAGTAGCGCCAGCCGGGTCGGGGCGTCTACCCCTTGGACGCCTCGACCCACTGGGCCAGCTTGTTCGCGGCCGCGCCGGAGTCGATCGTCTCCGCTGCGATGGCCATCTTCGCGCTGAAGCGCTCGAGGATGCTGATCTGACTCTGGGCCGGATCGTTGGCCAGGTCAAAGGAGACGAGACCGGCTGCCGCGTTCAGCAGGACGATGTCGCGCACGGGCCCAGTCTCCCCCGCGAAGATGCGGTGCACGACGGCGGCGTTGTGCTCGGCGTCGCCACCGAGCAGATCGCTCATCCTCGCCCGCTTGACGCCCAGATCCCGGGGGTCGATGTCGTGCTCGGTCACGAGACCGCGCGACACCTCCCAGACGTGGCTGTGGCCGGTCGTCGTCATCTCATCGAGGCCGTCGTCTCCGCGGAACACGAGTGCGGTGGCTCCACGCGTCTGGAAGACGCCGACGAAGAGCGGCACCCGGTCCAGCTGCGCGACTCCGACGGCCGATGCCTCCGGACGGGCCGGGTTGCAGAGAGGGCCCAGGTAGTTGAACACCGTGGGAATGCCGAGTTGGCTGCGCACGGCTCCGGCATGCCGGAAGCCCGGGTGGAACGCCGCCGCGTAGGCGAAGGTGATGCCGGCCTCGGCGAGGATCTCGGCGACACGCCCAGCAGAGAGGGTGAGGTCGATTCCGAGGGCCGCGAGCACATCGGAGGAACCGGATGCCGAGCTGGCAGCACGGTTGCCGTGCTTGATCACGGGGATGCCGGCCGCGGCCGACACGACCGAGGCCATCGTCGACACGTTCACGGTGCCGAAGCGGTCACCGCCCGTTCCGACGATGTCCAGCGCCATGGAATCGACTTCGAGAGGCACCGCGTGATCCAGGATCGCGTCGCGGAAACCGACGATTTCGTTGACGGTCTCGCCCTTCGCCCGCAGTGCGACAAGGAACGCGGCGAGCTGAGCTTCGCTCGCTTCGCCGATCATGACCTGATCCATGCACCAGGCGGCATCCGCGACACTCAGGTCTTCGCCGGCGAGCAGCGAAGTGAGAACGGATGGCCACGACTGAATCTCAAGCATGTGCTCAATCCTAGGAGCACGGGGATTCCCTGCGGATCCACTGTGATTCACCGCTGATTCTCAGCGTTCTGGCCTTGAAACTAAGGCTCCCCTAACCAAAGTTTTCGACGACAGTCCGCCCTGAATGGGAAAACCCTGCGAGTATTTCGGCCATAATGGAGGAGTGACGAGCACTTCAATTACTCAGCCGGCCAGCGCGCCCGCCATCAACAGGCCCAATACCGTGGCGGTGGGCACCATCGTCTGGCTGGGCAGCGAAGTCATGTTCTTCGCTGGCCTCTTTGCCATCTACTTCACCTTGCGCTCCACGAGCCCAGAGCTGTGGGAGTTTGAGACCGCGCGTCACAACTTCCCCTTCGCGCTGACGAACACGCTGATCCTCATCGCGTCGTCGTTCACGTGCCAGTTCGGTGTCTTCGCGGCCGAGAGGATGCAGGCACGTTCCACCGGCTGGAAGCCCACGCAGTGGGGCACCGTCGAGTGGTTCTTCCTCACCTACGCGCTGGGCGCGATCTTCGTCGCCGGTCAGATCTTCGAGTACGCCACCTTGGTGTCCGAGGGCATCTCGCTCTCCTCCAACGCGTACGGATCGGCGTTCTACATCACCACCGGCTTCCACGGCATCCACGTGACGGCGGGCCTCTTCGCCTTCCTGCTCGTGATCGGTCGCTTCTTCTCGGTACAGGGCCGCAACTTCGGTCACCGCGAAGCCACCAGCGCCATCGTCGTTTCTTACTACTGGCACTTCGTTGACGTCGTCTGGATCGGGCTCTTCCTGGTCATCTACGTTCTCAAATAGCAATCAGGAGCGGATCACTTCCCATGACCGAGAACCCCAAGCCCACGAAGCGCGCAGCGCGCAAGACTGGTCGTCGCCACCCCCTGGCGACCGTCGCACTGCTCGCAATCGGACTGGTCTTCACCGGCGGCGCATACACCGCCTTCAGTGCGAGCACCGCGTCGGCAGAGACCGACATCACCTCGCAGCAGACAATCGACGAGGGCAAGAAGCTCTTCCAGGCGAACTGTGCAACCTGCCACGGCCTCGAGGCCCAGGGCACCGGCGACGGACCCAGCCTGATCGGTGTCGGCGCTGCCGCTGTCGACTTCCAGGTCGGAACCGGCCGCATGCCGATGCAGATGCACGGACCGCAGGCCGAAGAGAAGCCCGTCCAGTTCACCGAGGAGCAGATCAAGGCACTCGCCGCCTTCGTCGCCTCCACGGCCCCCGGCCCCGGAATTCCGGACCCCGAACTCGTTGACGGCGGCGGAAACGCGGCGAACGGCGCTGAGCTGTTCCGCATCAACTGCGCGATGTGCCACAACGTGGCCGGCGCAGGTGGAGCTCTCACCGAGGGCAAGTTCGCCCCGGCGCTGACCGACGTCTCCGGAACGCACATCTACGAGGCCATGGTCACCGGCCCGCAGAACATGCCCGTCTTCAGCGACATGAACATCACCCCCGAAGACAAGCGCGACATCATCACGTACCTGAAGTACGTGCAGGACAACCGCTCCCCCGGCGGATTCGAGCTCGGTGCGCTCGGCCCCGTTTCAGAGGGTCTGTTCATCTGGATCTTTGGTCTCGGCGCGATTGTTGCCCTGACCGTGTGGATCACGGCAAAGTCCAACTGATCTACGCAAGCAATGACACAGCGTACAAAGGAGAACCATGGCACAGGACGATAACGGCGGTAAGGACATCACCGCTGCCGATTCGTCGGGCCTCGCCCATGCGGAAGAATCCGCAGGCCTCGCCGTCATCACGCGCGACGCCCTGACCGACCCCGGACTGCCGCCGCACCGCGCGCGAGTCACGGATGTCGATCCGAAGGCTGAGAAGCGCGCAGAGCGCACCGTCTACACACTCTTCTACCTGTCGATCGTCGGCAGCATCTGGGCGGTCGCCGCCTACATGCTGTTCCCGATGGAGTCGAACGACGTCGGAGACGTGCGCCTGAACAACATGTTCGTCGGCCTCGGCATCACCCTCGGGCTCCTCGCCATCGGCATCGGTGCAGTGCACTGGGCCAAGGCGCTCATGTCCGACAAAGAGGGCATCGACGTCCGTCACGCCACCCGTGGCACCGAAGAGACCCGCGCCCGCGCGGTCGAGATCTTCGAGGAAGCCAACGAGGAGTCCGGTTTCGGCCGTCGCACCCTGATCCGCAACACGCTGATCGGTGCGCTCGTCGCCTTCCCGCTCCCCGCCGTCGTTCTCTTCCGCGGCCTGGCTCCGCAGGACCAGAACCCGGTCGAACTGCTCTCGCACACCATGTGGGCGAAGGGAACCCGCCTCGCGAGTGACCCGAGCGGTGCTCCGATCAAGGCCTCCGACGTCACGCTGGGCAGCGCGTTCCACGTGATCCCCGAGGGCCTCACCGACCTCGGTCACGGTGAGGGCTACCTCGAGGAGAAGGCGAAGGCGGTCGTTCTGCTGATGCGCCTGAAGCCCGAGGATCTCCACGAGCTTCCCGAGCGTGCCGGCTGGTCGTACGACGGCATCGTCGCGTACTCCAAGATCTGCACCCACGTTGGTTGCCCTGTCGCTCTGTACGAGCAGCAGACGCACCACCTGCTCTGCCCGTGCCACCAGTCGCAGTTCGACGTGTCCAACCACTGTGAGGTCATCTTCGGACCGGCCGCTCGTGCGTTGCCACAGCTGCCGATTGCGGTGGACGACGAGGGCTACCTCATCGCACAGAGCGACTTCACTGAACCTGTCGGCCCGAGCTTCTGGGAGCGTCATTGAGCACCGCAACTACCACGAGCGCACCGAAGTCTTCGGATTCGGCAGCGCAGAAGCCCGGTGGGTTCACGGCCGCCGCAGCGAATTATCTTGACGAACGCACCAGCGTCTCCGGTGCGGTCAAGGAGTTCGGTCGCAAGATCTTCCCCGACCACTGGTCGTTCCTGCTCGGTGAGGTCGCGCTCTTCTCCTTCGTCGTCATCCTGCTCTCGGGATCGTTCCTGACGTTCTTCTTCCAGGCCTCCATGGTCGAGGTGCACTACGACGGCTCCTACGTGCCGCTCAAGGGTGTCGCCATGTCGGCGGCGATGTCGTCGACGATGGACATCTCCTTCGACATCCGTGGCGGACTGCTGATGCGCCAGGTGCACCACTGGGCTGCCCTGCTCTTCGTGGCGTCCATCGGCCTGCACATGCTCCGCATCTTCTTCACCGGTGCGTTCCGCAAGCCGCGCGAGCTCAACTGGGTCATCGGCTTCGTGCTGTTCATCCTGGCCATGGCCGAGGGCTTCACCGGATACTCGCTCCCCGATGACCTGCTCTCCGGAAACGGCCTGCGCATCATCGACGGAATCATCAAGGGCATCCCCGTCATCGGAACCTGGACGTCGTTCCTGTTCTTCGGCGGCGAGTTCCCTGGTGACCAGATCGTCGGCCGCCTCTACACGCTGCACATCCTGCTGCTGCCCGCGATCGTCGTGCTCTTCATCGCGCTGCACCTTTTGTTCGTCGTCGTGCACAAGCACACGCAGTACCCGGGCGCCGGCAAGAACGAGCAGACCGTCGTCGGGTACCCGATCCTTCCGGTGTACACCGCGAAGGCCGGTGGATTCTTCTTCATCGTCTTCGGTATCGTCACGCTGATCGCCTCGCTGTTCACGATCAACCCGATCTGGAACTACGGCCCGTACGACCCGTCACCCGTTTCCGCCGGTACCCAGCCTGACTGGTACATCGGATTCGCTGACGGCGCGCTGCGCCTCGTTCCGCCGGGCTGGGAGTTCGTGCTGTTCGACCGCACCTGGTCGTTCAACATCCTGGCTCCGCTGATCATCATCGGCATCTTCATCGTGCTGGTCCTGATCTACCCGTTCATCGAGGCCTGGATCACCGGCGACAAGCGCGAACACCACGTGCTCGACCGCCCGCGCAACGCACCGACCCGCACGGCGATCGGCGCAGCCGGTGTCACGTTCTACGCCGCCCTCTGGGCAGCGGCCAGCTCGGACATCATCGCGACGCACTTCAAGCTGACGATGGAGGGCGTGATCCACGGCCTCCAGGCCATGCTGATCCTCGGACCGTTTGTGGCGTACTTCATCACGAAGCGCGTCTGCATCGCCCTGCAGAAGAAGGACCGCGAGATCGTCCTGCACGGCTTCGAGTCCGGCCGCATCGTGAAGCTGCCCGGCGGCGAGTTCATCGAGGTGCACGAGCCCCTCGACGAGTACGAGCGCTGGCGCCTGGTCGACTACAAGGACTACAAGCCGCTGATGATCCGCCCGAACGCCAAGGGCAAGATCACCCCCGGCCAGCACCTGCGTGCTGCCCTCTCGCGCTGGTTCTTCGAAGACCGCATCGCTCCCGTCAGCAAGGCGGAGATCGAGCAGTCGCACGGAGAGCACCACTAGCGAGAACCGCTTGATCAGGGCGTTGGAGACGTACACGCGTCTCCAACGCCCTTCTCGTTTCAGTAGCTGCTGTGTTCAGCGTCAGCTGTGCCGGAAGGAACGCCGTGACCCTCGAGAGTCTCGCCGCGTGGTTGCGGTGCCCACACTGCGGTGAAGCCGTGCTGCCGCAACCACCGCTGACCGTGCGATGCCCGAACGGTCACAGCTTCGACGTCAACAAGCGCGGCTACGTGAACATGCTGGCATCCGGCAACCGGATGATCGGCGACTCCCCCGCGATGCTCGACGCCCGGCAGGCATTCCTCGACGGCGGCCACTATGCGCCGCTGCGCGAGTCGGTTGCCACATTCGGCTCCGCGGGGCTCGCGAAGGGCCCTCGGAGCGTCTTCGACGCCGGATGTGGCACTGGGTACTACCTCGACGGTGTGCTGGCCTCACAGGGCGACGAAGCCTCGGCACTCGCCATGGACATCTCCCCCCATGCCGTCGCCCGCACGGTGCGCGGCATCGGCGCGCGCTGTGACGGGCTCGTCGCCGACACGTGGCAGCCGCTTCCCGTCCGGGATGCCGTTGCCGGGCTCGTCATGACCGTGTTCGCGCCGCGGAACCTGCCCGAGTTCCACCGGGTGCTCGACCCGGAGGGTGCCCTGCTCGTCGTCGTTCCGACGGCCGCGCACATCCGGGAGCTCCGTGCCGACGGCCGCGCGCTGGACATCCCGGCAGACAAGGCCGAGCGACTCGTCGACGACGCCGCGGCGCTGTTCGCCCTGGAACGCAGGGAGCGGGTCGAGTACGCGGCAGTGCTGAGCGCGACGGAAGCGGATCAGCTCGTCTCGATGGGGCCATCGGCCCACCACGCAGCCGACTCCCCCATGGCCGACTCCCCCGTCGCCGGCGCCAGCGAGCTGATCTCCACGACCGTCAGCGTCGACGTCCTGCTCTTTCGCCCTATTCTCCGGTAGCAGGCCCGACCCGGTAGTGGTATCGGTCAACCGTCGCGAAGCCGGCCGCGCCGTACAGGCGGAGGGCGGCGACGTTGTCCGCGGCCACCTGGAGGGCGACGTGTCTGCAGCCGAGCGCCGCAGCCTCTCCCACTGCCGCGCGAAGCAGCATTCCGCCATGGCCGCGGCCGCGGTGGGCGCCGGCCACACTCATGCAACTGAGCACGGCGATGTCGCCATGCACGCTCAACCGGGCGACGGCGACGTCTGAGTCCGCGCTCATCAGGTACCGTGCCGGCGTTCGGGTGACGATCTCCAGCTGAACCGCGTCGGCTCGTTCATCGCCGCGGCCATCGGTGGCGAGATAGCGTGCCGTCCATTCCGCTGACGGTTCAGCGGTGACCGCCGCGCCGCTGACGCCGGAGTGCTCCGGCCGCAGCCGCAGCAGTTGCACGAGAGTCGGCGTGTGCAGCGTGTAGCCGCGCGCGGCGAGCTCGCCGTCGAGCTCTGAGAACCGAGGGTGTTTCGGGATCTGGGCAACGGCAGGGAGGGACCGTTCGGCGTAGAAGGCCTCGAGCTCCTCGATCGCCGTGGTGGCGGGCTCCTGCGGCACGGCGGAGTTCGCCCGGTTCGTCACACCACGGTCAGCGCGGAGCAGCCACGACGCCGTCTCGGCGCGCTCGTGCGGCATCCACGACGCCGTCCAGAAGGCGGAGTCCGCGGACACAACGGCGGATACAACAGAGGAGGCCCCGCGCCGTTGTGACATGCGCGAGGCCTCCTCTGTGTGCTGCGTGCTTAGCGTGCGAACAGACCGCGGTAGTACTCGTAGACCCATCCGACGATGCTGATGGCCAGGATTCCGACGGCGATGAAGGAGATCCAGAAACCGACGGCCAGACCGAGCATGAACAGCGCCAGTGCGCCACCGAGCATGATCGGCCACCAGCTCCACGGGCTGAAGAAGCCGAGCTCGGCGTCTCCGTCGTCGATGTTGGCGTCGAGGCGGTCCTCGGGGAGGTCGCCGCCCTGGGCCGCGAAGACGCGGTCAAGGTAGAAGGCGATGAACCCGGAGAGGATGCCGGAGAGGGCGATGGCGATCGTGCCGACCCACTCGAGGTGACCGGTGTCGATGACGGTCCAGAAGCCGTAGATCGCTGCGACGACCACGAAGAAGACGGTCAGGATCCAGAACAGTACGGAATTGACGCGCATTTACTTGATCCTCTCCGACGCGGCATCGAAGGTGGGCGCATCAGGAGCGTCCTTGGCCGGGCCGACACCGATGGGCAGGGCAGCCTCGGGGTGGTTCAGGTCGAATGCGGGCCGCTCGGAGCGGATGCGCGGGATCGACGTGAAGTTGTGACGCGGCGGCGGGCACGAGGTGGCCCACTCCAGCGATCCGCCGTAACCCCAGGGGTCGTTGACGGTGACCTTGGGAGCGTTGCGCGCCGTGATGTACACGTTCAGGAAGAACGGGATCATCGAGGAGGCAAGAACCATGGAGCCGATCGTGGAGAGCTCGTTCATCCAGGTGAAGCCATCGCTCGGCAGGTAGCTGGCGTAACGACGCGGCATGCCGACGACGCCGAGCCAGTGCTGCACGAGGAAGGTCGTGTGGAAGCCGATGAAGAGCAGCCAGAAGTGCCACTTGCCGAGGCGCTCGTTGAGCATCTTGCCTGTCCACTTGGGCCACCAGAAGTAGAAGCCACTGAACATGGCGAACACGACGGTGCCGAAGACGACGTAGTGGAAGTGCGCGACAACGAAGTAGGTGTCTGACACGTGGAAGTCGAGCGGCGGCGAAGCCAGGATCACGCCGGTGAGACCACCGAAGGTGAAGGTGACGAGGAAGCCGATCGCCCAGAGCATCGGTGTTTCGAAGGTCAACGACCCTCGCCACATCGTGCCGATCCAGTTGAAGATCTTCACACCCGTCGGCACGGCGATGAGCATCGTCATCAGCGAGAAGAAGGGCAGCAGCACCGAGCCGGTGACGTACATGTGGTGAGCCCACACCGTGACCGAGAGGGCCGCGATGGAGATCGTCGCGTAGACGAGCGTCTTGTAACCGAAGATCGGCTTGCGGCTGAACACCGGGAAGACCTCGGACACGATGCCGAAGAACGGCAGGGCGATGATGTAGACCTCGGGGTGGCCGAAGAACCAGAACAGGTGTTGCCAGAGGATGACACCGCCGTTGGCCGGGTCATATATGTGCATCCCGAAGACGCGGTCGCCGGCTGCAGCCAGCATCGCGGCGGCGAGCACCGGGAAGGCCATCAGCACGAGGATCGAGGTGACGAGCGTGTTCCAGGTGAAGATCGGCATGCGGAACATCGTCATACCGGGGGCACGCATCGTGATGATCGTCGTGATGAAGTTCACGGCACCGAGGATGGTACCGAAACCGCTGAGGCCGAGGCCGAGCATCCAGAGGTTTCCGCCGATACCGGGCGAGAACGTCGTTGATGCCAGCGGCTGGTAGGCGAACCAGCCGAAGGATGCCGCACCCTGCGGGGTGAGGAATCCGGCGACCGCCATGAGGCTACCGAAGTTGAACAGCCAGTATGCGAAGGCGTTCAGACGCGGGAACGCCACGTCGGGGGCGCCGATCTGCAGCGGCATCAGCACGTTGGCGAAGCCCGCGAAGAGCGGGGTCGCGAACATGAGCAGCATGATTGTGCCGTGCATCGTGAACAGCTGGTTGTACTGCTCCTTGGTGGCCACGATCTCGAGGCCGGGAGCGAACAGCTGCGCGCGGATGATGAGAGCCATCACGCCGCCGATGCAGAAGTAGATGAACGAGGTGATCAGGTACATGTACCCGATGACCTTGTGGTCGGTGGAGGTGATCCACTTGACCAGGATGTTGCCCTTGCGCTCGACCTTCGAAGCGCCGAGTGGCGTCGAGGTCGGTGCGGGTGCTGTGGTGGTGCTCATGGCCTAGTGGTCCTCCTTGAGCTCGGGCGCCCCGGTGCCGGGCAGGTTCTGGTTGCGGTCGTACTCGAAGCCGAGCTGGCCTTCCTGACCGGCGTCGCGCAGCGACTGGATGTAGTCGTCGTACTCGTCCTGAGAGACGACCTCGACGTTGAAGAGCATGAGCGAGTGGTACTCGCCGCAGAGCTCGGCACACTTGCCCTTGTACGTTCCCTCCCTGGTGGGGGTCACGTACATGTAGTTCGTCTTGCCGGGGAACATGTCCTTCTTGTACAAGAAGTCGATGACCCAGAAGGAGTGGATGACGTCGCGGCTGTCGAGAGCGATCTCGATCTTCTGGTCAACGGGGAGCACCAGTGTCGGCAGCTCTTCCTCGTTGATCGCGCCCGGTTCGCCGTCGAGTTCGGGCTGAGCCTGAATCCCGGGCGAGTAGACGTCCTCGTTGATGTAGTTGAAGTCCCACGCCCACTGCTTGGCCATGACCTGGATCTCAACATCGGGCTCGGCGTACGGAGCCTCGATCGCCGCCTGGTCACGTGCGGTGAAGGCGAAGAAGCCCAGCACGAGAATCAGGGGAACGATCGTGTAGAAGATCTCGATCGGCATGTTGTAGCGCAGCTGTACGGGCAGGCCAGTCTGGCCCTTCCGACGGCGGTAGACGATGACGGCCCAGATGATGAGCCCCCATGTGATGAGGCCCACAATAAGCAGCACGATCCAGGATGTGGTCCAGAGACCACTCACCATTGAGGTGTTCGACGTGACAGGGTTTTCACCCTCCACGAATCCTGGGAGGAAGCCGTTGAGCTGTGCCTGGGTACACCCGGCAAGAACTACGGCTAGCGTCGCTGCGATTGGAATTGCAGCCCATCGGAGTCGGCGATTGTTGCGCACCGGTGACCTTTCGGGAGACTCGAAGACACTTCACAGGGAAGTGCCATTGACCGTTTCTAGCCTACTCCGCTCGCGGCGCCCGATTGTGCATTCGTACGGCGTTGCATCAGTCATTTCGCAAAAAACAGGGGCAGAACCCGCTTAAACCGCCTCGGGAGGGCATCCGCTTGGATGCCCTCCCGAGGAAGATGCGTTATAACTCGCTGGATCAGTGGAACGAATCACCGCACGCGCAGCTGCCGCCGGCGTTGGGGTTGTCGATCGTGAAGCCCTGCTTCTGGATCGTGTCCTCGAAATCGATGGATGCACCATCGAGGTAGGGCACGCTCATCTTGTCGACGATGACCTCGACGCCGTCGTAGTCGACGACGGCATCGCCGTCGAGCTGACGCTCGTCGAAGTAGAGCTGGTAGATGAGGCCGGAGCAGCCGCCTGGCTGCACGGCGACGCGCAGGCGCAGGTCGTCGCGACCCTCCTGCGTGAGGAGGCTCTTCACCTTTGCGGCTGCGGCCTCAGAGAGGCCGACTCCGTGCTCGGCGACGGTCGTGGTGCTTGTGTCGGTCATGCTGCTCCTCAGCCTCTGAGACCAAATGGTCGTGAAATCTGTTCAGATTCTACCCCGGTCAACTCCGTGCGGGCTGGGATCATTCCCGAGCGTTCAGCCGAGCGAGGAGCAGGGCCTCGCTGAGCACCGCCCGCTTGAAGACGCCGAGGTGCAGTGACTCATTCGGGCTGTGCGCACGCGAGTCGGGGTCTTCGACGCCCGTGACGAGGATCTCGGCCTCGGGGAACTCGCGCACCAGGTCGGAGATGAAGGGGATCGAGCCGCCGATGCCGGTGTCGACCGGTTCGACACCCCAGGCGTCCGCCATGGCCTGCTTGGCCTCGCGCACGGCCCAGCCGCTGGTGTCGACGAGGAACGCCTCGCCCTTGTCCACCTCGCTGATCGTGAGTTCTGCGCCCCACGGCGCGTGTGCGCGCAGGTGCGCCTCGATGGCGGCGAATGCCTCGGATGCCGGCTGCCCTGGGGCCACCCGGGAACTGATCCGCACGCTCACGACCGGCGCGAGGGTGTTGGAGGCGTTGGCGACGCTCGGCGCGTCGATGCCGGTCACGGTGACGGTCGGCTGCGCCCAGATGCGGCTGAGGATCGTGCCGCGCCCGATCGGTGAGACACCCGGCAGCAGGCCGGTCTCGGCGCGGAGCTGCTGTTCCGAGTATTCCGGCGTCACGGTCTCGTGGCTGCGGAGGCCGTCGACGGCGACGGAGCCGTCAGCGTCGTGCAGCGTCGCCAGCAGGCGGATCGTGGCGAGCATGGCATCCGGCACCGCTCCCCCGAACATTCCGGAGTGCGAGGCGTGCTCGAGGGTGCGCACGGTGAGCTTGAAGGTGACGTTGCCGCGGAGGGCGACCGTGAGTGCCGGGGTGGTGATGTCCCAGTTGCTGGAGTCGGCGACGACGATCGCATCGGCGGCGAGGGCGTCCCGGTTGTCGCGGAGGAAGTTCGCGAAGGAGCGGGAGCCGAACTCCTCCTCCCCCTCGATGAACAAGGCGATGCCGAGGTCGAAGTCGGGGCCGACGGCCTCGATCAGCGAGCGGACGGATGCCACGTGCGCCATGATCCCGGCCTTGTCGTCTGCGGCACCACGGCCGTAGAGACGGTCGCCGCGGACGACGGGCTGGTAGGGCTCGGACTCCCAGTCGGCGTCGTCGCCGGGGGGCTGTACGTCGTGGTGCGCGTAGAGCAGAACGGTCGGGCGGCCGTTGCGGGCAGCCCGGGTGGCGAGCACGGCCGGCTGGCCGAGCTCGCCGGCATCCGAATCGCCCGCCTCGGCCTCGATGGCCGCACGCTTGATCTCGACGGTCTCGAAGACACCGAGCTCGCGTACGAGCGCGGCGACGGCCTCGGCGCTGGCCTGGACGTTGGCCGGGTCGAAGGCCGACCATGCGACGGAGGGAATGCGCACCAGGGCGGAGAGCTCTGCGATCGTGCGGGGCAGGTCGAGCTCGACGCTCTCTCGCACCGCCGCTTCGATCTCTGCCTGGCTGTGAGAGGTGCCGGTGGGAGTTTGCGGGGGCGTCTGCGTGGTGTCGCTCATACGACTAATCTTAAAGGAACCAACCCAAGGACTTGATGTGCCAAAGAACCAGGCCAGCAATGGCAGCGATCCCGTGACCAGCGACGAATCCACGGAAGAGACCGTTTCGGCGGTCGGCAAGGGCGCCCCGACGCCGACCCGCAAGCAGCAGGAGGCCGCCAACAAGCGGCCCCTCGTTCCAGGCGACCGCAAGGAGGCCGCGAAGGCCGCCCGGGCGAAGTCGGCCGAGGCGCGCGAGCGTGCCCGTATCGGCATGGCCAACGGCGAGGAGAAGTACCTCCCGATGCGCGACCGCGGCGAGCAGAAGCGCTACGTGCGCGACTACGTCGACGCCCGCTTCAGCATCGGTGAGTTCATGATCCCGGTGATGTTCCTCGTCATCATCCTCACCTTCATCCCGAGCCCAGAGGTACAGACCTACGGCATCCTCGCTCTCTGGGCCTTCTTCCTGATCGCCGTCGTCGACAGCGTCATCCTGGGCTTCAGCCTCACGCGCAAGCTCGCGGCCAAGTACGGCAAGGACAAGGTCGAGAAGGTGCGCTGGTACGCGGCGATGCGTGCCCTGCAGTTGCGCGCCATGCGCCTGCCGAAGCCACAGGTCAAGCGTTTCCAGTTCCCCAGCTAGAGCACGGGAGTTGTGAAAGGGGCGGTCGCTGATGCGACCGCCCCTTTCTCGTTCCGCAGCGCTCAGCGCGAGAACGCCCCCAGCCGCAGGAGGGGGATGCGCATCTCCTCGTCGCTCAGCGAGCCGTGCTGGCCGACCATGCTGCGGCCCGCCATGGTGATGTCGCGCGAGTCGTAGTAGGCGACGAGCTTGCGTGCGGCCACAATCACGTCGCCGATACGGGGTACGGCCCGCTGGTCCACATCGCCGAAGATCCCGTCGGCGATCGCCTCGGCCCTGGTCGAGACCCAGACGCGATCGCCCTCGATGCTGCGCCAGCTCTCGGCGAGGTCGTCGGCGGCGGATGCCGGCAGTCCAGGTTCCAGGTAGAGCTGCAGGCAGCGCGGCTCGCCGCCGACGTGGCGCACGCCGGCGATGAGCTCCGGCACCGCGTCGTAGAGCACGTGCTTCTCCGGCGGGACGTCGACGATTCCGTGGTCGGCCGTCACCAGCACGCCGACCCCCTTCGGCAGCACCCGGGCGAAGTCGGAGACGGCGGCGTCGAGCTTCTCCAGCTCGCCCAGCCACTTGTCGGACTCCCAGCCCCTGGCGTGTGCGGCCATGTCGAGCTCGGCGACGTAGACGTAGATGATGGCGCGCTCCGTGCTCTCGATCACGCTTCGCGCGGCCGCGAAACGCTCCTCGAGCGTGTCGGCGCTCACGTACTCCGCTCCGCGCAGCACGGCGTCGGTGAGCCCGGAGGCCGCGTAGCGCGCGGTGCCGATCGCGAAGGCGGGCACCGCGGCATCCCGTGCCGTCTCAAAGATCGTGTGCTGCAACTGCCAGGTTTCCGGGCGCATCTGCGCATCCCAGCCCTTCAGCTGGTTGACGAGGCGGTCGTTGTCGGCGTCGAGCACCGAGTAGCCGACCATGCCGTGTCGGCCGGGCGCCACCCCGGTGGTGAGCGTGGCAATGGCGGAGGCGGTCGTCGAGGGGAAAACGCCCTCGATGACGTCGCTCTTGGCCAGGCGGGAAGCGAGGAAGCGGGCGTGGCCGGCGCGGCTGCGGAGGGCGGTGGCGCCGAGGCCGTCGACCAGCAGGACGACGGCGTGGGTGCTGTGCGGGAGGGCGAGGGCATTCGCCTCGCCGAGCACGCTCTGCAGCGAACTTTGCAGAACATCGGCAAGGCGAGGTCCACGGGAAATACGGGCGGGTAGCATGGGCATCGCGCCCAGTCTGACATAACGCCGGGCGGCACCTGCCCCCTGCCCCGGTACGACGAGAAATCACGGATGACGCGCAACAGCACCAACACACCCGGCACCGCCGGCGCAGACTTCACCGAACGCATCGAAGACGTCGATGTCGCCACCGAGATGCAGGGCTCGTTCCTCGAGTACGCCTACTCGGTGATCTACTCCCGCGCCCTGCCCGACGCGCGCGACGGCCTGAAGCCGGTACAGCGCCGCATCCTTTACCAGATGGCCGAGATGGGTCTGCGTCCGGACAAGGGCCACGTCAAGTCTGCCCGCGTCGTCGGCGAGGTGATGGGAAAGCTGCACCCGCACGGTGACACCGCGATCTACGACACGCTCGTGCGCATGGCGCAGGCGTTCACGTTGCGCGTGCCGCTGATCGACGGTCACGGCAACTTCGGCTCGCTGGATGACGGACCGGCAGCGTCGCGTTACACCGAGGCGCGCCTGGCCGCGCCCGCCCTGGCGATGACCGAGGGCCTCGACGAAGACGTCGTCGACTTCGTGCCGAACTACGACAACCAGTTCATGCAGCCCGATGTGCTGCCGGCCGCCTACCCGAACCTGCTCGTCAACGGCGCGAGCGGCATCGCGGTGGGCATGGCCACGAACATGGCGCCGCACAACCTCATCGAGGTCATCGGCGCTGCCCGCCACCTCCTCGCCCACCCGAATGCGACGCTCGACGAGCTGATGGAATTCGTGCCGGGCCCCGATCTCCCGACCGGCGGCACCATTGTCGGCCTCGCCGGCATCAAGGACGCCTATGCGACCGGGCGCGGCAGCTTCAAGACCCGCGCACGCGTCAGCGTCGAGTCGATCACCGCACGCAAGACCGGCCTCGTCGTCACCGAGCTCCCCTACCTCGTCGGGCCAGAGAAGGTCATCGAGAAGATCAAGGACGGCGTCAACTCCAAGAAGATCAGCGGCATCTCGGATGTCACCGACCTCACCGACCGCACCAATGGCCTGCGCCTGGTCATCGGCATCAAGACCGGATTCAGCCCGGAGGCCGTGCTGGAGCAGTTGTACAGGCTGACGCCGCTCGAAGACTCCTTCAACATCAATGCCGTCGCGCTCGTCGACGGCGGACCGCAGACCCTCGGCCTGCGCGAACTGCTGCTCGTCTACGTGAACCACCGCGTGCAGGTCGTCACTCGGCGTTCCGAGTACCGCCTCGCCCGGCGACGCGAGCGTCTGCACCTGGTCGAGGGCCTTCTCGTCGCGATCCTCGACATCGACGAGGTCATCCAGATCATTCGCGGCAGCGATGACACGGCGCAGGCGCGCACGCGCCTGATGGACATCTTCGACCTCAGCCTCATCCAGACCGACTACATCCTCGAGCTGCAGCTGCGCCGCCTGACCAAATTCTCGTTGATCGAGCTCGAGGCGGAAGCCAGCAAGCTGCGGGCCGAGATCGAGGAGCTCCTCGCGCTGCTTGCCAGCAAGCCGGCCATCAAGGCCCTCGTCTCGCACGAGCTCGCCGAGGTCGCCGAGCGCTTCGGCACCCCACGCCGCACGCTGCTCACCGACGCCAGGCCGAGCATCGCCGGGGCCGCGGCCAAGCGTGCCGCCGCGATCCTCGAGGTCGCCGACGTGCCGTGCCGGGTGTTCCTCAGCACCACGGGCCGCATCGCCAGGGTCGACCTGCCGGTCGGCGAGGAGGGGCAGGCCACGATCACTCCCCCGGCCCGCCGCAGCAAGCACGACGCCATCCGCAGCAGTCTCGACACGACGAGCCGCGCCGAGATCGGCGCCGTCACGAGCCTCGGTCGCCTGATCCGCTTCACCCCGGTCGACCTGCCGATGCTGCCGCCGACCTCGGTGCAGCTGGCCGCCGGCGTCAAGATCGGCGACTACCTCTCGCTGCCCAATAGGGACGAGAAGGTGCTCGCGATCGTGTCGCTCGAGTCGGACCGTTCGATCGCGCTCGGCACCAAGCAGGGCATTGTGAAGCGGGTCGCCGTCGGTGCGTACCCGAACAAGCCCGACTTCGAGATCATCGGTCTGAAGCCGAAGGACGAGGTCGTCGGCGCCGTGCAGGGCGGGGAGGAGGACGAGCTCGTGTTCGTCACCTCCGACGCGCAGCTGTTGCGTTTCGCCGCGGCATCCGTGCGCCCGCAGGGTTGCCCGGCCGGCGGTATGGCCGGCATCAACCTCGGCAGCGACACCCACGCGATCTCGTTCACGAGCATCGCGCCGGATGCCGTTGACGAGGCGGTCGTCGTCACGATCGCTGCCGGAAACCAGACTCTGCTCGGCATCGATCCGGGCAGCGCGAAGGTCAGCGACTTCAGCGAGTTCCCCGCGAAGGGACGCGCCACCGGCGGCGTGCGCGCCCAGCGCTTCCTGAAGGGCGAGGACGAGCTCACGCTCGGCTGGATCGGCTCSCCGCCGGCCCTCGCCGTCGGACCGGACGGTTCGGTGCGCGCCCTGCCGGACGGCGGCTCCAAGCGTGACGCCTCCGGCACCCCGCTCGACTCGGTGATCGGCGCGGTCGGCCGCCAGATCGGCTAGCCCCCGGCATCCGCCCGCCGCACCGCCCCCTGCGCCACTTCCTGAGCCCTGCGCCCCATCATGTGGCGCTGGGCTCAGCAACTGGCGCAGCGCGTTACCGGGGGCGGTGCGCCCACGCGGCACCCAGCGGGTCGACGCCATTCTCGACACTGTTGTGCACAGGCGACTCAGGATGCCGCCCTCTCCACAAGCCGCAATCGGACTCTCGGCCGGCGCCCACCCCGAGGAGAATCCCGGTATGCGCGATTCTCTTCCCAGCGCGGCCGACGGACTTCACCTCAGCCGCGATGCCGAGGCCAACGGCCTGCATGCACGCTTCGTCGCGGCGCGGCATGCCGGGCAACTCCTGCCGCTACGCCGCGGTGTGTACGCATCGCGCGAGCAGGCGGCCGCGATGACCGCGGTCGATCGCTACCGGGCCACGGTGCTCGCGGCCGGGCATCAGCGCCGGCAGCCCGTGTTCGCCGGGTTCTCGGCGGCCGTGCTCTGGGGGCTGCCGGTCGTGCGGCCGATCCCCGCCGAGGTGTATCTGTTGGCGGCCGGCGCGTCGGGGCGGCGCCGCAACGGTGTCGTCGAGTTCGCTCGACGCGACGGCATTCAGCTCGATGAGCACAACGGGCTCGCGCTCACTTCACTGCCGGACACACTGATCGATGTCGCCCGCACGATGCCGATGATGACAGCGATGGTGATGGTGGATGCCGCGCTCCACCGCGCGCGCTTCAGCGGCGTACCACAGTGGTGCACAGAGGAGGAGCTGATCGCCGTGTACGCACGGCGGTTGCCCTTTCCCGGCAGCGCCAGAGTACTCGCCGTTCTCCAACGGTGCACGACGCTTGTCGAGAGTGTGCTCGAGACCGTCAGCCGCATGCACGCCGAGCAGCTGGGGTTTCCGGAGCCGGTTCTGCAGTACCCGGTGGTGCTGCCGCGGAGCGGGCGGACCGTGAACTTGGATCTCGCGTGGCCGAAGTACGGCGTCTGGGGCGAGGCCGACGGTGATGGCAAGTATCTGGGCAACGCGCTGAGCACCGGGGATACCCGCACGGTTGCCCAGATCGTGCTGGCGGAGAAACGGCGCGAGAACGAGGTGCGGGCCGTCACGGGCTGGAACTGTGGCCGCTGGGATTGGGACGAGGGCACGCGACTGCCGCTCCTGCGCGCCATACTTCTCGAGGCAGGACTGCCGATCACCCGTCGGCCCCAGCTCCGCCCCCAGAACGGGCCGCAACGGCGCCGCTGACCGCAGTGACAGCCCCGCGAGCGGCGTCACACGGCGGCGCACTGCCCGCTCTGCGCCAGTTGCTGAGCCCAGCGCCACATGATGTGGCTCTGGGCTCAGCAAGTGGCGCGGAGCCACCGCAAGTGGCAGAGCGGCCGCCGCGGGCGGCGCCGACGCGCTAGACGTCGATGCGGTCGCGTGAGAGCGTGTCGGAGCTCTCGACGATGAACTCCTTGCGCGGGGCGACCTCGTTGCCCATGAGCAGTTCGAAGACGCGGCCGGCGTTCTCGGCATCGCTGAGGTTCATGCGGCGGAGCGTGCGGTGGCGACGGTCCATCGTCGTTGTCGCGAGCTGGTCGGCGTCCATCTCGCCGAGGCCCTTGTAACGCTGGATCGGGTCTTGGTAGCGCTTGTTCTGCTTCTTCAGCCCGGCGAGAACGCCCTGCAACTCCGCCTCGGAGTAGGTGTAGATCGTCTCGTTCGGCTTGGAGCCCGGGTTCATCACGATGACCCGGTGCAGCGGGGGCACGGCCGCGAAGACGCGCCCCTCCTCGATCATCGGGCGCATGTAGCGGAAGAACAAAGTGAGCAGCAGCGTGCGGATGTGCGCGCCGTCGACATCGGCGTCGCTCATGATGATGACCTTGCCGTAGCGGGCCGTCGAGATGTCGAAGCTGCGGCCGGAGCCGGCGCCGATCACCTGGATGATCGATGCGCACTCGGCGTTGCTCAGCATGTCGGAGACACTGGCCTTCTGCACGTTGAGGATCTTGCCGCGGATCGGCAACAACGCCTGGTGCTCGCTGTCGCGGGCGACCTTCGCGGTCCCGAGGGCTGAATCGCCCTCGACGATGAACAGCTCGCTGTTGGCAACGTCGTTGGAGCGGCAGTCCGCGAGCTTGGCAGGCAGCGACGAGCTCTCAAGCGCATTCTTGCGGCGCTGCGTCTCTTTGTGGGCCCGTGCGGAGATGCGCGACTTCATCTCGGCGACGACCTTGTCGAGCAGCAGTGCCGACTGCGCCTTGTCGTCGCGCTTGGGCGACGAGAACCGCGCGGCCATGCTCTTCGCGACGACGTTCGCGACGATGCTGCGCACGGCCGGCGTGCCGAGCACCTCCTTCGTCTGACCCTCGAACTGCGGTTCGGGCAGGCGCACCGTGATGACCGCGGTGAGGCCGGCCATCACGTCGTCCTTCTCGAGCTTGTCGCTGCCGACCTTGAGCCTGCGCGCGTTCAACTCCACCTGTTGGCGCAGGAACTTGAGCAGCCCCTGGTCGAAGCCGAGCTGGTGCGAGCCGCCCTTGGGGGTCGCGATGATGTTGACGAAGCTCTTGACGACGGTGTCGTAGCCGGTCCCCCAGCGCAGGGCGATGTCGACGACGCAGTCTCGCTGCAGCTCGGTCGGCAGCATGGCGCCGTGCTCGTTCAGCACGGGAACGGTCTCGGTGAAGTGCCCTGTGCCGCTCAGCCGCCAGGTCTCGGTGAGCGCGGCATCCGTCGCAAGGTGCTCGACGAACTCCGAGATGCCCCCCTCGAACTGGAACGAGGTCGTGTGGGTCTCCGGGCCGGTCTCGTCGATGATGTCGAGTGCCAGGCCGGGCACCAGGAACGCGGTCTGGCGGGCGCGGCCGAGCAGATCCTCGACCTGGAAGCCGGCGCCCTTGGTGAAGATCTGGCGGTCCGCCCAGTAGCGCACGCGTGTGCCGGTGACACCCTTCGCCGTCTTGCCGACCACGCGCAGTTCGCTCTTCTTCTCGAAGGGGGTGAACGGGGCGTCCGGACTGGGGTTCTTCGGGTCGGCATCGGCGAAGATGCCGGGTTCGCCGCGGTGGAACGACATCGCCCAGGTCTTGCCGCCGCGGTCGACCTCGACGTCGAGGCGTTCCGAGAGGGCGTTGACGACCGAGGCACCGACGCCGTGCAGGCCACCGGATGCCGCATAGGAGCCGCCGCCGAACTTGCCGCCGGCGTGCAGCTTGGTGAAGACGACCTCGACGCCGCTCAGGCCCGTCTTGGGCTCGATGTCCACGGGGATGCCGCGAGCCTTGTCGCGCACCTCGACGCTGCCGTCGGCGTGCAGAACGATGGCGATCTCCGTGCCGTGCCCGGCGAGGGCCTCGTCGACGGAGTTGTCGATGACCTCCCAGAGGCAGTGCATGAGGCCGCGCGAGTCGGTGGAGCCGATGTACATGCCCGGGCGCTTGCGCACGGCCTCGAGGCCCTCGAGGACGGAGAGATGGCGGGCGGAATAGTCAGAACTCACGAGGTCCAATCCTAGTAATCACGGGGCGTTCCCCCGGGATCGAAACACTGCGCAATGCCGTTAGGTCACGACTTGGGCGTCAAAGCCTACGCGGTGAGCGAAATAGCACGCGAAAGAGGCATAGTTCAAGGCCTCTCGTGTTTACATTGAATATCAGCAATGGAGGAGGAGCCCATGTCACAGATCACCAGCCCGAACAGTGCGGTCGACGAGCTCGAAACCCCACACCAGCTCACGGCGCTTGACCGATGCGATGCATGTGGCGCTCAGGCGTACATCCGCGTGGTCGTCAGCAGCGGCGAGCTGTTGTTCTGCGCTCACCACGGTCGCAAGCACCAGGAGAAGCTCTCGGCGCTCGCACACAGCTGGCACGATGAGTCGAGCCGCCTTCTGGACGACAAGAAGAGCTGAGCCGACTAGAGCTGAGCCAGCCCTACTCGCTCTCGAGCCCGAGCCGCACCGCAATCTGATTGCGTGCGGCTCGTGCTATTTCGTCGACGGATGCCGCGCGCTCCCCGCGAATGTACTCCGCGCCCGCGCGTCGGAACATGCGGGTGAGCAGCTCATCGGCGAGCGACGGGTTCTTCGCCAGCACCGGACCGTGCAGATGGGTGCCGAAGACGTCGCCCATGACGACGCCCTCCTGGCTGGAGCCCTGGCCGTTGCCGCTGCCGGAGAGCACCCGACCGAGCGGAGACGCCTCGGCGTGGTTGTAGTCACGGGCGTGGTTCTCGAAGCCGACCAGACGGCCGAACTTCGTCTTCACCACGAGATCATCGGTGACGCGCACGTCGCGCGGAATCGCTCGCCCGGGCAGGATCCCGATGCCCTCGATGGACTGCACGGGGGTGCCGGCTGTGCCGGCGAGCTCGATCCCATGGCTGAGCAGCTCCCAGCCGGTGCCGATCGCAAGCATCGGCACGCCCTCCGTGCCCCAACGCCGCAGCTCATCGATCAGCGTGCGCAGCTTGTCGCGCGCTGCGACGAGGTCGGTGTCTGAGCCGGATCCGATCACGACGGCGTCGATGTGGTCCGGCAGCTCGGCCGCATCCTCGATGGCGACGACGCGGGCGGTGGCACCGGCCCATTCGGCGCGGCGCGCGAGCACGCGGGCGTTCTCGGCGTCGCCGTTGCTGTTCAGCAGGCTCGGGAACAGGGTGACAATGGTGAGATTGCTTGGCTGAGTGGCGCTCATTCGGGTGCCTCCACGGCGCTCAGCCCGAGGTGCGCACGGGTGCGCCGCATCGAGTCGGCGGAAAAAATGACCGTTTTGACGCCCCGCGACGGATCCGGCAAGGCCAGGAACTCGTCGACGGCCGCGCCGAGATCGTGCACGATGCGGCCGATCTCAACATTGTCGTAGCTGAGCTGCAAGGCGAGCTCATCGGCTTTGGAACCGGAGACGATGTCGACGTGCCCGAGACCGGAGGTGTCGACCGGCCAGAAGTAGCTGGGGTCGCGCACATCGGAGCCGAGCGCGAACAGGATCTGCTCGGTGGCCGGGTCGAGGTGATCGATGTTCAGCTGGAAGCTGGCCGGGTTCTGCACGAGCACGAACTCGACCGTCTTGCCGCGCACCTGCAGCGTCTCTCCGCGGCCGAACACCGGCGGAATCGACCCGATGGTCGAGACGGCGATCGCCGGGTCGAAACGGCTTCCGAGCACGGCGCGGGCGCCGGCCAGCGCTGCGGCCGCGTCGACCGCGTAGTGCGTTCCGCGGGCGGGTAGCCGCACGGTCGTGAGCGGTCCACCGTCGATGGTGACCTCGCTGGAGCGGCCCGAGACCGAGCGCACGAGCACGCCTGCCTCGGACGGCATCCGACGCTCGGTCATGGATGCGAGGCCCAGGCCGCGCGGGTTCTGCTCGAGAACGTCGACGCTCACGCCGAAGCGCGGAGTGTCGACGGTGCCGTGCAGCCGCGAGACGAGCTGTTCAAGGAACGCGTCGTCGGCGTTGATCACAACGGCCTGGCTGGCACGCAGCGCGATCTTCTCCAGCATCGCTGCGACCATCTCGGAGTCATGGAAACGGTCGATCTGGTCGACCATCACATTGGTGAGCACGACGACGCGCGGCTTCAGCGCATCGGCGATGAGGGCGCCGTGGCCCTCGTCCATCTCGAGCACAGCGATGTCGCCCGCGATGCGTCCGCCCAGGCTGGCCTCCTCGAGGAGTGCCGAGGTCAGGCCCTGGGTGATGTTCGCGGTCGACGGGTTGGTGAAGACCTTCTTGCCGTGGCCACGGAGGGCAGCGACGAGCATCTTCGTCGTGGTCGACTTGCCGCTGGAGCCCGAGACGATGACGAGCCCCTCCGGGAAGGAGTTGAGCGTCGTGGTCAGAAAGCCGGGCGCGATCTTGTTGACGACGAGCCCGGGGATGGCCGAACCTCCGCCCGGCTTGCGCAGGCGCGCAAGCAGGCGGACACCGCGACCGATGAGGATCGCGGGGGCGTAGCGGATTCCCACCGGCCTACTCGAGGTAGTCGCGCAGCGACTGCGAGCGGCTCGGGTGGCGAAGCTTTGCCATCGTCTTCGACTCGATCTGGCGGATGCGCTCGCGGGTGACCCCGAAGGTGTCGCCGATCTGGTYGAGGGTCTTCGGCATGCCGTCGCCCAGGCCGAAGCGCATGCGGATAACGCCGGCCTCACGCTCGGAGAGCGAGTCGAGCAGCGACTCGAGCTGCTTCTGCAGCATCGTGAAGCCGACGGCGTCCGCCGGAACGACAGCCTCGGTGTCCTCGATCAAGTCACCGAATTCGCTGTCGCCGTCTTCACCGAGTGGGGTGTGCAACGAGATCGGCTCGCGGCCGTACTTCTGCACCTCGACGACCTTCTCCGGCGTCATGTCGAGTTCGCGGCTGAGCTCTTCCGGCGTTGGTTCGCGGCCGAGGTCCTGCAGCATCTGGCGCTGGACGCGGGCGAGCTTGTTGATGACCTCGACCATGTGCACGGGGATGCGGATCGTGCGGGCCTGGTCGGCCATGGCGCGGGTGATCGCCTGACGGATCCACCAGGTGGCGTAGGTGGAGAACTTGAAGCCCTTGGTGTAGTCGAACTTCTCGACGGCACGGATGAGGCCCAGGTTTCCCTCCTGGATCAGGTCGAGGAACTGCATTCCGCGGCCGGTGTAACGCTTGGCCAGCGAGACGACGAGGCGGAGGTTCGCGCCGAGCAGGTGGCTCTTGGCACGGGCGCCGTCCTTGGCGACCCACTGCAGCTCGCGGCCGAGCTGCGACTTCTTCTCAGCGTCGCTCATGTGCGAGAGCTTGTCTTCGGCGAAGAGGCCGGCCTCGATGCGCATGGCCAGCTCGACTTCTTCGGCCGCGTTCAGAAGCGCGACCTTGCCGATCTGCTTCAGGTAGTCCTTGACCGGGTCGGCCGTCGCGCCGGTGATGGCGCTGGAGTAGACGGGAACCTCGTCCTCGTCGTCGACCATGGAGAGCACGAGCGCGCCGGTCGGCAGCGGCTCCGTGACGACGGCGCGCTTGGGCTTGCCGTCCTCGTCCTCCTCGTCGGCGTCGTCGGCTGCGGCATCGGGGGCTTCGACAACGGCCTCATCGACGACGACAACCTCGCCGGGCTCTTCCTCGTCGCCCTCTGCGGCGGCCGCGGTGGTCTTCTTGGTTGCTGCGCGCTTGCGCGGCGCGGCCTTCTCGGTTGCCGGCTTCGCGGCGGCGGCACCGGCGGCCTTGCGGACGGGAGCCTTCTTGGCCGCAGGCGCCTTGGCGGCAGGGGCAACAGCCTCAGCAGCGGTGTCTTCGCTCGCTTCGGGCTTTGTGGATCGGGTTGCCATTCGAGCACCTCTCAGACGGGCGAGCGGCGGGCCTTCCCATCGCAGGAAGTGAGCCGCTCGTCGACGTTCCACTCGCGACAAAGCCGCAAATGGACATTACGAGGACCCATGTCAAGTCTCAGTCCGTTTCCTGCGCGCGAGCACAGGAAACCCAAGTCAAGAACGGGTCCGCTCTCGATTATTGCACGAATTCCGAGGGCCGGATGCCGCACGGGCTCCGGCGCCGCGTCATTCGCCTCGGTGGCGGCGCATGCGCCTGGAGAGTGCAACCCAAATGGGGGCCACCTCTATTCCCTCTTCGTGCTTCATCTGGCGGCGCGTGCGGCGCCGCGCGTGCAGCAGCATCACCACTCCAAAACCGATCACGATGTACTGCACGAGAAAGGCCAGTCGGAACGAATCATAGGCGTAGAGGTCGCTCGGCTCGCCCGCCGCGACCCGCGCGTGATCGAGCACGTCGAGGATCGCGCCGACGAGGAAGATCATCACGAAGCTGGCGACGAAGCCGCCCATGTTCACGATGCCGTTCGCCGAACCGAGGCTGCGCATCGGATTGAATGTGCGGGCGAAGTCGAGCCCGATCAGCGAGCCGGGCCCGCCGACGCCCATCACGACGACGAGCAGCACGATCAGCCAGAGCGGCGGCTGCTCCGGCCAGAGCAGCACCGCGCTCCAGACCAGGCCGATCACGTACACGATGCCGAGCACGAGGCTGCTGCGGCGTAGCGGGAACCGTGCGGTGAGCAGTCCGAGGATGGGCCCGGCCACCATGCCGGAGCCGACGAGCAGCAGGATCATCAGCGCCGCCGTCTGCGAGCTCAGCCCGACGCCGAACACGAGGAACGGGATTCCCCAGAACATCGTGAACACGGTGCCGGAGGATTGCGAGACGAAGTGCGACCAGAATCCGAGCTGGGTCCCGGGGCGCTTCATGGCGGCGCGCAGATGGTGCATGGCCGTGCGCAGCGAACCGGTGTGCCGCCCATCCGGCGCGTCGCGCGGGCGGTCACGCAGGCAGAGGATGCCGAGGAACAGCGCAAGCGCCGACGCGGATGCCGCCGCAACGAACGCGGGGGTCCAGCCGAAGTAGAGCAGAGCCCAGGCGAACGGCACGGCAGAGAGCACCTGCCCGAGCTGGCCGATGTTGCCGACCCACTGCGAGAGCTGCGGGACGATCGCCCCGCTGAACCAGGAGCTGATCAGGCGGATCAACGAGATGAAGATCGCGGCGTCGCCGGCTCCGACGAGCACACGGCCGATCACGGCGACCGTGATGCTCGGAGAGAACGCGACGACGATCTGCCCAATGCCCATGAGCGCCGTGCCGACGAGCATGAGCGCACGCGGGCCGAACCGGTCGATCAGCACACCGACGGGGATCTGCAGGCTCGCGTAGACGACGAGCTGGAGCACCGCCAGCATCGAGAGCGCGGCAGCAGAGCTGTCGAAACGTTCGGATGCCGCAACGCCGGCGACTCCGAGGGAGGTTCGCTGCAGCACAGCGACGAGATAGAGGAAGGCGCCGATCCCGAATATCAGCCAGGCACGACGAGAATTCACTCACCGAGCCTAACCGCCACGGTCACGGAGTCAGCGGGGGCTCACCGTCGTTGCGACGTTTGAACGCCAAGAACTTCTCGAGTTCCGCCGCGATCTCGTCGGCCGTCGGCAGCTCGCCGTCCTCATCCGTCAGCGGTGAGCGCAGTGTCGTGCCGGCCATATAGCTGTCGTGGCGCTCCTCGAGCGTGCCGACCAGCTTGGCCAGCTCGCCGTTCTCCGCCACCTGCGCATCGATCTTGGAGACGAACTCGCGGTTGGCCTCGCGCAGTCGGTCGGTCGGGAAGATGAGTCCCGTCGCCGCGCTGACGCTCTCCAGCGCCGAAATGGCGGCGGCCGGGTACTCGGTGTCGGCGAGATAGTGCGGGATGAGCAGGATGAAGCCGACGGTCGGACTCCCCTGCTCGGTGAGCCGGTACTCGACCAGGTGCAGCGCGTTGGCCGGGACCTGGGTGTGCGGACGCCACACCGACATGGCCGAGGTCAGCTCATCCCGATTGCCGCTGACGGTCACGCCGATGGCGCGGGTGTGCGGAACAGGCATCGGGATGGAGTGGACCCAGGTGGTCCCTGCAACCCCGAAGCGCTCGACGAGGTCGAGCAGTGCGTGGCTGAACTGCTCCCAGCGGAAATCGGGTTCGAAGCCGGCGAGCATGAGGAACGGCTGGCCCAGCTCGTCGCGCGCCAGGTGCACCCGCAGCGCCGGCGGCTGGTAGTCCGTGAGGTGGTCCTCGTCGAAGTAGATGATGGGGCGCCTGGAACGGTAGTCCAGCAGGAGATCCGCATCGAACTCCGCGACAACGACGTGGTTCATGGTGCCGAGCAGGTACTCGGTGAACTGACCGACCGCCCCGCCGGCGTCGGCGAAGCCCGTGAGCCCGGCGACGAGGTGAAGCCCCTCCGGCACGCTCGCGGCATCCGGCGTCAATCGATACAGTTCACTCGCGTCACGCATACCCTCATGCTATTCGCGTCGGCTGTCGCGGGCACGGCGAGGCGGCCATGCCGTGAGCGAACACGCTATTCCCGGTGCAACGCGCGGCACGCAACTAACATCGAGACATGACCTTCTCTTCGCTCGCCGTTTCGTCTGCCCCCGCCACAAGCTCCGAGGCCGATGTCCTGCTGCTCGCCGCTGTCACCGTTGACGGCGCGGCCTTCATGCGGGCCACGGCCGAATTCGCCGAGCTCGACGAGCAGCTCGCGGCGCTGGGCTTCACCGGCGCCTCGGAGCAGCTCGTGCGCATCCCGGCCACCGTCGGTTCCGCACGCAGCATCGCGATCGTCGGCCTCGGCAAGACGGTGTCGACGGAGAGCCTCCGCTCCGCAACCGCTTCGGCCGTTCGCCGCCTCGTCGGCATCGACAGCGTCGCCGTGGCCATCCCCGTGGCGGACTCGGCCGAGGCCGCAGCCGTGCTCGAGGGAGCGACGATCGGCAGCTACTCGTACACCGAGTACCGCCAGAGCACGCTCGAGCGCACCAAGACCCCCGCAGAGCAGATCACGGTGCACCTGGAGCAGCACGCAGCGGTCTCCGAGCCGGTAGACGAGGACGAGGTCGACGACGCCCCGGCGCCGCTCGAGCTCGACACGGACGCTCTGCTCGCCCGCGCCGCCGCGGTTGGCGAGGCCTTCGCACTCGTCAAGGACCTCGTCAACGCCCCGCCGTCCGACCTGTTCCCCGCCAGTTTCGCCGACCGCGCCGTCGCCGCGGCGGCCGAACTGCCCGTCGAGCTGGAGATCTGGGACGAGGCCGAACTCGCGGCGGACGGCTTCGGCGGCATCCTCGGTGTCGGACAGGGTTCCTCCCGCCCGCCCCGCCTGGTCAAGGTGAGCTACTCCCCCGCTGTACCCGATGGACAGGACGCCGTGAAGCACCTCGCCCTCGTCGGCAAGGGCATCACCTTCGACACCGGCGGAATCTCGTTGAAGCCGGGAGCGTCGATGGTCGGCATGAAGTACGACATGACGGGAGCGGCCACCGTGCTCGCCGTCACGCTCGCCGCCGCGCAGCTCGCGCTGCCCGTGCGCGTGACCGCGTGGCTCTGCCTGGCCGAGAACATGCCGTCGGGCACGGCGACACGCCCGAACGACGTGCTGCGCATTCGCGGAGGACAGACCGTCGAGGTGCTGAACACGGATGCTGAGGGGCGGCTCGTCCTGGCCGACGGCCTCGTCGCGGCATCCGAGGAGCAGCCGGATGCGATCGTCGACGTCGCCACCCTGACCGGAGCCCAGATCGTGGCCCTCGGCAGCCGCTACACCGCGGTGATGGGCGACGACTCGCTGCTCGCGCGTGTGCTGCGGGCCGCGGAGAACGCCGACGAGAAGCTGTGGCCGATGCCGTTGCCCGAGGAGCTGCGGGCGACCATCGACTCGGATGTCGCCGACATCGCCAACGCCAAGATCGGCAACCCGGCCGGCGGAATGCTGCTCGCCGGCGTGTTCCTGCAGGAGTTCGTCGGCAAGCGTGCCGACGGCGAGACCCCGATTCCGTGGGCCCACCTCGACATCGCTGGGCCATCGCACAACGAGGGCGCAGCGTACGGCGCGACCGGAGCCGGCCCGACCGGCGTGACCGTGCGCACCCTGCTCACGCTGGCCGAGGAGTTTTCCCGCCCCGAATGAAACATGGCCGGCCCGAATGAAGCAGGGGCCGCCCATAGCAGTGGCCAGCCCATAGTAGGGTTGTATGGGCAAGAATTGCTTGCCCACACGCCTGCTCGTGGGTCACAAATCCGCGGAGCAGAACAGGCCGATCGACCTGATGCACAAGGGAGTTACTGAGTGTCCGAGCAGAATTTTGACATTGTCGTCCTCGGTGGAGGAAGCGGCGGCTACGCGGCCGCATTGCGAGCGGTACAGCTCGGCTTCACCGTTGCCTTGATTGAGAAGGACAAGCTCGGCGGCACCTGCCTCCACCGCGGCTGCGTCCCGACGAAGGCGCTCCTGCACACCGCAGAAGTTGCCGACGTTGCCCGCGACGCCGCCAAGTACGGTGTGAACGCGACTCTCAACGGCATCGACATGACGGCTGTCAACGCCCACCGTGACGGCATCGTCACGAGCAAGTGGAAGGGTCTGCAGGGCCTCATCAAGGCGCGCGGCATCACCGTGATCGAGGGTGAGGGTCGTCTCGCCTCCCCGACGAGCGTCCAGGTCGGCGCCGACACGATCGTCGGCAAGCACGTCATCCTCGCCACCGGCTCCTACTCGCGCTCGCTGCCCGGCCTCGAGCTCGGCGGTCGCGTGATCACGAGCGAGCAGGCACTGCTGCTCGACTACATCCCGAAGAAGGTCGCCGTGCTCGGCGGCGGCGTCATCGGCGTCGAGTTCGCCAGCGTGTGGAAGTCCTTCGGCGCCGACGTCACGATCATTGAGGCGCTTCCGCACCTCGTGCCGAACGAGGAAGAGTCCATCTCCAAGCAGCTCGAGCGCGCGTTCCGCAAGCGCGGCATCGAGTACTCGCTCGGCGTGCGCTTCCAGAGCGTCGCCCAGAACGAGTCCGGCGTCGTCGTGACCCTCGAAGATGGCAAGACCATCGAAGCAGAGCTGCTGCTCGTCGCCGTCGGTCGTGGCCCGGCCACCGCCGGCCTCGGCTTCGAGGAACAGGGCATCACCATGGACCGCGGCTTCGTCATCACGAACGAGCGCCTCGCCACCAACGTTCCCGGCGTCTACGCGATCGGCGACATCGTCCCCGGCCTGCAGCTCGCGCACCGCAGCTTCCAGCAGGGCATCTTCGTCGCGGAAGAGATCGCGGGCCTGAACCCGATCATCGTCGAAGACGTCAACATCCCGAAGATCACGTACTGCGACCCCGAGGTCGCCTCCGTCGGTTACACCGAGGCCAAGGCCGCGGAGAAGTTCGGTGCGGACCAGATCAGCAGCTACGACTACAACCTCGGCGGCAACGCCAAGAGCTCGATCCTCGGCACCGCCGGATCGGTGAAGGTCGTCCGCGTCAACGACGGCCCCGTCGTCGGCGTGCACATGATCGGCGCGCGCGTCGGCGAGCTCATCGGTGAGGCCCAGCTGGCCGTCAACTGGGAGGCTTACCCGGAGGACATCGCACCGCTGATCCACGCGCACCCCACCCAGAACGAGGCCATGGGCGAGGCATTCCTCTACCTGGCCGGCAAGCCGCTGCACGCCCTTTAGGCCGCGCGCACTCACGACTGCAATAAGCTCAGAATGAATAACGCTTTGAAGGAGACAATCGCATGAGCGAATCCGTCAGCCTCCCGGCACTCGGTGAGAGTGTCACAGAGGGTACGGTCACCCGTTGGTTGAAGAACGTGGGCGACCGCGTCGAGGTCGATGAGCCGCTGCTCGAGGTCTCGACCGACAAGGTCGACACCGAGATCCCGTCGCCGATCGCCGGTGTGATCGAGGCGATCCTCGTCCAGGAGGACGAGACCGTCGAGGTCGGCACCGCGCTCGTCACCATCGGTGATGGCTCGGCCGCCGCTGCGCCGGAGGCACCTGCCGCTGAGGCGCCTGCCGCCGAGGCACCTGCGGCTCCCGAGCCCGTCGCGGCTCCCGAGCCGGCCGCTGCTCCGGCACCTGCTGCCGCTCCGGCACCTGCTGCCGCTCCGGCACCTGCTGCCGCACCCGCACCGGCTGCACCGGCACCTGCTGCCGCCCCGGCTCCGGCTGCCCCGGCACCCGCGCCCGCCGCTGCACCTGCACCCGCCGCAGCTCCGGCACCCGCACCCGCCGCTCCCCCCGCTGCCCAGGCTCCCGCCGCGGCATCCGGATCGCACGCATCCACCAGCGGATACGTGACCCCGATCGTTCGCAAGCTCGCCAACGAGCAGGGCGTCGACCTCAGCACGCTCACCGGCACCGGTGTCGGCGGCCGCATCCGCAAGCAGGATGTGCTCTCCGCCCAGGCTCCGGCAGGCTCCGCGCCTGCGGCAGCTCCCGTGGTCGAGGTCTCCCCGCTGCGTGGCACAGTTCAGCCGATGTCGCGTCTGCGCAAGGTTGTTGCAGAGCGCGCCGTCATCTCGATGCAGTCGACGGCTCAGCTCACGACCGTCGTCGAGGTCGACGTGACCCGCGTCGCCATGCTGCGCGACAAGGTCAAGGCCGAGTTCCTCGCCAAGACGGGCAACAAGCTCTCGTTCATGCCGTTCTTCGCACTGGCCGCCGTCGAGGCGCTCAAGGCCTACCCGGTGATCAACGCGACCGTTGACGGCGACTCGATCGTCTACCCGGACCACGAGAACCTCAGCATCGCCGTCGACACCGAGCGCGGTCTGCTCACCCCCGTCGTGCGTGATGCAAGCTCGCTGAACATCGCCGAGCTGGCAGCCCAGATCGCTGATCTGGCCGGCCGCACCCGCGAGAACAAGCTCAAGCCGGACGAGCTGGCGGGTGGCACGTTCACGCTGACCAACACGGGTTCGCGCGGCGCGCTGTTCGACACCCCGCTGGTGTTCCTCCCCCAGGTCGCCATCCTCGGCACCGGAATCGTGGCCAAGAAGCCCGTCGTCGTCAGCGACAACGGCATCGACGCCATCTCGATCCGCTCCACGGTGTTCCTGGCGCTCTCCTACGACCACCGCATCGTCGATGGCGCAGACGCGGCCCGCTTCCTCACCACGGTGAAGGCGCGCCTCGAGGGTGCAGCATTCGAAGGACAGCTGGGACTCTAGTCGTCCGACAAACGCCAACCGGCCCCGCTCCTGATTCTCAGGGGCGGGGCCGGTTTCGTTCGCCGCTCGGTGCTCCCCCTAGACTGACCGAATGCTCGACTTTGTCGTCGCGGGGCTAAGCGCCAACTCCGTGCCGTATCTCGAGGGCCTTGCCCTTCAGCGCGCCGTCCATCAGTCCGTCGTCTCCTGTGATCGCCCGGATACCGTGATCTTTCTTGAGCACGATCCCGTTTACACCGCAGGCAAACGCACCCTCCCCGAGGAACGCCCGATCGGAGACGTCGCAGTCGTCGACGTCGATCGGGGCGGCAAGATCACCTGGCATGGCCCTGGCCAGCTCGTGGTCTATCCGATTCTTCATCTCCCTGACCCCATCGACGTCGTCGGCTATGTGCGCACGCTCGAGAGCATCCTGCTCGAGGTTCTGCACGATCTCGGCGTCGCGGCGCACCGCGTCGACGGGCGCTCCGGCGTCTGGTTCACCGAGGGCGGTCGATGCGACAAGCTCGCAGCCATCGGAATCCGCGTGGCAGAGGGGGTGACGATGCACGGCCTCGCGCTCAACTGCAGCAACTCGCTCGAGGCCTACGACCACATCGTCGCCTGCGGCATCGCTGATGCCGGCGTCACCACGGTGAGTGCCGTGCTCGGCCGCACGGTCTCCCCGGAAGAACTGGTCGAGCCCATGCAAGCAGCTCTCCTCCGGGCCTTCGCCCGCGAGCAGGTGCTCCTGTGAACGCGGCTCCCGACGGGCGCAAGATGTTGCGCCTCGAGGTGCGCAACGCCCAGACACCGATCGAGCGCAAGCCGGACTGGATCAAGACCCGGGCGAAGATGGGCCCGGAGTACACCCAGCTGCAGGCCCTCGTGAAGAGCGAGGACCTGCACACGGTGTGCCAGGAGGCAGGCTGCCCCAACATCTACGAGTGCTGGGAAGACCGGGAGGCGACGTTCCTCATCGGCGGCGCCCAGTGCACCAGAAGATGCGACTTCTGCCAGATCGACACCGGCAAGCCGGCTGACTACGACATCGATGAGCCGCGTCGCGTCGCCGAGTCGGTGCTCAGGATGCAGCTGCGCTACGCGACCGTGACCGGTGTAGCCCGTGACGACCTCCCCGACGAGGGATCGTGGCTCTACGCGGAGACGATTCGCGAGATTCACCGGCAGGCCCCCGGGACCGGCGTGGAGATTCTGGTTCCGGACTTCTCGGGCAACCCCGAGTATCTGGGTGAGGTCTTCTCCGCCCGGCCCGAGGTGTTCGCGCACAATGTCGAGACCGTGCCGCGCATCTTCAAGCGCATTCGGCCGGCGTTCACCTATGAACGGTCACTCGACGTGATCTCGCAGGGCCGCGCTGCGGGGCTCATCACCAAGTCGAATCTGATTCTCGGCATGGGCGAGGATCGCGCCGAGGTGTCTCAGGCCCTGAGAGACCTGTACGCGGCGGGAACCGACATCATCACGATCACGCAGTACCTCCGCCCGAGCGCGCGCCACCTGCCCGTTGCGCGCTGGGTGAAGCCGGAGGAGTTCGTTGAACTCAACCAGGAGGCGGGCGAGATCGGCTTCCTGGGCGTGCTCTCCGGGCCGCTGGTGCGTTCGTCGTACCGCGCCGGGCGCCTGTGGGCCCAGTCGATGCGGGCAACGGGCCGCGCGATACCTGCCGAACTGCAACACCTCGCCGACGCCTCGCTCGGATTCGCGCAGGCCGTCTCCTAGCGACGGGCACCGCGCGGGACTCCAGTAATCGACGAGCCCTAGTAATCGAAGATCTCCCTGAGTCGCCATCCGGCCTCGCTCCTGATCAACAGGAGTGAGGCCGGTTTCGTCTCCTCGCCCTGCTGCTCTGCCGACAGCAGGGCCGCACCACCGTTCTGCTCGATGAGCATGATGCTCGCGAGGTCGTAGGCGGCCGGCAGTTCGGCCGTCCCGCTCTGCTGGGCACGACGGATGCCGGCGGCATCCGCATCGGCGATCGGGCTGCCGAGGTCGTCGACCTCGTCGAGGCAGAGCAGCGATGACTCCCGGAAGCAGCCTTCCCGAAGCGGGAGCAGAAGGGTTGCCGCCTGCACCGGATCAGCCCCCTGTACCGGGTCAGCCCCCTCTGCCTCGGAGGGCACCGGGTCGACCGGCGCAGTCTGCTCCGCCGTGTTCTGGCTCGGCGGGGGTTCCGGTGGCGCCGCCTGGCTCCGCGGCCCGCCGGGCGGAAGCACGGTGATCGCGAGCACGAACAGGGCAGCAGCCAGCGCGCCGGCGACGATGATCGGTCGTCGATGGCGTCGGATCCGCGCGCCGAGCGCAGCTCGGAGTGCTGTGATGCTGTGGCCGCCGAGCGACTCCGCCGTGGCGTCGCCCAGCGCCGAGCTGAGCGCCTCGGGCACGCCCCAGCGCCTCCACGCGGATGGCGGCCGTTCTGGCTCGTCCGCGGTCTGCGCCGTTGCGCCGGGTCTGGTGGTCTCGACGCGGGCCGGTGGGCCGCCATCGGAGGCATCACCCGGCATTCGCACCGCCAGTGCGCGGGCGAGAGTGAAGAGGCGCCGCTCCAGCTCCTGCGCGAGCGGCAGGAAGGGGTGGGCGCTCAGACGGGCGTCGAGCCAGTCGAGCAGATCCTCGAGTTCGTGCGGTGCGACGCTGTCACGATCGATCACCGCGCACAGCTCGTGAACCAGCGCACCGAGCGCCTGGTACTCGGCACGGAGTGCCTGCGTGCGCTCGGCGCCCTCCCCCAGCGGTCGTGCGCTCGCCCAGCGGGTGAGACGCGCCCGGCCGCCGGCATCGAAACGCACCGTGGCGGCGCCGAGTGCTCCGTGGCTCAGGCCGGCCGCGTGCAGCCTGGCGATGGCGACGGTCAGCGGGGCCAGAATCGTCACGACCTCGCCCGCCCGAAGCTGGGCGCGCCGGGAGAGCAATTCGGCCAGGGTCGGGCCGTCATCCCGTTCCATCACCAGACAGAGCCGCCGATCCGGCAGGCTCACGACATCGTGGAGCGCAGCCGAGACCCCGCTCGGGAGCGTGGTGAGCACGGCGATCTCACGGTCGATGCGTTCAGCAGCGGTGTCGGCGTGGAAGACGCGCAGCGCCACCGTCTCACCGTCGGAGGCCGCATGCCCGAGGTAGACGGCCGCGCTCCGCCCGACGGCGAGGCGGCGCACGACCCGGTACCCGGCGATGACGGTGAGTGCGTCATCGCCGCGGCGTGCCTCGCGCGGCGCGACCGCTCCGAATGCAGGATCGAGCTCCGGACCGTCTCGCTGTGCTCGTCTCTGTCGCTTCACAGCGCCAGCCTGCACCCGGTTGAGCGCGCCCGCGCGAGCGGGTTTCGCCCTGTGCACAAGCCGCGGAGGCGGCGTGGCTGTGCACAACACACGGGACGTCACGAGACGGTCATCACAGGGCTCGCGGACTCGGTATTCTAGAGAGCATGGCACGCAGCTCGGAGAAGTCTTCCACCCCCAAGCAACCTGGTCGCTTCAAGCAGATGTGGCAGGTCTTCCAAATGACCCGCCGCTACGACTCCAGCGCGCAGTGGCTCATGCTTCTCGGGTTCCTCGCCCCGATCATCGTCGGTGTCGCGCTCGGCATCTGGCTCGGCGCAGGCAACGGCTTCACCATCGCGCTCTGGATCGTCGCCGGTGTACTCGCCGGTGTCCTGATCGCGCTGATCATCCTCGGCCGCCTGGCCGAGAAGGCCGCCTACTCGCAGATCGAGGGCCAGCCTGGCGCTGTCGGTGCGGTGCTGCGCAGCTCGCTGCGCCGCGGTTGGATCGGCAGTGAGATGCCCGTCGCCGTCAACGGCAAGACGCAGGATGCCGTCTACCGCGCTGTGGGCCGCGGCGGCGTCGTGCTGATCGCCGAGGGCGCCGCATCGCGCACCGGCCGGATGCTCGACGACGAGAAGCGCAAGATCGTGCGCATCCTCCCGAACGTTCCCGTCACCTTCGTGCACGTCGGTCGCGAAGACGGCGATGTGCCGCTGCACAAGCTGCCGCGCAGCCTGTCTGGCATCAAGAACACCCTCTCCAAGGCCGAGGTGCTCGCGGTGAACAACCGCCTGAGCTCGCTCGGAACGCAGCTGCCCATCCCGAAGGGCATCGACCCCTTCAAGGTTCGTCCGCAGCGCGGCCGCTAGGACCCAGCCGGTCGACACAGACAATTCGATGACGGATGCCGCAGAGCGCGGCATCCGTCTCGTCGTTAACGGTCCGGCTTCAGGCGCTAGGCGCGGATCAAAACAGTTCCGGCGACCTTGTCGTGGAAGCCGCGCTGGTCTGAATCCCAGACGAGCGCCGGGAGGACGACGACGAGCAGCAGGGTGCGCACCAGCGCACGCCAGAGCGGAACACGCGCTCCGTCCAGGGTGATCAGGCGCATACCGCAGATGCGGTGCCCGATGCTGCCGCCCATCGTCGCAATCGTGAGGATCTGCAGGAGCGCGAAGACACACATCGTCGCGAAGGAGTACGCAAGCGATTCATAGGGCGCGATGAGGAGTGAGATGCCCATCGCGATGGCCCAGTCGATCGCGATACCGCCGATGCGACGCCCCGCCCGTGCGACGGAGTGGGCGCCCTCATTGGGCAGACCCAGTCGCTCACCCGGCCAGCGGCTCGGCGGAAGCTCGCCGAAAGTGCGGCGGGCGGAGTTGCGGGAGGAGGAAGAGGCAGACATCCTGATCAGTCTATCGAGAGGTGGCATCTGTAACATGTTCGAAACATTCGCGTCACCCGCGGGAAATTCTCCGGCCATACTCTCGGGGAAGGTTGCGCGGAGCAGCCGTCCGGTTCCAGATCTGGGAGAAGTCCTACATGTTCAGCGATTCATCTGAGGTGCTCAGCTACATCAAGGAGAACGACGTCAAGTTCCTTGACATCCGTTTCACCGATCTGCCCGGTGTGCAGCAGCACTTCAACATCCCGGCATCCACCGTCGACGAGGAGTTCTTCACCGTCGGCCAGCTCTTCGACGGCTCCTCGATCCGCGGCTTCGCGTCGATCCACGAGTCGGACCTGCAGCTCATCCCCGATGTGACCACCGCGTACATCGACGTCTTCCGCAAGGAGCTCACCCTGGTGATGCTCTTCGACATCTACAACCCGCGCAACGGCGAGATCTACTCGAAGGACCCGCGTCAGGTTGCCCGGAAGGCCGAGAAGTACCTGGCATCGACCGGCATCGCCGACACCGCGTTCTTCGCTCCAGAGGCCGAGTTCTACATCTTCGACGACGTGCGCTACGAGGTCAACCAGCACACCAGCTTCTACTCGGTGGACTCCAGCGAGGGTGCCTGGAACTCGGGCAAGCAGGTCGAGGGCGGCAACCTCGGTAACACGACGCCGTTCAAGGGTGGCTACTTCCCCGTCAGCCCCGTCGACCAGCACGCCGATCTCCGCGACGACATCAGCCTCAAGCTGATCGACGCCGGCCTGATCCTCGAGCGCAGCCACCACGAGGTCGGCACCGCCGGCCAGGGTGAGATCAACTACCGCTTCGACACCATGGTGCACGCGGCCGACGACATCCTGAAGTTCAAGTACATCGTCAAGAACACCGCCAACCAGTGGGGCAAGACGGCAACCTTCATGCCCAAGCCGCTCTTCGGCGACAACGGCTCCGGCATGCACACGCACCAGTCGCTGTGGGCGAACGGCGAGCCGCTGTTCTACGACGAGTCCGGCTACGGCGGACTCTCCGACATCGCCCGCTGGTACATCGGCGGCCTGCTCAAGCACGCTCCCGCTGTGCTCGCGTTCACGAACCCCAGCGTCAACTCCTTCCGTCGCCTGGTGCCCGGCTTCGAGGCTCCCGTGAACCTGGTCTACTCGGCCGGCAACCGCTCCGCCTGCATCCGCATCCCGATCACCGGCACGAACCCGAAGGCCAAGCGCATCGAGTTCCGTGTTCCGGATGGCGCGAGCAACCCGTACCTCGCCTTCGCCGCCCAGCTGATGGCCGGCCTCGACGGCATCAAGAACCGCATCGAGCCGCACGAGCCCGTCGACAAGGACCTCTACGAGCTTCCGCCCGAGGAGGCCAAGGCGATCCCGCAGCTGCCCGGGTCGCTCGAGGAGGCGCTCGACGCACTCGAGGCCGACCACGACTTCCTGCTGCAGGGCAACGTCTTCACGCCGGAGCTCATCGAGACCTGGCTCGACTACAAGCGCGAGAAGGAGATCAAGCCGCTGCAGCAGCGCCCGCACCCCTTCGAGTTCGAGCTCTACTACGGCGTCTAAGCCCTAGTGCTCCATGAGGAAGGGCCCGCATCCATCAGGATGCGGGCCCTTCTTCATGTCCGTGGCGGCCTACAGGCCGCCCATCTCGTGGAGGTTGCTCTCGCCGGGGAAGAAGCCCGAGTAGCTGGAGTTCTGCCCCCGTTCGAGTTCCTCAAGCTCTTCGGCCTCAATCTCGTCGGCCTGAATTTCCGCTTCCAACTTCGGGTCGAGCCCTGATCCAGTTTCACGCTTCGCTTCATGAGTCATAGGGACAATTTACTCCCCAGTGCAGCCGCCCGCGAGAGTGAAATCTCACTCCCCCTGCCGCTCGGAATCGAAGGCCTCAGTGTCTTCATCCCACGCTTCCAGGTCATCTTCGTCGTAGGGCTCCGCGTCCTCACCGACGTCGTCGAACACACCATCCGGACCGATGGTTTCGACGTCGATGGTTTCGACATCGTCGTCTGCGGCGAAATCGCTCATTTCAGGCACCTCCACGCTCTCTCGATGGCGCTCCCGATTGCGCTCTCGAATGCCGAGGATAGGTCGACGGGACCCGGCAGACAAGCCCCTTCTCATGCGCATTTCGGAGCCCGGATGCAACGGCTTTGCGTGTGAACCGGGCGCGCTGTGTACTTCCTGCGTGCCGTTGCCGTCCGCGGCCCGGCGGTGTAGACCTGAAGAAAACTCATGTGATTCGGAGAGAACAATGCCTGACAAGTCGCCACACTCACACCACGCCAAGAAGGCGCCGGCCAAGACCCTGAAACAGAAACGCGCCGAGAAGCATGCCAAGCACCACGACCCCAGTCTCGACATGAACTCGGCGTCCGACGCCATTCACAAGACCGACAAATAGCGGACCGGCGTCTGCCGGACCTGACGATTCAGCCGGTTCTGAAGATTCAGCCGGTTCTGGGCGTTCCTCGCTCGGGGATGCCGTAGAACTCACGCTCGAAGACGGCCCGCGCCCGGCGGGTGAGCGCCAGGTAGTCCTCTTCCAACTGGTTGGCCGCACCGGGCGGGTAGTTCAGCAGCCGGGCGACACCGCCCAGCTGCGTGCGGTCGCGCGGCAGAATGTCGCTGGTCTTGTTGGTCCAGAGCGTCATCGCCGATCGTGCCCTGGATGCCAGCAGCCAGGCGGCTCGAAGCGTTGCGGCATCCGCGGCCGGCACGAGGCCGGCATCCGTCGCCTCCGCCAAGGCGATCAGGGTCGACGGGGTGCGCAGAGCCGGGATCGCCCAGCCGTGCTGCAGCTGCAACAGCTGTACGAACCACTCGACATCGCTCAGCGAGCCGCGCCCGAGCTTGAGGTGGCGCAGCGGGTCGGCGGCCTGGGGCAGACGCTCGCTCTCGACCCTGGCCTTGATGCGCTTGACCTCGCGCACCGCGGTCTCGGCGATCGCCTGCGGGTAGCGCACGGCGTCCGCCACGGCAATGAAATCCTCGAGCAGCGCCGAATCGCCGACGGCGCCGCGGGCCCGGAGAAGCGCCTGGGCCTCCCAGGTGAGCGACCAGCGCGCGTAGTAGGCCTTGTAGGAGTCGAGTGAGCGCGTGACCGGGCCGTTCTTACCCTCGGGTCGCAGACCGACATCGAGGTCGAGCGGCAACCGGCTGTCTTCACTCAGGCGCTTGAGTTCGGCGACGATGTGCTGTGAACGGTACTGTGCCTGTTCGGGGGCGAGCCCGGCCGGCCGGTAGGCGTACATCACGTCGGCGTCGGAGCCGAAACCGAGTTCTTGGCCGCCGAAACGCCCCATTGCGATGACCGCGAACTCGATGCCGTCGTCGGCGACGCCCGTGATGGTGCGGTTCGCGGGAGCGCGAACCGCACGGACGACCCCGTCGATGAGGTTTTCGGTGACGTCGCTGAGCCCGAGTCCGAGCTCCTCGACAGTGCAGAGGTCGAGGGTGGCCGAGAACGCGAGGCGCAGAACCTCACGCCGGCGGATGCCGCGCAGCACCGCCGCCGCGGCATCCGCATTCGCGTGCCGCGCCAGCACCGCGCGCGTCTCGTCGGCCAGGGCCGCGCGCGTGCGCGGGCGGAGATCGTCCTCGTCCTCGAGCCAGGCGACGGACTCAGGGGTGAGCTCGAGGAGTTCACCGATGAAACGCGATCCGGAGAGCACCTTCGTCAGCCGTTCGGCGGCCCCGGAGGAATCGCGCAGCATGCGCAGGAACCAGTGCGTTCCGCCCAGGCTGTCACTCAGGCGACGGAAGGCGAGCAGGCCGTAGTCGGGGTCGGCGCCGTCGGCGAACCACTGCAGCATCACGGGCAGGAGATGACGTTGGATCGTCGCGCGCCGCGACACTCCGGCCGTGAGCGCCGCGATGTGGGCGAGCGCCCCGCGGGGGTCGAGGAAGCCGATCGCGGCCAGGCGCGCCTCGGCCTGCGCACTCGTGAGGTTGAGCCCCTCTGCCGGAAGCGCGGCGACCGCGGAGAGCAGCGGGCGGTAGAAGAGTCGCTCGTGCAGGCCGCGCACGCGGAGCTTGCCGGATGCCCGGAGCGCGCTCAGCTCACTCGCGGTGGACGCCAGACCGCTTGCCCGCGCCAGCACGCGCAGGGCGTCGGCGTCGCGCGGCATCAGGTGAGTACGGCGCAGCCGCTGCAGCTGGAGCCGGTGTTCGAGCAGGCGGAGCATGCGGTAGTCCTGTGAGAACTCGGCGGCCTCGACGCGGCCGATGTAGCCGCCATCCGCCAGCGCGACGAGCGCGGGCAGCGTGCCGAGTTGGCGCACCGATTCGTCGCTCTGCCCGTGCACGAGTTGCAGCAACTGCACGGTGAACTCAATGTCGCGCAGCCCACCGGGGCCGAGCTTCAGCTGCACGTCGACCTCATCGTCGGGAATGTGCGCCGTGACACGCTCGCGCATGCGCTGAACCGATTCGACGAAGCCCTCGCGGGCGGAGCTGTTCCACACGGCCGGGGCCAGTGCGGCGACGTAACGCTCCCCCAGATCGCGGTCGCCGGCCAGCGGGCGCGCCTTGAGCAGCGCCTGGAACTCCCAGTTCTTCGCCCACCGTTCGTAGTAGGCCAGGTGCGAATCGAGGGTGCGCACGAGGGCGCCGTCCTTGCCCTCCGGGCGCAGGTTCGCGTCCACCTCCCAGAGCGGCGGTTCGATGAGCGCCTCCGAGATGCCGCGCATGGTGAGCATGGCGAGGCGGGTGGCGATCTCGACGGCACGCGCGCTGTCGAGGCCGTCATCCGCCTCGGCGATGAAGATGACGTCGACATCACTCACGTAGTTGAGTTCGCGCGCGCCGGCCTTGCCCATGCCCATGACGCTGAGCCGGGTGGCGTCGACCTGCGCGGCATCGAAGAGGCCGAAGCCCGGCTTGTCGGCGAGCGTGACGGCGCGGCGGGCAACGGCGAGGGAGGCCTCCAGGGTCGCGCCGGCGAGATCGGCGAGGGCGCGGGCGACGCCGTCGAGTCCGGCGACGGGATCGCCCTGCTCCAGGTCGTAGGCGGCGAGACGGGTCAGCCACCAGCGGTAGCGCACCCGGAGGCGGGTCCATGCCGCCTCGTCTCCTGCGGTGTCGCCGAGCGCGCTGCCTTGCACGGCCGCGAGCATGTCGGCCGCGAGCTCGCGCTCGGCCGGGGGCGCCAGCAGCGGCTGTGCCACCGCGCTCATCTCGTCGGGCCGGCGCAGGAAGAACTCGGCCAAGCCCTCCGAGGCGCCGAGCACCCGGATCAGTCGCCTGGCGGCATCCGACTCGTGCAGCACCGCGAGTGTCTGTTCCGGGGCCTGGCGCAGCAGCGCGATCAGGCTCGCGAGGGCAGAGTCGACGTCGGCTGCCGTCGCGAAGACCGGCAGCACAGCGCGGGCCGATGTCCCGCTCAGCTCCTCGAACTCGGCCAGGCCGCTCGCCGCGCTGCCGAGATCGAGGAAGCCGGTGCGCGCGAGTTCGGTGAGGCTGAATCGGTCAGAGCTCATCAGGCCGGCGACGTCCTAGAGGATCTCGAGGTTGTTGCGCAGTTCGAATGGCGTCACCTGCGTGCGGTACTCGCGCCATTCCTTGCGCTTGTTCATGAGCACGTAGTTGAACACCTGCTCACCGAGCGTCTCTGCGACGAGCTCCGACTCCTCCATGTACTGGATGGCGTGGTCGAGGCTGGCCGGCAGCTGTGCGTACCCGAGCGCGCGGCGCTCGGTGTCGCTGAGGCTCCAGACGTTGTCCTCGGCCTCCTCGGGAAGCTCGTACTCCTCCTCGATGCCCTTGAGGCCGGCGGCCAGCATGAGCGAGTAGGAGAGGTACGGGTTCGCGGCCGAGTCGATCGCGCGGTACTCGATGCGGGCGCTCTGGCCCTTGTTGGGCTTGTAGAGCGGAACCCGGATCAGCGCCGAACGGTTGTTGTGGCCCCAGCAGACGAAGCTGGGCGCCTCGTCGCCGCCCCAAAGCCGCTTGTACGAGTTGACGAACTGGTTCGTCACGGCCGTGATCTCGGGCGCGTGCTTGAGCAGGCCGGCGATGAAGTGGCGGCCAGTCTTGGAGAGCTGGTACTGGGCGCCCGGCTCGTAGAAGGCGTTCGCGTCGCCCTCGAACAACGACATGTGGGTGTGCATGCCGGATCCGGGGTGGTCGGAGAACGGCTTCGGCATGAACGTCGCGTAGACGCCCTGCTCGATCGCGACCTCCTTGATGACGGTGCGGAAGGTCATGATGTTGTCGGCGGTCGTCAGCGCGTCGGCGTAACGCAGGTCGATCTCGTTCTGGCCCGGGCCGGCTTCGTGGTGGCTGAACTCCACGGAGATGCCGAGGTCTTCCAGCATCCGCACGGATCGGCGGCGGAAGTCGTGCGCGGTGCCGCCCGGCACGTTGTCGAAGTAGCCGGCGGAGTCGACGGGGATCGGGCCGTTCTTGCCGTACTTGGACGACTTGAGCAGGTAGAACTCGATCTCGGGGTGCGTGTAGAAGGTGAAGCCGCGGTCGGCCGCCTTCTCCAGCGTGCGCTTGAGCACATTGCGCGGGTCGGCGACGGCCGGAACGCCGTCGGGCGTGCTGATGTCGCAGAACATGCGGGCGGTCGGGTCGACGTCGCCGCGCCACGGCAGGATCTGGAAGGTGCTGGGGTCCGGGTGCGCGAGCAGGTCCGACTCGTAGGTGCGGGTGAGGCCCTCGATGGCTGAGCCGTCGAAGCCGAGGCCCTCGCTGAAGGCGCCCTCCACCTCTGCCGGCGCAATGGCGACCGACTTCAGCGTGCCGACGACGTCGGTAAACCACAGGCGAATGAATTTGACGCCCCGTTCCTCAATGGTTCGAAGAACGAAGTCACGCTGCTTGTCCATTCATGCCCTTTCTCGCTGGATTCCAGAGTAGTGCTTCGGCGGGCTCCGGGCTGGCCGACTGGCCAGTGAGCGTGACGGGCCAATGATTAGACTGAGCCGCATGTCTGATCACGCAGCTGAAGTTGTCAATCCCTACGGTGGATCCAGCACCACCGGCCCGAAGCGTGTGCGCACCCGCCACTTCCAGAACGCCAAGGATCAGGGCATCAAGATCACCGGCCTGACCAGCTACGACCAGCTCACGGCGCGCATCTTCGACGAGGCTGGGATCGACTTCCTGCTCGTCGGCGACTCGGCCGGCAACAACGTGCTGGGCTACGACACCACCCTGCCCGTCACCGTCGACGAGCTGATCCCCATGACCCGGGCCGTGGCCCGCGCCGTCCGCCGCGCATTCGTCGTGGCCGACCTGCCGTTCGGTTCCTATGAGGTGGGCCCGGAAGACGCCCTGCACACGGCCATCCGTTTCATGAAGGAGACCGGCGCCCACGCCGTCAAGCTCGAGGGCGGTGAGCGCAGCGCGCAGCAGATCCGACGGATCGTGCAGGCCGGCATCCCGGTCATGGCGCACATCGGTTTCACCCCGCAGAGCGAGCACGGCCTGGGCGGCCACATGATCCAGGGCCGCGGCGCCGGGGCGGAGCAGCTGCTGCGTGACGCGTTGGCCGTGCAGGATGCCGGCGCGTTCGCCGTCGTGCTCGAGATGGTGCCTGCGACATCCGCCGCCGCGGTCACCGCCAAGCTCAGCATCCCGACCATCGGCGTCGGCGCCGGTCCGGATGTCGACGGTCAGCTGCTCGTCTGGACCGACTTCGCCGGCATGAGCGACGGCCGCGTGCCGAAGTTTGTCCGGCAGTACGCCAATGTGCGCCAGGTGCTGCTGGACGCCGTCACGGAGTTCCGCGACGACGTCGACGCCGGCGCATACCCGGCGCCCGAGCACAGCTACGAGTAACGCCGCGGGTACGCGGTAGAAACAACGGCTGTGCGCCAGACGTTTCTACCGCGGGTACGCGGTTTCTACCGCGCGGTGGGGGCCTAGTCCTCGGCGGCCTCTTCAGCGGCCCACTTGTCGGAGTTCGCGCGCAGCTTCTCAAGCGCGTGCTCCGCGGCCTCATGCGTGGGGAACGGGCCCACACGATCGACGGACGGGGACGCGTAACCGAATTCCACGGCGCCGGTCTTCAGGTTGTACCAGAACTGTTTGTCTCCACGCTCGGTCATAAGCTTGATCCTATGCCCAAGGATTCCAATGGTCACCTGATTGCGGGGCGACTCTCGCCCCAGCGTCCCGTGCCGAGTCGCATTGCCCGCCCCGAGTACGTCGGCAAGGCTGCCCCCGCCGAGTACACCGGCAGCAACATCTACACACCGGAGCAGGTCGAGCTGATCCGGGAATCCGGTCGCATCGCGGCCGACGCGATCGCCGCGGCATCCGCCATCATCGCCCCCGGTGTCACGACAGAGCAGCTGGATGCGCTCATCCACGAGTACCTGCTCGACCACGACGCCTACCCGTCGACGCTCGGCTACCGCGGCTACCCGAAGTCGAGCTGCACCTCGGTGAACGAGGTGGTCTGCCACGGGATCCCCGACGACACCGTGTTGGAGAACGGCGACATCGTCAACATCGACGTCACCGCCTTCAGGAACGGCATGCACGGCGACCTCAACCACAGCTTCATCGTCGGCGAGGCGAGCGAGGACGTCACGCTGCTCGTCGAACGCACCCGCGAGGCGCTGGCCCGTGGGATCAAGGCAGTGGCTCCCGGGCGCGAGGTCAACGTGATCGGGCGCACCATCGAGTCCTACGCGAAGCGATTCGGCTACGGCGTCGTGCGCGACTTCACCGGGCACGGCGTCGGCTCCGCGTTCCACAGCGGGCTCATCATCCCGCACTACGACTCCGCGCCGGAGTACAACGACGTGATGGAGATCGGCATGGTGTTCACGATCGAGCCCATGCTCACCCTCGGCACGCACGAGTGGGATCTCTGGGCCGACGACTGGACGGTGACGACCAAGGACAAGAGCATGACCGCCCAGTTCGAGCACACCCTCGTAGTGACCGAACGCGGTGCGGACATCCTCACGCTGCCGAGCACCCCGTAGAGCAAACCCAGTAGATTCGTCAGTATGACTGCGCGTACGGCTATCGGCATCGACATCGGCGGAACGGGAATCAAGGGAGCGGTGGTCGATCTCGGCACGGGAGCGCTGCTGTCGGATCGCCGCAAGGTGCCCACCCCCGCCGGCGGCCGGCCTGCCGACATCCTCGATGCGAGCGATCGGATGCTCGACGGGCTCCGTGAGGAGTTCGGCGCACTGCCCGTCGGCGTCTGCTTCCCCGCCGTCGTCAAGGGCGGTCACACGCTCTCCGCCGCGAACATCTCCGAGGAGTGGATCGGCCTCCCGGCAGAATCGCTGTTCGAGGAACGCCTCCGGGTGCCGATCCACTTCGTCAACGATGCGGATGCCGCCGGCCACGCCGAGGTTCGCTTCGGAGCCGCCAAGGACCGCGACGGCGTCGTGCTGCTCACGACCCTCGGCACCGGCATCGGCACCGCCTTGCTCTACAACGGCGTGTTGATCCCCAACACCGAGCTCGGTCACCTCGAGTTGGACGGCCGAGATGCCGAGAAGGGCGCGGCCTACTCGGCGAAGGAACGCGAGGGGCTCAGCTGGGCGGAGTGGGCTGCGCGATTGCAGCGCTACTACAGCCACCTCGAGCTGCTGTTCTCCCCCGATCTGTTCATCGTCGGCGGCGGCGTCTCCAAGAACCACGCCGACTTCCTGCCGCTGCTCGATCTGAAGACGCCGATCATCCCGGCCGTGCACCGCAACAACGCCGGGATTCTCGGCGCGGCCGATCTGGCCGCCGCCGGCATGAGCGCAGGCCGGCACACGGCGCAGAGCGTGTGATGAGAGCCGGCAGAGGCGATACCGCCACGGATGCCGTCACGGATGCATTCTTCACAGCGCACCTCGCGCGCGGGGCGGCGCCGGCCGCCGCGTGGGGCGTATTCGACGCCGATGGGCTGCAGCAGCTGAACAGTGCCGGTGCAGCGCCGGATGCCGCCTTCCGCATCGCCTCGTGCACCAAGAGCTTCACCGCCGCCGCCGTGCTGGCCCTCCGCGACGATGGCCTGCTCGGTCTGGACGACCCCATCACCCGCTTTGTGCCCGCGCTGAACCTGGAGCGGCTCCCCTCGCCCCGCTCGGCGATACCGACGCTGCGGATGCTGCTCACCATGTCGGCCGGGCTACCGACCGACGACCCGTGGGGCGACCGCCAGGAGAGCCTGAGTGCCGACGAGTTCGACGTGCTCCTCTCCGCGGGGGTGCGTTTCGAATCGGAGCCCGGCACCCGCTTCGCCTATTCGAACCTCGGCTACGCCATCCTCGGGCGGGTGATCGAGGCGGCGGCCGGGCAGCCGTACCGCCGCGTTGTCGAGCAGCGCCTGCTTGAGCCCCTCGGTCTGGTGGGCACCGGCTTCGACCAGACCGTGTCGGCCGCCGGCGGCATCGTGATCGGTCACCGCCGGCACGCCGGCTCGTGGGAGCCGCTCCCGCTCAGCGGGCCCGGCGCGTTCTCGCCGATCGGCGGGCTGTTCAGCACCGTCGCGGACCTCGCCAGCTGGGCACGCTGGCTGGCGCGCGCATTCGATACCGACGCCGCTGCGGATGACGCAGACGACGCCGTGCTCAGCGCCGCGTCTCGGCGGGAGATGCAGCAGTTGCACCGCCTCGACCAGGATGTGACGGGGCATCCGACCGGCTACGGCTTCGGACTCTTCGTCGAGCAGTACTCGCCGACGAGCCGCGTCATCTCCCACTCGGGCGGCTACCCCGGCTTCTCGGCGCACATGCGCTGGTCGCTGGAGCACCGTTTCGGCCTGATCGCCTTCGAGAGCGCCACCTATTCGCGCGTCTCCGAGGTCACGACGGAGGCGTTCGACGCGCTGCTCGCGGCCCGCGAGCGGGAGACAGCGGCAACCGCGGTGTCGGCGCTCCCCCTGTGGCCGGAGACCCGCGCCGCGCAGCGCAGCATCACCGACATCCTCACCGCGGCCGACGCGCTCGCCGAGCCGCTGGACACGGCGCTCTTCTCCGAGAACGTCGAACTGGACCAGCCGCTGGCCCGTCGCCGCTCCGCACTCCGGCTGGCCGTTGCCGATATCGGCGGCCTGGATGGTGATGCCGTGCCCGCAGCTGAAACGTCGGAGGGCCCGGCGCACCTCGTCTGGTTCATTCCCGGCCAGAGCGGCCGCCTGCGCGTCGAGATTCGGATGACGCCGGAGGCAACGCCGCGCGTGCAGACCCTCCGCATCGCCGCCGACCGCGCCGGCCGCTAGCCGCACCGGCCGGCACGCATCCCGAACGCCGGCTGCGAGGCCGCCGTGAGGATTCCGGCGCGCTCCGTGAGGAAAGCGTAAGGAGCCCGAACCAGGCTGCGCGAACGCACTTGACTCTCCCTGTGGCCACCGGCCACTGCCGGGCGGCCTGCCTCCCGGCACCGCCCTACCGGGAGAGTTCTCGTGATCGACATCGTCTTCATCGGCGCGATCGTGCTGCTTATCGCACTCGTCGCCCTCATCGCCAGGGGGGTGGAGAAGCTGTGAGCTTCGTCGACCTCCTGAGCGCCGCACTGGCCGTGGCCGCCATCGCCTACCTGGTGTACGCCCTGCTGAAACCGGAGCGCTTCTAGATGGCCCCGCTGATGTTCTTCATCCTGCAGCTGGCCACCGTGGCCCTCGTGCTCGCGGTGCTCTATCGCCCGCTCGGCGACTACATGGCCGGCGTGTACACGAGCGCCAGGCACGGTCTGGTCGAACGCGGCATCTACCGGGTGATCGGCGTCAACCAGGATGCCGAGCAGACCTGGCCGATCTACTTCCGCAGCGTCCTCGCATTCTCGGCGGTCGGCATCCTGATCGTCTACGGTCTGCAGCGCCTGCAGGCGTTCCTGCCGTGGTCGCTCGGCCTGCCCGCCGTCAGTGAGCAGCTCTCGTTCAACACCGCGATCTCCTTCGTGGCCAACACGAACTGGCAGTCGTACTCCCCCGAGGTCACGATGGGCTACAGCGTGCAGCTGCTCGGCCTCGCCGTGCAGAACTTCGTCTCCGCCGCCGTCGGCATCGCCGTGGCCATCGCCCTGGTGCGCGGCCTCGCCCGCCGGGTGAGCCCCACCATCGGCAACTTCTGGGTCGACCTCGTGCGAGGTTCGCTCCGCATCCTGCTGCCGATCGCCGCGGTCTCGGCCGTCGTGCTCATCATCGGTGGCGTCATCCAGAACGTCAACGGCTTCCAGGAGGTGACGACGCTCAGCGGCGGAACCCAGTCCATCCCCGGTGGCCCGGTCGCCTCGCAGGAGGCGATCAAGCTGCTCGGCACCAACGGCGGCGGCTTCTTCAACGCCAACTCCTCGCACCCCTTCGAGAACCCCACAGCCTGGGTGAACGTCGTGCAGGTGCTGCTCATGCTCGTGATCCCCTTCGCGCTGCCCCGCACCTTCGGGCGCATCGTCGGTGACAACCGCCAGGGTTACGCGATCCTCGCCGCAATGGGCACGTTCTTCGTGCTCTCCCTCTCGGCGATGACATTCTTCGAGCTCAGCGCCAATGGAACCGCACCAGGCCTGGCCGGCGGGGCCATGGAGGGCAAGGAGCAGCGCTTCGGCGAACTCGGCTCCACTCTGTTCGGCACGACGAGCACGCTCACGTCCACCGGTGCCGTCAACTCGATGCACGACAGCTTCACGGCGCTCGGTGGCGGGATGGCGATGCTCAACATGATGCTTGGTGAGCTCGCGCCCGGCGGCGTCGGATCCGGCCTCTACGGCATGCTCGTCATCGCTGTACTCGCGGTCTTCATCGCCGGCCTCATGGTCGGTCGAACGCCCGAGTACCTCGGCAAGAAGCTCGGCGCCCGCGAGATCAAGCTCGCCAGCCTCTACATTCTGACGACGCCCACCCTGGTCTTGGCCGGGACCGCGCTCAGCTTCGGCATCCCCGCCGTGCGGGACGACGTGATCGGAACCTCGATCTTGAACCCCGGGCTGCACGGCTTCTCGGAGGTGCTGTACGCCTTCACCTCGGCTGCCAACAACAACGGTTCGGCGTTTGCCGGCCTCACCGCCAACACGCCGTGGTTCAACACCGCGCTCGGCGTGGCAATGCTGCTCGGCCGACTGCTGCCGATCCTGTTCGTGCTGGCACTCGCCGGATCCCTCGCGGCGCAGGAGAAGGTTCCCGTCACGGCCGGCACCCTACCGACCCACAAGCCGCTCTTCGTCGGCCTACTCTGCGGAACCGTGCTCATCGTCTCCGCCCTCACCTACTTTCCCGTACTCGCGCTGGGCCCCCTGGCGGAAGGACTGCTGTAGCTCATGTCCAACACATCCATGTCGACAACACTCGAAGCACCCACTCATCAGAACCACCCACATCCCCCGAAGACTGCGACGGCCTTCGGACCGAAGCAGCTCATCGCGGCCCTGCCCGGTGCGCTCCGCAAGATGCACCCGAAGCAGATGTGGCGGAACCCCGTCATGTTCATCGTCGAGGTCGGCGCTGCGCTCACCACCCTCCTCGCCATCACGGAACCCTTCCTCGGCGGCGCTGAGGAGTCGGGTGGCGCCGCCATGGCTCCGTCCTTCACCGCTGGCATCGCCATCTGGCTCTGGCTCACGGTGATCTTCGCCAACCTGGCCGAGTCCGTGGCCGAGGGCCGCGGCAAGGCCCAGGCGGAGAGCCTGCGCGCCACCCGCACCAGCACGATCGCGCACCGGGTGAGCGCATACTCCGAGGCGGATGCCGGCGCCGAACACGCGGAGAGCGTGCCCGTGGCATCCGCTGATCTGCACCTCGGTGACGTCGTCGTCGTGACGGCCGGCGAGTTGATCCCCGGCGACGGTGACATCGTCTGGGGCATCGCCTCCGTCGACGAGTCCGCCATCACCGGAGAATCGGCCCCGGTCGTGCGCGAATCCGGTGGCGACCGCAGCGCGGTCACCGGTGGCACCCGCGTGCTCTCCGACCGCATCGTGGTGCGCATCACCAGCAAGCCGGGTGAGACATTTGTCGATCGGATGATCCGCCTCGTCGAGGGCGCGAGCAGACAGAAGACCCCGAACGAGATCGCGCTCAACATCCTGCTCGCGACGCTCTCGATCATCTTCCTCGTCGTCGTCGTGACGATCGGTCCGATGGCCGGCTACTCGGATGCCGCCCCCAGCGTGCCCGTGCTGGTCGCCCTGCTGGTCTGCCTCATCCCGACCACGATCGGCGCGCTGCTCTCGGCGATCGGCATCGCGGGCATGGACCGTTTGGTTCAGCACAACGTGCTCGCCCTCTCCGGTCGTGCCGTGGAGGCCGCCGGCGACGTCACCACACTGCTTCTGGACAAGACCGGGACGATCACCTACGGCAACCGACAGGCCGCCGAGTTCATCCCCGTCGGCGGCGCCACCCGTGCCGCCCTCGTTACCGCGGCACACTCCGCATCACTGGCCGACCCGACGCCGGAGGGCAAGTCGATCGTCGAGCTCGCAGAGAGTCTCGACCCGATGTTGTCGCGCGAGGAATCTCGCAGGCACGAGATTGTGCCGTTCACCGCGCAGACCCGGATGAGCGGCGTCGACTACGCCGACGGCGCCCAGCTCCGCAAGGGTGCAGGCTCCATGGTCGCCACCTGGGCCGCCGACAACGGCGCGGGCGACAGCGCGGCAGAAACTCGCGCAGCGAACGAGCTGAACGCCGAGGTGCGTCGCGTCTCGGAGGCCGGCGGCACGCCGCTCGTCGTCGCGGAACGCTCGGCGGCCGGGGAGACCCGGGTACTCGGCGTGATCTATCTGAAGGACGTCGTGAAGACCGGCCTGGCCGAGCGCTTCGCCGAGCTACGCCGCATGGGCATCCGCACCATCATGATCACCGGCGACAATCCGCTGACCGCGCGGGCGATCGCCGCAGAGGCCGGTGTCGACGACTTCCTGGCCGAGGCGACGCCGGAAGACAAGATGGAGCTGATCAAGCGGGAGCAGGCCGGCGGAAACCTGGTCGCGATGACCGGCGACGGCACGAACGACGCCCCGGCGCTCGCTCAGGCCGATGTCGGTGTCGCGATGAACACGGGCACCTCGGCCGCCAAGGAGGCCGGCAACATGGTCGACCTGGACTCGGACCCCACCAAGCTCATCGACATCGTGCGCATCGGCAAGCAGTTGCTGATCACCCGTGGCTCGCTGACCACGTTCTCGATCGCCAACGATGTGGCCAAGTACTTCGCGATCATCCCGGCGATGTTCGCCGGCGCGTTTCCCGGCCTGGCCGTGCTCAACATCATGGGGCTGAGCTCGCCGGCATCCGCGATCCTCTCCGCGGTGATCTTCAACGCGATCGTCATCGTCGCCCTGATCCCGCTGGCCCTCCGCGGCGTGCGTTACCGTGCGGCATCCGCCTCACAGATCCTGCGCCGCAACCTGCTGATCTTCGGCCTCGGCGGCGTGATCGCACCCTTCATCGGAATCAAGCTCATCGACATCGTCGTGAGCCTGCTGCCCGGCTTCTGACCCACAGACCTCTACCTCAGAGAAAGAAAGACGACATCATGCCTGCATCACGCGGCACATTGCGCCAGTACGGCGTCGCCCTGCGAGCACTGCTCGTGCTCACGCTGCTCCTCGGCGTGCTCTACCCGCTCAGCATCACCCTGATCGGCCAGCTCGCGCTGCCGGTGCAGGCCAACGGATCCATGGTCAGCACGAACGGGGAGGTCGTCGGTTCACGCCTGATCGGGCAATCCTTCACGGATGCCGACGGCGTCCAGCTTCCGCAGTGGTTCCAGCCACGGCCCTCTGCCGCCGGCTACGACGCCGCTGCGTCCGGCGGCAGCAACCAGGGTCCGGAGAACCCGGATCTCATCGCGGCCATCGGCGACCGCCAGGCGGCGATCGCGGATCTGGACGGTGCGACACTCGCCGCGATCCCGGCCGACGCCGTCACCGCGTCCTCCTCCGGCCTCGACCCGCACATCAGCCCCGAGTACGCGCGGCTGCAGATCGATCGGGTCGCCGACGCGCGGAGCCTCGACCGGGCGGCCGTCGCCGGGCTGCTCGAGTCTATGATTCAGGGACGGGATCTCGGCTATCTCGGCGAACCGAGCGTCAACGTGCTCGCACTGAATATGGCCCTCGAGGAATTGGCCCAGGCAGAAATGGATGCGAAGAACTAGTGTCACGGGGTCGTTTGCGGGTGCTGCTCGGCGCCGCTCCGGGCGTGGGCAAGACCTTTGCCATGCTCGACGAGGGGCGCCGGCTCCGCGCGGCCGGCAAGGACGTCGTCGTCGCGGTCGTGGAAACCCACGGCCGAGCAGGCACAGCGGCGCTCGTTGAGGGCTTTGAGGTCGTTCCCCGCGCCGTGATTGAGCACCGCGGGGTCACCCTCGACGAGATGGATCTGGATGCCGTGCTCGCACGGCATCCGCGGATCGCCCTCGTCGATGAGCTCGCCCACACGAATGCGCCCGGCACGCGCAATGCGAAGCGCTGGGAGGACGTCGCCGAACTGCTGGACGCCGGCATCGACGTCTATTCGACGGTGAACATCCAGCACATCGAGTCGCTCAACGACGTCGTGCAGCAGATCACCGGTGTGCCGCAGCGGGAGACGATCCCGGATGCCGTGCTGCGCAGCGCCAACCAGATCGAGGTCATCGACCTCGCCCCACAGGCGCTGCGCGACCGCCTTGCCGAGGGTGAGGTCTACCCGGCGACCAGGATCGACGCGGCGCTCTCGAACTACTTCCGCCTCGGCAATCTGACGGCACTGCGCGAGCTCGCGCTGTTGTGGCTCGCCGACGAGGTCGACAGCTCGCTGCAGCGCTACCGCGCGGAACACGGCATCGACGCCAAATGGGAGGCGAGGGAGCGCGTCGTCGTGGCGCTGACCGGCGGCCCGGAGGGCGACACGCTGCTTCGCCGCGGCGCGCGGATCGCCGCCCGCTCCTCCGGCGGCGAGCTTCTGGCCGTGCACGTGACCAGCCACGACGGGCTGCGCGCGGCGAACCCGGAGGCCCTCGCGAGGCAGAGGGCCCTCGTCGAACAGCTCGGCGGCAGCTACCACCAGGTGATCGGCGATGACATCCCCACGGCCCTCGTCGACTTCGCCCGTGGCAGCAACGCCAGTCAGCTGGTGATCGGAGTGAGCCGGCGCGGGCGCCTGGCAGCACTGCTCAGCGGCCCCGGCATCGGCGCCACCGTCATTCGCGAATCGGGTGACATCGACGTGCACATCGTCGCGCATGCCCACGCCGGCATGCGCTTCGCGCTGCCACGGCTGACCGGCGGCCTGACCCGGCGCCGCCGCATCGCGGGTTTCGCCACGGCGCTCATCGTCGGCCCGCTGCTCACCTGGGGCTTGTCTGCGACGAGCTCCATCGAGTCGATGGCCAGCGACGTTCTCGCATTCCAGCTGCTCGTCGTCGTGGTCGCGATGATCGGTGGCTTCTGGCCTGCGATGTTCGCGGCCGTGCTCTCCGGGCTCGCCCTCGACTTCTTCTTCGTCGCTCCGCTCTACACGATCACGATCGCGCACCCGCTGCACCTGCTGGCCCTCGGCCTGTTCATGATCGTGGCGGCGCTCGTGAGCTTCGTCGTCGACCAGGCGGCCAGACGCAGCCGCATCGCCAGCCGCGCCGCCGCGGAGTCGGAGCTCCTCGCCACGATCGCCGGCGGCGTGCTGCGCGGCGAGGACGCCCTGCAGTCGCTCATCTCGCGCACCAGGGAAGCGTTCGGGCTGAACGGTGTGCGCCTTCTCGCCGGCGAGGAGGTGCTCTACACCGATGGCGAACCGGCCGACTCGGAGCACACCACCATGCTGCCGGTCGGCGATCGGGCCACGCTGGAACTCTCCGGCCGCGACCTCGAGGCCAGCGACCGCCGGCTTCTCGCCGTGATCGTGGCGCAGATCGACGCGTCGCTTGAGCACACCGACCTCACCGCGACGGCACAGGAGATCGGACCGCTCGCCGAGACCGACCGGGTGCGCAGTGCTCTTCTTGCCGCTGTCGGCCACGACCTGCGCCGTCCGCTGGCGGCGGCGACGGCCGCCGTGACGAGCCTGCAGTCACACGGCATCGCACTGAGTGATGCGGACCGATCCACGCTGCTCGCAACGGCGGCGGAGAGCCTCGACGCGCTCGCGGCCCTCGTCACGAACCTGCTCGACGTCAGCAGGGTGCAGGCCGGGGTGCTCGCGGTGAGCCTCACCGACGTGGAGATCGACGACCTGCTGCCCTCAGCGCTCGACGAGCTCGCGCTGCACCCCGGAGCAATCGAGATCGACCTGCCAGCCGATCTTCCGGCCGCGCGCGCCGACGAGGGCCTGTTGCAGCGCGTGATCGTCAACATCATCGCCAACGCCGTGCGCTACTCCCCCGATGACCAGCCGCCACTGTTGTCGGCCAGCACCTTCGGCGGCACCGTGCAGCTGCGCGTGAGCGATCACGGACCCGGCGTTCCCGAGGCGCGCAAGAGCGACATGTTCGTGCCGTTCCAACGCCTCGGTGACATCGACAACCTCACCGGGATCGGCCTGGGGCTCGCGCTCTCGAAGGGCTTCGTCGAGGGTATGGGCGGAACGCTCGAGGCCGACGACACCCCCGGCGGCGGCCTGACGATGGTCGTCACGCTGCCGGCATCCACATCACCCCAATCCGAGAGAGCCGCAGAGTGAAGATCCTGATCGCAGACGACGACCCGCAGATCCTCCGAGCGCTGCAGATCACCCTGTCCGCTCACGGCTACGAGGTGATCGTCGCCCGCGACGGCCGGGAGGCGATCAGCTTGGCGACGAGCCAGCACCCCGAACTGCTCGTGGTCGACCTCGGGATGCCGGTGCTCACCGGCATCCAGGTGATCGAGGCGGTGCGCGGCTGGAGCTCCGCGCCAATCCTCGTCGTCTCCGGGCGCAGCGATTCGGCCGACAAGGTGGACGCGCTGGATGCCGGCGCCGACGACTACGTGACGAAGCCGTTCGCCGTGGACGAGCTGCTTGCGCGCATTCGGGCGCTCACCCGGCGCACACCGGCCGCGAGCGACGAACCCGTCGTCCGCTTCGGTGACGTCACCGTCGACCTCGCCGCCCGTCAGGTGACCCGCCGCGTTTCGACCGGTGTTGAGGAGATCGTGCGGCTGACGCGGACGGAGTGGCAGGTGCTCGAGGTTCTCGTGCGGAACCCGCGCCGCCTCGTGACTCGGCAGGTGCTGCTCACCGAGGTGTGGGGTCCGCAGTACACGAACGACACCGGTTACCTGCGGCTCTATCTTTCGCAGCTGAGGAAGAAGCTCGAGCCGCAGCCCTCGCAGCCGCGCTACCTGCTCACCGAGTCTGGCATGGGCTACCGCTTCATGCCTGACGACGTATGAACCGCGAGGCATAAACCCGGATTGGTGCGAATGGGCCGGCTATTACGCCGGGTTCTGTCCCCGCCGCATCACGAGGATGCGACGCTGGACGGCCATCTATCTTGGGACTACGTTGCCGCAGCCCTCTAGCGGTCTACCCGAGAACGCGACGAGCAGCCGCATCGTTCTCTGTCTGACCTTGCTCCGGACGAGGTTTACCGAGCAGGCCAGGTCACCCTGGCCCCTGGTGGTCTCTTACACCACCGTTTCACCCTTACCGCGAACCGAAGTTCGAGGCGGTCTGTTTTCTGTGGCACTGTCTCGCGGGTTGCCCCGGGTGGGTGTTACCCACCGCCCTGCTCTACGGAGCCCGGACGTTCCTCGGCACACGACCGCATTCAAGAATGCGATCGTGTGACGCGACCGTCTTGCCGACCCATTCGCAGGCTCAAGCCTACCTGACGCCCGATCCTGCCGAGGTTCAGTTGAGTGGGATGCCGGACTCGTCGGTGCGGATCAGGATGCGGTCGCACTCCGGGCAGAACAGCACGTCGTCCCACGACGACTGACGCACGGCCTCGAGGTCGGCGCCGGTCAGCGTCATGTTGCAGCCGTGGCAGGTGCGCGCACGCAGCAGTGCGGCGCCGATGCCGCCGCCGATGACGCGGCGCTTCTCGTAGAGGTCCAGCAGATCGTCGCCGACCGTCTTCGCCACGGCGGAGCGGTCGCGCTCGGCATCCGCCTGCTGCGCGACCAGCTCGGCAGCGGCGCGGTCGCGCTCCTGCTCGACGACGCTCACCTGGTCGAGCACCCCGTCACGCTCGGCGAGGAGGGCGGCCAGCGCATTCTCCTTCTCCTCGACGCGTTCCATCACGGTCAGTTCGATCTCCTCGAGATCTCCCCTGCGCTTGTTCAGCGACGCCAGCTCGGACTCGAGGGCCTGCAGGTCTTTCGTCGATGAGCTCTGCTGCATGCGATCGGAGTCCCGCTTGATGCGTGCCTCGACAACCGCGACGTCCGACTCGAGCCGGCCGAGTTCGGTGCGCGCGTCGTCGACCTCGCCCGACGCGATGGCGAAGCGGCGGCGCACCTCCTCAAGCGTCTTGGCGAGAGTCGAGAGCGTCGCTTCCTGCGGCAGATTCTTCAGCTGGTGGGCGAGCTGCTGCAGTCGGGTGTCGACTTCCTGCAGCCGCAGCAGGTTCTTCTGTTCCGCTTCGCGTGCCTTCACGTGGGTCTCCTCTTGGTGGTGCAGATCGTGGTGCTGCAGATGGTGATGAAGTTGATGACAATGAGTGGGCAGCTCAGACCAGATCGGTCACTGAGTGACCACGAAATCCCATGGGTCCGTGTTGAGCTCGCTGACGATGATCTCGACGCCCGGCAGCACGACGCGCAGCTGGCGCGCGGCCGAGTCGAGCCAGAGCCATTCACTGGCCCAGTGCGAGACGTCGATCAGCGCCGGTCCGCGGCCGTTCAGCTTCGCCTGCTCGCGGGCCTCGGATGCCGGGTGGTGGCGCAGATCGCTCGTGATGTAGACATCGGATCCCAGCACGGCCGGCTGGGCGAGCAACGAGTCCCCCGCGCCGCCGCAGAGCGACACCGTGTTGACCACGGCGTCGTAGTCGCCGGAGACGCGCACTCCGCCGGCAGTGGCCGGCAGCAGTTCGGCCAGGGTGCGGGCGAGTCGGCCGAGCGTCGTCGGTTCCTGCACGGTCCCGGCGCGGCCGATGCCGACGCGTGGGTCACGGAGATTGGACGTGATGGCGACGGCATCCGTGAGGCCAAGCCTCTGGGCGATGACATCGGAGACGCCGTCCATGACGACGTCGGCGTTGGTATGTGCGGTGAGCAGCGCGCAGTCGGCCTTGATCAGGCGACGCAGCAGGGAGCCCTTGTAGCGGTCTTCGGCAACACTCGTCACGCCGCGCAGCAGCAGCGGGTGGTGGGCGATCAGCAGATCGGCGCCAAGCTCGATCGCCTCGTCGACGGTGTCGGCCACCGCGTCGACGGCCAGCACGATGCGCCGTACGGGGGCGGCGCCATCGCCGCTGACCAGGCCGGGGGCGTCCCAGGATTCGGCGCCATCCAGTGGCCACAATTCGTGGGCTACGCGGATGACGTCGGTGAGAGTTGTTGGCACCCTCCCAGCCTACCGGCGCTGGGCGTTCAGTCTGCTCGGATTGTGTCGCAGTTCGGGGTGAACCGTTCGTCAGCGAAGCGCGCAGTCGTCCAGTCGAGGAGCTCCTCGATGAGTGGCGACTCCGCGTCGACGACGCCCATATGGTCGAGGCCCGCATACTCGTGATACTCGAGTTCCTGACCGGCCGCGCACCGCCCGGCCAGGTATCTGCGCTGCATCCCCGGGTCCACCAGGGGGTCGGCGCCGCCCTGCCCCACGAAGAGAGGGGCCACGATGTCACCGCCCGGCGTGTTCTGCCGCAGCCGCTCGCCGAGGGCACCCCGCGTCGGGTCCCTGCGGAAGATGCTCCTGTCCTTGTCGATCGACAGGGCCGAGAGCACCGAGACGAGCACACCCGGTTCCGAGAGGCATCGGGTCGACATCTCGCGCACGAGTGTGCGGGCGGCCGGCTCGATGTAGTCGGAGCGCCGGACATCCGGGTAGTGCGCGAAGTACGCCTCGGCGACGAAGGAGGCGAAGACGCTGCCGCCGGTGACCGTCGGCAGGTGTTCGACCAGGCCGATCGCGTCGCTCGCGGGAGCCAGCGCCACGACGCCGGCGATGTCGAGCTCGGGCGCGTAGTCGGCGGCGATCTGGCCGGCCCACAACGAGGCGTGGCCGCCCTGCGAGTGCCCCCAGATCGTGGTCTGGCCGCTCAGCGTGACCTCGCTCATCTGCTGCGCTGCCCGCACGGCATCCAGCACCGAACGACCCTGCCCCTCGCCGATCAGATATGGCTGCGCGCCGGCGGTGCCGAGCCCGGCGTAGTCGGTGGCGACGAGCACCCAGCCCGCGTCGATGATGTGCTCGAGTGCAGGCAGGGCGCCGGCCGTGAACGGATCGTCCAGCAGCGACGGCGCACAGTTCGTGGCATAACCGGTTGTGCCGTGCGCCCACGCGATCGCGTCGCGCGGCTCGGACCCGCCGAGCTTCGTCAGCACGATCCCGCTCGCGACCGTGGGAGCGCCGTCCGCGTCCGTCGTCGTGTACAGGATGCGCCAGGCGAGCGCGTCGGCCGGAACGGCTCGCTCGAACGGTGCGACCTTGAGCAGCTGACCCGGCTCGCTCGGCAGCTCCGTCGGCGCGGAGTAGAACGCATCCGCGCGGGCCGTTCCGGGCTGGAACGCCCAGGCCAGCCCACTGGCGGCGACGGCGAGCACGATCGCCGCGACGGCGCCGATGAGCCGCAGCCAGCGGGCGAAGCGTGGCCGGGATTCGGCTGCCGCGGCATCCGCGCCCCGTGCGCGCAGGATCGCGCTCCAGACGGTGCCGAGCCCGAAGACCAGGGTGCGAACGCCGAAGAGTACGGCGACGACGAGCAGCGTGACGTCGGGCCAGAGCAGCGCCAGCACGCCGAAGATGATGTCGGCAAGGGAGAACAGCACGGCGGCGGCGCGCTGATCCCGGGTGCCGCGGAAGACCGCGACGATTCCGAGCACACCGGTTGCGATGAGCGTGACGGCCAGGAACACCGGCAGCACATCGATCGCGACCCCGAGCCAGGAGAGCACCAGTACGCCCGCCGCGATCCAGGCGATGCCGATCGCGTTCGCCGCGCGCGGGTTCGCGCTCCGCGACGCCGCCAGCAGATCACCGAAGCCCGAGACGACGAAACTCAGCCCGATGTAGACGGCGAGAAGCGAGAGTGAGCTGAGCGGTCGCAGCACCAGCAGCGCACCGAGTGCAACGCAGGCGAGACCGACCAGGAGCAGCAGCCACCACGGTGCACGTGCGATCAGGCCAGGAATCGCGCGTGCTCGCTTCAGAACACTCGCTCTACCCGGAGTCACCACGTCGCTCATCTGAACAGAGTAGGGGCATGGCGGCACACGGCATTTCTGATTAGCTAGTGGGCGGGCACCTCCGCCCGCCTATGAGGAGAGATCGATGCAAGCCGGGACATTCGACGACGCCGCCATCACCGAAGCTGTCATCGCCGAGCTGCGCGGCAGCGGCGGCCGCACGATCCCCGAGGTGGTCGCTCTGTTCGCCCGCCACGGTGTCGCCGTCGACGGCGACAACGCGATGATGTTCGGCGAGAACATCGTGGCCTGGTATGGCCTCAGCGACGACGCGGTCGCGGCCCTCAATGCCCTCATCGCCGACGACAGGGCCGAGGTCGTTCCGAGCAGCGAGGCCGCCTATCAGACCGCCGGTTTCGAGGGCCCGTTCCCCGCGATCGGGCCGGCCGGCATCAGTGGCCGCTACGAGTCGCCGCGCTGGCTCCCCACCGAGATCATCGTGCGCCGCTAGGCTCCTCTGCACCCACTGAGCGACGGGCGACCACCCAGACGCGCACGGCGCCGAGCACGCCGAGCGCGAGGAAGATCACCGCGACGAGCATCGCCGCTCTCGTGCCATCGCTGAAGCCGTCGGCCAGCGCCTGCACGACCGCGTCCGTGTCAGCGCCGAACGGGCTCGACGTGCCCCGCTGCCGAAGGATCTCGATCGTCGTTCCGGCGCTCTGCCTGGTCTCGTCCGCCACCTGCGTTGCCGCATCGCCCGTGATCCCGCCCCGCGCGAGCGCATTGGGGAGCGTGATGGCCAGCGCCACGGAGAGAGCCGCACCGGAGAACGCCGTGCCGAGCGCGGATCCGACCTGCCGTACGGTGCTCTGGGTTGCTGAGCCCTGACCGGACTGCTTCGGTGGGACATCGCGCAGCACGGTGCTGGTCAGCTGGGCCGATGCCAGACCAAGGCCGAGGCCGTAGACCGCGAGCACCGCCGCGATCAGCCACCCCGAGCTGGTCGAGCTGATGAACAGCGCGAGCACGAGCACGCCGGCCACCTCGAGGAAGAGCCCGAGCAGCACGACGCCGGGGGCGCCGAAACGCGCCGCCAGGTGTCGGGCAGAGGCACCGGAGACGAAGGCGCCGACGGCCATCGCGGCGAGGATCAGCCCCGAGATCATCACATCGAGCCCGAGAACGTTCATCAGGTAGAGCGGCAGCACGAAGATGATCGCGAACTCGCCGACGGCCACCATCGCCGCGGTCACGTTGCCCCAGGCGAAGGTGGGCAGGCTGAACAGCGTGAGGTCCAGGATCGCAGAGCGGCCGTTGCGCGCGCGGTGACGTTCCCAGAGCACGAAGAGCACCAGCGCCGCGATGCCGACCAGCAGCAGAATGGGCACGATTGAGATCGGCGCGGTCGCCGGCCAGGTCAGGCCGAAGACCGTGAAGTCCGTTGTGGGTTTCCACCAGCCGAGATTCGGCCCCTCGATGATGGCGAAGACGAGCGCACCGAAGCCGATGCCGCTGAGCAGGGCACCGTCGACGTCGACGCCAGGGCGGTTGTCGCCGCCGCGCGTCTCGCGCACCCACATCACCGTCGCCACCATGACGATCAGGCCGAGTGGAATGTTGACGATGAAGATCCATTCCCACGACGCGTACTGCGTGAGCGCACCACCGGCGAGGGGGCCGACGGCTGCCGCACCGGAGATCACCGCGCCCCAGACCCCGAAGGCCGCGGCCCGGTAGCGCCCGCGGAAGGTGGCGTTCACCGTCGACAGGGTTGCGGGCATGATCAGCGCGGCTCCGAGCGCTTGAACGACGCGCGCCCAGATCAGCGGGCTCGCGGCATCCGAGAGCGCGGCCAGAATGCTGCCGACCATGAAGAGCACGAGGCCGACGAGGAGCATGCGCCGTCGACCGAGTCGATCGGAGAGACGACCGGAGGAGAGCAGGAGTGCAGCCAGGACGACGGCGTAGATGCTGTTCACCCACTGCGCGTCAGTCAGATCCAGGTCAAGGTCGCGGATGATGGTCGGCAGCGCGACACCGACAATCGTGCCGTCGAGCACGATCATGCCGAGCGCCGTTGACAGGGCGGCGAGGCCCAGCCACTCGCGACGCGTCGGTGGCGTCGCCTCGTCCTCGAGTTCCGTCATGGGATTCCCCTTCTCCCCCACGCGGCCGCCTGGAGCGGCCGCCGCGCTTGTTACAGGCTCACCGGTGAGTCCGGGCCCCACGGGATCCCGAGGAGGAACCAGCCTGCGTAGAGCACGATCCAGCCGACGAGGATCCAGACGGTGTACGGAACCATCAGGGCGATGATCGTGCCGATGCCGGCATCCTTCTTATAGCGCTGGGCGATCGTGACGATGAACGGCAGGTAGACCATCAGCGGGGTCAGCACGTTCATGGGCGAGTCCCCGACGCGGTAGGCCGCGAGCAGCGTCTGCGGGGCGACGTCGAGTGCGGCGAAGATCGGAACGAAGATCGGCGCGAAGATCGCCCACTTGGGCACGACGCCGGGCAGGATCATGTCGAGGACGAAGATCACGAGCACGAAGGCGACGAGCAGGACCACCGCAGGCACGTTGGCCTGTTCGAGCAGATGTGCGGCTTCGACGGCTGCGACGGTCGGCAGGTGGGTCCAGTTGAACAGGGCGATGAACTGGGAGATCATCAGGAACATCAGGAGCAGGCCGCCGAGGCTGCCGAAAGTCTTGCCGATGGCGCCGACGACGGCGTTGCCGCCGCGCATGGTGTTGGCACCGATGCCGTAGCAGACGCCGCAGACGAGGAACCCGAGCGAGATGATGAAGATCAGGCTGGCCATGAACGGCGTCGCGCCGATGAGCTCGCCGGTCTCGTTGTCACGCAGCGGCGCTCCGGGCGGCAGGGTGAGTGCGAGCACGATGACCGCGACGACCAGCAGGCCCCAGAGCGAGAAGCGCAGCCCACGGGCCTCGCCCTTCTCATCGACCGCCTCGCCGGTGGTCGCGTCGACGGGTTCGACCATCTCGTAGCTGCCGAGGCGGGGCTCGACGATGCGGATCGTCACGACGACGGCGATGAGCGCCATCAACACGGAGGACACGATGGCGAAGAACAGGTTCGCGGTGACCGTGAGCGGCTGCAGACCGAGGCTGCCGAGCGCCTCGTTGGTGATCTCGGTGAGCATCGAGTCCACCGGGGTGATCAGCACGTTTACCGAGAAGATCGCGCCGACCCCGGCGAACGCCGCGGCCATGCCCGCCAGCGGGTGGCGCCCGACCGAGAGGAACGCGGCGGCCGCCAGCGGGATCAGGATCAGGTAGCCGGCATCCGAGGCAACAGAGGAGAGCACGCCGACGAAGATCAGGATGAAGGCGAGCGACCAGCGCGGGGCGACCTTGACGATCTTGCGGATGAGGGCGCCCATAAGGCCCGCGTGTTCGGCGACGCCGACTCCGGCCATGGCGACGAGGGTGACGGCCACGACCCCGAACCCGGCGAAATTGTCGACGAAGGAGGAGAAGAAGAACTCGATGCCATCCGGGGAGAGCAGGCTGCGCACCGCGAAGGTCTGCTCGGAGGTCGTGAACTCGGGCAGGTCGACGAACGCGCCCGTAGAGGTGTCGTACGGCATGATCGTGCCGCCGAGCGCGTTATTGAGCTGTTCGAGCTGCTCGATCGGCACCGGGGTGATCACCTCATCGGTGACGCTGACGCCGATCCAGGAGAGCACGGCGGAGAGAAGTGCGATGAAGGCGATCAGGTAGACGAACATGATCGTCGGGTTCGGCACTTTGTTGCCGAGCTTCTCGATGGCATCGAGGAACCGGCCGGATTCCTTGACCTTGGGCGCTGCTGTTGACGACATCGTGCTCACCTTCGTGCGTGCCGACTCACTGAGCTGAATCGACTCCCCGACAGTCGGACGCGGCTGTCGCTCTCAACATAGTGGGCACCGGCCCGACTTTGAGGCAACCGCGGTCACGACACGTTGTCAGCGTCGTGTGTCGTGGGCCGCCAGAATGTCGGCGATGGTTCCGTTCGCGGACGGGCATGCCGCCTCGAGAGATGCGTCCCAGGCGGCATCGGCGCTCATGCCCACCGCCGGGTACCATCCCTGGTTCGGCCACGTCGCGATGAACTCCTCCCGGGTGGGCGGAGGCTCCGTTTCGATCCCGTTGGCAGCGAGGCACGGCGCGGAGAATTCGGTCAGATAGTCATAGAACCAGCCACGCTCTGCCTCATTCGGGCCCGCCCAAACAATCCTCGTTGGATGAGCGGTGACACAGCTGTACTGGGCGATGGCTTCGGCTTCATTCGTTGTCGACGTGCCGATCGACACCACATGCCCGTCGGCGTCACGCCCCTCGTCGATCGGGAGCCCTGCCGCGGACAAGCACGCACGCATGATCTCGACGCGCGTCTCGTCGGTGACATAGCCGAAGGAGACCTCAGGACGCACTGCGGTCGGGTAGCGCACAAGGAGTTGCTGCCACGCTTCCTCGGCTTGCTCGAGGCGGGCCTTCTCGGACTCTGCGTCAGTAAGCGGAGGGTCAGCGACAGGCAGAACACCCAGGTCGGGGAGCTCGAGAGAAACCGCGACTCGGGCCGGCTCCTTCATCGAGCCCGGTGTCGTCCCTGGCTCCACCGCAGCCGTGCAACCGACGAGCGCAAGGAGCACGGCGCCTGCGATGACGCACCGAGCGATGGCAGTGCGTCGAGTACTGGGGCTGGGCATTGCTCGATGGTGGCGGACATTCTGCATCCGGTCAAGGGCGCAGCCGATGCGGCCTAGAACGGCGGGGTGTCCGGGGTGGTGGTGGTTTCGACAGGCTCAACCAGCGGGGGTTGCGGCTGGGACATCAGGGTCGGGTCGAGCAGCGGCTCCGGCGGGGGTCTTCGGCTGCTGGGTGGAGCCGGGTGGGTGTCGTAGGGCGGCCGGCCGGGCTGGTCCAGCGGAGCACACCGTGGCCGAGTTGCGTGACCCGCCAGCGGGAGTTGTGCTTGAGCCGGTGATGCTTCTTGCAGAGCACCGCGAGATTGCGCTCCACGGTCAGGCCGTCGTGTTCGAAGGGGTGGGTGTGGTCAATCTCGCACCGCTCCGCTGGGCGCGTGCAGCCGGGGAAGCGGCAGATCTGGTCCCGGTACAGGATCCACCGCCGGATTGATTTGCTGAGGGTGTACCTGGTCGGGTCGAGCTGGAGCGGGGTGTTGTCGACCGGGTCGACGAGGATCCGGTGCAGGGTGGGGGCCTGGGCGGCGAGGCGGCGGGCAGTGTTGGCGTCGATCGGTCCGTAGCCGTGCAGCTCGCCCGGCTGATCGGATTGGCCGATCAGGGTCGCGTACGGGATCGTCAGCTTGGGCACGGCCACGAAGACTTCGGGGCGGGAGAATGCCAGCCCCGGCATCCGCGACCTCGCGGCGCCCTCTGCGGGCGCAGCGGGTGGGATCAGCAGTAGTTCGGCGGCGATGTCCGCCTCCAGCTGGGCGTGCGTGCCAGGGCTGAGCGCGACCTCGGTGTCTGCGAGGTGAGCGGTGTCGAGCGCCTCAGCTTGGGCGTGGTCGGCGAGGTCGCTGATGCGTTCGGTGATCGCGATCGCCTTCTCCGCCTCCAAGTGCAGGTGCAGCCACGCCATGCCGTCGGCGGCGGGTTCGAACCAGAGCCGCCGCTCCGTGCGGCCTTGCGCCGCCCGCAAAGTCAGGGAGTCGGGGTGGAGGCGCTCCCGGAGCCGGGCGGCGGTGCGGCGGAACGCCGTCGGGGTCTGTGTGGCCGCCTGTGCCAGTGCTTCGGCTTCGAAGCGGGCGTGGAGCTCCGGCGGGAGGGTGACGGCTTGGGCGAGGATCTCGCGCACGTGGCGTTGGCCGACCGTGCCGGCCGCAAGGGCGGCCAGGCTCTTGGTGAAGACGGTGCCGAGCTGCTTCGCCTCGTAGATCAGTCCTGTCATGGTGCGCTCGTGGACGCGGAGGACGAGGGCGAGCTCGGCGGTGATGCTGCGGAGCGCGAACTCCTCCTCGATCCGGCGGGTCCGGCCCATCGGGTCCGCGGTGGCGACGGCGTGGGAGCGGGCCGTTTCGATGAAGCGGTACTGCTCGGCCTGCGCAGCGCCGATCGACGACTGGGACTCAGTGAGGCCGGTCAGGCACGCCGTGATCACCGGGTCGGCGGCCGATCCGGGGAGCTGCAACGCTGCTTCGCTCATGGGTAGATCGTCTCACCAACCACCGACACTGCCTGGCGTAAACGGGCCCCGAATCAGGGGTTATCCACAGGCGACCTGGACCGTGACCCAACCGTGATCAAGTGGTTTCGACAAGCTCAACCAGCGGAGAGGTTTCGACAAGCTCAACCAGCGGAGGGGTTTCGACAGGCTCAACCAGCGGAGTGTTCGGTCGTGTCAGGGCTTCGGTCGCTGGCGCTCCCTCAAGCCAGCGTGGGGCGACGAGTGTCCAGCCGAGTCCTGCGTCATCGGCGCCGCCAGTAGCGCGCAACCGCCGCTTCCGCCGACCGCCCGAGTACGCTGACTCACGCCGGAACTGTCCACAGGTCTCGAGCTCGACCTCGTCGTGCTCATCGATCCCGAAACCTTCGGCACGGACATCGAAGGGGCTGTCGACCGCTACGTCGCCATGACCCGCTCGACCCAACGACTCGTGATCCTCACGGGTTGATGAGCACGAGGACCAGGGGGACCCTGTTGGACAAGTACGACATCAAGCGGGCGCACAAGGCGCTCTACGCGCCGTCATCCGCGGACTTCACGCTCGTCGACGTGCCGGAGTTGCACTACCTCGCCATCGACGGACACGGCGACCCGAACACCGCACCCGCCTATGCGGATGCGATCGAGGCGCTCTACGGGGTCTCGTACACGCTCAAGTTCGAGAGCAAGAATGCACTCGGGCGAGACTTCGTCGTCGGCCCGCTTGAGGCGTTGTGGCGAGCCGCCGACATGACCGCGTTCACCTCCCGCGACAAGGATTCCTGGGCCTGGACGGCGATGATCGTCCAACCGGACTGGATCACCGCCGAAATGGTCGCCGCCGCCACCGCGAAGCTGAAGTCGAAGAAGCCCCTTGCCGCCATCGATGAGCTGCGCCTGCTGACGCTCAATGAGGGCCTGAGCGTCCAGATCCTGCACATCGGCTCCTACGATGACGAGGCGCCGACGCTCGACCGGCTGCATCATGAGTACCTGCCCGCGAACGGCCTCGACTTCAACGGTGACCATCACGAGATCTACATCAGTGATGCACGCCGCACCGAGCCCGCCAAGCTCAAGACCGTTCTGAGGCAACCCGTCCGTCGGCGCTGAGCGACTCAGCCGAGTCGCTTCAGTCGATGATCGAGGGTGTGTCGAAGTTCTTCCAGGCCCGGTGGAACGCCTCCTCAGATGCTGCCGCTCGGCTCTGTTCCAGGGCGTGTAAGCGCCCATAGCTGAACGCACTCTCTCCGTGCAGCTGCGCCGAGACGGCCAGGCGCAGTAGGAGGTCCCGCGCGACGATGCTGTCCTGGAGGGTCCCGAGCGAAGATTGTAGGTCCCGGGCGGCGTCGGCCAGATCGCGGGCGGGCTTCTCACGTACCGGAATGGCCGTCTCGGCCGCGTATCGGAGACGCTTCGTGCGCTTGCGCACCTCGTGCAGGGCGAGGTCGCGGTCCTGGCTTCCCGGCTGGGTCTCCTCGGCGACGTGCACGAGCTTCTCCAACTTCTCCCACTCTGTGCGAATTCGCCGGGGAACAATTCGGCGCGCCGGCTCACTCGCCTCCTCCGTCAGCGGCGGTGCGGCCAGAAAAGCATCGAGGGCGGCGATGAGTCGTCGAAACCGCACGGAATCGAGCGCTGCCGCACTCTGCTGCCGGGCCGCCTCGAAATCGGCATCAAGCTTGTCGGTGATCCGTTGCGTGATTGGTCCGACGATGAGGTGGGGAGGCTCGGCCGCCAGACGGTCAGAGAGGCCTTCCTCAATGACCTGGATGTCACGGGAAGATCCGAGCACGCCGGCCAGCCAGCGCAAGTCAGACCGAAGACGGCTCGCCGTCTCGCCTTCCAGGAGCGGGCGGTAGGTGGCCAGGGCCGACCGTAACCGGCGGCTTGCGACGCGCATCTGATGCACGGCATCCGGCTCTTCGCGACGTATGCGGGGCTCTTGCAGCTTGAGCCTCTGAAGGTGCTCCGCGACGTAGCTGAGCAACACATCGCCAGCCGAGTCCGCGCGTGGCGGTGTGGGTGACTCGGCGACTGTCGTCATGTATCCATGATGACCGCGTTTCGACTCCGGCGCGAGGACAGCGTCACCACTGACACAGCAATGGAAGGAGCCACAATCGCCTCCGGATACAGGAATGGTCAGAGGCGAAAATACCGCCTCTGACCATTCCCAGCTGTGGGCCCTACCGGGCTCGAACCGATGACATCCACGGTGTAAACGTGGCGCTCTACCAACTGAGCTAAAGGCCCATTGCGCGCATCAGCCCGCAACGACTCATTTATCTTATAGGGATTTTCGGATGCCGCGCGCCGCGGCCCCGGCGCCCGGGCGCGTCCATACACTCGCCTCATGAGCAGATCGCCAGCGGTGGCCGATGACCGAGACGCGGAGGAGCGCCGGTCCGAGACGCGCTGGCCGGCCTTCGCCGGCCTCGTCGTCGCCCTGGTGCTCTATCTGCTCGTTCCCAACCCCGACACGGCCCTGCTGCGACAGATTGCCACGGTCATCCTGATCCTGATGTTCCTGCCGCTGCTCGTCGAGAATCCGCACCGCCTCACCCGACAGTCCGAGTGGTCACGCTGGTTGTCGATCACGTTCACCGTGTTACTCGTCGTCGCCAATCAGGTCAACGTCGCCTTCGTCATCCGCTCGCTCATCGAGGGCTCGGCCAACGGCACGCAACTACTGCTCACGGCGTTGCAGGTGTGGATCACGAATGTCATCGCCTTCGGCCTGCTCTACTGGGATCTCGATCGCGGCGGGCCCGTGGCCCGCGGCAACCTCGCCAGAACCGAGCTGCGCGTACCCGACTTCAAGTTCCCGCAAGACGAGAGCGGAGACGACGTCGACGAGATCAGCCGCATCTCCTCGACGCGCGCCGACTGGCGCCCGGGTTTCGTCGACTACCTCTACGTCTCGCTGACGAACATGATGGCGTTCAGCCCCACGGATGCCATGCCGATGCGTTCCCGCACCAAGATGATCATGGCCGTGCAGGCCCTCACCGGCTTCGTGCTGCTCGCGCTCGTGATCTCCCGCGCCGTCAATATCCTGGGCGACCCGGGCTCCTAGGCGCGGAGCGTCTCCAGCGCCGCGCGATAGTCGGAGAGCGGGCGGGCCCCACCGGGGGCAGCGTGGAACGACGCGCGGATGACGCCCTCGCGGTCGATCAGCACGGTCAGCCGGGTCGCGTAACCGCGCTCCTCGGAGAACGCGCCGTACTCGCGCGCGACGCCGCCGTGCGGCCAGAAGTCGGCGAGCAGCTGGAAGCCGTAGCCCTCCTGCTCACCCCACGCCCGGAGCGAGTACTTCGAGTCGACGGAGATTCCGAGCAGAACGACATCCTCGTCATCGAACATCGCCAGATTGTCGCGCAGCTCGCAGAGCTCCCCCGTGCACGTGCCGGAGAACGCGAGCGGGAAGAACACGATCGCGACGGCTTTCTCGCCGCGGAACTGGCTGAGCCGCACGGATTCCCCCCACTGATTCAGCAGCTCGAAATCGGGGGCTGGTGTGCCGATCTGCAGCGTCATTGTGCGACTCCTGTTCCGATTCGACGGCGAGTCGTCGAATGCCAGCATCGATCGTAACGGCCCCGGTGCACACACGGTCGAAATAGAATCAATAGGATGACTGATTGTGCCCGGTCGCGACCCGACCAGGTCTTCGCATGTGTGAAGTTCGACTTTTGAGCACGCCGACACGGCTTGGTCTGCACACGCGATCGGTTCAAACACATAGAGAGAGGTCGACTGTGACTGTCAACGACCAGGACCCGTACTCGGTCAACAACCTGGACTCCGATCCGGAGGAAACAGCAGAGTGGGCCGAATCACTCAATGCTCTCGTCGCCGCTCATGGGCACGAACGTGGTCGCGAGATCATGCTGAGCCTGTTGAAGCGCTCGAAGGAGCTTCACCTGGGTGTCCCGATGGTTCCGACCACCGACTACATCAACACCATTGCCCCCGAGAACGAGGCTCCGTTCCCCGGCAATGAGGAAATCGAACGCCGCTACCGCGCCTGGTTGCGCTGGAACGCCGCCGTCATGGTGCACCGCGCACAGCGCCCGGGCATCTCGGTCGGTGGACACATCTCCACCTACGCCGGCGCCGCCTCGCTCTACGAGGTCGGCTTCAACCACTTCTTCCGCGGCCAGGACCACCCGGGCGGCGGAGACCAGATCTTCATCCAGGGCCACGCCTCCCCCGGAACCTATGCACGCGCCTACCTCGAGGGCCGACTGAGCGAGCAGCAGCTCGACGGATTCCGCCAGGAGAAGTCCCAGGCCCCGCACGGTCTCTCTTCCTACCCGCACCCGCGCCTGATGCCCGAGTTCTGGCAGTTCCCGACCGTCTCGATGGGCCTCGGCCCGATCAACGCGATCTACCAGGCGCAGACCAACAGGTACCTCACCAACCGCGGCATCAAGGATGCGAGCGACCAGCAGGTCTGGGCGTTCCTCGGCGACGGCGAGATGGACGAGGTCGAGAGCCGCGGCCAGCTTCAGGTCGCAGCCAACGAGGGGCTCGACAACCTCAACTTCGTGATCAACTGCAACCTGCAGCGCCTGGACGGCCCCGTCCGCGGCAACGGCAAGATCGTGCAGGAGCTCGAGAGCTTCTTCCGCGGCGCCGGCTGGAACGTCATCAAGGTCGTCTGGGGCCGCGAGTGGGACGATCTCCTTGCCCGCGACACCGACGGCGCTCTGCGCACGCTGATGAACGTCACCCCCGACGGCGACTACCAGACCTACAAGGCCGAGAACGGCGCCTACGTGCGTGAGAACTTCTTCGGTCGCGACCCGCGCGCGCTCGAACTCGTCAAGGACCTGAGCGACGACGAGATCTGGGGCCTCAAGCGCGGTGGCCACGACTACCGCAAGATCTACGCGGCGTTCAAGGCGGCATCCGAGCACAAGGGCCAGCCCACCGTCATCCTGGCGAAGACCGTCAAGGGCTATGGCCTCGGACCGAGCTTCGAGGGCCGCAACGCGACCCACCAGATGAAGAAGATGACGCTGGACAACCTCAAGACGTTCCGCGACGCCATGCACATCCCGATCACTGACGCACAGCTCGAAGAGAACCCGTACCTGCCGCCGTACTACAAGCCGGCAGACAACGACGAGGCGATCGAGTACCTGCACGAGCGTCGTCGAGAGCTCGGCGGTTACCTGCCGGAGCGCCGCACCGCCCACACGGCGATCTCGCTGCCGGATGACTCCGCGTACGCGATCGCGAAGAAGGGCTCCGGCACGCAGGAGATCGCCACCACCATGGCGTTCGTGCGTCTGCTGAAGGACCTGATCCGCAGCAAGGACTTCGGCCACCGCATCGTGCCGATCATCCCCGACGAAGCCCGCACCTTCGGTATCGACGCCTTCTTCCCGACGGCGAAGATCTACAACCCGAACGGCCAGCACTACACCTCCGTCGACCGTGAACTGCTGCTCGCCTACAAGGAGAGCCCGCAGGGCCAGATCATCCACGTCGGCATCAACGAGGCCGGCGCGCTCGCATCGTTCACGAACATCGGAACCAGCTACGCCACGCACGGCGAACCGCTGATCCCGGTCTACGTGTTCTACTCGATGTTCGGCTTCCAGCGCACCGGCGACGCCATTTGGGCCGCCGGTGACCAGATGGCCCGCGGCTTCATGATCGCCGCGACCGCCGGTCGCACCACCCTGACCGGTGAGGGCCTGCAGCACGCCGACGGCCACTCGCTCGTTCTCTCCGCCACCAACCCGGCCGTGCTCTCGTACGACCCGGCGTACGGCTACGAGATCGGGCACATCGTGCGCAGCGGTCTCGAGCGCATGTACGGCGGCGAGCACGAAGACCCGAACGTCATGTACTACATCACCGTGTACAACGAGCCGATCATCCACCCGGCCGAGCCGGAGAACCTCGACGTTGACGGCATCGTTCGCGGCATCTACAAGCTCAAGGACGGCACGATCGCCGGCCCGAAGGCGCAGCTGCTGGCATCCGGTGTCTCGGTGGCCTGGGCGCTCGAGGCGCAGGAGCTGCTTGCGAACGACTGGGGTGTTTCGGCCGACGTCTGGTCGGTCACCTCGTGGAGCGAACTGCGCCGCGACGGCCTGGCCGCCGACGAGCACAACTTCCTCAACCCGGAGGCCGAGCCGCGCACGCCATACGTCTGGGAGAAGCTCGGCGCTGCTCAGGGCCCGTTCATCGCCGTGACCGACTTCTCGCACAGCGTTCCCGACCAGATTCGCCCCTTCGTTCCCGGAACGTACGCGACGCTGGGTGCCGACGACTTCGGTTTCAGCGACACCCGTGCCGCTGCTCGTCGCTTCTTCAAGATCGACGGACCGTCGATGGTCGTCCGCACGTTGCAGGCGCTGGCCGCCCGCGGTGAGGTTGACCGCAACGCTCCGGCGCTCGCGATCGAGAAGTACCGTCTGCACGACGTCAACGCCGGTACGACGGGCTCAGCCGGGGGCGAGAGCTAAGTCACCGTGGCGACGAGGCCGAAGACACGAGAAGAGACGCTGGCGTGGCTGCGCACCATTTCCGGTGAGCTGTCCACGACAACACTGAAACGTCTCGAGGAGACGCTGCCCTGGTATGGCGACATGCCACCGGGGCGGCGCTCCGCCGTCGGCCTCGTCGCGCAAGCGGGCATCACCTCGTTCATCTCCTGGTACGACGACCCGGCCTCGACACCGTGGATCGCCGCCGACGTGTTCGGGGCCGCTCCGCGCGAACTGCTGCGCTCCGTCAGCCTGCAGCAGACGCTCCAGTTGATCCGCGTCGTCGTCGAGGTCGTCGAAGAGCGCGTCAAGGACCGCGGCGAGGGCCTGCACGAGGCCATCCTGCTGTACTCCCGCGAGATCGCCTTCGGCGCCGCCGACGTCTACGCCCGCGCGGCTGAGGCACGCGGCCTCTGGGACGCGCGCCTCGAGGCACTGGTCGTCGACTCGATCCTCGCCGGAGAATACGACGACGAGCTGCCGAGCCGTATCGCGGCACTCGGCTGGCACGGCCACGGCGAGGTCGCCGTGCTCGTCGGAACGACGCCGCGCATGCTCGACGTCGATCAGCTGCGCCGCGCGGCCAGGCACATGGCCGCCGACGTGCTGATCGGAGTGCAGGGCAACCGCCTCGTCTTGGTGATCGGCCGCTCGCAGCCCTCCCCCGGCGCCAATCCCGAGCCCGAGGATGAGTCAGCATCCGCGGAGGACGTCATCAGCTTCCTCGACATGGCCGTGCAGCTCGAACCGCACTTCGGGCAAGGGCACCTGGTGCTCGGCCACGAGGTCCCCAACCTCGTTGATGCCTCCAAGAGCGCCAAGGCCGCACTGGCGGGATTCGCCGTCGCTCACTCCTGGCGCCACGCTCCCCGCCCGGTGCAGGCGGATGACCTGCTCCCCGAGCGCGCCCTGGCCGGCGACCCGCTGGCCCGCGCCACCCTGATCCACCGCATCTACCGCCCGCTGCAGGCACATTCGACCGAGCTGCTCACCACCCTCTGGTGCTACCTCGACAACGGACGCTCGCTCGAGGCGACGGCTCGCGAGCTCTTCGTGCACCCGAACACGGTGCGCTACCGCCTGAAGCGCGTCTCCGAGGTCATCGGCTGGGATGCCACCGGTGCGCGCGAGGCGCTCATCCTGCAGGCCGCGCTCATCATCGGCTCGATCAGCGATCACGACGGGCTCCGCCGGCGTCGCTGAGTGCTACTTTCTGTGCGTCCCGCACAAGAGATTCGCCGATACGCTGTTTGTCATCCACATTCGTCTCCGGACCCAGATTGGCAAACTAGAGAAGTGATCGTCGTCGTCTGCCCTGGACAGGGCTCCCAAACTCCCGGCTTCCTCGAACCCTGGCTCGCCGAGCCACGCTTCGCCGAGCGCCTCCGCTCCATCTCGGATGCCGCAGGCATCGACCTCGTCGCGCACGGCACGACGAGTGACGCCGACACCATCCGCGACACGGCCGTCGCCCAGCCACTCATCGTGGCAGCCGGCATCCTCACCCTCGAGGCTCTGCTCGACGGTGGCCGTCGCCAGAAGATCGGCGCGATCGCGGGTCACTCCGTCGGTGAGATCACCGCGGCAGCGGGCGCAGGGATCCTGAACGACGCCGACGCCATGCGCTTCGTCCGCGAACGCGGAACGGCCATGGCCGCCGCGGCAGCGCTCGAGCCGACCGGCATGAGCGCAGTACTCGGCGGTGACGAGACCGAGCTTCTCGCCCGCCTCGCCGAGCTGGGCCTGGAGCCCGCCAACTACAACGGTGGCGGCCAGATCGTCGTCGCCGGCGCTCTCGACGCCCTCGCGGCACTCGCCGAGAATCCGCCGGCCAAGGCTCGCGTCGTTCCGCTGCAGGTCGCCGGCGCCTTCCACACCCGGTACATGAAGCCGGCCGTTGCCCACCTCAGCGAGGTCGCCGTCACGCTCAGCCCCTCAGACCCGACACTGCCGATCTGGACGAACAACGACGGCACGCAGGTCGCCAGCGGCAGCCGCTTCGTCGAACTGCTCGTCGGCCAGGTCTCTTCCCCCGTGCGCTGGGACCTCTGCATGGAATCCTTCCTCGCCGCAGGTGTGACCGGGATCATCGAGCTCGCCCCGGCCGGAGCACTCACCGGCCTCGCCAAGCGCGCCATGCGCGGCATCCCGAGCGTCGCCATCAAGACGCCGGATGACCTCGCCGCCGCCTTCGAGCTCATCGACCAGGCTTAACCACTTTTTCGCCCTCCAGCAGATCGGCATACGAACTATGACCCGTCCCACCCTGCAGCAGTCGCACGGCCCCGCGTACACCCGCATCTATGCGGTCGGTGCGGCGCGCGGCGCGGTCGCTGTGCCCAACGACGACATCGTCGGACCGATCGACTCCTCCGACGAGTGGATCCAGCAGCGCACCGGCATCATCACCCGCACCCGCGCGACGAGCGACGTCTCGGCGCTCGACCTGGCGACGGATGCCGCCCGCGAGGCGATCGAGCGCAGCGGGATCGCCCCCGAGCTCATCGACGCCGTCATCATCGCCACGATCAGCAATGTGCAGCAGTCTCCGTCGATGGCCGCCGTCGTCGCCGACCGTGTCGGCGCGAACCCCGCCGCCGCCTACGACATCAACGCCGCCTGCGCCGGATACGCCTACGCCGTCGCGCAGGCCGACGCCCTGGTTCGCACCGGTGTCGCCCACTACGCGCTCGTCATCGGCGCCGAGAAGCTCTCGGACATCGTCGACCCGACCGACCGCAGCATCTCCTTCCTGCTCGGCGATGGCGCGGGCGCCGTCGTCATCGGCCCGAGCGACTACGCGGGAATCTCCAGCACCGTCTGGGGTTCCGACGGATCCAAAGCCAACGCGGTCGGCATGAACGGCACCCTCGTGGAGTACCGCGATGGCGCCGCCGAGTGGCCGACGCTCCGCCAGGAGGGCCAGACGGTCTTCCGCTGGGCCGTCTGGGACATGGCCAAGGTCGCCAAGCAGGCCCTCGCGGCCGCCGGCATCACCGCCGACGACCTCGCCGCCTTCATCCCGCATCAGGCGAACATGCGCATCATCGACGAGTTCGCCAAGCAGCTGAAGCTGCCGGAGAGCGTCGTGATCGCCCGCGACATCGCGACCACCGGCAACACCTCTGCCGCGTCGATCCCGCTGGCGACGCACCGTCTGCTCGAGGAGAACCCCGAGCTGAGCGGCGGCCTCGCACTGCAGATCGGCTTCGGTGCCGGCCTCGTGTTCGGCGCGCAGGTCGTCGTCCTTCCCTAACAAAGTCCTGCCGCACCCCTAAACTGGGTGGCGGTCAAACGAAACACCCCCCTCAAGGAGAAAACAACATGGCATTGTCCACCGAAGAAGTTCTTGCCGGCCTGGCCGAGCTCATCAACGACGAGACTGGCATCGCGACCGACACGGTTGAGCTGGGCAAGTCGTTCACCGACGACCTCGACATCGACTCCATCTCGATGATGACGATCGTCGTCAACGCTGAAGAGAAGTTCGACGTCAAGATTCCGGACGAAGAGGTCAAGAACCTCAAGACCGTTGGTGACGCTGTCACCTTCATCGTCGGAGCCCAGGCTTAAGACCCCCTTTCCCGTCTGGCGGGTCGACAACCGTCGGCTCGCCGGGCCGGGCATGCCCGCTTGATCCCCTCACTGCGTGGAGAGTTTGACGTTATGACCAAAAAGATTGTGATCACCGGTATCGGCGCGACGTCGCCGCTCGGTGGCAACGCCCAGGACACCTGGTCGGGCCTGCTCGCCGGTGAGTCCGGTGCGAGCACCCTCGACTACCCCTGGGTCGAAGAGACTCAGATCCCCATTACTTTCGCCGCTCAGGCGCGCGTGAAGCCGAGCGAGGTGCTGGAGCGTCACGAGACCAAGCGTCTCGACCCATCCAGCCAGTTCGCCCTGATCGCCGGGCGTGAAGCGTGGGCGGATGCCGGCTCCCCCGAGGTCGACCCCGAGCGCCTCGCCGTCGACTGGTCCACCGGCATCGGCGGCGTCTGGACGCTGCTCGACGCGTGGGACACCCTGCGCGAACGCGGCCCCCGCCGAGTGCTGCCGATGACGGTTCCGATGCTCATGCCGAACGGCCCGGGAGCGGCCATCGGAATGGACCTGCACGCCCGTGCCGGCATCCGCACCGTCGTCTCGGCCTGCGCCTCCAGCACCGAGGCCCTCGCCAACGCCTACGACCACCTGCAGCGCGGCCTGGCCGACATCGTGATCGCCGGCGGTTCAGAGGCCGCGATCCACCCGCTGCCGATCGCGTCCTTCGCGGCCATGCAGGCGCTCTCCAAGCGCAACGACGACCCGAAGACGGCCTCGCGCCCCTACGACGTCAGCCGCGACGGCTTCGTGCTCGGTGAGGGCGCTGCCGCGCTCGTCGTCGAGACCGAGGAGCACGCCCTGGCCCGTGGTGCTCGCATCTACGCCGAACTCCTCGGCGGCACGGTCACGAGCGACGCGTACCACATCACAGCTCCGGACCCCGAGGGATCCGCTGCGGCCCGTGCGATGCTCACGACCCTGCAGAACGCGGGCGTCTCGCTGAGCGAGGTCTCGCACATCAATGCCCACGCCACGAGCACGCCGGTCGGTGACATCGCCGAGTACAACGCGCTGCGTCGCGTCTTCGGTGACCTCCTCGACGGCATCCCGGTGTCGGCAACGAAGGCATCGACCGGTCACCTCCTCGGTGGCGCCGGCGCGATCGAGGCGCTGTTCACGGTGAAGGCACTGCACGAGCGTGTTGCTCCGCCGACGATCAACCTCACCGAGCAGGACCCGGCTATCGCGCTCGACGTCGTCACGTCGCCGCGTGCCCTCGGCACCGGCTCGCTCACGGCGATCAGCAACTCCTTCGGATTCGGCGGGCACAACGCCGTCATCGCATTCCGGAGCGTCTGATCCGGTAACCGGTTTCGACACACTCAGAAGGCCCGCTCGGTATTCCGTGCGGGCCTTCTGTGTCTGTGGGGCCGACCGCTCGGATCGGCCAGTGATTCATCCGGTCTTGTGCAGCCAGATCACCGGGGAGTGGTCGCTCGCGTAGCGGAAGACGTCGAGCTCGTCGTCCCATTCCTGGCCGAGCGCGAGCCGCAGCTCCCGGTGGAGTTCGAGGACATTGGTGCCGGCCTGCTGCATGGCGGCCCGGATCCGATCTTCGGGCACAACCATGTTGCCGACGCTGTCGACCTGGGCACAGAAGATTCCGAGGTCTGGGGTGTGCATCCAGCGGGCCCCGTCTGAGCCGTTGCTCGGGTCCTCGGTCACCTCGAAGCGCAGGTGCTCCCAGCCGTGCAGTGCGGAGGCGATGGCGGCGCCTGTTCCACGCTCGCCCTCCCAGTAGAACTCGGCGCGCTGGCATCCGTCGATCACGGGCTGATCAGCCCAATCGAAGTACACCGCGCGCCCGAGGGCGCGACCAGCCGCCCACTCGACGTGCGGGCAGAGCGCGCGCGGTGCCGAGTGGACATAAATTACTCCCCGTGCGGCAGGCGCCAGACGGGCAGGTGTTGCCGTCATGATCTCTCCGTTTCGTGTGAGGTGCGTCTTCCCCAACGACCTGTGAAACGGGTGCCATGACCGGCACTCACACGATTATGCCCCAGAAGTGGGGTTCACACAACGGATGACGGGCTCATGGAGTCACCGCGAGGAGATCGTCGAAGCTCACCACGATCGGAACATTGCTCACCGTGCTGGAGAGGTAGCTCTTCAGCCCGATGCCGCCGGCTGCCTGGATCGACGCGGTGCTGTCGCTTGCCGTCAGCTGCCAGGCGGCCGGCTCCGTGGTGCCCGTCTTCCACACCTTCGCCTGGATGGTGCTCGGCGACGTTCCTGTCACCCGCACGCGCATGCTCAGCTTCTCCCCCGCCGCGTACGTCACACCGCCGGCCGTGCTCGTCGCGGTGAGCGCCACCTCGGCGTTGCCGTTGGAGTCGGCGCGGACCAGTGAGAGGCGCACATCGCCGCCCGCCCGCAGGTTGAGCTTCGCGAGGTACGCACCGCCGCCGGAGATACGCCGCCCGTATGCCCACACGTATGAGCCGCTCCCGGCCGGGATCTTGTCGGTGGCCAGGGTGAGGCTCAGATCGGTTGCGGTCGACGACACCCCGTTCAGGAAGGCGTTGAGTGTTCCGTTGGCGGTCGGCAGCCGGAACTTGCCGACGCCGTCGGCCACGGAGAAGCTGGATGTCGCGCCGGCGAGCTGCCAGGCGCCGCCGGTATCGGCGCTCCCCCAGCCGGACGCGACCGTGCGGCCGAAGGTGTCGGCGGCCAGCGCCGCCGGGCCGGGCGGGTTGGTCACGGTGACGGGTCGGGTTGTCGTGTTCGTGCCTCCGGCGTTGTCGGTCACCGTGAGCGTGATCGTGTAGTTGCCGGCTGTCGCGTAGTTGTGTGCGGCGGGGTTGCCCGTTCCCGTTGTGCTGTCGCCGTAGTCCCAGGCGTAGCCGGTGATCGTGCCATCGGCGTCGGTGGATGCGCTCGCGTCGACCGTGCAGTCGCGGTTGGTGCAGGAGGCGGTGAAGGAAGCCGTCGGCGGGGTGTTGCCGGCCGCCGCACCGATGGTGAAGGCATCGGCGTACGTGCCGCCCGCTGCCCGGCGGAAGTTCGCGGTCAGGCTGTCGGCGTTGACCACGACGTCGAGGTTGCCCCAGCTGGGATTCTGGTTGGCACCGGATGTCGCGGCGAAGTACGGTGCCTCGGGGTCGGTGGTGGAGACGTCGCGCAACGCGACGCCGCCGGTGCCGACGGTCGCGAAGACGGTTCCCGCTCCCCTGACCAGGGTGCTGTCGGCATCCGCGACGCAACCGGCCGTGTAACTGCCCGCGGTCAGGCCGGAACAGTTTGGCCCGGTCGCGAGCTGCTTCGTGCGCGCGTACAGGTGCTCGTGCCCGTTCAGAACGAGGTCGACGCGCTTGCTCATCATCAGATTGTTGATGTCGACACCGGATGCGCACGCGTATTCGCCGACCGAGAGGCAGGGCATGTGCATGCCGACGACCACCCACGGGATGCCGGCGGTCCTCGCCTGGTCGATCGCGTTCACCGTCCATTGGTAGTGCGGCGTGCCGGAGGCGTACGACCAGCTCCCGCCAGGAAAGGTCAACCCCGGCGAGATCGCGATGAAGCGCACGAGCGGGGCGTCTGCCGGAACGTCCACGAAGTACTCGCGGCCGTAGGTGCCGACCACGCCAGGGACCTGGTTCGGCAGGCAGGCGGAGAAGTCGTTGATGTTGCCGTTCTGGCCGTTGCTCTCGTGGTTGCCGGCCAAGAGCTCGAAGGGGAAGCCGGCGCCGACACGCGTCGTCACGAAGTCGCACCACGTCGACTCCTGCCCGGTGACGCCGTAGGAGAGATCGCCGAGCGCGAGGTGCAGATCGGGGTCAAGTGCGCCGATCTGGCTGAGCACCGCCCCCGTCTCATTCCGGGCGGAGAAGTCTCCGGAGGCCGTGAAGCGCACCTCACCCGGCACCGCCGCCATCTTCGGCTGTACGGCTCCGGCCGCGAACGCCGCGATCACGAGCGAGGCCCCCGCCGCTCCGGCCAACATCGATCTCATTGCACGCATGAGCCTGCTCCTTGCACGTCGGGTATGTAATCGTGGCAAGGCGGGGAATGGCCGGGTTCCGGTGGGCTGGGCAAGCGGCCTTCGGCGTCTTGGCTGCAGGCTACCCGATCGCACCAGCCCTGAACAGGGGGGAATCACCGAAAGCAGCGTGGCACCGCCGCGTCGATGGTTCGGCTCATTATGCTCAAGCGCAGAGGCACTCCCCGCGAGTAGCCCTGTCGGCGGTACGAGAGGAGAATACATGTCGGTACGCGAGAGCCTGCTCGCCGTGCTCACGCTCGGGCCCGCCTACGGGGCACAGTTGCACGCGGAACTCCTCTCCCGACTCGGCCACCGCCGCGACATCAACGTCGGCCAGATCTATGCGACACTCGATCGGCTCGGCAAGAACGCCCTCGTGCGCGACAGCGGCACGACGAGCGACGGCCTGCCGCTATACGAACTCACCTCGGCCGGCCGCCTTGCCGCCAGGGAGTGGCTGAGCGTCGTCGGCCCGGCGCAGCTGGACTGGAACGAGATGCTCGACCAGCTGCTGGTGGCATCCTCGCTGCCCGGAGTCAATCTCGACACGCTGCTCGCACAGCACCGCGAGCTGTGGGCGGCGCCGCTGCTGCAGCAGGTGGAGCAGGAGTCGGTGCAGGACGCGCTGGCCACCGCGTCGGAGGACGAGCTGCGCGCAGCCGCGCTGCGCTGGCTCGACGCCTGCGAACGCGCCGCCGAGAGCGCAACGGCGATCAGTCGGCCCCTCAGCGACGCGCGGCCGCGCCGTGGCCGTCGCCCGGCCGCCTGACTGCCCGGCTACTTCGCGTCGGAGTAGCGCTCCACGGTGGCGATCCCCAGCGGGAAGTCCACGGGGAAGTCGCCGAAGAGCAAACGACCGGAGGTGGCGGCCGCGTCGGTGACGAGCGCGGCGACCTCCTCGGCGTGCTCGGCCGGCGTGTGCACGATGATCTCATCGTGCAGGAAGAAGACCAGGTGCGGGACCCTGTCGAAGACGGGACCGGATGCCGCGGCGCGGTGCCCTGGCGCCTGCGGGTTCCTGGCCTCGATCCCGAGCAGCCCCTTGCGGAGCTCCGCCATCCAACAGAGCGCCCACTCCGCCGCACTGCCCTGCACGACGAAGTTGCGGGTGAAGCGCCCCCAGTCCCGTGCCCGGCTGCGCGCCCTCGACTCCTCGGCGGTGCTGGCGCCCGGCTGGCTCGCCCGACGCTGCGCCTCGCGCCAGTCCTCGCCGGGAGGCGCAGAGGATCGCCCGAGCCAGGTGGTGACGAGCTCACCCCGCTCCCCGGCACGGGCGGCCTGCTCGACGAGCCGGATGGCGCGCGGGTACGCGCGGGTGAGTTTCGGCATCAGACGGCCACTCTCCCCCGTCGTTGCGCCGTACATGGCACCAAGCATGGCGATCTTCGCCTGGTCCCGTGTCTCGACGACGCCGCTGGCAACGATGCCCGCGTACATGTCGACGCCGCGGCCGGCCGCTGCCATGCTGGTGTCGGCCGAGAGCGCCGCGAGAATGCGCGGCTCGAGCTGGGCGGCATCCGCAACGACCAGCTTCCAACCAGGATCGGCCGTGACGGCCGCGCGGATCTGGCGCGGCAGCTGCAGCGCCCCTCCTCCGCTGGTGGCCCAGCGCCCCGTCGCGGCCCCGCCAGGGACGTAGTCGGGGTGGAAGCGACCGTCGATGATCCACTGGTCCATCCAGGTCCAGCCGTTGGCGGTGAGCAGGCGCGCCCGCTTCTTGTACTCGAGCAACGGCGCGATCACGGGGTGGGTGTACTCGGCGAGCTCCCAGCGGCTCGTGGACGTGATCATGAGCCCGGCCCGGTTCAACGCCTTCAGCATGCTCTGCGGGGAGTCCGGGTTGACGGTGTTGTCACCCAGAAGGTTCCGGATGCGGCCGGCCAACGCCTCGAGTTTGGCCGGCCGGGTGCCGTACGGCACCCGCGGCCCGAGCTCCTCGGTGAGGATCGCGTCGTGCACCTCGGTGCGCCACGGCAGCCCGGCATTGCGCATCTCGGCGGCGATGAGTGCCCCGACGGACTCGGCGGCGAGCAGGAGCCTGAGCCTGCCGGCATCCGGCACCGCGGCGATCGCCTCCAGCTGGCGCCGGTATTCGGCGACGCTGTCTTCGGCGACGGCGCTACGCCCGGATGCCATCGTGTCGGCGAGATCGAACAGGGCGCTGTGCACGGGCGCGACGGCTGCGGTGAGCGGCTCGGCCGGCCGACTCCAGTCGCTGGGCGCCGCACGCGCGAAATCCGTGGCCGCGGCGAGGGTGGAATTGCGCAGGATCACGTGGCTCAGGCGCAGGTCGTGGCATCGCTGCACCCGCACGCCGGCGTTCAGCAGATCGCCGTACCAGCGGGAGCTGTCGCTCCACACCCAGCGTTCCGCGGCAGCGCCTGCAGCCGCCTGCGCGCGCTCGCGTTCGGCGACGAAGGCCGCCAGCTTCGCGAACTCCAGCGCGATGGGTGCGGCAACGAGTTCTCCGCGCTCGTCGACGGTACTCGCCGTCACCGAGGTCGGGTTGGTGCGAGAGAGAACGATGGCCACCGCACCATTCTCCCCGCCACCGCCGACATCACCTGCCACGACTCTGCCACCGTGACGATTCGTTGGCGCCAGCCGCTCGGGCGGGGCTAGGCTCGACGGCGTCGAGAGGACCCAGCCCTGCCACAGACCGCCTCCCCATCAACTCCCGAGCTCGTGCATGCGCTCCGAGCGTGCGGATCGGTGTTCGCCGAAGACGAGGCGGCCCTGCTCGTTGAGGCTGCGGCAGGAGACCCCATGCGCCTGAGCGAGCTGCTCGGGCGTCGTGTCACCGGCATCCCGCTCGAGCAGCTGCTCGGCTGGGCGGAATTCGCCGGGCTGCGTGTCGGTGTCGAGCCGGGCGTCTTCGTGCCGAGGCGCCGCACGGAGCTCCTGGCCGAGCTCGCCATCGCGGCATGCTCCCCCGACGCCGTCATCGTTGACATGTGTTGCGGCTCGGGTGCCATCGGCGCCGCCGTTCTGGCGGCCGTCCCCACCGCACGGCTCTGGGCCAGCGACGTCACAGCCGCGAGCGTTCGGTGCGCGCGGCGCAACCTCGGCGATCGCGCGACCGTGGTGCAGGGCGACCTCTTCGCGGCGCTCCCGGGCACACTGCGCGGTGGAATCGACATCCTCGCGGTGAACGCGCCCTATGTGCCGAGTGCGTCGATCGCCCGCATGCCGCCCGAGGCCCGCCTGCACGAACCGCACAGCGCCCTCGACGGCGGTCTCGACGGGCTCGACGTCCACCGACGGGTGGCCGCGGATGCCGGCACGTGGTTGCGTTCGGGAGCCACGCTGCTCATCGAGGCGAGCGCGGAACAGGCGCCGGCCTCCGCCGCGCTGTTCGAGGCCGAGGGCTTCGCCACCCTCATTGCGAGCGACGACAGCCGCGACGCCACGGTCGTCGTCGCCCGGCGCTCAGCAGAGGGCGGGCCCTCCTGATCCTCCAGCGCCGTGTCCCGCGGCGTGCGATCCTGAGAGAAACACCGAGGAGGCGCCGTGAAGGCAGGAATGCAGGCTGTACCCGTCCCGTTCACGAGTGAGGACTACGCGGCCAGAATGGCCCGGCTCGTCGATCAGGCCGTCGATGCGGGACTCGATGGCGTCATCGTGACTCCCGGGCCGGACCTGGTGTGGCTCACCGGCTACCGGCCGACCGCCGTGACCGAGCGGCTGACGATGCTGTTCGTCGCCCCGAACATGCGCCCGACGCTCCTGGTGCCCATCTTGGAGCGGCCGGATGCCGAGGCGGCCGACGGCGCCTCCGCGATCGGGATGACCGACTGGGTCGACGGCACCGACCCGTATGAGGCGGCGAGTCGGCTGCTGCAGCCGGACGGGCGATTCGGGATCTCCGACTCGGCCTGGGCGATGCACCTGCTCGGCCTCCAAAGCGCACTGCCCGACACCCGTTTCGGCGCGCTGAGCCAGCGCCTTCCGATGATGCGGGCGCTCAAGGACGACAACGAGCTCGGCCGCCTCTCCCTGGCAGGTGCCGCCGCAGATGCGACGTTCGAGGAGATCCTGAAGGTGCGGTTCGCCGGTCGGCGCGAGACGGATGTCGCGGCGGACCTGGCTAGGCTGCTGCGCGAGTGTGGGCACGAGCAGGTCGACTTCACGGTCGTGGGGTCCGGCCCCAATGGGGCCAATCCGCACCACGAGGCGGGCGATCGCGTGATCGAGCGGGGAGACGCGGTCGTGCTGGACTTCGGCGGTCTCATGCACGGATACGGGTCAGACACCACACGTACGGTCAGCGTCGGAGAGCCCTCGCGTGAGCTGCGTGAGGTCCACGAGATCGTCCGGCGGGCACAACAGGCGGCATTCGAGGCTGTCCGGCCGGGGGTGCCGTGCCAGGAGATTGATCGGGTCGCCAGGGCGGTGATTGCGGAGGCCGGGTACGGCGAGCGGTTCATTCACCGCACCGGTCATGGAATCGGCGTGACGACCCACGAACCGCCGTACATGGTCGAGGGAGAGGAACAACTCCTCCAGCCAGGGATGTGCTTCTCGATCGAACCCGGAATCTACCTGAAGGGACGTTTCGGCGTGCGCATCGAAGACATCGTCAGCGTCACCGCCTCCGGCGGCACGCGCTTCAACAACACCGATCAGGCCCTACAGGTCGTCGAGTAGCGTCATCAGATGGCACCGGGCCCGCTCCGCAGTCGGCCGGTGATGGCGGTGCCGGCGAGCACGCCCAGAGCGATGGCGACCATCGTCGACACCGTCGTCACGAGGGAGCTGACGCCGCCGCTGTCCCCTCCGAGAACGCTGGCAACGCCGACGAGTCCCAACGCTCCAGGAACCAGCAACCAGAATGCCGGCAGAAAGCTTACGATCGCCGGTGGGCCGGATCGCTGCCGGGCGACGAGCACCGCCACCGGGGTCATGGCCAACGCTCCGACGAAGGCCGACAGCACACCGCCGAGGAACACGTCGGCCAGCACCTGGGCTCCGTATGCGACGTACAGCACCAGCAGGATCCAGCCCAGGGACGCGGGGCGGGCACATTGATAGACGACGATTCCCACCCCGAACGCTGCCACACCGAGCCAAGGCCCCAGCGCTCCGAGTGGTTCCTGCGCCGGCGTGAGGTCGCGTGCGGGAACCCCGACAACGCCTGCAGCCGCAACGATCCCCACGGCGAGGAGGATCAGCTGCATCGACCCGGCCGCGAGACGGCCGGCCCCCGCCATCATTTGCCCGGTCGACAGCTCCACGACGCCTGTCGTCAGCAACGCACCGGGCAGGAGGATGATCAGCGGTGCGATCAGGGCCGGGAGGACGCCGGGTTCGATCTCGGTGCGAATCAGCAGGAAGACGGACACGCCCACCAGGAACGACGCGCCGACGGTGATCAGCGCCTGATACTGCCGGGCTGCTCGCGCACCGGCCAGGAGGAGCGCCCCCACGATCACGCCGAGTACCGCCGAGACGAGCACGCCGGCCCAGGACGCGCCGAGCAGCATCGAGATTCCCCCGGAGAGGAACATGTAGGCGATGACGCGTTGTGCCGTGCTGTACGGACGCGGCAGGCGCCGAATCGCCGCGACGCGCGACGGAACGGCGGCAGCGGGCAGCGCTCCGCTCTGGGCCGACTCGATCGTGTCATTGAGCTCTTCCACCTGGTGGAGCAGCAGTGCGCTGTGACCGCTGGAGACCACTCCGGTTCGAAGTTGTCCGTCCGCGCTCGCCGAAATGAACAGTGCGGTCGGGAAGACAACGACTTCTGCGGTCGGGTAGCCGTTCACGGCGGCAATGTCCGAGAGCGCCTCCGTCACACTCACCACCGAGTAGCCGGCATCGATCATCGCCTCGCCGCTCGATTCCAAGGCGCCCAACACGACGGCCGGTTCGGCATGAACCTCGGGTGAGACGTGCGGTAGCTCCACGTCGACCGGAGGGCGGCGAGGCACCCTGCGGTGGATCATGAACAGGACCGCTGTGCCGGCCAGCAGCACGGCGATGGCAATTATCCACGACGCCGGATCGACATCCGGGTTCGCGTACGCCGGTTCGATCGGGGCGAGCTCCGTGTCATCCGAATCGTCCACCGGAGCGGGCTCGGGAGTGGGCTCCTCGCTGGGGGGAACCACCTCGTCGGTGACGGTGGGCTCGGGCGTCGGGGGCACCGCCGTCTCGGTGGGCTCCGGAGGTTCGGGCTCGTCAGTCGACGGGTCAGGACTTGACGTTGGGGTCGGCGGAGCGGGCGTTGTCGACACAGGGGTGGGCGCCTGCGGCCCTGAGATGCCGCTCGCCGTGGTGGATGCGACGGCGGCCCAGACGGCCCCTACCGGGCCGACTCCGCCAGCGAAGGCGATGGTGACCGCCATGAGGACGGCCGCCTGTGCGCGCCCTCCAGTGCGAGACGTCATGCACCCGACCCCCCACTTCGCCTCATCTCTGGACGCGCTCAGCCTTCACGCGCCCTCCGCGAGGAACGGCTCCTGGTGATAGCCGGATGAATCCACGATCAGTGCCGTCGATTCGGGTATCTCGTTGAAGGCACCGGGCAGGTTGTTGAGCGGTTCGGACACGATGACGCGGGCGTTGGACCCGAACAGCTTCAGTCGTTCGGCATCGGGGTACATCTCCCGCAGGGTGTCGATGTCGGTGGAGTGAAACAACGTGCGGCTGCGCCGTTGCGAGGAGTAGCGGAATCCCCAGATCGTTGCACCGTTCGTGACGGCGACCGTGCCCTGCATCGGGTAGTCGATCCCGTGTTCGTGCCCGACGGACTCGACCGTGCGGATCGCCGACGCCATCGCCGCGATGGGGTCATCCTTCAGCCCGAGCGTCAGGGCGAGATTGAACAACACCTCGGAGTCCGTCGTGCCCAGGATGTGCGGGTAGAGCGACGGATCGACGGCGTACGTCAGATCGCGCTTCATCTTGCCGAAGTCCGAGAGGAAGCCGTTGTGCATGAACATCCAGTTCTCGTGACGGAATGGATGACAGTTGGTCTGCTGAATCGGCGGACCGGCGGCCGCGCGGACGTGGCTGAAGAACAGCGGGCTCCGCACGCTGCGGGTCAGCTCCCGCAGGTTCTGGTCGTTCCACGCCGGCTCGATGCTATGGAAGAACGCCGGTTGGGACCCTGGCTCATTGTTCTCCGGGTACCAGCCGAACCCGAATCCGTCGCCGTTGACCGTCTCGTTGCCGAGCGGCGAATTCAGCGACTGTGCGACCAGCGAATGCTGGGCATCCAAAATGACCGTGGATGCTTGGAGCGCTTCGCCCGAGTAGGCCAGCCATCGACACATCTCTGCACCTGTCTTTCGTTGCGCGGACTGCTTTGCCCAGACCCTAGCCCCGCGTCGCCGTGACCGACCTCACCCGGATGGGGTGAAGGTCACGCCCCGACTGCGACGCCGGCTTCTCGCGCAGCGCGGCTCAGCAACTCGCGCGTTGCGCGCACGGTGTCCACAAGTGCATCCGGATCGGCGCTCAACCCGAGCACCAGCTCGTCGACGCCGTCGACACCGGCCTGCGCGAGCAGCCCCTTCTCGTTCGTCACCCACTCGCCGCGTGCGGCGAGAATGGCGTGGCCGGCGCGGCAGGCCGCCTCGCTCATGAGCCCCGCGCACTGCGCGACTCGTCCACGGCGGGCGTGCCCGTCCGCGTAGACCAGTGTCATGTCCGCCGTCGCCCACCATTCCGCGCTTGCGCTCGTCCGCAGCGCGTCCGGGTACCCCCACCGCGGAACCTCGCCCCACAACGGGCGGTTGATGCCGAGCTCCGCAAGGAGGATGTAGCTGGGGATCCCTGCCTGGTGGAAGAGCAGCCCGTCGATGTAGAAGCGCCCCTGCTCGGCATCCTCATGGATGCGCTCGATCTCCGTGAGGTCGCGGTAGTGGATGTCGACATCCCTCCCGTCGACCGTGACCTTGCCGCCGCCGTTGAACAGGCTCCCCCACCCTCCGAGCTCGGTCAGCTCCCCCGGCCAGCCGAGTGCACGAATCTGCTCGACGTCCAGCGCGTCGCGGTAGTAGACCGCCAGATCCCAGTCGCTGTCCGGCCGTTGGACGCCGCGCGCCTGAGATCCGCCGAGCGCGACACCCCGCACTCCGGGAATGGTCGAGAGTGCGGCGGTCACCGATTCCAAGAACACGTCATCATGCATCCGCTCAGCGTAGTGGCGGCCGCCGATCACCCCTCGGGGATCGGCTCCTTCGGGAGCTTGCGCACCCGAGCCCGGCGCCGACGGCGCTCGGGAATCATCGAGCGCATGTCCTCGAGCTTGCCGAAGCAGAGCAACCGGTCGTTGGCCTCGAGCACGACGTCGCGCTTGGGGTTCGGGATGACCGCGGTGCCTCGGTGCACGGTGAGGACCGTGACGTCGAGGTCGCTCAACATGGAATCCGCGAGGCGCTTGCCCACCAGGTCTGCATCGCTGTGCACGACGATCTCGGCGACGCCGTAACCCGTCGACACACTGAGCCGCTGGCGCACGTCGATCTCGGGGAACGCCACCTGGCCGGCGATGTAGTCGATGATCGCACCGGCCACATCGAGGCCGGTCGCCCGCTCGATGCCCTCGAGCCCCGGCGAGGAGTTGACCTCCATCACGAGCGGGCCGTCGTTGCCCTCGAGCATGTCGACGCCGGCAACCCGCAACCCCATGATCTGGGCGGCGCGCACCGCTGCGCGCGTGTACTCGGGCGTCAACTCGACCGCCTCAACGCTGCCGCCGCGGTGCACGTTCGAACGGAACTCGTCACCGGTGGCGACGCGCCGCATCGCGGCAACGACGCGGTCGCCCACAACGAGGGCTCGGATGTCGCGGCCTTTGCTCTCCGAGACGAAACTCTGGATCAGCACGTTCTGCTTGGTGGAGTGCAGCGTTTCGATGATGGCTTCGGCGATCTTCACCTCGGGGGCGAGGATGACGCCGATGCCCTGGGTTCCTTCGAGGAGCTTGATGACGACGGGGGCGCCGCCGACGCGTTCGATCGCCATGCGCACGTCGGCGCGGGCGTGAACGAAGGCCGTCGCCGGCATGGCGATGTCGTGGCGCGAGAGGATCTGAGTGGCGCGCAACTTGTCGCGCGAGTTTGTGATGCCCGTTGCCGTGTTGGGCGTGTACACGTCCATCTGCTCGAACTGGCGCACCACGGCGGTGCCGAAGTAGGTGATCGAGTTACCGATGCGCGGCAGGATCGCGTCGTAGTCGGAGAGCAGCTTGCCCCGATACTGCAGGTCGGGTTCGGCGCCCGACAGATCGATCGCGAATCGCAGAGTGTTCAGAACTTTTACCCGGTGGCCCCGCTGGAGTGCGGCTGCGCGCAACCGCTGCGTCGAATATGCCTGAGGCGCGCGCGAAAGAATAGCCAGTTTCATCGATGACCCTGCCAAGATAAAGGAGTGAGAGAACCTACCTATTCAAGCACTGTCGCCGGCTGGCGTGAGTGGGTTGGCCTTCCCAGCATCGGCATTCCGTGGATCAAAGCGAAACTCGACACCGGCGCCCGCAGCTCTGCGCTGCACGCATTCGGCATCGAGGAGTTCTCGAGTGCGGACGGCGCCCCGCACGTGCGGTTCCAGGTTCGACCGTGGCAGCACACCGACAACGGTGCGATCACGGTGGAATGCCCCGTGCACGACCGGCGTTCCGTGCGCAGCTCCTCCGGGCACAGCGAAGAACGCATCGTCGTGCTCATCGATGTGCAGCTGTTCGGCCGCACCGTCACCGCCGAGACCACCCTGAGCAACCGCGATCAGATGGGGTTCCGGATGCTCATCGGCCGTGAGGCCCTGCGACAAGGCTTCCTCGTGGACTCGGACAAGTCCTTCCTCGGCGGTCGCGCCCCTCAGGAGGTTCGCCGCCGCAACCGCGGGCGCGCCTAGCGCGGCGGGCACGCCGCGGCGAGCTCAGAGAGTGGTATCGGGGCGCTGACGCCCCGTCGCCGCCTCATCGCCGCGCGAGGCATCGACATCCGGATCGATGTCGTCTGCCCGGCGAAGCTGTTCCTCTGACTTCGAACGGAGGTCGGCAGCATCTGCCTGGCGCGCGTCGGCCTCCCGTTGTATGCGCTCTGCGTCGATCCGGGCCTGCTCGGCCTCGGCTTCGGCGCGCTTCGCGTCTGCCTCGTGCTGCCGGGCCGCCAAGGCGTCATCCTGCGCTTGGACTCGGACCTCTTGTGCCTTCTGGCGATCGCTCGCCGCCTGTGCTTCGCGCCGCTGCCGCGAGAAGTACACGGCGACCCCGACAACGATGAGTAGCACAATCACGCCGACGATGATCCACACGAGAACGTTGGTATCCATGAGTGTTCCGCCTCTCTGCGCGATGGGAGGGCTCAAGTCAACTCCCGTTCCTGCGCAATATCAACGGGGTGCCTCGTCCGACTCACGGCAGCGCGGCCACCGAGCGCAAGAAGGTGAGCGTCGAACCATCGCCCACCGTGAGCTCCTTCAGGGCGGAGTTGAATGTCGCGCCGCGCTCCGCCGCGATGTGTGCGTCGAATGCCGCTTGGTCACGGTAGATCTCGTAGACGAAGAACCGTTCGGGCTCATCGGCCCGGCAGTACACGTCGAATACGAGGTTGCCCGGTTCGGCGCGGACCTGCTCGGCGAAGTCGGCGATCAGCTTCTCGACCTCTTTGCCGCGCCCCGGGGCGGCCGCGAACTCTGCGTAGAGTGCGACCGCTCCGGTCGATGTTGCCGTGTTCACGCGCGCTGGGCCCCGGTCATGATGGCGACGGCATCCGTCATCGAATGTGACTGCGGGGTGATCGTGGCGGCACGCTTGCCGAGGCGTTGGATGTGGATGCGGTCGGCGACCTCGAACACGTTGGGCATGTTGTGGCTGATGAGGATGACGGGAATACCTCGATCGCGCAGCCTCTTCACCAGCTCGAGCACCTGGTTTGACTCACGCACACCGAGCGCGGCCGTCGGCTCATCGAGCACGACCACCTTGGAGCCGAAGGCGGCTGCGCGGGCGACGGCGACGGCTTGCCGCTGGCCGCCGGAAAGGTTCTCGACCGGAACGGTCACGTCTTGCAGCGTGGTGATTCCGAGCTCGCTGAGCTCGGCGCGCGCCTTCTGCCGCATGCCCTTGGTGTCGACGATCCGGAACAGGGAGCCGAGAACGCCGGCCTTCCGAATCTCGCGCCCGAGGTACAGATTCGCGGCGACGTCGAGCGCCGGTGAGACGGCGAGGTTCTGGTAGACAGTCTCGATCCCGGCTCCGCGAGCGTCTTGCGGGCGCTTGAAGTTGACGCGCTGGCCTTCGAGGTAGAGCTCACCCTCGTCGGGGATCTCGGCACCGGTCAGGCACTTGATGAGAGTCGACTTTCCCGCACCGTTGTCGCCGATGATGGCGAGCACCTCGCCGCGATAGAGCTCCAGGCTCACACCGTCGAGGCCGACTACGCGACCGAAGGTCTTGACCAGGCGCTTGGCCTGGAGGATGGGCGTGCGAGTCTCTGCCGCCGCGGCATTCGATGCCGACTGGGTGGGAGCGCTGAGTGTCATTTGCGTACCTTTCGAATCCACTGGTCGACCGAAACCGCGACGACGATGAGCACGCCGACCGCGAAGGTCTGCCAGAGCACATCAAGCCCGGCCAGAGAGAGGCCATTGCGGAAGACGCCGACGATGAGGGCGCCGAGCAGGGTTCCCCAGACGGTGCCTCGGCCACCGAAGAGGCTGGTTCCTCCGATCACGACGGCGGTGATGGAGTCGAGGTTGAGGTCGAGGCCGGCATTCGGGGATGCCGCATTGCTGCGACCGATCTGGATCCAGGCGCCGATCGCGAGGATCGCGCCGGCGGCCAGGTACACGCTCATCAACACGCGGTTCACGCTGATGCCGGCGAGACGCGCGGCCTCTTTGTCGTCACCGACTGCATAGACGTGGCGCCCCCAGGCGGTGCGGCCGAGCACGAAGGCGACGACGAGGTAGACCGCGAGCATGAGCACGACACCGACGGTGAAGTTCACGCCCCCGACCTGGAAGGTCTCGCCCGTCCAGGTGAGCAGTGCGGGCATCTCGGCGCCGCGGATGGTGGCACCCGAGGAGTAGAGCAGCGTGAGCGCGACGAAGATGTTGAGCGTACCGAGGGTGACGATGAACGGTGGGAGGCGGAACTTGGTCACCAAGAATCCGTTGAGTGCTCCGGCTGCGAGGCCGACGAGCAGACCGGCTGCGAGGCCGAGGATGGCCGGCAGCCCTGCCTGCACGGTGCTCTGAGCGATGACCATGGAGCTCAGCACCATCACCGCTCCGACGGAGAGGTCGATTCCGGCGGTCAAGATGATGAGGGTCTGAGCGATGGCCAGCGTGCCGACAACCGCGACCTGCTGGGTGATCAGCGAGAGGTTGGCCGGATTCAGGAAGCGCTCGTTGAGCAGGCCGAAGACGATCACGGCGAGCACGAGAACGATGGCCGGGCTGATTGCCGGATAGCGGTGCAGCGCGTTGCGGATGCGGCTGAGGGGCGTGGTGCGGTCGAGGAACTCCTCGGCCAGGTCAAGAGCTGCGGTGTCTGGTGCTACCGAGCTTGTCTGTTGACTCACGTGAAAACTCCGATGGTCTCGTGCGGTGGTAGTGGGGCAAGCGGGTCGGGGCGCGGCGCCCCGACCCGCTGCTGTGGTGAGGGGCGGCCTAGCCCCAGCAGATGGTCAGTGCTTCTGCGGAGTCGATCGAGTCGACGCCGGTCTGCGGGTCGTCTGTGACGAGGGCGACACCCGTGTTGTAGAAGTCGAGGCCTTCTGTGACCTCCGGCTTGGTGCCGTCGGCGACGAGGTCGACAATCGCCTGCACACCGAGCTCGGCCATCTTCACCGGGTACTGCTGGCTGGTGGCGTTGATGATGCCCTCTTCGACCTGGCCGACGCCGGCGCAACCGCCATCAATCGACACGATGAGTGCATCGGTGATCCCCGCGGCCTTGAGCGCCTGAGAGGCGCCGTAGGCAGCAGGCTCGTTGATCGTGTAGACGACGTTGATGTCCGGGTTCTTGCTGATCAGGTTCTCGGCGGCCGAACGACCCCCGTCTTCAGCGCCCTGCGAGGCCGCGTTGCCGACGATCTCGTACTCGCCGCCGCTATAGCTTCCGCTCTCGGCCTCATCACCGTTCTTCGCGGGATCGGCAAGGTCGATTCCCATGCCGTCGAGGAAGCCTTGGTCGCGGTCCACGTCGACGGAGACGATCTTGTCATCGAAGAGGTCGATCATGGCGATGGTCGCCTTCTCGCCACCGAGCTTGGCGGCAGTCCACTGACCGATGTACTGGCCGGCGAGGAAGTTGTCGGTGGCGTAGGTGATGTCGACGGAGTCGGGGTTGGACGGTGGCGTGTCGAGCGCGATCACGTAGAGTCCGGCGTCGCGTGCCTTGACGAGGGCATCTTCGACACCAGGGCCGTTCGGAGTGATCAAGATGCCGGCGTCACCCTTGGAGATCGCATTCTCGATCGCCTGAATCTGCGTGTCCTCGTCTCCATCGCTCTTGCCGGCGGCGAGCGTGAGTTCGACTCCAGCAGACTCGGCCGCGGCCTTCGCGCCGTCCTGCATCGCGACGAAGAAGGGGTTGGCGGTGGTCTTGACGATGAGGGAGACGCCTACGGCGTCCGAGTCTGATCCGGCTCCAGCGCCGGCATCCGACGTGCCTGAGGAACAGGCAGTGAACGCGAGTGCTGAAATTGCCGTGATCGACCCGGCCACGAGAAGGCGCTTGGCGAATCGATTGTTTGCTGTGCGATTCATCGGTGAATCTCTCCTTGGTTTGAATGGAGCTGTGCTCCATGACAACGATGTCATACGTAGTTCTAAGCCATTAATGCTGTTAGAGTCAAGTCCATTCAGCACATTGGAGAAACAATCGTGACATCGTTGTCAAAAATTCTTCCTGAGCCTGGCGATGCGCGGACTCGGCCAACAATGAAGCACGTCGCCGCCCTGGCCGGCGTCGGAATCAAGACGGTCTCGCGGGTGATCAACGGCGAGCCCAACGTCTCAGAGGCCACGATCGAGCGCGTCATGAAGGCCGCGGCAAGCCTCAACTACCAGCCCGATCTGCACGCCGGGAACCTGCGCAGGGCCGATGGGCGCACCAAGACGCTCGGCCTGCTGGTCGGTAGTGTCGCGAACCCGTTCTCTGGCGCGCTGCACCGCGCCGTCGAAGAGGCGGCACTCGCCAGGGGCATCGCCGTCTTCGCCTCCAGCCTCGACGACGACCCAGAACGCGAGGAGTCGATGGTTGATGCCTTTCTTCGGCGGCGGGTCGACGGTCTGATTCTCACCACCGTTTCGCGCAGCCAGGCCTACCTGCTCCCGGAGCTGCGCCGCGGCACCCCCGTCGTCTTCGTCGACCGCGAGCCTGCGGGCGTCGAAGCCGATGTTGTGGCGAGTGACGGTGCGGCCGGCGCGGCGGTCGCGACGCGGCACCTGCTTGAGCACGGGCATCGCCGCATCGCCTACCTGGGCGACCGGGTCGACATTCAGAGCGCCAAGGAGCGCCGCCGCGGATTCCTCGAGGAGCTGGGCCGCGCGGGCGTTGCCACCTCGGACATCCCCGCGATCGATGGCTTGCATGATGAGGAGACGGCACGCGCCGCGCTGCTCGCGCTGCTGGATTCGGAGAATCCACCGTCTGCCGTGTTCAGCAGCCAGAACCTCGTGACGATCGGCGCCGTGCGCGCCCTACGGGAGCGCGGCGCGCAGCATCGCGTGGCGATCGTCGGCTTCGACGACATTCCTCTCGCTGACCTCCTCGAGCCCGGCATCACCGTCGTCGCCCAGAACCCGCAGCGGATCGGCGAGTTGGCCGCAGAGCGGATCTTCGCCCGCCTCGACGGCGACGCATCGCCGGCACGCAGCTACGCGGTGCCGACCCAACTCATCATTCGCGGATCCGGAGAGATCACCCCGTCATGAGCGTCGACTCCACCACCGCAGCGCACGTCGTCGTGATCGGCGACGCCCTGATCGACCGAATCGTCGACGGCACCCAACACCGAGAATTCGTCGGAGGGGCGGGGCTCAACGTCGCCGTCGGCCTCCGCACGCTCGGCGTCGGGACCACCCTCATCGCCACGCTGGGGGCGGATGCCGGCGGTACCCGTGTGCGGGACTACCTCCGTGGCCACGACGTCGCACTGATCGCCTCTCCCGCTGCGCTGGGAACCTCCGTCGCGCTCTCCGAGCGGGTCGACGGCGAGCCCCGCTATGCGTTCAACACGGCAGCCCAACACCGCGAAATCGCGTTCACGCCTGAGGTCATGCACGCGATCGACGCCGCAACGCTCGTCGTCGTCAGCTGCTTTCCGTTCGACAACCCCGCGCAGGCTGCGGCACTCGCAGCGAGTGTGCGGGCGCCGGAGTCTCGGCTGGTGATCGACCCCAACCCCCGTGAGGGCATGCTCGCCGACAAGGACGCCTTCGTCGAGCACTTCGAGGCGCTGGCCGCACGGAGCTTGCTGACCAAGGTGGGTGACGAAGACGCTCAGCTTCTCTACGGCTCGTCGCTCACCGAGCTGCGTGATCGGCTGATCGCTGCGGGCACGGGAGCTGTTCTCGCCACGGCCGGCCGCGACGGCGCGACGATCACGACAGGAACCGGTGTCACCGCCGCATCCGGAATCACTGACATGCCGGGCGAGGTAATCGACACGATGGGGGCAGGCGACGCGACGCTGGCGGCAGCGGTCAGCGCGCTCGTGCATGACGGGGTTCCGGGGCAGGAGGACGGCTGGTCACGCCTGCTCGGTTTTGCAATGGACACCGCCGCCGCCACCTGCCGTGTTGAGGGCGCGCTGCTGCAACCGCACCCCGCGCGGCGGCAGCCGATCGCCTAGCGGGATTCGCCGCCGCGTGGTGGTGATGTCACGGTCGATCCGAGATCGGCCGGGTCTGGTGCGCCCAGATGGCGAGTTCCACCCGATTTCGCGCGCCGATCTTGCTCATCAGGCTTGCGAGGTGGGTCTTCACGGTGCTGAGGGTGATGAACAGCTCGCTCGCGATCTCGCCGTTGCTGAGCCCGACCGCCACCTTGGCGAGCACCTCCTCCTCACGGTGGGTGAGCGGCTCGATCGGCTGGGCGGGTGGCGCCGACTGCTCCGCCGGCGCCGCACCGGCGAACGCCTCGAGTAGTCGCACGGTCACATTGGGGGCGATCAGCGCATCACCGTCGGCGGCCGCGCGCACCGCCTGGCCGAGCAGCGCCGAACCGGCATCCTTGAGCAGGAATCCGCGCGCGCCGGCCCGGAGCGCCGCGTAGACGTACTCGTCGAGGTCGAAGGTGGTGATGATCACGACAGCCATCGGGTTCTCCACGCCTGGCCCGGCGATGGCCTTTGTGGCCTCGATGCCATCAAGCCCCGGCATCCGGATGTCGAAGAGGCAGACATCGGGGCGGAGGCTCTGAGCGAGCGCCACCGCCTCGTTGCCGTCCGAGGCCTGGCCGACCACCTCGATATCGGGCTGGGCACCGAGGATCATGCTGAGCCCCGTGCGCACGAGCTCCTGGTCGTCGGCGATGAGCACACGGATTGTCATGAGGTCCATCCAACACGAGGGAGCACCGCGGTGACACTCCACCCGCCGCCCGGCACGGGACCGGCCTGACAGGTGCCGCCGAGCAGGGCAGCGCGCTCAATCATGCCGGTGATGCCGTAGCCAGGCGTCGGCGACGCTGCGACCTCGCCGTCGTTGGCCACCGCGATCTGCACACCGCCGGCATCCGCCTGCACGGTCACGTCGATCCGGGTGACCTTGCGCGCGTGCCGGAGGGCGTTGGTCACGGACTCCTGCACCAGGCGGTAGACGGCGGCGGCCACCGTCGGCGGCACGCTCTCGGCGTCGCCGCCGACCCGCACTGCGACGGTCGCGCCCCCCGGGCGGATGCCGGCGAGCTGCTCGATGTCGGCCAGCCGCGGGCTGGGCGCGAGCTCGGCCGACTCCCCCTGGCGCAGCACCCGCACCATCGACCGCATCTCGCTCAGAGTCTTCGCCGCCTCGGCCTCGATCACCTCGAGTGCGGCCGTCGCGGCATCCGGATCGTGCGCCGCCACGGCGAGCCCAGCCTGGGCGCGGATCGCGATGGCCGAGACGTGGTGGGCGACGGTGTCGTGCAGGTCGCGGGCCAGGCCCTCCCGCTCCAGCACCTTGATGCGCTCGAGCTGGCGCCGCCGGGAGCTCGCCCGGTAACGGAACGCCATTCCGAGGAGCGCGACTGAGAGCAGGAGCGCGAAACCGCCGATCAGGTCGTCGAGGCCGCCGCCGCGGACGAAGCTCAGAGCGAGGCTGCCGAGGATGACGCACGACCCGATCACGAGTTCGCGCCCCGATGCCCAGCGGAAGAGCGCGTAGGGCAGCACGATGACGAACAGACCCGTGTAGAGGATCGAATCGGGAACGAACGCCTCGAGGGGTGCCATCGCGATGAAGACGATGACGAGCATGAGGAGGGGCTTGGTGCGACGCCAGAGGAAGGCCGGCGTGACCGCAAGCAGGATCGCGACCGAGAGAAACGGCAGCGATAGCTCGGCGGCCCTGATCAGACCCTCCATGACCGCGGAGGCGGCGACGAGCGCCACGAGCACCCAGTCCCGCCACACCCGGCGTGGTGGCGGGGGGACGGCACTCGGCATGTTCCACGCGGAGCGCAGGAGTCCGATCACCCCTTCATGATACGAGGCCATCACGCCACGGTGAGGCGGCCCGAGGAGCGAGCCGCGCCCGTGCGCCGAGAACGCCGATGGATGACGAGTTCGGCCACCGCCACGTTGATCACCCACGCCGTTCCCATCATCACGGACGTGGTCAGCTCGTCGGTGGGGCCGCCGCCGATGACCCAGATCGCGAACACGATCGCCTGGGTTCCGGCGGCGACGCCCAGTGCGTAGGCGCGCGTCATCCAGGCGCCGTGCCCGCTGAAGTCCCGCCGACGGATCGCGACGATTCCGAGCAGGATGCACGCCACCATGGCCCAACCGAAGGCGAGTCGGAGCACAACGAGGAGAGCGCCACCGGCGCCCGGGGCGGGGGCGACGAAGACCGCCATCCACAGCCCGGAGAGGGCCGCGATCAGCCCGGTGGGGATCAGGACGAGCCCGGCGATGCGATGCCAGCTTCGCCTCCCCCGCAGCGCGGGCACGAACTGGAAGGCGCCGAGCAGGCAGTAGAGGGTGGCGCCGACGATGTGGGCGATGATCGGGACAGGCGCGGCGAAGAACCGCGCATTGTCCGGCGTGATGGCCGCTCCGCCGCTCAACTCGGTGAGGCGGAAGGCGCCGCCGATCACCGGGATCAGGCTGAGCAGGATCAGCCCGGCGGGCACGAGCCATCCGCCGCGTGGACGCCGCGGTCGGCCGGTACTGGAGTGGGTGATGGCGGTGGCTGAGGTCATGATTCGATGCTCGCCCGAACCGCGCTGCACGGCATCGGCGGAGCGGACGACGGGAGACCGTACTTTCGGCCGAGCCGATTCAAGCCATTCCGCCGATGCCCGGGGCTCGTGCCGCGACGAACATCGAAGCATGACAACCACAACCGGCACCCGCCCCACCATGACCGCCGCCGTGTACCGCCACTTCGGCGCACCGGACGTCATCCGTCTCGAGCACCTCCCGATCCCCACCCCGGGACCAGGCGACGTGCTCATCCGGGTTCACGCCAGTACCGTCGGCGTCGCCGACCACCGAGCCCGCAGCCGCGACATCCCGGCCGGCCTCGGCATGCTCGCCGCGTTCGGGCTCGGCGTGTTCCGGCCGAGCCGCCGCATCCTCGGCATGGATGCCGCGGGCGTCGTCGAGGCCGTCGGCGCCGGCGTCACCGCCTTCGCTCCGGGCGACAGGGTCATCGCCATGACGGGCGGCGCCTTCGGCGGGCACGCCGAGTACGTCTGCATCCACCAGGACGGCGCGATCACGCGCGCCCCAGAGACAATGAGCTTCGAGGAGGCGGTCACACTGGTGTTCGGCGGCGTCACCGCCCTCGGCTTCTTCAGGAACGTCACCATCGGGCGGGGCACCACGGTGCTCGTCAACGGCGCATCCGGCGCCGTCGGAACCGCCGCCATCCAGCTCGCGAAAGAGCTGGGCGCCGACGTCACCGCCGTGACCAGCGGGGGGAACGCAGAACTGGTCACGTCACTCGGCGCCGACCGCGTGATCGACTACACGAAGCAGGACTTCACGGCATCAGCCGACAGCTACGACGTGATCGTCGAGTGTGTCGGCAACGCCCCGTTCGAGAAGGTCGGCGGCGCCATCAGACCCGGCGGTGCACTCCTGCTCGTGATCGCGGACCTCAGAGGGATGCTGCGGAGCCGACGCCAGAGCCGGACGTCGCAAAAGCTCGTGACCTACAACGTCGGCAAGCCCAGCGCCGAGGACCTCGCGTACCTCGTCAGTCTCGCGGATTCTGGCCGCTTCCGCGCCGTCATCGACTGCAGCTTTGACCTCGCCGACGTCGTCGCGGCGCACCGCTACGTCGACACCGGGCGCAAGCGCGGCAACGTGGTTCTGCGGATCAATGATGGGGCCTCGCGACCTTAGAGCGGTTCGATGCACCGCACGTAGTAGACGGTCCCGCCCTCGACCCAGTAGGTCCACGGCCACTCGAAGACCGGCAGCTCAACGCCGTTCTCGGTGAAACCGCTGGCTGGCAGGCCACGGCAGCCGTCCCAGAAGTTACCGTCTCTGACGACGCTCGGATCGAACGGCGGCGGCTGGTAGCTGCGAAGCCCGGTGGGCCCCCACTGAATCGGGGTGCCGCCAACCCCGTTGCTGCCGGAATCGCCCCCGCCAGCATGGGACTCGGCTGCGTCCCGGGCCGCCTCGGCGGCGGCATCGGCCGCGGCTTGCGCTTTCTGCGCCTCGACTGCCGCGTGCGAATCCTTCACAGCCTGCAGCGTGGTCAGGTACGCCGCCACCGTCTGATCGAGAGGCGCACCAGCTTTGCTCAGCGCATCAATGGCCGCCGTCAACGCATCGCGCTCGGGTTGCGCAGCACTCGGGTGCGCGGTCAGCGTTGACGCGGAGTCCTCGGCGGAGCGCTCGGCGATGCCTGCGAGTGCGACGTCAACCGCCCGCGCGAGGTCGGCGAGCTCAGCGGTGTCGGCGAGGATTCTCGCCGTATCGTCTTGGATCGCCGCGGTTGCGAGCTCGGTCCTGGCCGTCTCCTCGTCGATCGCTGCCCGGTCGGTATCGGCATCCACTCGGACCTCGATGGTGCCCACCGGGGCCGCCGAGAGCAACACCACGCTCTCACCCGGCCCAGCGATCCGCGAGGTGAAGTCGTTGAGCGCGGTCAGTGCTTCCCGCACTGGTGCCACGATCTCGGGGGCGAGCACGGTCGATGCTGCAATCGACCCCAGCACGGCATCCCGCTCGATCGAGCGTTCGACAGCCCCCACGAGGCCGGCGCGGGCGTCGGCGTTGTCTTCTTCTGCCACACCGTTGGCGTCCAGCGCGGCTTGAGCATCCTCGACAGCCTGCTCGTGCTCCGCGTGGCTGCTGGCTGCAGCCACAGCGATGCCGCCTCCTGCGACGACGAGTGCGGCCACGATGCCGGCGATGACGACGAGCCGTCGTCTGCGCGATCGTTGGGGTACCTCGGGGCCAGATTCACCGGGTCGCGAAGCATCGTCTTGCGGCATGGGCACTCGCGCTCTCTCCGTTGGCAGCTGCGTCAGCCCATTCTAGTGGCCGTTCGACCCACAAATGCGGTGGCGCGACCGGCCCCCGGATCAGCGCTTCTTCGCGAGTCGCAGATCCAGCCCGCTTCGAACCTGCGGCCACTCCGAGGCAATGATCGAGAAGATCACGGTGTCGCGGAGTGAGCCGTCGGCCATGCGGCTCGTCGCCCGCAGCACTCCATCCTGCTTCGCCCCCAGGCGAGCGATCGCCTCGCGGGACTGCATGTTCATCCAGTGCGTGCTGAACTCGACGGCAACGCAGTTGAGGGTCTCGAATGCGTGGCCGAGGAGGAGCCTCTTGCTGTCCGGATTCGTTCCCGTTCCCTGCGCACTCGCTGCGTTCCAGGTGTAGCCGATCTCCAGGCGTGGCAGCTCGGCGTTGATGTCGCAGTAGGTGGTCATGCCGATGATCGTGCCTGGCTCACCGGAGACGGGGTCGTTCAGACGAGTGGTGAACGGCACCATCGAGCCGTCCTCCTGCATGGCCAGCCGTCGCCGGATCTCATCCCGCATGTGCTCGGGTCGCGGCACCGAGGTGTACCAGAGGTTCCACAGCTCGCCATCGGATGCCGCCTCGACGAGTCCGTCGTGGTGATCCTCGCTCAGTGGTTCGAGGGTGACGTAGTGTCCGCGGAGGGTTACTGGGGAGATCCGAGCCATGGGGCAACTCTACTTCGCGGTACTTTCCTCACCCTCGAGCCAATGACGCTTCCGCGGCTCAGTAGCCTGGGATGACGAGCACCATCTTGCAGCGCGGACAGCGATGGCAGGATTCGAGACCCTCGACCGTGTCGACGCCATCCGGATGCATCTCCACGCCGCAGGCAGGGCAGGGCGGGCCATCGAAGAGAGCGCTGTATTCATCCACGCTGTCGTCATCGACCCTGGCGTCATCCACCCTGTCGTCATCCACCCATTCGTCACTCACTCCCCCAGTCTGCAACACGTGTCGATCGCCTGCAGTCGCTGCCGCAGGCCTCCGAGCGGTCTGATAATCTGGTCACCTGATTGGCTACGTGGCCACTGTGGTCGAGCGCACATCGCGCGTTCGGTCCGAGGCTTGAAACCTCCGGCATCCTTTTGATAACCGGAGGTTTCTCCATGTCCACCCCTCTTCGCTCACCCAATCGCTGGTGTGCCCTCGTCGTGCTCTCGCTCACCCAGCTCGTCGTCGTTCTCGACGGAACGATCGTGAACATCGCGCTGCCGCAAGCTCAGATCGAGCTCGGGCTCTCCGACAGCGAGCGGCAGTGGGTCGTCACGGCCTACGCCCTGGCGTTCGGCGCACTGCTCCTGCTCGGCGGCAGGATCGCCGACTACTGGGGCCGCAAGCGCACCTACCTCGTCGGCATGGTCGGCTTCGGCGCCGCCTCGGTCTTCGGTGGTATGGCTCAGAACGGGACTGAACTCATCGCCGCGCGCGGTCTGCAGGGTCTGTTCGCCGCGATGCTGGCTCCGGCCGCCCTCGCACTGCTCACGATGACCTTCACGCACGGCAAAGACCGCAACACGGCGTTCGCCGTCTTCGGCACGATCGCCGGCGCAGGCGCGGCCATCGGCCTCCTCCTCGGCGGCGCACTCACCGAGTTCGCCGACTGGCGCTGGTGCCTGCTCGTGAACGTGTTCTTCGTGATCCTCGGTCTCATCGGCGGCATCCTGTTCCTGACCGAGAGCAAGGCGGACGGCGACAACCGCTACGACGTCTGGGGCGCCATCACGGTCATCCTCGGCCTCGGTTCGCTCGTCTACGGCTTCAGTCTCGCCGAAGGCGGATGGGGCTCGGCCGACACGATCGGATTCCTCGCGATCGGCGTCGTACTGCTCGGACTGTTCGTGTGGATCGAATCGCGGGTCGCCCAGCCGCTACTGCCTCTGAGTATCGTGGCGAACAAGGTGCGCGGCGGGGCATTCCTGATCCAGGCCGTCACCGGCAGCGTCATGATCGGAGCGACCCTCTACCTCACCTTCCACCTGCAGATCGTGCTGGGCATGGCACCGTTCGCTTCGGGACTGGCGAGCTTGCCCCTGACCGTCGCCATCATGATCGTGGCGCCGATCGCCACGAAGCTGCTGCCGCTCAGCGGTCCGCGCCCGATGATGATCGGCGGCCCGCTGCTGGTGGCGGTCGGCCTCGTCTACCTCAGCCGGATCACGGCCGACGGGGACTACTTCGTGCAGGTCCTGCCCGCACTCGTGCTGATGGGATTCGGCATGGGCTTCGTCTTCGTGCCGCTGCAGAACCTCGCGCTCAGCGGTGTCGCCCCGCACGATGCCGGCGCGGCATCCGCCACCGCCAACTCCGCGATGCAGATCGGCGGCTCGATCGGCCTCTCGATCTTCACGGCGATCTATGCGGCAACGGCGGGAGCGACCAGCGGCTTGACCGGTACGGCGCTGCTCGAGGCCTTCACGAGCGGCTACTCGGCGACATTCCTTGCCGCCGCAGTCGGAATGGTTCTGGCATCGGTCATCGCCGCCGTGTTCATTCGTGGCGAGAAGTCGGAGCTGCTCCCCCAGGGTGACGCCGTCGCCATGGCGCACGTGGGCTGACGGACACCAGACACCGGGTCAACCCTGTTGCCGAGTTGACCCGGTGAGCCATCGTGCGTTGTCCGCGCATGCGCATAGTGTTGATGGTGTGCGAGCCGGCGCACCGTGAGCATCCTCAGGAGCAAGCAATGTCCACCCTCCCCCAACCGATACGTGTAGACGTCGACATGTGGATCTGCATGCGCAACGATGCGGTGACGCCGAAGGCCTCGATTCAGCGCGTGCACACCCCGGACGGCGACCGCTACCTGCTCTACAAGTGGGACGTCGACCCGGCCAAGCGCGTGCTCCGAGGCATGCACGACTCGCTCGAGAAGGCCAACGCGCTGGTGCGCTTCGACCCAGCGCAGAACGCCACACAGAACACAACACCGCCGGGCCCTCCAGCGGCCCCACCCGCTGCGCCTCCCGCGGCCCCGCGTCCATCGCTCACCGAATCCGAGCTCAAGGACCTCGCCGCAATGCGCGGGGCGGGTGCACTGATCAAGCGCTGACCAGCCAGCGCTTGGCGCGCGCGATTCCCTCGTCGAATGCGGGCTCCCCGGGTCGGTTCAGGAAGCCGTGAGTGGATCCGGCCACAACGTGATGTGTGGCATCGACCCCGTCGGCCCGCAGTTCTCTCGCAAAGTGTTCGCCCGATGCTCGGAGCGAATCGCGATCCGCGTCGAGCAGCAGCGTCTGCGGCATCCCGGCCAGGTCGTGGCCGCCAGGGAAGGCGAATGGATCGGCCATCGCCTCGATGCGCCCGGCGTAGTTCCTGTTCATCCGCTCGACGGTCGCCGGGCGGAACTGCGCCAGACCGTGCCGCCCCCGGATCCGGGCACGCAACTCGGGCGAGGCCGGCGGCAGCACCGCGTGGAAGGTCCCGTATGCAAGCAGCAGCCGTCTGGATGCCGCACGACCTTCACGCAGCGCTCGGAGCGTGGCCCCCGCCGCCAGACACGCCCCGGCGCTCGCGCCGCCGAGCACGAGAGAGTGACCGGAGGCCGCCGCCTCCCCGGCAAGTTGGCCGATCACGTCGCTGACATCATCGACGGGGACCGGGTAGCGCACGCCGCCGAGTACCCCGGGGCGCGGGCGCGCCCACCAGCTCCACGACGGGACGCGCCGGTAGTCGACGGTGACGACGGGATGCCCGGCCTCGGCAAGAGCGAGCGCCACGCCGTGAGCCTCGGGCATGTCAAGATCGCCGTGCGAGAACGCCCCACCATGGAGCCACACAATGAGCGACGAGGACCGAGGGGCAGCCGCCCGTGGTCGATAGCGGCGCAGCGGTATCCGGCCGTGACGCCCGGCCACCGTGTCGTTGCGATACCGTGCGTCCTCCGCCACGGGCGAGTGCGGCTCGTTCACGCCACGGACTCCGTGCGCTCCGATGCACCGCTCAAGAGAATGAGCTGCTCGAGCGCTTCGGCAGGGATCTCCACTCCGGGGAATCTCGCGAACTGCCCCATCGGCATCGATTCGACCATCTTGAGCGCGTTGGCGTTCGCCTCGGCGGCCGCCTGCTGCCCCGCTGTCGCGTTCGCCATCATGGTCTGTATGAGCACCGGCCCGACAACAGAGTGCCCGAACCATTCCTTCACGGTCGAGTCGAGGTTGAGCGCAGCGGGCCGCTCGACATCACCCGCAAGGGTCACCTCGCGCGACGCGATGATGTCGCTGGCCGAGCGGCCGAGTTCAACCCTGTAGCTGCCGGGGTCGACCCACCAGCGCGAGCCGCGCGCATCCCAATGGGCGAAGGAACGTCGCTCCAGTTCCAGCGAGATCGTCGTCGTCTCGCCGGGTTCGAGCGAGACCTTCGCGAAGGCACCGAGCTCGCGTACCGGTCGGCGAACCGCCGACGGCGCCGGCGCGATGTAGAGCTGCACGACCTCGGCACCCGCGACGTCACCCGCGTTCCGCACTGTCACGCGGGCCACTGCGGCATCCGTGCCGCTCCCATCGACCTCGAAGTCGTCGATGCTGAAGCTCGTATAGCTGAGGCCATGGCCGAACGGGTACCGCACGGCGCGGTCAACACTCGTGTAGTAGCGGTAGCCGACGAAGACACCCTCGCCATGCCGAACGAGCTCCTGCTCCCCCGGGAAATTGAGGTACGCCGGTGTGTCGGCCAGCGCGAGCGGGATCGTCTCGGCGAGGCGCCCGGAGGGGTTCACCGCACCGGTCAGCACGTCAGCGAGCGCGCCGCCGACGGCCTGGCCGAGAGCCCATCCCTCGACGATCGCATCGACGCGGTCGTGCCAGGGCTCGAGCGTGACCACACCGCCATTGGAGAGCACGACGACGGTGCGCGGGGCGACACCCGCGACCGCCTCGATGAGCGCGACATGCGCGTCGGGCAGATCGAGGTGCTCCCGGTCGAAGCCTTCCGACTGGTCTTCCTCGTACAGTCCGACCATGACGACGGCCACATCGACGGATGCTGCGGCGGCCCGTGCTTCGGACAACAGCGCGTCGGCCGTTGCTGCGTCCGCGCCCTTCGAGTATCCGGCCGCATAGGAGACGCGCTCGCCGCCGAGCGCCGCCCGGAGTTCGTCGAGTGGCAGGTCGACCTGGGTGGGATTCACGTGAGAGCTGCCACCGCCCTGATACTGCGGTGCGACGGCCAACTCGCCGATGACGGCGACCGTCTGCCCGGGGCGCAACGGCAGCGTGTGCTGTTCATTGCGCAGCAGCACCACGGACGCCGCGGCCGCGCGTCGGGCGAGCGCGTGGTGCGCGACCGGGTCGAAGCCTGCCGACGCATCCGGTGTCAAGGCATCCGGTGCCGGTGCCGTGCGCTCGGCGAGCCGCTGCAACCGTTCGACACTCGCCTCGACGAGCGCGGGTTCGAGTCGCCCGTCTCTGACCGCCTGCAGGATCGCCTCGGTTCCGGAGTCGCCGGTGCCCGGCATCTCGAGGTCGAGTCCGGCGGCCAGCGCTTCAACGCGGTCTTTGATCGCGCCCCAGTCGGAGACGACCAGCCCGTCGAAGCCCCACTCCTCGCGCAACAGCTCGGTGAGCAGCCAGTGGTTCTCCGAGGAGAAGACCCCGTTGATCGCGTTGTACGCGCTCATCACCGACGTCGGGGCGGCCTCCTTCACGACGCGCTCGAAGGCGGGCAGGTAGATTTCGCGGAGGGTGCGGGAATCGACCTCGGCGCTGACCCGCATGCGATCCGATTCCTGGCTGTTCACGGCGAAGTGTTTCAGCGAGGTGCCGACACCGGTGCTCTGCACGCCGCGCACGTACTCCACGGCCAGCGCTCCGGTCAGGCGCGGGTCTTCAGAGAAATACTCGAAGGTACGACCGCCGAGCGGTGACCGCTTGATGTTGATCGCGGGGCCGAGCAGCATGTCGACATCCAGTGCACGCGCCTCGCGGCCGAGCGCCTCGCCGACCTCGCGCATGAGCGCAGGATCCCAGCTCGACGCGATTCCTGCTCCGGGCGGGAAGCAGGTCGACGGCATGCTCTGGTGAAAGCCGAGGTTGTCGGCGGTGCCGGCCTGCCGACGCACGCCGTGCGGCCCGTCGACCATCACGATCGAGCGGATGCCGCCGCCTGCGCGTGTCGACCAGAAGTCGCGTCCACTCAGCAGGGCGGCGAGCTCCTCGAAGGCCGAATCGTCTGCAGCGTGGGTGGGATCGTGCGTCTCATCGCGGATATCGGTCATGCGAGTGCCCCTTCAGGGTTCTGGTTTACGGCGCGCTCAAGGTCGATGCGCAGGTCGTCGGATGCCCCCGGTATGTACCCGAGCACGATCGCGAGGCTCATCGCTGCGGCCTCCGGTGCGGTGCCGTCGATGGGGATTCCGGGCAGGTGCTTCGCGAACACCGTGGTGATGTCGCGCCAGACGAGTGGATCGGCCGCGAGCACGCTGAGCGTGGTGTCCATCGAGTAGACGGTCCGTTCCACGCTCGGCAGTTCATAGCGCCAGGAGTGCGTGCCACCACCGATCGTGGTGGTCGTGCCATCCGGGTGCAGTGGCAGCACAACGTCGGCCTCGACACCGGCGGGCACCGTGAGGTCAAGCGTCACCTCGGTGCCGTCGATACGCCAGTCGACGATGATCTCGCCGTGCGCTGACTGATGACGGGTGCGGGCCGAGGTGAGGCCGCCACCCGGCTTCGGCGCGATCAGCACCCGACGATACCCGGGCTCGATCGCCTCGATGCCACCGACGACGCGGTGCAGCCACGCCGCGACCGCGCCGAGCGCGTAGTGATTGAGCGATGTCATTCCGGAGGGGTTGATGGTGCCGTCGGGACGGATCGAGTCCCACCGCTCCCAGATCGTCGTCGCCCCCATGGTCACGGGATAGAGGAAGGACGGGCAGCGCTTCTCCATGAGCAGCGCATAGGCCTCATCGAGGTGACCTGTGCTCGAGAGCGCGTCCGTCACGAGCGGCGTTCCGGCGAACCCAGTCGAGATCGTGTAGCCGGCCTTCGCAACGAGCTTCGCCAGGTGCTCGCCGGCGTGCTGCCGCTGCGCCGGCTCGAGGATGCCGAAGACGATGGCAAGCGCATAGGCGGTCGCCGATTCGTTCACGATGCGACCGGCCTCGGTCACGTACTCGCGGCGGAACGCCGCTCGCACCCGGTCTGCCAGTGCGGCAAAGTGCGCCGCGTCCTCGTGCTCGCCGAGCAGCGCCGCCGTTGCGGCGAGTTCCCGCGTCGTCTTGCAGAGGTAGGCGCTCGCGACGAGGTGACGGTCGGTCTTGCCACCGGCCGGGTTGTCAATGGGGGCGTCCGGGTCGAGCCAGTCGCCGTACTGGAATCCGCTCGACCACAGGTCGTGCTCGTCGAGCAGCGGTTCGACGCTGCGGATGAACGCGGTCATCGAGGGGTACGCACGGCGGAGGATCTCGAGCTCGCCGTACTCCTGGTACAGCGCCCACGGCAGGCTGACCGCGACGTCCGACCAGAGCGCCGTCGGTGAGGACGGCGTCGAGAGTACGTCGGGTACGACCCACGGCACGAAACCCTTGTCGCGTTGTTCGGCGGCGAGGTCATCGAGCCACGAGCCGAGCACGCCGCGTACGTCGTAGAGGAATGCCGCCGTTGGCGCGAAGGCGTTGAGATCCCCCGTCCAGCCGAGGCGTTCGTCGCGCTGCGGGCAGTCGGTCGGCACGCCGACGAAATTGTCCCGCATTGACCACACGACGTTCTCGTGGAGGCGGTTCACAAGCTCGTTCGAGGTCTCGAACCAGCCGGTGCGCGTCATGTCGCTGTGCACCACGATCGCGCGCAGGTCATCGGCCGCGAGCTCGCCCGGCCATCCGTCGATCTCGACGTAGCGGAAGCCGTGGAAGGTGAACCGCGGCTCATACGTCTCGGCCTTCCCGCCGCGCGCCGTGTAGACATCGGTGGCCTTCGCCGTACGGATCGTCTCAATGTCGAGTTCACCGTCGGTGAGCGTCTCCGCGTGCCGAATAGTGATCACATCGCCCGATGCCGCATGCACGGTGAAGCGCACCCAGCCCGAGATGTTCTGGCCGAAGTCGACGATGGTGCGCCCGCCGGGGCGTGTCTCGATCGACACCGGCGCAAGTTCTTCCACACGGCGGATCGGCTCTGCGGCCGAATCGAACAGTGCATCGCCCGGCCAGTCGAGCGATTCGACTCCGGCCCACTCGCCGTCGTTGAATCCCGGCTCGCTCCAGCCCACGGGTTCGAGTCGCGCGTCGACGACCTCGCCGTCGTAGATGCTCGAGGAACGGATGGCGCCGGACGCGGTGCGGAACGCGTCATCCGTCACCACCGTCTCGACCCTGTCGGCATACTCGAGCACGAGCTCCGCCCATACTGCCGGTCGGTCGCTGTAGTGGTTGCGCCGATTCTCCCAGCCGAGACGGCCGAGCGCCCAGCCCTCACCGACGATCGCGCCCAGCACGTTCTCGCCCTCACGGACGAGCGCGGTGACGTCATGGCTCGATACCGCGAGGCGGTGCCGGTAGGAGGTCCAGCCCGGGGCGAGCACCTCGTCACCGACGCGAGTGCCGTTGAACCATGGCTCCACGACGCCGATCGCAGTGATGCGCAATGTGGCGCGGTGCAGCCCACCGGAGGCTGTGAAAGCCCGCCTGAAATACGGCGCGGGGTCGCCGTCACGCCCGCTGTCGGCGATGGGCGTGATGAAGGTGGTCTCTGGCAACGGGTTCTCCTGGAGTTTCGGGGCGGGGCGGGTCATCGCACGGACTTGATGCGCAGCACGACCAAGCCGCCGGCGAACACGCACGCGGCCGCGACGACGAACAGCGCGGTGTAGTTCTTCTCGCCACCGGTCACCGCGATCGCGAGGAACAGGGGTGCGATCAAGGGGGCGATGGCCTGAGGGATCGAGGTGGCGAAGCCGGTGATGCCCATGAAACGGCCCGCGTCGGTCTCGCGTTCCGGCAACACGTCAAGCAGCAGTGCCTGATCGACCGCCGCGAAGCCACCGAGACCGACGGAGACAATGAGCGATCCAGCGATCAGCACGGAGAGGTCAGTGGAGAACGCCATGGTGACCATTCCGATGGCCATCATCGATCCGGACAGCACCACGAAGAGCTTGCGTCGGCGGAGCTTGTCGGAGAGGAATCCTCCGCCAATGGCCCCGAGCGTCGTCGCGAGCACGCCGGCCCCTCCGAGCGCGGCGATGATGCCCGCGACCTCGGTGACCTCGATGCCGAGGCGTGACGCGAAGAAGAACGCGGTGAAGGTCGTGTTGAGCGTCAGGCCGAAGTAGAAGAGGAATCGGCCGAGCCAATTCCAGGAGAAGTCGGGGAACTGCCTCGGGTTGTAGAGGTACTTGCCCAGCAGGCTGCGAAGCGTGATCCGGTCGGCAAACACGTTCCCACGACTGTCATCCTCGTGCACGAGGAACACGAACAACGCCACGAAGATCACGCCGACCGTACCCGGCACGAGAAACAACAGGAGGGCGTCGGCGGCGAGGCCACCCGCGATCACGACGCCGAACACCGGCGCGACCTGGGTGGCGAAGCCGGTGAGGCCGGCGACCTTGCCGCGCTGCGACTCTGGCAAGCGGTCGGCGGTGGAAATCTGCAGATTGGCGAGAACCTGGCCCCAGCCGAGCTGCGCGAGGATCCAACCGAAGCCGAGCAGCAACACCGACGGGGCAAGCGCCATCACGACGAGGGCGACGACACCGAGCAGGGTGCCGACGATCATGAACGGTCGGCGGCGGCCAAGGCGGGTGCGGGTGCGGTCGCTCGCAACGCCGAGGAATGGTCCGGAGATCATGACTGCGAGGGCCCCGGCGCCGGTGATGAAGCCGAGGTACTCCTGATTGTCGGGCGCGAGCTCGTTCACGCGGATCGCCAGCGAGATGGCAATCGGCGTGATGAATGCCACGAACACGCCGAACTGGGCGAGCACCATGAGCCAGATGTACTTCGGGCCGACCTTCGGCAGCACCGCTGCCGGTGACTCGTCGACGGCGATCACGCCGGGATCGACGGTCGCGGTGGGAAGCGGGGAAGGGACGGGGACGACGAGTGGTTCGTCATCGCGGGCGTCGTTGCGCATGGGACTCCGTTGTCTGAAGGGAAGGGCAGTGTTGCGTTCAAGGAATCACTAGCGCGGGCTAGTGACTGGCGTCGATGCTACATTAGGAAAACTAGCGCGCGCAAGCAGCATCGCGGACGAAAGGCGAACGGATGCCCCAAATGAGTAGCACCCACCGCGTCACGGCGGCCGATATCGCTCGCTCACTCGGCATTTCTCGGGCGACAGTCGGGTTCGTACTCAACGACACCCCCGGTCAGACCATCTCGGGTCCGACGCGCGCCCGGGTCCTCGACGAGGCCAAGCGACTCGGCTACCGCCCACACATTGCCGCACGGGCACTGGCGAGTGGTCGCAGCCGCATCGTGCTGCTCGTGCTACCTGATTGGCCGCTCGACTTCAATCTGCGCCGCAACATCGAAGAGGCGTCGCTCGCCCTGGATGAAGCCGGCTATGCGCTCATCACCTACACGCCGCACCCGACCGGCCACTCTCGCCCGCTCTGGGAGACCCTGCAGCCCGACGTCGTGATGTCGATGGCGGCATTCGCACCGGGTGTCGCCGAATCGATCCGCGCCTCCGGCGTGACCCGTCTCATCCCCGATCCAGAGAGCCCGATCGCCGAGGAGTACTCCGAGGATGGTCCGGTGCTCCAGTTACAGCACCTATTCGATCTCGGGCATCACTCGATCGCGTTCGCGGGCTCGGCCGACCCGCGCGTGGCGGACCTCGTGACGCTGCGCCGTCAGCGCGCGGCTCAGGCCGCGAAGGAGCTGGGCCTCGCTCCGCTCATCACGGCCGATGTCGAGCTCACGGATGCCTCCGCGCACGCGGCCATCCAGGAGTGGCTATCGGCCGGCGTCACGGCCGTTGCCGCCTACAACGACGACGTCGCCGCGGCGATCGTCGGTGCCGCGCTTCGTTCCGGCATCTCTGTGCCAGGCGAGCTGTCCGTCATCGGCCACGACGACACCCCGCTCGCGTCCATGTTCGAGCCGCGCCTCTCCACGATCAGCATGAACACGGTGGGCCTGGGCCGCTACCTGGCCGAGCTCGCCCTCAGTGCCGTTGAGGAACGGAGCGTGTCTGGCGCCGGCCCCGAACTGCGACTCGCGCTCGTCCCCCGCGCCTCAACGGAAGCCCTCTCCGCCCGACCCGCCTGAGCTACTGCCTGTTGGCGTCGATGTCGCGGATATGCACGCGAACAAGAGCTTCGACCAAGCGGCTCGGCAGGGGCTTGTCCAGCGTGTATTGGATCGCGTGCTCGGTGGTCTTGTAGCCCTCGAGCTGGTCCTTCAGCTCGTCGATCGCCCATGAGGACGGGTAGAAGCTCAGATGCTTCTTGGAGGCGGTGAAGTACACAAGGGCTCGGTTCTTGTACTTGAGCGTCGGCATCCCGTAGCTGATGGTCTCCTCGGTGTCCGGCACAAGTTCAGTGACGAGCGCGCGGATCCGTTCGAGCTCGGCCCGGTACGCGGGGTCGAGCGCAGAGAGATACTCGTCGATGCTCTTCGCCTTGTCAGCCATGAACTGAGGTTAGCGCGACGCCCGTTGTCAACGCCGCGAGAGCGCAACGAGCTCCGATCGCGTCGAGGCCCCCACCTTCCGCAGCAAGTTGGAGACGTGGAACTTCACCGTGTTCTCGCTCACGTTCAGGCGCTCGGCGATGGCTCGATTGCGGGCACCGGATGCGACGAGCCGAAGGACCTCGCGCTCACGCGGGCTCAGCTGAACGGTATCGTCGACGAACTCCGACTCCATTGGAGCGTCCAGGGGGATCTTGACCGACAGCGCCGAGCCCCACCCCGGCGTCGCCGAGAGCGTGAACTCGCCGTTCAGCGCGGAGACTCGCTCGACGATCGGCCGCAGAGAGTCGTCGTGCGCGGCGGTCTCCCCCGCACCGTTGTCGCGGATCCCGATCAGAAGGTTGAGGCCGTCGCAGTCCCACTGGATGCGCACGCGACGCGCCTCCCCCGCATCGACGATGGCCAGAACCGCGCTGCGCACGATCGCCCTGGCGGCGTAGGCCACCTCGCCGGGGAGCGCTCGGCCCGTTGCGGGCGGCTCGACGAATTGCACATCGAGGCCGCCGAACCGCACGAACGGGCGGAGGTCGCTTTGCAACCGGGCGAAAGCTCCGACGACCGGCTCGACCATGCTGCTGCGTTGATGATCGGTCTCTGTCCTCAGCTCAACGAGCGCGGACGTTGCTGCGTCGATTGCGATGTTTCTGGCCGCGCGGTCATCGACCCGGTCCGAGCGCAGCACGGCCAGAATCGATTCCAGGGTGACGGCATGCCGATCCGCGAGCTCGGCGACCGTCCTGGCATGGTCGAGAACTCGTTTTCGTGACGCCGGTGACGGGATCTCACTCGTGTTGTCCATGCACGTAACCTACTCGAGAATAAGGGCCCATCCTTTCGGGTAGGCAACCCCGCCGTCCGCCGGGTGTCAGAGCGCGTGCGTGTCTCCGATGATGAAGACATGCACACGAACACGGTAGCCGTCACGGATGCCCTCATCCTGATCGATCGGGAACTCTCGTCCGTCGCCGCGCGCCTCGCCGGCGACATCGATACCGCCGCGCAGCTGAGTGCGCTGACCGAGTCCGTCGCCAACGCCGACCGCGTCTTCCTCGTCGGCGCCGGCCGTTCGGGGCTCGCCCTTCGAATGACGGCGATGCGGCTGATGCACCTCGGTCTCTCAGTCCACGTCGTCGGCGATGTCACCACGCCGGCCATCCGCTCCGGCGACGTCTTGCTCACAGCGAGTGGTTCTGGCACCACCGGAGGGATTGTGCGGGCAGCGCAGTCCGCGGTGAACGCTGGAGCGAGCGTCGCCGCGATCACCACCGCCGCCTCGTCGCCCCTCGCCGCACTGGCCGCGACTCTCGTCGTTGTTCCCGCGGCAGGAAAGCTGGACCGCTCCGGCTCGGCCTCATCGCAGTACTCCGGAAGCCTGTTTGAACAGCTCGTCGTCGTCATCGGCGACGCCCTGTTCCACACACTGTGGCAGCGCGGCGGCAGCAGCGCCGACGAACTCTGGAGCCTCCACGCAAACCTCGAATAGCCATTCATCACCACGACACGACCCAACACAAAGGAACGCTATGAAACTGCAGTTCGCCATGGACACGCTGACCACCGAGAATGCTCTTGCACTCGCCAAGGCAGCGGCTCCGCACGTCGACATCCTCGAGCTCGGAACGCCGCTGATCAAGAGCGAGGGCCTCTCGGCCGTCACCGCGATCAAGAACGCGCACCCCGACAAGATCGTTTTCGCCGATCTCAAGACCATGGATGCCGGCGAGCTCGAGGCCGACATCGCCTTCGCCGCCGGAGCCGACTTGGTCAGCGTGCTCGGATCCGCCGGCGACAGCACCATTGTGGGAGCGGTCAAGGCCGCCAAGAAGCATGGCAAGGGCATCGTCGTCGACCTCATCGGCGTTGCGAACAAGCCCGCACGGGCCCAGGAAGTCGTCGCCCTCGGCGTCGACTTCGTCGAGATGCACGCCGGTCTTGACGAGCAGGCCGAGGCAGGCTTCACGTTCAGCAAGCTGCTGCGCGATGGCAAGGAATCCGGCGTCACGTTCTCGGTTGCCGGTGGCATCAACGCCTCCACCATCGCATCCGTGCAGGCATCGGGCGCCGCGGTCGCTGTGGCCGGCGGCGCCATCTACGGCGCACCGGATGTCGGAGCCGCCGCCGCGGAACTCCGTTCCGCCATCGCCTAGAAAGCGGTTGACACAGAGAGCATTGGACACAGAGCACCGGGGCAGATGCCCCGGTGCTATTCCCATCTCGTTGCACGGCCCGACGGCTCGCCAGACGAGCATGCGGATGCCGGCGGCCGCAGAGCTGCCGCTGACCGGGCCTACCAATGCCCGCGTCGACGTCAGTCAGCAGCGAGGAATGGGAGCTCGCGCTGCGGCGGTACACAGGCAATCCACACCGCCCCGTCACCCGTGATTGAGAGCACGTCCTCGTCGGGCGTCACGAAGGCCGCCTCCCCACGCGTGAGGTCGATGGCGTTGACTCCGCCTCGAATGCGCACCGAACCGGTCTCAATGAGCACGATTGCCGGCCCGTCGACTGTGAGAGCGGCCGGCGCCTGTAGGCGGTGCAGTACGAAGTCGTCGACGCCGGCGTCGTAGCTTTTCACACCGGCTGCCGCGGCCCGCGGCATCAGGTACGGCGGAGCGATCGGCGAGAAATCAAGCACTTCGACAAGCTCGTGCACATCCACGTGCTTGGGCGTCAGTCCCCCGCGCAAGACGTTGTCACTGGCGGACATCAGTTCGATCCCCACCCCGCCCAAGTATGCATGCACATTGCCCGCATCCAGAAAGAGCGCCTCTCCCCGGCGCAAGGTCACGCGATTCAGCAGGAGCGAGATCAGGATGCCGGGGTCACCGGGATAGGCCTCCGCAAGAACCGTCACCGTCTCGAACGATGCCGCGAACGGCGAGGATGTGGCCTCCACCGATGCGGCAAGCACGCTCACCCGATCGATGAGTTTGACGACCGCCTCCGTGCGATCGGCGGCGAGCAGACATGACACCGTGGCACGCACCGGTTCGCTGTCGAGCAGTAGAGACTGCAGGAACTCGAGACTGTCTGCACCCGCGTCTGTACTCCCCTCGGCAGAAGCCGCGTCGGCGGAGGCCGCGTGGGCAGTGCGGAGTACGTCGAGGATCGCGAGGACGTCGTGCAGCGGTCGAAAGCCCGAGAGCGCTTCGAATCTCTCGCTCACCGCGACGATGACCTCCGGCTTCGCGGAGTCATCCTTGTAGTTGCGGTTCGGCGCGTCGATCGCGAGGCCGGCAGCCTGTTCGAGAGCGAACCCGATGCGTGCGCGTTCCGTCGTCGGGTGCGCCTGAAGCGACAGCGCCGAGTCGGCAGCGAGGATCTTCAACAGGAACGGCAGGCGCCCGCGCGCCGCGGCGAGGTCGGCACCCAGCGCCTGGATCGGCTCGGCCTCGATCCAACGGGCGAGGTCATCGTATGGGGGCGTATGTGACCCTCCGCCGATGATGCGGGCGGGCGAACCGGCATGGGCTCCCAGCCACAGTTCGGCCTCGGGTTCGCCTGATGGCGCGGTGCCCCGAAACTCTGCGATGCCGGTTCGCGAACCCCATGAGTACGCCCTCGGGGTGTTGTCGATTTTCACAAACACGCTGCGCGTCCTCTCTGAGTGGCTCTATCAGTGCACGGGCGTGCACTGAGCAGCCACGGATGCGGCGGCAATCAAGGTGTGCAATGGATGCCCGGCCGCCAGCCCCGGCAATGCCGCAGCGCCATCGAGGCCGCTTCCACGCGCGGGTTCGATCCGCACATGTGCGACATCCGAGCTGACGAGTGTCTCGAACTGGCGAGTGATGAACTCGGCCCGGAACACGCCACCGATTGCGCACACGTGCTGCTCGCCGTCATCGGCATGGTCCGCCACCCGACGCAGGGCCGTGAGGGTCGACTGCGCGAGTTCTCGTGCGGCGGCGATGCCGATGCCGTGGGCCACCGGATCCGCTGCGGCCAACTCGGCCACATGCTGAGCGAAGCTCGCCACGATGCTCACTCGCTCGGGCGAGCCCTGAAGCTCGATGTACGCGTCCTCGATGTTGCTCCAGCGTTCGCTGACCACGTCGGTGAGCAGGGTGGACGGGCCCCGCCCATCGTGGGCGCGCATCACCGCCTCAAGGGCGGACCGGCCGATCCAGTAGCCACTGCCAGCATCGCCCATGATGTTGCCCCAGCCGTCGACCCTGGCGACAGCGCTGCGTCCGACGCCGAGCGTGACGACGCCGGTGCCGGCCGCGATGACCGCCCCGCGGGTGTCGCCGAGCGCGCCGAGGAATGACGTCACCGAGTCGTGCGCGAGCAGCACCGTGCGCACCCCGACCTCGTGGAGATCGCGCAGCACCTCCTCGGCGTCGGCGTCCCTGTCGGTGAGGCCCGAAACGCCGAAAGATGCCACCTCGATGGGGCGCCCGCTGCGCTCCGAAATGGCCCGCACAGCCGAGACCAGCTGTGGAAGCAACGGCTCATGCGTACGGACGCCGGGCAGCAGCATTTCGGATGCCGCTCCCCCGGCATCCGAGATGCGCACTTTCATGCCGGTCTGGCCCGCGTCGATTGCGACTGTGCTCACGCGCGGCTCTCCGAGGCCCAGGCCGAGTATTGCTGCACCATGTAGGCCGCGGCCGGCTTGCCGTAGGGGCAGTAGTCGTCGTTGTCTGCCGCGTGCTCGAGGCTGTAGAGCTCGGCCGGCCAATCCCAGAGCATCAGCCCACGCACCCATGGTCGTCTCGTGCAGGCACCGAACATGGCCTCGTAGTAGCGCAGCTGCTCGGCGCCGGATGGCGCGCCGACGAGATTCCAGTCGTTGGGCAGTTGGGCGGAGCCCTCTCGCGACGGGCATCCGGCTTCCATGAAGAAGAAGGGCTTGTCGAATCGCCTCACAACCGTCTCGATGCGGTCGAGCTGAGTTTCCCAGGCATCAATCGGGTAGTAACCGCTGGACGAGATCACGTCGACGGCATCCCACCAGGTGACGCGGTCTTCTTGGTACTTGTCGCAGTTGTAGGTGATGGGCCCCGAGTAGACCCCGCGCACCGCCGCGATCAAGCTGCGCCAGTGCGTCTCCTGGCCCTCGGCCCGCACCATCTCGCAGCCGATGCACAGCATCGCGCACCGCTCGGCCTCCGCGATGGCGGCTGCGTGCAGGATGAACCGACGGTAGGACTCGAACCACTCGGTCCAGCTCGGCTCGCCGGGGACGTCCCAGTCGAAGAATCCGATGTTGGCCCGCCAGGTGCCGTCTGCCACATTGACGACGGGCTTCAGGCACACCTGCAGTCCGAGCTCATGCGCGTGGCGGATGGCGGAGACGATCTCGACATCCGTCACCGTCGGCTCTTCGGTGAATGGGATCTCGGTGGAGAAGGGGGTGGCCTGCTCTGCCGCGTATGCGATTGCCGTCCAGTTCACCGAGTGTTCGGCCATGGCCTGCATCGAGGTGCGCGCGGCGGGCGTCGCCCAGCTCCCCCTGGTCCCCACCCAGCCCCACGTCATCCCACACACGGCCGTGCCGAGCAGCTCGGCCGCGGCACTCACGATGCCACCAACTGGTTGGCGCTGCGCAGCACCCGAGGCTCAGCGAACGTCGCCGCGTCGGCGCCTGACGCGCCCCGCACCAGAAAGACCGTACTCTCGCCGGGCAGCAGGGTGACGAGCCCGTGATCGACGGTGGCGTCGGGAGCGACCTTGTCGACGAGCAACAGGATGTCGCGCACGACGTTCCGCGCCGTCACAGTCACCGCCCAGCCGTCGCCATCGCGTACCGCCTCGATGTCCAGCTGCGGGGCCGCCAGCAGTGAGTCCCTCGGTTCTGCGAAGTACCAGAGGCCGCGCTCGGCCCCGATCTCGGCGACGACGAACTCGCCGGCGGCAACGTTCGCCGTGCCGATCTCGCGCGGAATATCCACCGTGCCGGAGCCTCGCGGCGCCACATCAACGGATGCCGCGAAGCGGGCGAGTACCTGCCCGGCGAAGTCACGGCGGCTGAGTACGAGCTCGCCCGCCCAGGCGTCGCCCGTGTCATTGCCGACGACGGCAACAAGTCCATCCCCACGGGGCTGTACCGTGACGACTCGCGGGGCGAAGGCGTTCTTGATGGCGAAGAACAGGGGCTTCTCTCGCCCGTCACCGTCGATCGCTGCCCAGGACGTGACCGGCCAGCAGTCGTTGAGCTGCCAGATTACGGCGCCAGAGGTGTGCGGCGCGTGCGAGCGGTAGTGGTCGAGCGCGCAGCTGATGGCGTTGGCCTGGTTGAGTTGCATCGCCCAGTGCCAGGTCTCCATGTCTTCCGGCACACGGTAGTGATTCACCAAGCCGCTGGTGAGCTTCACGTTGCCCTCCATCGCCTTCTGATGCACGATCATGCCCGGCGACTCCGGCGTCAGAGGGGAATCGCTGATTGCCCGGGTGAGTGTCGACCAGTTCGGCGGCCCTTGCCAACCGAACTCCGCGACGAAGCGCGGGCTCTGGTCGCGATAGTGCGGCCAGTCGAGCTCGTTCCAAAGGTCCCAGATGTGCTTCGTGCCGTGCCGAGGGTCATTGGGGTGTTGCCCATCGGGGCTGAACGGGCTGCCTGGCGCGTACGGCACGTGCGGGGCGAGCTCGGCGATGACGTTCGGAAAGAGCTCGTAGTAGTAGAACTCGCCCCAGGTCTTCCCATCGAGGCGGCGCTTCCAATCCCAATCCTCGTAACCCCAGAGGTTCTCGTTGTTGCCGGTGAGCAGAGCCAGCGAAGCATGGTGGGCCAGGCGTGTGACGTTGTCACGCGCCTCGGCCTCGATTTCAGAGCGCAGCGGCTCTTCTTCGGCATACGCTGCACAGGCGAACAGGAAGTCCTGCCAACTCAACAGGCCCAGCTCGTCGCACAACTCATAGAAGTCGTCGGATTCATAGATGCCGCCGCCCCAGACTCGAATCAAGTTGAGGCCGGCGGCGCCCGCCTGCTCAAGCCGTCGGCGGTAGCGTGCCCGGTCGATCCGCACCGGGAACGCATCGTCGGGAATCCAGTTGGCCCCCTTGACCAAGATCGGTTGCCCGTTGACGAACAGCTGGAAAGGCGTGCCGTCTGCGTCCGCTTCGGTGTTCCATCGCAGCTCGCGGAACCCCACACGTCGGGTGGTGGTGTCGAGCACGGATTCCCCCTCGAGTAGTGAGACCCGCACGTCGTAGAGCGGCTGCTCGCCGTAGCCGACGGGCCACCAACGATCGACATCGGCAATCTCGAGGCGCACGGATGCGCGGCCTACCGATTCCGCGATGGCAACCGTTGCCTGCTGCCCGTCGAGCTCGACCCGCAACTGCAGCGGGGCGGCATCCGAGGTACGCGGAATGTCCACCGTCACGTCGACGGCCCCGCCTTCGCCCAGCACGCTCGCATGGAGGCGCACATTCGCCAGCCGGGCCGTCGACCACGATTCAAGACGCACGTCTCGCCAGATCCCGCTGGTGAACGTCGCGATGCCCCAGTCCCAACCGAAGCTGCAGGCCGACTTGCGCACCGCGTCGAAAGGCAAGGGGTACGGGCGCGGACGAACGCCGAGCGCGATGCTCTGCTCGTTGGCATAGCGAATCGGGCTGCGGAAGGCGACGACGAGTTCGTTGTCGCCCTCGCGGAGAAGCCGTGTGACGTCGAAGCGGTACACGCGGTGCTGGTTGGCGACGTCGGCGAGAACGGTGCCGTTGAACGAGACGGTTGCAACGGTGTCCAGCCCGTCGAACACGAGCTCGTGGCGCACGGCTGACTCGAGATCGGCTTGGCTCAGCGCGAATCGGGTCTCATAGGTCCAATCGACAAGGCCGATCCACGCGAGCAAGGCCTCGTTGTCGTCGAGATATGGGTCGGGGATGAGACCGGCAGCGAGCAGGTCCAGGTGCACAACGCCCGGTACGGTCGCCGCCACCGTGCGCGATGCGATGAACTCGGGCGCCGGCCCGGAGGCAGCGCGCACCGTCCATCCCGAGTGCAGGGTGCGGATGGTCTTCTCTGCGGTCATTGCGATTGTCTCTCTCACGTGTGTTGAATGCATTACTTCACTGCCCCGGCCACAAGGCCCTTATAGATCCATCGCTGCAGGAACAAGAATGCGACGAGCGTCGGTGCGATCACGAGAATCGTGCCCGCAGCGATCACCTCCCACTGGGCACCGAACGGCCCCTTGAAGTCGAAGAGCGATGTCGAGATCATGCCCTCTGACGGCAGATAGAGAAATGGAAGATAGAACTCGTTGTAGATCGCGATGCCCTTGATGATGACCACCGTCGCGATCGCGGGCCTCAGCAGCGGCAGAATCACCCGCCAATAGATCGTCCAGCGGTTGGCGCCGTCGAGCATCGCGGCCTCATCGAGTGAGATGGGGATGCTCGCCATGAACTGCAGGAAGATGTAGATCGCGATGATGTCGGTGCCGAGAAACAACAGGACCAGCGCGGCCTTGGTGTTGAAGAGCCCCAGGCCGGCGATGATCTGGAAGGTTGCGACCTGGCTGGTCACGCTGGGAATGAGGGTCGCCACCAGGAACAGGCCCATGACGAGCCTTCTGCCGCGGAACGCGAAGCGGTCGATCGCGTAGGCGGCCATGGTGCCGATGAGGATCGTTCCGGCGAGCGAGACGAGCAGGACGATGGTCGTATTGATGAAGCCCTCGACCATCCCGCCTTGGGTGAACGCCGTGGCGAAGTTGTCGAAGTTCAGCCAATTCTGCGGCAGGTCGAGCGGGCCGGTGGTGCTGTACTCGCCCTTCGTCTTGAGGCTGGCGAAGACCATCACCGAGAGCGGCAGCGCCACGAAGACGACCGCCAGAATGAGGGAGCCGTACTTCAGTACTCCGGGAATTGCGCGGGTCACGTGAGGTCTACCTTCTCGTCGGGGAAAATCTTGCGCTGAATGCCGGTGACAACCAGCACGATGACCAGAAGAATCACCGCCATCGCCGAGGCGAGCCCGACGCTGCGATAGGTGAACGCCGTCTGCAGGGTTTGAATCACGAACGTTGCGGTTCCGTTGGCGCCGCCCGTCATGATGAACGGAATTTCGAACACCGACAGGCTGCCGGCCACCGCCAGAATGAACGAGAGGCCGATGATGCGTCGGATGCCGGGAAAGATGATGTGCTTGAACTGCTGCCAGCGCGTCGCACCGTCGAGCTCCGCTGCTTCATAGAGGTCACCCGGAATCGACTGGATCGCGCCGAGGAACAGGATGAAGTTGAGGCCGGTGTACCGCCAGATCGAGGTGCCGGCGAGTGAATAGTTCGCAATCGACGCGTCGCCGAGCCACTGCGGCGGTTCGCTCATGCCGAACCAGCCGAGCACGGTGTCCAGTGTCCCCCCTGGCTGGAAGAGATAGAGGAAGACGAATCCGATCGCAACGCCGTTGATCAGGTAGGGGAAGAAGATCACCCCACGGAAGAAGCCGGAGAATCGTGTCTTGAAACTCAGCAGCGTTGCGAAGTAGAGGGCCAGAGCCATTTGGATGAACGCGCCGACGAAGTAGTAGAGGCTCACGCCGAAGACGGAGAAGATCCGGGGATTCGTGAAGACTTCGACGTAGTTGTCGAGCCCGACCACGTTCTTGATCGGCCCAAGGCCGTTCCAGTCGGTCATGCTGTACCAGAGCATGTTGGCCGCGGGCAGATAGGTCAGCAGCAGGAGCAGCGCGACCGCGAGGCCGACGAAGAGGTACGGCGTGAGCCTGCCGCTCAGCGTTCTGGGCCGCCTGCGCATGCTGTTGCCCGTGCGCGGGCGCGACGCCGGATCCGCAGCGGCAACCCCGTGTAGGGGGCCAGAGATTCCAACCGGATCGGGTCCTGTCGTTGAGACGGACATGTTGATGACTCCTTCGTGAAAGCTCCGGCCCCGTACCGGGACAGATTCGTTGCGGTGTAGATCGGTGGTGTTGGGGGCGCTACTCGCTCAGGTCGACGACCGCTGCACCCCAACGGTCGTTGAGCTCGGCAAAGTAGCTGTCCTTGTCACCGTCGGCCTGGCCGCGGGCGATGTCGATCAACTTCTGGCGGTAGATGTTGCCCCAGACATCGACCTGTGACGTATCGGCCGTGTCGCTGAAGAGCGATTCCTCACCGGCTGGTGCAGCCTGCAGCTCGACGAGCTCGACCCCGCTGCTCTCCAGACCCGACAGGTTCGCAGGCAGCTCGGCAGCCTTGACCGCGGAGATCATGCCCTGAGTCTCGGTGAAACCCGACTCCTCGATGAGCCAGTCGAGCCATGCCTCTGCCGCGGCCGTGTTCGAGGAGTTCTTGTTGATGCCAAGGAAGTAGTCGCCGGCGATTGTGGCGTACTGCTTGCCGTCGATGTTGGTCGGGAACGGCATGAAGCCAACGGCCTCCTTCGATTCGCCGGCATCCTCGGCCGCGGTCTGGAACTGCGAGATGGCCCATGAGCCGAGCACCATGGTCGCGATCTTGCCGGTGGCGAAATCGCCCTTGGACTGTTCCCAGTTGGTCGTCAGCGGATCAGCTTCGGTGAGCCCGTCGTGCACGGCAGCGAACAGGAGCGAGTCGAGTGCGTGGATGTCGGTACCCTCGACCCACGGTGCCTCATCGTGCGCCATGACGGTCTGAGCTGCGGGGTCACCGCTGACCCCGCCGATGATATTCGTCCACTGGCCGCCGAGAGGCCACCCGTCTTTGTAGTTTGTGTAGAGACCGGTTGCACCGGTCTTCTCTTTCACCGTCTCGAGTGCCGCGAGGAAGTCTTCTTCCGAGGTGGGAAGCTCCGTGATGCCTGCGTCGGCGAAGACCTCGGTGTTGTACAACATGCCGTTGGCGTTCCCGCCGAGCGCGAGGCCGTACTGCACGCCGTCAACCGTCTTCGGCGCAAGGAAGCGATACGTCGCCGCGAGGTCAGCCGACTGACCGAGCGGTTCGAAGAAATCGACATACTGCGCGGGAGCGACTCCATTCGGCACCAACAGCACATCGCCGTAACCGTTCGGGGTGCTCATGCGGGTCTTGACGTCATCTTCGTAGTTTGTGATGGCCTCGATCTTGACCGTCACCTCGGGGTACTCCTCCTGGAATGCGGCGGTGTACTTGTCCCAGGTTCCGTCTTGCTCAAGGTCCGTGCGGTTGGTGAGGAAGGTGATGTCGCCCTCGACCTCGCCTGAATCTCCGGTGTCGCCAGATCCGCTCGCGGCGCACGACGTCAGCAGCAACGTTGCGGCGGCGAGAGCGGCAAGGCTGGCGATTGCCTTGCATGATGCCATGTGAACTCTCCTTGGATGTGGGTGCCCCGCGGTATTCGGCGGAGTTGCCCTCACCGTCGGGGATGCGTGGATAGCGTACGACAAACTGAAGCGCTTTAGCAATACACTGATGGCAACGCTGACCAGCCGTGTCACTTGTGGGCGCGGGTACATATAACTGTCGTTGATCTGGACTTATGTGCGCCGATAGACAACGATTGAGAAGAGAATGTCCACAAAATGTCCTACGTGAGTCACGGGTACGCCACGTCGCTTTTCCGTCCGTATTTCAGCTTGGAGACACCGTGACCGTTCAACAGAGGGCCACCCTCGACGACGTTGCACGACTCGCCGGTGTGAGCCCAAAGACCGTTTCCCGGGTCTATTCGCATCGGGACAAGGTTGCTCTTCCGACGGTCGAGCGCGTGCTTTCGGCCGCAAAGCGGTTGCGATTTCGGCCCAATAGCATCGCGCGGAATCTCCGGGGAGGCGGCTCGACGACTGTCGGATTCATCATGGGTGAACTTCTCAACCCGTTCTACTACACGGTCGCGGCGGGCATCGAGAGCGAGCTCTCCGCCAGCGGCTTCACCCTGATCGTTGCAACGACGGACGACTCGGCTGAGGGCGAGGAGCGTGTCGCAGACACCCTTCTCGCGCAGCGCGTGAGCGCCCTCATGCTCATCCCGGTTGGCGAAGATCAGTCCTATCTCGAAGGCGAACGTCAGCTGGGCACCCCCGTGATCGCGATCGACCGGCCGGCGCGCAATCTCGTCGCCGATTCCGTGGTGCTGGAGAACCGGCATGGCGCTTTCGAAGCGACCGCATCACTGATCTCGTACGGACACCGTCGAATCGCGTATGTGTGCAATCCGGCATCGACCTACACGCAGGCCGAGCGCGTCAGAGGCTACCGGGAGGCGCTCGCCGTCGCGGGGGTTTCGGACTCGCAACGATGGGAGCGGCTACTCGATGACCCCAGCGTCGCGCCGGAGGAGGTGATCCGTGAACTCGTGAGCCGACCAGACGCCCCGACAGCGATCGTGGCCGGCAACAATCGCTGTTGCATCGGTGCGCTCCGCGCCATCCGGGAGATGGATACCCCACCTGCACTCATCGGGTTCGACGATTTTGACACGGCCGACATCCTCGGAGTGAGCGTCATCAGCCACGACCCACTTGAGATGGGTCGCCGCGCGGCACGGCTCACGCTTGAGCGCATGGGCGACCCAACTGGCTTCACGACTCAGGTCGAACTCCCCACGCGCCTGGTCCCACGCGGAAGCGGGGAGCGCCCACCTCTCTGACTGCTGGACACCCTGAATCGCGGCCGCTTCAGACTGGCAGTGATTCAGCGGCCACAGCGGTCGATCCTCGCTCGATCAGGGTCGGTGTGGCATCGAAATAGGCTGCGGGCGCCGCTCCATCGATGAGCTCGAACAGGCGACGCGCCACGTGAGAGCCGAGGCCAACGACGTCCCTGCTCAGTGAGCTGAGCTTGGGGAAGGTGTGCTCGCAGAGCACAGAATCGTCCCAGGCGATGATCGACAGCTGCTCGGGAACCCTGATCCCCAACTCCAATGCAACAGACAGCCCCGCGACCGCCATCACATCGTTGTCGTACAGCAGCGCGGTCGGTGGGCGCGTGCTTCGCAGCGCCTGGCGCGTCACTCGCGCGCCGGATTCCAGGGTGTAATCGGTTCGAACCACCGTCGGTTCACGTCCGAGAGTGACGCACTCCGCGATGAATGCCGCATCGCGATCCTGCGTGTGAGCGAGCGTCTCAAGCCCGGCCACGCGGGTGATGCGGTGGTGCCCGAGCTCCGCCAGGCGCCTCACCGCTTGTCTCATTGCGGTGCCGTCATCCGTTGATACGCTCGTCAGTCCGTTGGCGACACGATGGTCACCCACGACCACGGTTGGCAGCGCGCCCGGCTCGCGGGAGACAGCAACTCGGGGGTCGCCAACAGTCAGGTCAACCAACAGAATTCCGTCGACGGCCCGGGAGGCCCGCCACTTCTTCAAGGTCCTGAGCTCGGCGGCCGCATCCGGTACGACTTGCAGCAGCAGGCCGAATGACCGCTTCACGAGCTCGGCTTCCAATCCGGCAATGAACCGCATGTAGAACGACTCGACACCGAGGTTTCGTGGGTCCCTGGCAAGAACGAGACCGACGGTCTCCGTCGTTGCCCCGGCCAGGGAGCGGGCTGCGCTTGCGGGCGCCCACCCCAGTTCCTCCGCGATCCCGAGTACCCGATCTCGCGTCGCCTCAGAGACTCCCGGGCGACCATTCAATGCGAAGGAGACCGCACCGATTGAGACCCCTGCCCGCTCGGCGATGTCCGCAATCGTCACCCGCCGCTGCGGGCCCCCAGGATTGCTCATGTATGCAGGATAGTCGGATTGGCCCACGCGGAGCAGCCGGCATCCGCTCTCATCTGCACTTCCTTCTGCGGCTGTCCCCCGGCCCGCTCACGAGACCCATGAAGCAGGCGCGGCTTCATGTCGATCCTTCTTGACAATTATTCTGAGGCTGCTCATAATTGAGGTGACTCGGTTAATCCGATTCTGCGCAGCTGGCATTCGCGCGCCAATCCAGATCACAGCATTGAAGGAGAACAACGTCATGCGAGCATTCGTCGTCGACCGGTACACGGGTCCGCTTCACGAGACGAATGTCCCCGAGCCCACCATTGGGGACAGGGACGTTCTCGTTCGGGTGGTGGCCGTGGGCGTGAATCAACTGGATGAGAAGATCCGCGCCGGGGAATTCAAGCAGATCCTCCCCTACTCGTTCCCCCTGAGCCTCGGCCACGACGTTGCCGGCACCGTGATCCGGATCGGGTCGAAAGTGACGGCGTTCGCGCCGGGCGACGAGGTCTACGGGCGCGTCCGCGACGGACGCATCGGCACGCTCGCCGAGCGGATCGCGGTCGACGAATCCGATCTCGCCATCCAGCCCTCCTCACTCACCGCCGTTGAGGCCGCGTCCCTCCCCCTCGTCGCGTTGACGTCATGGCAGGCGCTCGTCGAACGCGGCAACGTTCAAGCCGGACAGAAGGTTCTCATCCATGCCGGCGCCGGTGGGGTCGGATCAATCGCGATCCAGCTCGCCAAGCACCTGGGCGCCCACGTCGCCACCACCGCCAGCGCGGCCAACGCCGATTTCGTTCGTGAGCTGGGTGCCGATGTCGTGATCGACTACCGCACGCAGGAGTTCGAGACAGAGCTCTCCGGCTATGACCTCGTGCTTGACAGCCTCGGCGGCGAGAACCTCGAGAAGTCCCTCCGTGTCCTGCGGCCCGGTGGGAAGGCGATCGGCATCTCCGGGCCACCGGACCCCGCCTTCGCCAGGGCGGCTGGCCTGAATCCGATCCTGCGGCTGGCGATCATCGGCCTGAGCCGCAAAATCCGCACGCTGGCCACGAAGCTCGGCGTCCGATACGAGTTCCTGCTCATGCACGCCAGCGGCGATCAACTTCGCCAGATCACACAGCTCGTCACTGACGGCGCGCTCCGCCCCATCGTCGGGAAGACGTTCCCCTTCGATGAAACGCCTCAGGCGTTGGCATCGCTGGCCGGGGGCGGCATCCGCGGCAAAGTCGTCATCACCACACAAGGAGACCCATCATGAGCCCCGCCGAGCCCGTCATCACCTCATACGCGAAGGCGCCCACCACAACGGTCACCGTCGGCGACACCACCTACGCTTACAGAGAGCTCGGCCCGAGGGGCGGGATCCCCGTGGTCTTCTTCGTTCATCTGGCGGCCACTCTGGACAACTGGGATCCACGCGTCATCGACCCGATCGCGGCACACCGTCACGTGATCACCTTCGACCAGCCCGGCGTCGGCGCCTCGAGTGGTACGTTCCCCGGTACGCTCGAACAGGCCGCAGAGCAGGCATACGCCTTCATCACCTCCCTCGGGTTCGACCTGGTCGACATCTTCTCCTTCTCCATGGGCGGCATGATCGCGCAGGACCTCGTCGCCGCACACCCAGAGCTGGTTCGCAAGCTGGTCCTGACCGGAACCGGGCCGCGCGGAGGGCGCGACATGGACAAGGTGGTCGGCACCACCTACTACGACATTCTGCGCGCCGCTCTCACCGGATCGGACCCGAAGGAGTTCCTCTTCTTCAATCGCAACGCAACGGGCAAAGCGGCAGCTCGGGCGTTCATCGAGCGGCTCAAGGAACGCAGCATCGACCGCGACAAGTCGATCACCACGACGGCGTTCCGGGCGCAGCTGAAAGCCATCCAACGCTTCGGCCGCGGCACGCCGTCGGATCTGTCGGTCATCACCCAGCCGACACTCATCGCCAATGGAGACAACGACCGCATGGTCCCCTCAATTCTCTCCGAGGAGCTGCACCGACGCATCCCGGGCAGCGAGCTGATCATCTATCCGGACTCCGGCCACGGCGGGATCTTCCAGTTCCACGAGACGTTCGCACCCGTTGCCGCGAGGTTCCTCTCCCCCTGACTATCACCATGCGAGAATGAGCCCAAGCACATTCGAGCCCGCACGACAGTGACCTCTACCCATGGCCGGGTGTGGTCTGAGTTTTTTGCTGGAGGCATTCCCATGACACTCGCTCCCCAGCCGCTCGGTCGACGCGAGCGGAACAAGCAGGACAAGCTCGAACGCATCACAGCAGCCGCCAGCGAACTGTTCGCCACGCAGGGCGTCGATGAGGTCACGACTCAGCAGATCGCCGACAAGGCCGACATCGGCGCCGGCACACTCTTCCTCTATGCCAAAACCAAGGGCGAGCTGCTACTGCTCGTTCAGAACACCCACTATGCCTCAGCGCTGGCCACCGGCCGGGCCGCCGCGGAGAAGACGCCCGGCACTCTCGACGCCGTGCTTGCAATCGTCAGGCCAATCGTGGAATGCAACCGCGTGCAGGTCGACAACGGGCGCACCTACCTGCGCGAGATGGTTTTCGGGGACGCCAGTGAGCCGCATCACGCTGAAGCGCTCCGCATCGTCACTGAGACAGAGCAAGCCGTCGCCGCCATTCTCGGGCGCGACGAAGCCATCGACGACGCCCGCGCCGTCACTCTTGCCCAGGTCGTCTCGTCGATCATGTTCCTGAGCATGGCCGGCGGTGCGGCCAGACTCGCAAGCACTGAAGAGATCATCGAGAGCATCCGCGGTCAGATCACCGCGATCATGCCCCGCTGAACGTCGGCGCGAAGGCGACCCGTCCTCGGATCGCAGAGAATCCCAGGTCGCCCGGGGGAAGCGCGGTGCCGGCGTCAACGGCCCGTGCCCAGTCGGCCGTGGTGGCGACGGTGGCGAAGTTGGAGTGCAGCAGCACGAGCAGGGTCTCGTGCAGCTGCTGCGCGTCCACCTGTCCGATCTCGTTCGCCAGGTGGATCGCGCCGCTGGCATCGGAGAGAATCTCGACGGTGATACCCAGTGGCTCGGCGGCCGCGGCGGTCGCGAGGTCGCAGTTGTTTGTCATGTAGCCGATCACGGTGATCGTGTCGACGTCTTTCTCACGGAGCCAGGACTCGAAGTCGGTGCCGGCGAAGACGCTGGCATAGCTCTTGATGATGTGCTTCCAGGAGTCCGTGCACCGTGAAGAGACGTCCGGGTGCAGGTCCCATCCCACGGAGCCCTCGGCAAACACCGGCGCGCCGGCCGGGTGCTGGTGTTGCACGACGGCAATTGGCATCCCCTGTGCCTCGGCCAGGTCGATCGCCCGGGTGATATTGCTCAACGACCCGTTGCGTTCCGGGTATTGGATCGCCAGGGGTCCATCTTCGGCAAAGTACTCGTTCTGCACGTCGACGATGACGAGTGCGCGGCGCGGATCAGCCATGGGGGCTCCATTCCTTGGGTGTTTGTGGTGATTCCACGATGCCACCGTGCCCTCGGCTACAGTGAGTGGCGTATATGCACATCTTCGATGGAAATGAGCCAAGCTGAAGATCGCCATCCACGCCTTCGACGGCATGACCATGTTCCACCTTGCGGTACCGCTTCTCGTCTTCGGTGAGGTCGGGCGACTCGGTCTGGCCGAGGGCTGGGAGACGACGGTGTTCACCGAAACTGGCCTCCCGGTGCGCAGCGCCGAGGGCTATCTGATCGGTGACGTCGCAGGGCCGGCTGGCGCCGCTGATGCCGAGCTCGTGGTGTTCCCGTCCTGGCTGAATCACCTGCCGGAGCCCTCCGACGCCTTGCTTCGGCTGGTGCGAGGTTCCCACGAACGGGGAGCCACCATCGCCGGTCTGTGCTTGGGCGCATTTGCGGTGGCGTGTAGCGGCGTGCTGGACGGCCGCACCGCGGTGACGCACTGGCGGGCCGCCGGGGACGTGTCCGCCTTGGCGAACGCCGTGGATTTCGACGACTCGGCCCTGTATATCGATCACGGAGATGTGCTCACGTCCGCCGGAACGGCTTCCGCTCTCGATGCTTGTCTGCATATCGTGCGCACGCGTATCGGCTCGGCGGCAGCGGCGGCGGTGGCGCGCCAGATCGTCGTCGCCCCGCACCGCGATGGAGACCAGGCCCAGTACATTGCCAGGCCGCTGCCGGATCCCGAGGTGGACGGGCCGCTGGGGCGGACAATCCAGTGGGCGCTGGCGAATTTGGACCAAGACCTCGAGGTTGAGGCAATGGCTGCGCACGCCACCATGAGCACGAGGAACTTCAGCCGCAGGTTCAAGGAGGTCACCGGCCTGTCCCCGGCCCGCTGGGTGCTTGGCCGGAGGCTGGACGATGCGCGCCAGCTACTGGAAACCACCCGCTGGAGCGTCACGCGAATTGCCGAGTCCTGTGGCTTCGGCAGCGCGGTGACATTCCGCCAGAACTTCGTCGCCGCATACTCCACGACCCCGACCTCGTACCGGAACCGCTTCACCGATCGCTAGCCTCCGCCCGATCGGTCGACGATCCACGCCGGCCGACCACCTTTCCGTTTTACGCCTGTTCGCAAGGTTTGGCTAGGGGTCGAAGCCGTGCCCCGGGCGCGCGAAGCTTGACGATGCAGCGGTTCAGACGCTCGGATGACGGCCGGTCCACATCGGTGGGTGATGTCGCCAGAGCGCCCGGGCCACAACCAGCTCAGTAAATGACGACGAAGGAGCAGAGATGACTACCGCATGGGAACCATGGTCGTACCGCGAGTCCGCCACACGTACGCCCGGGTCCGCCAGCTTGGTCGGCTACCACGTGCACGCCACTGACGGCGACATCGGCAAGATCGACGAGGCCAGTGACCAGGTCGGCGAGAGCAATATCGTTGTCGACACCGGCCCGTGGATCTTCGGCCGGAAGGTGATCCTTCCCGCCGGAGTCGTGGAACGCGTCGATGACGCCGACCAGAAGGTCTACGTCGACCTGACCAAAGACCAAATCAAGAACTCTCCGGATTTGGACGAGAGCACCACCTTCGACGACCCCACCTATCGAGACAGCGTCGGAACATATTACGGGGGGTTCTACCTCTGATCCCTCGCCGGTGCCCGGCTCCTGGGCCGGGCACCGTGCTGCTCTGCCATCGACATCTGGTCGGCTCGCGCGTCGCGCTACATTGGTCCAATGTCGCCTGTTGCGCTCGAAGGCATTACCGTCTTAGCTGACGACGTGGACCGGCTCGCCGTGTTCTTCGAGCAGGCTATCGGCATGACGGTTGCAGTCCGTGAAGAACACTACGTCGAGTTCGAGGGCGAGGGGATCCGTTTGGCCATCTTCAGGCGCCACCTCATGGGGCCGAACACTTTCGACCATGCGTCGTTTCGAGCAGCGCGAGGAAGCCAGACGTTTGAGCTCAACTTTCGATGCCCCACTCCAGCAGACGTCGAACTGACCTACACACGCTTCGTGGAGCACGGCGCGACTCCGATTGCGCCGCCGACGGAGATGAGCTGGGGTCATTTCACGGCGTTCTTCGCGGACCCTGAGGGGAATATCCATTCGCTGTTTGCTGTACTCCCCGAGCACCAAAGTCAGGAAGCATCGCTGTGAAGTGGAGCTTGTGACTGTGACGACTCTGTTCGACCCGATCGAGATCCGTGGCGTGAAGATCCCCAACCGGATGTGGATGTCGCCGATGTGCACCTACACGGCCGAGCCACAGCCGGCACTGGCAGGCAAGCCAACGGATTTCCACTACGCGCACTACGCGGCCCGCGCGAACGGTGGCCTCGGACTCGTGATGGTCGAAGCGACTGCGGTGAGTCCGGAGGGGCGGATCTCGCCGTACGACTTGGGTTTGTGGGACGAGGGCCAGGTCGAGCACTTCGCACGCGTCGTCCGAGGAATCCGGAGCGGCGGCGCGGTGCCCGCCGTGCAACTCGCGCACGCGGGCCGGAAAGCGTCGAACGATCGGCCGTGGTCGAGTGGAACCGTTGTCGGCGAAGTGGATGAAGCCGGGAAGGACAGCTACGGCTGGATGCCGGTGTCTTCGTCACCGCGTGCGTTCCCTGGCTCTCCTGTCCCCCAGGAGTTGACTCGATCAGACATCGCGGGAATCGTACAAGCATTCGCATCGGCGGCCCGCCGTGCGGACACCGCCGGGTTCGACGTGGTTGAGATCCACGCGGCGCACGGCTATCTGCTGCACTCGTTCCTGTCCCCCGTCGCGAATGTGCGCGCCGATGAATACGGTGGGTCACTACAGAACCGCGCCCGGATCGTGCTCGAGGTGATTGACGCCATCCGCGCCGTGTGGCCGTCGTCCAAGGCGGTCTTCCTCAGAGTCTCAACGACCGATTGGATCCACGAGAGCGCCAGCGACGTCCGCGAATCCTGGACTCTGGATCAAACGATCCAGCTCGCGCGCTGGGCAGTCGAGCGCGGCGTCGACCTCATCGACGCATCGTCCGGAGGTATCGACATCGTCCAGATCCCCCTGGACCGGGACTACCAGACCCGAAACGCCGCCGCAGTGAGAGCGGAGACCGGCATCCCTGTCGCAGCGGTCGGCCGCATCGACAGCCCAGCACTCGCCGAGAAGCTGATCTCCTCTGGTCAGGCAGACGCGATCTTCCTCGGTCGCCCGCTACTGCGCAACCCGTCCTGGGCGAATGACGCGGCTCGTGAACTCGGATCCAGCCCTCGATTCATCGAGCAGTATGCCTACACGCTCTGATTCAGCCCACGACCCAGTCGGAGGAGACGGGCAGCACGCGCCTCTCCGACAATGAAACCTCCGACAATGAAAGGAGCATCACCATGAAGGTCTTCCAGATCGGTGCCGCCGGAGGCGTCGGGCGACGTCTCTCCACACTGCTGTCCAGCCGTGGCGACCACACCACCGGCATGCACCGCAATCCCGCGCAAGCGGACACGATCCGCGGGGCCGGCGGAGTCCCGGTGATCGGCGACCTTATTGCCGACAGCGTCGACGAACTGGCGGAGAAGATGCTCGGGCACGATGCGGTCGTGTTCTCTGCTGGCGCCCATGGCACAGGGCACGACCAGACCACGCTGATCGACGGGCAGGGGCTGGAAAAGGCCGCCGACGCCGCGCTGAAGGCCGGAGTGTCACGATTCGTACTGGTGTCGGCGTTTCCGGATTCCGAACGCGGCACGGGACTCGGTGAGGGATTCGAGCACTACATGCGGGTGAAGAAATCCGCCGACGTCTACCTGAGCCACACTGGCTTGGACTGGCTCATCGTGCGTCCCGGCCGCTTGCGTGACGAACCCGGCGACGGCCGCGTCACCGCCGGCGTCGCAATCGAGTACGGCGACGTGCGCCGTGACAATGTCGCCGCGTTCATCGATGCGGCCCTCCACGATCCGACGTTGTCGCGGGTGATCGTGGAACTCACTGACGGCGTGACCTCGGTGACCGCGGCGGTTACCCATGTCGCCGCGTCCACAGGAACGCTCCGCTAGCAGACGGTCTCGCGATTGTGAACCGTCAGTCCGTGTCGGACTCGAGGGGTGTATCGCCATCGCGGAGCTGTGCCCAGTGGCGCAACCGTTCCGTGATGGCACGCTCGTATCCGCCAGAGGTGGGTTCGTAGAAGGTCTGCCGCGGCATGTCGTCTGGGAAATAGTTCGCGCCAGAGAACCCGGTCTCGGTGTCCGGATCGTACTGGTAGCCGGCGCCGTAACCGAGGTTCTTCATCAGCCGGGTCGGGGCGTTGAGGATGTGCGTGGGAGGCATCAGAGACCCGGTGCGTTTCGCCGCGGCGCGGGCCTTGTTGAAGCCGCGGTACACGCCGATCGACTTCGGAGCGGTCGCAAGGTAGATGACCGCCTGCGCGATCGCCAGTTCGCCTTCCGGTGATCCGAGGCGCTCGTAGACATCCCATGCGGCGAGGGCTTGTTGGACGGCGTTCGGGTCGGCCATGCCGATGTCTTCGGTGGCGAATCGGGTGATGCGACGGGCGATGAACAGCGGGTCTTCACCGCCCTCGAGCATCCGTGCCAGCCAGTACAGGGCTGCGTCTGGGTCGGAACCGCGCATCGACTTGTGGAGTGCGGAGATGAGGTTGTAGTGGCCTTCCTGCGCCTTGTCGTACAACGGTGCCCGTTTTTGCACGGCGGCGGCGAGGGCAGCGGGGTCGACGGGCGCGGGCAGGGCGTGGATCTGCTCGATCATGTTCAGCAGGTAGCGACCGTCACCGTCTGCCATCGCGATCAATGCCTGGCGAGCATCATCGGTCAGCGGCAACGGGTGGCCGATGAGCGCTTCGGCGCGGGTGATGAGGGTGCTCAGCGCGAGGTCGTCCAGGCGCTTCAGGACGAACACCTGGGTGCGGGACAGCAGTGCGCCATTGAGTTCGAAGCTGGGGTTCTCGGTCGTTGCACCGACGAGGATGACGGTGCCGTCCTCGACGTACGGCAGGAAGGAGTCCTGCTGGGCGCGGTTGAAGCGGTGGATCTCGTCGACGAAGAGTAGCGTGCCCTGCCCAACCTCCCTGCGTCGCTGTGCGGCTTGGAACACCTTTCGGAGGTCCGCGACACCGGAGAAGGTGGCGGAGAGCGGTTCGAACGCAAGGTCGGTCTGCTCGGCGAGGAGCCGGGCAATCGTGGTTTTCCCGCACCCGGGCGGTCCCCACAGCACCATCGAGACGAGCCTCTGAGCGTCGACCATGCGCCCGATCGGCGAGTCCGCCCCGAGAACGTGGTCCTGCCCGACGACATCCTGCAGGGTGCGCGGCCGGAGCCGATCAGCCAGCGGGCGCGCGGCATCGTCGACCTCGAACAGCGACGGTGTCTCACTCATGATTGCCCTCTCGATCCCGCGATCTCGCGCGCGTGCTCCTGCTTTCCTGACAGCATCACAGGCGGCTCCGCTTGCCGAAAACCGCCGGATCGACCGGCCGCTTCGCGCGGGGCAGATTCTCGACCACGAGTAGGTAGGACTCTGTGACGAGTTCATCGACGAGGGACGTCTCCAGCTTCCCGCCCGGGTTCAAGGAGATCCAGTGCTTCTTGTTCATGTGGTACCCCGGTGTGATGTCCTTGTGCTGCTCGCGGAGAGCTTTGCCGTCTTCGGGGTCCACCTTGACGATCACGATCGGCTCGCCGGTGATGTGGGTCATCAGCATGAACACCTTGCCGCGGACTTTGAACACTTCCCAGTCTGGCCCGAAGGGGAACTCAAGGCCTGCGCCCGGGAGCTCCTCGACGCGGTTGCGCGCGTGCTGCTGGAGTGTGTCGCCCTGCATGTCGTCCCCCTGGGGTCGCTGACCATCTCGACGAGTTCGAGTTCTGCTCACCACGGTACGCACATCATCTGACATTGAGGAGCCGAACCCGGATCTTCTCGCGCAGCTTAGTCACCACCAGGAAGATTGACATCCCGGATCGCGATTCCATCGCAGCACCGGCCGGCGCCGCCGCAGCACTCGACGATGTCACTCGGGGGCTCATCGCCGCCAACGTCTCCCCCGTTCAAGCCTGCAACGCAGCTGGTTCCTGAGCTCGACCTCACCGGCACCGCGTTCGTCCTTGGAGTTCGGCCGCGTGATCGCCGCCATTCGCGCGGGTCTGCTCGGCTGATTTCTGTGGCGCTGCCGCACAGCAGGCGGCAGTCGGCAAGGACTGCGCTTCCTCGAAGCCTGTGTACGCACTTTGTACACGGAATCGTGAACATAGTGATGTACGCTCCAATCTGTACATACAGTTTTTCGGAGAGCACGTCGAGGAGGTTTCGGTGATGGCTAGCAGGTTGGCGCACCCGTTGAGCATCCCCAACGAGGACGAGATTGAGTTGTTCTCGGTTATGGGTGCTCTGACGGATCCTGTGCGGAGGGCCCTCGTGGCAAATATCGCACGGAACCCGGGTTCCTCATGCAGCAGTTCGGATTTCGGCGTCTCAAAGTCCGCATTGACTCGCCACTGGCGTCTCTTGCGCGAGGCGGGACTCATCCGCCAGGAGGTGGACGGCACGCGCCATCGCAACTGGCTGCGTCGCGAGGAAATCGACCGGCGCTTCCCCGGTCTGTTGGATCTCGTGCTGCAGCATCCAGATTTCACCTCCGCGCCAGACACCCGCGACTGACCACAAACAGCAAGGAAATAGACATGAAGCGCATCGGAATCATCGGCAGCGGAGCGATCGGGGCGGCCGTGGCCCGCCTCGCAGTCAACGCGGGATACACCGTCATGATTGCGAACTCCCGAGGCCCGGAGTCACTCGCGGGCCTCCTGGCGGAGCTCGGGCCGCTCGCCAAGGCCGCTGAGGCGCGAGATGCCGCCGTGTTCGGCGACATCACAGTACTCGCGGTCCCCCTGAACGCATACGCCACGCTGCCTTCCGACGTCTTAGCGGGGAGGACAGTTCTCTCCACGGGCAACTATTACCCCTATCGCGACGCGCGCATCGCGCAGCTGGATACCCGGCAGGCCACAACAGCCGAGTATGAACAGACACTCCTTCCCGACACTCACATCGTGAAGGCCTTCAACAACATCGTTGCCCACCACATCCCACTTCTGGCGAATTCCCAACCACGCACCGCGCTGCCCGTCGCGGGTGACGACATCGAAGCGAAAGCCAGCGTCTCCCGCCTGGTCAACGCACTGGGGTTCGACACCGTCGATGCAGGCACTCTCGCAGAGTCGTGGAGTTTCGAACCGGCATCCGGTGCCTACACTGTGATCTACGCTGCCAGCGAGGACGGTTTCGCTGCAGACTACCTAGCCGATCGGGGTGCCGCTCTTCCCGCGGCCCGCCTCAGCGAGCTGCTGGCCGAATCGCACCAGCCTGACGTGCGGCGCGACAGTTCTGATCGCTCGCATAGCGCGGCACGCTGACGACAGCGGCGCGGATCGCGACTCTCAGGATGCCGGCTTGGCTGAACTCTCGCCAAAATCCTCGGCTTGAGTTGTGACCGGCATAGCGCATCAGGACAGGCTGGCGTCGAGCATCGACTCCGCGACTGAGCGGATCAACGCCGTAACGTCCTCCCGGGTCTTCGTGCCGGCGAGGATGTCCATGACGAGGCCATCCTCGAGGGCGACGAGCGCCCAGGCCACCCCTTCGACGTCGAGGCGCGGCCGGAAGACCCCGGCGGCCACCCCTTCGTCGAGGATCTCGCCGTAGATCGCGGCCTGGCGCCGGTCGAGCGCATGATCGGCGTCGTTGAGCAAGGGGTCGCGCAGGCCGAGCGACCAGAACTCGTAGAGGATTCGGGACTCGTCGCCCGCCAGACCACCGGTCGAGCCGGCCTCGATCGCCGCAACGAGCCGCGCCGCCGGGGTGGGGGCCTCAGCCACCGCCGCGTGGATCGTCTCGATGAAGCGGTCGCTCGCGGCGTACACCAGTTCGCGGATCAGCTCATCCAGGCCGTCGAAGTAGTAGAGCACAGCAGAGGGCTCCATGCCAGCGGCGGTCGCAATGGCTCTGAGCGTCGTGCCCTCGGCACCTTCGTGCACGGCGACGTCGCGTGCAGCCTCGAGGATCGCGAGACGGCGTTCGGCGCGGCGGTTGGGGCGGGGCATCTCTACATACTGCCCTAATCGAGTGTGAATCCGAGCGTCCCAAGCGGGATATCTGAAGGTCGTACAGAAAACTCTTGACATCCCGGATCAGGGTTGTTTGAATGCAATTCAAATAACCTCGCATCATCCAGTCAAAGGAGACCCGATGAGCCACACCCCGCTCGACACGGGCGCGGCCGCCGCCCCGCTCGCCCCCGGCAAAGGGCTGCGCCCGAATGCCTTGGGCCTCGGCCGCATCGTCGCCCTCGGGCTCGCCGCCGTGGCCCCGGCCTACAGCTTGGCCGTCACCCTCGGCTACGTGGTCGGCGCGGTCGGCGTGCACACCCCGGCAGCGTTCATCCTCGGATTCGTGCCGATCTTGTTCACGGCGTTCGCGTTCCGCGACCTGAACCGTGCCATGCCTGACTGCGGCGGCGTCTTCGTCTGGATCTCCCGCGCGCTCGGCCCGGTCTCGGGTTGGTTCTTTGGCGGGTGGGTGCCCCAGGTAGCCACCTTCATCGCCACCGCCGCGCTTGCGCAGGTCGCGACGGTTTATCTGCTCACCGCAGTCGGGCTCGAGGCCGTCACCGAGAGCCCGGTCGCCGTCCTCTCGATCGCCGTCGGACTCATCGCGCTGAGCGCGGCCGTGGCCGTGCGCGGAATCGAGCTCGCCGCCTGGGTGCAGTATGCGCTCATCGCCCTCCAGATCGTTGCAATCGGCGGCTTCTGCATCGGCGCATTCGGTGCAATGGCCGCCGGAACCGCGCCGTCCACCGGCGAATCGCCGAGTCTTGACTGGTTCAACCCATTCGCGCTGGGTGACCCCGCCGGGCTCGTCGCCGGCGTTATCCTGTGCCTGTTCATCTACTGGGGCTGGGACGCGCTCATCTCCGTGAACGAGGAGACCACCGATCGCTCGAAGACGCCGGGTCGCGCCGTCGTCATCTCCACCGTCATCCTTCTCGTGCTCTACTGCGGCGCATCGGTAGCCGCCGTCGGCTACGGCGGAGTCGACCTCATCACCTCCGATGCGGCGATTGACGACGTGCTCTCGGTGCTGGGGCCGCAAGCCACTGGCGAGGTCTTCGGACGGGTGATCACCATCGCCATCGGTTTCTCGGCGCTCGCCGCGCTGTTCACTGTCGCCGTGAGCACCCCGCGGACCTGGCTCAGCATGGCGACGTACCGTGCGCTGCCGGCCGCGATCACCACAGTGCACCCGACCCGCCGCACGCCGATCGTTGCAACTTGGTGGTGGGCGGGCCTCAGCGCCGCGACAATCGTGCTGCTCACCGTCATCTCAGCCGACTTCATCGGGCTCGCGATCCTCGCGATCGGACTCATGGTCGCCGCGTACTACGCGGTCACCGCGATCGCCGCCGTCGTCTACTTCGCCCCGGAGCTTCGTCGCAGCCCCGGCCAGTTGCTCGTCGCCGGCATCCTGCCCCTGCTCGGGGCGCTATTCATGATCGTCGCCTTCGTCGTGAGCGCGCTCGATATGGCGAAGCCCGACTACGTCGGCGTATCGATCCTCGGGGTCGGCACCGTGTTCTGGATCGGCGTTGGCGCCCTCCTGCTCGGCGTGGTCGTCACGTTCTCGCTCCGACCCGCCTTTCCCGAGTTCTTCGGCCGCCGCACCATCCCAGTCGGGAATGTCATGAACGACAACTTCGTCATAGCGGACCCCGCCGGGGAATCCGACCCCATCGACTTCAACCGAGAGGAACGCTGACCATGCGCACCCTATCCATCGCCGCCATCCAGACCGCCGCAGTCGCTCGCGATCTAGCCGCCACCTGGGCGCAGTTCGAGGCGCAGGTGCGCAAGGTCGTCGCGATCCAACCGCACGTGGACCTTGTCGTTGTGCCCGAACTGCTTCTCGCCGCTCCCGCCCCATTCCTCGTTGATGACCCCGAGTTCGACGAGCGGGCTGCGACGACGATCCCCGGGCCGCTGACCGACAAACTCGGCGCCCTCGCGCGGGAGCTCGGCGTGTGGCTCGTGCCCGGATCCCTCGTCGAACGGGGCGTCGACAACCGGCTGTACAACACAGCCGTCGCGATCTCCCCCGACGGTGAAGTGGTCGCTCGCTACCGCAAGCTCTTCCCGTGGCGGCCATACGAGGAGCTCACCCCGGGGCGTGACTTCACCACCTTCGACATCCCCGGCGTCGGGCGCGTTGGGCTGGCGATCTGCTTCGACGGCAGCTTCCCCGAAGTCGCCAGGCAGCTCGCCTGGCTCGGCGCCGAGGTAATCATCCAGCCGACCCTCACCACGACGCGCGACCGCGAGATGGAGGTCGTGATGGCCAGAGCCAACGCATTCGCAAACCAGGTCTTCGTCGTCAACCTGAACGGCGCCGCACCCTCAGGCGTGGGCGAGAGCGTGCTCGTCGACCCCGAGGGCACCATTCTGCAGCGCGCGTCCGAAGGCGAGGAAGTGATCTTTGCGGTGCTCGACCTCGACCGCGTCACCCAGGTTCGCGACTACGGCAGTTTCGGCCTGAACCGGCCGTGGGCGCAACTAGCCGACCAATGCGCGCTCGTCGAGTACCCCATGTTCGGCGGGGCGAAGATCGTCGCACCCGCCTGGGCGACAGCTCTGGAGTAGTCAACGGCTATCCGGACTGATCCCATGCCTCGCGGATCCAGTTCAGGACTTCCTCGTCGACATCCTCACTCGAGTGCAGCTCGAGGTGGTGGGTGAAGTGGCCGCGCCGGGGTTCGACAACTTCCTTCCACCTCGGCGAGGCGTCGCGACGGCTCAGTGTGATCGTGAGAACTAACGGAGCAACGGTCCCGCGCACGTACTGGGCGGGCATCCAGACCCACGCGAAGCCTTCTCGATGGCGGAACTCGATCTGACTCTTGGTCACTCGCAAGTCAGATTGTCCGACGGATGCGATTGCCGAGCGCACGACTTCGAACAGTTCACGAGAGCGGACGTCGCTACCGGCGAAGTACTGCTCGAGTGGGATCTGCGTGCCACGCCTGGTCATAGTGCCTCAAGCCTTCAACAGTTGGGCTCGCAGCTTAGGATTCTGAGGGCACCACGGGCAGTTCGGCGCCATAGTTCCACGACACGATGGCCGGCTGCTCACGGTAGAAGCTGAGCACGGAGACTGATCCGGCATCCAGTGTGATCTGGGCACCGAAACGAGGGGCCATTCGGAGGTACACCGCGGTCAGAATGCGCAGGAAATGGCCGTGCGCGATGAGAGCGACATTTCCCTTTTCCATGGCAGGCAGCACGCGCGTGAGCACCCGCGATGCGCGGGCGGCAACCTCTTCGACCGTCTCACCGGGCGTATGACCACGGATCACGCCGTGGGTGAATGCGCTCCAGTTGTAGCCGAGTTCGCTGCGGATGTCGCGCGTCGTGCGCCCCTCGTACCCGCCGTAGTCCCATTCGACGAGAAGCGGATCTACCTCGGCGTCAAGGCCGGCGAGCTCAGCGGTGCGTCGCGCACGCTGCAGCGGCGATGTCAGCACGAGCGAGAAATCATATCCGGCCACCAACCGGCCCGCGCCGCGGGCAAGTTCCTCTCCCCGGGCAGTGAGCGGAATATCCGTGAGCCCAGTGTGCTTGCCATTCTTCGACCACTCCGTCTCCCCATGGCGCAAGAGAATCAGCTTCCCCGACGGGTTGTCCGGAGCGGGGCGGTCGGGCAGCGGATCGTTCGTGAACATACGGCAACAGTAGTATTCCGCCCCGGTTTCGGTGGGGGTTCGCCGATACACGAAGGCGCGCACCCCTCCTACGACCTCGGCGATGGCCGCTGCAGTCGAGGGGTCTCAGCAACTCACCTGAATTCTCCGGGCGCCTCGTTCAGTAGTCCGGGGGCGACAGCCGACACAGCCTCGAGCCCTGTGATGGAAGCATGCCTACGCTCAGCTGCTGCCGGAGTCTTCCTCCGGCCCCCGGGGAGCACTGGGATCTCCGGGACGCACGGTCGCGTCGGCCGCGATGTCGATGCGGGTCACACCATCGTGCTCCGTGACCTCGATCTGCGCGGGGAGGTCTTCAGGGTTCACGATTTCATCGGCGCGATCCGTATTGGCGGGCATGGGATCAGGGTTGGACATGAGTCTCTCTTTCCGCGATTGGTGAACTCGGTCAGGCGAGGAACTTCTCGAGCGTGGTCTTCAGCTCTTCGCTGGTGTGGACCTCTTGATCCAGGTTGGCCTGCAGGAGCCCCACCACCTCGCTGAGCCCCATCGTCGAGGCTGGAATGATCAAACCCTGATATGCGGAAATCTCGTAGTGCTCGTTGCCGAGGGCACTCGAGAGCGCGACCTGGTCACGGAGCTTTGGAGCGCTTCGCTCGAGCAAGGATGCCGCCTGCTTCGAGATGCCCTTCGTGCTTGGAGAGGGCGCAGTGCTCTCCTTGAGCTCGAGCAGCTGGAATACCTTCTGCAGGTTCGCGAGCTGCTCCTTCGTCTCGTCGGCGTGGTGTCGGAAGAGCTGCTTGATCTCGGCGGACTTCGCCGCCTTGGCGAGTTCGCCAAGCGCTGCCAGGGAATCGTTCTCCATCGTCAGCGCCGTGCGGAGCTGGAAGTGGAGCAGATCGGTCTGGCTCTCAAGGGTCTGTTGAACCATGTCCTGTCCTTTCACTGTGGCGTTCGCTAGACGCCTTCACTGCGTTCGTTGTGTCTCCAACACTGTTGCCATCACTTCACGCGTGTACAGGGGTTGCATCTGCAGCGGTCTTCGCTCTACGTGCGCAGCGTAAGCAGCTCGCGGCTCATCTCGACCTGCCCGATATGCTCGGCGACATGTTGCCCGACGGCACATCTGGTCACCGCTCGCCCCGATCCACGAGGAGCCTCCATGCGCGCGTCACGTACGAAAGCACGCACTGAACTGAAGAACACCGCGTACGAGATCTTCATCGGCATTCTGTCGATCCTCTCGATCCTCAATCTCGTGCTTATCTATGCGATGCCGGGCGATAGCGCGCTCGAGGTCATCCTGTCGGTCATGAACGGCCTGTTCAGCGCCATCTTCCTCGGCGACTTCATTTACCGCATCACGACGGCGGACTCGGCAGGACGGTATTTCTTCCGTGGATACGGGTGGGCCGACCTCCTCGCGAGCCTGCCATTCCCGCAGCTGAAGATTCTGCGGATCTTCCGCCTCCTGCGGGTATACCGGCTCATGCGCGAGGTCGGCCTACGCACCATCTGGAACACCCTGATCCACGATCGCGCAAACAGCACGCTGATGACGTTGCTGCTCCTCGGTGTGCTGGTGCTGCAATTTGGCAGCATCTCGATCCTCGCGGTCGAGGAAGACGCCAACGACGCGAACATCACGTCCGCCTCCGACGCGATTTGGTACACGATCGTCACGATTTCAACCGTCGGCTACGGCGACCAGTACCCCGTGACCAACACCGGGCGGATCATCGGCGCGCTCATCATTGTCGTGGGTGTCGGCATCTTCGGCACCTTCACTGGGTATCTCGCCAACCTGTTCCTCGGGCCGAGCAAGCCCGATGCCGGATCGTCCCATGAGGCGCCATCCGAGGCCGGGACTGATGAAGTCAGCGACGTTTCGGGTCCACTAAGCGCCGGCGCAGCAGCGAATGGATTCGTAGGTGCAGCTGCCGGCGGGCATGCGACGGCAAGCGCCTCGGATCGATTGAGGCACCTCGTCGCCGCTGCTGAGCAGACGACCGCCGAGCTCCGCCTTCTCCTCACCGAGGCGACGACGAAAGAGCCCGATGGAACGCGCTGAGCAATCGGCTCGCGCCAGCTCTGCTTCGCCCTCAGCGCCAGCCATCCCCCTCCACCGAGTGCGCCCGCGACGATCTCAAGTGGATCGTGGGCCTTGGTATAGTCTGCGACAAACAGGCTTCTGTTGGTGGATCACGGTCGACACGATCCACCCTTGGTGACAATGGGGTAAGGGTTCAGATGCTTGATGCTGCCAACGATCTCGGGGCACTGCTCTTGGAGAGCAAGACCACAGCGCCGGACTTCAACACCGGGTTCGTTAGTCGGGTGGATCTCATCAATGCCCTCCGAGCGGCTGAGTCGCGGCTCGTGACGGTGGTCGCGCCAGCCGGGTACGGCAAGACGTCCTTCCTCACAGAATGGGAGCATGCTGAGGAACGCGCCACAGGATGGCTGACTCTCGGTGCAGAAGACGATGACCCGGCTGCCGTCGTACGGTTGCTGGCACATGCGTGCGCGGAGTTCGCCTCGGAAGCGAACTCCGTGTTCACGCAGATCGCGACCGCCCACGACGCGGTGTTGGGCCGGATGGCACCCGCGCTGGCGCTGGCGCTGTCCCGTTGCGAGCGACCCTTCGTGCTCTTCATCGACGATGTACACGTACTCCAGCGCCTCACCTGTCTCGACGTGCTGGAGGTCGCGCTGGCCAGGGTTCCGGCCGGGTCCCAGGTGGTGTTGGCCAGCCGGCATCAGCCAGTTCGCCTCGCCCGCGAGCGGGTGGCCGCATCCTCGGTTCAGGTCGGTGCCGAGGAGCTTCGTATCGATCTCGCCGGGGCGGCCAAGATCGCCGAGGAGGCGGGCGTGCACGTTGCCCCAGACACGCTCACGGAGTGGGTGAACCGCTGCGATGGCTGGGCCGCTGGAGTTCACATGTGCGCCCTTCTGTCGAGGAGCCGGCCGGCCGCCGCGATCGGCGACCACGCTGTCCTCGCCGACTACCTCTACCAAGAGTGCATGCGGGACCTCCCAGAAGACACCCGCCGATTCTTGTTGCACAGCTCGATCCTGAGCTCGCACATTCCGGCCCTGTGCGATGCGGTTCTTGAGCGGTCTGATTCAGCGCTGATTCTGCGCGATCTTGAAGTTCGCCAACTCTTCGTGACCGCCGTCCACGAGCAGCGTTCTTATCGGATACACCCGGTCTTCCGCGAGTACCTGCAGGGTGAGCTCCAGCTCGAGTTTGCCTCGATTGCTCCAGACCTGCACCGACGGGCTTCACAGTGGTTCGTTGAGCGGGGCCAGCTCCCTGCCGCGATCGATCATGCAATCGCGGCCGGCGATTTCGGCCTCGCCACCGCCTTGGTCACGGCTGCAGGGTTGCCGGCGTACGAGACGGGCCAAGGTGCAACACTCGGGCGGTGGCTCCGTGAGATCGGTGATTCGAATCTCCTCGCAATGCCGTCGGCGGTGGTCGTGATCACCTGGTTCGCTGTCCTCGCTGGAACCGACGAGGACGCTGTCAAGTGGGGCACGCTGCTGGGGACCGTCGCAGATGATGCTGATGCGACCGACATCAACATCGCGTCAGCCAAGGCGATGATCCGCGCCATCATGATGCGCGATGGAATCGAACGAGCCCTTGTCGACGCGGAGTTCGCGGTTGCAATCGAACCGCTCGACAGCCCGTGGCGTGACCCGGCCCTTCAAATCCTGGGCAGCACTCTCCTGCATGCCGGACACGAGGCGCGAGCAGTCGAGGTTCTGACTGAGGCCAGTCACCTCGCTGACGCACACGGGAACCCCGCCTCCGTGGTGATCTGCGCGTCCGAGTTCGCGCTGCTCGCGATCGAGCGTGCAGACTGGGCGGGCGCGGGGAAACACGTCGAGAAGGCGCTGGAAACAATGCGGACGGGCGGCATTGAGGGTTACGTCATGAGCGCTTACGCGCATGCCGCTGCGGCTTGTGTCGATTTGAACGCCGGTCGACACTCGTCGGGAAGACTCTACCTGGCGAGAGCGATGTCTGAACGCGATCGCTGCGGAAGCGCCGTGCCGCTGCTCGGCATTCCGACACGACTTCTTCTTGTCCGCGCCCAGCTTCTCGTCGGCGACGCCGACGCGGCGCGGATGCTCCTCGATGAAGTCCAGGATCTGCTTCCGCCCGGCCTTCGTCGGGAGGCGCTGGATGGTCGGATCGAGGCCGCCCGAAGTATGCTGCGCAGGCACAGCCGCACGCTCGAACTGAGGGCCGGGTCAATTGCTCTCACCGGCGCGGAACAACGCGTGCTCCCCTACCTGCAGACCCACCTCACGCGGGTGGAGATCGCACAGCGGCTGTACGTCTCTCCGAACACGGTTGACACGCAGATGAGTGCGATCTTCCGGAAGTTCGGAGTATCGACCCGCTCGGAAGCGGTGCGCCGCGCATTCGAGCTCGAGCTGCTGGGTTCGACGTCGAGCCTGGCCGCCGTCGGATAGGACGGAGCGCGTGGCGTTCGTTCCCCCTACGCCGGAGTGGCTATCAGGGTAATCGCATGATGCCGCCCTCCACGGCCTCGCGTAGCATGCGACGACGTCCCGAATTCTCGACCCGTATGCTCACGCGAAAGGCTCTCGCGCATGTTCACCGTCGCCACTGTGTGCCTCGCCCATTCACGCGCGGCCGTTCACCAGCCGCGTGAGAGCAGCACCCGATGATCACCCGTGCCACGGGGTACCTCAGAGGCAAGTCGTTTCGGAAGGACGGCGTCGCCGGCCTCGTGCTCGGCATCGAGAGCGTGCCCGACGGACTCGCGAGCGGGCTCCTCGCCGGCGTCAATCCGGTCTCGGGGCTCTACGCCTACCTGTTCGGCATGGCCGGCGCCGCGATGTTCACCGGCAGTTCCTTCATGGCGGTCCAGGCGACCGGCGCCATGGCACTGATCGTGAGCGACACCGATCTCGCATCGCGGCCCGACCCCGACCGCGCGCTCTACACCCTGGCGATGCTGACCGGGGTAATCATGCTCCTCGCCGGGCTGCTCAAAGGTGGCCGCCTGCTGCGATTCGTGCCAACGGCGGTGATGACGGGCTTCGTGACCGCGGTCGGAGTGAACATCGTGCTCGGGCAGCTGGCGAACTTCACGGGCGGTGTCGGATTCGGCGACAACCGGCTGAGTCGGGCACTCGATCTGCTCCTGAACTTCCGGCGGTTCGACCTTCCGACGCTCATCGTCGGCCTCCTCACCCTCGGCCTGATCCTCTGGCTCACGCGCACGCGCCTCCGCTCGTTCGGGCTCGTCGTCGCCGTGGCGGCCGGATCATGCGCGGCCTGGCTACTCAACGAGCTCGCCGGATTCGCCGTCCCCGTTGTCGCGGACATCGCCGAGGTGCCCAGCAGCTTGCCACTCCCGGTGCTCCCCTCACTCGACGACGTGGCCTTCCTCCTGCTGCCGGCGCTCTCCCTCGCGTTCGTCGGGTTGATCCAGGGCGCCGCGGTCTCGGCGGGCGTGCCCAACACCGACGGCAAGCCCGTCGACGCGAGCCGCGACTTCATCGGCCAGGGCGTCGGGAACCTCGTGGCGGGCCTCTTCCGGGGCATGCCGGTCGGCGGGTCGATGTCGGCATCCGGTCTCTACGCCTCGGCGGGAGCGCGCACCCGATTCGGTCTGATCATCGGGGCGATCGTCATGGCCCTCGTCATCCTGTTCGCTTCCGGACCCGTGTCGATGGTGGCGATGCCCTCACTCGCAGCGCTCCTCATCGTGGTGGGCTACGAGACCATCAAGCCTGCGCAGATCCGCTCGATCGCCGGCACGGGCGCATTCCAGACCTCCGTCATGGCTGTCACGTTCGTGCTCACGCTGATCGTCCCGCTGCAGTTCGCCGTGATCATCGGGGTCGGCGTCGGCACGATTCTGTTCGTGGCCGAGCAGTCGAATCGGCTGCGGGTCCGCCAGATTCACTTCGAGCCCGACGGCCGACGGCGCGAATCTGCACCCGGGGCGACCGTCGGCGCCAACGAGGTGATCGTACTCCAGCCCTATGGAAGCCTCTTCTTCGCAAGCGCCCCGGTGCTCGAGGCCCAGTTGCCGAAAGTTGACGAGCACACGGGGAACGCCGCCGTCATCCTGAGATTGCGCGGGATCGACCACATCGGTCTCTCGCACGTCGAGGTGCTCACGCGCTACGCCGGCGAGCTCGCGGCGGCTCGGTCGTCGCTTGAAGTGATCGTGACCAACGACCGGGTCCTCGCGCATCTCCGGATCGGCGGCCTCGTCGCCGTTATCGGTGATGATCACGTGCATCGCGGCACCGAGTGGCTGGGCGACACCGTGCGCAGTGTTCAGGCGGCGGCAGCGCAACGCGTCCGTGACGAGAGCGGCGCCTGACGTCGCCCAGCGCACAGCGGTTCTCGCCGGGCTACAACTGCGATGACCGCCCGCGCCCGGGACCAACGGGGGCGACCCGACGGCTGTGCCGTCTGGTCGCCCCCTTCCGCGCCGGTCATCGCCGACGCACGATCATGCGAGCAGCTTGGCCTTCGCGGCGTCAAACTCCGCGTCGCTCAACACGCCCTGCGCTTTGAGCGAGGCGAGCGCCTGCAACTGCGAGACCACATCGCCGGCGGGCGCTGCAGCCGGTGCTGCCTGCGGCACCGCCGCGACAGGAGCGGGGGCCATCGCGGCCGCCTCTTCCTGCAGCTCGTACTGGTGCTGCTCGTAGTCGTCCTGAGCGCGCTTCTGCTGGCGGCGCGCGACGTTGCCGCTCACCGCGGCGGCCGTGCCGGCCACCACCGCTGTGCGGGCGGCCATCCCGATCAGTCCCGGACGGCCCATTCTTCTCATCAACGGCATGTCGTGTCCCTCAGTTCCTCGTTGTGTTGTGTGCCGGTGCGAACGCCGGCGCTTGTTCTATTCGGCGACCGACTCGGCCATGGCTTCGGCGACGATCGCGCTCACCACGGGAGCGGGAATGCGGATCGCATCCACCACCCGGCCGCCAGACTCCAGTAGTCGGGAGGCCAGGTTCTTGACCCAGAGGAGTTCGACCACCAGCAGCAGTGCGGAGGATCCCGGCGCCAAGCGGCCACCGAGTTCCTGAACGTCCTCATCGCCCGCGATCCCATCGGCGACAAGATTCAGCTCGCCGAACTCGATCCCCGTGTCGTCCAACTCCAGGTAGTTCACCGTGCCGTCCTCGTCACGCGCGATGAGGACCAGGTCGAGCAAGCGCACCGTTCCGGCATCCACGAGTGCACTGATCGCCTCAATAACGCCGGGATTGGGCAGGTCGCCGTCGAACTCAGCGAGCACCAGCTCGACGGGCCCGTATTCGAGATCAGTCATCGTTCGCATCCCTCTCGTCGGCGCTTCAGGCGAGTGCCTTGGCCTTGAGCGCATCGAACTCGGCCTGAGTGATCGTGCCGTTCGCAAGCAGCTGCTGCGCCTTGTCGATCTCTGCAGCCGGTGAGCTCGCGCCAGCGACGCTGCGGATGTAATCGTTGTTGGCCTGCTGGACCTTGCTCGCCTCGGCTGCACCGCGCTCGCTCATCGAGCGGCCACGAGCGATCAGGTAGATCAGGGCGCCGAGGAATGGCAGGAAGACCAGGAAGATCAGCCACAGGGCCTTCGCTCCGCCTCCCAGAGTGTGATCGCGGAAGATGTCGATGACGATCGAGATGAAGATCCAGATGCACGCGAAGAAGACGTACGCCCAAAACATCCACGCCAGAAAGGTCCAGAATTCCATTGAATACTCCTTGTTGTTGTTGATGATGATGATGATTTCGCGCAGGGCCCATCGATGGGCCCTGTCACTGTGAGGACACTAGCCAGCACGGCGTCGGCATTCATCACGGAAATCGTGGGAAATGAGACGCCAGAGCGGCAATCCTCTGAACCCGGAAGAGGGGCTCTGCCTCAGATTCGGCGACGCCGTCCTGGCGTCACTGCTGCCGCGACCGCGGCCGTGCGTGCGACCGGTCGGCCGGGTGTCACCGCTGCAGCCACTGCTGCCGTGCGGGCAATCGGCGCCCGCCCGGGCGTCACCGCCGCGACCACTGCCGTGCGTGCAACCGGGGCGCCGACAACGCCGACGCGGCCAACTCGTGCTGCTCTCAACATCTCAGGCTCCAATCGTCTCGAGTTCGGCATCCGGTTCCGCGTCCGCTTCGAGCGACGCGATGATGCCCTGGATGGGGATTCGGCCGTTCGCGATGAACTGTCCACCGGCGCGGCGCGCGGCGGCGCCGAACGTCGCCGCCCAGAGGTTCTCGTACACGATGACCCCCGCCACGCTTCCCGGTTCCATTGCGGCGGCGAGGTGCGCGACATCGTCTTCGGCGAGTAGCTCGGCGAGCTCGGCCTCGAGGCGCGTCAGCGGCCCCAGGTCGTCGAGATCACCCAGCTCGAGCGCGTCGACAGAACCGTCGTCGGCCTTGTGCAAGACCAGCATGTCGATCAGACGGATCGTGCCGGCATCCACGAGCCTGACGAGTTCATCGGCGATCTCGCCGGTGAAGTTCGCTTCCCCGGCGGGGAATTCGATGATCACGAAATCAACCGGTCCCAGTTCATCAATCGGCGTTTCTGCCATGACTACCCTTTCATCCTCGGTCGACCCTCGGAGCGGGGTGGACCGAGGTTCAGCATCGTCTTCCGCCGAGAGCGATGCATAGCGCGATTTCCGTGATTCTCACCGCAGAGCGTCCCGAGTGGGTGCGTCCACACGCCGCCGCTGCCAGAATCGCTGAGGAGTTCAAGAAACGCCGAGGACTCACCGGATATCACTCGACGAGGGGATGAGCATGGCAATCGAAGGAACCAAGGGCCCTGGCCTGACGCAGGCGGAGCTCGCCGAGGAGGTGTCCCACGTCTCGACACCCGATCGGCTGTCGACGCCGTTCGGTGAGTTCGAGTTCTTCGACGGAGTACCCAAGCCCGAGTCGGTGCAGTCGATCTTCGACGGTCTCGACCTGGTCCGCGGCATCACTGCGTTCATGAACACGATTCCCGGGGCTTCGCTGGTCGCCTTCCGCAAAGGTCTGCGCACCGCCGGTGTCGACTCCCCCGACAAGATCGGTTACACCGACCCGAAGTGCAACTCCGGAGCCCTCTGGCTCACCCCGAACACCGAGACCACATATGGTGTGGGGTTCCTCGACCTGAAGGCGTGGGGTCCGACGGTCATCGAGGTACCCGCGCAGTCGCTGTGCGTCGTGGATGACTTCTGGTTCCGCTACGTCGCCGACATGGGCATCCCCGGCCCCGACCACGGTGCCGGCGGCAAGTACCTCTTCCTGCCCCCGGGCTACGACGGCGAGCGACCCGAGGGGTACTTCACCTACGAGAGCCCGACCTTCACGAACTTCCTCGTGATCCGCGCTCTGGGCGGTGTCCCCGCCATCAAGCAGTCCAGAATCTACCGACTCAGCGACGCCGACGCCGCCCCGGAGAACACCTTTGTGAACATCGCCGACCAGGTGCTCAACACCGTGCACTCCAACGACTTCTCGTTCTTCGAGGAGATCGCGGAGCTCGTGGCCGAGGAGCCGGCCACCGCGCTCGATCCCGAGCGTGCGGGTACCCTGCGCTCGCTCGGCATCGTGCACGGCACGCCCTTCGCGCCCGATGAGCGGCTGCGCGGCATCCTTGACGATGCCGCTCGGACGGGCGCCGCCATGTCGCGCGCGATTCTCTACAAGCCGCGCGACCCCGAGAGCTTCCGCTGGGAGGGTTCATCCTGGAAAAACGCATTCGTCGGCGGCAGCTACGAGTTCCTGAGTGGCGGGGCGCGCAACCTCGACGCGCGCACGCTGTTCCACTACGCGGCGACGGTGATCACGCCGGCAATGGCGCACGCGCAGGTCGGTGCAGGATCGGCCTACATCTACACGGCGGAGGACTCCGATGGGGCGCTGCTGGACGGCGCCGCCACGTACTCGCTGACGGTGCCGGCGAATGCTCCGGCGAAGAACTTCTGGGCGATCGACGTCTATGACACGCAGACTCGATCGCTGCTGCAGTCGGCGCCGTACCCGGCACTGTCGAGTCTGGACGAGCACTTCCAAGCCGAAGCCGACGGTTCCTATGTGCTGTGGTTCGGCGCTTCCGCACCGGCGGGCAAAGAGTCCAACTGGATCCCGACGCTTCCCGGCAAGTCCTGGTGGCCGGTGCTGCGCCTGTACGGCCCGCTCGAGCCGTGGTTCGACATGAGCTGGCAGCTGCCGGAGATCATCCGCGTCACCGAGTGACGACCGCGCGACAGCGCTGATGGATGCCTCGGCCCGGTGCCGCACGACACGATTCGTGCGGCACCGGACCCTCGCTGGGCCACAGACGGTGGCATCGGAGGGCGTTGCACCGCATCATGGAGAGAAGCTCGGCGTCGGCCGGGCCCGCTCCGCTCTGCGGAGCGGCAGAGCGGGAGGTTGCATCGACATGAAGCACAATCAGCGGCACGCACCGGCACAATCGATGAGCGAACACACCCCCGCAGCCCGGGGCCTGTTCCTAGCCGCCCTCGTCTGGAGTCTCGGCTGGAAAGCCGCCTCGCTGTGGCAAGCTGCCAGAGACGGCAGAAAGCCGTGGTTTGTCGCACTCCTCGTCACGAACACACTGGGCATACTCGACGCCATCTACCTCTTCAAGATCAGCGGCGCACGCAGTAGGACGTCGCGCGCGGAGGCCCAGATCCTCACTCAAGGGTGATGACCACCTTGCCGCGCGCGCGACCCTCACCGACATAGGCGAGCGCCCGAGGCACCTCATCGAGAGGGAAGGCCTGGTCGATGTGGATGCGAAGGTCGCCAGCCATGCAACGCTCGGCGGCGGGCGTGAAATGCTTCGGCCCTTGCCTCACGGGGAGGACCCCCAGCCGACGCCCGGAGAGCAAGCCGAGAGCGGCCCCGACCGTAGCGACCCCCAGCAGCGTTCGTACGGTTCCGCCGACGCAGAGGTAGCGGCCACCGCGCGCCAGCGCCCGCCAGTAGGGGAACACGGATCGGCGCGCCACGAGATCGAGCACGAGGTCGTACCGTCCAAGCCGGGTGAAATCCTCGCTGCGATAGTCAACCACCTCGTCGGCGCCGAGCGCCCGCATGAAGTCGAGCTTGCCCGCATTGTCGACGCCAGTAACGTGCGCCCCGGCGAGCCTGGCGAGCTGGAGCGCGAACGAGCCCGCCCCGCCGCCCGCCCCGTTGATCAGCACGCGCTGCCCGCGACGTGCGCTCGCGGTTCCCTGAAGCGCGATCGAGGCCGCCTGAGGCAACGTCGAGGCCTCGGCGAACGTCAGCTCCGCAGGCTTGTGCGCGAGCGCCGCTTCAGGTGCCACCGCGTACTCGGCGAAACCACCCATGAGGCCCAGATTGTCGCCGTACACCTCCTCGCCCAGACGGAACCGGGTGGCGCCGGAGCCGACGGCTGCGACACGCCCGGCAATGTCGGAGCCCAGCACCCGGTGCGCCGGGGCACGCAGCCCCCCGATCCGCGCGTACCCTGGAGTTCCCGTCAGCCCCTCCCAGTCCGAGAGATTGACGGATGTCGCGGCGACCTCAACGAGCACCTGATTCGCGCCCGGCGATGGCACCGGAATTTCTTCGACCCTCAGGACCTCGGGAGGGCCGTACCGGTCGTACACGACGGCTCTCATGTTGATCGGCCGTCAAGGGCGGGACGCAGGGACCTGGACACGCAGGCAAGCCTACGCAGGAGGCGCGGAGGAATCTGCGCCGTGTCGAAATCTGCCGACGAAGGGGTTCTGTGACGGTCAGGCTCCCCACCGCAGCTTCAGGCTTGGCTTCACCGAGACCATCGTGGGTGCGGTCGCGGGCGAGTAGACTCCACACGTGTCGAAAGCACGGGAGGAACGACCGAGGATTCCGCCTCGCTGGTTCGTCAGGCTCGCCTGGAGAGTCCACCGGGGCATGTACCGAATCACCCGTGGACGAGTCGGGTTGTGGCGCCCCAAACCTCAAGGTTGGGGCACGCTCTACTTGACCACCGTAGGGCGGCGCACCGGCGAGGAGCGAGAGGTGATCCTCGGCTACTTCGAAGACGGTCCGAACCTCGTCACGATGGCCATGAACGGTTGGGCAGAGCCGGACCCGGCGTGGTGGCTCAATCTCCAGGCCCAACCCGATGCGAGGGTGGTCGTTCGGGACGGCCCGCGCCTCGTGCACGCTCGCGTCGCGCGGGGCGACGAGCGCATGCGACTGTGGTCTAGGTGGCGCGAGATCGATACGGGGCTGGACAGCCTTGCGGCGCGTCGTTCGTCCGAGACCGCGGTTGTGATCCTGGAGCCACGGGTCAGTCCGAACCTCTGACCTGAAACCAGACGAGTGCCTTCACGTGGCGATCGTCGAGACCAGCACGCCGCCCCCGGTCGGCAGCACCCGCCAGACGTTTCCTTTGCCCTCGACCCGGAGCCCGCCGTCGCTCACGATCAGGGCCGTGCGCTCGTCAATCCCGAGCCCGCCTGCGACCAGCCCCGATTCGACGGCAGCGACCAACCGGGACAGCATGCCGCGCTCGGCCACGTGTACCTCTACGGCCACGTCTACGAGGCCGATGCCGGCGTCGATCTCCAGCTCCTCGCCCGCTTCGTCAGGGTCCTCAGGTGAGACGACCACGCCGCCGATGCGCGAGCCGCTTCCAAGCGAGCCCTCCGCCGCAATCATCGCGCCGGCCGAGACCCCGAGGTAGGGCACGCCCGCGGCGACCAGCCGGCGCAACTCGCCGAACACGGGCTCGAGCCCGGCGCGCACGTCCTCGACGAAGCCGCCCCCAACCGCGATGCCGTCGACGTCTGCGATCGCGCCGAGCCCGATCGGCTCGCCTGGCCGCCCCGCGGTCAGGCGCAGCTCGATCGCGGGTCCCGTTCCGGCTTCGGCCAGAAGCTCGCCGAGCGCCGCCGCCTTCTCCTCGGCCTCGGGGTGCAGTGAGATCACGGCGACGCGCGGCCGCGCGCGGCCCGCGTGACCCGCTCGCAGCGTCGCTTCGGCGACGAACGGGGCGTAGAGCGCGGCATCTGCACTCGTGGTCGCGCCGCCGCCGATGAGGTGCACACTCACGCGGCATCATCCCCAACCGTGACGGCACGCGATGGCGCCGCATCGCCGAGCTGGCCCCAACTGAGGGACTCGCGGCGGATCCCGTTAACGTCGGTGCCCGCGTCGTGCGCATCGAAGGTCATCCGAAGATGCTACCGGAGCTGGTGGTGTCCCGCGCTGGTTGCATCCTGTAGCACGGCCCCGTCGCCGCTCCTTGTCCTTTAGCGTCACTTCGCGACGGCAGCGCGCACGCTGACAAGAGGCTTCAGCGATTTCGTCATTGCGCTCATTCCGAACACGACATGCGGCGGCAACTAGCAGCACACCTTTGAGACTGCCACCGAGGAACCCGCACGCCCGGGCCTCGACCTCGTGCGTCCGCAACCTCGGACAGAAGTCGGTGGATGAGGTCAAGGACAAGTTCGTGGAGCTCGTAGCTCACGTTTGGAACGCGGTTGCAGCGTCTCCCTTCTGCAGAGAGCGCGCGACGTGCGTTCCGATACGGCGACCCCACTTTGCATAGGTACGGGATGTGAGGTCGGAGGCAGCATCCAATTGAATCAGCGGGGTGTTTGTTTGAGCGCAGATTCGACTGGTTTCGACATTGAGGGCCCGCGCGTGTCTGCCTGTCATCCGGCGCGCGAACGGGGTCAGGCGCCTTGCCAAGTGCACACTGGCGGTGGTCGTCACGAAGACGGACGATGCTTTCGTGGACTTCAAAGCGTGTACAAGGCCAGTCATGTTGCGCCGCCAACTACGGCGACTGGTGAGACAGAAGGCGTCGGTTGTAGCGAGCATGAGCACAATCGAGTCATAGCCTTCGATGTCAAGATCGCCGAGGCACTTGCGGGTCGAGCGCGCCGACGCAGCGGGTTGAGCAGCGACGGTCACCACAACGCCGCGCTGGATGTGTGAAAAGAGGTGTCTGCCCAGATGTCCGGCGATACCCAGTTGGTGGGACCGCACGCCGCACCCTGCTGCGGGGCCGTCACCAATCACGAGGATGCGGGCGGGGCAGGTTCCGGCAATGTTGATTTCGGCTGGCCCTGTTGGGTAACGCCATTCGCATTGCTCGTGTGTCCTGGCCTTGAACCATCCCCAGAAAAGTGGACCCAGCACCGTGTGCGGCCATCGCCGCAAGCGATGTGACACTGATCGGCATCGCTGATGTTCGGGTGCGTCCATTGGTGTTCTACAACTTTCAGGGGCGATGCGTGAGCGCAACGGATCGCTGCGGCGATGCTCGCCGTGCGGTGCAATGGCGGCGGTCGACGACTCGGCACAAGTCCTTTCATGCCGTTGCGCTCGGAATGTGAAAGGCGTCGAGGAGCCACGGTTCGACGATGCGATTCTCAGGCAGCTCGCGGCTGGCGAAGCGGGATCCACGTCGACTGACGACATGGGGGAAGCCCTCTTCAGCCGGCGGCGCCCTGTGAGGCAATGACCTTCTCAAAGAAGTGATCCAGCTTCCTGCGGCAGTCACACGGGACGCGGATCCTTCCATTCGAGCGGGTCAGGATAAAGATCTCAGCGTGCTGCGGGTAACTACGAAACCTCATTGCCGCAACCTTTCAGGCAGTTCGCTGCTGGTGCCTGAGGCCCGCAGCGTCAGTATTTTCTGTGTGTGGGGGAACTGTCCGGATGGAGACCATGACAGACAGGACGCGCGCCTTTTCGCCTGTGATTGTGGCGCGCGGCGGTCCGAGCAGCGGCCGGACCGTCGGTGCAGAGCAGACGCGAGGGTCGTCCTAGCTGTTTACGGGGAGGGGCAACAAACCAGGCCGCGTGAAACGCGCAAAGGAGTATCAGCGCAGCTGCGAGCGTTCAGTGCAGTCGTGGGCCCTCACCCCAGGCAGACCTCCAGGCGCGTCGAAGCGCGAACCGTAAACGGTCCCACTGGCGAGCGGCCGGCTGGTCCGCCTCAAGTCTTGGCCCTGCGCCGGAAACAAGGGCCGACCAGTCACACTGATCGCAGATGCGAATGAAGCGGTTCACGGCAAGACCCACTCCAAAGAACTCGTTGTCCGTAAGGCGAGTCCGCGCTTGACAATTCGGGCACTGGATCATGACCTCTTTCGTGTTTTCGTTGTGATCGCCGGAATGATTCCTGGCACTGGGCGGGCGTACATCCGGGTTCAGACGAGGCTGTGCCGGATATCCGGCCAGCGCAGACATGCGCCCGATCTGACGAGTAGTGGCGCTTGATCGGGTCCGGAGCGTGTTCCTTCCAAGCTAAAGGTCCGAAGGTTCTCGCGAAATCCGAAAAGCGCGGTGTACGGCATCCCCTTAACGCGGCGCGGAGCGGCAGGACGTCCACGGTGCCATTGTTTAAGTAAGAATTTCGGTATGTCGTTGATGTCTGTTGAGGTATTCAGTCGCCATCCTGTTGTCTCCTCCCGAGATCTCGATGTTGCGCGTAGCGCGCTGAGCGAGGTATACCTGCCAATGGAGTTCCCGTGGGCATCCGCTTCGATGTCCCTAGATATGTCCCTGAACGTCGTCAAGGTTGGCCGCGTGACTGCCGGTTACCTGCAATTTGGGGACGCCCTGCGAATTCAAACCGTTGAAGCCTCAAACTTCCATGTCGACATACCCGTGGCTGGCAGGGCGAGGATGCAAGCCGGACGCTGTGACCCCGTATACGGAACCCCGAAGACTGCCGCAATCTTCGCGCCAGGGCTTCCCGTCGATCTCGACTGCGATGACGACTTCGCCCAGATCGCCCTCATGCTTCCGAAAGCTGTACTTCAGTCCGAGCTAGAGAGCCTCTTGGGACACAGCCTCAGGACACCGCTGGCGTTTTCAACGGAGCTGGACTTGGCTTCTGCGCCCGGAGGATCAGTGTTGCAGGCACTCCGAATGATCGATGCCGCGTCGAACCAAGACGACGGCATGCTCCAGCACCCACTCGCTGCGCACCGCCTAGAACAAGTACTGATGCACAGTCTGCTGCTCGCGCAACCTCACAACTACTCGGACATGCTTCGGGCCACGCCTCCCCCCGCGGGCGCACGTTCAGTGGTTGAGGCGGTGGATCTGATGCGTGCGCGTCCGGCCCACGCGTGGACTGCAGCTGAGCTTGCCGCCGCTTCTTCATCTAGCGTGCGCAGCCTTCAGGAGAACTTCCGCCGCTCACTAGGCACATCCCCAATGGCATACCTTCGCGATTTCCGACTCGAGCACGTGCACGAAGAACTCCTAGCCGCCGAGCCCGGATCCGTCACGGTGACGGAGGTGGCAGCACGTTGGGGATTCGTGCACCTCGGCCGCTTCGCTGCCGCATACCGGCAACGGTTCTCCGAACGCCCATCAGAAACAATCAGGAGCTGAATCGGCCAGGCGTGATTTCGTAATGTGACTCTGGCATACCAAACGTACGAGCAGCCGGAGCGCCAAAGCGCGACACGCCAGAGCGGCGACAATGCCAGGTCGCGAACCGGTCTCGGGTGCAGAGGAACGCAGTGGAGCCTGCACTCTCGCGGGCATCCAGGGCACGCACGCTGAGCCGGGCTAATCCGCAGCGGCCACGACGCGCTTCTCCAACGCTGGGTCCTTGGCGGGATCATCATCGGGGCGGGGATGGCCGGCCGGCCACGGCACCGACTCACTCCCGCCTCGAAAGACGTGGACTACGTTCGGGGATACTCGTCGTCCGATCTTGGCCATCGCAACGGAAGAACGTTGGCGCGATACGCCCGAGAACTCATTCCACATCGGGAATGTTCCCATTGACCCCGAGCAATCTCGACCTGATTAGGGTTTTCTTGCGCGGTGTTCCTCCATTCTATCGGGACATCTCGGGTCGTCTGGAGTGAGTAAACGTTGAATAAACGTGCGCGCATCAAGTCTCGAACGTGGCCCGTCCTTGGCTCAACAAGCAGACCACCGTCCTCGGCAGGTGGGCGCACGCACGGTCGGTCGATCTATACGAGGGCCAACTGGCTCAGCGTGCTGGCCGTTCGACGGAATCCCGGAGTACGCCGCGTTTCACTGCGAGGCGGAATGGTAGGGCGGCCCCACGTTCACGATCCGCAACCTCCGGCACTTCGGGTCCGGGCGCGGTGTGCGCTGAGAATCTTCGACATGACAAGCGACTGGACGCCGTCGCGGCAAAGACCAAGGCGTCGGCAGGAACGCGCTAGGAATGGGTGGCTTCCTCCCCCACCCCTGAGGAGGAGGAAGAGACGTGCGAGGCGAGAGCACGAAGGGCCTCCACGAGTGGGGCGGGGTCGAGATCCGGATCGAGCATCCGTTGAAGTAGAAACCCATCGATGGCCGCGACCACAGTCACCGCCAAAGGGCCCGGAGACGCGACGCGACGCGCCCGGAACCAATCGATGAGTGTGCGGCGCAGCTCCGCCAGAGAATCAGCAAGCTCAACGCGTAGCTCCTGATCTCGGTTTGCGGCGACGAGTGACTCCGCCAGCAGTCGAAAGTCCGGGTTCTGGGAATCGACGGAAACGAGACTGTGAAACAGCTCCTCGATTGCATCGCCCGGATCTTCAAGAATGAGGAGGCCGTCTACGCGGTCCTTGAAGAAACTGCGAATGCGACGCACCGCTGCGAGACGGAGCAATTCGTCCATGCTCGCCACGTGGTAGTGGATTACACCGGGCTTCACACCCGCGCGATCAGCGACCCTCCTGCTTGTCACCCCGCCCCACCCGAGTTCTGGAATGAGGGAGGCTGTCGCGTCGACAATCCTGTCCCGGGTACTGTTCTTCGCCTGGCTATCGGGGGTCACATCCTTATCCCCTGGATCGCGATCACGATTCCGACGCCCGCCGATGCCAACGAGATCGCCTCCAAGATGAGAAGCTGCACGGGCAGACGGTCGGGGACTACAGGGAAGATTGCGAAGAGGTCAGCGAAGAAGACCGCAGCGTAGAGGATGCCCAGCACGAGTGTCGCGACAAAAGCCCAGGGCTGCCCCTCAAGGACAAACCAAGCCACAACGAAGCTTGCAATGCCGAGGGAACTTAGGAAGACGTTGAATAGCCTGAACTGCCAGCGAGGCAGAGGTGAGAAGTCCCTCGTATCCACGAGCTTCCCGGGGACCATGGGGATCAACAGCAGAGCTTCCCAAATCAGGAAAGCGCCGGCAGCGGTAGACAGAAGAGAGTGTTCCACAGGGTGCTCCTCGGGCGTGGATGACAGTACCCTCATCATAGATTTGGACGAACGTCCAAATCAAATCGACCGGCACCGCCGAGGACCAGCGTGTCAGGCCATAATCCCTACCTGACACGCCCCAGGTGTTCTTCCCCGGGAGGTTGTGAACGGTTGGGGTAGGTGAGACCTCAGGGACGATGTGGGTACCACCCTCACCTTGTTCACCGGAGGTTGTCGTGTCTCACGCCAGTGCTCCCTTGAAGCCGGAAAGGCGTCGTCGTCTTGCTTCATCGATCGTGAACCACGGTTGGTCGGTTCGTGTCGCGGCTCAGCGGTTCCAGTGCTCGCCGGCGACGGCGTCCAGGTGGTCGCGTCGATACCGGGCCGGGTTGCCGTTGACGGATCGCAGCCCGCGACCCGTGTTGTCGCCGGGTCCGCAGAGCGCTTCCAGCAGCGCCAACGTCAATACTCAGTTCGCGCCCAGGTGATGACGTCACGCGGCATCCGCTCTCGACTCATTCCTGCACCGGCAAGGTGTCGAGCATCTCCCTCCGGCACGCCGATCACCGCCATGGTCGTCACTTCCCAGTGCGCGGGAACCTGGAACTCGTCGCTCGTACACCATTGGCTGCGTGAGTATTGGCTCCTCCCGAGGTTATGACGCCAGCTGCTCCAGGTCGCCATAACTGGCCGGTGAGCTTCACGCCAGCTACATCTGCGCCACCCGAGTCAAGGGCCACCGGCCGTTGGTGTGGGGCATCGATGTGTCAAGTCTCGAGCGCAGGCGGTCCAAGGTTTGGGCCAATGTCCACCATGGTCGCAGCGAGCTCAGCCACCGAAAGCCTCCACTCGGCCCAAAAGCTCACCTCGGTACCAAGGATTGCTTGCCCGCTCGCGGACTTGAGCTCGCGAGGCCGAGTTCTGCCTGGCTTCGGCGGCGGCCCTTACCCAATCCTGACGCTGCAGGCATCACCGCGCAGCAGAACGGAACAACTCTTGGTTGAAGGCACCCAAGCTGCCAACTAAGTAGTGCCTCTCAACTCACCCATTCGCGTCGACAGGCTCAAGGATGCCCTCCCGAAGATCAAATCCGTGCTTGGGCGACCACCTGACATCTGACGCTGACTTCGCGCAGTTTGTCGAGAGCGACTTGGAAGACGGCGTTCGGTCGGGCTCGCGTTCGTTAGATGATCAGGTATGGGGAACGATTGCAGACCCGACCGCGCTGTCTTTGACGTGACCCGGCATCACTGAAGGTGGCTTCGAAGGTTCATGGCTCTGGCAGGGGCTGCGCCCAAGTGGAGTCAAATCTAGGGGCTCTGAAGCTTAGTGGTTCCGCTCCTGCCCCTTCAATAGTTTCAAGGCGCCATGAACCGCCCTCGCGGGCAAGGACCATTGAAACGCCGCCAGCTTGATACTCACGGATAGCTGTTGAACTCAAAGTGCCCGGATGTACGACGATTTGAGCAAGACCCTCGTGCAAGATGAATTGCGATTTGGAAGCCATCGCCTCGCGAACAGCTGTTGGAGGGTTACCGACAAGCGCGCGGGCGAAACGCCAGTAATCCTTCGACCCCCTCACGGAAGCCAAGCCCAGCACCCTGCAGACCGGCTCAAGTGAGGAGTTCATCCTGACAATCTGTGCACGACTTCTATTGAGAAGGTCAATAAGTCGCGGGTCAGGATTCTTCACAGCCAAGACGTTGTTCCGAAGCGCAATATCAGCTTCAATTTCTGAGTCAGTCGCCAGCACAAATCCCTCCATAACGTGAATCCCACCGGAGCCCGAACCAAGCGCTAACCACTTGTGCCACTTCACCAAGTAGTCAATTTCGTCAACGAACCTCATTGGATCGAATTCCTGTGCATAACGATCCAACCAATACACGGGGCGCAACGGCTCCGGTATGTAGTGGTTGACGATGCGCATGTGGTCGAGAGTTGTCAGCACTCTCGCCACACCGTCCCGCTCTTTCGAGCCACCAACCAGCCAGCGGTGCACCACGTCGGTGCCTACTGTGATTGCAATGAACTCACGATTCGAAGTCTCTATCTTCTCCGCTCTCGCCTTCTTGGTCGTCTTCCGCCCATCGCTTAGTAGCCAAAACGGTTCGCCCTGCCCAGCGAGCGCAAGCAGTCCTTCGTGCTGCTTGAGTGCCTCCGACACGGGAAGCTTCTCTCGACTTGCAGCACTCGTCGAGCGAGAGCTCTTCGCTTGCAAATCAATTGCTATTCGATCGTCGAGGACGAGCGAGTCGAACTCGCCGGCGACCTTTGGAGGGTCGACCATCAAGTTCTCTGGCAGAGAGGTAGCCCAAGCGATGTTCGCGATTACACGCCCTCGTTGTCGCCACGTCTTACGCACTTCCCGGTGCACTGCACGCTCATGCCAGGTGCTGTTCCGCTTGTCATCTGCGGTTCCTACCGCCAAAGCCAGTAGCGCATCCATGAAGCCCTGAGCCTCCACCACGATGAAACTATTTTCCAGGATTAGCAGATCACTGCGATCCCCAGAAATGATGGACAGCTGTTTGAGCACCGCCATCGCATCAGGGCCGAATGCACTCCCATCTAGCCACGCTACATTTGGGTCATCAAGGTGGTGGGCCGAGACGACAGGACCCGCAGGCCCGTGGGCTACGTGGGCGGCCCGCGAATTTGCCAGAACTACTGATTCAACCAACGCCTCGCTCTCTGGGGCACCATTGAGAATTAGGTCTACTGTTTTCCCCAAGGTCGGATCTGGCCTCAGTAGCCAGCGAACATCGGCGACGCGCTCCGCCGCCAGCATCGCGGTCCAGCCTGATTGCCGCGCTAGCTGCTTCATCTCTGATCTGCCGAACTTGTCGGGATGGTGCAGTCTGCGAGTGAGATTGTCTTGGTCCAGCAGCCCGAGTGTCCAAAGTGCCAACGGAGTCATCAGAATGCCGGATGAGCTAGGGGTGAAGTCGTCACAACTCACCGCCGAATAGGCAGAAAGTGCGCCGCGGAGCAGTCGAAGTGAATCGTTGTTCGAGTGCATTCCTAGTGCGGATCGTAACTGGACTGTCTTTGCAAATGAGCCGAGCGCTATTGCAAGCTCAGCGCGATGCGACGGTGCAAGCAACTCAGACGCTCGACGGAGAAGTCCCTTGTTTGCAATCCCAAACGGATCGAACTCCCTGTCTGCTGGCGCGAGAGTCGATTCCACGACCTTTCTCCATGTATTGAAGTCAAACGCTACCGCCTCCAACCTGGCATCCAGGAGTGCCTGTGCTGCGTGGTCCATCAAAGATCCGACCTTGCGCGAATCTGCGGAGTAACCAATGTCGTCAAGACCATTGAGAGCTTGGCTCACGAACTGCACATCCTTTGATCGAGAAGTGGAAGAGTCAACGCACAATGCGCCGTCGTTTGTAGCGGAGTCGCTCAGGCAGCCAAGCTCCGCAGAGTGTTTCGTCGCGCGACAATTGCGCCGGAATCGTCATCCCCCGCCACAACGGCCTCTCGTCTGCCTAGATCCACGTTTCGAAGACACTATTCTCTTCCCGAGATAGACGTCTGATTTAGAGCCCACAACTTTCTTCGCAGAGCCAGCCATTGTAGCCAAGGCGCCGAGGCGCCGAGGCGCCGTCTCTCCTTAGCGACTCTAACCATCTTTCACGATTACGAAACTATTGCGACAAAGCGTCATCTGCGAATCCCCCACGCTGGTAGTTTCCGGAACTCTCATTGAGGCAGACACGATTCACTACCAAGCTCACACGAAGGCAGAAGACGTTGGGACCACCCGGGATACCCGTGACATTCACGTGCTCCCGGCATTCGTTGCGACAGCGCTCCAACGACAAATCCGCCTGAACCGACCCGAGGACTTCGTGTTCACCAGTATTGCCGGTGGCTTCATTCGTCCTTCGAACATCCGACGCGCGTGGAGAGAAGCGCGCGACGACACCCCGCACAGCTTCCGGCGCACTGTCGGCACGGTCGTCTGGAGGGATGCGGGACCAGATGCGGCGGCGCAGATGTCGAGGCAGAAGGATGAAGGTCACGATGGCGCACTACGTCGAGCAGCCTGGACAGCTCGTGGACCACGCAGAGCTTTTGGAGCGCTTGCTCGCCCCGCGGCCCGATACCAATACCAACGTCTGAGTAAAGTGGAGTGTGAAAATGGAGAGTGGTTCTGGCACTCTCCACTTTTGTTTACCTGACGGCCGTTCTGCCCAGCAAACACGCGGGAGATCGAAACTCGATCAGTAGGCGGACGGGACTTGAACCCGTGACCGGCGGGCTTCGTCGAGGCCTCCCCCGCGAGCCGCTTTATCTCGATCAACCTCGAGTAATCTCGACCTGACTAGGGATTTCTTGCGAGATGTCCGTTCATGCTATCGAGATATCTCGACTCACCTCGAGCCGTCTGGAGTGAATAAACGTTGAATAAACGTGCGCGCATCAAATCTCTCACCGGTGGCACACAACCCTCAACTCTGAGCTGCGGGTGCCGTGACTTGGACTCGCTTACTGGGCATGTACCCGTACGCCGGCGCGCCCGCTGCCTGGGCGTCAGCTGGGTCTTCAGTATCCCGACGTCTCGGCGGTCGGTGGGTGAGTCCGCTGATGCTCAGAGGCCGATCGCAGAGCTACGCCTACGCAAGGAGGCGCCCGAACTCTCGAAACCTCGACGCCTTACTCTGGCCCGGTCGGTACGTTGGCGCCAACCGGCTTGACGAGAGCGGCGTCGCAGGCGTGGTCCGTGTGCGCCGAACCTACTTAGAGGATCCACTCGGGCTACCCGCCATGCGCTCCACGACCTTCAGCACCTGAGTGCGTCCATCTGGATCGCCGCTGGTTTCAAGCCCGCCGAGGTGACCTGTTGGCTCGGGCACGCCGCGTCCGTCGACCGACAGCACCGAACCGTACCCGGGTGACAACTAGCGGCAGGTGGCGCGGGGCTCAATGCTGCGTTCGCGACACTGGCCTAGGAAGCAAGATCGGTCAACGCGCCAAGGAAAGTCTTGATATCCTCGCAAACTGCTTCTGCTGGCAGCCGTTTGGCGACGTCGAGCGGTTTTACCTTGAAATGCGCGAGCACCTCCTTCGCCCTGCAATCCATGAAAGCGTCTGCGGCGTCGCTCTTGGTCCAGGCCACGCCGATTGTTCCAAACCCAAATTCTTTGTCCAGATCGGCTTTGACTTGATCGACATCGATCTTCGCCGCCGCGGCGATCGCGTCCGGCCATATCAGATACGCCTCGATGTACCGGCGGCGCCACTTCAATGCAATGAAGCCTTCTTCATGGCCGTTGTTTTTGTCCGTTAGGTCTGACTCCACGCTCCCTGCGGTTTCGTCGTCCCTGTCTCGGATACTGAGTGCCTCAACTTCGCCGAATTCCGAGCGGAGATTCCGCCAAACGATCTTTCGCTCTTTCACGTGGTCGCTCGTCTGCCAGTCAGCGATGTTTTGCGGCCAATCTATTCCGGCCACCTTTGCTAGTGCGACGAGGATGGGCTTATCAGACTTCCCTTCGTAGAACAGCATTCGCTTGGTTTTTCTCACTCGGTCGATGCGAGGCGCATAGTCGCTACCTATACCGACCATCAATCCAACTTTTTGTTCGTCTTGGCCGAGGTATCGGAAACGGTTGCTAGAACGATTACGCACCTCCAGAATCTCCGCCGCTGGTGTGGCGCGGATGATTTCGGTTGAGTGTGTAGCCAACAGAACCTGTTTCCCAAACTGTGCAGCCAGTTGCGAAAGTCGTTCCACCATTTGAGCTTGAAGGGCAGCGTGAAGATGAGCATCTGGTTCATCGAAAAGGAGGACATCCGTCGCTGGCGACGTCGCAAGCGTGTATACGCTAAGCCACTGCAAGAATCCACTTCCCTCGACCATTAGGTCGCGCGGTTTATATCCTTGGTGGCGCGTGAGTTTGTATCCATCCACAGTTCCTTTGACGACGTTGGCTTGGATATACGAGTGGTACTCCTCGTTGAACTCGCCCATGACAATCTCCGCGGAGAAGATTTCTCTCAGAGTACTTTGTAACAGTTCCCAGGGGTCCGACTCTCTGAGATCCGCGAGGTCCTTCTCTGGAACCCTGGTCTTGCCCTTTGCGAGTTCGTCGCGCTTTCTCGTATTGGCGAGACGCATATCCAAAAGGAGGTTTCGCAGAACAGCTCCCGCGAGACCTTCGCCAACTCGGCGACGTCGCATGGCACCTGTAGCTCGTTCCTCCCTTGCCGAGATTCCAGCGAAGGGTGGAAGATACGCGATGGTCGGAACGGGATCTCCGTCAGCCAAGTTTGAATCGGAAACTTTAACGAACAGACGATCATTGGCAAGGGACAGAGAGAACTGGAGGTGTCCCTCTTTGTCCCCCTCGCCCTCCCAACGGCACCCGATTGAAAGCGTGTACCCGTCCGGGTCTATGTCGGGCACCTTTGAGGATCTCAGGTTCGTCCAGAGGTGGTTCAGGGTCGGCACGTTGATCGGAGAAAACTCATCGTCCCCAATTCCTAACCCCTGGGCTCCGAGGCCTCCGGCAGTGAGGGCGACAGCGCCCTTTTCTGCCAACGTGGCTACCTTGCAGAACTCCCACACAGCCAGCGCTTGCAAAAGTGATGACTTGCCAGCGTTGTTGCCCCCGGCCACGATGGTGAGCCCGTCTCGCAGCTCAAGCTCGTCATCTTTGAACTGTTTGAACCGCTTGATTGTTACGTTAGTGATTTTCACTACACCCTCCCTATTGAAACCTTAGGCATGGGGAGCGCACACATTTCAGCGAACACGCAGGGGGCGTGTTTTGGGAGGAGTGCGCCTGCCCCCAGTTCTGGGAGCTCCTTCGCTCAGGTGTCGGGTTCCACCCTGGCTTCCGCTCTACCGCGCGGCGGAGGCAGCTCAGCACCAGCATCCTCCTCCCGTGCCGCCCGGTCGACGGCGCGCCTTCGAGGTCGCACTGAAGGCGCCTCCAGCCAACAACGGACATCACCATCAAGACACCGAGCAGGACTCAGCAATGTGCGAATCAGCGGCGACGAGTCGCTCTACGAGGACCACCGAGGATCGCGCGCCGGGATACTCGAGGGTTGGGGCCCCCTGACGCGCGTTGATCACTCCGGCGAGAATGGAGTGGCGGGTGCGTGGCAGCTATGTGGCGGTTCACTGGCGTCTTCTTGGCGTGGTGATGACCGGAATGGAGGCCCTTCCCAACCCGTCGTCGCATTGCATAACCGGCAATCCTGACGTACGTGTGTCGCCCGGTATGGCCTGAGGGCAGCAGGCGACCATCGACGCCTTACAGTCCAAGCGAACCCGCAGCAGCGTGCCAGACGACGTCGCTGGTAGCGACCAAGAGCCCGTCTCGCTGTGCCGTTGGCGCGTAGGCGGCTCCGTCCAGATGGGCCGCGACACCTCCAGCCTCGGCTAGCAGGAGGACACCCGGAGCGTGATCCCACGTGAGAGTCCGCCAGTACAACATGAAATCTCGTTCTCCTGCGGCGATCGACGGATACTCGATGCAGGCGGCACCAGTGCGCAGCTCGAGCGTCGTGAACCGATGCTCGTTCTCCTCTACCGCGTCACGAACCTCGGGCGGCAGGAAGCGCTTCATCCCCGCGCCCAAGAGATGTTCACGAGGCGGAGACGGCACGGACAGCCGAGCGCCGGATTCCATATGGAATGCTCCTGTCCCTCGACCTGAAACGTACGTTGCGCCATGCTCGGGTTGATGCATCACGGCCAGCACGGTTTCGCCACGCGGGAGCAGCGCGGCCATCACACCATAGTCCGGCGACCCTGCCACGAATGCTCGCGTTCCGTCCAATGGATCGAGCAGCCACACCAGTTCCTCGCCAGACAGCTGCCGCAGCACCGACGGATCGTCTGCAACGGCTTCCTCGCCGATGACCACGCTGCCGGGCACCGCCGCGTAACGCGGGGCCAGAGCTGCCTCGCAGGCTTCGTCCGCAATCGTCACCACCTCGCCAGGCGCCTTCTCCCAGACCGGGTCAGCCCCGAGGGCCCGGAAGCTCGGCTGAAGGTGCAGCGTCGCCGCCTCCCGAACGATGTCGGCGATCCGCGCCATGTCGTAGTCCACGATCCGAAGACAGTTGAACCCGACTCTTCGCCGAGCATCCGCGCGCAAGAGCCGGTCATTGGACGGCGGCGACCGGGTCCTTCACCCAAGATCAGTTTGCGCCGAACCTCTGCGGGCGCTCGGCAGATTCTTCATAGGCTGGCCGGAAAATTGCCCGGTGAGCGCCCCGCCTGGGGCAACTAGATAGCCACCGGGAGGGTCGTTGTCCAGCGATCCCGAGCGATAACCGGCTTCGACGCATCACCAGAGTTCTTCGGCCTCGCGCTCCGCAGCGCGTTTTTTCTCTCCTTGCAACGAGAGCAATAGCTTCCTCCCCCACCCTTTGACGGCGGCGGATTCCCCGTCACGCGAGATCCATGTATTTAGCTGATCGAGCTGAAGGGCGATGTGCTCGGATTCCTTGCCCGACCATCCGCCGCTCGAGAATTGAGAGGAGAGGGCTGATATGACCTTTTCATCACTGCCGAAATCCTGAAGGAGATAGCGCGCAATCGGTGCGATCTCCGTGTCTCCGACTGAAGCGGCGGCTGCGACCAACCGTGCGCGCTCCACACTGGCACCGACCCAATCACGTACTACGGAGATCTCTGTCGAGTCGGCCAGCCAGCCTTCCGTGAACATTCGGACCCGCCACGCACCGCCTTCTATGCGATCCATGAGCAGGAGCCACGCGGCTGGACCGCCGAGACGGACACAGGCTTCTAACGCCTGCCTCTCGGCTGAGTCGCCCAAGATTCCAAGCCCGTTGGCTTCAATGAGATCAGCGAACAATCTGACGACTTCGACCGGGAACTTCTTTGCTGCCCTCACCGCCAGCTTGTCCCAGCGGTAATGATGGCGGGGGATGTCGGGGAAGTCTTTGCGTCGGGCGACCAGCGGGAACAAGAGGTCGTCGAGCTCCGGCAGATCTTCGCCGAGTCGACGCATGTGAAGAGAAACGAAGTTCAGGACCGCGTCATAGTCGTCCTTGGTCTCAATGCGGGGGGTCCATGCTCGGACGTACCGAGCGATCTCCGATTCGCCGTACTCGCGCGCCCAGCTGAGTAGAGCTCTCGCGCCCTTGGCAACGCTCACTCCACCTATTAGCGATTCGACTCGTGCATCAGCTCGGGCGCTGTGCACACCGCTCACGGTGACGCTCAACGCCTGATCATCGGTGAGCTCGGCTCCGTCGATGAAACGGTCAAACGCATCTGCGTCGCCGGCGGCAACGCGCCCAATGAGGAATCCAACGAGCACCGGAAAGTTTGGCGTGTCAATCACTTTCTCGATTTTCGGAAGAAGCTCGTCATCACCGAGCCCCGCTAGTGCTCGCCCGACATCGAAGGCCGCCCCTAGGGGTTCCGGCATGACAATGAGATCCATGAGCGCTTGAGCCGGATCGTTCAGCTTGCCAGCGATCTTTTTCAGCTTTTCCAGGAGAGCATCTTCTTCCAAGCTCCAAGCGTTCGAATGTGCGAGGACCCAGAGTTCGTCCGTTGCCGAAGCGTGGGGTAGAGCCTGGTCGATCTCATCAATGAGCAGGCGTCGAGATCTCGCCTCCGCGGACTCGTCGTATAGCGATCGCATGCTGGCGACCTCTGCGCGCACTGCCCGAAGGCCTGCGGACGGTAGGGTGCCCAACGCAGAGCCAAGGTGGCGTCGGACAGGTTCGAAATCGAGAAGACGGGGCATCGACTCAATTAGCGCTTTGAGCGCAGCACCGGCCACGGCGCCGTCTGGGTCTTCCGCCAAATTCCTCAGCAGGTCGATGGCCGCTGACATGTAAGGGGCGGCTTCTGCGAACGTAGCCGTGCCGCGTGGTTCGACGACTCGACCGCCCTGGAGTTCACCAGAGACAAGGATGGTCCCATATAGATCGAGGGCATGGGTCGCCGCCCGCGCGGCGAGAAGTCGTTTCTGCGAGTCGTCGGACTCGGCAACGGCGGCGAGATATGCAATGCGTTGGGCGGGCGCAGCTGCCGTCGACGGGAGGAATGTGCCGAACAAATCGACCCACGATCCGCTGGCGTTATTCGAGAACTGTTCGGTCTCGACCAAAGCGAGTCGAAGGAGCGACGTCGCAGCGCGCTCGAACGTGTCAGAGTGCCACGCGAGTTTCCCCAATGCCCAGACGATGTCACGACGAACTGCATCGTGTTCCCTGAGATCCGCGTCCGTCGCGTTGTCGAGCAGCGCGCCAAGCCGGTCTGAGACTTCGACCGGTGCGATCACGGCAAAGTGGGAAAGCAGTACTCTCGTTCCTCCTGTCGCGGCCAGGCCGGCAAGTGTGCCGCCCAAGGGCAGCATGCTTGAGACCGCGGACACGGCAATGTCGAACTCGCCGATGTCCGCGGCACGGCGGAAGAGCCTTTCGAGGATCTCGGCGCCCAACGTGGGCATCAGGTCGGAGACGATTCGGCCGCCGAAATGATCCCAGCCCGCTTTCGCCAGATAGACGGCGACGGGGAACGGTCCGACACTCCGATAGCGCCCCTGCCTCGACATCAAGCTGTTGCTGTCCAGTTCGCGGGCGGCGAGTCTGAGATCGGTTTCTGGAACACCGAGGCCTTCGGCGATCGTCGTGAGCTCAACAGCGACCTCGCCGTCGTGGCCGAATCGGCTGAATAGCGCCAGCGCCATGCTCGCGACGAAAAGATTGCCCTTCGGGAACTCATCGACGATGAACGTCTTAACATCGTCCACAGTGATATATGAGCCCGCCGATGTCGGATTCCTGCCGATCGCGTCCGCAGCCTGTAAGGCGTAATCCACGTTGCCCGCGGCGACTTCGATGACGACCCGGCGGGCTTCATACGACAATTCGCCAGCGTTGAGAGCGAGGAGTGACTCCATCGCATTGTCGTCCATCCCGGGCAGAGTGATCGCCGAAGATCTGAGAACGGTCGACGTCGGCTCGCCGATGGTGATGAGAGTCGTCGTGGAGCCGGCGACTAGAGCGGACGTGAGAACCTCGTGCTGTTTTCGGTCGCATTCATCAATAACGACGATCGCCGTTCGTCCATCGCTTGCGAGATGTTTGAGTAACGGCGCATGGAACTGGTCAGCGGCCGGCACGTAGACCACAAGTGACTCATAGAGTTGCCCTCGCAGCGCTTCGAGCACGAGGCGGGTTTTGCCCACGCCGCTGACGCCCTCGACTCGCAGATCCCGCTGGGTTCCCGTCGTGATTGCGTCACGGAGCACGCCAATGATCTTGTCTCGTTCGTCGGACGTTGCCCAAATTGTTCTGGTGCTCGGGACCGCTTGCGTCCAGTCCTCGAAGGTCATGCTCGACGTGCCGATACCGCCGAGGATCGGGTCGACTGCGAGTGCCGGATGGTCTTCGGCCCAAGTGGCGAGGGTGTCGGCTGTAAATACCTCGAAGGTGTCGTCATCGACGTGGATGCTGAGGGCTACCGCTTCGTCACGCAGCGCCTTTCTGCGGGCGGCGATCATTTTCGCAGTGCGTGATGCCCCAAGCACCAGGCGGTACTTGCCTCCGGCGCGAAGAATGGCAAGTGCCTCGCCGGCGCCGCGAAGTTCCGCCTTGCAGTCAGCCGGGGTCAGGTCGCCCGCTTTGAGCTGCCAAGCGCTGTCGCCCTCCGGAATCCAGCGAGTCGCTTGCGCACGTCGGAGACCGGCGTCGACGCCGCCGTCACCGAGATTCTGGATATAGGTGATTTCCAACGTCGAGCCAGCCATTCCGGCGCGGGCGATCTCCATCGTCAGAAGACGATTGATGAACGCGCCGAAGTAGGTGCCGCCGAGGGCGTTGATCTTCGCCGCATCGACGGAGAAGGGACCAAAGCTAGCCATTCGCAATCCTTGCTTAATGGGACAACCGAAACATGAGACTGTCCGCAGCGATCGTATCCCGGCGTGCCACTCGCGCGAGCGGCGAGCCGAACAGAGCAGTGCGACGAAGGCGACGCTGGCAAGCCTGACCGTGTCGTTCCGTCATGAATTCGGAGCCGTCGACGCGCGACTCTTCAAGCTCAGACGGTGCGCCGCCAACAGAAGCTTGCCGCGCACCCACACTTAGATTTGCGAGCGATCGATCGGCGTATTCGCCGTCCGCTCGGTTGGCGACAGCCAATCGCGACAACCGACTAAGGCGACGGGTGCCAGCCAGGAAGGTGCAGCTGCCCGCCAACGCTCACTATCCGAGTTCCAGCTCACGGGCTGCCGTCGGTCTGGGTGGCTCCTGAACTGCATAATGGGACCTAGGGGCGGGGGGAATCCTCCCCAAGAAAAGTCCCTACCATCCCGCGAAGATATACAACCCAGATCAGATAGTGGATTCGAGTTTCCTTACGAGTTCTTGGCGGTGAGGCATTGCAGCTTGAGCCGCACTTGGTGCGCAACACCCGCAGCGAGGACCTCGCGGACGACGCGATCCACTGGCTCCACGACCCCTGTTTCGCCGCGCACACCCGGGAGACCGGAACGCTCCGATGAGCGCCCGGGCCAACTTGATCCCGAGACCCGATCGCAACCAATAAGTGTTGAATAAACGTGCACGGAAAGCCGCCGAGTCAATTGCCGTCAACAGCCTCGGATCCGCAGAGCGACACGGGTGTTTCACGGCCTCCCCACGTCAAGGCCACTGAAAGCGTGTCGAATAAACGTTGAACGACCTGCAAAGGACTCGGAAGTCTTGTTCGAGAAACCCCAGATCAAGCCAAATTTCTTGTCGCAGGAATGAGACTTGAACCCATGCCCGAATGTGAAAGAGTGACCAAATCCCATGCAAACGCATTACGATTAAGAGCACTTGATCAGGGATTTAAGAGTAGGGCGGACGGGACTTGAACCCGTGACCGGCGGGCTCCACCCGGGCCTCCCCCCACGAGTCGATTCATCTCGTTCGACCTCGAGTAATCTCGACCTGACTAGGGATTCCTTGCGTGACGTTCTCTCATTATATCGAGATGCCTCGACTCGCCTCGGGCGATCTGGAGTGAATAAACGTTGAATAAACGTGCGCGCATCAAGTCTCGCGAGTGCAACACCCGTACTCAATTGGTCCGGTTCCCCGGGCGCAAGTTTGTCAACTGGCCACAAAACGAGGGTCGCCGTCAACTGTCGCGGTCGCTTCAGCGGGCGGTGTCGAGACGGGAACGTTTCCCCTGCGGGGCCCCGAAGGCGCCGCGGGTCTGGCTGTCGCGGTGGACCGAGAATCGACCTTAGCGGACGATCACGATCTCGCATTCATAGAGATCGCGCTCCATGACTCGGCAGGAGCATTCGTCATTTCCGAGACGCGACGAGTGACCGTCCGAGACGAGCGGGCAGGCTCCCTCCAGGCCCTCGGCAGCGGGCGGCCTGACATTCGGAGGCGTACGTCTCGTCCTCGCACACCACGTTTGAAGGTTGCCTGATCGCCGTCGTTCGCCCGAGCACTGTTGGTCCAATCGTCGTGACGGCCGAGACCGAGGGTTTGACGACGGCGACGGCGCCCTGGAGGCGCTCGCGCCGAGCACAGACAGCGACTGACGAACCTCGGCGTGATGCCGAGTGTGTTAGGACAGCTAGCGAGCCCCGAGATCGTCGAAGAAGACCTCCATCACCCGCAGCATACTGTTCCTCGAGGGGTCGATAAGCCACTGCAACTGTGCGCCTTCCCAGACGCTCACGATGAGTTCGGCAACGACGGCGGGGTCGTGGTGGTCGGGGACGAGGCCGCGCTCTTGGTCGTACCGGACCTTGGCGGCTAAATCCGCGCGGCTTCGCGCGTACCGCTCGACGAACCAGGGATGGCCCGGGTGGTCGGGCGACGAGCATTCCGCGCCGAGGATCGCGAGCATCCGCAGGAGTTCCGGGTGATCGAAGTTGCGCTCGGCGAGATCGAGGATGCCGAACCGCACCCCGTATCGCCGGCAGTTCTCATGAAAGGGGCCGTTTCCGATGTCGTCCGCGTGGTCGAGAACCGCCTGGAGGAGCACGATCTTGTCCGGGAAATGGTGCACGAGGCTCGTCATGCCGACGTCGAGCTGGCTCGCGATCTCGCGCAGCGAGCCTCCGTTGTACCCGCGCGTAGCGAAGACCGACGTCGCCGCCTCGACGATCTGCTTCTTCCGCATCGCGGTTTTCGCGTACGCGCGGSGAGCCACAGGCTTCTCGGAGGCGCTCATCTCGGCGGTCATGGGTGTCATCATACGGAACCGTGGCGGCGCATGGAATCCGCGTTCAAAAAAAATGTAGCAGGTAACCCATTTTTGAAGTAGGGTCGTCTCGCTGCTCCAGTCGAAGCACCGGAATCGGCAGTCATCCACAGTTCGAGTCAAAGGAGATTCCCCATCATGAAGCGTTCGCTTCGGAGGTTCCACCTGTATCCGGCCGCCGCCGCAACTGCCGCCGCCGCCCTCCTCCTCGCCGGTTGCAGTGCGGCGGCACCGGGATCAGACCTTGGTCCCATCGACGATCCACAAGCAGTCGCCGGCACGGTCACCGTCCTCACTTGGGAAGGTGCGAACACCGCTCTCGAGGCGATCGTGCCGGCCTTCGAAGAGGAGTACCCCAACCTGAAGGTCGACCTCCAGGTCATCGGTTACGACGACGTCAGCACCCGCCTAACCGTCGGTCTTCAGAGCGGCGCCGACCTCCCCGACGTTGTCGCGGTCACCGGCGAGCGCGTCAAGACCGTGACCGAGAACTTCCCGGAGGGCTTCGTCGATCTCAGCGTGTTCGGGCTGGATGAGCGGCAGGACGAGTGGGCCGATTCGAAGTGGCCCGCGCTGACCGGTCCCGACGTCCAGCTGTTCGGCGTGCCTTGGGACGTAGCGCCGGTCGCGCTCTACTACCGGACCGACTTGTTCGAAGCCGCGGGAATCGACGCCGCGTCGATCCATACCTGGGATGACTACCTCGCCGCCGGTGACCTGCTCGCACGAGACGGTTACAAGCTGTTCCCGATCGAGGTGGACACGTCGCAGGCGTTCAGTATCCTTCTGCAGCAGCAGGGCGAGTCGTACTTCACCGATGACGGCGAGTCCAACCTCGCCAGCGACGCGGCGATCGAGACGGCGACCCGACTACAGAGCGCAGTCGACGGCGGCTACGCCGAGATCGTGAATAACTGGGACGCCATGCTCGCGTCGTTGAAGTCCGGCGACGTCGCCACCCACATCATGCCGGTCTGGTTCGCGGGCATCCTCGAAGGTGCGGCCCCAGAACTCGAGGGCAAGTGGGGGGTCATCGAGCTCCCGGCCGCCGAAGCCGGCGGAGTGCGGGCCTCGAACCAGGGCGGCTCAAACCTCCTGATCCCGGCGAAGTCCAAGAACCCGGAGGGCGGCTACCTCTTCGCGACCTTCGCCCTCGGCGAGGCCAGTTCGGCTAACACGATGATGGAGCTCGGCAACATGTCCTCGCTGCTCGCGGCCAGTTCGGAGCCTGCGTTCACCACCGACGTCCCCTACTACGGAGGCCAGAAGGTCTGGCAGTTATTTGCGAGCACGATCAGCGACATCCCGGCCGTGCCCCTCACGGCCGACTACGACAAGGCGGATCAGATCGTGATCGACGCGATCGGCAATATCCTCGTGTCGGGCGCCGACCCGAGGTCCACGCTCAAAGACGCGTCGGCACAACTGACCAGCCAGATCGACTGATGACAACGACGATCAGCGCTCCCGCCGGGACGACGCCGCGTGCGTCGTCCCGGCGCGGGGGACCCTTCCGTCGATTGCGGCGCCGTCGCACTCACTTGATGTTCCTTGCGCCAGCCCTTGTGCTCTTCGCCGCGTTCCAGATCTACCCGATCGGGCGCAGCCTGATCCTGAGCTTCCAGACGCGTGAAGACGGGGTGATGGTCTGGGACGGTGTCGACAACTACACGCGACTACTGTCCGACCCCGACTTCGCCCAGGCACTCGGCAACACGTTCCTCATCCTGCTTGTCCAAGTGCCCATCATGCTGACCATCGCTCTCTTGCTAGCGGTTGCGCTGCGCTCGAGCTTCGTTCGATTCAAACAGGGCTTCCGTCTCGTCTACTTCCTGCCAGCGGTCACGGCGCTGCTCGCCTACGCGATCGTGTTCCGAACTCTGCTCAACGGCGATTCAACGGTTCTCAACCAGTTTCTTGGTTTCGCGGGGATCGAGCCGATCAACTGGCTCGGTGACCCATTCTGGGCGCGTGTCTCCCTCATCGCCTCGGTCACTTGGCGCTGGACCGGCTACAACATGGTGATTTTCCTCGCGGGTCTGTCCGCAATCGATCCGAGCCTCAAGGAGGCGGCCTCTATCGACGGCGCCAACGCGTTCCAGAGCTTCCGCTCGATCACCGTCCCGCTGCTCCGCCCGGTCATCCTCTTCGCCCTGACCACATCCACGATTGGCGCGCTGCAGCTCTTCGACGAGGCGTACATTCTGACAAAGGGCGGCCCGTCGGGAGCCACCCTCACCATCGTGCTCTACCTCTACCGGACGGCGTTCAAGAGTCTCGATTTCGGATACGCCTCGGCGATGGCCTATGTGCTCGTGCTCATCGTGATGGCGCTCGCCATCGTGCAGATGCGACTGCTGCGGACGAAGGACGACGAATGACTTCGATGACCCTCTCGCGGCGTGTGCGCGCGCGCTGGATCGGCATGCGCTCTCTCCTCCTACACTCCGTGTTGATCGTCGGCGGGATCGTCAGCCTCTTCCCGATCTACTGGATGTTCGTGGCGGGCACTCGGCCCAGTTCCGACATCTTCAGCGCGCCGCCGGCACTGCTTCCGGGGGACTTCCTACCGGAAAATCTGGACAATCTATTCGCGGGCACGACATTCGCGGGCAACCTCCTCATGTCCCTTGTTGTGGCCGCGGTCTACACGACCGTCGCGGGGCTTGTGTCGGCGATGGCCGGGTTCGCCCTCGCGAAGTATCCCTTCCGCGGTCGCCAGGCACTTCTCATCGTCATCATCGTGACGATGACGGTCCCCTTCCAGGTGACCCTGGTCCCTCTCTTCGAGATGATGACCACGCTCGGCTGGCTGAACTCACTCCAGGCCGTCATCCTGCCGTTCACCTTCAACGCATTCGGCATCTTCTTCATGCGGCAGGCTTTCCTAGGCTTCCCTAACGAGCTCATGGAGGCGGCCAGGCTCGACGGCGCGAGCGAACTCGGCATCTTCTACCGGATCGCGCTACCGGCGATCCGGCCGGCGCTCGCCGTGCTGGGGCTGCTGCTATTCATGTTTCAGTGGAACTCATTCCTTTGGCCGCTCCTAGTGCTGACGAATCCCGATCTCTACACTGCGCCGGTGTTCCTAGCCACGCTCGTCGGTCTCGGCGAGGCCGACTACGGGGTCCTCCTGCTTGGCACCGCCATCGCGACAATTCCAACGATGATCCTTTTCCTCATCTTCCAGAAGCAGTTCGTCACCGGGATCCTCGCCGGAGCGATCAAGTGACTACCATCGAAAGGAGCTCCGTGAACAGGACTAGTACCTTGCCACGAATGGGAGCCGAAGGACTTATTGTCGACGGCCGCCCCACATTGGTCATCGGCGGTGAGGTGCACAACTCAAGTACGCGGACACGAGAGGCGACGGATCATGCGTTCCGACGCGCCCGTGAGCTCGGCGCCGACACCGTGCTCGCCCCCGTGACCTGGGAGCTTCTGGAGCCGAGCCCCGGCGTCTTCGACTTCAGCCAGATCGACGGGATGTTGGAGGCCGCTCACCGTGAGGCCGTGCGGCTTATTCCCCTCTGGTTCGGCTCGTGGAAGAACGCGACGTCGAGCTATGTGCCCGGATGGGTTAAGTCTGATCCCGCCCAGTTCCCGCGTGCACACACTCTCACCGGCCCGGTCGAGCATGTGTCGCCATTCTCGGGGGCGGCGCGGGAGGCCGACGCCGCGGCTTTCGCAGAACTCATGGCTCACATCCGCGAGTCGGACCACGGCGGGCGCGTTGTCATGGTGCAGATCGAGAACGAGGTGGGCTTGCTCGGTGACTCCCGGGACCGGAGCCCAGTTGCCGAAGGTGCATGGGCGCTGACCGTTCCCCAGGCGCTGCTCGACGCCCTCGCTTCGTCGCCGGATATTCCCGCGGCCCGGTCGTGGACGGCCGCAGGTCGACGGAGCGCCGGCACCTGGGCGGAGATCTTTGGGGGCTCCGTCGAAGGCGACGAGGCGTTCATGGCGTGGGGCTTCTCCACCTATATCGAGGCTGTCGCGTCCGCAGGGGCAGCCGAGCACCCGGTGCCGTACTTTGTGAATGCGTGGCTCAATACCGAGGTGGAGATCGAGTCGCCGGCGGGCCAGCCCATTGCATTGGCAGGCGGAGCGGAACCCGGCGGATACCCGAGCGGCGGGCCTGTTGCCCGCGTCGCTCCGATTTGGGCGGTGGGCGCGCCGACCATAGCCCTTCTAGCGCCGGACATCTACTTCGGAGACTTCGCGGCAACCTGCGCGGCGTTCTTCGAGGCCAGCGGAATGCTGTTCATCCCGGAGATGCGACGCAGCGAACTCGGGGTCGCGCAGATGCTCGTGGCGGTCGGCGAATTCCGTGCCGCCGGAGTGTCGCCGTTCGGAGTCGACTCACTCGAGCATGGTTCGCCCGGTGAATCTGCGCTCGTCGACGGCTATCGTCAAGTGCGCGCGCTGGCGGATCTCCTCGTAGGACACCCGGAGCGTCCATCCCGAGCCGCCATTGTCGACCACGCTGCACCACCGTCGATGATGGAGTTCGGCGACTTGACGCTCACGGTCGCTCCGTCGTCGCTCCCCGGAACGGGTGCAGGTTCGGTCGGCTACGTCGCCGTAGTTGAAGAAGAGCCTGGGAGATTCGTCGCCATTGGCCGGGGGGTCTCGATCATTCCCTCTCATCGGGACGGTCGGCAGGTGGGCATCCTGGCAGTCACCGAACTTGACTTCGACGGGGACTGGCAGACGTGCGGGCGTCTCAACGGCGACGAGACCGCATCCGGCACCGCTGTCCGGATTCCACCCCGGGTGGCAGGGTCGCCAGATCTTTTTCCGATCCCCCTGATCATGACCTCTACGGGCATGCTCCGGGCGGAGTTCTACGATTACTGAGGGTGACATGACGAGACAATTCCCTGACGGATTCCTCTGGGGTGCGGCGACGGCGGCCCATCAGATCGAAGGCGGCAATGTCGCTTCGGACTGGTGGAAGCTAGAACACCGACCGGACGGACCGTGCGCCGAGCCGAGTGGTGACGCATGCGACAGTTACCACCGGTACCCCGAAGACGTCGCCATCGTCGCCGGCCTCGGCCTCGGCTCATATCGCTTCAGTATCGAGTGGTCGCGGATCGAACCCGAGCCGGGCGAGTTCTCGCGGGTGCAGCTCGACCATTACCGACGGATGATCGCGACCGTCCTCGACGCCGGTCTGCGCCCGACGGTGACGCTGCACCACTTCACTTCTCCGTTCTGGTTCACCAAGGGCGGCGGCTGGGCACGCGCCGACTCCGCCGATCGTTTCTTGCGTTACTGCGAGACGGTCGCGCCGCTGCTGACCGAGGCGGCGTACGTGTGCACGTTCAACGAGCCGAACATCGCGGCATCGTTCGCCCGCTACTTCGAGCCCGGATACGTCGCGCCCGCGGGGCTGCCGGATCCGGATTCCCGGATCTCGGACGGCTTGACTCGCGCGCACCTCCGAGTGCGGGACGCCCTTCGCGCCGAGGTCGGCCCGCGGGTCGGCTGGGCCGTCGCGACCCAGTCCTTCTCGGGGGTGGACGGCCCGGACGAGCTGTCCGCTGCTTACGCTTACGAGCGGGAAACCCGGTTCCTGGAGGTGGCCGTCGACGACGACTGGCTGGGGGTCCAGGCCTATAGCCGCACGATCGTCGGCCCCGACGGTCCCCTACCCGTGAGCGACGAAACAGAGCGGACCCTGATGGACTGGGAGTACTACCCCGAGGCGCTCGGGTCCGCGTTGCGGGAGGCTCACCGCATCGCTCCGCGCGTACCGCTGATCGTCACGGAAAATGGGATCGCCGCGGCCGACGATCGGAGACGCATCGACTACGTGCGCACGGCGCTCGGCGAAGTCCTCACCGCGATCGATGACGGGGTCGACGTGCGCGGCTACTTCTATTGGAGCTTGTTGGACAACTTCGAGTGGGCACATGGATATAGGCCCACGTTTGGTCTTGTCGCAGTCGACCGGGACACGTTCGCGCGCATCCCTCGCCCGAGCGCTCACTGGCTGGGCGCGGTTGCTCGTGCGAATGCATTGGACGCGGATTGAACGCCGGTCGCAGACCTCGTCTAACCTGAGTCCAAATTTGGGCAGCATTTCGTCCCCCTCGGAGGCTTGAAATCTATACATCCACCTTCATATTCCAATCGAAGCCCTTCGAGGACGAGTTTCACCGGTTCAATGACGAGATCGCTGAGCGCGCGCGCGATTCCGGGACTACTCGTGAAAGAGGACGGGGCGAATGAATCCACTGGACTGCATTCCGAGGTATACCAGGAAGTACCCTCCCCAACTTCGAAGTCTGCTGCTGCCAGGTGTCCCCCTGCGGGCACACCACGGGCGACAGGAACGTTCACTTGATCGACAGTTTGCGGCAGGTATACCCATTCGTCCTGCTCGAACCACTGAGTCGGCAACATTCATCCGCGAGACACGCAGGTGGGCGTCGGGGAGCCTCCCTCACGTGGCGGAGCTGGCATCGTTGGCTGCAAGCACCAAGGCCTCCTCGTCCACGTTCGAGTCCGGCAGTTAGGCTGCTCAAATGACCTCATCCCTGCGCCCGAACCCACTGGAGCAGCTCACGCTGGACGATTTGCGTCGGCGCACGAGCCAGAAGTGGCAGGCGCACGATGCCGACTTGCTGCCGCTGTGGGTGGCGGAGATGGACGTTCCGCTCGCGCCGCCGGTGGCGGACGCGATCCGGCACGCGATCGACATTGGGGACACCGGCTATGCCTCGCGTCACGGTTACGCCGAGGCTGTCGCGGAATTCGCCGCCGCACGCTGGGGGTGGCCAGATCTGCCAGTCGCCGACACCCGGGTGCTCGCCGAGGTAATGACTGGCATCGTCGAGGTGCTGCGCGTCAGCACTAAGCCGGGAGATTCTGTGATCGTCATGTCACCCGTTTACGCGCCCTTCTTCTCCTACATTGCCCACGCCGGCCGTCAGGTCATCGAGGCGCCACTCACACCGTCGGGCCGCCTCGATCCCGATGCGGTCACGTCCGCGATCGAGCGAGTTCAAAGCGAAGGCGGGCGATGCGTCATACTGCTCTGCAACCCGCACAACCCCACCGGCACTGTCCACACCCGCTCCGAGCTCGAGGCTCTTGCCGTGATCGCCCGCTCTGCTGGTGTGCGGGTGTTGGCGGACGAGATCCATGGCCCACTGGTGCTCGCCGGCGCGGACTTCGTCCCCTACCTCACCGTCGCCGGCTCGGAGGACGCGATTTCTTTCATCTCGGCATCGAAGGGGTGGAACCTCGCGGGGCTGAAAGCCGCACTCGCCATTGCAGGCCCCGAGGCCGCCGCGGATCTCCGAAGCGTGCCAGCCGAGATCGACTACGCACCGAGCCACCTCGGGGTCATCTCGCACACGGCCGCATTCCGGTACGGCACTGACTGGCTCGACGACCTTCTCTGCGGCCTCGACGCGAACCGCGCCCTCCTCGGGCGGCTCCTGAAGGAGCACCTTCCACAGCTGTCGTGGATCCCACCTGAAGGCACCTACCTGGCTTGGCTCGATTGCCGACAGCTCGCGATTCCGCGCACCACCCCGGCGAGCACGACGTTCGCGGTCGCCACCGACATCGACGGCCCTGCGAAGCTATTCCGCGACAGGGCGCGAGTCGCACTCAACTCCGGGCACATCTTCGGTTCGGGAGGAGACGGGTATGTGCGGCTCAACTTTGCGACCTCAAGCGCGATCCTCACCCTCGCTTTGACAAGGATGGGCGAGGCGGCCGCCGCGAAGGTCTGACGACGGTCCCGAGCGCTGGCCGTGCCGTGGAGGTCGGCGCGTCCAACAGCTGTGGACCACGGTGCCAAAAGATCCACTGTGCTCAGTCAACGACGACCGCGTCGCGTTTGGGCATTCAGCTTCATGATGTCTGCAATGCCGCGGTTCGCGGCCGAGAGCACCGACGCGGTTTGACGAACTGCGCTCGGTCTGCGCGTCGATTCCTCCATCGATGCTTGCCTCGTCGCCGGATCAATGCGGGCCTGAGCAGAGAGACTAGACAACAGTTCCGCTGATTTCTGAAGGATCCGGCAAGAACTGGTCAGCCATCGACAGTGCCAAGTTAGTGCAGTATTATGCACCACATGGATCAAGTTGCGGAGACACTGGCGCGAGCCATTGGTGCGCGGGTGAGGCAGGAGCGCAAAAGTCGCGAGTGGACGCTCGACCAGCTCGCCGCGACAGCAGGCGTGAGTCGCCGCATGCTCGTGAACGTGGAGCAGGGCGGGGTCAATCCAAGCATCGGTACGCTGCTGCGACTCTCGGATGCGCTCGGTGTTGGATTGCCTGCATTGGTCGAGCCACCCGCCGCGCGCACCGCGAAGATCACCCGCCGAGGTGAGGGCGCAGTGCTGTGGAGCGGAGATCTTGGCGGGAAGGGGGTGCTGGTCGCGGGCACAGAGGCGCCGGACGTGGTCGAGCTGTGGGACTGGACTCTTGCTCCGGGCGAACGCCATGAGAGCGAAGCCCATGCCGACGGCACCCGGGAACTACTGCACGTCCAGGACGGCGCTCTGACCGTTGAAGTCGACAGCGAGAGCTACGAGATCGCCACCGGCGACGCACTGTCGTTCTACGGTGACATCGCCCACGCCTACATCAACTGTCATGACGAGCCTGCCCGGTTCTCGCTCACGGTCTTCGAACCGGGCGTCGGTGCCGCGCACAGAACGGAGATCCCGAATGCCTAACCCCATGACCCCGATCGAGTTTCTGGACGCCAGCGCAGTGGACCCTGCCGTGTTCGATCTGCGCCCGGACTACCGGGCCATGCTGCTCGTGGTTGACGGCCTCGCCCCCGACGCGAGCAATCGGAGCGGCGGTGCACATCTCGATGCGTTGGTCGCGGCAGCTGAGGCTCATTCCCGCGCGCTACTCGCTGCTTCCCTTGTTGAGGAGTTGCCGCATATCGCAGCGTGGCGGGAGGCGTATCGGGCGTTCGGGGCGAAGCCGCAACGCAACCGCAACAGCCTCGAAGCTCTTACCCGCCGCGCCGAGCATGGCCTCCCGCGGGTGAACGCGCTCACCGACATCTACAACGCGATCTCCGTGCTGCATCAGATTCCGCTCGGCGGTGAAGACTTCCACCTCTACGACGGCGCTGCCCGCTTGACCCGCGCCACCGGAGAGGAACCATTCGACACCGCCGCGAACGGAGACACGGTGATCGAGCATCCGGAACTCGGCGAGGTGATCTGGTGCGATGGCGCCGGGACGTGCCGTCGCTGGAACTGGCGGCAGGGACGACGCACCGCCCTTTCCGATGCCACGGATACGGCGTTCTTCATTCTCGATGCCCTCGCACCCATGACAGACGATGCCCTGACCAAGGCGGCAGACGCACTCGCCGATGCCCTGACCGGTCTCGGCGGCGAGGTGCGTGTGTTGCGGCGTCAAATCGGCGCCCCGTGACCGGTCGGCGCACCATGGGAGTGCCTCCGTGGTCGATGGCGGTCGCGGCAATGATCGCCGTCCAGTTGTCGAACGCGCTCTCGGTGAGCGTGATCGAGCAGGTCGGGGCGGCCGGCACCGCGTGGCTACGCATGTGCTTCGGGGCGGTGTTCCTCTGGATGATTGCCCGCCCTGCGATCAGTTCCCTCCGCCGCAAGGACCTCCCGGCGCTGGCCGCGCTCGGCATGGTCACGGGGTTCATGACGACATTCTTCCTCGCCGCCGTCGAACGCATCCCACTGGGCACCGCGGTCGCGATCGAGTTCCTCGGCCCCCTCACCGTGGCGGCCCTGATGAGCAAGCACCGGAGCGCGCTCGTGTGGTCGCTGCTCGCGTTCGTCGGCGTGGTACTACTGACCGAGCCCTGGCACGGGGACATCGACCTCGCCGGGGTCGGCTTCGCCCTCGCTGCGGGAGCCTGTTGGGGACTGTACAACGTGTTCACACAGCACATCGGCGATCGCTTCTCGGGCATCAGCGGGCTGTCGCTGACGATACCGATCGCCGCGTTGGCGACACTGCCGATCGGGCTGCCCCAAGTCATCAGTGGTGACCTCACCTGGTGGGTGCTGGCCGCGGCCGCGGGGATCGCTCTGATCACCCCGGTGATCGCGTTCGGGCTCGAGATGCTCGCCCTGCGCCGGATGACCCACACGGCATTCGGCACGCTGCTCTCGCTCGAGCCAGCCTTCGGCCTCCTCATCGGGCTGCTGGTGCTCGGCCAGGCACCCACTCTCGTGCAACTGCTTGGCATCGCCCTCGTCATCGTCGCCGGCGCCGCCGCGCAACGCGGCGGGGCACGAAGGACCGACCCCGTTCCCGCCGAGACACCCGCGACAACGAAGTAGGCACTATGACCGCGACCCCGAAGTTCAGTTCGACATTCATCTTCGAGACGAAGGATCTCACCGACGAGTTCCATCGCTTCTATGGCGAGATTGCGCTGCGTGCCCGCCAGATCCCAGGATTCTTGGGTGAGGAGGCCTGGCACAACGAAGACACCGGCCTGCACGCCGAGGTCTACTACTGGACCGACATCGACGCCCTGCGGAACCTCGTCGATGTGGACACTCACCGGCTTGCGAAGTCACGGTACGGGGAATGGCTCGGCGAGTACCGCGTCGTGATCGCCGAGGTGCAGACCGTCTACGGTAACCCGACTCTCGGCCTTGAACATATCCCCGAACTTGAGGAGAAGTCATGAGCATCTTCGCCGGCCTCAGCGCCTTCCCCCTCACCCCGCTCAACGGTGACGCGGTTGATGAGGCCGCGTTCGTTCGCCTGGTCGTGCGTCTCGCGGAGGCCGGGGTAGATTCGATCACCGCTCTCGGCTCGACTGGTTCCTATGCCTACCTCACACTGGAGGAGCGCGCCCGCGTAGCCCGACTCACCGTCGAACACGCCGGGAGTACTCCGGTCTTTGTTGGCGTCGGGGGCCTGCGCACTTCCCACGTCCTCGCTCACGTCGACAACGCCGAAACCGCGGGCGCTGCGGGGGTACTCCTGGCACCGATGACGTACCAGCCTCTCACCGCGGATGACGTGTTTGAGCTGTACCGCGCGGTCACCGAACACACCCGGCTGCCGGTGATCGTGTATGACAACCCCGGCACCACCCACTTCACGTTCACCACCGATCTCTATGCGAGGATCGCCGAGCTGCCCGGTGTCGCGTCAATCAAGATCCCCGGCCCCACTGATCCCCAGAAGACGCGTGAGCGAGTCGCGGCAATTCGAGCGGTGGTGCCCGAGCACGTCACAATCGGCGTGTCCGGTGACGCCTTCGCAGCCGGTGGGCTGAACGCAGGCTGCGATGCTTGGTACTCGGTCATCGGTGGCACCCTCCCAGACCCGGCGGTGACGATCACCCGTGCAGCATTGGAAGGTCGGCCCGCTGAAGCGGTGGCAGAGTCCGAGCGACTTGCCCCGCTGTGGGGGCTGTTCGCGGAGTTCGAGGGTAGCCTGCGCGTAGTCGCGGCGATCGCTGAGCACCTCGGCCTCGCACCAGAGAAGTGCCTGCCGATGCCGATCCAAGGGCTCACAACTGTTCAGCGGGCGCGGGTTGCCGACGTGGTGGACAAGCTCGACCTTGGCTAGCAGCACGAAAAGCGCCACTCGCCTTCTGCGCCCCGGCTAGATCGCGAAACTGCCGACGGCTTTTGAGTCCGGGGCCGCATTTGATCGTTTTCCCGACCGCAAAGGTGGCGGGGTCCCACGCGCCCTGTTACTCAATGGGTTGCCCCCGGCCGACCGCGGACCCCGTACAACTGACCAAAACGGCGCGCGCACTTGCTCCGCGGGATCATGCCGAGTGTCGGGCGCTCGCGGTCAACGCACCGAGCGCACCTTGGTCACGACGATGATGCCACCCACGACAACGAGCGACCCCGTGATCAGGTAGAGCGCGGCGTAGTTGGTGGCGCTCGCGGAGTCGATCGCCAAAATGAATGGTGCGAGCATCGGCGCGATGGCACTGGGGATCTTCTGCGAGAAGGCAGTGATGGCCATGAACCGGCCGGCCTGCGTCTCGCGATGCGGCAGCACATCCAAAACCATCGCCTGGTTCACGGCGAGGAACATCGCCACACCGAGCGACGACAGCGCGGCTCCGCACAACAGAACAGGAAGCGCCTCAGTAACGGCCATCACGGCGGCGCCAACAGCGAAGACCACCGATGAGCCCAGAATGAACGGTCGCCGACGCCCCAACCGATCCGACCAGGAACCACCGACCAACGCTCCCAGCGTCGAGGAGCCGATGCCGAGCACTGAGACGACGGCGATGATCGGCGCAATGTCCTGCACCGGAATGCCCATGCGATGGGCGTAGAAAAAGGTGCTGTAGGTGGTGGTCAATGAGATTCCCCCAAAGAAGACGAAGCGCCCTAGCCAGTTCCACGCGAACGCCGGAAACTCCCGCGGGCTGAAGCCAAAGCTCTTCACAACGCCCCACGCTGTGAGCCGTTCATCGAAGACCAGACCCCGACTGTCCTCGTCGTGAACAAAGCACACAAAGAGAACCACGAGCGGCGTTCCCACCAGCACGGGCAGCAAGATCACCATGAGCGGATCGCGTGGCACAAGACCGACGAGCAGAATTCCGACGATCGGGGCCACCTGCGCCATCACTCCGGTCAGCCCGGCGACCATGCCTCGTTGACTGGGCGGCAGGCGGTCGGCTTGATAATTGCCGATCGAGCCCATCGCTGTTCCCCAACCGACGCTCGCGATAGCCCAACTCAGCGTCAGGGTGAGGAGATCTGGTGCGAAGGCCATCAACGGCACCGACGCCAGACCGACGATCATGCCGACAACGGTGAAAGGTCGCCTGCGCCCCCAGCTCGACCGCGTGCGATCGCTGAGGATCCCCGTGAGCGGTGCGGCCAGGAGGGTGACAACCGAGCCGCTGCCGATGATGACGCCGAGGAATGCCTGATTGCCCGGGTCGATCTGATCGACTCGGAGCGCCAGCGTGAAGACCATGGGAACCATGAATGCGAGTGCGGAGCCGAAGCTTGCCGCCACGAGCAGCACGATTGTCCAGGCGCCGAGTTTTGTTCCACTGACTTGGGCCTGCCGCTCGGGGAGCACCTCAGTCATGACTGCCTCTCTCGTCGCATTGTGAAATTACCGCTCCAGCGCGATTTTCAAACGGTAGCACGAAATTCGCGTTTCAATGGTATTTTCTCGGGAGAGGAAGTTGGAGAGATCACAGTGAGAGCCACGACCGGCGGGAGCCGCGGACCATACGCCAAGACCGCAGGAGTGCGGCAGAAGATCCTCGACGCAGCCATGGAGGCCTTCGCTGAGTTCGGCTACCGTGCAACAACGATGAAGGATGTCGCAGAACGCGCCGGCATCAGCGCCCGCGGGCTCGTGCACCATTTCAGTTCGAAGGAAGAGCTGCTCACCGCCGTTCTCGCCGGCCACGACAAGGAAGTTGCTCTCCTTGTGCCCCACACCAGCGGACTCGACTCCCTTCTCGGCATGGTGCGCGTTTCCACCAGCAACAGCCTGCGCCCCGGCATCATCGAGCTCTACACGATCCTCTCGGCGGAGGCCGTCGCGCCGGATCACCCGGCCCACGTGCACTATCGCAATCGCTACGAGGCGTTCCGGCTCTACATTCGGCAGGCATTCGATGCCTTGCGGGACGACGGCCGGCTGGTCTCCCCGCTCGACTCCGCCGAGCTAGCCGTCACTTTCACCGGGCTATTAGAAGGGCTGCAGCTGCAGTGGCTCTACAACCGCGAATCCGTCGACATTGAGCGCACGCTGCGAGGCTTTCTGGCTGGAATCGTGCGCGACTTTCCGCTCGACGATTCAGAAGATGCCGAGCGGATGCCGTAGCCCGTTACGCCGTCACCGTCACCGTCACCGTCGTCGGCGTTATGCGAGGATGAACGAATGGATACAAGCGAGGGGCTGAGCCGACCGGCCACGAGTGTCGACGTTGCGCGTCATGCTGGAGTGTCTCGATCGACCGTCAGCAATATCCTGAACGGCAACGACGCACGATTCCCTGAGCGCACTCGGCAACGAGTACTGGACGCAGCTCGTGAACTGCAGTATCGACCCTCGCTCGCTGCTCGCTCGCTCGTTAGCGGCCGCAGCGACACCGTCGTGGTACTGATCCCGAATACGACTTTCGGTAGCAATCTGCAAGACGCCGTCGACCAGATGATGGCCGGCACCAGCAAATTTGGCGGCAATGTCATCGTGCGCTTCGCCGGCAGCACGCCGGATGCCACGATCCATGCAATTACGGCACTGCGCCCACTCGCGGTCGTCGACTTCGGGGTGCTCTCTCGCGCCGAACGCGCCCCCATCGAAGAGTTCGGCACGATCATCGTGCCGAGCCTCACTGCTACCTCAAACGTGGAATCCGACGGTGGCATCGGGCGCATCCAAGCCGAGGCTTTGCTCGAGAATGGGCGGCGCCCGCTCTGGTTCGCGGCCCTCGCCGATGCACGCCTTGACCCATACGGCCCCCGCCGCTACCTGGCCCTCCGTGACTATTGCGAGGGCGTCGGCCTGCCGGAGCCCCGGCACCTCGAAGTGCCGCTGAAGCTTGAAGGTGCGATAGCCGCGCTGCGGCCGATTGTCGACGAGATGATTCCGGCTGGCATCGCTTGCTACAACGACGACGTCGCCGTTGCTATCTTGTCCGCCGCCCGTGAGCTCGGCGCGAGCGTGCCAGACCGGCTAGCCATCGTGGGCGTCGACCACACCGCACTCGGCCAGCTCTGGTCGCCGCGACTCACAACGGTGGACACCGACTTTCGTGGCATGGTGCGGGGGCTCGCTCACGATTTGAGCGTGCGGCTCGGCAATGAGCAAGCATCGGATGCCCCACCCGCGCGACACTTCACGCTTGTGCATGGCGACACCGCGTGAGCTCCCCTCCCACGTCAGCGGAGTGAGGAACGATCGAAGCCCAGAGCTCTTGTCGGATACCGTATCTGGCAGCGCAGGTGGCTTCGGTCGTTGGCGCTCCCCCGCGCCAACGTGGAAGGGGCCCGCGAGTATCCCGGTCGCACCCGTGGACGCCCGATAATCGCGAGTGTGGGAACGCCTAGAAGGCGGACTCTCCGCCATCTGAGGCGAGCAGCGCGCCGCTGATGTTGACGCCGTCGTCGCTGAGCAGGAAGGTGATCGATGCGGCAAGCGCCTCGGGAACCGCCATCGGCGCATCCGCCACGTGCTCGTTGATGCGCGCGCGGCCGAACTCGCTGGTGTTGCCCGGCCGCATGCCGGTCAGAGTTCCGCCGGGAGCGACGGAGTTCACGCGAATGCCGAACTGCTCGTACATATAGGCCGAGCTGCGGGTGATTCCGAGCACGGCGCTCTTGGAGGCGGTGTAGGCCAGCCCGGCGGAGGAGCCACGCAAGGCGGCCTCTGAGGCGATGTTGACGATCGAGCCACGCCTGGCCGCGATCATCAGCGGCATGACGGCACGTGTAAGTCGGATGACGCCGAACACGTTCACGTTGAAGACGCGCTCTAGCATGGCGTCGCTAACCTCGTGGATGGGTGAGAAGTCGTCGACGATGCCGGCGACGTTGGCCAGGGCGTCCACGTGGCCGCCGGATGCTGCGATGACGGTGTCGACGTCGGATTGCTGGGTGACGTCTCCTGCCACCGGAACGATGTTCGCCTCGGGCAGGGATGCCGCGAAGCCATCGAGGCGCTCCTGCGACAGGTCGACAGCGATGACCCGGCCGCCCTCGCGCGCGATGCGGGATGCCACGGCGCGACCGATCCCGGACGCGGCACCGGTCACGATCACGGTCTGCCCGTCGAAGCGGCTCGGTGCGATGCGCTCCCGCCACCCAATGCCGGTGACCGCCGCGGGGTCCGGAGCCACGCCGCCGTTGACCTGCATCTCGAGTGTCCGGGCGAGCCCCTCAGGCGCGTTGCCGGAGGCCGACAGCAGGCGGATGAGTGGGATATTGCGCATGATCCGGATCGCGCTGTCATCCATTCCCGCCTGGGCGGCAATGCCCGCGATGATCTGCGAGCCCGCGGGGTGGTCGAGCCACGCTCCAATGCTACTTTCCGTGGACAGTACGACGGGGGTGGTAGTCATGCTCTTCTCCTGTGTTCGGTGTTTGTTCACGCGGAATCCTCAATGCGCCATTCGTCGAGCCGGTCGATGCGCGGCAGGCCGCCATCGAAGCGAATAGGAAGCCATACGTAGTCGGCGATCGCCGTGTTCTCGCCGGATCTCGTAGGGTCCGAGCAGCGAATCGGCGGTGAGCACGGTTGACGCCTGGGTGTCGTGTGAGCCCTCCCCCATTACCTTGAGCCAGGCGATGTACTTGTTGGTCGCCTCGTTGAGGATGATGTGCGGGCTGTCCATCTTCTGTGCCGGATGCAGTGGTGACGACGGGTCGTCGGGCACCGGCGGAATGATCAGGCCGAGATCCTCCCAGGTGTAGAGGTCGCTCGAAGAGTAGGCGCGCGCACCCCAGTGCCAGTTGTCGCTGCCGGGCGTCGTCTGCTCATTGTTCTCGTCGTACCAGAAGTAGGTGCCGTTCTCGACAAATATTGAGGCGCCATGCGCCTGGATGCGGGTACTGTCAGTGTTGAGCCAAGGTCGGCCAGGCTTGAACGAATCGTTCACAGGATGCCTGCTCCGTTGTTCCGTGCGATGTCGCCCAGCCTGTAAGCGCTGCCCTTCGGGGTGCGCTCGAATGTAGTGCGGTCGACGGCGACGAGGCCGAAGGTGACCTCGTAGCCGTGCACCCACTCGAAGTTGTCAATGAAGGTCCAGTGCAGGTACCCACGAACATCGAGGCCATCGCCGAGCGTGTGGGCAACTCCCTCGAGTGCGACGGTCGTGTAGTCGATCCGGCGGGTGTCGTCCGCCGTGGCGATGCCGTTCTCGGTAACGATCATCGGCACGCCGCCGGTGACCAGCGCGGTGCGACGCAGCGCGATCTCCAGCGCATCTGGCCGGTAGGCCCAGCCGGCCAGAGTCAGCTCTGCGCCCTCCGGCGCGCCCTCGAGCCCGTTGGGTCCAACGAGCTGGCTCGTGTAGGCCTGCACCCCAACCCAGTCGTCAGCTCGAGAGGCCTCAAGGAATGTGTCTTCCCAGACGCGCTCGTAGTACGCCAACTTGTCTTCGTGGCCGTCACGGGCGACCAAACTCTGAACGGCGATGGTCCAGCCCACCTTCACGTCCGTCTTCGCCTGCAGGATGTCGCGCGCTCGGGCATGAGCACGCACCAAAGTCTGGGTGGCCTCCTCCTTGGGCTCCGGCATCGAGAATGAATTGATTCCGGCCTCACCGTTCACCGGTGACATCGCTTCGCGCATCCGCTGCAGCACCGCTGCCGGATCCGGATACTGCAAGGGCGTAGACATCTGGTACATCACGGCGAACATGTTCGGCTCGTTGATGGTCGCAACCCAGGTCACTCCGTGCAGGATGGGGCAGACGGCATCCACATAGTCGCCGAAGCGGTCGACGGCGTCTGCCGAGCTCCAGCCGCCCTCCTTCACAAACCACAACGGGCTCGAGAAGTGGTGCAGGGTGACGACGGGCTCGACGCCCTGGGCCAGGCAGTAGTCGATGATGCGCCGGTAGTGGGCAAGCTCCGCGACGGAGAAATTGCCGCGGGTGGGTTCGACCCTTGCCCACTCGATGCCGAAGCGGAACGAATTGAGACCGAGGGACTTGAGCAGGTCGATATCTTCCTTCCAGCGGTGGTAGAAATCGACAGCGTCGCCGCTGCGGTCGGTGAAGGAGGAGCCGGGCACTTGCTCGAGTGCCCACATATCGCTGTTGACGTTGTTGCCCTCGTTCTGGTGTGGAGCACAGGACGCACCCCAGAGGAACCCAGCAGGAAATGAATTTACGGCCATGGCACGAACCCTTCAGTAGCGACATCCCACGATTCGGGGAAGCCGTTGGTTGCGAGCATCGAGATCGCAGCGAGCAGCGATCCGTTGCCGGGCAGGTAGATCGGCAGAATGGATCCCATCTGGCTGTTGTGGCCCACGAGCGTGAACTGGTTCTTCACCTCGTCACGCAGCAGGGCATCGATGGCGATGTCGGGCCGCGCGAGGCGGGATGCCGTCATCGCGATCACGGGAAAGTCCCAGCCCCAGGCCGACGGCCATTCCCAGGTCTCGAGCACGTCGAGCAAGGTCGCCGTCATAATTGCGGGGTCGATGACCGGGGTCGGCGGCAGAACGCCTAGGGCCATCAGCAGCGACGGGTGATCGTCGCGTCGGAGGAACGGCTCTGTGGCGATCGCGGTGTAATGGCCGTCGATGATGTGCGGCTTCGCGAGGCCCTCCTGCACCGTTGTCCACGTCAGCTCGCGCTCGAGCCCAGAGCGCTCGCGCCAGCGCTGGGCGATCTCGAGGCCCCACCACCACGAGGCCAACTCGTACGTCGGGTCTTCGGTGGTTGTCACGTCATAGAACTCCTGCGCTGGCATGATCGGCGAGAGCAGGTGGAAGGCACCGTCGCGCTCCTCAGCGAATGCAGCCATGAACGTGGCGGTTGCGTCGACAAGTTCGGCGAACTCGAGCGCAAGCGCGCTCTGCTTGTGGGGTGAGGATGCACGCCAGACGAGTTCGAGCATATAGAGCACGTGCGGCTGCTGCCAGACCAGAAAAGAGCCGATCGGGTCCGGACTCTCTCGCCCGTCGGGCCCCACCTGCTTTGGCCAGCGTGCGCCCGGATAACCCTGGCCGACCGCGATACCACGGGCCTTGTCGAGGATCGACAGGTACCAACCCAGGCTCCGCTCCAGCAGCTCGGGCCGGCCCCACGTCGCGAAGTGGGCGGCGTGCCAAAAGTGCATTTCGAGGTGGGATTTGCCTGACCAGGAGTTGGTCGCGAGTCCGGTTTCTGCTGGCGGCATCACGCCGGACGAGTTGACGGCGGTGAGGTATTGGGAGATTGTGACCCGTCGCTCGAGTTCGCTGGCACGGGCATCCTTCGTTCCACCAAAATCAACAGCTGCACCGGAGAGCCAAAAACGCTTCCACGACTCGGCCGAGGCTGCGGCGACGGTATCGAACTTCGGTAACGGTTCGGCAACTGCCGGAGCGAAGCGCGCCAAGAGATCGAGCTGCTCGGTGGAACTCGTGAGCTCGAAAGTGTGTGGCGCGACTTCGCGCACAGAGCCGCTGCTGAACTCGAGGTCAACGCGATAGCTCGTACCATCGAGTGTGCGCAGGATCGTCGCTGCATTTCCCGACGTGGTCAGGGAGGACGTGTGGGCCTCAGGACGATTCCAGTCCGCGGTCTGGAAGAAGCCGGCATGCGCGTACGGAAAGCGCAGGGCGATACGCAGGCGACCATCGGCAAGTAGGGGGGATTCGATGCGGAAGGCGACGATCGAATCATCCGGATCCGCCGTGGTCTGCACCGCAACCTGCTCACCCTCGTATCGGAACGTGCTGGTGATCCTGCCCGACCAGAGATCGAGGTGCGCTCGAGCATCGTCCAGGTTCTCCGGGCCGCCCTCGATGCTCAAGCCGATACGACCGAGGTCGAGTCGCTGCGGGTTGGCGTTCAGCCACGCTCCCGGGCGATTCTCGTCGCTGAGCTGGCCGCGCATGGCCCCTTCCATGTCGTGCCGGTCGGGGTAGCGCACAGTGCCGCGTCGGGTGACGTGGTCCGACATGGAATCCTCGAGAACGTAGCCCTCAGGATTCGGCATCTCGTGCCAGCCCCACGAACTCATCGTTGCGGTGTTGACAGCTGCGCGCCCCTGCACGATGGCCGTCGCCTGGTCGTGGAACGATGTGAAGGTCTGCATGCCCGTGATATCGGCGGTGTATGCGAAGTCGCCGTTGCCAACGGTGAGCACGTGCTCGGGATGCGCGGTGGTCACCACGACGTTGTGCCGCCGTACAACCGCGACGCGGTCGATCGTGTCGCCGTTACCCGACTTCATCGAGAGCCTCCTGGACCGTGAGCACTCGGGTCAGCTGCGCGGTCGACGTGCCGCCGACCCACAGGTCGATGGTCGTCGCGTCTTGCACCCACGAACGCGTCGCGTCACTCCAATGGCGCAGCTCATCTGGCCCCAGCGTGAAGGCAACCGAGCGGGTCTCGCCGGCTGAAAGGGTGATCCGTTCGAAGCCCTTGAGTTCGCGCACGGGGCGTGACGACGTACCGTATCGCTGGTGGATGTAGAGCTGAACGACCTCATCTGCCTCCCGGTCGGAGGTGTTGGTCACATCCACGGATACGGTTGTCGATTCGCCCACCGTGATTACGGAAGATGCGAGGCGCGGATTGTCGTACTCGAATGACCCGTAGCTGAGCCCATAGCCGAACGGGTACAGCGGGGTCGACTCTTCGTCCCAGTAACGCTCGCCTTGCTGCTCGGGTTGGAACGTACGCAGGTGTGAGTAGATCATCGGCACCTGACCGACGTGGCGCGGCCAGGTGAATGGCAGGCGTCCGGCCGGCGAAACGTCGCCGAAGAGCAGCGCCGCAACCGCATCACCGCCGCGGGTGCCCGGATACCAGACCTGCAGGATCGACGGGACGTGCTCGTCTGGCCAGCGAAGGTCGAGTGGGCGCCCAGACATCACGAGCACCACGACCGGTGTGCCGGTCGCCACGATACGCTGCAGCTGCTCGAGTTGCCGACCTGGCAGGTCGAGCGTGGAGCGCGACGCGTTCTCCCCAATCTGGTTCTGCCGCTCGCCAACGACCACCACAGCCACGTCAGCGGATGCCGCCAGCGTCACAGCAGCGTCGATTTCGGCATCGTCGTCATAGTCAGCTGGAGTGTTCAGGACTGTCGGATCCTGACGGTCGAACATCGACGCGAAGAGTCGGGACGGAATCCCGGCTCCAGGTGCGTAGTCGACCAGAGTGCCGTCAGCGACGCGAGCGCGAATGCCATCCACAATGCTGACGGTCTCCTCCGTGTTGTGGCCGAAGACCCAGGGGCCGAGGGTGTCTCGCTTGCTGTGCGCCAGCTGTCCGATCACGGCGATCGAGCTGAGTCCGGCCGGGTTGAGGGGTAGCGCGCCATTGTTCTTCAACAGCACTGCCGTGCGCTCTGCGGTCGCCCGCGCCAGCTCACGATGCGCGGGGTCGTCGAGCACACGAGCAGACGCATCCTCGCCCACGTAGGGGTTTTCAAACAGCCCGAGCTCGAATTTCGCGGTCAACACGCGACGCACGGCCGTGTCGATGGTCGACTCGTCGACGAGCCCTTCGCGGACAGCTTCCGGGAGGGTTGCGAACGCCGGATCAAACATGCACATCTCCATGTCGAGACCGGCGGACACCGCGCGAACGGCCGCATCCACCGGCGAGGCCGCGAAATGCTGGGGCTCGAGGGACTTCACGGCGTTGGCGTCTGACACCACGAAGCCCTCGAAACCCAGCTCGTCTCGTAGCACATCGCTCAGTAGCCAGCTGTTGCCACTCGCCGGCACCCCGTTGAGGTCCATGTACGCACTCATGACGTTGGTTGCCCCCGCGTCGATTGCCGCTTGGAACGGGGGCAAGTACACGTTGCGCAACTCTGAGTCGGATATCTCCGCCTCGTCATAGTCGCGACCGCCCCGCGCTGCCCCGTAGCCGGCAAAGTGCTTCGGACCTGCGAGCACCCGGTCGGCACCGAGGTCGCCCTGAAACCCTCGAACGCTTGCCGCAGCGACGACGGAGCCCAAGTACGGGTCTTCGCCTGCACCCTCGACGATTCGGCCCCAGCGGGGATCGCGAGCAATGTCTACCATGGGCGCGAAAGTCCAGTGGATTCCCACCGCCCGTGCTTCCCTGGCTGCGACCGACTGGGCCGCCTCGATCGCTGCCGGGTCCCAGGACGCTGCCTGTGCAATTGGTACAGGAAAAATCGTGCGGAGCCCGTGAATAACATCGAACCCAAAGATCAGCGGTATGCCGTGGTCCGTGCCTTCGACCGCCAGTTTTTGGAGCCGGTTGGCCTGTGCCGCTTTCATCACGAACAGCACCGAACCCGCTCCCCCGGCCGTGATGGCGGCTTCGACCATCTGTGGCTGCCGCACGAACGCCTGCTGCTCCGGCGGCAGCGAGGCGATGTCGAGATCGGCGGGCACGTCGCCAAGCCCGCCAAAGTAGAAGTACTGGCTCAACTGGCCCGCCTTGTCCTGCACTGAGAGCCTCGAGAGGAGGTCGCTGACACGGACATCAATTGAGAGGGAGGCGTCACGGTATGGAAGGTTAGTCATGCTGATTTCTTACTTGGAGCCTCGTACGAAGATCATCACGAGCGTGCCGCCGACGAGCGTGCACGCGGCCGCGACGAGAAGAACGAGGGCGTAGTTCTTGTCGCTGCCTGCCACCCCGATCAGAAGAAGTGGAACGGCAATGATGGGGGCGACTGCCTGCGCAATCGAGGTTGCGTAGCCGTTGATACCAATGAATCGCCCCGCATCCGCGTCGCGATCAGGAAGCACGTCCAAGACGATCGCCTGGTCGACTGCCGAGAAGACACCGAGCCCGAGGCTCGTGATGATCGACCCGGTGATCAGCACCGCGGTGACCGAACCGCCGGTCGCCATGATGATCGCGCCCACGGTGAAGGCGATTCCGGCGAGAAGAACGAAGATGCGGCGGCGCTTGAGCTTGTCAGAGAGAAAGCCTCCGAGCATCGCGCCGCCGGCGGTCGCTACGACGCCCAGAAGCGCGAGAATCGTGATGAGACCACCGATGTCTGCCACTCGCCCGCCCTCGGAGAGCCGTGAGGCGAAGAATAGCGTGGTGAAGGTGGTCGCAAATGTGACACCGAAGTTGAACAGAAGCCGGCCGAGCCAGTTCCATGCAAAGTCGGGGTGCTTGCGGGGGTCGAACACCATGTTGCCGAGAACCTTGCGCAGGCCGAGCTTCTGCTCGTGAACTCGGTCGAGGCTGCTCGGTTCCTTCACCAAGAGCACGAAGAGCAGGAAAAGAATCAAGCCGAGGGCGCCGGGCACCAGGAACACGAGGAAGTTGTTGCCAATGAAGGCGCTGGCGAGTCCGACGCCCATCACGGATGCGATCATCTGAGCGACGCCGCTGAGTCCGGCGACCTTACCGCGCTGCTCTTCTGGCAGCCGGTCGGCCTGCGAGAGCATCAGGACATTCAGTGCTGTGTTCCAGCCCAGTGCGGTGATGACCCAGCCCACCATCAGGAGCGGGATGCTGGGGGCAGCCGCGATGAAGCCCAAGCCCAGCACTCCGATAATCGCGCCGAAGAAGGCGAATGGACGTCGACGGCCAAACCGACTGCGTGTCCGGTCGCTCCACATGCCGGTCAAGGGCCCAGCGATCGCCGTGATCGCGGCTGCGATCCCGATGACGTAACCCAGGACCTCGACATTGTCCGGCGCCAACTCCTGCACCCGCAGCGACAGTGAAAGACCGATGGGGGCAACCAGCGCCGCGAAACCACCGACAGTTGCCAAGATGAGCAACCAGATATATCCCGCGCTCACGCGCGGACGCAGCACGTCCGAACCGCTCAAAGCGTCGTCGGCGATCAGGCCAGCCACTTCGGCGGCGGGCGTTTCATTGTTTGTCATGTCGTGACTCCTTCGTCAGTGATGCAGCTGTTTAGGTTCAGCGGGCGCTGAGGGTGGTGACGGCGGGCTGGCATCCCTCGGCGACCGCAGTCACCGTGATCTCGCCGGCACCGGTCGGACGCACGACGGCCAACGCCCGCCCATTGAACGTGGAGTGTTCTGCCGCGGTGAAGATTTCGGTGGTGACGGGGTTTCCGCTACCGAGGGCCGCCAGCGTGGCCGGCCCCTCGAGCGTGACCGTGATGGGGCGATCGACGTCGTTGCGCACGATGCCGGATCCGTCGCTCAGGCAGAGTTCGACGAAGCCGAGGTCCGTGCCGTCCAGACGCAGCTCCGTGCGCGTAGCTATGGCCTGCAATGCAAGGCATGCCGCGGCCGAACGGATGCTGAACCGCCCCGTTTCGACATCCGCCACGTAACTCACGGCCGTCAGCTCCCCCGGCGCATAGACCGTGTCGAACGCCACCCGGAAGTCTTCGACCACCGCGCGGCCGAGCGAGACACCGTCCAACTGCAGCTCGACTTGCTCGGCGTCGCTGTAGACGTCCACCGTGACCGGCTGGCCCTCGAAACCCTGCCAGCTCCAGCTTTCGATGGCGTCGCCCCACGCCCACGGCGTCGAGACAGCAATGGCACGGCCGAAGTTGGCCGGCGGGTTGACGGCAATGTATGGCTCGCTGCGCAGGCCGAAGACGATCTCGCGAAAGTACGAGACGGGGCGGCGGTGACCGATGATGTCGATATCGCCACACCACGCGGTGAGTTCGGGGAACCCTCCGGAGAAGGATGATGCTCCCCCCAGCGCTTGGTCGACGTAGCGCGTGGAGCCGATGCCTGTCTCACCGAGGTAGTCCCAGCCGGTCCACGTGAAGTCGCCGATGACGTGGCCGTTCTCCTCGACGAGCGCCCAGTTGCCGACGATCGACGTCGGCCACGTCTCGGTGCCGACGATGATGCGGTCGGGGAACAGCTCGCGGTCGAGCTCGTAGCGGGCGTCCGCGTAGTTCATGCCGGCCACATCGAGCACCGCGTAGGACTCCTCCGTACGCTCCGTCGCCGGCTGCGAGGTCTGAATGTGGCTCATCATCTGACCGAATCCGGCCATCATCGTGTTCACGCCGCCTGCCGGCTCGGCCGCCACGGCATCCCGTCGCGCCTTCATCTGCGGCACAATCGTGTCGAGCATCGCGACGAAGCCGTTGATACCGTTCGTGACGTAGCGGTTCGGGTCCAGCGAGCGCACCTTCTCGGCCAGTCGGCGCCCCCAGGTGGTGCCGATGGGGCTACCAGTCTCGGGGATTTCATTGCCGATCGAATAGAAGATCACGCTCGGGTGATTGATATCGCGGGCAACCATCGCCTCAACGTCCCGCTCCCACCACTCAGGGAAGTCGAAGGCATAGTCGAAGTCGCTCTTGCCCGAGGTCCACATGTCGAATGTCTCGTCCATCACGAGCATGCCGAGTCTGTCGCAGGCATCGAGCAATGCCGTCGACATCGGGTTGTGGGCGCTGCGGATGGCGTTGAATCCGGCCTCCTTCAGAATGCCCACGCGCCGCTCCTCTGCCGCACGCATCGAAACAGCGCCGAGCGGACCGTTATCGGAGTGAATGCAGGCACCACGCAGCTTCACGCTCTCCCCATTGATGCGCAGACCGTGCTGCGGGTCGAGCTGCAGTGAGCGGATGCCGAAGGCCACCGTCTGCTCGTCGACGACCGAATCGCCGTCGGTGAGGGTGAGCCCGAGACTGTACAGGGTGGGGGCGTCGACGCTCCAGAGTTCCGGATCGGCCACGTACAGTCGGTGCCGCACGGTCACACGTGTTCCGGGCATCAGCGTGACGGGCGAGGTGGCGGAGGCCACGACCGCTCCTCCCGCGCCAAGCACGGCTGCGTCAAGCCGAAGAGTCGTTGTCAGCGCACCGGAGTTCTCGACCTCAACGGCAACTTCGACGGTCGCCCGGTCGGACTCAATGTTCGGCGTCGTCACGACAACGCCGTCCGTGGCGATGTGTGTGGGCTTCTTCACGACGAGATGCACGTCACGATAGATGCCGGCACCGGCGTACCAGCGGCTATCGAGATGAGTGCGGGACTCGACGCGAATCTCGTTGTCGCCTCCGAAGTTCAGGTACGGGTCGATCTGCACGAAGAAGCGGGAGTATCCGAACGCACGCTGGCCGGCCAGGTTGCCGTTGACGAACACGGCAGCATCCCGGTAGACGCCATCGAACTCGAGCAAAACCCGATTGCCACGCAGTTCCTCAGACGCCGAGAACGTACGCACGTACTCGAACGCACCGCTCGGAAAGTGGCCGTTCGTCTCGCCCCGCGTGACGTCGGCACTGCGCGGCTGCTCGAGCAACGCATCGTGCGGAAGCACCACTTCGGTGAACTCGGATGCCGACGACCCGCCCAGCTCCATGAACGCCGTCACCTTGGTTCGGAAACGCCAGCCGGTGTTGAATATCTCGCGGGTCATTGCTCTGGCTCCAGTACGTCGTTGTGAGTAAGTCGCGTTGGTATCACGCGTTACTGATGGTATCAAAGCATGATTGGTAACGCGCGTCAAATTTTGGCTAGGCTGATGTCATGATCGCGACCAGCGAAGATGTGGCCAAGCGCGCCGGAGTCTCGCGCGCCACGGTGAGCCAGATTCTGAACGGCAAGGGCCAACGCTTCGCGAGCGATACCAGGGAACGCGTTGAGAGAGCGGCAGCCGAACTCGAGTACCGACCCTCGGCGGCAGCCCGCACCCTGGCCAGGGGCTCCAGCGACATTGTGCTCGCACTCATTCCGAACACCACATTCGGTGGAAATCTGCAGGACATCTTCGAAGCGGCCACCGAGGAACTCGCTCGTCGCGGCCTCAACCTCCTGCTCCATCTCTCGACCCCGACTACTGCCTCACTCGACCGAGTGGTCACGGGTATGAAACCGCGCGCTGTCATTTCCCTCACGCCGTTCTCCCCGACAGAACGCGAGCTCCTCAGCGAACGCGGAGTCAAGGCATTCGACCCTGTGGCCTCGATCCCACGGCAGGACGCCAACTTTGACATCGGGGCCCTACAAGCGCAGCACCTGATCGAGCGCGGCTACAGCCGACTCGGATTCGCCCATCTGCAGGACGCCCGCCAGGACCCATTCGGGCAGGGGCGAGAGGCCGGCGTTCGTGCACAGTGCGCCGAGCACGGCTTGCCGGAGCCGATCATCTTGCGACTCGACATCAGTGCCACAGCCGCCCTGATTGCCGTCGACAGCCTTGATCTGCCGGGGATGGGAATCGCCTGCTACAACGATGACGTCGCCACGGCGCTGCTCTCCGCCGCCAATGCGCGTGGATGGAGCGTTCCCGAGGAACTCGGCGTCATCGGCATGGACCACACCCCGCTCTCAGCAGTAACGATTCCGCCATTGACGACGATTGGCTATGACCAGAAGGCTGCCGCGTACAACCTGATCACCGCAGCCTTGTCCGGAATCGGCGAACCGGTGACCGACCGGAAGCTGGCCGATGTGAACTTCGCACTCGTCTCACGCCAAACCTGCTGAGCCTCAACGTCTTCGGCTCATTTCATCAGGCTCCAGTTGTTTGCGATAACGCTCGGCCCATCGCTTCAACGTCGCGTCACCACCTGTCGGTGAAATCGCGTAGTCCAAGTCGCTCTTGCCGGAGGTGCACATATCGAAGATTCCATGATGAGCATTCCGAGCTTTTCGCATGCGTCAAGCATCGCCGTGCTCTTGGGGCTACGCGGACTACGGATGGCGTTGAAGCCGACTGCCTTGAGCCGAGCAGTCTTGCGTTCCTCCGCTGCCTGCATCGAACACCACATCAAGGGGCCCGCTGTCGAACTGAACACCGGTGCCTCGAAACCTGACCAGCTCATCGTTGATGCGCAAGCCGTGGCGCGGAGCGCGCCGGATGAAACGGATTCCGAGAAAGACGGTCTCTGTCTCCTGGGTGGACTGGGTTTGGGGAGTCCGTGCTCCGGAGGCCGACTCAGGGACGTGGACTCGCCGCTGCACCGTCGCTCGCTCACCCGGGAGCAGAGTGACGGGATAGGAATGTGCCGGTGGATGCCCCGGTTCTTCTCGACCTCAGCTACGTTATCGACGACGGCGGATTTAGCTTCGATGACTGGGGAATCCATGCGAGTACCGTCGTTGATGACATACGCCTGATCTTTGGCTATCACCTGTACTTTGCGGAAGCATCGGAGGAAGAGAGTCAGGCGACCATCCCTAGGCAGCAGAACCGCCGAGCTCCTGGAACGCAGTGGTGCGTCGACGGAACTCCCAGCCGTCATTGAACAGAATCCGCGAACAGTCCGACGACTGGGAGCTCGATGGGCAGTAGGGGTGGTGGCAACTATGAATGCTTGCGCGCGTCAGTATGTATAGGTCTTGATGCGAACCACGCCGGTGGACGACGTCGAGATCGCAATCGGAAAGATTGAAGGAGCTACGGCGCCTAGCGCGTGGAGCCGGATCGATGCCCCACTCGAACTCTCGTCTCCGTTCAGTTCGGTGACGATCTGTCCGGATCCGTCAGTAGCGATCTCCGATGCACTCTCGATCCCGGTCTTGTTCCCCTCACTGTCTGGGAAGGACACCGTGAACCCGCGACCAGCCGCAAGAATCTCGCCCGGACTCTCCTCCACCAACACGCCGTAGGCGGGAAAAGGCGGAAGCTGCCGGAAGGAGTCGGACGCTTTCACGACGACGAGGGTCGATCCGATCATCAGTTCCTGCTCCTGCTGACTTTCGGTCAAGGTGAAGCCGCGTGAGGCGCGCTGGTCGTTCTGCTGCAGGGAGTCGGCGACGACAGCCAGAATGGCGTACGCGTCGGACAGCGCCTCGGCTGACGGCTCGGACGAGTCGAACGAGTCCACGCCGAAGGGCGACACGCCAATCGCACGATAGGCGCCGACAGCAACGAACATCTGCGCGACTCCTCTGACGCTTCGACGCATCTCGGGGATGAACAGCCGGCCGCCGGACGCACGTGAGTATGTATCCATGGTCGAGGAGAAGTCCCCAAAATAGAAGTCCGGCGCGATGAAGTCCAGTGTCGGTGCCGCAGCGCACCACAGAGCAAGCATTCGCGGTACCGGACCACCACTGGGGTAGTCACCAGGGTTCATACCGCCCGCCAACGCGAGGTCCGGCGGATTGGGCATATCCAACTCGAGCGGGCTGTCCAGCCAGACATTCACAAACATTGGTATGTCATGCTCGGCCTTGCCCGCGGCCGCGATCTCGTCGATGTAGCGGGCGTAGGCGTAGGCCATGAAAGTTTCCTCAGCCTCCTGCGATGTTCCTAGGACAGCCCCCCACGCATCTTCTGGGCTGGCATCAACTTTTGGTCCCGCGAGCGTGAGACGCGAAAGTCCAGCTGCCGCGACGGTTTGAAAGAAGCGCTCGGGCACCGCCGCATCCCAGACATTCTGGGCGAGCTCGCTTCGGTCTCTCGAGTCGCCCAACAGGCCCACTTCGTTCTCGACCTGCACCATGATCGCAGTGTGGGCAATGTCCACCTCGCGGAGGTGGGCCATGAATGCTCGGAACGCGGCAGCATCGGCGGTTCGCGCTTCAGAGGAGAACGGCGAGAGGTGCTCGATCCTCCCTTGCTCACGGACTTCCGCACGCGGGAAGCGCGCTGCGTCTCGCTTCACCCAGCCGGGAATGTAGCTGGACATCCCGTTCTTCCAGGACCCGAACCACAGAGGAACTAGCTTGAGGTCGAAACGTTCAGCGGCTTCGAGCATGATGTCCACGAGGGAGAAGTCGAACGTCCCCTCCGTCGGCTCGAGCAACGACCACGCCACCGGGGCCAGGACTGTGTTCGCCCCGAGTGCCGCAACCTTTGCGAACGACCGTTCGATGGCAATGGCAGTGCTGGAAGCGGAGTTGTGCGTCTCTGCGGCGAGTACGGTGAACGGCAGACCATCGACGAGGAGACGAGTTCCACTGATCCGCGGCAGCCCGGCCGTCATTCGGAACTCGCTTCGTCCAGTGCTCGCCCATTCGTGGCAGCAATCCGACCAAGCCAGCCCAAGCTCGGCTTCGCGGTACGCACGAACGTCTCTCTGTCGACGGCGATGAGCCCGAAAGTGGGCGCCCAGTGCCCCCATTCGAAGTTGTCTAGTGCGCTCCAATGCAGGTACCCCACGGTGGTGATGCCGTCATTCATCACATCCTTCAACGCGCGAAGGGCTCCGTCGGTGTATCGGATTCGCTGTGCGTCGTCGGCCGTGGCTATTCCGTTCTCGGTCACCATGATCGACACGCCCTGCGTGACCTCCCAGGCGTGCCGTACGGCGATCCCGAGGGCATCGGGACGATACGCCGTCCCGACCAGAGTGTTGTCGGGCAGTTCGGGGTGGGGAACAATGCCGTTCGCGTCGACGGTCTGGGACGTGTAGGACTGCACACCGATGAAATCGTCCCCACGCGCACCGATGAGGAACGGGTTTTCCCGAGCATCGACGATCTCCTGCCACACCGACTCGTTGCCCGCAGTCGGGACGAGCGCTTCATTCGCCACCGTCCACCCCACCTTCGCGGAGGTCCGCTCGCGAAGGATGGCGCGTGCGGCGTGGTGCGCCGCGATGAGGTTTCGAGTGGCTTCGGGGTCAGGGTCTGGCAGATGAGTCCGGCGCGGGTCTTCGACGGTCGGGCTCGTCCAACCCTCGTTCTGACGAGCAAGGTGGTCTTTTAACATTCGAACCATGAACGCGAGCATGTTGGGTTCGTTGATCGTGCATACCCACTCGACGCCGTCGAGAATGCTGGTGACCTCGGTGACGTAGGCCGTGAAACGCTCGAGGAAGCGTTCGCTCATCCAGCCCCCCTCCTCGTCGAACCAGAGCGGGCTGGAGAAGTGGTGGAGTGTCACCACCGGAGTGAGGCCAAGTTCGAGGGCCTTGTCGATCATGCGGCGATAGTGAGCAAGCTCCGCCCTGGAGAAGTGCCCTGGGGTTGGCTCGATCCTTGCCCATTCGATGCCGAAGCGATACGAGTTCAGTCCGGCGTCAGCCAGCAGTTGCATGTCCTCGGCGTACCGGTGGTAGCTGTCGAGCGCGTCGCCGCTGCGCTCCATTCCGGGGCTGCGTTGCTCCCTCGCCCACCAATCACTGTTGGTGTTGTTTCCTTCGATCTGGTGGGGCGCACTGGCTGCACCCCAGAGGAATCCGTCAGGGAATCGAATCACTGGGCTCTTCTTTCGTTGTGGCTGGGCGTTTAGGAGGACGCTGCGGCAAGGATGCGACGGCGCATCTCTCGGCGCTCGCGTTGGCGATCCGGGTCGGCGGTGGGAGCGGCGAGGAGGAGGTTGCGCGTATATGGGTGAGCTGGGTTGGAGGTTACCTCGGCGACCGGGCCGGTCTCGACGATCTCACCTCGGTACATGACGGCGACTCGGTGGCTGATGTGCCGGACGACCGCCAGATCGTGGGTGATGAACAAGTAGGAGACGCCGGTCTCGTTTTGGATGCTCATGAGTAGGTCCAACACAGTCGCTTGAGTGGTCAGGTCCAGGGCGGAAACAGGCTCGTCGCACACGATGAGCCTCGGTGACAGGGCGAGAGCACGGGCGATTGCGATGCGCTGACGTTGACCGCCGCTGAACTCGCGCGGGTAACGATCCTTCGCGTCGGACGGAAGACCGACCTTGTCCAGTAGCCCCGTCACGATGGACTGCGCCTCGATCGACTTCATGCCCTGCGCGGCCAACGGCTCGGCCAGGATGTCCGAGATCTGCATCGCAGGATTCAGCGATGTATACGGGTCTTGGAAGATGACCTGCATATCACGAGCGAGAGCACGGCGTCGAGCGCCGTTGAGGTGGGTGATGTCGCGCCCGTCCAGCTCGATGCTGCCACCCGTCGGTTCAGCGAGCCCAAGAACGGCTCGACCGATGGTGGTCTTTCCCGAGCCGGACTCTCCGACCAGCCCGAGCGTTTCCCCGGGTTCGATATGGAGGGAGATGCCGCGGAGCACTTCAGGAGACTTCTTCAGGCCCTTGCCTGTGTAGCGCAGCCGCAGGTCGCGTATCTCCAGCAGGGCGGTCATCGGATCTCCTCGAGCGTGCCTTCAGCGATCCAGCGAGCGTCCTGGCGAACAGTGTCCTCGTCGAGGATGGAGCCGATGAGCTGCTGAGTGTATGGATGAGAGGGATTGTGGAAGATGGAGCGAACGTCGCCCTCTTCCACAAGCTCTCCTTGGCGCATGACCAGAACGCGGTCACAGAGGTCAGCGACAACGCCGAAGTTGTGGGTGACCAACAACACGCCCATGCCGAGCTCGCCCTGGAGGTCGCGCAGAAGGTCGAGGATTTCCGCTTGGACGGTGACGTCCAGTGCCGTGGTGGGTTCGTCAGCGATGAGGAGCTTCGGGCGCGGGGCGACAGCGCCTGCGATGAGCACGCGCTGCGCCATGCCCCCGGAGATCTGATGGGGGTAGGACCTATAGACCCGGAGCGGGTCGGCGATTCCTACGCGTTCGAGGAGCGCCAGAACTGTGGCCGTGGCTTCGCGCCGGCTCATCGATTTGGTGAGGTTCCCCACCAGCTGGCTGCCGATGGTGAAGGAAGGATCAAGATTCGACATCGGCTCTTGCGGTATGTAAGAAATTACGTTGCCTCGCATTCGCCGCAAGGCGTTCGATTCCTTCCCGAGCAGCGAGTCTCCAGCGACAGACATCACGTCAGCCGTAACTTGGGCGTCCGGCGGAAGCAGACCGAGGATGGAGAATGCCGTCTGAGTCTTGCCCGACCCAGACTCTCCCACGACCCCGACGATCTCTCCCGGGTTGACGTCGAGGGAGACACCTCGAACGACCTGCTTCACGGATCCGTCCGCTTGTGGGTAGCTGACGCGGAGGTTTCGGACAGCGAGGAGTGTGCCCGCTGGCGCACCCGCCTCCTGCACGCTGGCCCCTACCGCGCTCTCCCCCGACGTGGGGTCGCTCTTCCGCTGGCGACGTCGGGTGCCAGCCGATCCTGGTTCAGCAAGCGCGTCCCGGTAAGCGTTGCCGAGAAGCACGAACGAGCCATTAAGCAGGGCGAGGAACAGTGCCGCCCATACCAGCTGCAGCGGATACCGGTAAATGTTGACGAACGCATCAGCTGTCATCGCGCCGAAGCTCGGAGTTTGAGTAGATCCAACACCCAGGAAGGCCAGGCCGGCCTGCACGCCGATGGCGGCGGCAGCGAGGAAGGCTCCCGAGATGATGATTGGGCCTCGAACGACGTAGAAAATGTGTCGCGAGAGGATCCGGCCGTTGTTGAGGCCCGACACCCGAGCGGCGTCGACGTACAGTTCGTTGCGCACGGCGACCACCTGGTTGCGAACCAGTCGGAAGATGCCGGGAGCGAGGAAGAGACCGAAGATGGCCATCATGATGCGGTAGTCGCTGCCAGTGATAGGCGAGAGTACGAGGACTAGCACCAGAGCGGGGAACGTCATGATCAGGTTGAAGGTCCAGGACGTGATGGAGTCGGTGCGCTTGCCGATGTAGCCGGCGATGAGACCAAATGCCGTTCCGACCACGATGCCCACTCCGGCTCCGATGAGCGCTGAGATGAGCGAGACGTTGATGGATTCGAGTACTCGGGCCCAGATGTCCCGGCCGTACTGATCTCCACCGAGCAGGTAGCCGGGGGATCCGACCGGCGCGTTGATGAAGTCCAGCGAGCTGTAGTTCGCATCATGGGGCGACAGCACGGGCGCCAGAAGACCGAGGGTAATGAGTCCGGCCAGCACGATGAGGGAGCCGATACCGGTCGGTTTGCGCAGCAGGCGCCGCACAGCGCCTTCGCGCTTCTTCGCCCGTGCCTGCGGTTGCACGGTGGCTTCGATTTCGAGAGTGGTCATGAGACTCGAACCTTCGGATTGAGCCAACCGTTTGCCAGGTCGACGAGGAGATTGACGATGACGACAAGCACGACGCTGAAGAGGATCACTCCGAGCATCACCGGGAGGTCGCCTTGTACCGTGGCTTGGAAGGCATAGTTGCCGTAGCCGGGGAGGGCGAAGATCTTCTCCACGAAGAGCGCCGCGCCGAACATGGTGATGAACTGCAGCGAGAAAGTCGTCAACGCGGGTCCCGCAGCATTTCGAAGCGCGTGCTTCAGCAGGATCTCGCCTTCCGACGTGCCCCTGCTCCGCAGCGTACGAACATAGTCGCGACTCAACTCGTCGATCAGTGAGCCACGAATCTGCGCCGCTAGCGCAGCGATCCCACCGATGGAGAGCACGACTGCCGGCAGGATGATCGATGCGAACCACCCTCCGGGTGAATCGGAGAAAGGCACGAATCCGATTGCTGGGACCCAGTGCAAGCTAATTGCGAAGACGTACACCAGAACGATTCCGAGCACGATGGCGGGGAAGACAAACGCGATAGTCGAAATCGCCTGGAGTACGACGTCAAGCGCACCGCGCTTCGCGGCGGACGCGACGCCGAGGACAACGCTCATGATGAGGGTGATCACCGCGGCCACAACGACCACCGACATGGTGACGGGCAGTCGCGATGCCATCGCGTCGACGACCGGCTGACTGTTGAAATACGACGCCCCGAGGTCTCCACGGAAGACGCCACCCAGCCAGGAGAAGTACTGCTCGAAGATCGGACGATCCAGGCCCAGCTTGGCATTGAGCGCGTCGAGCTGATCCTGGCCTGCGTTCGGGCCGAGGATGTTGCGTGCGACGGGCAGATTCGCACCGTAGGTGAGGAAGAACGTGATGGCCGTCACGACGAAGATGAGGACCAAGCCGGAGCCGAGGCGTCGGGCGATGTATGCAATCACAAGTGCTCCTGGGGTGCGGGGGCTACTGCCCCCGCACTTAGGTAGAAGGAAATTAGTTGCTGCTTGCGGGCGTCCATGGGCGCAGCGAAAGCGATGATGTCATCGGCGGGGTGTAGTCGATGTTGTTGGCGACGACGTAGCTGCCGGTCGAATAGTTAGTAATGGCGAACCACGACTGGTCGAGGTAGTACTCGCTGATGGCACGCCATGCCTCTGCGGCATCGTCCTCAGACGCAGCATGGGCCGTCGTCAACAGTTCCTCCAGCTCGGGAGACGTCGACTGGAACGGGTTAAAGACTCCCGACAGCACCGACGTGATCGCCTGCGCGTCGTTGAAGTTCGCACCGTTGAACATGAAGAACATCCCGTAGTTGCCCGCGAAGACCTTCGAGTAGAAGTCCTGGAACGGCACGGTCTCCCAGGCGACGCGGATGCCGATCTCCGAAAGCTGCTGAGAGACGGTCGACTCGAACTGCGTCGAGATCACAGTGCTCGGCATGGTGACATCGAAGCCCTCGGCGTAACCCGCATCGGCCATCAGCTGCTGGGCCTCCTCGACGTCAAACGGCGTCTCGGACAGCAAATCCTGGGAGTATGCCTCGCCGAGCGGGCTGACGACCTGATTCGTGGGATACGAAGCGCCCGCTCCGAGACCTTTCGCCATGCCCTCCCGGTCCAACGCAAGGTTGATGGCCTTGCGAACGCGTTCGTCTTTGAGGGCCGGGATGACCGTCCCTTCTCGGTCGACGAGCCACAGCCCGCCGTATGCAGACGGCTTGTTCTCGCCCACAGTGAACTTGTCCGCAACGAACAGTGACGCGTCGTCGGGCTGAATGGAGCCGAAATCCAGCTGGCCGGCGAGCACAGCGTTCTGCACGGCCGTACGGTCCGCGATCACTTGCAGCTCGACGGTGTCGAAGGGGAAGGCGTCCGCGTCCCAATAGCCCGAGTTGCGCTCCAAGACATAGGTCGAGCCCACAGTGGTCGCTGCCTCGTCCAGCATGTATGGTCCAGAACCGACCGGGGAGAGCTTCGCTTCCTCAGTGCCCAGCGATTCGGCGGAGCCGATGCTGCCGGCAGTGCTTGTCAGGATCGAGAGGAACGCACCATCCGGGCGTGACAAGTTGACCACGACCGTGGTGTCGTCAGGGACCTCGATGGACGATACCGCCGAGTACAGCGCCGAATCGGAGGGCCCGGTGCGGTGCGCTTCGAGCGACGCCGCAACAGCGGCAGCGTCAACGGGAGTGCCGTCGGTGAAGGTCTGGCCCGAGCGGATTGTGAACGTCAGGACCGTCCGATCCTCGTTGTACTCCCATGATTCGGCAACGCCGGGGATGAACGAGCCATCAACGTCCTGGTTGATGATGGGCTCGAAGATCGCAACCGGGAGGTACGACTCTCCACCTGACCAGTTACCGATCTCGAACGAGGCCGGCGGAGCTTGAATGGCGAGTCGAAGTGTGGTCGGCCCCTGCTCCGAAGGGGGTGATCCGCCGGCAGAACAACCGGCGAGCAGCAGGGCCGCGGCGACGGCGATAGCCGTCAGCCTGGCGGGTGTGTGGAACTTCATTGTGACTCCTTTGTCTTGCACGGAAGCGTGTAGTGATGAGGTCATGTCGTCGAGTACTCGACTTAGTGACGCGCGACACCTAACTCTAAGGCACACGTGTGCCTAAATCCACCAACAATCTCCAACTACGACCGCTGAGACCGAAATGAGATGTGCGATGATGGCGTAGTGGAGCGGATTGAAGAGGCGCGACGTGCCGTGACCAGCCATGACGTTGCTCGTCAGGCAGGCGTCTCACGCTCGACGGTGAGCAACATCCTGAACGGCAAGGGTGAGCGTTATCCCGATGCCACGCATCAGCGCGTGCTTGCTGCGGCGACGGCTCTGGACTATCGCCCGTCGCTTGCTGGCCGATCCCTCAAGAGCGGTCGCTCGGACACGATTGTCGTGCTGTTACCGAACACGACGTTCGGAAGCAACCTGCAGGACGCGGTAGACCAAGTCGTGGAATCCACCGGCCCCAGAGCGGGCAACGTGGTTGTGCGATTCGCGAGCGAAACACCGAAAGCAACTAGGGACGCCGTTCTGGCGCTACGCCCCCTCGCTCTGGTGGATCTCGGCGTGCTTTCACCCGAAGACCGGGACTATCTCGAGGATCGCGGAACCATAATCACGCCTCGCCGACCTCTAACGAGCACGCTGGACGGCGGTATCGCAGAACTACAGGCGGATGCACTACTTGCGAAAGGCCCCAAGCCCCTCTGGTTCGCCGCGATTGCTGACCAGCGCGACGACCTCTATGGTCCGTACAGATTGGCCGGTCTACGCGAGTACTGCGCGCAGCATGGCATTCCTGAACCTCGTCAGGTCAACGTGCCGATCGATGCGCCCGGCGGGGCGGCAGCGATCCGCCAGATCCTGGCGGAGGGCGCACCCGTCGGTGTCGCCTGTTACAACGACGATGTGGCCCTGGCCCTCCTAGCAGGAGCTCGCGACCTCGGCCTCCGCGTACCAGAGGAAATAGCCATTATTGGAGTCGACAATACCCGCGTAGGGCAGCTGTGGTCGCCTCAATTGTCGTCAGTCGACACGAGCTTCCGCGAGCTCATTTCCGGAATCGCAAGTGACTTGCGCGCTCGCTTGGACGGTCAGATCGCCCCGCCGATCCCGACCCCAAAGTTCAGGTTGGTCGCCGGCGGGACCCACTGACTCAGGCCGCACAAGCCGTCGCACAACCCATCCGCGCGTATCCGCAAGGTGTGTGGCTCCCGTCGCGGTACCGGATGCTGTCGACGAACTCGTTGATGGCGCAATATGCGGTTCGGTGTGGGCCGGAGCGCGCTGCGCTGCGCGAAACTCAGGGCCGGCCACCTATCGGGACATGACAACGAGGCGACCGGGGATGGTCTGCACCGTTTTGAATCACGAGCGTGACGGCGGCAAGAATCGACGGCAGCCAGCATCGCACTGTATCGATTGGAGCCAGGAGTGGGTTTGGCCCTGAGCCGCGGCCGACGTCGCAGTGCGCAGCGAGAGCGCGTCACCTCGAATTGGCCAGAAGCACGTCCACCGGCCAAACCCACTCCGATCGCAGACGGGATCTCACCTGATGGCGACGTCCCCGCGAGCAGGCGATCGAACTGGCATTGCGAAATCTCCAACCGCAGCGCGTCCGCGCGCGGTGCCAACGCATGGGCGCCGTCGCGCTCGCGCCTCACAGGCGCGCACGTGGATTAGTTGGGTTGCGGCAACCGGCCCGGCCACGACTAATCTCAACGCGTTCCATACGAACAGCAACGCGAACGCGCTCAACCAGCCCGAGCCACCGGCTTGGACCGCGCCGGAGCAATAGACCGCGGCGAGCCCGTAGGGAATGGCGAGCAGCATCGCGGGGACGCCCCATTTCAAGCCGCGGCGACTGTGGATCGCGTCGAGCAAGACATTGGTCGGCAAGAAGCGACGCAGCAGATAGTGGGCGTGAGACGCGAAACTCAAAGCGAATCCGAACATCATGCAACCCTCCGAGCGTTCGGCAACGAGAACATTGGAAGGGCTGTCCGAAAGTGGCAGTCATGTCGTCGCACTGAGCGACGGCGCATAAGAGGTTGCTTGGGGTCAGTCTAAACCTGCAATCCGACGGATGGAAGGTGCGCGGCGACAGTCGGGCTCGGCGCCCTCAGTGGTTCGGAATCGCTACTCGCCAGCCGCCGCGACGCCTCGAGAGCAGCACGCGCACGCGCGGCATCAAGCTCTTGCGCCGTCGTCAGCGACGAGGGGCCAAGCGGACCTGAGCCAGTAACGCCGTAGCGATCGCGGTATGCCGCCACCGTGCGGGCATGTCGCTGCCACTCCGCGGCAGCAGGCGCTGCACGCGGCGGTGCGCCAAGGGCTTGGACCCACTCTGCCTTCGCGCGCCGCGCGTGATCGACGAGCTCCTTTGCGCGCACTTCAATGAGCGATCCGCGCTCGACCAAGGCACGAGCCAAGTCGGCATCCATTGGCCCGACGGCCGTCGGGATGAGCCCTGCGATCAGTTGCGGAGTCCTCCGCGCGCGGCCAGCGCCACCATCCTGCGCCACTGCCCTCATGATTCGCGTGCGCAGAACGGCCGCGATGTCTTGCGCATCGTCATACCCACGCGCCCAGACCAGATGCGGAAGCAGCCGTTCGACGTCCACGTGGTTTGCCTCGGCCCGCCGGAGCTCTGCTCCCAAGGGCCCGAATGCATCCGAGTCGATGACGGCGTCGGCTTGGTCTGGCGTGAGCCCACTACTCCGCACCAGCGAGGACCATCGGGCTTGCTGCGCGACCGCCGCGATGGTCTCATACTCCGCCGCGAGTTGCGCGATCGATCCCCAGGCCACCTGTTCCGCCGCGAGTGTCTCATGTGCGGAGAGCTCTGCGCCGACGTGATCCAGAACGCCGAACAGGATGCTGCGCGCCGACGGCTCGGAATCGTCGCCCGGGCGCGGCCCGCCATGGGCGACATCGGGCCGGTCGACGGAGACGTAGGCGGTGTTCGCCTCCCGTCCGCGGGTCATTGCGACGTAGAAGTTTTCCCGTGACGTCCCCGACGCCACGACGACATGAGCGGTGTCGGTCGTGATTCCCTGGGCACGATAGGAGGTGACGGCATAGCCGAGTTCAACGTGTTGCTGCACGTAGTCGGCGGGAAGCACCGCCGTACTCCCCCATGGGCGACCTTGCCTACGCACCTCGATCGAGCCTTTCTGCCCCACGGCAAGCACCGTCCACCGGTCGCCGTTGCGTACCCACGTGCGGGCTGTATGCAGCCGGCGGTCGTTGCGGCGGGTGATGACCGTGTCGCCGACCGAGGCGGCCGTGCCGTCGTGCAGGGCGACTTCGTGGAGCGCGTCCACACGGCCGTCCAGAATGCCATCAGTGCGGGCGCGCAGGTTGAGCGACGCGACCGTCTCGTTCGAGTCGCTGATCAGCACGGTCGACCGGCCGGCCCGGGCGTCCAAGCGCCATGCGAGATAGGCGGCATCCGCCATTGCATCTGTGCTGCCGTCGCGCACACGACCGTAAGCGACGTACTGGTCGATCACCTCGGGAATGCCCTGCCGCAATCCGAGTGATGCCGCCTTCTCCCACTCGTGCACGAAGCGGTGCACGTCAACGAGCTCAGGCGCATCCGCCCGGTTGTGCACGAGCAGGGAGAACGCACCTCCCGCGTCGACTGACTGCAGCTGGGCGTAGTCGCCCACGAGCAGCACCTTCGCTCCGGCTTCCGAGGCGAGCGCGGTGATGCGATCCAGCTGCAGGGTACCCGCCAGGGATGCCTCGTCGATGATCACGAGCTGCCCGGCTTCGAAGGGACGAACGTTGTTCAGGTGGTTCTGCCACCACTTGGCCAAATTCTCTGTCGTGATGCCAATGTCCTCCGCAAGCACGTTCGCGGCGGCTGCAGAAGGGGCGAGCCCAACGACAGAGCCCACCCCGCGCTCGCGCTCCCATGCCCGCCGAAGCACCTGCATTGCCGTCGTCTTACCCGCGCCGGCTGGTCCGATGAGCACATCGATGACTCGCCCCGATCCGGCGACAGCCGTCAGCGCCGCGATTTGATCATCGCCCAGCCCGCCCGCGAGTTTTCGAGAGGCGGTCGAACGCAACGCGGTCAGTGGGATGCGTGGTCCGGTCTCGTCCGCGGCGCGCTCGAGCAACCGCGCTTCCGCATCGAGCAGCTCGTGCGAAGTGAACACGATGGAGTGCTTCGGGCGAAATACAGATGTGCCGTCACCGCGCCGGAATGCGGCCGGGCTCGTGGCCAGCTCCGGTGGCGTGAGCTGAAGCGAGGCCCATTCGGCGGCGTCAACGATGAGACCCACAACGGCTTCGCGGTCGGATGCCGCAGCGAAGCGATAGTGCATCGTCTGGCGTGCAGCTTCGGCCGCAAGGTTCCAGTGCCGCCATGTAGAACGTTTCTCGCTCACGGTCTTCATCACGCTCTGCCCGGTCGCAGCGATCACGTCGAGCGGCACATCCTCTGCACGCAACAGGCGCACCGGCCGGCTCGCGGCCGCAACGCTCGCCCAAGCCGTCGCCTCCGTCCCCAGCATGCGGGCGGCGTGCTCGCTCCATTCCGCCGTCAGTTCTGCGAGCGAGTGCACTTCTTTCTCTGGCCGCGTAGACAACGTTGCACGTGCGCGCAGCTTCGTGATCGTCGTCGGGTTTGGCCGGTGACCGTGCTCGCTCACGTACGCGTCGATCAGTCGGTCGGCCTCGATGTCGATGTGCCGCGACCGCGTCGAGAAATCGGTAACGAGCGCTTCAGGAACAGATCTGATCGCCCACGCGGGATTGCGGTCGCTCCCCCGCGCGCGCATCTCCCATTCCACGCCGAGCGCGCGCGTGAGCGCATCCGCGAAGAGCGCCTCGTGCAACTCGGAGAGTGCAACGACAGCTGCGTGCATCGGCCGGCCGTCGAGCGAGCGCCACTTGCCATCGAGCACGGTCTGCACCTTGTTGCTGATCACGATGTGCGTGTGCAGGTGCGGGTCACCGGCCCGGCTGTCGAAGTGATCGAACGCCGTCGCGACCAGCCCCATCACGTCGACCTGAGCAACAGCGCCGTCGCCCGCCATACCTCCGGTCCTGGTCGCCGCAACCTCGCGCTCGATGAACACAACCACCTCGGCAACCGCCGCGTGGTGGGCGCGCGCAATGGTCGCCTGGATATGCGCATCCGCAATACCCCACAGGACACTCGCCGACTTCGGAATCGAGAATGTGAAGTCGTAGCCCGCGACCGCCCGCCGTCTCCCGCTGCCCGATTCCCCCTGCACATCAACTGCGGGTGCCGCGGCCCGCTCTGTTGGGCCGGGTTCCTGGTCGAGCTCGGCGTCGTCCGCTGCCGTCCGCTCCGTGGCACTTGGGTAAACGGGGTATGCACGCCCGAGCGGTTCTCCGCTGACCGGGTCCCGTCCCATGCCAATCAGCAACTGCAACTGCGGCTCCGTGACTTCGTCGCCATGAGCGATCCGGCCATCGCCCAGCCCGCGGACGCCGTCGCCTATCCAGCACCCTGGCGGCGTGCCCTTCGCCTGGTAGTAGCGCGTGAGCGGCGTCGAAAGCGAGCGGTTGCCGTCGGCAGCGGCGACGGTGTGCAGGAGGTACTTGTACCCGTCCCCCGCGCTCATCACCCGCATCGACACCGTCACCGCGCACCTCAGCCTTCGCGCAGAAGGTGCGCCGCCTCGATCTGCAAGAGGCGTGGGACCCTGAATGGACGGCTGGTCAACGCTTCGTTCATCCCGATCGCTGGGCCGTTCCGCACAAGTCAATCTGGGGTCCAGCGTCAAGAAGTGACGGTCGGTCGTGCACCTGCTTCGTATAGAGCGTCCTCGACAGGTGAGGAGAAGGCCGAGGCATCGGCCTGGACCTACCAGTCGACGTGCGACCGGTTTCAGCGACCCAGTACCAAGTGCAACGCCGCCCTCCCCTGGGCGGCGCTCCTGACCCGCTTCTGCGGTGCGTGCGAGACTCGGCGCGCGACGTCCAATACAGGTTTTCGACTGGGCCCGAGCAACTGCATGCAGTTACTCGGCTGCTACGTGAAAAGGCACTCGCGAGGCACGAGCCCGCTCATCTAAACGGCGTATCACTCTTCAGAACTGGCAAATCTGGATATCCGTTGAACTCAAGAAACTCTCGCAGGGCGGCGACAGATTCTTCACCAAGCGGGCTGGGACCAATGTGCACGGCACGGATCGGCAATTTCTTGGCCGGATGCGTCACGAAGCGATCATTGCTCGCGTACTGATTATCGTCATCGGCGGCGGAAACTTCGATGTAGGGGGTGAGCCCAAACCGGGTCGCGCGGTGCTTGACGAATTTCCATCGTGGATTCACTTCAAAAACAGTGCGCGCTTCCCGTTCATCAACGAATGCAGGATGCTTAAGCTGGAGTAGGTCGATGCCACCGAGTTCCATCCATGGCAATAAGTGTTCGCTGAGCGGGTTGGGCTGCTTGGCAGCGAGCTTCGCGATGCGCTCGACCCGCTTGCGCGCTGGTTTCGCTTTGTATTGCACTGCCGTCCAGCGTTGAATCTCGATCTGTATCGCGTCTGGATCTTGCCCAAAGATGGGGTTACCCTCGTCATCCTCATCGACGATCTCGGGCTCCCACCCGGCGGGAGGAGACGGGTGTGCGCTCGCGCTGTCTTGCTCGACGGGGAGCAAGTCCACCGTTGCATCCAGTTCGATCGCGTACGGGACTGCCGAGCCATATCCCCGCCAAACAGTCAGTAGGTCAGGCTTGCGGGCGGCGCATAGCAGGAATGCCTCGAGTCCATTGCGGGCCGCGAATCGCATAAGGCGATCGAAGCGAGGGACGTGCGCCGGATCGAGATCCTTCCGCACTTCGCTGGCAGCCTCGGTGAGGACGCTGGTGGCATACTTTGGCTCTTTCGAGTCGTTCATAAAGCGGTAGGAGGTCGCCCACAGCACGTTTCGGCTCACTATGCTGTGAAGCCCATCAGCCGTCGTGTAGTGCCACACGGATTCCACGTCGCTCATTCCGTCACCTATCTGATCTCGTCGCCCACGCTGGAACCCTCGTCTGGCAGTTGTGCCTCATTCCTCAACAACTACTGAGGGCACCATGCCGCGCACGCGATGAGAGTAACCGTAGCGTCCGATCACGGACTTCGTAGGAACTGGGCTCAAGGTTTGTTCGTGCAACGGATCCTGTCTGTCGGCGTTGGCCGAAACGATTGTGAGGCTGCGAGACCCGGTACTTGCTCATTCGAGCGGAGCTTCGATGCTGTCAGCCGATGCCTGAAGAAGGTCGAATCTCGTCTTCGAGCGAAGACATCACAGTCGCACGCCATCGCGCCGGAGCTTCGTTCCAAGTCATCGTGTGACCAGCGTCGAACTTCTCGAGGTGTACGACGTCGGGCCGGAGATCGCGGAGACGAGCCGATACCGAGATCGGTGTCGACGTGTCGGTGGAACCGTGGAGGATGAGTGTCGGTAAGGCAAGTTCGTCGGCACGCGCAATCCAATCGAAACGGCGCAACTTGACGGAATCACCGAGACCAGTGACGCGAGCGAGCAGCCAGTTGTCGAGCCACGGCGCGGCGAGGGCACCCGCCCAAGCCGGCAACCCTGATCGAGTGCAGTTTGCGCTGATCGTCGCGCCCCAGTTAAGCACGGGCGACTCAAGCACGAGCCCCGCAACGACCCCCCGAAACGCGGGTTCGGCAGAGAGTTGCAGCGCGATCGTCGCACCCATCGACCAGCCGAACAGGATGACGTGGCGCGCCCTGTGCGCGAGCGCGTAGCGCACGGCAGCCCGCACGTCGTCAACCTCGGTGGCGCCGAGCGTTGATCGTCCCGATCCGACTGTTGGACCTTCGCCGTCATTCCGGTAACTCACGACGAGCGACGTGAGTCCGGCCTCGTTGGCAACCTGCACGCCACGAAGCGTTCCTGAGCGCGGGCTTCCGAGGCCGTGCACGTGGATCGCCCACGTCGACGAAGAGCCCGCGGGCGGGGTGACGAGCCAAGCCGGCGCTGTGCCGACGTCCGTCTGCACGTCGACGTCCGTTGCTTCAAGGCCGGCATCCTCCGGGCTGGAGAAGTAGATGCCGCTCCAGGATGCTCGTGCACCAGTTCTCAGGCCCTCATCGAGCGTTCCCAAGACTTCCCGGCCGATGCGCTCCGGTCCATGGTTTTCGACTTCGCTCGAAAGGCGAACTAAACCACCATTCTCGAGCAGGAGGCAGTAGAGGCCGGGCGCGGCGGTGTGCGGAGTGCGGTCGAGGAGAACGATCGGCCGCTCCCCCGAAGTATCCACACCCCGAATTGTGAGCTCATAGCTTCGCCGAACCACGGGGGCAGTGAGGCGCCTTGCAATGACCAGGCCAAGTCCTCCAATGGCGATGCTAGCCGCAGCCGCCGTGGCCGCTATCGCCCAGCCGATTCTCATGCGCGTTTCCGCCCTTCGCCGATCGGCGCAGTCGAGTCAGCGGCGCTCGTCGTGCCGGTCGAGCCGGCTCCGAGGAGGTGCAGCTCGGCACGCTCAACGAGTTCCCGCTCCGCCTCACTCAGTTCGAATGACACCCGCGTATCGATCATCGCGTCACGGATCTCCACGACCTGGCGATGGAGAAGCGTTTCGGGCTCATCGGCATGGAATGCGGCCGCCTCGTTCTGGCTGATGCCCGGGCGCACGGTAGTTGCTGCGCCCCAGAGTGGCTCGAGTTCCCGCACGAGCACCCGCGTCATCCGCTCTCTCGAACGCCGCTCCACGGCGCGAACTGCGGGCTGGCTGGCAAACCCAAGACAGAGGAAGAAGAACGTCAGCAGATTCAGCGGTCCGTACGCGACGGATGCCGACGTCAACAGCTCGTCGTTTCTTGCCGCGTGAGCGAGATCCATCGTGATGATGACGGCGGCCAGTATGACTCCGAGAGTACTGCCGAGCAGCAGGGAAACCGATGGCAGCCGCTGCGCACCCTCGTTGACTCGGACCTGTCGCGCACACAGCACGGCCATCGCCGCGACGACGCTCCCGTAGTAGAGGAAGTGGATGACCGAATAGGCAGCGGCGGCGGGCTGGTCCCCCAACTCGATCATGAAGTTCGTGGTGGTGGTGCCCCGATCGATGAGAAAGAACGCGATGATCGCGCAGGCAAAGGCGATCGCGAGCGTGGAACGCCTGAGTACGAGTTGAACGGCCCACGACTGATGATCGGATGCCCTATTGACTGCGCGGCCGAGGAAGAAGATGCCGACCATCAGGGCGAGATCAGCGACAAGGGTTGCAAGGTTGGTGCCGCCAACGAGGCTATCGACCGTCTCGTAGACGGGGTCGATGTTGAGCGTCATCGCGACCGCGATGGTAAGCGCGGCGTACGTGATGCTGCGTTCATCGCGCCCTCGTCTCAGAATGAGCAGAAACGCGAGGAGCGTCCACATCAGGGCCGAGACGAGAATTGGGATCACCCGAAGATCTCCAGAAATCTGGAGCCGTGCATGGTCGAACCTCTGATCGCCGCGGCCAGTTTGTCAGCCAGCGACTCCGCGACGATCTCGTCGGCGGTGTCCAGGTTCTGACGCCGGAGCAGACGCCGGCGGGTCTCGGGAGGGATGTCGGGCAGGAGGACATCCGGCATCTCAGGATCATCGTCGACACCATGGTCGAGCAGGATGTGCGCGAACTCGTGCAGTACGAACTGCTGCCGGTGCAATGCCGAGTCGCTGTGGGCGTGAAGCACCATATCCTCGGTATCCGTCATGAGCCAGACGGCACACAGTCCGTCGTGATCGCCGAGTTCAGCAAGCTCGACGATGCGCAGGCGGCGCTGGCGCCGACCTTGCACAGCGCCAACCAGTTCGTCGAATGAAAACGCATCGCCGAGCCCAAGGCCGTTGAACGCCGCCGACACGATCACTTCGGTGTTCACGATGTCGTCACTCTCCTTCGGACGTGTCTGGATCCCAGCGTCCCCGGCGTACTCAGACCGCTGGTTATGTGCGGGCGATCTCCTCGTCGAGGAATTTGCTGATCGCCTGAAGCGCGTTCGGTGAGATGTCGCCCAAGGTGCGAGCGGCATAGGACTTCACGCGCGCGGCGCGCATAGATCGCACTAGGTCGAGCTGTGCGCTCACCCTGGCCGGCGTTTCAGCGCCTTCCGCGCCCACGAGGAAGGCGGCATCCACGTCGAAGAATTCAGCAAGGCCCTCGAAGATCGCTTGGTCTTGCACGTACCGGTGGCCATTCACCATGTACGTCCATCGAGATCGCGAGAGGTTCGCCCCGCGCGCCTCAAGAAATGCGGCGATCTGCGAGAACGTCGGTTCGAAATCGGTCTCGGCGATCGCGACGTCAAGCAAGAGCCGGAGGCGCTTCGCGAGGTCCTCTGCGGCCGCTTTGCTCTCAACCTCTGTCAAGTCGCGGATCACCATTCACCACCTCTGCTCAGGCACGTCACCATCGTCTGCTCATTGTGAGTCTTCACACGGCGTGAAGGCTCAATTTACTCCTTGAGCATGCTCAAATCAAGGGTTGCGCATGCTCAATTCAAGTGTTAGAACGAATGCATCTATCAAATTGAGCATGCTCAAAAGGAAGTGCTGGCACGTTCTAAAGGTTCCGGCAGAGTCCGCGCCATCGCCGCACGCAGGGCTCGCGATGTCCGTCACTGCGCCTGCGGCATCCGTGCGCAGCAGAGCACACCTATGCGTCAGCCGCGTCATGCGCGTGACGAGCAATCGGGAAGGTGATCGATGTGTCGACGGATCCGCAAGCGCATCAAGATTTGGATGCGAAGCTCGCGGGGCTTCATGAGCGCCTGGTCTCGTCTGTCGAGGCGCTCGTCACCGGCGACGAGTGGAAGCGAGCGCTGGAGTTTGCCGCCCACTTTCGGTCGCGCTCGTTCAACAACACGCTCCTGATCTGGTCTCAACACGAAGCCGCCTACCGACACGGCCTCGTTCCCGAACCGTTTCCGAGCAACGTCGCAGGGTTCAAGCAGTGGCACACACTTGGTCGTCACGTCGTCGCCGGCCAGAAGGGGTACATGGTCTTCGCTCCGGTCAACGCGCGCTTCGCGACATCCACACCGGCCGATCCTTCCTCATGGCGGAGGCTCAACCGCAACGAGAGGCCGCGACCAGGTGAGATCGTTCGCCCGCGCATGGTCGGAGTCAGACCGGCCTATGTTTGGGACGTTTCCCAGACGGATGGCACGCCCCTCCCCGCGCGGCCCACCCCGCAACTGTTGAGCAGCGAAGCACCGACCGGACTCTGGGACGGGCTCGCTGCACTCGTCCGCGGCGGTGGGTTCAGCCTGTCCACCCCGGAGGACGCAACGGCACTCGGTCGCGCGAACGGCATGACCGACTTCGGAAGCCGCGTCGTCACAGTGCGAGCCAATATGGATGCCGCGGCCCGCGTCAAGACGCTCGCGCATGAGCTCGCCCACATCCGGATGCATGAACCCACCGCCGAGGCGCTCTCTCACCGCGGGATCGGCGAAGTCGAAGCCGAATCGGTAGCTCTGATGATCGGCGCGGCCCATGGGATGGACACAAGCGCCTACACGATCCCATACGTATCAACCTGGGCAACGACGGTGTCGGGCAAGACTGCAGTGGAGGTCGTGCAGTCGACCGGCGAGCGGGTGCGTCGAGCAGCCGTGGCCATTCTCGACCAGCTGCCAACTACGCATAGCGGAGCGGGTAATCCCCCTGGACTCGACCGATCGAAGCCTGCGCTGGGCCTCGCCGCCACAGCCGCGGCGGTACTGCCTGTCCGCCCGGCGCAGCAGCTCGGAGCGCTGAAGCTGTGATGGGCGTCGCTGAGGTGCTCTTCCTGACGAACGGGATGCCCGCGCGCGACGCCGCACTCGCCTTCGCTCGCTCCGGCATCCGAATCTTTCCGTGCGCCAGTGGCGGCAAACGCCCCCTGACCCACGCAGGCTTTCATGACGCCAGCAGCGACGTCGACCAAGTGCGCACATGGTGGGCTCGCTGGCCCGAGGCAAACCTCGGGATGCCGACAGGCAGCGTTTCGGGGATCGACGTCGTTGACATCGACGTGGCGGATGCCGGCTCGGGCTTCGTCGCGTTCGACCGAGCGAGCGCGGCAGAACTTGTTCCGGATGGGATTGCCCGGGTACGCACTCCGTCTGGCGGCCTCCACATCTACTACCCCGCCAACCCGGCCCGTCCGCAACGCTGCTGGCAATCGGCCATGGCACACATCGACTTCCGCGGAGACGGTGGCTACGTAGTCGTGCCTCCCTCTGCTCTGGTGATCGACAGCGGACGAGTTGCCTATCGCCTCGTCTCGCTGTCCCCCAACGGTTCGAGTCCGGTCGATGCTGCTGCGCTGCGCGACTTTGTCGACCCGAAGGCATCGCAAGCGGCGTCTCGAGCGACATCACGACCAGCTGCTGCCACGGTGCCGGAGCCGAACCGACTTGCGCACTGGGTGAGCCGGCTGGAGGAGGGTGAGCGAAACAGTGGTTTGTTTTGGGCCGCCTGCCGCCTCGCTGAGGCCGGCTTCGCGCCGACCGACGTCGAAGCGGCGCTCTCCCCCGCTGCGGCGAGCGCCGGGCTCTCGGAGCGAGAGATCTCCGCGACCATCCGCTCGGCGAGCCGTCAGTCCACTGAAAAGAGCCCACCGGTTGCATCAGGTTTACAAGATGCGACGTGGTGCGAGCGGGCCGCTCCCCAGCAGCGCAGAAATGGGGATGCGCCATGCCTCTCATGACACGGCCCCGCGAAGAAGGCATCCGACTGGCGATGGTCACCGCGATCATCGGCACCGTATTCATCGCCGCAGGCGCGTTCTGGCTCTCGTTCACATCGCTCACCGACCTCGCCCGCCGCTCGGGCATCGACGCGGCTCGAGCGTGGGTGTGGCCGCTCATCGTCGACGGAATCATCGTCGTCGCGACGGTGGCCGTGGTGGCGCTGACACGGTCACGCGCCGCATGGTACCCGTGGATGCTTCTCATCGCAGGCGCCGCCATCTCGGTCGCCGCAAACGCGATCCATGCGCTCGTTGCCGGAGCGACCGATGTACCCCTCCTGCTCGCGGCATCCGTATCCGCGGTCCCGCCCCTCGTGCTCCTCGCCATCACGCATCTGACCTCAGTACTCATGCGGCACGAGGCCAGCCGCGCCTTGGCTCCCGCGGAGCAAGTGGTTTCCAAACCGGCAGCGGCAACCGCGATTCGAGCGGATGCCGCGGCGAGCGATGCGGGCCAAACCGACGCTTCGTCGCTCCGGGCGCTCGGCTGGTCGAACTCGGCGATCGCACGTCACTTCGGCGTGCACCCGTCCACCGTCGGACGGTGGTTCCGGGTGCACCCGGGCGCACCTGCTGTCCAAACCACGAGAGTAGGCGAGGGTACAAGCGATGGATGAGCACGAGTATGAAGAACCACGCTTGGAAGCGCGCATCAAGGATGCCGTTGAGGTGGATCGCACGCATCCGGTGCACGCCGAGCACGCGGACCTCTCGGTACTCCCCCGGCGCTCTAAAGGTAATGCACTCCCGGGCTCCTCGAACATGGGCAAGCCTGCCCGGCGGCCTGGCATTGTGTGGATTCGCGCATCGGATCTCCTGAACACCGGCACCGGTCGCATTGCCGGCCGCGGACTCGACTTTGAGGCCGAACTGGCCCGTCGCATGCGGCGAGCGCCCGCGACGACCCGCCGGGCGATCCGAGAGCGCACAGCCCAACTTCCTCCGCTCTCCGAGTTCGGGCAACCGAACGCGCATCCATCGGTTGCGCGGTACGGCCTCGGGCGGCGCGAGCCATGACCACCCCGCTGGGCGCTGCGACCTCGACCGCACCCGCGGCAGGCACGGCGATGGCTTGGAACGCGCCACCAGATGCCGGGACGGCGACATTTCGAGACTCCGAGGGCCTGCGCACTCTGCTCCGTCGCTTGCAGGCTGGTGGTGGTTCCGCCTGGCGAACGGATCGCGAGGCAGCCGAGCTCATGCGCTTCACCGCGCAACGCTACGCGGCGCTGGCGCGCAAGCACGGGCTGGATCCCTGGGAGGCTGCCGCCGCCGCGTTCGACGCGATGCGGGCGCCGTCCGTGCTGCGCGCCGATGACCCCTGGGCGATCGTCACCCGCGCGGTGCAAGTGACCTGCATCGCCGAGGAACGCGCACACGGTCTTCTCTGCTCTGTGCACCAAGCGCGCCGTCCTCGCCTCTCTGGTTACCACGACGCCGAACGCTTCAGCGATCGCGAGCACCCGCTGCCGGACTATCACCCCGCGTTCCGCACCACCCCGGTCGAGGAGGCGTCCGATGCACCACCGCTCGGTGTGGATTCGGCCGTCGAAGACGCGATCGCGTTGTTCACCCTGCTCGGCTGGCCGCCGGACCGCGCACGCGACGGCGTCGAGTACATCTGCAGCCGACTGGCGGACGCCGCATCTCGGCCCTCTGCGTACGAGTCCTTGCGGCGTGACTACGCCGCCCGGGCACTTCTCGACCTTCCACAGCGCGCCTGGATGACGATGCTCCGAGCGCTCTTGGGATGCTCGGACCCGCTGCAGGCACACACAGCGGCCGGCCGCGGCATCCTGCTTCGGTTGATCGTCGGCGAACCGCTTCACGCTCTCCTTCGAGACGACGAGCTGATTTCGGATATCGCCAGCAACGTGCCGGGAGTACTGGCATGACCAGCACTCCGGGTCACATCGAGTTGGAGCGTTCGATCGACTCCATCCGAATCGGTGCGCGGCATCGCACCGACCTCGGCGACATCGAGGCTCTCGCTGCCTCGATCAAGCGGCAAGGACTGCTGCAGCCGATCACCGTGACCCCCGACGGGATTCTCGTCTGCGGTGCCCGCCGGCTGGCCGCGCTTCGGCAGCTCGGCGTGCGCAAGCTCAACGTCTGGGTGCGTTCCGGCATTTCGGACCGGCTGACCCAGCTGCTCGCGGAGCAAGACGACAACGCACTGCACAAGTCCCTGGGCCCGACCGAGGCCGCCTCCCTGTACCGCGAGGTGAAGATGCTTCTGGCCGAAGACGCGCGGCACCGTCAGGAGGCATCGCGATTCGGTTCCGAGCAGGGAAACCGCAGCTCAGACGGTGCTGCCACGGTGGCAGCACCGGTGACGCTTCTCGATGGCTATGCCCGAGCGCAGGCGGCGCTTCTCGTGACCGGGCGGCGCTCGTATACGACGCTCGACCGTATCAGCGACGTACAACGCATCGCAGGTGACGAGAGCCTCGACTCGATCCTCCGTGAGCAGGCACAGCTCGAGTTGGGTGTGATCGACAACGGCGGATCGGTCACGTCCGCGCACCGCCGCCTGAACACGCAGCTGGCTGTCGCTGAGCTTGAAAGTTTGGCAGCGGATGCCGCACAGCCCGCGGGTATCCGTCAGGCATCGTCGATGGCTGCCGCACGGGTGCATGCCGCTGAGCGCACGGCGAGCGTGGCCGAGCTCGAACAACTGGCTCGGGAAGCACTTGTGCGCGTGAAAGCGGAAACGAAGGCCAAGAACAAGCGACCGGTTCACCCGCCGCCGTCGCCATCCAGCACTACGAAGCTCCCCACCCGCGCGTTCGTCTTCCTCTGGAACGACATGCACGACTGGTGGCTCCGCTACGACTGCGCCGAACTCGCTTCCGAGCTCACCGCCGAGCAGTGGGAGCTGTTCGAGGCGACCGTGGCATCCACGACCGCCTTCGCCGAGGAGCTCCGAGCGCTGCGCGCCGACTCAGGCGCAGTGGCTCGCGAAGCGTAACCGGGTGCACGGTTCTAGTGGAGTCGATTCACTTTCAGAGGAGGAGCGCCCGAGACGAACTTGGTGCCAGGCACGGAGCTAAACGAAATCCGAGGTGCGAGCTTCCCAATTTGTCCTTGAGGAACATTACCCTCGATGCGCAGATACCCGTCCTTGAATCCGAGCCATGTGCGATAACCATCGTGTTCGTAATTGATGATCGTCGATGGCTCGTTGATATGTGTGAGCGAGAACTGCGGGGCTATATCGAACGGTGCGCCTGGATCGCTTCGGGCCACCGTCAAATGAGTGATTGTTAGTCCACGGAAGTCGACTCCTCGCGTGCTCGTCGCCGCCGCCAAACTTGAGTCGTGGCTAGACAGTGTCTGCCTAAGTGCCTCTTCAGCCAACCACCCAAGTTGCCGGACAGCGTACTCACGAAGCGTAATCCCGACCGAATCGAACATCGCGAAGCGCGAGAAGAGTTCAGGGACTGTCGTAGAGATGTGACTGCCCCATGTGTTGCCAAACTGGTTCGCGACGTAGCCCCAGGAGTTCGAAGTCCGCTGCGTGGCATTGGATTCAACCGCGGGTGATTCGACGAGAGAACGGAAACCAATGACTTTTGAGATTCCTCGATGTTCGGTTGCGTTCGAATCCTCGCCAGTAGGCAATAGGCCGATCGAGAGAAACACAGATGGCGCTTTCGCTGGCGGTGCCGATACGGCCAATTGGGGCAGAGGCAGACTGTGCTCACGGCAGAGCCTCGAGATGACCATGTTGCCCTGCCCAGATGCCAGCAGGGTGCGCGTATACGCGGAAACATCTTCTGCAGCGTCGAGGGCCCCACCGTCGAAGGCGTCCAAAGCTCGCTTCAGCCTTGCGGCAAGAGCTAACGAGCGTTCGAGCAACTCGTCTCTACGCAACTGCCGCTCGGAAACCGTCATGGCTTGACAATATGCCAAGACGCTGGGTTGAGTGCGCCGAGCAACGCCTGAGGGTTTTCGTCACCCATCGCCATTGAGATTCAACGCACCGACACCAGCACACCCTGCCCAACTCAGGCGGCCACCACCAAGCACAATCGGGTGCACCTTGCAGATAGCGCGGCTCTACGACGCGCTCTCGAGGAGCTCACCATGCACTTTGTTCGCCGGCGCCGGCTGATCATCGCCATCGTCGGCAGCGCCATCGCGCTGCTCGTACTCATGGCAGTCGGCCTCTACGGGCTGCTCCGTGGGCCAGCGAACGCGAGCCGGACGGAGGTGCCGGCGAACGAAGCATCCGTCTCGCCGACGTTGCCGCTGCGCATCGGCCAGCCTCAGCCCGTGGCCGGGACGTCAGACCCGGTGCTGTTCGCCCGCAGCGTCGCGCGTGCCCTGTTCACCTGGGACACTCGCCACGAAAGTGGCCCCGCCGCGTGGGCACAAGTGCTCGTCGACGCCGCCGATGTGGATGAAGCGGCGGCCGTGGCATCCGATGTTCGTGGCTACCTGCCGATCGCCGAAATGTGGCAGCAACTCAGAGCGTTCGGCACTCTCCAGTGGTTTGAACTGCAATCAGTCACCGTGCCGGATGCCTGGTCGACCGCGCTCGAGCAGGCGGCGCCAGGCCAGCTCCCGCGAGGCGCCACGGCACTGACCATCGTGGGAACCCGCCATCGTGCGGGCACGTGGAACACCGAGGTCACGCGTACGGAGCGACAGGTATCGTTCACAGCGTTTGTCGCGTGCCCGGGCCTGGACCCGTGTGCGCTGCTTCGCCTCTCGCAGCTCGACCGTCCCCTGGAATGAGGCCGAGCGATGAAGAAGATCATCGGCATCCTCGCACTGCTCGTGCTGGTCGGACCGTTTGTTGGCCTGGTGAGTGTCGCAGCGCTCATGAACCCCGCTGCGATCTCCTGCGGCTCGGGATCGCTCCTCGTTGGCAGCATCCCGGACTCGCTAACCGCACACACGCGAAACGGTCAGTCGATCACCCTCAATCGACAGCAGCTCACCCATGCGGCGACGATCCTCTCCGTCGGAGGACGCACGGCCGGCGTTGGTCGCGAGGGAGCGCTGATCGCACTGATGGCCGCGCTCACGGAGTCGACGCTGCGCATGCTCGCGAATCCCACCGCGTACCCCGAGTCCGCGAGCTACCCCAATGACGGGTTCGGCTCCGATCACGATTCGCTGGGGCTCTTCCAAATGCGCTCGATCTCGGGTTGGGGCACCGTCGCCGAACTCATGGATCCGGAGTATCAGGCACGGGCATTCTTCGGTGGACTATCTGGGCCGAACGCCGGATCACCGCGCGGGCTACTCGATATTGCCGGCTGGCAGCTCGTGGACCCGGGCGAGGCCGCGCAAGCTGTGGAGGTTAGCGCCTACCCCGATCGGTATCAGAACTATCAGCCGGTCGCGGAAGCGATCCTTGCTGCGCTCACTCAACCTACTTCGGCGAGCGCGGATGCTGCGAATCCGGCTGTTCCGGAGACTTCACGCATCGTGTTCCCGCTCCCTGCTGGCACGTACACCGGCACCGACAGCTTCGGCTGGCGAACCGACCCCGTCACCGGAGCGCAGGCTTTCCACGCCGGAAGCGACCTCGCCGCACCTGCGGGAACCCCGATCCTCGCAGTCGCCGACGGAGTCGTCAGCTTCGCCGGCCGACGTGGCACGTACGGCGGGCTGATCGTCATCGAGCACACAGTCGGCGGTGAGCGCGTCGCCTCGTACTACGCCCACATGTATGACGAGGGCATCCACGTCGCAGTGGGCAACAGCGTGGTCGCGGGTCAACACATCGGTGACGTCGGCTCCGCGGGCAAATCGACCGGCCCACACCTTCATGTCGAGATTCACCCGGGCGGTGAGCGCGAGCCCGCCGTCAACGCAATGGTGTGGCTCGCCGAACACGGCGCAACGGGCCTCGCCAGTGCCGAGGTCGCGCCGGCGGGGTGCAGACCAGGAAAGGCAGCATGATATGGACATCTTCCCGGACTTCGGCGCCGTGGGCGGCGCCGCCGAACTGCAGAGCATCGTCGGCGCCCTGCTGACATTCGTGCTCATCGTGGCGGTACTGATGATGATCCTCTGCGGGGTCACCTGGGCACTTGCCACAGCGAACGGCCACTTCCAAGCTGCCACGAAAGCCCGAATCGGACTCTGGGTGGCGTGCGGGGCTGCTGTGCTCGCCGGTGCCTGCATCGCCTGGGTCAACTTCCTGTTGGAGGTCGGCGGACAGCTCTGACAATCAGCTGCTCAGCACCAAGAACGTCGCTGGTAGAACTGCGGCATGAAACCGGGAACGGTTCAACTTGCATTGCAGATGTGAGTTTGTCGGTTCACGACCATCTTCCGTGGCCGCTCTCCGCCTCGCTTCATAGCGCCTATGCTGTCTCGCGGTCATGTCCGCTCCCGCTGGGCCGTCAGATCCCGATGAACCTTCAGGGGCGACACTCCCACTGTCAGACTTCGTCTACCCCAAATTCCAGATACTGAGCGCCGCAGCGGTCTCAGAGCCAAATCGCGGGGCGCCACCGTAGCTTGGGTGGCGGACGACTATCGCCGGGCTGGCAGAAGAGGCGTGGTGGATGTCGGGGATCTTGTGGCCTAGAAGCTGCTCGACACTCCCCCCGGCCTTCTTGCCGACGCAGACTATGCGGCGACCCGCTATCGCCAGACGGAGGGCATCCATCCCGCTATCTAGCTCGGCCGACGTGGGAGTCCGATTGGTGCGAGGCTTGCCCGGATCATGCGGATGGAGCGGGAACGCATTCCAAAGGAGAGTGCGTTCGCCCGCCCCGACGCTCGCGAGCAACTTGTGTACGGCAGTGGCACTTGGCTCGATCTTGCCGCGAAGACCTACCGCGGCGGCTGAGGTGAATGGCACCCCGGACTGCCGAGCCCCCTGCCATCCCGCGGCCTCGCCGACGAGCACGAGGTCGCCGGCTTCCACAGCATTGAGGTGCTCGTACAGACGCGCACGTCGTTCCGCGGCTGTCGAGAGGAAGTCCCCCTCGAGATCACTCGAGTCAAGGTAGAAATTGGTTGCTGTCAGCGTCGAGGACATTGCTAGAACTGCATCTGCAAGCCCAAACGACAGTTGCGCGGCGTTGGTCATGGGCTCAGCATAGGGGCCGTTCTTTGGGTGTGCCCATCTGGGGCCAGATGTCCGCTCGCTACTTGGAGGGCGGCGTCAGAGGTTCTGCTTTTCCTGGCCGGGCTTCGATTTTCTGGTGTTGCAGTTGGTGCAGACCATGAGGGTACGCCCCCACTGGTCCCGCTCGTTCGGCAGGTACTTCCAGTTGGTCTTCTGTCGGCAGATGCGGCACATGTCGTGGGTGTACTGGCTGGGCATGTTCCAAGGTGCCATGGCTGGCGGCTTGGCCGAAAGCGCTCATTCGGGGGCGCGCTGCCGTTGTATCGGATGCGGTTCACGCCTCGGGTGCACATGACACCGCTTTTGGAACTTTCGACAGTGAAACTGTTCTTCGAAAGCACGAGAGGTGGCTGTGACAAACGGAAGTTTCGACGGCCGACGGAGGGACCTGCACGGCCGGTGCTTGAAACACGCCGTTGATGTGAGGTCGTGGTCCTCGTCGGGTTCACAAAACGATGCTGTTTTGCGCCCCCACCTTGAGGAGGCGAGTGGCCAGCGGCGGGGCGGTGCGGCTCTTAAGCCCAGATCCAGGTCGCCAGCACCGATTCCGAAAGGTTGTTGCGGTCCGATTCGGAAACGGTCGGGCTAAAGGAGAACGTAACGACGAACGTATTCCAATCCGCGACAGGGATGAGGAACTGCTCGATTTGGTAGTCTGCTCCGTTGCTAGAGCCCCTGGCTGAGAGGTGAACGGATTCCGTTTCTGCGACCATGATGCGGTCGCGTATCGTCACGTTTACGCCCGCGCCCTCAAACTCGTCCACAGCGCGCGACTCCGCCTGGTCAGGCGTCATTCCCCCCGCAGAGGATGCAATGACGTTGAGGTTGTCCGCGAAGCCGTCGAGGTCAGTCTTGTCGAAAGCCATCACGTCGAAGCCCGGTACGTCTTCTAAGCCCAGTAGCGATTCGTCGCTCTGCTCAGACCAGCCTTCGGGGAGCGTAAGGTCGTAACCGTTTCCCACAAGGGCCTCGCCTGTCGCCGGCGCGGCGGTAATTACAGTCGGCGCTGGGCTTGAGCAACCAGCGAGGGCAAACGCCGCGACAAACATTGCGCCCATAACGCTGAAGCTCCGACTATGGATTCGGGGTTCCGACACTGCAGGCCTCCGTACGATGGATTCGGAAAGACTATCGCCTCTCAGCGCGTGCTCCGCCGACCGACAAAGAAGGCCGACCTCCTCGTTCGGATTCTTGCGTGGCGCGTTAAACGCCGACCACGGGATATCGGCGCTCAAGCATCACGGCGATACTTCGACTTAGTGCTCAACGACTCGCGGCGCTGACGCGTCTCGGGAACGCCGCGCGCACCTGACGTTCGTACCCATGCCACGACCGAGGGAGCACGCAGTGATCGACATCGACCCCAACGGGACCGGGCTTCCCGGCATCGAGCAGCTACGCGTCATCGTGGGGGCAGTGATGACCGTCGGACTGATCCTGAGCGTGCTTGCCCTGATCATCTCGGCGATCGTGTGGGGCTTCGGCGCCAACTCCTCAAACCCGCACCTGGCGTCGCGCGGCAAGCTCGGCGTGCTCGTGTCGTGCGGGGCGGCGATCATCTGCGGCGCAGCTGTCACGCTCATCAACTTCTTCTGGAACGTCGGCCAAACCGTCTGACCCGGTCAGACGACAGGGCAGAGCGATGAGTGTCTGCGACATCCCAGTCATCGCCGAGGTGTGCGACACCGTCGGCGAAGGCACTGCTTCCCTGATCGCGGCGCCGTTCGACTGGCTCGCGAGTTCAATGGGCTCGGCCGCCGCCTGGCTCTTCGAGGCCGTGTGGAATGCCTTCGACACGACCACACTCGTCGACGTCACCGACCCCGGGTACATCGACGTGTACAACGTGCTCTTCGGCGTCGCCGTCTTCGTCACCCTCATACTCTTCTGCCTGCAACTCATCACCGGGCTCGTCCACCGCGACCCGACCGCTCTCTCCCGGGCCGCACTCGGCCTCGCCAAGTCGGTACTGGGATCCTTCGTGCTCATCACCGTCACGGGGCTGATGCTCGAAATCACCGACCAGCTGACGATCGGGGTCGTTCAGGCCAGCGGCAACACCATGGAGGGAATGGGCGACCGCATCGCTTTGCTCGCCGGTGGGCTCACGGCGATCGGCATCGGCGCTCCCGGCGTCGGCGCGATCGTGACGATCTTCCTCTCTGCGCTCGCGATCAGCGCCGCAGCGATCGTCTGGTTCTCGCTCCTCATCCGCAAGGCATTGCTGCTGGTCGCGATCGTTTTCGGCCCGATCGCCCTCGCGGGTGCAACATGGGATGCCACGAAAGGCTGGTTCACGAAATGGGTCGCCTTCGTGATCGCCCTGATCCTGTCGAAACTTGTGCTCGTCGTCATCTTCCTGGTGGCTGTCGCCCAGGTCTCGGCACCCATCGATGCGGATCTCGCCTCGATCAGCGATCCGATCGCGGGCATCGTGCTGATGTTCATCGCGGCGTTCGCGCCGTACATCACGTACAAGTTCCTGAGCTTCATTGGCTTCGACATGTACCACGCCATGTCGAGCGAGCAAGAAGCCAAATCGGCGATGAACCGGCCCGTTCCGGTGCCGAGCGCACCAATGAAGGAGAGCGCGAAGAAGATCCTTGGCCCGAGCAGTGGCGGTGAGAGCGCTACGCCAGCCCGGGGCAGCACGGCCCCCACCACAGCGGGTAGTGGCGGTGGCGGCCCCGCCACATCCTCGGCAAGCACTGCCGGATCTACCGGCACCTCGAGCACCGGCGCGGCAAGTGGCAGTACCGCCAGCGCAGGCACCGCGGGCGCAACCGCCGCTGCGGGACCGACCGGAGTGGCCGTCGTCGCCACCACAGCAGCCAAGGCTGGCCCGCGAGTCGGCAACACAGTCGGGCAGGCGGCCGATGCGCACACGCAATCCGCCGACGACAGCGCGGCACCCGCCCCACCGAGCAGCCCGCCCCGGGTCGTCGGCCCCCGCCGCCCGAGGCCGTCTTCACCTTCACCGGATGCTGCGTCCCCCACGGCCGCACGAGCAAGGAAGGACGCCTAGCCATGATCACAGGCAACAACCATGCCGAGTATCAACTCGGACCGGTGCAGTTCTCCCGACTGGCTCGACGCGGCGTCCTGCTCGGCCTCTCGGTACCTCAGCTGATCGCCATGTCAATCGGCATCTTCACCTTGGTCACCGCGCTGTACACGGCGGGCGCCTCGGGCATCGCGTGGACGAGTCCGATCTGGGGCACCGCAGCGCTGACCGCTGCCATCCCGATCGGTGGACGCAAACTCGTCGAGTGGGTGCCGATCGTCAGCCGATGGATGTGGCGCAGCGCACACGGTCAACTCACCTACCGGCGCCGCGTCATCCGCCCCCGCCCTGTCGGCACGCTCGCACTCCCCGGCGACGCGGCCTCGCTGCGTGAGTGGAACGATCCCGAGTCCGGTGCGGTCATGGTGCACGACCCGCACGAGCAGACCCTCACCGCGATCGTCGCGGTCTCGCACCCCGCGTTCGCCCTGCTCGACCCGGGCGAGCAGAATCGGCGCGTGGCCGGATGGGGGCGCGTGCTCGCCGGCGCGTGCCGATCTGGGCGCATTGCCCGCCTGCAGGTGTCGGAACGCACCCTGCCCGATTCGGGCACGGCCCTCGCCGAGTGGTGGGAGCAGCACGGCATCAAGGACGACAGTTGGGCGACCGCGACCTACCGCGACCTCATCGAGCGCGCCGGCCCGGCCGGCGAACGCCACGCGACCACGGTCAGCCTCTCCCTCGACCTCCGCGCTGCATCCCGACAGATCCGCACGCAGGGCGGCGGCATGCGCGGCGCGGCAACGGTGCTTCGCCAGGAGATGACGGCTCTGACCGGCGCCCTGCGCGCGGCGGATCTCGTTGTCGGTGGGTGGCTTACGGCCGACGAGCTCGCAAGCATCCTGCGAACGGCCTACGACCCTGCCATTGGCATCAGTCTCGAACGCCATCGCGAAATTGGGCGTGACCTTTCCACCGCGGGCCCGGTTGCCGTCACCGAAAGTTGGGACCGGCTCCGCTCCGACACCGCATTTCACGCGGTGCTGTGGATCAGCGAATGGCCGCGGTCGCAGGTGTACCCCGGCTTCCTCTCCCCCGTCGTCTTCACCAACGGCGTCCTGCGCACGGTGTCACTGCACTACCTGCCCATTCGCGCGGACCAGGCAGCCCGCGACCTCCGCAAAAAGAAGACCGAGCTGATCAGCGATGCCCACCAGCGCAAACGCATCGGCCAGATCGAGGATGCCAGCGCAAACGCCGAGTACGAAGACGTGCTGCAGCAAGAGGCCGACCTCACCGCCGGCCACGGCGTGCTGCACACGACCGGCCTCATCTGCGTGACCGCGCCCAACGCCAACGACCTGGATGCGGCGGTCGCCTCGATCGAGCAGGCCGCTATCCAGGCATCCTGCGAGACACGGCGACTTGTCGGGCAGCAAGCGCAGGCGTTCACCGCGGCGGCGCTGCCGCTGTGCCGGAGTGTGTGAAAACCAGCTGCGATGGACTGCGCGGGCACCACTGGCCAAAGCTGGTCCGTTCAACAAGCTGCGGTGAGGAATTGCCGCGCTGCCTCGGCCAGCCGCACTTCTCCGGGAAGCGCCGGAGTCCGTTAGTTCGTGGACCATGAGTTTCTCCCTCGATGGGTAAGCACGCTCCTGACTCTGCTTCCCGGCAGGCCAACCCGAACAAGAGACCGCCCGCGGACGAAGGCGAACTCGTCATCCAGATGATCGCTCAGCACCGAATTTGCGCCCTGTCAGTCCCACCCACCAAACTGCATCTCATGACGATGCCCCTTCGCTCCAACTTCCACCACTCACTTTTGTGGAAGCTAGCCGAAGACCTGTCTCTCAACGCGGCTCCTCCCCGCCGGGCCTTAGGACCGCATCGAGGTTGGGCTGCCACTGGCGTTGTACTCGCAGTGGCCGGTCTGATCGCCACCGTGGCGGGGAACCTATTCACTTCGCAGCTCGGAGAGAACTGGCGCTACGCGGTCCTGTCTGTAGGCATCGCGGGGATTGCCATAGGGACGCCTCTCGCAGTGTGGGCAGGCGACGATACTTCGGTGCGAGTGCTCAACAAAACTATGCGCATTAGCGAAGTGCTCCATCGTAATCTGTGCCGGATTGGGTCCTTCGCGATCTCAGCCTGCGCCGCGATCTGGCTGTTTTTTGCTATGCAAGAGTCGAGTTCCACGGTGACGCTGATTGGCATCGTGGCGATACAGATGCTCGCGGTTGGACTTTCGGTCGCCGCGCTGTCTGCGAGCCCCCCTCTGATCGGAGTGCTGACGCAGGTTCATCCTGGCCGGGCCCGCGTCTGGTCGTTGTCCGCATGGCTCGTTGCGTGCATCGTCGCTGCGGCCGGAGTAACCGCAATCGCATCTCGTCTGCAAAATCAGGTCGCGACGATAAGCGTGATTGTTGCCATCGCGGCAGTGTTCGTCACCACCTACGCTCGACAACGCAACGCATTCGATTTACAACTGGATACGCTTCAAAAATCTCTCTCTGCGCTGCATCGGCGCCTCACAACCGGCGGGTCCGACTCCGAGATCGTCGAAGCTGCTACTGACGTTGAAGCAGCGCTCACGCTCTACCCCTCGGCTCCATTTTCGCTTCCGATCCAGTTACCCATTGACCATGAGCTGAGAGTCTGTCTGTTCCACGCGCTCACTCGTGTGACAGGTCTCCCATATCGTGAAGTCCTCTCCAAAGATGCGGCAAGACTCGACGAACGGCTTGTCGGGCGCGACTTGCGACATGAGCTCGCAGAACTCGTATGGGAGCTTCGTCGCCGAGCACTTCGCCCGGCCAGTGTTGTCAATCAGCAGAACGCACCTAAGTACGATCCAACCCCCATCCCAGAACGAGCTCATTGGGTCCGTAACCCAGATAGCATCCACAGCGTGAGTATGGGTTCCCCTTACGTCTAGCTACTAACGCCTCGCGACACCAAATTTCATTGCCTCGTCTAGTTCACTTCGTCTGTGCTGAAAATGGGGTGATGGCGTTGCACGTGCGGAGACTACTGCAGTACGGGAATGAGCGCTTCACAAGTGCCGGACGGGAAGTTTCCCACTGCCGCACAGCGGGAGACGCATGCCCCGCGGACACCTATCGACGTTTCAGAGCACGTGACGACCTCTACAGTTCCGACGGGGCGAGCGTGCGCACCTGAAGTGCAAAGCATCCGGATTGGAGTCGACATGTTCGACGATCGCGTGAATGCCCCGGCAACCCGCTGGATCAGCGTCATCTTTCTACAGGGCGAAGAGGCCGACGAGCTGTTCGACCTGATCGACCACCGCGGACCGTTTGCGGCGATCGAGCATCTGCAGCACTGGGACTACGGCGACGAAACGGTCGACGCCGCACTCATGAATGGCTACGTCTACGATCACATTCCAGCCGGGAGCACCGACCGGACCATTGAAGAACTCGACTCTCCGTATGCGCTGACTTACAGCGCGTCGTTCGGGTATGTATCCCTTCTGCGTCGATACACCGCCGACCCCGAGCTGGAGCTCGTCTCCGTGCCGAGGACATCCGCCACGCATCGCGCGCGGGGGCGACACGACGTCGCCGATACCTGGGCCAGCACCCGAGTCGGGTCGGCGAACAACACTGGGCACGCGGTCGCGTTGTGAACCGGGCCAGGGACGAACAACTCCACACCGCCGCACTGGTCGAACCGCACGGCGAGCTCCGCCGCGACCGCCGCGCACGCAAGCGTGAAGCATCCGCCATCGAATCAGACGCCCACCGGGCCAAGCGACTCGAGGCACGCACTCTTTGGCAGGCCGAGCGTGACGAAGCACGCGCGTCGACCTATCTCCCTGCTGCTGGCGAGGCGGGACCCGCACAGCTGCGGATGCCGGGTCGACTGCACCTCCCCAAGCACCAGGACACGTCAGCAACGCTGTCCGGCCATTACCCGTTCCTCGCCGAGGCTGGTCTCGGCTCGGCCGGCGTTTTCGTCGGGCAGGATCTCTACTCGGGTGGATCCTTCGTCTACGACCCGTGGGTGCTCTACCAGCGCGGGATGATCACGGCCCCAAACGTCGTGCTGGCCGGTATCGTCGGCTCCGGTAAGTCGTCGCTGGCGAAGTCGCTCTATACGCGCTCGCTCCCCTTCGACCGGCGCGTCTACGTGCCCGGCGATCCGAAGGGTGAGCACACCGCCGTCGCCGAGGCCGTCGGCGGCAAGGCGATCATCCTCGGCCACGGCTTGCGCAATCGACTGAACCCGCTCGATGAGGGCCACCGGGCGGCATCCGCCTCGGACGCCGAATGGGCCGCGCAACTGGCCGCACGACGCCGCGAACTGATCGGCGCCCTCGCCGAGACCGTGCTCGATCGACCCCTGAGCCCGCTCGAGCACACGGCGATCGACCTCGCGCTCGCCGATGCTGTTCGGAGCGCTGAGGTACCGATCCTGCCGATGGTTGTGGATCGAATTCTCACGCCGAATCCTGAGGATGACGAGGGCCGTCTCGCGGAGGACGGACGCCTCGTCGGCCATGCGCTGCGCCGCCTCGTTGCCGGTGACCTCGCTGGCCTCTTCGACGGGCCGTCCACGGTGCGCTTCGACCCCGCGCTGCCGATGGTCTCCCTCGACCTCTCACGGGTGGCCGAGAACTCGACGCTGATCTCCGTGTTGATGACGTGCTCGTCGGCGTGGATGGAGTCGGCGCTCGCCGACCCGGCGGGTGGCCAACGGTGGGTGATCTACGACGAGGCCTGGCGCCTCATGGCCTACCCGGCGCTGCTCCGCCGCATGGATGCCCACTGGCGCCTTGCCCGGCATTACGGCATCGCGAACATGCTCATCTTCCACAAACTCAGCGACCTCGACAACGTCGGCGACTCTGGCTCCGCAATGCGCGCGCTCGCCTCGTCACTGCTCGCGAACGCCGAGACGCGCATCGTCTACCGCCAGGAACCCGACCAGCTCGGATCCACGGCGAGCGCACTCGGGCTCAGCGGCACCGAGCAGAAGCTACTCCCCGCGCTCGGCACGGGCCAGGGGCTCTGGCGCGTGAAGGATCGCAGTTTCGTCGTGCAGCACCAGCTGCACCCCGATGAGCTCGCGCTCTTCGACACCACGGCCCGCATGACCGCGGGAGTGTGACCGGTACGCGTGTGCCAGAGCGCACCTTTCATTCAGATCGAGGAGGCCGAGCGATGGCTGCGAATGTAGACGATGTGAGAGAGGCGAGGATGACGCTGGCTGCGCTCTCGGAGCCGGGCGATGTCATCACGGGCAAGCTGATCGCCAAGCTCGGCGCGGTCGAGACCGTAGAGCTCATCAGCTCCGAAGCGCGTCTCCCGAACGGCGTCGACCCCGCGGAAGGTGAGCTGTGGCGACGACGGCTCGCCCCGCGCATCAATCCGGGGCAGATCGACCGCATCCGAGGTGACATGGAGCGCACCGGTATGCGGCTACTCGTTCCGGAGGACCTCGATTGGCCGGGCGAGCTACAACAGCTCGGCGCAAGTGCGCCGATCGCGCTCTGGCTCAGGGGCAATCCGCGTGTGCTCTTGGCCCCACTTCCCGGTCGTGTCACGATCGTTGGCGCCCGCGCTGCGACGGGATATGGCGAGCATGTCGCGATCGAGCTTGCCTCGGCGCTCGCGTATCAAGGCCGAGTGATCCTCTCCGGGGGCGCCTACGGCATCGACGGAGCAGTGCACCGCGCCGCCACCGCAGCCTCCCCCGGCTCGACCGTCGCCGTGCTCGCAGGCGGGCTCGACAGGCTCTACCCAGCCGGTCACGAGCAGCTCTTCGAGCGCATTGAACAGAGCGGCGGCCTGCTCGTCACTGAACTGCCGCCTGGCGCTGCGCCGACTCGGTGGCGCTTCCTGCAGCGCAACCGGATTCTCGCGGCACTCTCCGGCGCGACAGTAGTTGTTGAGGCCGGGCACCGTTCGGGGTCGCTGGACGTCGCCAGCCAGGCGCACTCTCTGGGCCGACCAGTCGGTGCAGTTCCCGGCCCCGTGACAAGCGCGGCGAGCGCGGGCTGCCATCGGCTGATCCACGAAGGAATCGCGAGCATCGTCACCGACGCCCAGGATGTCACCGACCTGCTGGACTCGACAGCCGGCTTCTCCGGCGACCGAACGTTTGCGTACTCGCCCACCAGGAGCTCCTCTCGGGTCGGCCCCGACTGGGTGCTCTGAGTATCCGGACGGGAATGGCGACGGCTGCGATGAGCACGACACGAGCTCAGGGCACGCTCGGCGACGAGCTCACCAATCTCGGCATCGCGCTCCTGATCGGCGCCGCCGCGTTCGCCCTGCTACTCCGCGCAGCGGGCACAGTCGCAGCTTGGGCGACAGGCATCGCCCAACCCGCCAGCGGGCCGGAATCCGGACTCTCAGTGCTCTTGAACCCGGGTAACCCCTCGGCGGCCCTGCATGCACCGGGGCTCAACCCGTTCGCGTATTGGGCGGCGGCAGCCGTGCTCGTCGGTGCGGCCGCAACTGCGGCAATGTGGCTCTGGCGGATGCTGCGTGACCCCGGCCGCACCACCAAGCTCGATCCGCATCGCATCCCCGGCATTGCAACCCGCGCCGAGGTCGCCCGAGCTGCCTCACACACGGCGCTCATGAAGCGCGCCGCACACCTTCGCCCTTCCCTCACAAAGCCCACCCCCGGCGATGTCGGCTACCGCATCGGCCGATCCCACGGCACCACGGTGTGGGCAAGCGTCGAGGACTCGATCCTCGTCATCGGCCCGCCACGCTCTGGCAAGGGCGCGCACATCGTGATCAACGCCATCCTCGACGCCCCTGGCCCGGTCGTGACCACTTCCACGCGCCCCGACAACCTCACCGCCACGCTCCGTGCCCGGCAACGGCTAGGCCCCGTGGCGGTGTTCGATCCCCAACAACTTGCAGCGGGCGTGCCGGTAGGGCTGCGCTGGTCGCCGATCCGCGGCTGCGAAGACCCGCTCACCGCGATGATCCGCGCGACGGGGCTGGCCGCCGGAACCGGTCTGGCCGCCGGCGGCGTCGACGGTGGCGGATTCTGGGAAGCCAAAACCCGCGCCGCCCTCCAGTCGCTGCTGCACGCGGCGGCGCTCGACCACAGTTCCCCCGGCGAACTCTTTCGTTGGACCCTCGATCCAGCAGCGGCCCACGACGCCGTGTCCATCCTGTTGAGCACCCCGGCCGCGGCCACCGGTTGGGGCGACTCCCTCCAGTCCATGCTCGAGGCCGACCCCCGCACGCGCGACTCCATCTGGCAGGGCGTCTCGCTCGCGTTGGGTGCGCTGGCTGATCCTCGAGTACTGGATGCCGTATCCCCCGGCGACGGCGAAGGATTCGACCCCGAGCGCTTCTTGCGTAGCAACGGCACCCTGTATCTGCTCGCCACCGGAGCTGGCGCGAACAACTCCGCCGCGCTTGTCTCCGCGTTTGTTGAAGACCTGATCGAGACTGCTCGCCACATTGCCGCGCGGAACGCCGGCGCACGCCTCGACCCGCCCCTGCTGCTGGCCCTCGACGAGATCGGCAATCTCGCTCCCCTGCCCTCGCTCCCGAACCTCATGGCGGAGGGCGGCGGCACCGGGATCACGACGATGCCGGTGCTGCAGTCGCTCGCCCAAGCACGAACGAAGTGGAGCGACAATGCAGCTGGGGCCATCTGGGACTCATCGATCGTCAAGATCGTGCTCGGCGGAGCATCCAACTCGCGAGATCTACAGGATCTGTCGACGCTCATCGGCGAGCGCGACGAATCGACCGACTCGACGACAATCGGCGATCGCGGCTCCCGCTCATCGCAACGCTCCATCCGCCGCGTCGCGATCATGCCGCCCGACACGATCCGCACCCTCCCGTTCGGCACCGGCCTGATCATGCTCCGCGCAGCTCCACCGGTTGTCGCTCAACTCCGCTTGTGGACCAGCCGCCCCGACGCCAAAGCGCTGCGCGCGAACCGCACGGAGATCGAGTCGCTGTTGCGGGTACCGACTCACGAGGCCTCAACCGAGAAGCCGGCCGCTGACGCCGAATGACGGTCGCTGCCTGCACAGAGAACGGTGGCCCTTATGGCGCACCTACCAATAGGAACGGATCTCAGTGAATCCGCCCATCACCAGGAGGACGAGTCCCATGGCATTTCACACGCAGCAGTCGCTCTCAGGCTTCATCGCCTCTGAACCACAGCAGTCAGTCACTGAAACCGGAGACACCCGCTTTTACGTGCGCGTCGGCCAACCGCACTTCCGCCGCGATGACGGCGGCGGCTTCACAGAGCTCGAGCCAACGTTCCACGATTTGGTCGCCTACCGTGCCACCGCGGAGAGGGCGTACACGCGATTCGTGAAGGGCGACAGCTTCGTCGCCGAAGGTTACGTGCGCTCGTTCCAGTTCGAACGAGACGGTGAGCCCGAAGAGCGCGAGGAGTTCGTCGCGAAGAAGATCGGTCACGATCTCGCACGCACGAACTACGAGGTCGACCGTGCTCGCCGTGAAGCCGCGAGCACCGATCACGAGCCGCCCATCGCGCAGCTGGACGCTTCACAATCGGCGGTTCCATACCGTGTCGGCTCGATCGCACTCGAGCGGTGAGCTTCGCGATGCCGGCATATTCAAGTGAGTGGACGCCTGGTGATCCGGATTCATCGCTGAACGCAGGTTCGTTCGACGAAGTCGAAGCGCCTCTGAACGCAGAGCCTCCCCACCCAGTCAACTGGAACCTCCTTACCGCCGAGGACGCCGAAACCGAATGGATCGAGCTCAACCGTTGGGTGAACTGGCTGAGACGCACGTACGGGCTCCCGGCATCCATCGTGCCGCCGCTCTGGCACCGGCACCCTGAGCTGGTTTGGGAGCTCTCAGCGCTTCACCTGCACTGGCTCTGTGCCTACGACCCCGACCAGCACGGCTCAGCCCCATTCGGTTGGCACCGCGACTTCGCCGACGCCCGCCAGCGACTCCACGACTGGGTCGCGACGTCGGGGACCCGCCTGGAACGAGACCGCCTGACTCGCCAGATCACTTGGCCGGGAGAAACACCTGCCGACCCCGCCGAAGACGTAGTCATCGGCAATAGAGACGAGGACTTCGTGCACTTCGTCGTCGACGACGTCGCCAGACGACGTGACGCCGAGGCCGAGTTCTATGCTCGCGCCGACTCTCTCTGATCTCCCGAGACGTCTCGACCCATTCCTCGGCCTTGGGCATGAACGCAACCGTGACCCGGCCCCGGCAATCGGGCGCGGCGATCGGTTTGCCCGCATCGTGGGCCGCGACGTGCCGGGCAACGGTGTGCTGCGAGCAGCCGGACGGCTCGGCCGCACCGCCAACCGATCCGGTCAGATCGTAGGCAGCATGGGATGTCCATGTTTCCTCCGTCACACTTCGTTTCGGGGCCTCGTTCCGGGAGATTTGATGTGGCTAGACACCATGATCAAACCCCAGAAGGGAGCACCCACCGCTTGACGCGAGCGGGGTTTGGAACAAGTAGGCAGATATGGCCACCGCACGGCAGGTGCACTGGCCGTCATTGGACAGTTCCGTGGCCGCCTATGGCTGTTTGCCATGGGCGCCATGCATACAGGCCGGCACTAGATCTTCCACATCACATCGAGCCTCTCCTCGATCCGACACCTCCCCAGGGCTCTGGAACAACCGCCTGCCTGATACTCGGAGCGCCACGGTTCATGGTCGATAGAGTCAAATGACGCCCTCTCCGGCTCGGCGCGCCCGCAAGTCCGTGCGACAGGGAAGAATGCTGATCATGGTTCAAGTGCCGCTTCCCGGAGAACAAAGCGCCCTGATGGGCTTTCGCTGGCAGTACGACCACATCGCCCGCTTGGCGTATGACGGAATCGTCGATTCAGATCTCAGGAGAATTCGACTCGCTTCCACACAGGCCGGTCAGGTGGATGACCTGTTAATTGACTTCGAAAGTCGACGAGCGGCCTACCAGTTCAAGAGCGGTGTCAGCAAAGCGACCGTGACGTTCGCTGATCTTGTGCGCCCGGGAAGGACGCCCGGAGGGGCCGCGTCGGATTCGCTCTGGAAAGCTCTCGCGCGCGGATGGACAGATCTGAGGGCGGAGGACGAACGAGAACTGACCGTCCATCTAGCAATGACAGCGGTGCCGTCGACGAGCGATCATCTTGTCGAAGTCGGCCTGCGACCGAGCCCGGATCACTTTCGTGCCTTTCTAGCTCGAGCTATTAAACCTCTTCGCGAAGACAGCGTTGATCTCGGGACGCTCAAAGAGTGGGCCGTTCCCCTCAAACGATTAGAGGAGGAAGCAGGCCTTTCGCCAGCAGACTTCCGTGATTTCCTTTGCCGAGTGAGATTGGATCTCGGCCAACACGATGCCCTCGAAGACGCTTCCGGCTCGCGTCGTGACGACATCGCGAGCCTCTCAACGGTCCTGTCTCGAATTGTCAGTCATGCCAGCGGCACGGTTGAGCTAAGCCGCGATCAAATCCTCGCGGAGATGCGCTGGCAGGATCGAAAGTCCTTCAAGGGCATCCATGAATTTCCAGTGGACCGCTCGAGATATTCGCCACTATCCGGAGGCATCGCATCACTTCAAGCGAGCCTCGATCGTCTCGAAACCGGGTACGTCGCAGTCACCGGACCGCCAGGCTCTGGGAAGTCGACCCTCCTCACCCAGACACTCTCTGGCGTATCCGATCGCGTGGTGCGGTACTACGCTTTCGTTCCGGGCGCAGGCGGCGGAGCTCGCAATCGATTGTCAGCTGAATGGTTCCTTCATGACCTCAGCACCATGCTTCGCAACGCTGGGCTGCCCTCCCGGCAAAAACAGCTGACCCCTGAGACGGTCAGCGACCTGCGACAACTCCTAAGTGAACAGCTAGACGCAGCCTCCGCTGAGTTCCTCGCGACAGGGCGCAAGACGATCGTGGTAGTAGATGGTCTAGACCATGTCCAGCGCGACTATTCGGGCAACGATGCGCTCACAGGAGAGCTGTTACGACCTGCCGAAATACCCAAGGGCATCATCTTCTTGGTTGGAACTCGAGACTTGGTGCCGCTGCCGAGCGAAGCCAAGCAATTCATCGAGCACGGGCGTTCGGAAGTAAACCTCGAGCACCATCGTCTTTCGCGGACAGCCATCCTAGACATATGCCGATCCGACACTGCGACCGGCAACATGCCTGAAGCCATCCACGAGCTCATCGCTGATCGCAGCGCCGGACACCCGCTCGCGCTGGCCTACTTACTCAACCAACTTGAGGAGACCGACGGTCGGGATCTGCTTGAGCACTTGCTCGGCATTCCGGCGTACGACGGCGACATCGCAGGCCAATATCGAGCCGTCTGGGACCAGCTGAGTCACGACTCTGGTGTAGTCCGTCTCCTCCGAATCTGCAGCCGCCTACGTATCGGCTTCGAGTTGGACTGGATTCGAACTTGGGCGTCTGACTCCGCCGTCCATCAACTCCTCACTACCCTGCGTTTCCTTTTTCGAGTCGAGCGAAAGCGCTGGCAGTTCTTTCACGATTCGTTCCGGCAATTCGCGCGCGAGATGACGTCTATCGGGGAAAATCGAAAACCGGACCAAGAGACTGACATTAGGGCTCACATCGAGGCTGCGGAGCTCTGCGAGACCTCGACGAGCGACGCCATTCGATGGCAGGCGTTGTTTCACCGATCACAAGCTCGCCAGTTTGGCGAGGTCCTTCGACTTGGAACGCAAGCCGAATTCCGCAGGCAGTTTGTGCACCTTCGATCTGCCTCCCATATCGCCGATGATGCAAGGTTGGTGCTGTCGTCAGCGGCTGAGGAAGGGGACTTTCCAGCTCTGCTTCGAGGCCTACTCATTCTGTCGGAGGTCCAGGACAAAGCCGATGAGCTTGACGAGATCGATGTATGCAACGCCCTGCGTCTCGCCGGGCGAGTCGACGCCGCCATCGACTTCGTAGGTGACGAGCAATCATTGCGCGTACCGCTTTCTCGTGCATACAACCTTGCTTCAGAATTGGCAAGGCAGTCGAACCCGGCGGGATATCGGATCTTTGAGTCAATCCATCACTTCGGCCTTGAACAGCCGGGGCTTTCACAAGGGATCAACACAAACTCGGAAGTCGCTCAAGCCTGGGCCCGGTGCGCAGCGCATTTCCTTCCGATCGAAATATCACTCGCCCGAGCTCGCGACTTAGTCCCGGCGACACCAGGTGAGAAAGTTTGGCAGTTCGACGTGGGCTACCGTCTCTTTGCGGAGCTCGTTGAAGCACTTGTAGCCGAGCTGTCGATCACCTCGCCCGGAGACCTCCTTGCTGTGGACGCCCTGATCGTTGACGAGGTGGGCGCCCTCAAGGCAAAAGGATTGGAGTCTGACCGTGTAGAGCACCTCAGCTCTCTGTTGGGGGACCTTCGCTATCGGACGTTAGCCGCGCACGTCGAATCGCATGAAAATTTTGAGATTCGGAGTCAACTCTTCGCGAACCTTCACGCTTCTCTCAAGGGTTCGCCCGTCTACCAATCAACCCTCCTCGACATGGCACAACAAGAGGCCGAGTACATGTCGAGCGAGCGATCCCTCGAGACCCTGCTACGCACTAAATACAACAAGGCTCTGGTGCTGGACGACCTCAGCGCGTCCGGGGATGACACTGCGATCGGTACACGACTGCACTATTGGACGTTGCGCCACGCCTTGGAGATCGGGTTGGGCAAGTTCCAGGTACAGAGGCCGCTTACCCCGATCGAATCTGTCAAGCCGAGTACCAAGACTCCAGCCGGCAACAACATAACCCCGGGCGCGCCCGTCCACAGTTTCTCGAACGCGATTCTTATCGCATCCCGGATCGATCGCCTGGTGCGCACGCTCGGACTGGTCCGTGCCTTAGTGGAGACTGGCTCACCTGTGGACGAGGAAGCCGTCTGGAGCGCCCTCGGGGGAACGATGAATCTGTTCCCGCCTTTCGAACGCCATGCTAAGGACTGGAGTTCTATGCACAGCCTTCGCGCTAAACGGCAAGAGCTCAACCGTCTGACGATCCAAGTCTTGGCCTCAGTTAGTACGGGGCTGCTGACCCGCTATCAAGCCGCACTCGATCGACGATTCGAAAGCCAGCCAGGAGAATGGCCTGCGGCCATTCGACTTGATCTTGGGCTTGCCCTGCACAATGAAGGACAGGCTCCCCCTTGGCTGTCTGACGCACTCCAGAAATTCGAGGCGGAAGTACCCTCCCAGGGTGTCAACGGCGCGCTACTCGATCTGGACCGACTGCTCACAGCGTTCTCTGAGCTGGGCGACCTCGCTGAAGCGGCACGTGTGGCGAGCGAACTGCCCAAGTGTGCTCTTGGGCTCGGGTCCCGCAACGATCACCAGCTGCACGCGTGGATCACGTGGTTTGGACGAGCGGCAGCAGATCTCGATGAAATTGACTTGCGCAACACGGCACTCTGGCTCGCCCAGGTGTTGACCGCCGCTGAACCCTTGACGGACGATCGCATCGGGGGCGATGAGCTACCTGCAGCCATCGCGCACGCCTCCCCGGCACTCGCTCTCGAGATCTTTGAATACATGGTCGGAAATAGTGCGATTTCCCACACGGATGGGCTGAGCAAGTTGCTTGCCGCACTTCTGGCTACCGGAAAGTTGAACAGCGAATCGGTGCGTTTGGCAGCTGACCTCACGGCCGAGATCGTCGCCACCGCCGGAAACAATGCCCATCCGTCTCTGGGCAATGAACTTCGCGACCGCGCTCCAAGACAGGTTCTCAAGTCGCTCGGTGCTGCAATTCAAACCAATGCGCTACCTACGACTCGATCCACGTGGCTTCAAGCACTTTCTGTCACACCCCCAGACCTACCATTGCGCGATGATGGGGACGACAAGGACTACAACGCTCTTGAGCTGACGGATGGAACAAAACTAACTCGTCGCCAGGTACTCGCCACGACTATGGACTTGCCAGCGCTTGCAACGCTCGTCGCCAATGAAAAGCGAGATTCGAGATTCATGTGGGAAATGGTCCTCCAAAGCAACTTCTCGGACCAGCCCATCGAGCAAGTAGCCGAGGTGTTCGAAGGTACCGACCACTTAGGAAAGGTGCTTCTGTGGCTTGCGGAATCTCAGCTCGAATCCGGCAATGGGGAACTCGGCGCCTCACTTGCCGCGAGAGCAGTTTCCTACTTGCCGCTAGACTCGTGGACCACCAACCGGGACGGCGGGCGCCGACGCGCGATCCGAATACTTGTATCGACAAACAAGCTGAGTTCCCGCGAGGCAGCCCTCGACTTTGCCACCTTCATCGCAGAGGAGCGCTGGTACAGCTACATGCTCCACGCTGAGCTCGATGACATCTTCGACGCAATGTCACACGGTGCGCCGGCCAGTGCTTTCTGGCCAGAGATCCGCGAGTATCTCGAAGGGTACGCAGATCTTCTGCAGCTCCCGGCAGCGCGCCCAGCCCCCACGGTCAAGTGGTGGGCAAAAGACAACATGCGAGTTGCTCGGAAGACGGCGACGCTGAATGCCGACGGTGTGCTGGGTGAACTTGCTGCAATACACCTTACGCACCCGGCTTGGCCGGTCAGGGAGGGCATCGCTCGGATCATCGTGGCCGCACTCGACCGCCGCTCACCTGATGTCGAAACGGCACTGGCGCGGCTAGTCTCAAGCCACGCCAGTGATGATGTGTTGGAATCCATCGCATCCTGTCTTGCGGCTGCAGAATCGCATCCCGGGCTCGGCGAAGTATCTACGGAAGCGGATGAAATTCTGCGCACGCATCCGAATTTGATTGTGCGCCGGCTTGCACATCGAAATGCCGGGCTAGCCACCCTCCGACGCGATCGACCCTTATCTGGGAGCTACGGCTTAGTACTGCCTGATCAGGACATGTTTAGCCGGGAGGAATTCTTCGGGGAAGGACTGCCCTTTCTCTTCCCCTTCGAGAATAGGTATGAACTTCTCTCCGAAGCCACCGGCCTGGAGTTGCCCACCATCCATGCAGTGGCCGCGCGATATGCCAGTGCCGCCCTCGCCGACCTGCCTCCTCAAGATCTAGTGATCGATTCCCTGTCGGGTTCGGGTATGAAACTTGCCAATCCAACGAACGTGGTGCTTGCGTCTAGGAGCGCCTTCGGGCGTGTCCTCGGAGACCTCGTAGATGCGGGTGCCATTCGGACGCTATCGATCCTCGGAGAGCGGATGCTTCGTACCGGTGATAGTCAGCTGGTTGGTATGCCTCGTGCATCAAAGCCGGCAGCGATGCCCGCTGCGCCGCAGGCCGGTCACGATCAGACCACGGACCGCTGGTTGTCGGAGATCGACGCACGAATTGAAGAGTATGCCGCCGCGACTCGCGCCGGTGATTTGCAGCTAGTCGGCGCGAAGACCTCTCTAACAGTCCTGAACCGGCCACATCTTGAGGAAGAGTTCTACTGCATCCTCACCCGCAAGGATTCAGAACTGGGCCCTGAGGAACTCTTTAGCGGGCAGCTGTCGGATCTTGCGTGGGATGGCGCTCCTGGACCCATTGATGAGCTCGACAGCCTGCTTGTCGAGAATCAGGGTATGGCTTTCATGGAGCGCCGTTCCGATTGGATGGCTATTCATCCGGTGCTAGCAAGGTCACTTGGCTGGGTTCCCTCCGCCGGATCCATTGGAAGATGGATACACGGCGCGGACGTCACCGCGTACACGACCGACTGGAATGACGGCACGTGGGGTCGCTCCGGACCGATGTTCGATGACACAACGTCTGAGGGATTTGCTACCGTCATTTCTGCCGACGCCTTGAAAGCAGTGAAGGCTCTCGTCGGTCCCGTCGATCTCTTGCTGGTACTAATACGCCGTGATCAACGCGAAAGCAAGCCAGCACGCGAGACGAGTCGTCGCATTCACCTATGACCCCCTCGTGTGGTCTTTGACCGCCATTGAACATTCGGCCATGCGCACGATTCCGTTTATGCTCACTATCGGTTCCGCGTCCTATTCGAGTGCTCTGACGCCGATTCGGAGCACCATCAACCGCAATACCGCTCCGGAAACAAGAAGTCGCCCATGATTTTTATCAGGAGCGATTTCTTGCGGGCAATTCTGCGAAGAGTTTCGAGAACGGCCCCTTTGGTCGGGCTGACACGGTTGGAACCTGCGAACCCTGGCCACCGCGCAGCGGTCGGCACCAACCGCTACGCGTCTGGCGCAAGCCGCTGCAGCACATCCGCCGGCTCCGATTTCACCGTGCGATCGGGCTCCGCGTAATGCTCCTTCGTCGTAGCCGTCGAGGTGTGCCCGAGCATGTCGGCGGCAGCCTGAATGCCAAGTTCGTTGGCGAGCAGCGTTGCTCCCGTGCGGCGGAAGGCGTGCGGGGTGATCTCCATGCCCTCGAGGCCGGCGAGCTTGAGGATCTCGCGAAAGATGCGCCGCACGTTGTTCGGAGCGAGCGGGGTGCCGTTTCGGGAGAAGAACAGCAGGTGTTCGGCATCCGCCCCCGCGATTAGCGCCAGCCTATGGCGAATGACCTCAGCAGCAAATGCCGGAACAGCGACCACCCGGTTCGACTCGTGGGTCTTCGGATGCTCCTGCCGATACACGCCCTTCCCCTTGCCCACGATCACCGTGCCGTTGATATGCACACGGGGCGGGTCGGCAGCCATGTCGACGTCGCACTTGCGCAGTGCCAGCGTCTCGCCGATGCGCGTCGCCGTGCCGAGCATCACCTCGATCAGCTCGCGCACTTGCCCATCGGGACGAGGGCCCATCCGACCCTCCCCCATGCGCCGCTCGCGGGCCGCCACCCGGATCGCCGAGATTTGCTCCGCGGTGAGAGCCTTCGGTATGTGTTTGGGCTTCTTCATGCGTGACGTTTCTTTGACGGGGTTTCGGGCAATGATCTCTCGTCGCACCGCGAATCCCAGCACCATGCTCAGAATGGTGCGCGAGTGTTTGGCACGCGTATACGACTTGGCGCGCTGCACCTTCAGGAAGTGCTCGATGCGGCCGACTGTCACCTCACGCACCGTGAAGTGCTCGAACGTCGGCAGCACGAGGCCGCGCAGCTCCCGCTCGTAGATCTCCTTCGTACTATCAGCACGGTCAACGTCCATCCTGAGGTCAGCGAGCCACGCCTCTGCCAACAGCGTGAAGGGCGAACCAGCGTTCACCGAGTCGATCGAGTCACCGGCGTGCATCCGCTTCGTCAGGTCGGCCTTGAGCAGGGTAATCGCGGCGTTCCTACTCGCCGCCGTGACGGTGACTTGCCGGGTCTGTCCGTCCCAGTCGCGGAAGCGCGTCCAGGCTCGATACCGATCGGGGGCGAGGCGCGAGGTCTGGATGGCACCGAAGGTGCCGATGGGCAGGCGGGGCCGGCCAGCCATCAGCGCACCCCCTCCCGGAGCGACAGATCAGCGGACGGCTCATGCAGCCCGTCGAGCCAGCAGATCACGTCGGAGACGCGGTAGCGGATTTCGCGCCCCACCCGAATGCCGGAGGGGCCGCGTCCGTCGGCGCGCAGATCGTAGATGGCCTGCACGTGCACGCCAAGGTACTCGGCGAGTTCGCTCGTGGTGAGAACCGGCTCAAGGCCGAGCCCGGAGAGGCGTTCGGTGTTCATAACACCAAGGTGCTCGAGGCCATCCCAGATGAATCGAGGCGGGCCGAACACCGCTCCGTGAAGGCGCCGCGAGAGAGCGAAATTTTCGAATAAGTGTTGAATAAACGTTGAGTGTATCAAGTCTCTGCCTTTGTGCTTAGGCAAGAAACCCTGATCAGATCAATTTTACAGTAGGGCGGACGGGACTTGAACCCGTGACCGGCGGATTATGAGTCCGATGCTCTAACCAGCTGAGCTACCGCCCCGTGCGCCTGCCGGCATCCGTTCGGAGATCAGTCCGAGGATGCGGCCGGAGCAGCGTTCGTGACCAGTTCGGTCACAGCTTCTCCACGATACAGGCTCTCGAAGGTGCTGATCGTGCGTTGGATGTCGTGCGCGACGATGCGGTTGAGCGACTCCTGCTTCATCGCCGTGAGCTCGGCCGGTGCCATCTCGAGCACCGTGCGCAGCTTCTCGGCCAGATCGGTGGGGTTGCTCGGCTCGAACAGGAAGCCGTTCTGGCCGTCGCCTACCAGGTGCGGCAGCGCCATCGCGTTCGCGGCGACGATCGGCAGACCGGATGCCATGGCCTCCATCGTCGCGATGCTCTGCAGCTCGGCGATCGAGGGCATGGCGAAAACGGTGGCCGCCGTGTACTCGGCGCGGAGCTCTGCCTCGGTGACGTAGCCACGGAACGTGACCCGGTCGCCGATGCCGAGGGTGTCGGCCAGGTGCTGCAGATTGCGCATCTGGTCTCCCCCGCCGACGATGTGGAGCTTGGTGTCGAGCTCGGCCGGCAGCAGCGTGAGTGCTTTCAGCAGCACGTCGATCTGCTTCTCACCGGTCACGCGACCGACGAAGAGCACCGTGTTGCCGGTACGCGGCTCGAAGTTCGGGGTGTACTCGTGCGCGTCGATGCCGCAGGAGATCGCGTGCACACCCTTGAGACCGGTGTACTGCTCGAGGAACTGCGCCGCCTTCGCGGTCGGAGTCGTCACGGCCTCGGCACGGCCGAAGGTGCGGCGCGCGGCCTTCCAGGCGAGCCCGATGGCCCACTCCTGCCAGGCCTTCGGCAGCAGGGTGAACTCGAGCAGATTCTCGGGCATGAAGTGGTTGGTGCCGACGATGCGGATGCCGCGCTTCTCGGCCTCGACGGAGAGCCCGCGCCCGACGATGATGTGCGATTGGAAGTGCACGACATCCGGCTTCACCAGGTCGAGGACCCGCGCGCTGTTCTGGCGGATCCGCCACGGCAGCGCGAAACGCAGCCAGTCGTGCGGGTACCACCGCCAGCTGTTGAGGCGGTGGGCCATCATCTTCTGGCCCTCGTGCTCCTCCATCCAGCTGCCGTGCTTGCGAGAAGCGGCGGGCGCCATGATGTGGACCTCGTGGCCGCGGGCGACGAGGCCGGCGGCGAGTCGCTCGGCGAAGCGAGCCGCACCGTTGACGTCGGGCGCAAAGGTGTCGGCGCCGATCAGCACGCGCAATGGCTTCTGCGCGGACCGTGTGCCGGCCGCGGGTGCGGCGGAAGACGAGCCTGGCGTTTCAGTCAAGTGGAGATTCCCTCACGGTGCTGGGCCGGGAAGAGTGCGCCGGCGAAAAGTCAGTGGTCCGCCTCGAAGCGGAACTGCATGTACCTAGTCTAAACCGGGCTGGCTGTGACACTGTCAAATGTCTGCCGGAGCGTCGGATCTCGGCCGGCGATCAGACCTTCGTCTGTGGGTGGTGCCTGGCGAGGGCGAAGACGCCCCAGATGGCGATCACTCCGGCAATGGCGAAGCTGATGACGGCCCAGAGCGGCGCCTGTGACGCCTCGTCGAGCACGAAGATGCCGATGGCCACGGCCACGAGGGGATCGACGACGGTGAGCCCGGCGATGACCAGGTCGGGCGGGCCGGAAGCGTACGCGTTCTGCACGAAGTAGGCACCGAGGGCCGCGGCCGTGAGCAGCGCGATCAGGCAGAGGAAGGTGAGCCACTCGAAATTCTGGTGCTGGATGCGGTTGATGATCACCTTGGCCAGCGTCGCGACGAAACCGTAGAGCACACCGGCACCGAGAATGTAGAAGAGCGCCTTGAACTTGTTGCGCAGGGTGATGAACGCGACCACGAACGCGACGAGCACCACGGCGAGGATCACCAGGATCGTGATGAGGTCGGCATCCGTCACCGGCTTGTCGACAGCCGTCAAGGCTGCGATGGTGACGAACAGGCCGACGCCGCCCACGCACATGCAGATCGCGATGATCGACTTGCGGTTGAGCGCGACCTTGCTGACGCGCGCGTTGACGATCGCCGTGATCACGAGGGCGACGGCGCCGAGCGGTTGCACGACCATGAGTGGGGCCTGCGTGAGACTGGCGAGCTGTAGCACGACCGCGAAGCCGAGCATGAGTGTGCCGATGACCCACGACGGGCGGGCGAGCAACAGCATCAGCTGCTTGACGTTCAGGCCGGAGCCGGCGTACTGGGTGTTGCGCTCGACCTTCACGACGCCGCGGTGCTGGAACTGCGCTCCAAGGGAGAGGAACACCGCGCCGATGAGCGCGAGCACAATTCCGAAAACGACTCGCGGGTCCTGCGGAATCAGTTCCTCGGCAAGGTCGTTGAATTCGAAGGGCACCCCACGACACTAACCTGACCGGGCCCGATATTCTGTGAACATGGCCGTTCTTCCCATCCGGATCTCCGGAGATCCCGTGCTGCACACCCCCGCAGCCCCCGTGACCGTATTCGACGACGAGCTGCGCACGCTCGTCTCCGACATGTTCGAGACCATGGATGCCGCCCCCGGCGTCGGTCTCGCAGGCCCGCAGATCGGTGTTCCGCTGCGGCTGTTCACCTTCGGCTGGGTCGACGATGACGGTGTGAAGTGGCGCGGCGTCGCCATCAACCCGGAACTGTGGCTCAGCCCGATGGACGTTGGCCCCGCCGACGAGGACGAGGAGTCGGAAGGCTGCCTGTCGTTCCCCGGCGAGCGGTTCCCGCTGCGCCGCGCCGACCGGGTCATCCTGCGCGCAACCGACATCGACGGCAAGCCGTTCGAGATCGTCGCCGAGGGCTGGCTCGCCCGCATCTTCCAGCACGAGTACGACCACCTGGACGGCCTGCTGTACGTCGACCGCGTCGAGGATGACTACCAGCGCATCATCGCGAAGATCACCCGCAAGCGCGGCTGGGGCGTGCCCGGCAACGCGTGGATGCCGGGCGTCGACAACCTCGAGGACTAGGTTTCGACAGGCTCAACCAACGGAGTTTCAGGCTGCGTCGGGGCTTGCGGACTTCGGGCCTCAGCCGGCGTGCGGGGTTTCGACAGGCTCAACCAACGGAGTTTCAGGCTGTGTCGGGGCTTCCGGACTTCGTCCCTCAGCCGGCGTGCGGGGTTTCGACAGGCTCAACCAGCGGAGGGCCATCTGGAGTGACCGGCCGTCAGCTGAGGGCGCGGATGCCGGCGGCGACCAGCGCGGCCACGATCACCACGACGATGAACGGCACGCGCAGCGCGAAGAGGCCGGCCGCGACGATCACGGCCGGCACGCGGGCATCGATCACGATCTCCTGGCCCTGCGCGAAGGTCTGCACACCGATCAGCGCCGCGAGCAGCGCGACGGTGAGCAGCTCTGCAATGCGGGACACGGCCGGGTTGTCGAGCACGCGCGGCGGCACCAGGTAGCCCGCGAGCTTGAAGATGACGCACGCGATCGACGCGAGAATCACGATCTGCCACATCGTCATGCGCGCTTCTCCGTTCCCAGCCAGTTGAACGCGCCGACGATCACGGCAACCAACGCGGCGACGAGCACGGGCAGTCCGGGCATCAGCACCGGCGTCAACAGCACGGCCACGAGCGCGGCGGCCACGGCGACGGCGCTCGCCTGCAGGCGCTTCAGACGCGGCCACAGCAATCCGAGGAAGGCGGCGGCCGCCGCGGCATCCAGCCCGTAGATGCGCGGGTCGCCCAACGCATCACCGATGAGGGCGCCGAGCAGGGTCGTGAGGTTCCAGCCGATGAAGATCACGATGGCGGTCACCCAGAAACCGACGCGGCGCAGGTGTGGGCGCGACTGGGCGAGGGCGACGGCCGTGGACTCATCGATCGTTCCCCACGCCGCGGCGAGCTTGGTCCACCAGCCGCCGCCGAGGATCGGCGCCATCCGGATGCCGTAGATCGCGTTGCGGGTGCCGAGAAGGGCCGCGCTGGCGATCGCTGTCGGGCCGGCCGCGACCCCGCCTGTGGCGAGCACGCCGACGAGGGCGTACTGCGAACCGCCGGTGAACATCACCAGGCTGAGGAAGCACGCCTGCCAGACGTCGAGGCCCGCCGCGACGGCGAGTGCTCCGAAGGAGATGCCGTACGCGGCCGTGGCCACGCCGACGGCCCACGCCTCACGGACAACGACCTTGCGGGCCGCGAGCTCGTCGAGCTCACCGAGCTCCGCGACGCTCATCGCGCCAGATTGACGCTGTGCACCCCATTGTGGAAGCGCAGCGCGGGGAAGATGACCGACACCGAGAAGCCGACGCCGGGAACGGTGCGGGCCTGGAACACGCCACCGTACAGCTCGGCGCGCTGCTTCATCTGGGTGAGACCGGCGCCGGAGAAGTTGGAGGTGAGCGCGTGCAGGTCGTCGTCGATCGTGTACGCGGTGTCACGGTTGATCGCGTCCGAATCCAGGCCGGCACGGCGAGCCTTCGCCCGGATGCCGTCGTCGTCGACGAGCAGCTGCAGCCCGTCACGGGTCCAGCTGAAGGAGACCTTGGCCTCCGTGCCCGTTCCGCCGTGCTTGAGCGCGTTGGCCAGCGCGCCCTGCAGGATGCGGAAGATCGCCAGCTCGGCGCCCGGCTTGAGTTCGTAGCGCTCGCCCGACTCGTCGAAGACGATGGTGAGGCCGGCATCCCGCATCACGCGGAACAGGTCGCGGGCCGACTGCAGGCCGGGCTGACGCGATGAGACGGACTCGCCCTCGCGCGCCACGGTGAGCACGCGGCGCATGTCGCCGACGGCCTCACGGCCCGACTCGACGATCGCACCGACCACGCGGGCGGCCGAACTGGGGTCGCTCTCCGCGGTGTAGCGCGCGCCCTCGGCCTGGGTGATCAGGCGGGAAACGTTGTGCACGGCGACATCCTGCAGCTCGCGCACGATGCCGAGGCGGCCGGTCTGCTCTGCGAGCGAGAGTTCCAGATCGATGCGGGTGCGCTCGGCGCTCGTCCAGTCCCGATCACTCCGGCGCAGCCGCCTCGCGGCCCTGAGCCACAGCACCAGCGTCACTGCCAGAGCGAGCACAAGCGCCGCCGCCACGATCAACAGCACCGACGACGACGCGTCGCTCTGCAGCCATTCGGCCATGTCTTGCCTCCACTCGAAACGGGCCGCACCGAGTGCAGCCCGCGTTCGATTTTAGCGAGCGGATGCCAGAGAAGCAGCATCCGCCCGTTTTCCTCCTGCTCCGAAGGCCCGAGGCTAGCGCTCCGGACGGTTCGCCCGCAGCACCTCCAGGCGCGCCCGGTACTCGGTCTCGTCGATGTCGCCGCGGGCGTAGCGCTCGGACAGTGTCTGTTCGGCGGAGACGGTCGGGGCCCAGCCGTGCGGGCCGTAGCCGCGGGAAGCGCCGCGCCAGCGGCGGCCCATGAAGACGACGAACAACACGAGCAGGGTGATCCAGAAGATCGGGATCAGGATGAAGAGCCAGCTCGGCCCGCCCCAGCCGTAGGGGTGGGCGGCGGCCGCCGAGACGGCCGGGGCCGCGAGCAGTGATGTGAACATGGTGGGATCCAATCGACGTGGTGTGCGATCGGGTGCGACCGCTCCTTCAGCCTCGCCGGATGCCGCAGCGAGCGAATCCGCCCACGGCAGACACTTCGGCTGCTCCCCCGGGAGTACGCCGGCCCCGCTCGGTACCAACCGGCCGTCCCGGTGGGCCAGGTCCAGCGGCTCAGTTCCAGCCCGCGCGCACCAGGCCGGTCTCGTACGCCGTCACGACGAGGTGAACCCGGTCGCGCGCGCCGAGCTTGCCCATCACCCGCGACACGTGGGTCTTCGCCGTCAAGGGGCTCAACACGAGCGCTTCGGCGATCTCGTCGTTGCTGAGGCCGCGCCCGACGAGCGTGAGCACCTCACGCTCCCGCTCGGTGAGCACGGAGAGCTGCTCCACGTCGGGCGCGTCCTTCAGTCCGGCCGCCATGCGCGCGAGCAGGCGTCGCGTCACACCCGGCGAGAGCAGCGCGTCCCCCGCGGCCGCGACCCGCACCGCCCGGATCAGCTCGACCGGTTCGGTGTCCTTGACGAGAAATCCGCTGGCGCCGGCCCGGATGGCCTCTGCGACGTAATCGTCGAGCTCGAACGTCGTGACCATGACGACGTGCGTGTGGGCGAGGGTGGGGTCGGCGCTGATCGCCGCGGTGGCCCAGAGGCCGTCGCCGTCCGGCATCCGGATGTCCATCAGCACGACATCGGGTCGGGTGGCGCGCACGCCATCGAGCACGGCGCGCCCGGTGCCGGCCTCGCCGACCACGCTGAGGTCGGCCTCCGACTCGAGCAGCGCCCGGAATCCTCCGCGCACGAGCGCCTGGTCGTCGGCCAGGTAGACGCTGATCACGACAGCTCCCCGCCGCGGGGCAGGCGGAGCGCGACGCGGAAGCCGCCGTCCGGCAGCCACCCGGACTCCAGCGTGCCGCCGAGAAGCACTGCGCGCTCCTGCATGCCGAGCAGTCCACGACCCTCGACGAGTTCGGTACCCGGCGGATGCGCGCCGTCGTCGGTCACCGTGACCAGGGTGCTGCCGCCGTCATCCGAGAACGCCACGGTGGCATGCTTCGCGGTGGAATGCCGGGTGATGTTGGTGAGCGCCTCCTGCACGACGCGGTAGATGGTCAGCTCGGCGAGCTGGGCGAGGCCGAGCGGGGGCTGCCCGGAGAGCGTGACGTCGACGCCGAGCGCAGAGACCGATTCGACGAGCGCGGGCAGCCGGGCGAGCTCCGGCTGGGGCATGCGCGGCGCGTCGTCGTCGGCCCCGTTGACGGTTGAGCGCAGGAAGCCGAGCACGCCGCGCACCTCCTCGAGCGCTGCCTTGCTCGTCGCCTTGATGTTGGCCAGCGCCTCCGCGGCCTTCTCCGGCTGCTCCTCGATCAGGTGCAGGCCCACGCTCGCCTGCACGTTGATCGAGGAGAGCGAGTGAGCGAGCACGTCGTGCAGCTCCCTCGCGATGCGCACCCGCTCCTTCTCGGCCTCGCTCTGCCGCCGGCGCACGGCGGCCGCGCGGTACTCGGCGAAGCGGTCACGGCGGTTGCGGGCGGCCTCCCCCACCCCGACGAGAACGCTGAGCACGAGCATCACCACGAGCGGGCGCACGATGTCGCTCGGGCGCTCGGCGACCGTGAACGCGAGTGCGACGGTGAGCAGCAGCCCGGCGCCGACGGTGCTCCACACCCACACCCGCGCGCCGCGCACGGTCGCGCCGATCACGGCGAAGGCCAGCGGGATAGCGATGGGAACGGGCACGGTGGTCAGGAAGATCACCGGAAAGGTGCAGAGCGCGACGGCCACGACACTCGGCCCCGGCCGGCGTCGCAGGCCGAGCAGGAGGACGGAGCCGAGCATGGCGGCGGCAAGGAGTGGGGCGGATGCCGACACTCCCCCGGTTCCGTCGCGAACGAGCAGCACGACGATGACGACCAGCTGAACCAGCAGCGACAGCGCGACGGGAAACCAGCGGGCCCCACGGGGCGGGGCGGACTCGGCACGGCCCCACTGCCACGGGCCGGAACCCCACGGGGCGCCCCACTGTTCGGGGCCGGCTGAGCGCATCATGAACCGATCGTAGCGACGCAGGCTGCGAGCGTCATCCGCCCCGGGGAGTGAGCTGACTACTCCCCCCGGCGTACACCGGTGCCCCCGCAGAACGGGACGGGCGCAGAAAGGGACGGGCATAGCGGCTTCCCACCGTCCCCCGCCAGGAAGTTCGAGGCTATGCCCGTCGGTCCGGGTCTTTCTATTCGGTCTGCGACTGTTCGGTCTGCGGCTATTCGGCCATGGCCGCTCAGCCTTGTGGCGGTGGCCCACCGCCAGCAATGGGGGGTTCTCGGGCGGAGGGCCACCTGATTGTGAGCGTTCCCTGCCGTCTCTTCTTCGGGTAGCGAGCAGGGATCCACTCGCCTTGAGGATTTCTCCCTCAAGGTATGCCAGCACAGTAAACAACGACCTCCCCGGGCACAATCCCATTGCGCGCGGGGAGGTCGTTGTGTTAGCTCAGACGCTCAGGCCGTGCCCGAAGCGGAACAGCGGGTCCTTGGTGTCGAACGGCACGTCTTCGCGGCTCGCCTCGACGGCGGCCATGCTCGACGGCAGATCGAATGGCAGCTTGCCCTTGGGCTCCGCCGCACCGGTGAGCACATCGAGGAGGGCACGTGCGTTCGCACCGTAGTTGGCGACAACGGCGACGGGCGCGTCGATGATCGGCGTGAGGATCGCGGGGCGGTCCAGGTGCACGTCGAGCACGGTCGGCACGGCCGCGGCAAGCTCACGAACGTGGGCGATCGCCTCGTCGGTGAAGTCGAGCGAGCCCTGGTGGAAGAAGTTCTCGAAGAACGTGTCACGCACCTCGAACGGCGCTTGGATGCGGATGACGGCGACGTCGGCCTCCGCGGGCGACGCGACGACGGTGCCGTACTCTGCGGCCACCGCGGCGTCGATGCCCTCGACGTAGAGCTTGAGGCCGCGCGCAAGCGGAAGCGCCGGGGTGCCGGCATCCGATGCCGTGGCGTTCTGAAGTGTATTCGTGAGCACCGTGATGGAGGCGCGCTGGGCGGCCTCACCTGCGGCACGGAACTCGGCGGATCCGACAACGCGGCCGGCCTTCTCCACATCGACGAGCGGCGCGTCGAAGAGGCCGAGCACGAACTTCTCGCGCAGCAGGCGACGGGCGGACTCGTCGAGGCGTGCCTCGCTGACGTCACCGCTCTGCACGAGCTCGATCAGCATCTCCGGGATGGCCTCGCCGCCGAACTGGTCGACGCCGGCCTCGATGATCTTGATCATGCGCTCGCGCGGGGTCAGGTCTTCCACGCCCCAGGCACGGGCCGGGAATGGCTGGCCCATGATCTCGGAGTCGGAGATCAGGCCCCAGTCGGTACAGACGATGCCGTCGAAGCCGAAGCGCTCGCGCAGCAGACCGGTGATCACGCTCTTGTTGAAGCCGAAGCCGACCTCCTCGTGCGGGGTGCCGACCGGCATGCCGTAGTACGGCATGATCTGGCTGGTGCCGGCCTCGAAGGCCGCCTCGAAGGGCTTCAGGTGCAGCTCGAACTGGTCTCCGGGGTAGACCTGCTCGCGGCCGTAGGCGAAGTGCGCGTCTTCGCCGTTCATCTGCGGCCCGCCGCCAGGGAAGTGCTTGGTCATGGTGGCGACGGAGTCACTGCCGAGGCTCTCGCCCTGGAATCCGCGGATGTACGCGGCACCGAGTGCGCCGGTCAGCTCGGGGTCCTCACCGAAGGTGGCGACCTGACGGCCCCAGCGCGGCTCGGTGGCGAGGTCGATCTGCGGGTGCAGGGCGAGGCGGATTCCGACGGCCAGGTACTCCCGACGCGCGATGTCCCCGAACCGCTCGACGACGTCCTCATCGCGGATGGCGGCGAGGCCGATCGACTCGGGCCAGGAGGAGAACGGCCCGGCCATCATGCCCGCGAGCGGGTTGTCGCTGAAGGAGTGACGGGGGTCGGTCGAGATCGTCACGGGGATGCCGAGGCGGGTGGTGGCCGCGAGCTGCTGAAGCGCGTTGTGCCACGTCGCCATGAGCTCGGCGGTCGGGGCGGACCCCATCACGTTGAAGTGGTTCATGCCCTTGTCGATCACGAACACCTCGTTGGCCGGGAGGCCGAAGCTCGGGTCGCCCTGTGAGAGCTCGCCGTCCTCCGTCATGGTGATCATGGTCTGGAAGAAGAGTCCGGCCTTCTCCTCGAGCGTCATCTGAGCGAGCAGATTCTCGACGCGCTCATCGGTCGGGAGGGTCGCGTCGCGGTACGTCGGGTCGACGGGAGCGGTTGCCACGGCATCCGAGGTCGTGTTGGTGATGTCGGTCATGGCGTTACTTGACTCCCTTGATTCGGTACACGAGGATTGCGCCGGCCAGTGCGACCACGGCGCCGAAGAGGTAATAGGTGGTGTAGCCGCCGAGCGCCGTGGTGGCGCCGAAGGCGATGATGGCCGGGGCGATCGCCGGGGCGATCGACTGGGGCAGCGCGTTGGCCATGTTCAGAACGCCGAGGTCCTTGGCGGTGTCGTTCTGGTTCGGCAGCACCTGGGTGGCCAGCGCCGTGTCGACCGACATGAAGGAGCCGGCGCCGAAGCCGATGATCGTCTGGGCGACGATGACCATCTCGATGCTCGGGGCGAACGCCAACACGACCAGGCCGATCGCCATGATGCCGCCGGCGACGGCGACGAAGGGACGCCGCACGCCGAACTTGTCGGAGAGGATGCCGCCGATCGGGCCGGACACCGCCATGGCGAGCATCGAGGCCAGGTTGGACATGAGGATGATGCCGATGGCCTCCTGCTCGCCGAGCGCGAACTGCTGGGTGAGGTAGAAGGGCAGGAAGGTGGCGATGCCGGCGTAGCCGAACATGACGAGGAACTTGGTGAGCCAGGTCCAGCCGAAGTCCTTGTGCTTGACCGGGTTGAAGACGAAGGAGCCGAAGAACTCCTTGACGCCGTAGCGCTCGGCCGGCTTCTCGGTGAGGACGCGGTCCTTGAGGGTGAACACGAAGACACTGACGAGCACGAGTGCGATCACGCCGGGGACGACGAACCGGGCGAAGTCGTCGGCGAGGAAGTTCACGAGGAAGCTGCCGCCGAGGATGCCGAGGGGCGTGGTGAGTCCGATGATGCCGGAAACCTTGCCGCGGGCGGCGACCGGAACCTGGTCGGGAACGGTCGCAGTGGATGCCGCGAGGAGGCCGTTCAACGCCGCCTGCACGATGCACCAGCCGAGCAGCACCATCCAGGTGCTGGTTGCCGCACCGATCAGAGCGAAGGCGGCGAGGCCGACGATGGCACCGCCGAGCATCCAGGGCCGGCGCATTCCGAAGCGGGACACGGTGCGGTCGGAGAGTCGGCCGACGAGCGGGTTGCAGAGCAGGGCGAAGAGCGCGCCGACACCCATGATCATGCCGAGCGAGGCCGTTGCCTCCTCCGCCGAGGAGGAGATGTGCTGCACCTTGAACGCGAGCGACACCATGACGGGCGTCAGCAGGGCCAGGTAGACACCGAAGTTGGCGGATGCGAGACCCAGAATGTAGCCGCGCGGTGCGCGAGCCTTCTGTGCTCCGGGGAACTCTGCAGTGATTCCACTGCCCGTGCTGGTCGCTTCTGCGGCCACCGACGACTCTGTCATGGTGTTCCTTTCACTGAACGCGAGCCTCCATCGGCCCGCGGACGAGCATACATGAAACCAGACCGGGTGGTAACTGAATGTCGTCCGCTTGGTAACGGCCATGTGGGAGGATGGCTTCAGCACGTCTGAGGGGGACGCATGAACGACGCAATCGCCACGAGAATTCCATCGCTCGCTGGGGCACCGGCATCCGCCCGCTCCCTCGCGGCCGCTCGCACGCGCGCCGCGATTCTCGCCGCGGCGACCGAACTCTTCATCGAGCGCGGCTTCGGTGCCGTCTCGGTGCGCGACATCGCCGCGCAGGCCGGGCTCTCCCACCCCGGCGTGCTCCGCCACTTCGCGACCAAGGACGACATCCTCTCCGCGGTCGTCGACGGGCTGTCGGAGCAGAGCCTGCAGCTGCTCGGCGACCGCGCATACACGCTCGACATCGTCGGCGAGCTGGCCCGGCTGAACGGGCAGATTCCCGGGTACATCGCGCTCTTCGCGACGCTGGCCGGTGAGGCCACCAGCGTCGCCCACCCGGCCCACGATCGTTTCCGTGAGCGGCACGAGAGCCTCCGAACGATGTCGGCGGAACTCTTCCACGACGCCGTGGATTCCGGCTCGATCCCCCGCGACTCCGACCTCGTGTCGGAGTCGGTCCGGCTCACCGCGGCCTGGGACGGCCTCCAGCTGATCTCGTTGTATCTCCCGAAGCGCTGCGACGTGCCGGCGATGCTCGAGACGCACATCAGTCGGCTCCACGGCATCGACACACCGCATCATTTGCAGGGGCAGAGCGCAGGCGACGCCATCGACTTTGAGAAGCCGTGGGTGCTCGACCTCGGCTACGCCCCCGGCAGGGAGCGGCGCGCACGCATCGTCGAGGAGGCATCGAAGCTCTTCGCCAGCCGCGGCTTCCACGCCACGAGCCTCCGTGAAATCGCCGAGTGCGTCGGCATCGGCAAGTCGACGTTGTTGCACCACTTCTCGACCAAGGACGATCTGCTCGCCGCCGTCATCGCCCACCGCGATGCGGCCCTCCAGTACCGGGCCGTGCCGACTCGCGAGGGGCAGGGCCCGCTGGCGACGCTGCTCGCGTTGCCCGACGCCGCCCGCCACGACACCGGGCGCATGCCCGGCCTGATCGAGCTGTACGCGGTGCTCTCGGCGGAGGCCGCCGCTCCGGCGCATCCGGCGCACGACTACTTCGAGCGCCGCTTCGAGAGCGTCATCGGCACCTTCGCCGAGCTCTTCGCGCGTTCGGCGGCATCCGGGCATCTGCGCGCAGACCTCGACCCCGAGTTCGAGGCCGTCTGGCTTACTGCGCTCTGGGACGGGCTGCAGTTGCAGTGGCTCTACGATCCGGAGAGCGTCAGCGTCGGCGACGAGCTCGAGAAGCACCTCAAGCAGCTGTTGGTCTCGACCGACGACTAGTAGCCGTCATTCGCGAACAAGTGATCGCAGGTGAACTCGGCTTCGGGGGCGGCCTCGTTCCTCGGCTGCTCCCTCGAGCCAGCGTGAGCTTCCGCGAGCCAGCGCGAGTCTCCACGAGCCAGCGTGAGCTTCCGCGAGCCAGCGTGAGTCTCCACGAGCCCGCGTGAGTCTCCACGAGCCCGCGTGCGGCTGCCCCTTCCACGCCGGCTGAGGGAGCGCCAGCGACCGAAGCCCTGAGCGGCCCCGCGCACACGCCCGCCCCTCCGCCCGGGCACCTCGCGCGGATGCGGATTGCGCCAGTCACCGCGATACGCCGCACAAACCACTGGCGCAAAGCGCCGTTGGCGGTGCAAAGCGCCGTTGGCGGCGCACACCGCGTTCGAGGCGGCGTTATCGCGGGGGAACTTGGCTTCGGGGGCGGCCTCGTTCCTCGGCTGCTCCCTCGAGCCAGCGTGAGTTTCAGCGAGCTGCACGGTTTCGACAGGCTCAACCTGCGGGAGAACGCACGCTGGCTCGAGCGAGCGGCGCCGCGACGAAGGAGCAGCGACGCACGCGAAGCCCTGAGCGGCTCCGCTGAACCGGCGCGCCAGCGAGCCAAACGCCACCGTTCGGGCACAAAAAAGGCCACCAGGGGTGGAGCCCTTGGTGGCCTTTCGCTCCCCGAGTTGGACTCGAACCAACAACCTGCCGGTTAACAGCCGGCTGCTCTGCCAATTGAGCTATCGAGGATTACTGTGTTTCACATGCCGCGGTGTTGATCGCTGCGTTGCTACTTTAGCAAAGGTTTGAGATCTACCAAATTCGCTGCACCCGGGCGCGTCGGATTTGCGACGCCGGACCCACTCTCAGTAGCCGCGTGCGGGGTCGACGACCCCGACAAAGCGCGCGTCGCCCAGAAAAGCGCGGGTGTTGACGCTGATCCGCTCGGCGAGCAGAGGCGCCGTCATCGTCGGCGTGTCGGCCATGTGGGGCGTGATGATCACGTTCGGGGCGACCCAGAGCGGATGCCCGTCCGGCAATGGTTCCGGAACGGTGACGTCGACGGCCGCCCCCGCGATCGTTCCGACGGCGAGTGCGTGCACCAGATCGTCGGTGTTGACGAGGCCACCACGCGCCACGTTCACGAGGTATGCCGTTGATGGCATGAGTTGGAACTCCGGGGCGGCGATGAGATCTCTCGTGCCGTCGGTGAGCGCTGCCGCGACGATCACGAGATCGGCCTCCGGCAGCACATCGTGCAGACGATCACTCGTCACGGTGCGGGCCGCCCCCGGCACCGGGGTGTCGCTCCGTCGCACGACGGTGATCTCGGCGCGGAAGGCCGCGAGCAGGCGCATGAGTTCGAGCGCGATGCCGCCGGCCCCGATGATCACCACGCGCAGGCCGTACAGCGAGACGCCGTCCGGGGCCGCGTTCCACGACTGCGCGCGAATGCGGCGGGGCAGGAAGCGCAGCAGCGCGAGGCTGAGCGCCAGCGCGTGTTCGGCGACCGGTTGAGCGAATGCGCCTTTCGCGCTGGTCCAGAGCGGCCCGCCGTGTGCTGTGCCGCGCATCAGCTCGGCGAAGGCGTCGACGCCGGCCCAGGGCAGCTGCACCCACTCGATCTGCGGGTGTGCGGCGAGCACGTCGGACAGCTCTGCAGCACGCTGGTAGTCGAGCCAGACGACCCCACGGGTCTCGGCGGAGAGCGGCGCGACCGTTCCCCCGCCCGCCTCGACGGCGGCGACGAACACGTCGCGCGGTTCAGGCAGCACGGCGATGGGGCCGGGCGTCGGGCGTTCGCCGGCCGGCAGCGCCGTCGGCGCCTCGGCGAGAACGGCCTGGTGCCTGGGCGTGCCGGCGCTCACCGGCGCGGCTTCTTCGGCTTCGGCGCCGGCAGGGCGTCCGCGGTCGCCTGCACGGCCTCCATCAGCCACTCCCGATCCTCCAGCGCCTCCCCCGGCACCCGGTGGTAGAGCTTGGCGCCCGGGTATGGCGGCGCCGGCTCCGTGCGGGCGAAGAGCTCGGCGGCGGCATCCGATGGCTTGATGAAGAGCGTGTCGTCGCAGATGAGCCCGACGACCTTCTCGTCGCAGTAGATGCCGTACTCGCCGAACATCTTCGCGGTGCGGACGAGGAGCCCGGACAGCTGGTCTTCGATGAACTCGACCGTTTCCGCTCTAGTGGCCATCGGAGAGGCTCTCCGCAAGCTGCGCGACGTAGGGGTGGCTGGGGTCGGCGAAGACCTCGTCGATCGTGCCGAGCCCGACGAGCACGCCCTGTTGGAGCACGGCGATGCGATCGGCAACAGCCCGCAGGACGGTGATGTCGTGACTGATGACGAGTGCGGAGAATGCGCGCTCCCGCTGCAGTTCGGCGAAGAGCTCGCTGATGGCGCCGCGCACGGTCACGTCGACGCCGGCGGTGGGTTCGTCGGCGATGAGCAGAGCCGGTTCCAGCACGAGGGCGCAGGCGAGGGCGACGCGCTGCCGTTGGCCACTGCTGAGCTCGTAGGGGTAGCGGCTGAGGATGCTGAGCGGCAACCGCACGGCGTCGATCATCGTCACGACGATGCCCTCGAGCTCCCTGCGGTCGAAGTGCTTGTCGCGCACCAGGATCGGTTCGGCAACGAGTTCGGCGACGGTCGACGTCGATTCCAGCGTCGAACCGGCATCCTGGGCCAGGAAGCCGACGTCAAAGCTCAACTTGGCAGCCTTGCGCCGGCTGAGGCCGCGCAGCGGCACACCGAAGATCATCGCCTCACCGCCGGTGATGACCGGGCTGACCTCCCCCGTCGGTTCGACGAACGCCGCAGACAGCACGCGGGCGATGGTGCTCTTGCCCGAACCGCTCTCGCCGAGCAGGCCCAGCACCTCCCCCGGAGCGACGCGCAGGTTGAGCCCGTGCACGGCGACGTGGGCAGGGCTCGGGCCGTGCGGCGGGTATTCAATGGTGAGGTCGCTCGTCGAGATCGGAAATCCGTGAGCAGCAGTGCCTGACATGACTCCTAGTCTGCCGCAATCAGGCGTGCCAGTGCGGTGCGTCGCGCGGCTTGCTCCTCCGGGTTGGGAACGGGCAGCGAGGCGAGCAGGCGTTGCGTGTACGGATGTTGCGGGGCTCCGAGCACCTCGAGACCGGTTCCCTCCTCGACGAGCTTGCCCTTGTAGAGCACCGCGATGCGGTCCGCGACGATGTCGACAACCGCCAGGTCGTGGCTGATGAAGAGCGACGCGAAGCCGAATTCGCGTTGCAGTTCCGCGAACAGCTCGAGCACGCGCGCCTGCACCGAGACGTCGAGGGCGGATGTCGGCTCGTCGGCGATCAGCAGCGTCGGCTTGAGCGCCAGGGCGCGGGCCAGGCTGGCCCGCTGGCGCTGCCCGCCGGAGAGCTCGTGCGGGAAGCGATCGCCGTAGGAGCCCGGCAGCTGCACGGCCTCCAACAGCTCGTTCACGCGGGCCCTGGCGTCGGCCGGGTGGTCGGCGTAGCCGTGGATGACGAGGGGTTCCGCCACACAGTCCGCGATGCTCAGCAGCGGGTTGAAGCTGGATGCCGGGTCCTGGAACACGAATCCGATGTCGCTGCGCACCGGCTTGAACTGGCGCTCCTTGATGCCGCGCATCTCGTAGCCGAGCACCGAGAGCGAGCCGCCGGTCACCTTGGTGAGGCCGGCCATGGCCCGCCCGATCGTCGTCTTGCCTGAGCCGCTCTCCCCCACGAGGCCGAGCACCTCCCCGGCCTTGATCTGCAGGCTCACGCCGTCGACGGCGACGAAACCCTTCTGCCCCAGGCGCCCCGGGTACTCGATCCGGAGATCGGTCGCGAGCACGACGGGCTTCTGCTCCACCCACTCCGCCGGCCGCGCCTCGGCCCGCGCGGCCGCGTGCAGCGTTCCCTCACCGATGTGCGGCACGGCGGCGAGCAGCTTCTTCGTGTAGGCGTCCTGCGGGTTGCTGAACAGGGTGCTGACCTCGGCCTCCTCGACGACCTTGCCCTGGTACATCACGGCGACGCGGTCGGCGAGGTCGGCGACCACGCCCATGTTGTGGGTGATCAGCACGATGGCGGTGCCGAAGTCGTCGCGGCAGCGCCGCAACAGGTCGAGGATCTCGGCCTGCACCGTCACGTCGAGCGCCGTCGTTGGCTCGTCGGCGACGATCAGACCCGGGTCCAGGACGAGGGCCATCGCGATCACGACGCGCTGCTTCTGGCCGCCGGAGAACTGGTGCGGGTAGTAGTCGACCCGCTTCGTCGGATCGGGGATGCCGACGCGGCCGAGGATCTCGATCGCCTTCGCCCGCGCCTCGCGTTTGCTGTACGCGCCGTGTGCGCGCAGCCCTTCCGCGATCTGCCAGCCCACCGTGAACACGGGGTTCAGCGCGGTCGATGGCTCCTGGAACACCATGGAGACGTCGCGCCCGCGCACCGCGCGCAACTGCGTCTTGCTGAGCGCGATCACGTTGCTCTCCGAGCTGCCGTCACGGCTGCTCAGCACGACGGCGCCGTTGGCGGTCGCGGTCTCCGGCAGCAGGCCGAGGATCGTCTTCGCCGTGACGGTCTTGCCGCTGCCGGACTCTCCGACGATGGCGAGCACCTCGCCGCGGGAGACGCTGAGGCTGACATCGTCGACCGCCTTGACGGGGCCGGCATCCGTGGCGAATGACACCCCGAGGTTCTCGATTCTCACGACGCTGCTCATGGCTTGACCCCGAATCCCTGCCCATTGTCGGCGACAAGCGGTGCCGCACCGTTCTCCAGTCCGGCCAGGCCGCCCGGCCCGGCCGTGAGGCTGCCGCCGGGGACGACCGAGGTCTCCGACACGGTGCCGGAGGACTGCGCGACGGAACGGCGGCCGCGGAGGCGCGGGTCGGCCAGGTCGTTGAGGCTCTCGCCGACGAGCATTAGGCCGAGCACGACGAACACGATGGCGAGACCGGGGTACAGGCCGGTCCACCAGATCCCGTTCGTGACATCGCCGAGCGCCTTCGAGAGGTCATAGCCCCACTCCGCCGCGGCGGTGGGCTCGATGCCGAAGCCGAGGAAACCGAGGGCAGCCAGGGTCAGGATCGCCTCGGTGGCGTTCAGCGTGACGATGAGCGGGAGGGAGCGGGTGGCGTTCCGCAGCACGTGCCGGAACATGATCCGCGAGTTGCTGGCGCCGAGCACGATCGCCGACTCAACGTAGGCCTCCGACTTGATGCGCACGGTCTCGGCACGGATGACGCGGTAGTACTGCGGGATGAACACGACCATGATCGAGATCGACGCGGCCAGGATGCCGCCCCACAGGCTCGACTCGCCGCCGCTGATCACGATCGCCACGACGATCGCCAGCAGCACGGACGGGAAGGCGTAGATCGCGTCGGCGATGACCACGAGCACCCGGTCGAGCCAGCCGCCGAAGTAGCCGGAGACGAGGCCGAGCAGCACCCCGATGAAGATCGAGAACAGCACGGCGGCGATGATGACGAGCAGCGCAGTCTGGGTGCCCCAGATCACACGGGAGAGCACGTCGTAGCCGCCGACCGTCGTGCCCCACGGGTGGGCGGATGACGGCGGCTGCTGCGCGCCGAAGCGCACACCGTCCTCGCTCAACTGGGCGAAGCCGTAGGGGGCGATGAACGGGGCGAAGATCGCGAACACGATGAACACGCCGCAGATCACGAGGCCCGTCACGAGCATGCCGCGCTGGAGGCCGACGCTCTGCCGGAGCTGGTGCACGACCGGGAGCCGGCCCCACAGGCTGCGCTTCGGCCGCGCGGTGGGCGCCGCCACCGGAGTCGTCTGGGTGCTCATCTCAGTACCTCACCCTCGGGTCGATGACGGCGGCTATGACGTCGACGATGAAGTTCGTCAGCGCCACGATGATGGCGAGGAGTACGACGATGCCCTGCACGGCGACGAAGTCTCGTGCACGCAGGAACTCGGTGAGGATGAAGCCGAGCCCCTTCCACTCGAACGTCGTCTCGGTCAGCACGGCGCCGCCGAGCACGATCGCGACCTGGAGCCCGATGACGGTGATGATCGGGATGAGGGCGGGGCGGTAGGCGTGTGTGCGCACGAGGCGGTACTCGCTCACGCCGCGGGAGCGCGCGGCATCCACGTACTCCGTCGAGAAGGTGCCGATCACGTTGGTGCGCACCAGGCGCAGGAAGATGCTGGCCGTGGCCAGACCGAGGACGAGTGCAGGGAGCACGGCGTGCTGGAGCACGTCCGAGAGCACGGCCGGGTCGCCGGTCATGATCGCGTCGATCGTGTACAGGCCGGTCGGGTTGGGCAGCAGCTGCATCTGCAGCTCCGCGCCGGTCGACGCCCGGCCGGAGACGGGAAGCCACCCCAGCCAGACAGAGAAGACGAGCTTCAGCATGATGCCGGCGAAGAAGACCGGGGTCGCATAGGCGAGCACGGCGAAGACGCGGAACGTGGCATCCGGTGCCTTGTCGCGGTGGTACGCGGCCAGCAGGCCGAGCGGGATGCCGACGGCGAAGGCGACGAGCATGCCGTAGAAGGCCAACTCGAGCGAGGCGGGGCCGTAGGTCGTGAGGACTTCGACGACCGGTCGGTTCGTGCTGATCGTCGTGCCGAGGTCGCCCGTGAAGATCTGACCGAGGTACTCCAGGTACTGCACGATGATCGGCCGGTCGTAGCCGGCCTCGTGGATGAGCGCGGCCAGTTGATCGGGGCTCAGCCGCCCGCCCTGGGAGGCGGTGATCGGATCGCCGGTGACGCGCATGATGATGAACACCAAGGTCACCAGGATGAAGATCGTCGGGATGATCAGGAGAAAACGGATGAAGAGATAACGCCCGAGCGCGCCACCGGGAAAGGTGAATGTGCGCGCTGTCGCCCCGGGATCCGGAGCCGGCGTCGTTGCCAGTGTGGTCATTCCTGCCTCACGCTTGTGACGAGCCTCGTCTGAGACAAGGCTGGGGGTGGCCGGCTTGCGCCGGCCACCCCCGGGAATCAATCTAGGAAAACCCTAGACCTCGATCGTTCGATTACTCCTTTGACAGCGCCGCGTAGCGGAACTTGAAGGAGGCGTCGAGCGTCTCCTCCGCGCCGCTGATGTCGGTACCGACGACGGCGACCTGCGCACCCTGGAGGTAGGGAACGGTGGACAGATCGGCCGCGACGAGGTCCTGGATCTCCTCGATCAGCGTCGTACGAGCCTCGATGTCCGGCGTGACGGCCTGCTCGAGGATCTTGTCGTTGACAACGGGGTTGTCGTAGTGGTTGGCGAGGAAGTTCTCCGTGAGGAAGAACGGCGTCAGGTAGTTGTCGGCGTCAGAGTAATCCGGGAACCAGCCGAGCTGGTACGCGGGGAACTTGTCTGCGACACGGTCCTTGGAGTACTGCACCCATTCCGTGCTCTGCAGGCTGACCTCGAACAGACCGGTCGAGTCGAGCTGGTCCTTGATCAGCGCGTACTCGTCACCGGATGACGGCCCGTAACGCTCGCTGACGTACTGCAGGTTCAGCTGCACCGGCACCGAGACGCCGGCGGCTTCGAGCGTCGCCTTCGCCTTGTCGACATCCGGTCCGCCGCTGCCGTCGCCGTACATCTCGAGCAGGGACTCCGTCGCGCCGCTCAGACCGGCCGGAACGTAAGAGTACAGCGGGGTGAACGTTCCCTTGTAGACCTGCTCAGAGATCGCGTCGCGGTCGATGAGGTCGGCGACGGCCTGGCGCACGGCGAGGGCCTTGGCCGGGTCGGCCTCTGCCGTCGTCGCACCGTACGGCTGCGTGTTGAAGTTGAACACGATGTAACGGATCTCGCCGCCGGGACCGTCGACGACCTGAACGTTGTCGTTGCCGCGCAGGTCTTCGATGTCGGTGGCCGAGAGCGTGCGGTGTGCCACGTCGATGTTGCCCTCCTGCACATCGAGCTTGAGGTTGGCCGCTTCGACGTAGTACTTGACGTTGACGGTGTCGGTCTTCGGAGCCCCGAGGAGGCCCTGGTAGTCCTTGTTCGCCTTGTACTGGATCAGGTTGTTGAAGTCGTAGCTTGCGATCGTGTACTGCCCGGCGAATGCGTTGCCGTCGACGATCTCGTCGTCGCTGGTGAGCGCATCGGCGGCGAAGACGTCTTCATCCACGATCGGTCCGACCGGGCTGGAGAGGATCTGCGGGAAGATCTGGTCGTTCGCGGCCTTGAGGTTGAACACGACGGTGGTGTCGTCGACGGCGTCGGTCGTGTCGAGGTTGTAGAGCAGCGACGACGGGCCGTTCTCATCGGCGATCGCCAGCTGGCGGTCGAAGGTGAACTTCACGTCCGATGCGGTCAGGTCGTTGCCGTTGGCGAACTTGAGGCCCGGCTTCAGCTTGACCGTGTACTCGGTCGGAGCGGTGAACTCGGCCGACTCTGCGATATCCGGCTTGACGTCGGGGCTGCCGTACGGGGAGTTCAGCAGGAAGGGATAGACCTGGTTCATCACGGCGAACGAGCCGTTGTCGTACGAACCGGCCGGGTCGAGCGCCGTGATCTGCTCCGTGGTGCCGATCGTGATGGTGCCGCCGGAGCCGGCGTCATCCGTGCTGCCACCGCCCCCGCCGCCGGCAGAACAGCCGACGAGAATGAGTGCGGTCGCTGAGCTCAATGCTGCTGCAGCGAGGACGCGTTTGCCCTTCGTGGATGCGGATGTCATAACCCTCTCCTCTTTCCTGGTGCGGAATGATCTGCACAGCACAGCGGATGACGCTGCGACGATGCAGTGTGCTGCACAAGATTTAGCACAGGAAGAGGGCCGGGCGGCGGGTGTGCGGGAATTCTTTACCGAGCCGAAACATGCGCGCGCAGGCATATGCGTTTGGACGCACGAATCTCTCGTGAATGTGGCCCAGAAGCAGTTATTCGGCGCGCAGGGCATTGCGCTCGGCGTCGATCGCCATCAGCGCACGCTGCAGCGTGACCGAGGTCTCGCGGTCGGCCGGATCGTGGCGCTGCAGTCGGCCGAGCAGCTCGGCCTTGTGTCGAAGCAGGTCGCGGTCGATGAGCGCCGTCACAATGCCGCGCACGTACACCGTGAGTTCTCGCTCGCTGCGCTCGGGGATCGGGGCGACGAGCAGCTGCTGCGCCAGCGGAACGACCGACTCCGGAAGCTCGCTCAGCACGGCGCCGGCCCAGGCCGACGTGTCCAGGTCCTGGGTGGCATCGAAGCGCACCAGGGCGGCGGCCATGGCGTCGCAGACGATCCCGAGCGACGGGTTCGTCATGCCGCTCTGGGTGGCCCTGCCGAGCAGGGCGTGGCCGGCGAGCCCTGGGTGCTGGAGCATGGCCATGAGCGCGTCTCGCTCGAGGCGGGTGGCCGGGTCGCCGGGCAGGTCGGTGATCGAGTAGGGCCGGGCATCCACCGCTTCCGCGGCGGGGGCGGCCTCGGAGCTGCGTGTCGGTGCGGCGTTCTCACGCTGGGCACGGCCGCCCGCGGCCGAGACGGCGCGCGTGACCTCGTGCAGCTCCATGCCGAGCAGGCGGGCCAGCTCGCGGGTGTAGCCGGGGCGGATCGAGGGGTCGCGGATGTCGGCGACGATCGGCGCCCCGGCGCGCAGGGCCCCGACGCGACCCTCTACGGTGTCGAGGTTGAACTGGGAGAGCAGCTGCTTGATCATGAACTCGAACATCGGCTTCTTGCCGTCGACGAGAGTGCGCACGGCCGCGTCGCCGCGCTGGAGGCGCAGGTCGCAGGGGTCGAGTCCGTCGGGTGCGACGGCAACATAGGTCTGCGCGGAGAAGCGCTGCTCCTCGCTGAAGGCGCGCATCGCGGCCTTCTGGCCCGCGGCATCCGGGTCGAAAGTGAAGATGACCTCGCCGACGCCGGCGGCATCGCCGAGCACACGGCGCAGCACCTTGATGTGGTCGACGCCGAATGCCGTGCCACAGGTGGCGACGGCGGTGGTGACGCCGGCCATGTGGCAGGCCATCACATCGGTGTAGCCCTCGACGACGACGACCTGGCGGCTGCGGGAGATGTCGCGCTTGGCGAGGTCGAGCCCGTAGAGCACCTGGCTCTTGTGGTAGATCGGCGTCTCGGGGGTGTTGAGGTACTTGGGGCCCTTGTCGTCATCGAGCAGCTTGCGCGCGCCGAAGCCGACGGTCTGCCCGGTGATGTCGCGGATCGGCCAGACCAGGCGGCCGCGGAAGCGGTCGTAGACGCCGCGGTCGCCGGAGGAGACGAGGCCGGCCGTGCTGATCTCCTCGGTGCTGAAGCCGCGGCCGCGCAGGTGGTTCGTCAGTTCGTCCCAGCTCTTGGGCGCGAAGCCGACGCCGAACTTCTCGGCCGCGAGGGCGTCGAAACCGCGTTCACCGAGGAAGCGCCTGCCCGGGTCGGCGCCGGGGGTGCCGAGTTGTTCGGTGAAGAAATCGGATGCCGCCTGGTTGGCGGCCAGCAGACGGGCGCGGTTGCCGTGATCGGTCGCCGCTCCCCCGTCTTCGTAGTGCAGTTCAAGGGCGACACGGGCGGCGAGGCGTTCGACGGCCTCCGCGAAGGTGACGTGGTCCATCTTCTGCACGAAGGAGTAGACATCGCCCGATTCGCCGCAGCCGAAGCAGTGGTAGAAACCGACCTGCGGGCGCACGTGGAAGCTGGGGCTGCGCTCGTCGTGGAAGGGGCAGAGGCCCTTCATCGAGCCGACGCCGGCCGACTTCAGCGTGACGTACTCACCGACGATGTCGGCGATGTTCGTGCGTGACTTGACCTCTTCAACGTCTGCTTGTCGAATTCGTCCGGCCATTGTTCAATCTTAGGCGTGCGAGGGCTCCTCGAGCGCCGATTGCGAGCGTGCCGTTCGGGCGAGCACCGCGCGCAGTATTGGCTCCGCATCGCCCTCGTCGACGCCGAGATCACGCAGGCGCTGCAGATACAGGAGCGCCGCTTCGTGGGCGCCGCGTTCGCGGGCATCTCCGGTGGCCGCCACAAAGCTCCCGAGGCGCCCGCGTGTCTCGATCAGCCCGTCGACCTCGAGCTGCCGGAAGCTGCGAGCCACCGTGTTGGGCGCGAGGCCCAGATCGCCGGCGAGGCGACGAACCGTCGGCAGACGAGTGCCGGGGGCGAGCTCCCCGGACGCGATCGCCGCGGCGAATTGTGCCCGGAGCTGCTCGAATGGCGGCGCCGCCGATTCCGAGTCGATGCGGAGCATCACGGCGTTGCTACGGCCGGCGCGGCCGCCGGCTCGGTGTCGGCGGCGTCCGGCCACAGCCGCCAGGTGGATCGCCTGCTTGCCGGAACGGACAGCAGAAGTATCGGGACGACGGCAACGAACCCGAGCCATGCCGTGATGGTGGGTGCGGGGGCGAGCAGCCAGAGCCCGGCGAGGAGGCAGGCCGCCCAGCCGAGCGTGAACGCCGCGATCCAGAGTGAGCGCAGTGCCATGCCGCGCATGGCGTCGTCCCAGCGCAGTTCCAGCTCGTTCTGGGCCGGCTGCGGCACGTCCACGAGCCATCGCCCGAGCAGGGCTGCGGCGAGCTGCGCGACGACGGCCACAGACGTCGCGCCCACGACAGCGGCGACCGGTACGCCGGCGACGACACCGCCGATCTCGGGCCCGAGGCCCAGCAGGATCGCGCAGCCGCAGAGCGCGGCCAGCGCACTCACGCCGACGGATGCCCACTGCCACAGTGGGTGCACGTAATCGCCCTCGCGCGGGGTGTTCGCCCGGGCAATGCGCGCACCGCGAGACGATGGCGTGGAGAACTGGCCGACCCCGGCCGCCGCGCTGCCGAGCGAGGCCGCCGCGACGAAGACGAGCCCCAGAACCGTCGACGCCTGGCCCTCGGGGAACCCACCGTTGACCGCAGCGAGCCCTCCGACCAGAACGAGTGCGATGAACCCGGCCGCGCACGTGCCGATCATGTTGTCGCGCACCCGACGGTCGATCAGGGTGATGACGTGGTCGTCGACGGGCAACTCGAGTCGCATGATCAGGGCATCCACAACCGGACGACGCCGCGGGGCCGTCGAACGGTGGATCAGCGTGTATCCGAGCGCCAGGGCACCCAGGACGAGCGGTATCCAGATGGCGTTCTGCGGCATTGTGGTCCCCCGTGCTCTCACCGCTCGGGTTATGTACCAAGCTTGTATCAAGCTAGGTCGTCCGGGCGCCGGGCGCAAGCTCATAGACTGCGACCATGACTGTCATGGGTGACTTCGCCGACCGGGTGTTCTTCGGAACCGTCCTCACCATGGATGACTCAATGCCGGAGGCCGAAGGGGTCGCCGTGCACGGCGAACGCATCCTCGCGGTCGGCGGCCGCACCGAACTCGCGCGCCTGATCGGCCCGGATACGGCCGTCACCGAGCTGGGAGACGCCGCACTGCTTCCCGGCTTCGTCGAGGCGCACGGGCATCCGCTCTCCGAGGCGATCTTCCTCGGGCCCGATGTCGTCGACATCCGCCCCGTCGTCGCACCGAGCGCCGACGCCGTCATGGAGCGTCTGCACGCGGCGATCGAAGCCGCGGGAGCCGATGGCGTCTACGCGAATGGCTGGGATCCGTTGCTGCAGACGGGACTGCCGGAGCCGACCATGGGCTGGTTGAACGGCCTCTCCCCCGAACGCCCGCTCGCGATCCTGCACAATTCTGGACACTCGGCGTTCTTCAACTCGGCTGCCGCCAGAGCGGTCGGCGTCACCCGCGACACGCCTGACCCGGTCGGAGCCTCGTTCGGGCGTGACGCAAGCGGAGAGCTCGACGGCAGCCTGCGCGAGGTCGGGGCGGCCGAGATGATCTTCGGGCCGGCGTTGCAGCCGACTCCGAACGGGTTCATCGATGCGATCCGCGCCGAGTCGGCGAGGTTGAACGCGGCAGGCATCACCACGGCCGGCGAGCTCGGCTACAACCCCGGGACTGCGGCGGGCATCGCGGCGGCCAGAGTGGCCGGAGCTCTCACGGTGCGGCTGCGGCTCTACGAGATGTCGACGGCCGCGAAGCAGAGCGCAGGACGCCCGGGCGACGGTGACGAGCTTGTGCGTCAGGTCGGCATCAAGTTGTGGGCGGACGGTTCACCGTGGGTCGGCAACATCGCCACGAGCTTTCCCTACCTCGACACGCCCGCCACGCGCTCCCTCGGCCTGAAGCCGGGCCACCGCGGCCACGCCAACTACACGCCGGAACAGATCGCTGAGATCTCGGAGGCGTATTTCGCCGCCGGCTGGCAGCTGGCCTGCCACGTGCACGGCGACGCCGCCGTCGACACGGTGCTCGACGCGTGGGAGGCGCTGCTGCAACGGCATCCTCGGCCCGATCACCGCCTGCGACTGGAGCATGTCGGCGCGATGAGCGCAGCCCAGTTCGAACGCGCAGCAGCGCTCGGCATCACGGCGAGCATCTTCATCGACCACCTGTACTACTGGGGCGATGTGCTCGTCGATGATCTCTTCGGGCCGGAGCACGGGGCGCCGTGGGCGGCGGCGGGGTCGGCCGCGGCATCCGGCATGCGCATCTCGTTTCACAACGACGGGCAGGTGACGCCGCCAGAGCCGCTGCGCAACATCGAGATCGCGGTGACGCGGCGCAGCAACCGCGGCCGCGTGCTCGCTCCTGAGCAACGCATCAGCGTCGAGCAGGCGCTGCGCGCACAGTCGATCAACAGCGCGGAGCAGCTGTTCTCCGAGCACGAGATCGGCTCGATCACACCGGGCAAGTTTGCCGATCTGGTTGTGCTGGGCCGCTCGCCGCTGGTGGCCGGAGCGGGGACGGATGTCGCGGCCGGCGCGATCGCCGACATCCCCGTGCTGGAGACGATCCTCGCTGGGGTGACCGTCCACCGCGCGACACGATCCGACTAGAGCGTGTTGCCGCGGCCGATATCAGCTCTGTGCGAGCCGGAGAGCCTTCTCGGTGAAGTAGCTCACCTCACCGGTGACATCCTCGACCCCGAAGACGAACTTGCCGGAGGGAGTGGCCCGGACATCGATGACCGCGCCGCGTCCACGCGGTGTGATCACCTCGGCTCCCGGCGTGAAGAAGGCTTGGCTCATACGCCAAGCCTGCAGGCATCCGCGGCGGGCCGCCTCCGCCACGAGACGGATATTGCGCTAGTGCTGCACCAGGCGCTCGTGCCAGGCCAGCGCCGACTGGTCGGTGAGGCTGGCCACCTGGTCGACGATGACGCGCTTGCGGGCGGCATCGTCCGATGCTGCGCGCCAGTCCCCCGCGAATCCCGTGTCGAGGTGCTGCTCGCCGCTGTCGTGGAGCACGGTGGCGAGCTCAGTGAGCACCTCGCGCTGCTGCGCGTAGATCGGCTGTCTGGCGTTCTTCGACATCACGAAGGCGGCGACGATGCCCTTGAGCACGGCGATTTCCGCCTGGATCTCACGGGGCACGATGACGTCGGCGTCGAAGCGGATCAGGCTGGCCATCGGGAACGCGGCCCTGGTTGCCTCGGTGGCTGCGTGTGCGAAGCGGCCGATCAGCTGGCTGGTCAGGTTCTTCAGCCGGCCCTGGTCGCGGCGGCTGCCATCCCAGCTGCTCGGCCAACCGTCGAGGGAGTCGAGCCGGTCGAAGGCGGCGATGAGCTCGTCGTGGCTGTGTGCCCCGCCGATCCACTCGTACATTGAGGTGACGAGGGCGTCGTGGTCGACCCGGTCACCGAGGGCGCTGACGTCGATGTAGCCGTTGACGATGGCGTCTTCGAAGTCGTGCACCGAGTAGCCGATGTCGTCGGAGAGGTCCATCACCTGCGCCTCGATCGAGAGCCGGCGCTCGGGGGCGCCTGCGCGCATCCACGTGAAGACGCCGATGTCGTCGCGGTAGAAGCCGAACTTGGCCCGGCCGCTCGGGTCGGCGACGGAGCTCGTGTCCGGCCAGGGGTACTTGCAACTGGCGTCGAGGCTCGCGCGGGTCAGGTTGAGCCCGTAGCTCTGACCGTCAGGCCCGAAGACCTTCGGCTCCAGACGGGTGAGCAGGCGCAGCGTCTGGGCGTTGCCCTCGAAGCCGCCGACATCGTCGGCCCAGACGTTGAGCGCCTTCTCGCCGTTGTGGCCGAACGGCGGGTGGCCGAGGTCATGGGCGAGGCACGCGGTGTCGACGACATCCGGGTCGAGGCCCAGGCTGGATGCCAGCTCGCGGCCGACCTGCGCCACCTCCAGTGAGTGGGTCAGTCGGTTGCGGGCGAAGTCGAGACCGGCGGTCGGGCTCAGCACCTGTGTCTTTGCGGCGAGGCGCCTGAGCGCGCTGGAGTGCAGCAGGCGGGCGCGGTCGCGGGCGAAGTCGCTGCGCCGTGAGGAGTGCTGCTCCGGCAGTGCGCGCTCGGAGTCGTACTCGCTGTATCCGCCGAAGAGGGCATTGCCCGGCAGGTGTTCAACCGCCACTGGTGTCACCCTCGCCCTCGGTCAGGTTGCTGCGCTGAATGCCGTCGATGTCGCGTGACTCGAGCCACTTGTCCGGCAGCGACGGGGTCTTGGGGGTTCCGGCGCGACCGCGCGGGCCCTCCGCGCCCTCACCCGGGTAGGGCTGGTCCCAATCCAACGTGCCGAGCAGGTCATCGAGTGACTGCAGCGACTCGACGGTGGCCATGCGGGCGCGCAGCTCGCCGCCGACCGGGTAGCCCTTGAAGTACCAGGCAACGTGCTTGCGTACGTCGCGGCATCCGCGGTCTTCGTCTTCGAAGAACTCGACCAGCAGTTCGGCGTGCCGCCGGAATGCCTCCGCGACCTGGCCGAGGTTCGGCTGGAACAGCACGTCTTCACCGCGGAAGGCGGCGGCGAGGTCGCCGAACAGCCACGGGCGGCCGAGGCAGCCGCGGCCGACGACGACGCCGTCGCAGCCGGTCTCGCGCACCATGCGCAGCGCGTCTGCGGCCGACCAGATATCGCCGTTACCGAGGATCGGCGTGCCGGTGATGGTGTTCTTGAGCTTCTCGATGGCGGACCAGTCGGCCTGGCCGGAGTAGAACTCGCTCGCCGTGCGCGCGTGCAGGGCGATCGAGGCGACGCCTGCACCCTCGGCGGCCTTGGCGGCCTCGAGGTAGGTGAGGTGGTCGGGGTCGATGCCCTTGCGCATCTTGACCGTCAGCGGGATGTCTCCGGCGGCCTCCACGGCGCCCTCGACGATCTGCCGGAAGAGTTCGAGCTTCCACGGGAGCGCGGCGCCGCCGCCCTTGCGGGTGACCTTGGGCACCGGGCATCCGAAGTTCAGGTCGATGTGGTCTGCACGGTCCTCGGCGACCAGCATCGTCACGGCCTCGCGGACCGTCTTGGGGTCGACACCGTAGAGCTGGATGGAGCGGGTGGTCTCGCTCTCGTGGTGCGTGATCAGCCGCATCGACTCCGGGGTGCGCTCGACGAGGGCGCGTGAGGTGATCATCTCGCTCACATAGAGGCCGGCACCGTACTCGCGGCAGAGCCTGCGGAATGCCGTGTTCGTGATGCCAGCCATCGGCGCGAGCACGACGGGAACGTCGAGTTCGAGCGGTCCGATCGCAAGGCGGGGCGCTGGGCTTAGTGTGGAGGAGGCAGACATGTTCTTCGATTCTCCCAGACAATTCTCTGTGAAGGGGGCTCCATGGCCGAGCAGGCTGATTCGAGCGTACTGAGTGGCACCGACAGGGTTGCTGCGGATGCCGCGGCGCGCGGACTCGACGTCGAGATCATCACGCGCCCGGCCGCGAACAGCCTCGCCGAGGCCGCCGCACTGCTCGGCATCGAGCCGTCGGGCATCGTGAAGACGCTCGTCGTGAAGCGTGCGGACGGTACCTTCCTCTTCGCTCTCGTGCCCGGCGGGCGCAAAATCTCCTGGCCGAAGCTGCGTGCCGTCGTCGGCGTGAACAAGCTGCAGTTGCCGGATGCCACGCAGGCCCTCACCGCAACCGGCTACGAGCGCGGCACGATCACTCCGCTCGGTTCGAGCACCGAGTGGCCCGTCTACGCGGATGCCGGCATCGCCGGCCAGCGCGTGGCGATGGGTGCAGGCGCCCACGGCTTCAGCGCCTTCGTCGACGCCGATGCACTGATCGAGGCGTTCGGCGCGATCGTCGCCGATATCAGCGAACCCGAGTAGCGGCATGGGCGCGGTGGCCGGCTCGGACGTGCACTGGGTGGTGGACCCGGTCACGCAGGAGGAGATCGCCGTGCCGCCGTACGCGAGCGCCGAGCAAGCCATCCGGCGTGCCGCAATGAAGCGGTCGGGCCGGCTCCGCTTCATCCGCATGTTCCCCGACTACGGCCGCGACTACCCGCTCTGGGAGAACGGAAGCGGCAACTACACCGTGACCGCCGCCGATCTCGAACTGAGCACACCGCTCGCCGACGCGCTGCGACGCTGGCAGCAACGCTGGGACGACGAATGCCTCGACTCCTCGGAGTGGAGCTCGGAGCAGGCCCGGCTCGACTGGCTGCGCGACGGCGCGGAAATGTGCGCGCGGTTGCAGCGCGAGGTGTGGGACTTCGCGGAAGTCCTTCCGGAATTCGGAGCCGGGTAGGCCGTTACTCGGGCAGCGCAGCGAAGAGTTCCACCGAGTTGCCGTCCGGGTCGCGCAGGATCGCGTAGCGCTGGCCCCAGAACGCGTCCCACGGTTCCTTGTGCGCCTCGGCGCCCGCGGCGACGAGGTCGGCGAAGAGCTGGTCGAGCTCGGCCGGCGAATCGCAGAGGAATGCCGGAACCATGCGGTGGCCGCCGACGGGGGCCGTCCACTCCGGGTCGAAGCTCTTCACGACGTCGATGGTGTCCCAGCCGAGGCGGATGCCGCCGGGCAGCGTGATCTCGACGTGGTCCTCGCTCTCGGCGCCCGCCGGGATGTCGAGGCCGAGCCGGCGATAGAACTCGAGTGAGCGCGCCATGTCGGCGACGACGAATCCGATGAGGTCAATACGTACTGTCATGGTTCAACGCTAGCCCCGCGCACCGACAGCCTCAACGCCGGTCGCGCGCGCACTGGCAGGCGCGGCTGCGGTTTTGGCGGATCCGCTCAGGGCTTCGCGTGCGTCGCTGCTCCTTCGTCGCGGCGCCGCTCGCTCGAGCCAGCGTGCGGAAAAGCATCGCTCGCTCGAACCGACGTGCATTCTCACGCTGGCTCGAGGGAGCAGCCGAGGAACGAGGCCGCCCCCGAAGCCAAACCTGTCGAGGCCCGGGAAAACCGCACGGGCCGTGAGAGCGGGCGGCATCCGGAGCACGCCCCGCGCGCGCGAAAACGGGGCACCGCCGAATCGGCGATGCCCCGTTTCAGATCAAGAACTAGACGCCGCAGCTACCGCCGCCACAGCAGCCGGCCTCGGCCGTGGCCTCAGCCGACACGTCGGTCAGCTGAATGAGGGGCTTGCGGGTAACGGACTCGGTGGTGATGGTGTTCTCGCTCATGCGGAAATCTCCTCGGTTCGTTCGCTCCGCACCTGCTGCAGAACTTGTGCAAAAGTACCAGCATCCTGCGCGCCCGACAGACCGTACTTGCCGTCGATCACGAAGAACGGCACGCCGTTGATACCAAACTGCTGCGCCTGCGCCTGGTCGGCGCGCACGGCGGCGAGGTACTCGTCCTCGTTCAGCGAGCGGATCACGTCGTCGCGGTCCAGGCCGAGCTCTGCGCCGAGATCGGCAAGGTCCTCGACCCGGCCGAGGTGGCGGCCCTCTGTGAAGTAGGCGCTGAGCAGACGCTCGACGGCCTTCAGCTGAATGCCCTGTGCCTTGGCGTAGTGCAGAAGCTGGTGGGCCTTGACGGTGTTGGTGTGCTGCAGGATGTCGAAGTTGTACTCGAGGCCGACGGATGCCGCGACGCCGGTGACGTGCTCGAGCATCTCTCCGACGCGCTCGGCCGGCATGCCCTTGTGCTTGGCGAGGAAGTCGATCTCGCTGCCCTCGAAGTCGACGGGGGTATCGGGGGCCAGCTCGAAGCTGTGATACTCCACGATCACCTCTGGGGCATCGGCATCCTGCTGGAACTCGGTGACACCGCCCTCGAACTTGCGCTTGCCAATGAAGCACCAGGGGCAGGCGATGTCGGACCAGACGTCAATTTTGATGGGTTCACTCACAACAGGGTCCAACCGGCGGCGCTGCCGCTGTATTCCCTCGGCACCCAGCTCGGCCAGATACAGTTGGCAGTGCCATGGCAAACAAACTCAACCCGCACCCCGACATTCCCCTCGACCTGCCGACGGGAGAGCGCATCGCCGCCGCCGTCGACCACTACGGCGAGGAGGTCGTGGCCCAGAACGCCATCGCCCTGCTGCGCGCCAAGAACGCGGGCAAAGACTTCCTGCTCTACGCCGGTGGGCGCCACGCCCTCGGGATCCTCGACGGCGCACCCGCCCTGTACTGGCCGGAGCTCTGGGGCGCACGCGCCCTGCTGCACGTCTGGGATGACGCGGCCGCTCCCTACATCGTCGTCGGCCTCAGCAACCAGGCCTGGCGCGTGCGCGAGATGTGCGCCAAGGTCGTGCTGCTGCGCGACTTGCAGGTCGCGCCCAAGCTGGTGCGCCTGACGACCGACGAGAACCCGCGCGTCCGCGCCGCCGCCCTGCACGCCCTCGCGGCTCAGGGCACGGAGGAGCACGTCGAGACGATCGCCCAGCGCCTCCGCGATCCGGAGAAGTCCGTGCGCCAGGCCGCCCAGCAGGCCCGCGACGTGCTGCGCGAGCGCCTCCGCCCGGCGACCGCTTCGGCCGACACGGAGCCCGTCGACGGCGCCGAGAGCGTCGACACCGTCAACAACTCCGAGTCGGAGTAGCTCAGGCGCTCGGCGCGTCGACGGCCCCGCCAAATCGCCTCGTGCGTGCGGCGTACAGCTCGACGGCGCGCCACAGATCCACCCGGGAGAAGTCCGGCCACAGCGTGTCCAGGAACACCATCTCGGCGTAGGCCGACTGCCAGAGCAGGAAGTTCGAGGTGCGCTGCTCCCCCGAGCTACGCACGAACAGGTCGACGTCGGGCATCTCCGGGTTGTACAGCTTCTTCGCGATCGCCTTCTCGGTGATCGCGGAGGGCTTCAGCCTGCCGGCGGCCACATCCTCGGCCAGTGCGCGCACGGCATCCGTGATCTCGTTCCGGCCGCCATAGTTCACGCACATCGTGAGCGTCATCGTGGAGTTGCCGGCGGTGAGCTTCTCGGCGTACTGCAGCTCGTTAATGACGGACGCCCAGAGTCTGGGCTTCCGGCCGGCCCAGCGGATCCGAACGCCCCACTCGTTGAGCTGGTCGCGGCGGCGGTGCAGCACGTCGCGGTTGAAGCCCATCAGGAAGCGCACCTCATCGGGTGAGCGCTTCCAGTTCTCGGTCGAGAACGCGTACACGCTGAGGTGCTTGACGCCGATCTGGATCGCACCGGCGACGACGTCGAGCAGCGCCGCCTCCCCCGCCTTGTGCCCCTCGACGCGGGTGAGGCCGCGGGCGTTGGCCCAACGGCCGTTGCCGTCCATCACCACCGCGACGTGCTCTGGCACCGCCTTCGCCGGAATCGCCGGCGGGTGGATGCCGGTCCAATCCAGGGGCTTGTAGGCGACGGCATCCTTGTGAGTGAAGGGCTTCGGGGTCATACGCTGCTTTCTCGCGAAACGTGGGAGAGCGAGCGCAGCCCGCGTTCCAGGTGCCATTGGGTGTACGCGGCGACGACGCCGCTGGCTCGGGATGCCGTGTTCTCCGGCGCCGCGTCGGCGACGGCCCAGTTGCCCTCGAGCAGGGCGCCGAGCAGGCCGATCGTCTCGGTGTCGAGGCGCGGAGAACCGGGGGGCGAGCAGTCGGCGCAGACGACGCCGCCAATCTGCACCACCATGTGCTCGTGCGGCCCGGCCAGACCGCAGCGGGCGCAGTCGTGGAAGCTCGGCGCCCAGCCGGCCATGGAGAGCGCCCGCAGAAGATAGGAGTCGAGGGTGAGGCTCGAGTTGTGCTCACGCTTGGAGAGCGAGCGCAGCGCGCCGACGAGCAGCAGGTACTGCTGCAGCGAGCCCTCAGACTCCGTGAGCTTGTCGGCGGTCTCGGCCATCGCCGTCGCCGCGGTGTAGCTCGGGTAGTCCTCGGCGATCAGCGCGCCGTACGCACCGATCGTCTCGGCCTGGGTGATGACGTCCAGGGTGCGGCCCTCGTACAGCTGCAGATCGGCGACCATGAACGGTTCCAGGCGAGAGCCGAACTTCGATGCGGTGCGCCGCACGCCCTTGGCGACCGCACGCACCTTGCCGTGCCGCCGGGTCAGCAGTGTGACGATGCGGTCCGCTTCACCCAACTTGTGGGTGCGGAGCACAACGGCTTCATCACGATAGACAGGCACAGTCAATTATCCCCCGCGCCGGTCGTGTCGGGGCCGCCCCTCGCCGCACGCGGTCGTACGGGCGCACCGCTGGCGTAGAGTCGCAGCGTGAACGTGCTTGTGACCGGGGGAACCGGCAATCTGGGCCGCGCAGTGGTCAAACGACTTCGCGCCGTGGACATCGAGCCCCGCGTCCTCAGCCGCCGGCAGGGGCCAGGGCTGATCACGGGCGACCTCCGGAGCGGCGCCGGCCTGGCCGAGGCGCTCGACGGCATCGACACGGTGCTGCACCTGGCGACGGGCTATCGCAACGACCTCGACATCACGAGGGCGCTGCTGGATGCCGCACGAGCCAGAGCAGGCGCAGCGCCCCGGATCGTCTACATCTCGATTGTCGGCGTCGACGCGATCCCGCTCGGCTACTACCGCGGCAAGCTGGCGGCTGAGCGCGCCATCGAGGGATCAGGGCTGCCGTTCGCGCTGCTGCGCGCGACCCAGTTCCACACCCTGATCGAGCAGATCTTCCACACCCAGCGCGCGCTCCCCGTGCTCCTCGCGCCCCCGTTCTCCGCGCAGCCGATCGCGGCCGGCGAGGTCGCCGAACGGCTCGTCGAGCTGGTGCACACCGGCGCGACGGGCCGTGCAGCCGACATCGGCGGCCCCGAGGTGCGCACCGCCGCCGAGTTCGGCCGGCTCTACCAGGAGGCGCACTCGGGGCGCAGGACAGTGCGCACGCTGTCGATTCCCGGTGCCACGGTTCGCGCCTTCCGCGCCGGCCACAATCTCGTTCCCGGCACGCCGTACGGGCGGCAGACTTTCGCGGAGTTCCTCGCCGCACGCTGACGGCGTCATCGCGGGGCTCCGCGACTTGGTATACATGGAGCATGAGCACCGCCCTCTTCGTCATCCCCCTCTGGCTCGACCTCACGGCGGTCGCCATCGGAGCGATTCAGGGCGCCATGTTCGCGGCACGCATGAAGGACCGCCGCATCGACCTGCTCGGTGTCGCGATCATCGGTGTCGCCGTCGGCCTCGGCGGCGGTCTGCTGCGTGACGTGCTCATCAACCAGCTGCCGGCGGCGCTGGCCAGCAACTGGTACCTGCCGGTGGCGACGGCATCCGCCCTCATCGGCATGGCCCTCGTGCGCGTCTTCGACAAACTGAATCCGCTCATCATCGGCTTGGATGCCGTCACGATCGGCCTCTTCGGCGCGATCGGTGTCACCAAAGCACTCGCCTACGGCGTTCCGGAGGTGCCTGCCGCCTTCGTCGGTGTGCTGAGCGCCGTCGGCGGGTCGATTCTGCGCGACATGATGCTGAATCTGCCGATCGCGGTCATGCACGTCGGCTCCCTCTATGCGGTCGCGGCCGGTGTCGGCTGCACCCTGCTCGTGATCCTCGCATCGGTCGGCGTGCAGATCACGATCGCCGGCATCGTCTGTGTCGGCGTGACGACGATCATCCGGCTGCTCGCCGTGCGCTTCGGCTGGAGCCTGCCGGAGCAGCGCGCCCTCGCCAGCTGGCCCCGCTGGCGCCGCAGCTGACTCGCGCGGCTCGTCAATTTCTTGGCCTGGCGGATGCAGGGGCACCGGTGTGCGCGGATCCGCTCAGGGCTTCGCGTGCAGGACTCCTCGTTCCTCGTCGACCCGCTCGCTCAAGCCAGCGTGCACGGGGGCGCCCCTGTGGACAAACCGCACCAGCATCGCGTGCGGTTCCTGAGGTTGCCTGAGGAGGGCTGCCGCCTTTCGCGACGCTGCGCGCCGCGCACGCTGGCTCGAGGGAGCAGCCGAGGAACGAGGCCGCCCCCGAAGCCACGTACCCGCGTGAGGCGGGCGCCGCAGCTGCCAGGGCCACCGTTTCGACGGAAACGCTCAGGGCTTCGCGTGCGGCGCTGCTCCTTCGTCGCGGCACCGCTCGCTCAAGCCATCGTGCCGAGAGACACCGCCGGAAACCCACCCGCTCGAGCCAGCATGCACAGGGGCGCCCCGGTGGACAAACCGCACCAGCATCGCGTGCGGTTCCTGAGGTTGCCTGAGGAGGGCTGCCGCTTTTCGCGACGCTGCGCGCCGCGCACGCTGGCTCGAGGGAGCAGCCGAGGAACGAGGTCGCCCCCGAAGCCACATCCCCTCGTGAGGCGGGCGCTGCGCGCTGGTTAACGGGCGACGGCCCGGGAAATCCCGGGCCGTGCACCTGAGGCGAGAGGCTAGACGCTGACCGCTTCGGCGATCTTCTGGAGCGTCGTCATCTCGGATGCCGCTGTGCGCTGTGCGCGGTTGACGGCAGACACGACTGCCTTCAGCGACGCGACGGACGTGTCACCGTCGATGCCCACGCCCCACAGACGCTGGCCGTCGACGTCGAGCTCGACGTACGACGCCGCCTGGGCGTCGCCGCTGGCCGAGAGCGTGTGCTGAGAGAAGTCGAACAGGTCGACCTTCAGCCCGCGGGTGGCCAGAACCGAGAGGAACGCGGCGATCGGTCCATTGCCAGAACCCTGCGCGATCTCGACGACGTTTCCGTCGCGCAGCTCGACCTCGAGGTGCACGCCATCGCCCTTGTGCGTGGTGACGGTGGAGATCAGCTCGAAGCGGCCCCAACGCTCAGCATCGGCGCCGGCCTCTGCGGTCGGCAGGTACTCGTCGCGGAAGATGTTCCAGATCTGCTCGCTGGTGAGCTCGCCACCCTCCGCATCGGTGCGGGCCTGCACGACACCGCTGAACTCGATCTGCAGGCGACGCGGCAGTTCCAGGGCGTGGTCGTTCTTCAGCAGGTAGGCGACTCCGCCCTTGCCCGACTGCGAGTTGACGCGGATGACGGCCTCATAGCTGCGCCCGAGGTCCTTCGGGTCGACGGGCAGGTACGGCACGGCCCACTCCAGCTCGTCGACCGTGACGCCGCGCTCCGCGGCATCCGCGGCCATCTGCTCGAAGCCCTTCTTGATGGCGTCCTGGTGCGAACCGCTGAACGCGGTGTAGACCAGATCTCCCACCCAGGGGTGGCGCTCAGGCACCGGCAGCTGGTTGCAGTGCTCGACCGTGCGCTTGACCATGTCGATGTCGGAGAAGTCGATCTGCGGGTCGATGCCCTGCGTGAACAGGTTGATACCCAGTGCGACCAGGTCGACGTTGCCCGTGCGCTCACCGTTGCCGAACAGGCAGCCCTCGATGCGGTCGGCGCCGGCCAGGTAACCGAGCTCGGCGGCGGCGATGGCGGTTCCGCGGTCGTTGTGCGGGTGCAGGCTGAGGATCACGTTCTCGCGGTGGGCGAGCCTGCGGCTCATCCACTCGATCGAGTCGGCGTAGACGTTGGGGGTGGCCATCTCGACGGTGGCCGGCAGGTTGATGATGACCTTGCGCTCCGGCGTCGGCTCGAAGACCTCGATCACCTGGTTGCAGATGTCGAGCGCGAACTCGAGCTCGGTGCCGGTGTAGCTCTCCGGCGAGTACTCGTAGTAGACGTCGGTGCCGGGAACGAGCGACTCCATCTCGCGGCACTTGCGCGCGCCATGCAGGGCGATGTCGATGATGCCCTGCTTGTCCTTGCGGAAGACGACCTCGCGCTGCAGCACGCTGGTGGAGTTGTAGAGGTGGACGATGGCCTGCTTGGCGCCCTTGATCGACTCGTAGGTGCGCTCGATCAGGTGGTCGCGGGCCTGCGTCAGCACCTGGATGGTGACGTCATCCGGGATCGCGTTCTCTTCGATCAGGCTGCGCACGAAGTCGAAGTCGGTCTGGCTCGCGCTCGGGAAGCCGACCTCGATCTCCTTGTAGCCCATGCCGACCAGCAGGTCGAACATGACGCGCTTGCGCTCGGGGCTCATCGGATCGATCAGCGCCTGGTTGCCGTCGCGCAGGTCAACGGCACACCAGCGGGGTGCCTCGGTGATGCGCTTGGTCGGCCAGGTGCGGTCGGGCAGTTCGACGGTGATCTGCTCGTGGAACGCACGGTAACGGTGGACCGGCATTGCGGATGCTTTTTGGTTGTTCTTCATGGTGTCTCAATCTCCTCGCGAGTGGTGGTCAGCCAACGACAAACTCCGCGACGAGGGAGGCCTGAGATTAGGACTCGTCGCGGCAGCTAAGGAGGAGCAGACCGTGCAACACACTTTCAGGCTAGCACCGTCTCGCGGACTTGCGAGACGGTGCCAGCCGATTGTTACCAATCGGCAGCCCCGACGGTGTTCGGTTCACCCCTGGTCAGTCCGCCGCTCAGTCCACCGCCAGCGCAAGCACGGGAGAGACCGTCGTGGCCCGGCGGGCGGGGGTGACCGAGGCGATCAGCGTCAGCGCGGCACCGGCGAGCACCGTGAAGACGAGGATCGGCCACGGCAGGCTCGGCGGCATGAGCTGCCCCTGGATCGATCCGAGCAGCGACTGGGCGCCGGCCCAGCCGTAGAAGATGCCAAGAACGAGGCCGAGTCCGACCGCGGCGACCGTCATCTGGGCGCTCTCGGCCAGGATCATGCTGCGCACCTGTCGCCCGGTGAATCCGAGTGCCCGCAGCAAGCCCAGCTCCCTCGTGCGCTGCAGCACGCTGAGCGAGAGGTTGTTGACCATGCCGATCGCCGCGATGATGGCGCTGAAACCGACCAGGGCGAGGAAGATCGAGGTGCTCAGCGTCACGGACTGGTCGATCACGGCGGCCATCTGCGGGTCGTCCTCGAAGGTGCTGGCGACCATGGTGCGGTAGCTCTCCATCGTGACGGCGAACATCGTGACGAGTGTGACGCCGATGACGAGCCCGATCGTCGCGCGCGAGCTCCGGTCCGGGAAGCGGACGGCATTCTCGGCTGCCAGCCGCGCGGTCGGGCCACTCCCCAGCATCCGCCCGACGAGGCGCAGCACGGGCGGCATCACGAGGTGGGCGCCGAGGATGATCCCGGTGAAGGAGATGAGCCCGCCGAAGAAGGAGATCAGCAGTCCGAAGACGCTGGCGAGGCTCACGAGGATGCCGAGCGCCATCATGGCGAAGCCGATCACGACGAGGAGCAGCGCGAAGACGTTCCGCGCGGTGCGGTGCCTGCTCTGTTCGAGCGAGGCCTCGACGGCTGCGCCGGTCGCCTCCATCGGCGACACCGTGACGACGCGCCGGGAGCCCACCCACGCAGCGCCCCAAGTGACGAGGGCGACGACGGCGACCGGCAGCACGACGATCGGCTCGATCAGCGCGTACTCGACGGCCGGCAGCCAGGCTTGCTGGATGCCGATGGCCACGGCCCCGAGGGTGATGAGCATTCCGAGCGCCAGCCCGATCAGCGCGCCGAGCGCGCCGACGATCAGCCCCTCCGTCGCCACCGCCCTGCGCACGGTCACGGCCCTGGCCCCGATCAGGCGCAGCAGCGCGATCGAGCGCACCCGACCGGCGATGATCGTGCCGAAGGTGTTCGCGGTCACGATGGCGCCGACGTAGAAGGCGATCACCGTGAAGACCGTGGTCACGAGCGAGAGGGCGAGCCGCACGGATGCCGACTCCCCCACCACATCGGATTGGATGGCCGTCGCAATGATGCCCGTCGCCTGCAGCAGCACGACGCCGAACGCCGAGCTCAGCGCGGCGACGACGAGCGTCGAGCCGTGGTCGCGGGTCTTCCCACCGAGCGCGGCCATCAGAGCGCCGCTTCCATGCCCAGCATGATGCGGGAGATCTCTTCGGCCGACGAGCGCGGGCGGTCGTCGACCACCCGGCCGTCGGCGAGGAACAGGATGCGATCGGCGTGGCTGGCCGCGATCGGATCGTGGGTCACCATCGCGATCGACTGCTCGTACTCGCGGGCGGCCGTAGCCAGCAGCGTCAGCACCTCGCGCCCCGTCCGGGAATCGAGGGCGCCCGTCGGCTCGTCGGCGAACACGAGGTCGGGCCGGGTGCCGAGCGCCCTGGCGATGGCGACGCGCTGCTGCTGGCCGCCGGAGAGCTCGTGCGGCCGGTGGCTGAGCCGGTTCAACAGGCCGAGCGATGCGATCAGATGGTCGACCCAGGCCTGTTCCTTCGCGGTCGGATTCCGGCCGTCCAGCTCGAACGGCAGCATGATATTCGCCATGACGTCGAGCGTCGGAACGAGGTTGAACGATTGGAACACGAAGCCGACGCGGCGCCGGCGGAGCACGGTGAGCTGGCTGTCGGCCATGCCGCTGATCTCGGTGTCGCCCAGCCACACCTGCCCGCTGCTGGCGCTGTCGAGGCCGGCCATGATGTGCATGAGCGTCGACTTGCCTGAGCCGCTCGGGCCCATGATCGCGGTGAACTCCCCGCGGCGGATGCCGATGGAGATGTCGTCGAGGGCCGTGACCGTTCCCTGCCCGGTTCCGTAGCTTTTGCTGAGGTGTGCGACCCTGGCGATGAGGCCGAGGTCGGTCGTGTTGATTGCCATGATTCAACGCTACGAAGCGCGCGGGCCCCGCGCGTCAGGCCAGCGATGGCTCCGCATACCTCGGAGGGATGACGCTGGGATCAGTCGACGAGACGATGCTCGAAGGCGAAGACGACCAGCTGCACGCGGTCGCGCAGCCCCAGCTTGCCGAGGATCCGCGAGATGTGCGTCTTCACGGTCGCCTCGCTGAGGAACTCCCGCGCGGCGATCTCGGTGTTGCTGAGGCCCTTCGCGGCGAGCACGAATATCTCGCCCTCGCGCGGGGTGAGCGTCTCGAAGCTCGCCGGTGCGGCCGGCTGCGGCGCGCGCGCCGCGAAGTGCTCGAGCAGCTCACGGGTCGCGGATGCCGCGATGACGGCGTTGCCGGCATGGACGGTGCGGATCGATGCGAGCAGGAACTCCGGCTCGGCGTCCTTCAGCACGAAACCGCTGGCCCCGGCCCGGATTGCCCGTGCCGCGCTCTCGTCGAGGTCGAAGGTGGTGAGCACGAGCACCCGCGGCGGGCCGGAGGGAGCCGCGGCGGCGGCCACGATGGCCTCCGTTGCGGCGATGCCGTCGAGCACCGGCATCCGGATGTCCATCAGGATCACGTCGACCGCCGTGGATGCGGCCAGCGCGACACCGGCCGCGCCGTCGCCGGCCTCCCCGACGAACTCGAGATCCGGCTGCGATTCGATCAGCATCCGGATGCCGGCGCGAAAGAGCGCCTGGTCGTCGACCAGTGCAACGCGAATCCGCGTCATGAGAGTCCCCCTGTTGAGTCTGAAGCTGTCGAGTCTGAATCCAGTGTGCGTTGCGCGATCCCGCTCGGGATCCGGGCCGCGACCTCGAACTGTCCCGCCTCCGTCGCGCCGGCGCGGAAGCTGCCGCCCGTCAGCACGGCGCGCTCCCTCATGCCGGGGATGCCGTGGCCCAGCGTTGCCCCGGACGCCGCCGGCGCCGGGCGGAGGGAGCTCGCAACGGTGAGACGGACGCCGTCGGCGCTCCAGGCGAAGTCGAGCGTCACCGGCCGCTTGGCGTCGCCGTGTCGCAGCACGTTCGTCAGCGCCTCCTGCACGATGCGGTAGACCGCGATCTGGTGGCTGGCGCTCATCGGCACGACCGCGCCCGTCGACGAGACGTCGATCTGCAGCCCGGTCACCCGCAGCTGATCGATCAGCCGTTCGAGGTCGTGGATGCTCGGTTGCGGGCCCTCGGCCTCCGAGTGCCGGAGCTCGGCGAGGAGCAGGCGAACGTCGGCGAGTGCCTCGCGCGCGGTCGCGGCGATCGTGCTGAGGGCCGGCGCAGCGGTCGCCGGGTTCGTGGCGGCGGCGTAACGCGCCCCATCCGCCTGCGCGATCACGACCGCCAGCGAGTGCGCGACGACGTCGTGCATGTCGCGCGCGATCCGGTTGCGCTCCTGCTCGACGACGACGGCGTATTCGGCGCGTTCGGCCTCGCGCTGGGCCTCGAGCTGCCTGGCCTTGCTCTCGCGCGATGCCGTGCGCGCATTGACCAGCAGTCCGAGCGTCCACGGCAGCACCAGCACGGCGAGCGAGGCCACGAGGGTGAACACGAAGGATCCGACGCTGACCGTCGAGACATCGCTCCCGCGGCCCATCGGCAGCAGGTACATCAGGTAGGCCGCGGCGAGCAGTGCGCCGATGCCGGCCGACGCGAGCCCGAGCCAGCGCACGATGCGGTTGCCGTAGCATCCGACCGCGTAGAGCACCATCAGGATGGCGAAGTTGCCCGGCTGCACATCGCGCAGCGCCGCCATCTGGATGATCGCGCCGATCCAGGCGAGGGCGAGGGCGATCGGCGGGGACAGCCGCCGGAACACCAGCGCGGCCGAGTAGACGGCGAGGATGAGCAGGTCGACGACCGCCGGCCCCCAGCCGAGGCCCGCGACTCCGATCGCCGAGACGATCGGCGCGAACAGCACGAAGAAGACGCACGCGCCGACGAGGTCGGCCGTGCGTTGTCTCCGTGCCAGTGCGCGGAACACCTAGAAGCCGAGGCGCCCGAGGAGCTTCGGGTCGCGCTGCCACTCCTTGGCGACCTTGACGCGCAGCGAGAGGAACACCTTGCGCCCGAGCAGCTGCTCGATCTGCGCGCGGGCCGTCGCGCCGACATCCTTCAGCCGGCTTCCGCCCTTGCCGATGATGATGCCCTTCTGGCTGTCGCGCTCCACGAAGAGGTTCGCGTAGATCTCGAGCAGGTCCTGGTCTTCGCGCTCGATCATGTCGTCGATCGTGACGGCGATGGAGTGCGGCAGCTCGTCGGTGACGCCCTCGAGCGCCGCCTCGCGGATGAACTCGGCGATGCGGTCCTCCGTGCCCTCATCGGTGATCGCATCGGCGGGGTAGAGCGGCTGGCTGGAGATCGGCAGCAGCTTGAGCAGCTCCTCGCTCAGCACGTCGAGCTGGACGTCGTTGATCGCCGAGATCGGGATGATCGCCGCCCAGTCGCGCAGCTTCGAGACGGCGAGCAGCTGCTCGCCGACCTTCTGCTTCGACGTGGTGTCGAGCTTGGTGACGATGGCCACCTTCTTGGCGCGGGGGAACTCGTCGAGCTGCGTGTTGATGAAGTTGTCGCCAGGCCCGATCGGCTCGTCGGCCGGGAAGCACATGCCAATCACGTCCACATCGCCGAGGGTGGACTGCACGAGGCTGTTGAGCCGCTCACCGAGCAGTGTGCGCGGGCGGTGGATGCCGGGGGTGTCGACCAGGATGAGCTGGCCGTTCTCGCGGTGCACGATGCCGCGGATGGCGCGACGGGTCGTCTGCGGCTTCGAGCTCGTGATGGCGACCTTCTCGCCGACGAGGGCGTTGGTCAGCGTGGACTTGCCGACGTTGGGTCGCCCGACGAACGAGACGAAACCCGCCCGGTAGCCCTCGGGGGTTGTGGCGTCGCTGGGGGTGGTGGCGTCGCTCATGATCGTGCTCCTTCGTCGTGCTGCGGGGGAAATGCTGTTTCTGCATCGATGAGTGATTGGTCACGTTCAACGATGACGGTACTGATGCGCTTGCGCCTGCCCTCTGTGCGATCCGCCGTCAGGGCGAGCCCGCTGACGGAGGCGCTGGAACCGGTGACGGGGAGGCGGCCGAGGGCCTTGGCGAGCAGCCCACCCACCGAATCGACGTCATCGTCGTCGAGCTCGATGCCGAAGAGTTCTCCGAGCTCGTCGACGGGCAGGCGGGCCGCGACGCGGTAACGGCCGGCGCCGAGTTCTTCGATCTCGACGACCTCACGGTCGTACTCGTCGGAGATGTCACCGACGAGCTCTTCGATCAGGTCTTCCAGGGTGACGAGTCCGGCGATTCCGCCGTACTCGTCGATCACCATCGCCAGGTGGTTCGACTCGAGCTGCATCTGACGCAGCAGATCGTCGGCCTTCTTCGATTCGGGGACGAAGAGCGCCGGCCTGGCGAGCTCGGCGACCATGAGCTGCTCTGCGTCGAGCGAACGCTCGAAACTGAGCTTGGCGACATCGCGCAGGTAGAGGATGCCGAGCACGTCGTCGACCTCTCCGGCCATCACCGGCATCCGCGAGAAGCCGGAACTGAGGAAGAGGCCCATCGCGGTGCCGAGGTCGGCCCCGCCGGAGATCGTGACCATGTCGGTGCGTGGCACCATCACCTCACGCACGACGGTGTCGTTGAACTCGAAGATCGAGTGGATGAGTTCACGGTCGTCTTCTTCGAGCACGTCCAGTTCGGTCGCCTGGTCGACCATGCTGAGCAGCTGTTCCTCCGTGGCGAAGGTTCCGAGCTTCGGCCGTCCCGGCGTGACCCGGTTGCCGAGGGCGACGAGGGCGTTCGCGATCGGGCCGAGCGCGACACGGAGGACGTGCACCAGGAGCGCGGTCAGGCGCAGGATGACGCCGGGGTTCGCGCGGCCGACGCTGCGCGGGCTCGCGCCGACGAGCACGAAGGAGACGGCGGTCATGATCAGCGCCGAGAGCACGAGGGCGACCCACACCTCGTCGAAGGTGAAGGCGAAGGCGAGCGTCACGAGAACCGCGGCCGTCGTCTCGGCGATGATTCGCATGAAGTTGATGGTGTTGATGTGCGCGCCGGGGTCGCTGGCGATGGCCAGGAGCGACACCCTGGCCTTGGCCCCGACGGCGAGTTCTTCAATGTCGGCGCGCGACTGCGAGGTGATCGCGGCGTCGACGGCAGCCATCAGCCCGCCGAAGGCGACGAGCACGAAGGCCAGAAGAAAGAAGAAGATCTCCACTTAGCGACGGCGCTCCTGCTGCGCGAAGCCGGCGAGGATCTCGCGCTGGAGCCCGAACATCTCCTTCTCCTCGTCGGGTTCCGCGTGGTCGAATCCGAGCAGGTGCAGGATTCCGTGGGTGGTCAACAACTGCAGCTCGGCCATCGTCGAGTGGCCGGCCGTCTCGGCCTGCGCCTGGGCGACCTGCGGGCAGAGCACGATGTCGCCGAGCAGACCGGCCGGGGTCGGTGCGTCCTCGGTGCCCGGACGCAACTCATCCATCGGGAAGCTGAGCACGTCGGTGGGGCCCGGCTCGTCCATCCACTGCACGTGCAGCTGCTCCATGGCGCCCTCGTCGACCAACACGATGGCCAGCTCGGCGTCTGGGTGCACGTGCATCGCGTCGAGCGCGAAGACGGCGAGGCGCTGGATGGCGCTCTCGTCGACCTCGATGGCCGATTCGTTGTTGATCTCAATACTCATTCTTCAGTACCTCTCAGGAGCGGGGGCTGCGGCCCGGCTGGCGATCGCGCGGCACGCCGCCGCGACGTTCCGCACGGTTCGCGAATTCTCTGGCCTCGTCGCGTTCGAAACGCTGGGCCTGCTTCTTGGCGTCGTACTCGGTGTATGCGTCGACGATCCGGCCGACGAGCGAGTGTCTGACGACATCCTCGCTGGTCAGGCGGGCGAAGTAGATGTCGTCGATGCCGTCGAGCACCCGGGTCACCAGGCGCAGACCGGACGAGCCGGTCGGCAGGTCGACCTGGGTGATGTCGCCGGTGACGACCATCTTGGAGCCGAAGCCGAGTCGGGTCAGGAACATCTTCATCTGTTCCGGCGTCGTGTTCTGTGCCTCGTCGAGCACGACGAAGGCGGAGTTCAGGGTGCGGCCGCGCATATAGGCGAGCGGGGCGACCTCGACGGTTCCGGATGCCAGCAGCTTCGGAACGAGCTCCGGATCCATCATGTCGGCCAGGGCGTCGTAGAGCGGGCGCAGGTAGGGGTCGATCTTGTCCGTCAGGGTTCCCGGCAGGAATCCGAGACGCTCTCCTGCCTCCACGGCGGGGCGGGTGAGGATGATCTTGTCGACCTCTTTGCGCTGCAGCGCCTGCACGGCCTTCGCCATCGCGAGGTAGGTCTTGCCGGTTCCGGCCGGGCCGATGCCGAAGACGATGCTGTTCTCGTCGATCGCGTCGACGTAGGCCTTCTGGCCGCGCGTCTTGGGGCGGATGCTGCGACCGCGTGCCGTCAAGATCGCCTGCCCGAGCACATCGCTCAGACGTGCGCCCTGATCGGCTTCGAGGATGCGGGCGGAGCTCGACACCTCGCCAGGGCTCAGGTCCTGGCCCTCGCGGATCAGCTCCTGCAGTTCCTCGACCAAGCGGCTGACGGCCCGAACCTGCTCCCGCGGACCGCTGAGGGTCAGCTCGTTGCCGCGTGCGTGCACCGCGACATCCGGGAACTCCTGCTCGATCCTGCCGAGGAGCCGGTCCTGTGCGCCGAAGAGGCGAACCAGTGCGACGCCGTCGATGACGAGCCGCAGCTCGAGGTTCTCTTCAGAACCGTTCTGGTCTGAACGTCTCTGCTCAGGATCCGACAAGCGAGCCCTCCTTGAATGTTCCGGCGAGCACGTGCGCGTGCACGTGGAAGATGGTCTGTCCGGCTTCTGGTCCGGTGTTGAAGATCAAACGGAATTGGCCTGGCGTATGCCCGGCGGGGGCCAGCTCCTCCGCCACCTGCGTTGCGACGGCGACGAGCTCGGCGAGCAGCGCCGGGTCACCGGCGGCCAGCTCGACGACGTTGGCGTACTGCTGCGTCTTCGTGGTCACGACGACGTGCAGCGGCGCCTGGGGCGCGATGTCGTGGAAGGCGATGACGGTGTCGGTCTCCGCGACGATGCGCGCCGGAATCTCGCGCGCGACGATACGGCTGAACAGGGTCGGAGTCTGATCGTCGGCTGAAGTCATGCTTCCATCTTAAGGCGCACTACCACCGGCCGAGGCGGGCATTCAGCACCGAGAGCGCCGCGGCGCCCGCCGTTGAGGTGCGCAGCACCGTCGGTCCGAGGCGCACGAGGGTCGCGCCGGCGGCCTGCAGGCGCTCGAGTTCGTGCGGGGCGATGCCGCCCTCCGGTCCGACAACGAGCACGATGTCGAGCGCGGGGTCGCTCGGCTCCCACTCGGTCAGCGTGGTGTCGGCCGTCGGCTCCAGCACCAGCATGTGGCTCTCGGCGGCGAGCGTCTCAAGGTCCTTGCCGGAGAAGAGCGCCGTCACGTCGGGCAGCCAGGCGCGGATCGACTGCTTGCTCGCCTCGCGCACGATGCTGGCCCAGCGCTCCTGCCCCTTGGCGACCTTGGCACCCTCCCAGCGGGAGATGGAGCGGGTGGCGCTCCACGGGATCACCGCGTCGACGCCGAGCTCTGTCGACGCCTGCACGGCCATCTCGTCGCGCCCGCCCTTGGCCAGGGCCTGCACGAGCACGATCCGGGGGCTCGCGGCCTGCACGTTCTCGATCAGTTCTGCCGTGATCGCGAGCTCGCCGGCGTCCGCCGTGATGACGGGGCCCGTCACGATGAGACCGCGGCCGTTGCCGATCGAGACCCGCTCACCGATCCGGGTGCGGTTGACCGTGACGGCGTGCTTGGCCTCCGTCCCGGTGACGCTGGCGACGCCGGAGGCCTCGACGGCCGCGGCCTCGAGGTCTTCACGCAGGTAGAGCGAGCTCACGGTGTCAGCCCCGGAACTTGTCGCGCAGCTTGGCGAACAGTCCCTGCTGGAACTGGCTGAGCGCCGGCTTCGGGTGCTTGTGCATCCCTGCGAACTGTTCGATCAGCTCGCGCTCCTTGCCGTTGAGCTTGCTGGGCGTGACGACCTGGATGCCGATGCGGAGGTCGCCGCGGCCGTTGCCACGGAGCTTGGTGACACCGCGGTCCTTGATTGTGATGACCTCTGCGCTCTGCGTTCCCGGCTTGAGGTCGAGTTCGACGTCGCCGTCGAGCGCGTGCAGCGTCGTGGTCGTGCCGAGGATGGCATCGGTCATGGCCACCTCCAGGGTGGCGAGCAGGTCGTCGCCGTCGCGGCTGAAGACGTCGTGGTGGCGCACCTTCATCTCGAGGTACAGATCGCCGTTCGGGCCACCGGCCGGGCCGGCCTCTCCGCTGCCCGGCATCTGCAGGCGGACGCCCGTGTCGACGCCGGCTGGGATGTCGACCGGAACGGTGCGGCGGGCGCGTACGCGGCCCTGACCCTGGCAGGTGAGGCACGGGGTGGCGATGATCGTGCCGTAGCCGCGGCAGCTGCCGCAGGGGCTCGACGTCATGACGTTGCCGAGCAGCGAGCGGACGGCCCGCTGGATGCTGCCGGTGCCATGGCAGATGTCGCAGGTGACCGGGCTGGTGCCCGGTGCGCAGCAGGATCCCTGGCAGGTCTCGCAGAGGATCGCGGTGTCGACCTCGATGTCGCGGTGGGTGCCGAAGATGATCTCGTCGAGGTCGACCTCGACGCGCAACAGCGCATCCTGGCCGCGCTCGCGCCGGGATCGCGGTCCGCGACGGCCGCCGCCGCCACCCCCGCCGAAGAAGGTCTCGAAGATGTCGCCGAAGCCGCCGAAGTCTCCCCCGCCGCCGCCGAAGCCGCCCTGCCCGCCCATGTCGTAGTTCTGGCGCTGTTTCGCGTCGCTCAACACGTCGTAGGCGTGTGTGACCTCCTTGAAGCGTTCAGACGCCTCAGAGCTCGGGTTCACATCGGGGTGCAGTTCACGAGCGAGACGGCGGTACGCCTTCTTGATCTCGTCGGTGGTCGCCTCACGCGAGACGCCGAGTACTTCGTAATGGTCAGCCACTCCGGCCGTTCCTTTCCGGCCTCGAGCATTCTGCGCGCGCAGAGCACGGCGAACTCGAGGCGATTCGTCCTACTAGTTTTCGCCCAAGAGTCTGGACAAGTACCGAGCGACCGCACGGACGGCGGCCATGTTGTTGGAGTAGTCCATCCTGAGCGGGCCGAGAACGCCCACCCGGGCGAGCTCGGAACCGGCCGAGAGGTAGCTACTGCTGAGAACCGAGGTCTCGCCGAGCCCGAACGAGGCGTTCTCACGCCCGATGCTCGCTGAGACGCCGTGTTGGTCTGTGGCCATCTCGCCGAACAGGCGCAGCAAGACGACCTGTTCCTCGATGGCTTCCAGCACGGGGAAGATGCTGCCCGTGAAGTCTTCTTCCGTGCGCACGAGGTTCGCGGCGCCGGCCATCACCAGCTTGTCTGCGCGATTGGCGAGCACCTGCTCGACGAGCGTCTCGGCGACGACGGATGCCACGCCGGCCAGTTGCTGCGGGGCGGCATCGGCGAGGCCGCCGGCCGCTGCGGCGGCATCCGTCATGCCCAAACCGACGAGAGTGGCGTTGATGACCGTGCGGAGGTCGGCGACGGACTCCTCTGTCACCTCTGAGGTCGTGTCGACGACCCGCTGTTCGACGCGCCCGGTGTCGGTGATGAGCACCGAGAGCAGACGGTGGGTGCTGAGACGCACGAGTTCGACGTGCTTGACGGTGGCACGGGTGAGCGAGGGGTACTGCACGAGGGCGACCTGCTGGGTGAGCTGCGAGAGCAGCCGCACGGTGCGCGAGAGCACGTCGTCGAGGTCGGCCGACTGGCCGAGGAAGGTTTCGATGGCGTGGCGCTGGGCGGCGCTCAGCGGGCGCAGATCACTGAGCTGGTCGACGAAGAGCCGGTAGCCCTTGTCGGTTGGGATGCGACCCGAGGAGGTGTGCGGAGCCGCAATCAGCTCCTCCTCTTCGAGCAGCGCCATGTCGTTGCGGATCGTTGCGGCGGAGACGCCGAAGGAGTGGCGCTCCACGATCGACTTCGAGCCGACGGGCTCGCGCGAGGAGACGTAGTCCTGCACGATCACACGGAGAACCTCGAGGCTTCGTTCCGAAACCATGCGCACAACCTCCTCACCGCGTTGGGCCGACCGTACGACCACTTAGCACTCACTGCCGTTGAGTGCTAATCATATCGCGACTAGCTTGGGAACGAGCGCAATGCGCGCTGCAGAAGTCCCACCGAAAGGCTCAATCATGAGCGACCCATCAGCTCCGACTCCCCCGTACGATCCGACGCAGCAGCCGCCGCCCCCGCCGGCGCCGCCCGCACCGCCGACGCCACCGGAGAACCCCTACGCGAACACCGCCGCGCCCGGTGCGCCGCTCAGCCAGGAAGCCGACATCCAGTGGGCGTCCTTCGCGCACCTCGGCGGCATCTTCAGCTTCCTGCCGTCGCTGATCATCTGGCTGGTCTTCAAGGACCGCGGTCGCTTCACGAACACCGAGGCCAAGGAGGCGCTGAACTTCCAGTTGACCCTGCTCATCGCCGAGGTTGCCGCCGCGATTCTCAGCGTCGTGCTGACCGTGATCACCTTCGGAATCTTCGGCTTCAACCTCGGCTGGCTCATCTGGGTCGTCGGCGTCATCTTCTCGATCATCGCCTTCATGCAGGTGAAGGACGGGCGCGGCTACCGCTACCCCTTCGCCATCCGCATGATCAAATAGCGGACGCGGAGTACACCCGCCCACTACACTGGCATCACTTTCGCGAGCACTTTCGCACGAATCAAGGAGCACCACATGTCAGCCGCACCTCCTCCCCCCGCCACTCCCTACCAGGGCCAGACGCAGCTGAGCCCGGCCGACGAGAAGCTCTGGGCGACGCTGATCCACGTCGGTGGGATCTTCTTCAGCTTCGTGCCGGCGCTTGTCGGTTACCTTGTGCTCAAGGACAAGGGCCCGTTCATCCGTCTGCACACGGCGACCGCGCTCAACTTCCAGATCACGATGGCGATCGCCTATGTCGTCGGCTGGATCCTGACGATCGTCTTCATCGGCTTCATCATCCTCGCCGCGGTCAGCGTGCTGATCATCGTGTTCAGCATCATCGCCGCCGTCAAGGCCAACCAGGGGCTGGCCTACCAGTACCCGCTCGCGATCAAGTTTGTCAGCTAACCGAGCGTGAGCTAGTCCTCTTCCAGAAGACGACGCACGACGGCATCCGCCAACAGCCGCCCGCGCAGGGTCAGTTCCACTGATCCGGCAAGGGCGGCTCGTGCGTTAATCAACTCATCGGCGATCAGACCGGCCACGGCGAGGCGCCCGGCGGAGCTCAGCGTGTCGACCGGGATTCCCTCACGGATGCGGGCGAGCAGCAGCACGCGCTCGAACTCGCGCGTTGCGGCATCCAGACTCTCGCGCCCCGCGGCCGGCGAGTCACCAACGAGCACGCGATCGGCGTAGGCGGACGGGTGCTTCACGTTCCACCAGCGCACGCCGCCGACGTGGCTGTGCGCGCCGGGTCCGATGCCCCACCAGTCGTTGCTGCGCCAGTAGGCCAGATTGTGCTGCGAGCGGTGCTCGGCCCCGCGCGCCCAGTTGCTCACCTCGTACCACTCGTATCCGGCAGCGCCGAGCAGCTCGTCGGCGAGCTCGTACATGTCGGCCTGCAGATCCTCGTCGGGCTGGGCCACCTCGCCGCGCTTGATCTGCCTGGCCAGCTTCGTGCCGTCCTCGACGATGAGCGAGTACGCGCTGATGTGGTCGGGCTGCTGGGCGATGGCGTGCTCGAGGCTGGCGCGCCAATCCTCCAGCGACTCCCCCGGCGTGCCGTAGATCAGGTCGACGCTGACGTCGAGTCCGACCTCGCGCGCCCAGGCGACGACCAGCGGCACGCGGGCGGGATCGTGGGTGCGCTCGAGGGTTGCGAGCACGTGTGGGACGGCCGATTGCATGCCGAACGAGACGCGGGTGAAGCCCGCATCCTTGAGCGTCTGCAGGTAGTCGCGATCCACGGAGTCGGGATTCGCCTCGCTGGTGACCTCGGCATCCGGGGCCAGCCCGTGATGCTCCCGCACCGCGTCGAGCATCCTGGCGAGGTTCTCGGCCGGGAGCAGCGTCGGGGTGCCGCCGCCGAAGAAGACGGTCGCGGCCGGCCGGGCCGGAACACCGGAGCTCTCGAGGATGCGGGCGCTGTGCGCGACCTCGAGCACGGCCTGGCTGGCGTAGTCGCTCTGCTTGACGCCGCGGAGTTCGGTGGCGGTGTAGGTGTTGAAGTCGCAGTAGCCGCAGCGCACCCTGCAGAAGGGAACGTGCAGGTAGACGCTGAAGTCGCGCTCGGCCGCGCCGTCTGCTGCGCTCGCCGGCAGCAGGCCGTCTGCGGGGGCCGGGTCGCCGAGGGGAAGTGCGCTGGCCATCCGGGCTATGCCGCGGCGGCGGGGTGCAGTGCCCGCAGGTAGCGCTTCGTGTACGCGCGCTGCTGCGCCCGCAACAACGGCGCGAGCAATCGCCACCCGCGCGTGCTCGGCTTCGAGAAGCTGCGGATGACGAGCCAGACCGAGTCGTCCTCCCGGTGCTCGACGAGGAACACGACCTCGCCAGACTCCGGGTGGCCTTCCATGGTGCCGTACCCAAACCCGACGCAGCCTGGCTCATCGACGACGAAGACGACGCGAACCGGCGCCGTCACGGTCTTCTTCCACGCGGTGATGTGCAGCACGGCGGTCATGCCGGGCGTGATGTACGGCGTGCCGTCCGGGCCGAAGCGCTCGTCGCCGTGGTGCTGCGGCTGCTCGGGCAGCGGGGCGCCGTCAGCGCCGAAGAGCAGGCCGTGGTACTGCTCGCCCGTGCCCTGGTTGGTGTCGGTCACCTCGATGCCGCTGCCGCGTTGCACGCCCCAGGTCATCAGGGCCGCGGACGCCGATGCGAAGCGCTCCGCGCCACTGCCGAGCTGGGTGCTGTGGGTGGCCGGACGGTAGCCGGCCGGCGGGAAACTCATGAGATCGGGCGCCATCGTGCCGCCGATCGCGCCATAGCTGACCGGTTGATCGGTGAATGTGGAACGACGCACGCGCAAACACTACTTTCTCGAAAACCCCTCATACAGAGTAGGCGACGTTTCTGGCAGAGCGCTGCCCCGACGCTCGGCATCCGCGCAACAGCCCCTGGCGACCCGATCACGGGGACCGCTCGGGGCTTCGGGGGCGGCCTCATTCCTCGGCTGCTCCCTCAAGCCAGCGTGCACAGGCACGACGCGCGCTCCGCACGTTGGCTCGAGCGCGCGGCGCCGCGCCGAAGGAGCAGCGACGAAGGAGCAGCGACGCCCGCGAAGCCCCGAGCGGCCCCGTCGACACTGCAGCCGCGACATCCACTGCGACCCGATCCGGCCAGACGCTCAGGGCTTCGGGGCGGCCTCGTTCCTCGGCTGCTCCCTCAAGCCAGCGTGAGAATCCACGTTGGCTCGAGCGAGCGGCGCCGCGACGAAGGAGCAGCGACGCCCGCGAAGCCCCGAGCGGATCCGTCGACACTGCAGGCGCGACATCCACTGCGACCCGATCCGGCCAGACGCTCAGGGCTTCGGGGGCGGCCTCGTTCCTCGGCTGCTCCCTCGAGCCCGCGGGGACCATCGCAAACGCTAGAGCAGGGCGCGGAGGAAACGGGCCGAGTAGCGACGACGCGCGAAGGCTATGGCGGGGGTGCCCACGCGGTAGAGCGGGGTTGCCGGGCGGTACAACGCGCGGATCACGAGCCAGACCGAGTCGTCGGCACGATGCTCGATCAGGAACAGTTCCTCGCCGCGCAGGGGGTGACCGGGCAGCGTTCCCGCGGCGTAGCCGGTGCGGCGGGGTTCCCGGAGCAGCCGCACGACGCGGATCGGCGCCGCGAAGCGCAGACCAGCGAGCGGTAGCGACTGCACGACCGTGTCGCCGAGCGTGACCTCGCGTGCGCTGGCGCCTGCGGCATCCGTCACCGTGATGCCGCTGCGGCGGAGCACCTGCCAGCTCATCAGCTCCGCGGATGCCGCGGCGAAGCGCGCTGAACCGGATCCGATCCGCACGCTGCTCTCCGTGGCGCGATATCCGCCCGGCGGGGAGTCAAGCAGCGTCGGCGCCAGCGTGCCACCGACCGGCCCGTATGTCAGGGGCTGGTCAGCGAGCGCTGTACGCCGCACGGCCTACTTCTTGTCCTTCTTCTCCACGTCGCCCGTCAGCGCGGCGACGAACGCCTCCTGCGGGACCTCGACGCGACCGACCATCTTCATGCGCTTCTTGCCCTCCTTCTGCTTCTCAAGGAGCTTGCGCTTGCGGCTGATGTCACCGCCGTAGCACTTGGCCAGAACGTCCTTGCGGATGGCTCGGATGGATTCACGAGCGATGATCCGGGCGCCGATGGCAGCCTGGATCGGCACCTCGAACTGCTGACGCGGAATCAGCTCACGCAGACGCGTGGTCATCAGCACGCCGTAGGCGTACGCCTTGTCGCGGTGCACGATGGCGCTGAACGCGTCGACCTGCTCGCCCTGGAGCAGAATGTCGACCTTGACCAGGTCGGCGGTCTGCGAACCGGCGGGCTCGTAGTCGAGCGAGGCGTAGCCGGCGGTCTTCGACTTGAGGTTGTCGAAGAAGTCGAACACGATCTCGCCGAGCGGCATCGTGTAGCGGATCTCGACCCGGTCCTCACCGAGGTAATCCATGCCGAGCAGGATGCCGCGGCGCCCCTGGCAGAGCTCCATGATGACGCCGACGTAGTCCTTCGGAGCGAGGATGGCCGCCTTGACGACGGGCTCGCTCACGGCCGAGATCTTACCGACCGGGAACTCGCTCGGGTTCGTGACCGTGACGGTCTTCTTGTCCTCGGTGGTGACCTCGTAGATCACGGACGGAGCCGTCGCAATGAGGTCGAGGCCGAACTCGCGTTCGAGGCGCTCGGTGATGATCTCGAGGTGCAGCAGGCCGAGGAAGCCACAGCGGAAGCCGAAGCCGAGGGCGACGGAGGTCTCCGGCTCGTAGACGAGCGCGGCATCCGAGAGCTTGAGCTTGTCGAGGGCCTCGCGCAGGATCGGGTAGTCGGAGCCGTCGATCGGGTACAGACCGGAGAAGACCATGGGCAGCGGCTCGGTGTAGCCGGGCAGCGCCTCGGTTGCCGGCTTCGCGTGCGTGGTGACGGTGTCGCCGACCTTGGACTGGCGCACGTCCTTCACGCCGGTGATCAGGTAGCCGACCTCGCCGACGCCGAGCCCCTTGCTGGGGGTCGGCTCTGGCGAGCTCACGCCGATCTCGAGGATCTCGTGGGTGGCGCGGGTCGACATCATCTGAATGCGCTCGCGCGGCGAGAGCTGCCCGTCGATCATGCGCACGTAGGTGACGACGCCGCGGTAGCTATCGTAGACGGAGTCGAAGATCATGGCGCGGGCGGGCGCGTTCGGGTCACCCTGCGGTGCCGGGATCCGCTCGGTGACGCGGTCGAGCAGGTCTTCGACGCCGAGACCGGTCTTGCCGGAAACCCGCAGCACGTCGTCGGGGTCGCCGCCGATGAGGCTGGCGAGCTCCTTGGCGTACTTGTCCGGGTCGGCGGCCGGGAGGTCGATCTTGTTGAGCACGGGAATGATCGTCAGATCGTTCTCGAGTGCGAGGTAGAGGTTCGCGAGCGTCTGGGCCTCGATGCCCTGCGCGGCGTCGACGAGCAGCACGGCGCCCTCGCACGCGGCGAGAGAACGCGAGACCTCGTAGCTGAAGTCGACGTGGCCGGGCGTGTCGATCATGTTCAGCGCGTAGCTCTGCGAGCCGAGCGCCCACGGCATCCGGACCGCCTGGCTCTTGATCGTGATGCCGCGCTCACGCTCGATGTCCATGCGGTCGAGGTACTGCGCGCGCATGTCGCGGTCGCTGACCACCCCCGTCATCTGCAGCATGCGGTCGGCGAGGGTCGACTTGCCGTGATCAATGTGCGCAATGATGCAGAAATTGCGGATGAACGCGGGGTCGGTGGCGGCGGGCTCGAGGGCCTTCAAAGCTCGTGGTGACATCGTGTGGCCATTCTCCCATGCCGGGCGCACTTCGGTGGACCCACCTCCCTTTTACCCTGCGTGCGTCTCCCGCCGATGCCTTCCGACTTTCGACGGATGCCGCCCGCTCCGGCCCGAACTAGGCTGGCGCCGATGAGTACCGATCCGCTGAGTGCAGCGCCGATGAGCGCCCATGGTGCGAGTGCGGCTGCCCCGAGTCGCGCTCACTCTGCGCTGACCCCGGTCTTCCTCACCATGCAGCTGGGGCTGCACGTGCTCATGGTCGGCCTCACCGCGGTCGTCGCCGTGCGCGCCATGCTCGGCGCCTGGCCGATGCAGTGGCTCATCGGCGCGCTCTGCGTCGCGCTCCTCGCCGTCTGCGCGCTCGGTGTGCGATTCGCCCGCCGTTCCACGCCGATGTGGGCCAGGGCGCTCTGGTTCCTCGCGCTCGTCATCGTCTGGCTGGCGCTGACGCTGCTCACCCCCGACGGCGCGTACATCGTGTTCCCGCTGTTCTTCCTGGCCCTGCACGTGTTCCCGCCGCGGTGGAGTGTTCCCGTCGTCGGCGCGATGCTGCTGCTGTCGATCCTCGCCCTGGGCATGCACCTCGGCTGGAGCGCCGGGATCTTCATCGGGCCGATCACCGGTGCGGCGGTCGCCGTCGTGCTCGGCCTGGCGTATCGGGCGATGTTTCGGGAGTCGGCAGAGCGCAATCTGCTGATCGACGACCTCCTTGCCGCCCGCGAAGAGCTCGCCGTCACCGCGCGGGAGGCTGGAACCCTCGCCGAACGTCAGCGGCTGGCCGGCGAGATCCACGACACCGTGGCGCAGGGGCTCTCCAGCATCCAGCTGCTCCTGCACGCCGCCGAACGCAACATCAGCGACGAGACGGCGCTCGAACATGTGCGGCAGGCCAGACAGACCGCGGCCGACGGGCTCGCCGAGACCCGGCGCTTCATCCGCGAGCTCCGGGCCCCGGCGCTCGACGAACAGTCGTTGCCTGCCGCCCTCGGCCGCCTCGCAGCCTCGATCACGGCGCAATCGGCATCCACCAGGCCCGACGCCCCGACCGTGGTCAGCTTCCAGCTCAGCGGCGAGCCGACGGAGCTGCCGATGGCGCACGAGACGACCCTGCTGCGCATCGCGCAGGGCTCGCTCGCCAATGTGCTGCAGCATTCCCGGGCCCAACGCGCCGCCGTGACGCTGACATTCATGGATGACGAGGTCACGCTCGACATCGTCGACAACGGGGTCGGGTTCGAGGCCGGGGCCGCCAGCCGAGCCGAGCACCGCGGTGAATCGTTCGGGCTGGCCACGATCCGGGAACGCGTCGAACGACTCGGCGGCCGGCTCAGCGTCGAGACCACCCCCGGGGCGGGAACCGCCCTCGCCGTGTCCCTACCCCTGGAGGTTTCCCCGTGATCCGCATGCTGCTGGCCGATGACCACCCCGTCGTGCGCGCCGGCCTCAAAGCCCTGTTCTCCTCGGAGAGCGACATCGAGGTGCTCGCGGAGGCCGAGACCGCCGAGGCTGCCGTCGAGCTCTGCAGGGAGCAGCGCTTCGACATCGTGTTGATGGATCTGCAGTTCGGTTCGGCCGGCCGGGGCGCGATGCAGGGCGCGGAGGCGACGCGCGTCATCCGCGCCGCCGACGGGGCGCCCCGCGTGCTGGTGTTGACCAACTACGACACCGACGCCGACATCCTCGGTGCCGTCGAGGCCGGGGCCGCCGGCTACCTGCTCAAGGATGCGCCGCCCACCGAGCTCATCGCCGCCGTGCGCGCCGCCGCAGCCGGCGAGAGCGCCATCTCCCCCGCCATCGAGATGCTGCTGCAGAATCGGGCGGATGCCGCGGGCTCGCCGCTCACCCTGCGCGAGTCAGAGGTGCTCGCGCTCGTGGCGGAGGGGCGCAGCAACCGCGACATCGGGCGGGCGCTCTTCCTCAGCGAGGCGACCGTCAAATCGCACCTCGTGCACATCTTCACGAAGCTCGGTGTGTCCTCCCGCACGGCGGCCGTGGCCGCGGCGCAGACCTCCGGCGCGATACGGAGCCGCGCTCTCTAAGCTGTGCGCATGAGTCAGGCACCCGACACCACCGCACTGCCGACGCTCTTCGTGCACGGCATCCGCACCTCATCCAGCATGTGGCGGGGGCAGTTGGCCTCGCTGCACACGACGGGGCACCGCGCATTGGCCATCGACCTGCCCGGTCACGGCGCGCGCATCGGGGAGCCGTTCAGCGTCGACGCGGCGATCACCGCCATCGATGACGGGGTGCGGGAGCTCGGCGGGCGGGTGCTGCTCGTCGGCCTCTCGCTCGGCGGCTACTTCTCGATTGAGTATGCGGCGCGGCATCCGAACGGCGTCGCCGGTCTCATCGCCGCGAGCTGCTCGACCAGGCCGCGCGGGGTGGGCCTGGCCGGCTACCGCGGGCTGGCCGCGGCGATCAGGCGTCTGCCCGATCGCGGACTCGCCTTGAACAACGCGATGGCCAGACTCGCCGTCGGGCCAGAAGGGAGCGTCGACCTCAGCGCGGGCGGCATCGCGCTCGAGGTGATGGATGCCGCGCTCTCCGCGGCCGGGTCACTCGACCCGCTCGCCGGCCTGGCGCGTTATCCAGGCCCGGTCTGGATCGTGAACGGCAAGCTCGACCACTTCCGTCTGGACGAGGCTCGCTTCGTGCGGGCGAATCCGCGCACCCGGCACATCCTGATTCCCGGTGCGACGCACCTCGTCAGCCTCGTGAAACCCGAGCGGTTCACCGTGATTGTGCTCGATGCGCTGGCCGAGCTTGAGGCCGAAAGCCGCTCGATTGTCGACTCGGGCGAATAACTGGTAAAGTTGCCTGTTGGCTTCCGTGTGTATCCCACCACTTCACACGATTGCCGCGAGACGCCCCTCTACCGTCAAGCGGCACACTCCGAATACACATCTAAGCAAGGACGTACTGAACGTGGCAAACATCAAGTCGCAGATCAAGCGCATTGGCACCAACAAGAAGGCGCAGGAGCGCAACAAGGCCGTCAAGAGCGAGGTCAAGACCGCTATCCGCGCGACCCGCACCGCGATCGCCGGCGGCGACAAGGCTGTTGCCGAGTCGGCTCTGCGCACCGCAGGCAAGAAGCTCGACAAGGCCGTGAGCAAGGGCGTTCTGCACAAGAACCAGGCTGCTAACCGCAAGTCCTCGATCGCCAAGCAGGTCGCTGCGCTCTAACCAGCACAGTTTTTCGGAAAGGGCCCCGTCTTCGGACGGGGCCCTTTCTTCGTCTGCGGCCATGTGTGCGGTCGGCGGCGCGCTGGGTCCTCGCGGCGCGGGCGGAGGCGATAGTGCCCGCGGGAGGCCACTATTCGCGCTTCGGGCCTCCCGTCGCACCGATCACCTCCCCAGCGGGGTGCGGATGCCGGGGCAACACGATCAGGAACGCACCAGGGCTTCGGTCGCTGGCGCTCCCTCCAGCCGGCGTGGGTGCGGCGACCGCTCTCACGCCGTCGCGAGGCAACGTGGGAATGCACGCTGGCTCGAGCGTGCGGCGCAGCGACGAAGGAGCAGCGACGCACGCGAAGCCCTGAGCGGATCCGCGTACACCGGAGCCCCGACATCCTCTCGCCGCGCGGCACAAACGGCACGTGCGCGCCAGAAACGATAGCCGCGAAACCGCCGTATGTACCGCGACGGGACCCCAGGGAACGAGCGGGCGGCGGGCTAGGCGCGGCCGCGGGAGGCGATGACGCCGATAAGGCGCTCGACGGCGAAGATCGGGTCGCGGGAGGCGCCCTTCACACCGGCGTCCGCCTCGGCGAGTGCCTCGATGGCTCGGGCGAGGCCGTCCTCGCTCCAGCCGGCGAGATCCCGACGGGCGCGATCGAGCTGCCACGGGGCCATGCCGAGCTGTGAGGCGAGTTGGCCGGAGCCACCGTGGGACCCGGAGACCTTCGCCATCGTGCGCATCTTCATCGCGAAGGCGGCGACGATCGGAACCGGGTCGGCCCCTGAGGCGAGGGCGTGGCGCAGGGTGATGAGCGCCTCACCGCGGCGACCGGCGAGGGCGGCATCCGCGACCTTGAATGCGTTGCTCTCGACTCGACCGCCGTAGTAGCGCTCGACGGTGGTCTCGGTGATCTCGCTGGAGGAGTCGTCCATGAGCTGTTGGCAGGCGGATGCCAGCTCGGCGAGGTCATCGGAGAACGCCGCGACCAGGGCTCGTAGGGCGCCCGGGGTGATGCGCCGGCCGGCCGTCTTGAACTCGGCGACCGCGAAGTCGTACTTCTCCGCGTCCTTCTTGAGCTCGGCGCAGACGATCTCGACGCCGCCGCCGAGGCCGCCGCGGAGCGCGTCCAGCAGCTTCTTGCCGCGCACGCCACCGTTGTGGCGCAGCACGAGGTAGGTGTTCTCCGCCGGGTCTTCGAGGTACGCCAGCGTCTCGGTGATGAAGGAGTCCGTGCACTTCTCGACGGAGTTCACGCGGATGAAGCGCGGCTCCATGAACAGCGACGGGCTGGCGACGGTGAGCAGCTCGCCCGCCGCGTAGCTGTCGGCGTCGACGTCGACGACCTCGATGCTCGGGTCTTCGCCCTTCAGGAAGTCGCGGAGCCGACGGATGGCGCGATCGGCGAGGAAGCTCTCGGTTCCGGAGACGAGCACGACCGGTGCCGGACGCACCTGGTTCCAGGCGAGCTGCGGGATCGTCACCGCGCTCTTGCCTGATGCCGTCTTGCCCGCCGCGGGCTTCCGAACTGCCATGCTTGCCCCTTTTCGTCTGTTCCAGATTAGCCGTCGTCGCGCTCCGTCCACACCCGGAGTGCCCCGTCCCCCGTGCCGGCGGGCGAGACCAGCACGAGGCCGTTCCGATCGCTGCGGTAGCCGCGCGTGTTGCTCTGCCGCAGCATGGCGAGCAGCGTCGCGGTCGGATGCCCGTAGCCATTGTCTGCCCCGACCCCGATCAGCCCCACCCGTGCCGCGAGCCGTTCGTAGAGCTCGCCGTGCTGATCCGAGGAACCGTGGTGGGCGACCTTGACAACGTCGACGGGGCCCGGCCGCTCGAGCGCCAGCAGCGCGCGCTCCGACTCCTCGCCGAGGTCACCGAGAAAGAGCGCCCGGATGCCGCCGCCCTCCGTCTCCAGCACCACGCTGCCCGGGTTGCCCGTGCTCAGCTCGCCCTCCGCCTCGGCCGGCCAGAGCACACGCCAGCGCAGTCCCCCCAGCGTGCCGCGATCACCGCGGGCGGCCACGTGCACGCTTGCGCCTCCGCGCAGCAGCAGCGCGAGCACGGTATCGTCACCGCTGCCGGACGTTCGGCCGACAATGGCCGCGTCAACGGCGCCCACGACAGCGCTCAGTCCGCCGATGTGGTCGCGGTCGTAGTGGGTGAGGACGAGCAGGTCGATCCGGCCGACGCCGAGTTCGCTCAGGCAGTCACGCAGAGGCTCGGGCTCCGGCCCGGTGTCGATCAGCGCGACCTGCCCGGCATCGCGCACGAGCACGGCGTCACCCTGCCCGACGTCACAGAGGGCGATCTGCCAGTCGGCTGGGCGGGTGAGAGCGCGCACGACGCCCGTTCCGAGCAGCATCCCGCCGTACGCTCCGGCCAGCGCGAGCAACGCCGCCGTCGCGACCAGGGCGGATGCCGAACCGCCACGGCCGCGGGCGGGCCGACGCAGCACCAGCCAGAGCGCGAGCGCCGTCGCCACGGCCAACAGCAGCGCCCCGAGCAGCCCGTCGAGCCACGGCGCCCGCGCGCCCGGCATCCCGGCCACCATGCGGGCGACGGCCGCGATGAACGCGGCGGGCAACCATGCGAGCTGCGCGACGGCGAAACCGAGCGAGGGCAGGATCGGTAGCAGCAGGCAGGCGAGGAGGCCGAGCAGCGTCGCGATCGGGGCGGCGGGGCCGGCGAGCAGATTCGCCGGGACCCCGAGCAAGGAAACGGTCGGGCTGAGCAGCACGAGCACGGGCTGGCAGGCCAGTTGGGCCGCGAGCGGGATCGCCAGGGCGATGGCGAGGCCGCGCGGCATCCAACGCCCGAGCACCGCGGCCAGCGGTGCGGTGAGCAGCAGCAGGCCGACCGTCGCCAGCACCGAGAGTGCGAATCCGTAGCTGGAGGCCAGCCAGGGGTCGAGGCTGAGCAGCACGATCACGGCGGCGCCGAGCGCCGGCACTCCCCCGCCCGGGCGACCGGACGCGAGGCCGAGCAAGACGATCACCGCCATCAGCCCTGCCCGCAGCACGCTCGGCTCGGGAGTCACGAGCACGACGAAGCCGAGCAGCGCGGCGAGGGAGAGCCCGACCCGGAGGCGCCGAGACAGGCGGAGCGTCGCCCCGAGCAGCATGACGGCGGCGACGACAACCGCGCAGTTGGCGCCCGACACCGCTGTCAGGTGGCTGAGCGAGCTGGCTTTCATCGCGGCGTCCAGCTCGACGCTCACCGCGCTCGTGTCGCCGATGGCCAGACCGGGCAGCAGCGCGCCGCCGTCGCCCGGCAGCAGTTCGGCCGCCGCCCGGAAGTCGGTGCGGAGCGCAACGGCCCATGCCAGGTACCAGGGCGGCGGTGACTCGACGACGAGCGGATCGCTGCCGAAGGCGAGGAAGGCGCTCGGATCTCCCGGTCCGTTCGCTTGCAGGCGGGCGGTCACGCGCACGCCGCTGCCGATCTCGGGCGGCACGGCGTCGGTAGCCAGCTCGGCGAAGAGCTGCACGGGCACACCGCGGAGCGGAGCGGGTGGTTCGCGGCCGAGCTGCGTGCTCTCGGCTCGCAGGGCGAAGCGCACGCGCTGCACCTCGCTGCCCGTGCCGTCGCCGGCGACGGATAAGGAGAAGGAGAAGGGTGACGGCTGCCGCTCCGGCGTGGACATCACGATGCCCCGGAGCGTGACGAGGCGCCCGTCCTCCGCCGCATCCAGCAGAACGCTCGGCTGGCGGTACGGCGCCTGCACGGCGACCGCCGTGCCGACCAGGGCGAGCACGCTGAGGCAGAGCGCGAGCATCGGCAGCACCGTCTGGGCACGGGGAACCAGCGCGCCGCGGCGCAGAATCAGTGCCGCCCCGAGTGCAGCGGCCGCCCCGGCCCAGCCGAGGAGGGCGACCGGCCACGCGGCCACGTTCGTCGCGAGCAGCGCCGCCGCCCACGCCGTCGCCGCCGGGAGCAGGGCCCGCGCCGCCACGGCATCCACGATCACCGTGCGAGGCGTCGCGGTGCTGGTCGTCACGGCGTCACGTGATCCTTCAGACCGTCGAAGGTCTTCTGGCCGATGCCCGTCACATTGCGGAGATCCTCGATTGTGGCGAAGCCGCCGTTCGCCTCACGCCAGTCGAGGATCCGCTGGGCCAGCGCCGGACCGATCCGCGGGAGCGTCTCCAGCTCGGCGAGCGTCGCGGAGTTCAGGCTGACCGGGGCGGGCGGCGCGCCGACCGCCCCGGTCCCCGCGGCACCGGCCTGCGGAGGCGGCGCCGCCGGAGCCTCACCGATCCGCGGAACGCGCAGCTGCTCGCCGTCGGTGAGAGGGCGGGCGAGGTTCACCCCGGCCGGATCGGCATCATCGCTGAATCCGCCAGCCGCGGCGATCACATCGATGACGCGGGACCCATCGGCGAGCTCGTAGAGGCCGCCGTTGCCGACCGCACCGAGCACGTGCACGTAGATGCGCACGCCGTCGTCCGCGGCGTCCGGCGTCGCGGGAGGCCCCGTGGAGTGCTCGGGCCCCGAGGGCGGAACCGTCTCGTCGACGCCGGATCCGCCGAAGGCCGTGATCGCCACGGCGGCGAGCAAGGCGATGATGAACAACACGATGGCCGCGCCGACGCCCAGCCGAATGCGCGGGGTCGGTGCCCTGGCCGATGGAGCCAGCGCAGACAGTGCCGCGGTCTGCTCCTGCTCGATCGACGGCGCTGGTGGGGGCTCCATGCTGGCAGCCTAGGAACCGGCCGGCCCGCCGGTGCTCTCGGCGTCGCGGCTGTGCACAACGATGGCGCCTCCCCTGCTTGTGCAGGAGAGGCGCCATCGACGGTGCTGAGAAGTGGGCGCTAACCGCGGATGGCGATGTTCACGATCTTCGGCGCGCGCACGATCACCTTGATGATCTCGCTGTCGCCGATCGCCTTCGTGATGGCATCGGATGCCATGGCGAGTGCTTCCAGCTCGGCCTCGGTGATCTGCGGCGACACCTCAAGGCGGTCGCGCACCTTGCCGTTGACCTGGACGACGGCCGTGACCGAGTCCTCGACGAGCAGTGCCTCATCGGCCGTGCGCCACTGCGCGAGGGCGACGGAGGGCTCGAAGCCCAGCTTCTCCCACATCTCCTCCGCCAGGTACGGCGCGAAGAGGTTGAGCGCCAGCGCCGTCGTCTCTGCGGCCTCGCGCACGGCGGGATCGGCCGCACCGGCGCCGGAGTCGATCGCCTTGCGGGTGGCGTTGACGAGCTCCATCAGGCGCGCGACGACGACGTTGAACTTGAACGCCTCCGTCAGGCCCGGGGCGTCGGCGAGGAAGCGGTGCGTGACGCGGCGCAGGGCCTGGTCGCCGCCGGCCGGGTCGACGCCTGGAGCGCTCGTGACGTCGTTGGCGATGCGCCAGGCGCGGGCCAGGAACTTGGCGGAGCCGACGGGCGAGACCTCGGCCCAGTCGATGTCGTCCTCCGGCGGGCCGGCGAACGCCATCGTCAGGCGGACGGCGTCGACGCCGTGCTTGTCGACCTCTTCGGTGAAGAAGACGATGTTGCCCTTGCTCTTGCTCATCTTGGCGCCGTCGAGGATGACCATGCCCTGGTTCAGCAACGCCTTGAACGGCTCCTCGAAGTCGAGGTAGCCGAGGTCGTGCAGCACCTTGGTGATGAAGCGTGCGTAGAGCAGGTGCAGGATCGCGTGTTCGACGCCGCCGACATACTGGTCGACCGGCGCCCACTTCTTGGCCTCGTCGACATCGAATGCCTTCGTGTCGTCGGTCGGGTTGAGGAAGCGCAGGAAGTACCAGGAGCTGTCCACGAAGGTGTCCATGGTGTCTGCATCGCGCTTGGCCGGCGTGCCGTCGACGGGGTTCGGAACGTTGACCCAATCGGCTGCGCCGCCGAGCGGCGATGTGCCCTTGGGCTTCAGGTCGAGGCCGGCGGCATCCGGCAGCAGAACGGGCAGCTGCTCCAGCGGAACGGCGTGCTCGGTGCCGTCTTCGCCGTGGATGATCGGGATCGGGGTGCCCCAGTAGCGCTGACGCGAGATCAGCCAGTCACGCAGCCGGTAGTTCTTGGTTGCACGGCCGCGACCGTCGGCCTCAAGGATCTCGATGGCGCGCGGAACGGCCTCGGCCTTGCTCAGACCGTTCAGCGGGCCGGAGTTGATGAGGGTTCCGGAGCCGGCGAGGGCGATTCCCGTGTCGTTCGGGTCGTTGCTCGCGTCGTCGTCGCTCGTGTTCGGCACGTCGAGGACGACGCGCACGGGCAGGTCGAAGGCGCGGGCGAAGTCGAGGTCGCGCTGGTCGTGTGCCGGCACGGCCATGACGGCGCCGTGGCCGTAGTCGGCGAGCACGTAGTCTGCGGCCCAGATGGGCAGGCGCTCCCCGTTGACCGGGTTGATGGCGTAACGCTCGAGGAAGACACCGGTCTTCGCACGGTCGGTCGCCTGACGCTCGATCTCGGTGCTGTGGCCGACCTCGGTGAGGTAGTCGGCGAAGCGCTGCTGCACCTCTGGACTGGTGCCCTCGACGAGCTCTGTCGCCAGGGCAGCGTCCGGGGCGACGACCATGAACGTCGCACCCCAGAGCGTGTCTGGGCGGGTCGTGAACACGGGGACGCGTGCCTCGCGGCCCTCGATCTCGAACTCGACGTCTGCACCGATGGAGCGGCCGATCCAGTTGCGCTGCATCTGCAGCACCTTCGATGGCCAGTGGCCCTCGAGCTGGTCGAGGTCGTCCAGGAGTCGGTCGGCGTAGTCGGTGATCTTGAAGTACCACTGCGTCAGACGCTTCTTGACGACGACGGCGCCGCTGCGCTCCGAGGTACCGTCGGCGAGCACCTGCTCGTTGGCCAGAACGGTCTGGTCCACCGGGTCCCAGTTGACCCAGCTCTCCTTGCGGTAGGCGAGGCCCTTCTTGTACAGCTCGAGGAAGAGCCACTGGTTCCACTTGTAGTACTCGGGGTCGCTGGTGTGCAGCTCGCGTTCCCAGTCGAAGCTGGCCGCGTAGAGGCGCATGCTGCGCTTCTGCTGCTCGATGTTGTCGTAGGTCCAGCCGCGCGGGTCGATGCCACGCTTGATGGCCGCATTCTCTGCCGGCAGGCCGAAGCTGTCCCAGCCGATCGGGTGCATGACGTTGTAGCCCTGCTGGCGCCAGTACCGCGCGACGACGTCGCCGAGCGCGTATACCTCGGCGTGGCCCATGTGCAGGTCGCCGGAGGGGTACGGGAACATGTCGAGCACGTACTTGCGCGGGCGCGTGTCGTCGGGGTCGCTCGTGCTGAACGGCTTGAGCTCATCCCAAATGGGCAGCCACTTCTTCTGAAGCGCGCCGAAGTCGTAGACCTCGGCGTCGTCGTGCCTGCTGCTCGCGGAATCCTGCTCGTGTGCCACGTGACTCTCATTCAATTGCGGATGCGGTGTGTTGGAGCGCCATCGCCCTGGAGGGCGTGCCCAGATGCTCACACGACCCAAAGCTCTAGCGTACTCACTTCGCGCGTTGCATCTCGATGCGCAATGCCGCGCCCTGGTGCCGATGGCCCACGCTCTCGTAGCCGAGCACGGTGACGAGCGGCGCGAACATCACCACGAGCAGGCACCAGCTCATCGGCACCCCGGCGGATGCCATCAGGAGCGCGCTCGCGAGGATGCCCAGTGTGCCGAGCAGCAGGAGCAGGTGCATCCAGTCGGTGACCCGGACGAGGAAGCGGTACAGCACGAAGACGCTGAGCGTGTAGATGCCAACGGGCAATGCCAGGGCGAGCACGGTGCCGACCGGCCCGATCACGGACTCCCCCTCGATGTAGTACGCGGCGACGTGGAGGCCGGCGCCGACCGCGGCCAGCGCGGCGAAGACGATCAGGTGGCCATAACCCCAGACGAAGGAGCGGCCACGCGCGATGCTGAGGATCTCCGCCGAGGGCATGATGTAGTACATCCACCACAGCCCGAAGGTGAGCCCGACCCCCGCCACAGCGACGAGGACGGCATCCGTGCTCCAGCCCTGGTGATCCACGACGGCCGAGATCGATGCGACGGTGCCGATGACGCCCTCGCCGAGCGTGATGATCACGAGCAGCCCGTAACGCTCGACGATGTGGTGCACGTGCCATGGCGTTCCACCCTGCAGCCGTTCGGCGATCACGGGGCCGCTCATCTCGACCACGACGAGGGCGCTGCCGAAGACGAAGGTCTGGCCGGCGTCGAGCGGCGCGAGGAGCACGGCGATCCAGCCGATCTGCGCGACCACGAGGGTCACAATGTAGCTGATCGCCGCCGCACGGTGGGCGGGGTCGGCGACTGCGGCGCGCGCCCACTGGGCGACCATGGCGATGCGCATGACGATGTAGCCGAACACCATGACCGTGTTGTTGAGCTCGCCGCCGTGGTCGATCGAATCGAACATCTGCGGCAGGCCGAGCGCGAGGATGATCACGCCGACCATCTGCACCATCGTCGTCACGCGGTAGAGCCAGTCATCGGTGTCATAGGCCGAGGCGAACCACGAGAAGTTGATCCACGCCCACACGATGGCGAACATCGCAAAGCCGAATCCGGCGAGCCCGCTGGCGACGTGGCCCTCTGCGACGAGGTGGGCGAACTCGTTGCCCGCGACACCGAAAGCCACGACGAAGGTCAGGTCGAAGAGCAACTCCAGTGGCGTCGACGCGCGATGCCCCTCGAGCGGGTTCCTGCCCCGCATCGGCCGCAGCCGGTGAGTGCGGTCGTTCACCACGTGATCTCGCGGGTCATCATCGTCGTGCATCGCAGCTCACCAATCTCTTCACTCGCCCAGTATGCCCGCGCGTGCGGATGGCGGGGGGCTCGCATGCTGCCGTAGTCTCGGGCGGGTGCAGCTCCGTTCCCGCTCCAACCCCGACGCGAAGGCCCCCCGCGCCCGTCGCCTGCATCCGGCGCAGATCGTGTTCCTCGGGTTCGCGGCGGTCATGCTTGTCGGTACCGGCCTGCTGATGTTGCCGATCGCGAAGGCCGGGCCCGGCGGCGCCTCATTCATGGAGGCGCTGTTCACCGCGACGTCGGCGCTGTGCGTGACCGGGCTGGCGACGGTCGACACCGCGACGTACTGGACCGGGTTCGGACAGGTCATCATCCTCGCCCTCATCCAAATCGGCGGCTTCGGCGTCATGACCTTCGCCTCGCTGATCAGCCTTGCCGTGGCTCGGCGCCTCTCGCTGCGTTCCAAGCTCACTGCGGTCACCGAATCCAAGGGGCTGGGTCTCGACGACACGCGTGCGCTCGTGCTCGGCGTGTTGAAGATGTCGCTGGCGATCGAGGGCGCCGTCGCACTTGTGCTCTCCGCACAGTTCTTACTCGGCTATGGCAAACCCTTCGGCGAGGCGCTCTGGCTCGGCGTGTTCCACGCGATCTCCTCGTTCAACAACGCCGGGTTCGCGCTGTTCAGCGACAACATGATGCAGTACGTTTCAGATCCGATCATCTCGCTCTCCCTCTGCGTCGCAATCATTCTGGGTGGGCTCGGCTTCCCCGTGATCGTGCAGCTGCGCAAGCACATCGACAATCCGCGGCTCTGGACCATGAACACGCGGCTGGTGCTGTGGGGCACCGTGTTGCTGCTCATCATCGGCACGGTCTTCATCACGATGATGGAGTGGAACAATCCGCGGACGCTCGGCGGTCTCGACTGGCCGAGCAGGATTCTCGCCGGCTTCTTCCAGTCCGTGCAGACGCGAACGGCGGGCTTCAACAGCATCGACATCGGCGCCATGGACAGCGCGACCTGGCTGGGCATGGACGTGCTGATGTTCATCGGCGGCGGACCGGCCGGCACCGCCGGCGGCATCAAGATCACCACCTTCGCCGTGCTGTTCTTCGTGATCCTCGCCGAGGTGCGCGGCGAAACCGTGGTCAACGTCTTCGGCAAGCGACTCTCGAGGGCGGTGCACCGACAGGCAATCACCGTCGTGCTCTTCGCCGTTGCCCTGGTCGCAGTCGGAACCACACTCCTGATGATCCTCACCGATTTCAGCCTCGACGTGCTCCTCTTCGAGGTCGTGTCGGCGTTCGCCACCGTCGGGCTCTCCACCGGCATCACCGCCGAGCTCCCGGAGGCCGGGCAAGTCATCCTGATCGTCCTGATGTTCATCGGGCGCCTCGGCCCGATCACCTTCGCCTCGGCGCTCGCCCTCAAGTCGCGCCAGCTCTCCTATGAACTCCCGAAAGAAAGGCCCATCATTGGCTAAGTTCAAGCTCTTCGGCGGAACCAACCCCGCCGGTGTCGCCAGCGCGGACTCCGTCGCCGTGATCGGCCTCGGTCGCTTCGGGCAGTCCCTCGCGCTTGAGCTCATGGCCAGCGGTACCGAGGTACTCGGCATCGACGGCGACGAGCCCATCGTGCAGAGCCTGAACGGCAAGCTCACCCACGTGGTCCGTGGCGATGCCACCAACGAGGAGACACTACGGCAGCTCTCGGTGCCCGAGTTCGATCGAGTGGTCATCGCGATCGGCAACGACATCGAGGCGAGCATCCTCACCGCGTCACTGCTGCTCCGCTTCGGCATCAAGCAGATCTGGGCGAAGGCCGTCAGCGACGCCCACGGCACGATCCTGGAACAGCTCGGCGTTCAACACGTGATCTACCCGGAGAAGGACATGGGCAAACGTGTCGCCCACCTGGTGCGCAGCAGCATGCAGGACTACATCGAGATCAGCGACGATTTCGCCCTGGTCAAGACCACGCCGCACGCCGGCATCGTCGGAATCCCACTCAGTGAGGCCCGCATCCGAGCCCGCTTCGGCGTCACCGTCACGGCGGTGAAGAGCGTCGGCCAACCGTGGACATACGCGACCCCAGAAACCGTGCTCCGTGCGGACGACACGATCCTCGTCGCCGGGCAGATCCGCAAGGCGGAGGCGTTCAGCCAGCTGGAGTAGCCACGCCGAGCACGGCGAGCAGGGCACGCGCCTTGATCTGGGTCTCCTCGATCTCCTCTGCGGCGATCGAGAGCGCCGTGATGCCGCCGCCGGTGCCGATGCGGGCGCCCGCGGCATCCAGCACGATCGAGCGGATGACCATGGCCAGGTCGACGGCGCCGTCGAGCCCGACATAGCCGAAGGCGCCGGAGTAGATGCCGCGCGGGCCGGCTTCGAGCCCGTCAAGGATGCGCATCGCGCTGATCTTGGGTGCGCCGGTCATCGACCCGGCCGGGAAGCTGGCCTCGACGGCGTCGATGCCGCTGAGGCCCTCCGCCAGCTCGGCCTCGATCGTGCTGACCAGCTGGTGCACGTGCGCGTAGCTCTCCACGGTGAGGAGTTTGCTCACGCCGACGGAGCCGAGCCGGGCGATCTTGCCGATGTCATTGCGCATCAGGTCGACGATCATCAGGTTCTCGGCGCGCTCCTTCTCACTCGACTCGAGTTCCGCGCGGAGCTCAAGGTCGCGGGCGAGGCCACTGGCGCGCTTCCTGGTGCCCTTGATCGGCTTTGTCGTCACGTGCCCGGCGGCCGTGACCGCGAGGAACTGCTCGGGGCTCGCGCTCAGCAACGAGATCTCGCCGAAGCGCAGCAGTCCCCCATGGTGCGTCGGGCTCGAGGCCCGCAGTGTGAGGTAGGCCTCGAGCGGCTCGGGGTGCGCGTCGACGCTGATCTCATTGGTCAGGCAGAGCTGGTACGCGTCGCCACGGTGGATCGCAGCCTGACACTCGGCGATCAGCTCGGCGTAGCGGTCGGGGCCGTGCCGCCAGCGCACGGCGGGCGCGGCGGCTTCTCTCGGCGGGGAGCCTGCCGGGGAGCCGGCCGGGGGTGCGGATGCCGCAGCCGCCAGTGCGTGCTCAACCTCGCTGTGCCAGCGCTGCAGCGCACCAGCGCCGGAGCCGTCGGCCCCGCCGCGGAGGAGCAACGTGACGGTGCGGGTGGCATGGTCGAATGCGAGCGCGCGGTCGATCTCGAGCAGCGCGGCATCGGGGCTCGATGACGGATGCGTCGGCGTTCCAACGGTCTGCGCGCCGAGCTCGTAGCCGAGCCAGCCCACCCAGCCGAGTTCGAACCGTGCTGGCTCGGTATCGGGGGTGGCGCCTCGGTCTGAGAGCGGCAGCTCGTTCCGCAGGAAGTCGAAGACCGTGCCGTCGATCGTGTCGGCCGGCTCGCTCGGCTCGGGTGAACCGAGGCGGCGCACCTCGACGGTGCCGGAGAGCACGGAGGCGGTCACGATGCGCGAGCCCGGTTCCGGGGCGCCCATGTAGCTGATGCCGGAGGCGGCATCCGTTCCACAATCGAGCCAGAACGCGTACGCGGAGCCACCGTGGAGCGCCTGAAAGGCGGCGGCCGGCTCGACCCACTCCGCCAGCTCGGAACGCAACACAGTCGGGGGGTTCTGGCGCTTCACGCACCCAGCCTACGGCGTGCCCGCCCACACGGCGTGGCGCTAGGCGGCGCCGACCAGTCGCCCGCCCTGCAGCACGAGCTCGCGGTCGATCAGCTCGCCCGGCACGGTGTCGTGCGAGATGAGGATCACGGTGCGCGGAGCTGAGCCCTGCCCGGGGGCCGTCGCCGCCAGGATGTCCTGCATGAGCGCTGCGGCCTGTGCGGCATCCACGTTCGCGGTCGGCTCATCGACGACGAGCACGGCGAAGTCGGCGAGCAGCGCGCGAGCCAGCGCGATGCGTTGGGCCTGCCCGCCGGAGACGAGAGCTCCGCGCTCCCCCAGCTCGGCGTCGAGGCCGCCACGGCTCGCCGCCCAGTCGCCGAGGCCGACGCGCTCCAGCACTCGCAACAGCTCGGCATCGCTCGACGTCTCGCTGGCGAAGAGCAGGTTCTGCCGCAGCGTGGAGTCGAAGATCCACGGTTGCTGCTCGCAGAGGCCGACGGTGCGGCGAAGCTCCGACGGCGACATGGTGCGGGCCTCGCGGCCGCCCAGGGTGAAGCTGCCGTCATAGTCGATGAAACGCACGAGCACATTCGCCAGTGTCGTCTTGCCCGCCCCGCTCTCGCCGCGCACGAGCACGCGCTCGCCCGCCTCGATCGTGAGGCTGAGATCGCTGATGGCTCTCGGCGCTCCGGATGCCGCAGCTCCGGCGTCCACGTCGGCAGCGTCGAACACGGGCCAGTGCGCCGAGAGCCCGGCGAAGCTGATCGTCGGAGCCGCGTCGCGCGGCGCGAGCCGCTCTCCCGTCTGCGCAGCGGGCTCGGTGTCGAGCGGGATCCCGGCCGGCACTCGTGCCGGCGCGACCCGCGCGACCCGCTCGGCGCTGGAGCGCACCTGGCGCCAGGCTCCGACGGCCAGCGGCACCATTCCGCACACCTCGAAGACGGCGAGCGGTACGAGCGCGATGATCGTGAGCTGCGGTCCCTCGAGCGCCGGGGCACCGACGAGGATCGCGAGCAGCGTCGCCAGTCCGGCCGCGAGCGTCATCGCCGAGGAGGCGAGGCCGGCGCCGAACGCGGTCTTCACGCCGTCACGGCGGAGAGCGGCATCCGCCCGGCGCAGCTCCTCGATGCGGTCGTCCACGGCGCCGAAGGCGGTGAGCACGTCGAGCGATCCGACGAGTTCGAGGATGCGCTCCATCAGGGCACCGCGCCCGGGCGCCAGTCGTCGTTCGGCGCGCGCCGCGACGGCCGCGTGCAGAACCGTGCCGGCCACGAACGCCAGAATGAGGCAGATCGCGAGGGTGAGTGCCGCTTCCGGCAACAGCAGCCACACGCCGAACACACTGAGCACGGCGACGATTCCGGATACGAGCAGCGGCTGCACGACGCGCAACGGCAGATCCTGCAGCTCATCGACGTCGCTGACGAGGCGGCTGAGCAGATCACCCCGCTTGGTCCTGGCGAGCCCGGCCGGTGCGAGCGGGATCAGCCGTTCGAACACCGCGCCGCGCAGCTCGGCGAGTTGGCGGAACGCGGCGTCGTGGCTGAACAGGCGGTCGACGTAGCGGAATGCCGCACGGCCCAGGGCGAACGCACGCACGCCGACGACTGCGGCGGAGAGGTAGGCGATCTGCGGCTGTTCGGCTGCGCGGGTGATCAACCAGCCGGAGCAGGCGATCAGCGCGACGGCCGAGAGTGCACTGCACAGGGCGAAGAACAGCCCGGGCGTGAAGCGTTTAACGTCAGGCTGTGCGCGGCGCAACACCGCTGCTGCCTCGGATGTCGTGTTCTCAGGCATGTCGCACCCCTTCCAGACTCACCACGCGGTCGGCTGCCGCGATGACGGCCTCCCTGTGGCTGATGACAATGACGATGGCGCCGTCGGCCGCGGCAGAGCGGAGCGACGCAATCAGCTCGGCCTCCGTCGCGGCGTCGAGCGCCGAGCTCGGCTCGTCGAGGATGAGCAGGGGTGTTCCGAGTTCCACCCGGCGGTAGAAGGCGCGGGCGATGGCGACGCGCTGCGCCTGACCGCCGGAGAGACCGCTGCCAGCGACGCCGAGTTCGAGGGCGGGGTCGATCGCGGCAGCCGAGGCCAGCCCCAGGCTCGCCCGCACGAGTGGAGACCGGTCGTGGGCACTCAGGCGGCTGCCGAGGGCGACGTTGTCGGCGACGGTTCCGGCAGCAAGTCCCGGGGTCTGCCCGCACCAGGCGATGTCGGCGGCGGTCAGCGCGCGCGCGCCTGAGCCGTCATCCGCGGCGGCGAGCACGATCTCGCCCTCATAGGGCAGGAAACCCTGGATGGCGGCGATGATGCTCGACTTTCCCGCACCGCTTCGCCCGGAGAGCACGGTGACGGCGCCCGGCTCGAAGCTGGCCGAGAAGTCGTCGACGATCTGGCGGTCGCCGCGGCGGATGCCGAGGCCATCGATCCGCAGCGCGGCACCGTGCGGAGCGACGGTGTGCACGGCATCCGCCTGCTCTCCGGCCGGCAGGGCATCGGCCGCCTCGATGATCTCGAAGATCTGCTCGGAGGCCGCAACCCCGTCGGCCGCTGCGTGGAATTGGGCCCCGACATTGCGCAGCGGCAGGAAGACCTCAGGGGCGAGGATCAGCACGAACAAGCCGACGCCGAGGCCGAGCTGCCCGTCAAGGAGGCGGAGCCCGGCCGTCACGGCGATCAGCGCGACCGAGAGGCTGCCGGCCAGTTCGAGCACGAAGCCGCTGAGAAAGGAGAGTCGCAGCACCTTCATCGTCTCGACCCGATACTCATCGGTGACTTGGTGGATGCGGGCGAGTTGGCGGCGCTCCCTGCCGAAGATCTTGAGGGTCGACAGCCCGCCGACGACGTCGAGGAAGGCACCGCTCAGCCGTTGCAGGCTCTCCCACTGCTTGCGCTGCACGGCCTGCGTCGCAAGTCCGATCAGCACCATGAAGATCGGGATCAGCGGCAACGCGATCACGACGATCAGCGCGCTCACCCAGTCGTTCACCAGTACGACGAGCACCAGCAACGGTGTCGCCACGACGGTGAGCACGAGTTGGGGCAGGTATTTGGCGAAGTAGCCGTCGAGAGCGTCGAGGCCGGGGCCGATGACGGTCGCCGCCGTCGCGCTCCCCTTCCACGCGGCCCAATCCGGGCCGAGTCGGCGGACGGCGCCGAGCACCGCGACGCGCAACTGGCTCTTCACCCGCGCGGCGCCGGCCGCCGCCGTCGCGTCCATCGCCCACACCGTGAACGCACGGAGCGCGACCATGGCAGCCAGCGCCCAGAAGGCCGGAGCCAGTTCCGTGAGGCTCTCGCCGGCGATTGCGCCCGTGATCAGGCGCGAGACGAACCAGGCGAAGCCGATGATCGACACCGTCTGCAGCAGGGCGAGCACGGCTCCCCCGGCGAGGAAGCCGCGCATCGCCCGCGCACGTCGAAGCAGGCGCGGGTCGATGGGGCGGACGCTCGCCATGTCCTGGCTGCTCACGCCGGCTGCGCGGCGGCGTCGGCGGGAGCCGTGCCCGTCGCGGCCTGGATGCTCGCGCGGCTGACCCGCTTGCGGAAGACCCAGTACGTCCAGCCCTGGTAGAGCAGGATCAGCGGCAGGAAGACGAGTGCCGTCCAGCTCATGACCGTCAACGTGTACTCGGAGCTCGAGGCGTTGGCGATGGTGAGGCTGTTCGCCGGGTCGTTGCTGGCAGGCATGACATCCGGGAACAGGGCCGTGAACAGCGCCAAAACCGCCAGAGCGATGGTCGCGGCCATGAAGCCGAACGACCAGCCCTCCGCGCCCCGCAGGTTGAACAACCACGCCCCGATGAGGGCGACGGCCGCCAGCGAGGCGAGCACGAGGTAGGCGACGTTGAACTCGGCCAGGAAGGCGGTCCAGACCAGGAACGACGCGGCAACCACGATCGTGATGACGCCGGACCGCACGGCGAGCCTGCGGGCCCGTTCGCGGATGTCGCCGGCGGTCTTCAGGGAGATGAACACCGCGCCGTGGGTGAAGAACAGCAGCAGGGTGGTGAGGCCGCCGAGCAGCGCGTAGGGGTTCAGCAGATCGAAGAAGGTGCCGATGTAGTCGTGGTTGGCGTCCAGGGGAACACCCTGCACGATGTTGGCGAATGCGACTCCCCAGAGCAGTGCCGGAACGGCGGAACCGACGATGATCATGCCGTCGAACCAGGCCTTCCAGCGCGACTCTGGCCGCTGGTGCCTGTACTCGAACGAGACGCCGCGCACGATGAGTGCGAGCAAGATGAGCAGCAGTGCCAGGTAGAAGCCGCTGAACAGCGTTGCGTACCACTCGGGGAATGCCGCGAAGAGGCAGGCACCCGCGACGATCACCCACGTCTCGTTGAGGTCCCAGACGGGTCCGATGGTGTTGATGAGGACCCGGCGGTCGAGGTCGTCCTTGCCGAGGAATGGCAGCGTCATGCCGACGCCGAAGTCGAAGCCGTCCAGGATGAAGTAGCCGACGAACAGGGCTGCGACAATCCAGAACCAAAGTGTGGCGAGATCCATGATTGTCTCCTAGTAGACCGTGGTGGCTGGTTCGATGCGCCCGGTTTCCGGGTGCGGTTCCGGCGCGTCGGCCGGGCCCTTCTGGGCTGCCTTCTTGATGAGCTTGAACTCGACGACGGCGAGGATGCCGTAGATCAGCGTGAAGGCGATGAGCGAAATGAGCACCTCGAGGCCCGAGACTCCCGGCGAGACGCCGTCCTCGGTCTTGAGCAGGCTGAACACGAGCCACGGTTGCCTGCCCATCTCGGTGAACACCCAACCGACGATCATGGCCGCCAGCGACAACGGGAACGCCCAGATCGCGGCCTTCCAGACCCACTTGTTCCGGGGGTGACGGCCACCGCGGGTCAGCCAGAGGCCGACGACGGCGACGAAGACGTGCAGCAGGCCGAGACCGATCATCCAGCGGAACGCCCAGTAGGTGATCCAGATGATGGGGGTGTAGTCGCCGGGGCCGAATGCCTCGATGTACTGCGCCTGCAGGTCGTTGATGCCCTCGACGCAGCCGTCGAATGTGTGCGTCGACAGCAGCGAGAGCAGGTACGGAACGCGGATCGAGAAGAGCTCACTCGTGCCGTCCGGCGTGCCGAGGGTGAACAGCGAGAATGAGGCCTGAGCGCCGCACACGGTTTGATACGTGGCCTCGGCCGCCGCCATCTTCATCGGCTGCGTCGCGACCATCGCCAGGCTGAGCTGGTCGCCGAAGAGCGTCGTCAACGCACCGGCGATGATCATCATCCAGAGCCCGAGCTTGAGCGCCGGTCGCATCGTCTCGAGGTGCTGGTTGCGCGCCAGATGCCAGGCGGCGACGGTGATGATGAGGCCTGCCGACACCATGAAACAGGCGAAGATCGTGTGCGGGAAGGCCGCGAGGGCCACCGGATTGGTCAGCAGGGCCCAGATGTCGACGAGTTCCGCTCTGCCCTTCTCGACGTTCATCTCATAGCCGACCGGGTTCTGCATGAAGGCGTTGGCCGCGATGATGAAGTACGCCGAGAGCACGGAGCCGAACGCGGTCGCCCAGATGGTGAGCAGGTGGAGGAAGCGCGGCAGCTTGTCCCAACCGAAGATCCAAAGACCGATGAATGTCGCTTCGAAGAAGAACGCGAGCAGGCCCTCGAACGCGAGCGGGGCGCCGAAGACGTCACCGACGAAGCGGGAGTAGTCCGACCAGTTCATGCCGAACTGGAATTCCTGCACGATGCCGGTGACGACACCCATGGCGAAGTTGATGAGGAAGAGCTGGCCGAAGAACTTGGTCAGCTGGAGGTAGCGGACGTGCCCCGTCCTGTACCAGGCGGTCTGGAAGATCGCGGTCGTCGTGACCATGCCGATCGTGATCGGGACGAACAGGAAGTGATAGATCGTGGTCAGGCCGAATTGCCAACGCGCAAGCGCAAGCGGGTCCAGGATCTCGTTCACGGGGGCTCCCCTCAACGGACTTCTACACTGCGTAGAACTCGCAACTTCTACAGAGCGTAGAACATTTTCAGCTACGAGCGGTAATCTGGAATCATGAACACTCTCGGGGTCTTGGAAAGATCGATCATGAACGCCCTGTGGGACGCCCATGACGGACTGTCCGCTCCCGAATTGGGTGAACGCCTGCTGAACGCCGACGCGGACTCTCCCCGCAAAGAGCATGCAACGACGACCCTGCTGACGGTGCTCTCCCGCCTGGAGGCAAAGGGATTCGTCTCGCGCAGCCGCAGCTCGCGCCCGCACCGCTACTTCGCTGTGAACAGCCGCGAGGAGCACACGGCGACACTGATGCACCAGGTGCTCGAGCTGGCCCCCGACCGCGATGCCGCGCTTGCCCGTTTCGTCGGCCAGGTCAGCGCACGCGAGGCCGAGACGCTGCGCGCCCTGCTCGGCTCCCGGCCCAGCGGATAACTCAGAGCCCAGCCGCCGTGTACACCTCCGCAGCCGTCCTGGCGCTGCTCGCCATCGCGCTGGCGTGGCCGATCCCGCTCTGGCTTTCCGCCGCTCGCTGGCCGTCACGTGCTCCCGGCACGGCGCTGGCCCTCTGGCAGGCGATCGCGCTCGGCGGCGGACTGGCGATGATCGGCGCCTTGCTGAGCTTCGGGCTCGCCCCCCTCGACGGAGAAGCCGGCGGCATCCACGCCCTCATCGCCAGCCTCACGAGCGGGCCGATCCCCGCCGAGTTCGCCATCGTCAACATCGTCGCGATCGGTGGGGCGGTGCTGCTCGGCGTGCACCTGCTGCTCAACCTCATCAGCACGGCCGTGCGCACCGAGAGAAGCCGCCGGCGCCACCGCGCGACCGTCGAACTGCTCAGCTCTCCCCTGCCGGAACAACCCCGCACCCGCGTGCTCGACCACCCGACTCCGATCGCCTACTGTGTGCCGGGGGTGCACACGGTCACCGTGCTCTCCGGGGGGCTGATCGAACTGCTCGAGCCGGCCGAACTCGACGCGGTGCTCGCGCACGAGCGGACGCACCTGCGCCAGTTCCACCACCTGGTGCTGTTGGCGTTCCGGGCCTGGCACGCCGCGCTGCCGTGGTTCCCGATCGCCAACCGCGCAGAGAACGCCGTCGGCCTGCTGGTCGAGATGCTCGCCGACGACGATGCGAAGAAGGAACGCGACCCGCACACGCTCGCCAGGGCGATCGCCCTGGTCGGCACCTCCCAGCCGAGTGCGAGCGGCGAGCTCGGCGAGCAGCCGATGCCCCGCCTTGAGCCGCCGGCGGATGCCGCGCGCACCCCGCTCGGCGTGCGCGTCTCCCGGCTTCTCCGGCCCGAGGCACCGCTGCCACCGTTCGCGCGCCTGCTCGCGCTGAGTGCGGCTGCGCTGATCGTCAGTATTCCGGCATCCGTGCTGCTCGGCGTCGCCCTCGGAATCGCCCCTGCCCTCGCCGGTTCACCCGCTCCTGTTTGAGGCGCAGCGCTCACGCATCCAGACCGTTTATGCTCGGACAGGTGAACGAGATTCTCGACTGGCTGCTGAACACCGTGGAAAGCGTCGACCCGCTCCTGCGCACAGTACTGGCCGGCATCGGCATCATGCTCGAGACATCGATCCTCGTCGGGCTCGTCGTGCCGGGCGACACCATCGTCATCGTCGCCAGCACCGCGATCTCGACACCCCTGGAGTACTGGGCGATGGTCGCAGCCGTTGTGGCCGGGGCGCTGACCGGCGAGAGTATCGGCTTCGCACTCGGCCGCTGGTTCGGCCCGCACATCCGCCGCAGCTGGCTGGGGCGCAAGATCGGCGAAACGAATTGGCAGCGGGCTGAACGCTACCTCGCGCGGCGCGGAGGCATCGCCGTCTTCGTGTCGCGCTTCCTTCCGGTGCTGCACTCGCTGATTCCGCTCACCGTGGGCATGAGCGCGATGCGCTACCGCACCTTCATGCGCTGGACGGTGCCGGCCTGCATCATCTGGGCCTTCGCCTACGTCACCGTCGGCTCCGTCGCGGCCGGCAGCTATCGCGAGCTCTCGGAACGGCTGCACTTTGCCGGGTACGTCTTCGTCGGGATCATCGTGGCGTTCCTGCTGCTGGTCCTGCTCGGCAAGAAGCTGCTGCACCGCTTCGAGGCTCGGCACATGGAGCACCAGCCAGTCGATCCGGCTGCGACGGACACGCTTCCCACCGACAGTGGGAGGCCGTCCGAGGACGACCTCCCACTGCGCTGACGTCAGCGAGCTCACCTCAGGGCGAAACCGCCTAGAAGAGAGCCTTCTCCTCGAGCCACTGCGTGGCGATCTCCGGAGCGGCCAGCTCGTCATTGATGCTCTGGCCGTTCAGCGCAACGAGATCGGCGACGCTGAGCGCGCCCTGCACCGTGTTGATGACGGCGGCCGCCTCATCCGAGACGCCGTCGCCGGCCAGCGGCACGACGTGCGAGGCCAGCAGGAGTCCCTCAGGGTCCTCGAGCATCACCAGGTCGTCGGCCAGACTGGTGGGGTCCGAGGTGTACATGTCCACCAGCTGCACCTCGTTGGCGCGCAGCGCCTGCTGGGTGAGTGGCCCGCCGCTGTCTGCGATCGGGGTGAAGCCGACGGTGACGCCGTAGACCGATTCGAGCCCCTCCGGCCCGTACGGGCGCGTGGCGAGCTCTGGGTTGCCGCCCAGCGTGAGCGGCGTCGTCACGGCGGCGAGATCGCCGATCGACGTGAGCTTGTTCGCGTCGGCGAACTCCTTCGTCACGAAATAGGCGTCCTGATCGGTGGCCTCGGCCTGGTCGAGGGCGCGCAGCCCCTCCGGCAGCGCCTCCGTCAGCGCCTCGTAGACGTCGTCGGTGGTGCGCGCCGGTGTCTCCGGCACGTAGTACTGCAACAGGTTTCCCGTGTACTCGGGGAAGAGGTCGACCTCACCGCTCTCGAGCGATGGGATGTACGCGTCGCGCTGGCCGATGTTGAATGTGCGCTCAACGGTGAATCCGTTTGCCTCGAGCGCCTGGGCGTAGATCTCGGCGATGATCTCGTTGGAGTAGTACTGCTGCGAGCCGACGACGATCGTGTCGGATGCCGCTGCTCCCCCGTCCGTCTCACTCTCGGAGTCCAGCGGATCACCAGAGGCGCAGCCGGCGAGTGTGAGCATGGCGACCGCGGTTGCGGCGCCGATCAGGGTGATGCGTGTGCGGCGGGTTGCGCGGCGGTGAGACGTGGTGCTGACGTTCATGCGTGCTTCCTTCTCTCTCACGATGAGGCGGTCGCCCTCGTTCGAGGGGCGCTTGCTCTCACGATTCTGCCACTCTGCGCCGACACTCCGCGCGGTGTGACGAGCTTTTGTGTCAGCGCGAAGACCGCTTCCAACAGCAGGGCGAGCACGGTGATGACGATCGAGGCGCCCAGCATCTCGACGTAGTCACGGGTCGCGTAGCCGAGGAAGATATACCCGCCGAGCGCCCCGCCGGAGACGTAGGCGGCGAGCGTCGCCGTGGCGACCACCTGGAGCACGGCGGCGCGGAGTCCGCCGATCAGCAGCGGGAGGCCCAGCGGGATCTCGACCTTCAGCAGCAGCTGGAGCGGCGTCATCCCCACGGCGCGAGCGGCGTCGATCACCGTGCGATCGATCGCCTGCAGGCCGGCATACGCACCGCCGAGCACGGGCGGGATCGCGAGTAGCACGAAGGTGAGCAGCGGGGCGCGGAATCCGATGCCGATGCCGAGAGCGATCAGGATCAGCACACCGAAGCTCGGCAGGGCGCGCATGCCGCCGGTGAATGCCACCGCGATGTCTCGCCCCCTCCCGGTATGGCCGATGTAGTAGCCGAGGGGAATGGCGAGACCTGCGGCGATCGCCGTCGCGCCGAAGGTGTATGCGAGGTGCTCGAGGATGCGCTGTGGGAGCTCGCCCGGTGCGCTCTGCAGCGCCGGGTTGAATATCCACGCGATCGCATCGAAGAAGAGGTTCATCGCGCGGCCCCCCGCCATGGCATCAGGACTCGCCCGCCGAGCACCAGCACGAGGTCGAAGACGGCGGCGATGAGCAGGGTCGCCACGATGCCGGTCACGACCTCGGCCGGGATCCCGCGCTGGAAGCCGTTGACGAAGAGGTAGCCGAGGCTCGTGACGCCGACCACCGAGCCGACAGAGACCAGGCTCACCGTCGTCGCAGACACGACGCGTAGGCCGGCGAGCAGCACGGGGCCGGCGAGCGGCAGCTCCAGCTGCCAGAACAGCTGCCATGCCGAGAAGCCCATGCCGCGGGCCGACAACCGCACGTCCGGATCGATCGCGTCGAAGGCATCGGCGCTGGAGCGGAGCATGAGAGCGAGTGCGTAGATGCTGAGGCCGACGATGACGTTGACCGGGCTGGTGATTCCGGTGCCGAGCACGGCGGGAAGCGCGATGAACAGCGGAAGTGACGGAATCGTGAACAGAATGGTGCCGAGCGCCAACAGCACGCCGCGGCTGGGCCGCACGCGGTGGGCGAGCAGCCCGAGCGGCAAGGAGAGCAGGAGCCCTGCGACGATGGGCACGATACTGATGCCGACATGCACGAGGGTGAGATGCCAGACGAGGCCGATGTTGGCCAGGAACCAACTCACGGCTCCAGGACCCCCGCCGCGCGTCCCTGGGCGTCGACGACGACACGTGCGCCGTCCACCTCGCGAATTCGCAGCACGCGCCTGCCGCGGTCTGCGCCGATGAAGCTGGCGACGAAGTCGTCGGCCGGCTTCGCGAGGATCTCGGCAGGGGTACCGATCTGGGCGACCTCTCCCCCGGTGCGGAGCAGCACGATCTGGTCGCCGAGCAGGAACGCCTCGTCGACATCGTGGGTGACGAAGACGACGGTCTTGCCCAGCTCGCCCTGCAGCCGCAGGAGTTCCTGCTGCAACTCGGCCCGCACGACGGGGTCGACGGCACCGAACGGCTCGTCCATCAGCAGGATGTTGGGGTCGACGGCGAGTCCACGTGCGACCCCGACGCGCTGCTGTTGCCCTCCGGAGAGCTGGCTGGGGTAGCGTCCGGCCATCGCGCGGTCCAGGCCGACGGTGTCGAGCAGCTCAAGCGCACGCGCCCTGGCCTCGCTCGTGCGCACACCGCGCAGCATCGGGACCGTTGCGACGTTGTCGATCACGGTGCGGTGCGGGAGGAGCCCCGAGTTTTGCATGACGTAGCCGATGCTGCGGCGAAGCGCCACGGGATTCTGGCTCGCGACATCCACGTCATCAATGAGGACGGCGCCGCCGCTCGGATCGACCATGCGGTTGATCATGCGCAGCAGGGTCGTCTTGCCGGAACCGGAGGAGCCAAGCAGAACCGTCGTCTTGTGTGACGGGATGACGAGGCTGAAGTCGCGGACTGCCACCGTGCCGTCGTCGAAGGTCTTCGCGACGGAGCGGAACTCGATCACAGCGACGACCTCTCTCCTGCGGGCACAGCGACCCCCGTCCAGCTCTAGAGCGGGCCGGGACCGCCATAGTACGACACGAGGTAACCGTGCACCACGGCCCGGCRTTCCGCGATGAATCGTGAATCGCCCTCTGGATCCTGACGGAATGCGCGAGAGAGGATGCCGTCCGCGATCTCCACAGCGACCTCGAGGCGGAACAACAGATCGTCGCCGCCATCGAGACCGAACTCGTCGCTCAGCACGGTCGCGAGGCGCGCAGCGAAGGAATCCTCGCCTGACTCGTCGCTGTTGCCGTCGAAGGTCTGCCGTTCGGCGAAGTGGATGATGTGGAAGCCCGGCTCGGTGCGGTACAGGTCGACGAACACCGAGATCGCCCCATCGAGGGCTTGCCACCAGTTCTGGGGGTCAGATTCTTTGATGTCCTCGGCCACACGAGTGCGGAAACGCATCATCGAGCGGCTGCGGAGCGCCTCGAGCACGGCGACACGATCGGGGAAGTAGCGGTAGACGGTGCCGATGGATGCGCCGGCGTGCTCGGCGATCATTGCGGTCGTGATCCTGTCGAACCCCACCTCGTCGACTACCTGCGCAGCCGAGTCAAGCAGTGCGTCGAGCCTCTCGGCGCTTCRCTGCTGTATCGGCTCGGTACGGACTACCCGCCCCATGCCTGGATCCCCATTTCCGGCCAATTTGGCTAACGGCACATTTCCTCCTCGAAGGTCACACGGAACTACTTTATCCGCGCGCCGAGCGCCTCTTGTACCCCGTTCCGGCTCGACGGGCTCTCAGGGCGTGAAAGACTGGTCTCGTGGTCGACTCCAGTGATGCGCATGAAGCGCCCAAGAGCTCGGCATTGTCGCCCCACCGGGCCGCCCGCATCGAGGACTGGGTCCACGCCAGGCGCGACCGTCGTGCCCGCCGTCGCGGGCACCAGGAGACGGTAATCCCCTATTCCGGATACGGCGGCGATGGCTGGGTGCGTATTCTCTGCCGTGTGCTCCTCTCCCGGCCCGCCGACCCCAAGCCGAAGTCGGCACGTGCCCGTCGCCGCGAGAGTCGCCGGGAACAGGGGCTGCGCGGCTGGCGCAGTTTCACGAGCGTCCCCGTCGGTTCCGCGCGGGTGACGATCGAACTCGACGGTCGCAGCTTCGACGTGGTCGCCGACCGCGGCGGTGTCGTCGACACGGTCGTGCAGATCGACCTCTCCCCCGGCTGGCACACCGCCACCCTGCGCACGAGTACGTCCAAGCCCGTCGAGGCGGCGCTGAACATCATCGACCCGGCCGTGACCTTCGGGGTGCTCTCGGATATCGATGACACGGTCATGGTCACCATGCTGCCGCGCCCGCTGCTTGCGGCGTGGAACACCTTCGTGCTCGACGAGCACGCACGCATCCCGACGCCGGGAATGGCTGTGCTCCTTGAGCGCCTGGCCAGCTCCCACGAGGGAGCCCCCGTCGTCTACCTCTCGACCGGCGCCTGGAATGTCGCTCCGACGCTCAGCCGGTTCCTCTCACGCAACCTCTACCCGAGCGGCGTCCTGCTGCTCACCGACTGGGGCCCGACGACCGACCGCTTGTTCCGCAGCGGCCGCGACCACAAGCGCGACAACCTCAACCGGCTCGCCACGGAGTTCCCGAACATCCGCTGGCTCCTCGTAGGCGACGATGGGCAGCACGACGAGGAGCACTACCGGGAGTTCGCGCTCGCGCACCCGGAGAACGTCGCCGCGATCGCCATCCGGCAGCTCTCCCCCGGCGAGGCGGTGCTCGCCGGCGGGCGATCCAAGATCGACGACGGATACGGCGGCGTGCCGTGGGCATACGCCCCAGACGGTTCCGGCCTGGCCGACCAGCTCAGCGAGCTCGGCGTCCTCTAGCGCCCAGTACGCACAGCGCTCGTTACCGCTTGGCGCGGGCGAGTGCGTCCAGGCCGCGGTTGATCTGTCGCGCCCAGAGCGGTCCGCGGTAGAGGAACGCCGTGTAGCCCTGGACGAGGGTGGCTCCGGCATCCAGACGTTCCGCGACATCGGCGGCGGTCTCGATGCCACCGGCCGAGATCACGCAGAGCTCAGCGGGAACGTGGCTGCGAATCAGCCGCAACACGGCGAGGGACCGCGCGGCCAGCGGAGCGCCGGAGAGCCCGCCGGCACCGGCGGCTTCGACGACGGATGCCGGCGTCGTCAGGCCGTCGCGGGAGATCGTCGTGTTCGTCGCGATGATGCCGTCCAGGCCGATCTCGACGACGAGCTCGGCAATCTTGACGACCTCATCGTCCTGGAGGTCCGGGGCGATCTTCACGAGCAGCGGCGTCGAGCCGCAGGCGTCCTTGACTGCGGTGAGCAGCGGGCGCAGCAGCTCGAGCTCCTGCAGACCGCGGAGGCCGGGAGTGTTCGGCGAACTGACGTTGACGACGAGGTAGTCCGCCAGCGGGGCGAGCGCACGCGCGGAGATCAGGTAGTCCGCCGTCGCGTCCTCGACCGCGGTGATGCGGCTCTTGCCGATGTTGACGCCGATCACCGGGCGGCCGCCCGTCGCTCTGGCGCGGCGGAGACGCTCGCGTGCGGCATCAGCACCGCCGTTGTTGAATCCCATGCGGTTGATGACGGCACGATCGGGCACCAGGCGGAACAGGCGCGGCAGCTCGTTGCCGGGCTGGGCGTGCGCGGTGAGCGTGCCCACCTCGATGTGGCCGAAGCCGAGCTGGCCGAGGCCGATGACTCCCTTGGCGTCCTTGTCGAAACCGGCCGCAACGCCGAAGGGCGTGTCGAAGTGAAGCCCGAGCGCCTGCACGGAGAGGTCGGTCCGCGGTCGCGTGTAACGGTGCACGAGGCGGCCGAATCCGGCGGTCGGCAGGGCCTTGATCACGCCGAATGCCAGGTGGTGCGCGCGCTCGGGGTCAAGCTTGGACAGGACGAGGGAGAAGAGTAGAGGATACATGCCTGACCAAGAATACCGGCAGGCGCCAGCCGGCCTGCACCGGCGGGCTTTCGGCTCTATTCGACGGGCTTGGCCGGCTGGCGGCCGTGCTCTGTACGCAGCTGTTCGATCGCGGTTTCGAAGTCGTCGAGGGACTCGAAGGCCTGGTAGACGCTGGCGAAGCGCAGGTAGGCGACCTCGTCGAGTTCGCGCAGCGGGGCCAGGATGGCGAGCCCGATGTCGTTGGCCTCGATCTGTGACGCTCCGGTGGAACGGATCGTCTCCTCGACCTTCTGTGCGAGGACGGCCAGATCGGAATCCGTGACGGGGCGACCCTGGCAGGCCTTGCGCACGCCGGCGACGACCTTCTCGCGGCTGAACAGCTCGACGACGCCGTTGCGCTTGATCACGGCCAGGCTGGCGGTCTCTGTCGTGCTGAACCGCCGGCCGCATTCCGGGCACTGGCGTCGGCGTCGAATGGAGAGCCCGTCATCGCTGGTGCGCGAATCGATGACCCGGGAGTCGGGGTGGCGGCAGAACGGGCAATACATCGTGCTGCAAGCCTACCGCGCCGCGGCGCCGCTACAGTGATGGCATGAGCGCGAGAAGCGGGCAGGGTTCTGAGCCGGTGCGATCCGCGGATGCCGCGCTGCCGGCGTGGCTCGTGCGGCATCCGCTCATCGCCGGCTGGATCTGGATCGCTCTGTTCACGGCGGTGCTGCTCGCCGCCGAGATCTTCGACTGGCCGCTGCCCGCATGGTTGATCGCGATCGCACTGGCCGCGTTGCCATCGCTGGCCGCGATGATCACCGTCCTCGAGGCGACGCCGCGGCGCTCACTCGAGAACCACGGCTCCGTGTTCGGGCATTTCTTCTCCCGCTATCTCGTCGTGATCGCCGGCTTCCTGGCCTGGACGGCCTCGATCGTCGTCGGCTCGACGATCTCGGCATCGCTCAACCTGCTCGCCGCCGACCGGGAGGACGAGGTGCTCGGGCTGGGTTTCCAACTCATGACCGGGATCGTGCTGCCGGCCATCACGGTGCTCTGGATCGTCTTCATGCTGCGCTGCGCCTGGTTCCTGATCCGGGTTCGCGGCTGGGCGCAGCACCCGGTGAGCACGACCGTTCCAGCGCGGCTGTTCTTGCGAAGGCCGCGGTTGCGCACGGTCACGATCGGCCTGGCCCACCCGGCTCTGCTCGTCGCGGCGGCCTTCGTGACCGGCCTGGCGCTGCTGGCCATCGAGGTCTCCGACCTCACCGTGCTGATCGAGTGATCGCGCGGCGGGCCAGACAGCTGACAGCGGGCAGTGCTCAGGCGAAGCGGGCCGTGATGGCGTCGCCGTGTGCGGGCAGCGCCTCCGCGTCGCTGAGTGCGAGCACGTTCTGGTGCACCTCGGCCAGTGCCTCACGGCTGTAGCGCACGACCTGCTGCGGGCGCAGGAAGGTGGAAGCACTGAGGCCGGCCGAGAAGCGGGCCTGGCCGCCGGTCGGCAACACGTGGTTGGATCCCGCCGAGTAGTCGCCGAGGCTGACCGGGGAGTTCTCGCCGAGGAAGATGGCGCCGGCGTTCTCGATCAGCTCGAGCACGCCCTCCGGGTTCTCGGTCTGGATCTCGAGGTGCTCCGGGCCGAAGGCGTTGCTGAAATCGGCCGCGGCGGCAAGGTCATCGACAAGCACGATGGCCGACTGCGGGCCGGTGATGGCGGCGGTGACCCGCTCGCTGTGGGTCGTCGAGGCGGCGAGGCGCACGAGTTCCCGCTCGACGGATGCCGCCAGCTCGGTGTCGTCGGTGACCAGCACGGTCGCGGCCAGCTCGTCGTGTTCGGCCTGGCTCACCAGATCGGCGGCGATGAGCATGGCGTTGGCCGCGGCATCCGCGATCACGAGGATGTCGGTCGGACCGGCCTCGGCGTCGATTCCGGCCTGGCCGCGGATGAGGCGCTTGGCCGCTGCGACGTAGACGTTGCCCGGTCCGGTGACCATCTGCACGGGGTCGAGGCCGATGCCCGCGACACCGTATGCGAAGGCGCCGACGGCTCCCGCCCCGCCCATCGCGTAGATCTCGGTGACGCCGAGCAGACCGGCGACGGCGAGGATGGTCGGGTGCACGCGGCCGCCGAAGGCCGCCTGGGGCGGCGAGGCGAGCGCGATGGAGCGCACGCCGGCGGTCTGGGCGGGCACCACGTTCATGACGACGCTCGAGGGGTAGACGGCCTTGCCGCCGGGCACGTAGAGGCCGACACGACCGACCGGCTGCCAACGCTGCATGATCTCGGCGCCGGGCGCGAGCACGGTCGTGGCAGCCGGCGGCACCTGGGCGGCGCTGGCCAGCCGCACGCGGCGGATCGTCTCGAGGATCGCGGAGTGCACGGCCGGCGCGAGGCCGGCGACGGCCTCGTCGATGTGCGCCTGCGGCACCCGGATCGACTCAGGGCGCACCCGGTCGAGACGTTCGGCCTGATCGAGCAGAGCATGCTCCCCGCGAGCCCGCACATCGTCGATGAGCTCGGCCGCCACCTCCAACGCAACGGTCACGTCGGTGCTCGCACGAGGCACGACTGCGAGAAGTTCGGCGGGGCTAGGCTGGAGACCGCGCAGGTCAATCGTCTGGATCATGATCTGCTCAGTTTATCTGCACGGTTTTGTGCGCACGGCGCGGGGCACCGTGCGGGAATATGCGCCCCCGTTTGGAGCTTGATACAGGCGTATGAACATCACCGCCGCTTCCGTTTCGAACGAGAACTCCCCCGGCTCGACGCCGGAGGGCGTCTCCTCGCCCGCCGTTCCCGACGACCTGCACGCTTTCAAGCAGGCGTTCCGCAGGCATGCCGCCGGCGTCGCAATCGTGACGGCGCTTGACCCAGAGGGGCGACCGGTCGGATTCACTGCGACCTCCCTGGCGTCTCTCGCTGCCGTCCCGCCGCTCGCGACCTTCAACATGGCGCGCTCGGCCAGCGCCTGGCGGGCCATCACCGAGACCGACCGGGTCGTGATCCACATGCTCGGTGCCCGCAACCGCGCGGTGGCCCAGATCATGGCGCAGGACGCATCCGAACGCTTCATCGGCGACCACTGGCACGTCGGCCCACACGGGCTGCCCGTCATCAACGACGTCACCGCATGGATGAGCGGCCGCATCTTGGAGCGAGTTTCCGTGCACAACAACGCCGTGGTGGTCGTGCAGATCGAGGAGGGCGAGCTGGGCGAGGATGACGCTCCGCTGCTGTACCACGAGCGCGCCTACCGCACCCCCGGCGAGATCGTCTAGCCCTACCCCGCCGTCGCCCCGCCGGTTGAGCCTCTCGAAACAGCTCCACTGGTTGAGCTTGTCGAAACAGCTCCGCTGGTTGAGCTTGTCGAAACCCTGACACCGCCGGAAGCTCGCCCGCTCCCACGCTGGCTTGAGGGAGCGCCAGCGNCTGGTTGAGCTTGTCGAAACAGCTCCGCTGGTTGAGCTTGTCGAAACCCTGACACCGCCGGAAGCTCGCCCGCTCCCACGCTGGCTTGAGGGAGCGCCAGCGGCCGAAGCCCTGCCCCGCCCGAACACCCCGCCCTGCCCACGCTGGTTGAGCTTGTCGAAACAGCTCCGCTGGTTGAGCTTGTCGAAACAGCTCCGCTGGTTGAGCTTGTCGAAACCCTGACACCGCCGGAAGCTCGCCCGCTCCCACGCTGGCTTGAGGGAGCGCCAGCGNTTGAGCTTGTCGAAACAGCTCCGCTGGTTGAGCTTGTCGAAACCCTGACACCGCCGGAAGCTCGCCCGCTCCCACGCTGGCTTGAGGGAGCGCCAGCGACCGAAGCCCTGACACCACCGAACACCCCGTGGGTTGAGCCTGTCGAAACCACTTGATCACGGTTAGGTCACGGTCCACTCCTCCTGTGGATAACCCCTGATTCCGGGCTTGTTTGCAGGCTTCCGTGTCGGTGGTCGGTGAGACGCTTTGTACATGAGCGAAGCAGCGTTGCAGCTCCCCGGATCGGCCACCGACCCGGTCATCACCGAGTGCCTCACCGGTCTCGCCTCCACCCAAACCTCGCTCGGGTCCACTCTGGCGGAGCAATACCGCTTGATCGAAACGGCCCGCTCCCACGCCGTTGCGACCGCCGACCCGACGGGTCGGACCCGCCGGATCGAGGAGGAGTTCGCGCTTCGCAGCATCACGGCCGAGCTCGCCCTGGTGCTCCGGGTGCACGAGCGCACCATGACGGGACTGATCTACGAGGCCAAGCAACTCGGCACCGTCTTCACCAAGAGCCTGGCGGCCCTCGCGGCGGGCACGGTCGGGCAACGCCACGTGCGCGAGATCCTCGCCCAGGCCATCTCCCTGCCGCCGGAGCTCCACGCCCGCTTCGAAGCCGAAGCACTGCTGAAAGCGGCCACACAGACCCCGACCGCGTTCCGCCGCACGGCGGCCCGGATCCGGGAACGCCTCCACCCCGACTCGCTCACCCTGCGGGCGGAAAGGGGCCGCACCGAGCGCCGGCTGTGGTTCGAACCCGCCGCGGACGGGATGGCGTGGTTGCACCTGCATCTGGAGGCGGAGAAGGCGATCGCGATCACCGAACGGATCAGCCACCTCGCCGACCACGCCCAAGCTGAGGCGCTCGACACCGCTCACCTCGCCGACACCGAGGTCGCGCTCAGCCCTGGCACGCACGCCCAGTTGGAGGCGGACATCGCCGCCGAACTGCTGCTGCTTCCACCGACACCGCCCTCCGACACCGCGGAGGGCGCCGCGAGGTCGCGGATGCCGGGTCTGGCGTTCTCCCGCCCCGAAGTCTTCGTCGCCGTGCCGAAACTCACGATCCCGTACGCGACCCTGATCGGCCCATCCGATCAGCCGGGTGAGCTGCACGGTTACGGCCCGATCGACGCCGACACGGCCCGCCGCCTCGCCGCCGAGGCCCCCACCCTGCACCGGATCCTCGTCGACCCAGTCGACAACACTCCACTCCAGCTGGATCCAAGCAAATACACGATGACGAAGGCGTTGCGCCGCTGGATCCTGTACCGGGACCAGGTCTGCCGCTTCCCGGGCTGCACCCGCAAGGCGGAGCGCTGCGAGATTGACCACACCCTCCCCTTCGAGCGCGACGGCCTCACTGAGGAATGCAATCTCGCGGTGCTGTGTAAGAAGCATCACCGGCTCAAGCACAATTCCCGCTGGCGGGTCACGCAGCTCGGGCACGGTGTGCTCCGCTGGGTGAGCCCGGCCGGCCGGATCTACGACACGCATCCGGCCCCGCCCAGCAGCCGAAGACCCCCGCCGGGTTCACCGGCCGAGCCGCCGCCCCTGCCGGTCGAGCCACCCCCGCTGGTTGAGCCTGTCGAAACCACCAGCCGCTACCCGAACACTCCGCCGTTCTAGCCACTCTCCCGCCGGTCGAGTGCGAGGAATCGAGACCTCACGAACCGGATGTGCCAGCATCTGTGGCGGTTCCTGTGGCTACTTTGGCCCTAGACCAGGCAGTTCGGGCCGAGCAGGCTCTTCAGCTCGCCGTAGAGGTCCGCGGTCACCTTCACGCGGTGACGCGGGAGCTCGAAGACCCGCGCCATTCCCCCGCGCAGCAGTTTCAGCCGGACCTCGTTCTCGCCGCCGTGACGCGAGAGGATCTCATCCAGCGCGGTCACGGTGTCTCGGGTCGCGCGGTTGTCCGGCATCGAGATGATCACGGTGCCCTCGACCTCGTCCTGGCCGAGCTCCGGCGTCATCAGGCTGAACGCGTGCAGGTTCATGCCGTCGTCGCGCATGCTCACCCGGCCGCGCACCACCGCGATGGAGTCGGAGACGAGTAGCGGTGCGAACTCCTGGTAGCCCTTGCCCATGAACATCACGGTGATCTCGCCGCCGAAGTCTTCGACGGTGATCATCCCGTACTGGTTGCCCGAGTTCTTGGCGGTCCGGTGCTGCACGCTCGTCACGAGGCCGGCGATGGTCACCGTCTCACCGTCTTCGATGCTCTCGGATGCCATCAGCTCGGCGATCGAGATGCTGGCGTGCTTCGCGAGCGGCACCTCCAGCCCGGCCAGCGGGTGGTCAGAGACGTAGAGGCCGAGCATCTCGCGCTCGAACGCCAGCTTGTCCTTCTTCGCCCATTCCGGGCGCTCGGGAACATCGGAGGCCGGAGCCTCGCCGACCTCTTCGAACAGGCTGTCGAAATCGAAGCCGACGTTGCCGTGCTCCTCGTCGCGCTTGATCTTCACGGCAGACTCGACGGCCTGCTCGTGGATCTCCACGAGGGCGCGCCGGGTTGAGCCGAGCGAGTCGAATGCACCCGCCTTGATCAGCGACTCGACGGTGCGCTTGTTGGTCGCGTGGATCGGCACCTTGCGCAGGAAGTCATGGAATCCCTCGAAACGGCCCTTCTCCTCGCGGGCGGCCCTGACACCCTCGACGACGTTCGTGCCGACGTTGCGCACGGCGCCGAGGCCGAAGCGGATGTCGGTGCCGACGGCGGCGAAGAAGCCGATCGACTCGTTGACGTCCGGCGGGAGCACCTTGATGCCCATGCGGCGGCACTCATTGAGGTAGATCGCCATCTTGTCTTTGGAGTCGCCGACGCTGGTCAGCAGCGCGGCCATGTACTCGGCCGGGTAGTGGGCCTTGAGGTACGCCGTCCAGTACGACACGACGCCGTAGGCGGCGGAGTGCGCCTTGTTGAAGGCGTAGTCGGAGAAGGGCAGCAGGATGTCCCAGAGCGCCTTGACTGCGGCATCCGTGAAGCCATTGGCGTGCATGCCGGCGCGGAAGCCCTCGTACTGCTTGTCGAGCTCCGACTTCTTCTTCTTACCCATGGCACGGCGCAGGATGTCGGCCTGGCCCAGCGAGAAGCCGGCGACCTTCTGCGCGATCGACATCACCTGCTCCTGGTAGATGATGAGGCCGTATGTGCCGCCGAGAACCTCCTCGAGGGCGTCCGCGAGCTCGGGGTGGATCGGCGTGATCTCCTGCAGACCGTTCTTGCGCAGCGCGTAATTGGTGTGCGAGTCCGCGCCCATCGGGCCCGGGCGGTACAGGGCCAACACGGCCGAGATGTCTTCGAAGTTGTCGGGCTTCATCAGGCGGAGCAGCCCGCGCATGGGTCCGCCGTCCAGCTGGAACACGCCGAGGGTGTCGCCGCGGGCGAGCAGTTCGTAAGCTCCGACGTCGTCGAGGGCGAGCTCCTCGAGCACCAGGCGGTGGCCGCGGTTCAGCTCGATGTTGTCGAGGGCGTCAGAGACGATGGTCAGGTTGCGGAGCCCGAGGAAGTCCATCTTGATCAACCCGAGCGCCTCGGCGGCCGGGTAGTCGAACTGCGTGACGATCTGGCCGTCTTGTTCGCGCTTCATGATCGGGATGATGTCGATCAGCGGGTCGCTGGACATGATGACGCCGGCGGCGTGCACGCCCCACTGGCGCTTGAGGTTCTCGAGGCCGAGCGCCGTCTCGAAGACGGTCTTGGCCTCGTGGTCGGTCTCGACGACCGCGCGGATGTCGGCGGCCTCCTTGTAGCGCGGGTGCGACTTGTCGAAGATCCCGGTGAGCGGGATGTCCTTGCCCATGACGGGCGGCGGCATCGCCTTGGTGAGCTTGTCGCCCATGCCGAAGGGGAAGCCGAGCACGCGCGAGGAGTCCTTCAGCGCCTGCTTGGCCTTGATGGTGCCGTAGGTGACGATCTGCGCGACGCGCTCCGAGCCGTACTTCTCCGTCACGTACTTGATGACCTCGCCGCGGCGACGATCATCGAAGTCGACGTCGAAGTCGGGCATCGAGACGCGCTCTGGGTTCAGGAAGCGCTCGAAGATCAGGCCGTGGTGCAGCGGGTCGAGGTCGGTGATGCCCATCGCGTACGCCGCCATCGAGCCGGCACCGGAGCCACGGCCGGGTCCGACGCGGATGCCGTTGCGCTTGGACCAGTTGATGAAGTCGGCGACGACGAGGAAGTAGCCGGGGAAACCCATCTGCAGGATGACGCCGGTCTCGTAGTCGGCCTGCTTGCGCACGGCGTCCGGGATGCCGTTCGGGTAGCGCACGGCGAGCCCAGCGTCGACCTCCTTGGTGAACCAGCTGTCCTCCGTCTCGCCCTCCGGAACGGGGAAGCGCGGCATGTAGCTCGTTGACGTGTCGAAGGTCACATCGCAGCGCTCGGCGATGAGTAGCGTGTTGTCGCAGGCCTCGATGTTGTCGCGGAACAGGTGCCGCATCTGGGCGGCGCTCTTCAGGTAGAACTCGTCGGCGTCGAACTTGAAGCGGTTCGGGTCATCCAGCGTCGAGCCGGACTGGACGCAGAGCAGGGCGGCGTGCGCCGTGGCGTCGTGGGCGTGCGTGTAGTGCAGGTCGTTCGTGGCGACGAGTGGCAGGTCGAGCTCTTTGGCGAGCCGCAGCAGATCGCTGATCGTGCGGCGCTCGACGTCGATGCCGTGGTCCATCACCTCGACGAAGAAGTTCTCTTTGCCGAAGATGTCCCGGTAGTCGGATGCCGCCTTCTTGGCCTCCTCGTACTGGCCGAGTCTGAGGCGCGTCTGCACCTCACCACCGGCGCAGCCGGAGGTGGCGATGACGCCCTTGGAGTACTGGGCGAGCAGCTCACGGTCCATGCGCGGCTTGAAGTAGTAGCCCTCGATCGAGGCCTTCGACGACATCCGGAACAGGTTGTGCATGCCCTCCGTGGTCTCGGAGAGCAGCGTCATGTGCGTGTACGCGCCGGAGCCGGACACGTCGTCCTCGCCCTGCGCTCCGCTGCCCCACTTGACGCGGGTGCGGTCGCCGCGGGCGGTACCCGGCGTGACGTAGGCCTCTGTGCCGATGATCGGCTTGACGCCGGCGGCCTTCGCCTGGTTCCAGAAGTCGAATGCACCGAACATGTTGCCGTGGTCGGTGACGGCGATCGCCGGCATCTTCTCCGCGACGACGGCTTCCATGAGCGGCTTGATGTGCGCAGCGCCATCCAACATGGAGTATTCGCTGTGCACGTGGAGGTGAACGAAGGAGTCGTTCGATGTTGTCACGTAGTGCTCCGACTAACTGGAAGTGCCGATGGTCTGCCTGGGCCCCGCCTAGTCGGCGAGCACGTCGAGGGCGTGTTGCAGCTCCGGCGCGTAGGGGGCGGTGAAGCTCACCCACTCCCCCGTGGCCGGGTGCGAGAAGCCGAGCTGCACGGCGTGCAGCCACTGGCGGTCCAGCCCCAGACGCGCGGAGAGCGTTGGATCTGCACCGTACATCGAGTCACCGACACAGGGGTGGCGCTGGGCCGCCATGTGCACGCGGATCTGATGGGTGCGACCCGTCTCGAGGTGGATCTCGAGGAGCGAGGCGTACGGGAACGCCTCGAGCGTCTCGTAGTGCGTGATCGAGTGCTTGCCGTCACTCGTGACGGCGAACTTCCACTCGGCACGCGGATGACGGCCGATCGGCGCGTCGATGGTGCCGGCCAGCGGGTCTGGATGGCCCTGCACGACGGCGTGGTAGATCTTCTCCACCTCGCGGTCGTGGAACGCCCGCTTGAGCTCCGTGTACGCGTGCTCGGACTTGGCGACGACCATGAGGCCGCTCGTGCCGGCATCCAGGCGGTGCACGACTCCGGCGCGTTCAGCTGCTCCGGAGGTCGAGATGCGGAATCCGGCCGCGGCGAGGGCGCCGACGACAGTCGGTCCCGTCCAGCCGACGCTCGGGTGTGCGGCGACACCGGCCGGCTTGTTGATCACGACGATGTCGTCGTCGTCGTGCACGATGGTGAGATCCGGCACGGGAATCGGAACGATCTCCAGCGGAGACTTGCTCTGCCAGTTCACCTCGAGCCAGGAACCGGCGCGGAGTTTGTCCGACTTGTCGACGGAGGAGCCGTCGAGGCTGACACCGCCGGCCTCGATCACCTCGGCCGCGAAGTTGCGGGAGAAACCGAGCAGCTTGGCCAGCCCGGCGTCAACGCGTACCCCGGCGAGGCCGTCGGGTACGGGAAAAGAACGTGATTCCATGTCTACGGCGCCGGTACTTCGTCGGTGGATGCTGCGGCTGCGCCGTCATCCGTCTGGCTGGTGGAGTCGTGCTTGTTCTTCTTCGGTTCGATGGTGCGGACACCGTCGAGACCCACGCCACGCAGCGTGAGGATCATGAACAGACCCATGCTGCAGACAATCGCGATGTCGGCGAAGTTGTAGATCGCCGGGAGCATCCACGGTGTGTAGATGAAGTCGATGACGTGACCCTCCGGAAAACCGGGGTCACGGAAGTAACGATCGGTGAGATTGCCCATGACGCCGCCGAGCAGAAGCCCGAAGACGATGGCCCACGCGATGGAGCGGATGCGACGGGCAAACCAGATGATGAACACGATCACGGCCGAGGCGATGATCGTGAAGATCCAGGTCTGCCCACTGGCGAGGGAGAAGGCGGCCCCGGGATTCCGCACGAACTGCAGTTGCAGAACGTTGCCGAGAACCGGGACCACCTCCCCTTCACTCAGATTTGAGACGACGAGGTACTTGCTGAACTGGTCGAGACCATAGGCACTGAGAGCGACGAGGGCCAGGACAACAAGCGCGACGGCGCTGACCTTCCCTCGGGAATCAGACCCCAAAGCCCTGGAAGCTCGGGGCGGGCGCGTCGTTGCCCTGTGCAGCACCGAAGCCTGCCGTCGGCGCCTGAGCGGCCGAGGAGTCAAGCTCGCGGAGCTGGCCTTCGATGTAGCTCTTCAGCTTGGCGCGGTAGTCGCGCTCGAAGGTGCGGAGCTCTTCGATCTTCGACTCGAGCGTGGAACGCTCCTTCTCGAGTGCGCCGATCTGAGCGCGCTGCTTGGCCTCGGACTCGGCCACGACGCGGGCAGCGGTTGCGTGACCCTCTGCGATGAGTGCGTCGCGCTTCTCAGCACCCTCACGCACGTGCTCCTCGTGCAGGCGGCGAGCCAGCTGCAGGAGGTTCGTGGTGCTGGCCTGCTCCTCGGCCTCGGCGGATGCCGAAGGAACGACGGGAGCAGCGATCGGGGCGGCAACGGGGGCCGGCGTCGGCTCCGGAGCGGTGAAGCTGGGCGCGGGCGCCGGTGCGGCTGCCTGCGGTGCGCCGCTCTCTGCGGCGGCGAGGCGCTGACGGAGCTCCTCGTTCTCGCCGTTCAGGCGACGCAGCTCGACGACGACCTCGTCGAGGAAGTCGTCAACCTCGTCCTGGTCGTATCCCTCGCGGAACTTGGTCGGCTGGAACCGCTTGTTGACTACATCTTCCGGAGTTAGCGCCATGGCTTTCCACCCTTAGAACTTGGTTGTGAACAGAAGGTTACGTGTGAGCAACGCTAACAAAGGTCGTTGCTCTCACGCACGATGAACCGTCGTACGGTGTCACCGATTCAGGATACTCGCAGCAGCGCCGATGACGCTGACCGAGTACACAGCATTGGATGCTGCACGAGTGCCGATGCTCTCGCTAGACATAGCGGAATGCGCCGACGATCGGCATCAGGATGATGACGAGCAGCATGGTCAGGCTCCAACCGAAGTCGAAGGCGACGGCTCCGAAACGGAGTGGCGGGAGGATCCGACGGAAGAACTTGATCGGCGGATCGGTGATCGTGTACACGAACTCGACCAGGATCAGGGCGAATGAGCGTGGCCGCCACGACCGGTTGAAATTGCGCACGAGGTCGAGCACGAACCGCGCCCACATCGCAAAGAAGTAGAGCAGCAGAAAGAAATACAGAATCCCCGCGATCAGGGCAACGATGGTCACAGACTAATTATGACTGTGCAAAGAACGAAGCATCGACATCGGAGTCGGTCTCACCGTTCTCACCGCTCACGATGACGTGCGATGGGGAGAGCAGGAAGACCTTGTTCGTGACGCGCTCGATCTTGCCGTAGAGGCCCTGTGAGAGGCCGCTGGCGAAGTCGATGAGGCGGCGGGCGTCACCCTCGCTCATCTGCGAGAGGTTGATGATGACCGGGATGCCGTCGCGGAAGCTCTCGGCGATGATCTGCGCGTCGCGGTACTGACGCGGGTGCACGGTGAGGATCTCATTCATCTCTGCCGCCTGAGTGCTCTGCTTGGGAACGGGGGCCTTGCGCAACGGGGTGACCGGTGCCGCGTTCTTGGTCGGCGCTGCAGCCGGGGCCTGCGCGACCGGGGCTGCGGCGGCAGCAGGCTCGTCGTACTCGAGCTCTTCGTCTGCCAGTCCCAGATAGACCATGGTCTTCTTGAGCGGGTTGGACATTACTACCTCCGTGTACGGTTCCGTCTTGTTTGAGCCGGCTAATTCACATTAACCGGGGTGGGGGCGATTCCCGGTAATGGCTGTGCCAATACGCAGGTGTGTCGCCCCCTCGGCGATGGCTGCGGCGAAGTCTTGCGACATGCCCATGGAGAGTGCCGTCGCTGTCGGTGCGATGCCCCGAATGGACTCGGAGAGCTCCCGCACACGGGCGAAAGCGCGGCGCGGTTCCTCACCCAGCGGTGCGACGGCCATCAGGCCGAGGAGACGCAGGCCGGGGGTGGCCAGCGTCTGCTCGACGAGCGCGGGCAACTCGGCTGGAGCGACCCCGCCCCTCTCCGCGTTGTCGGTCAGGTTGACCTGCAGGAAGCAGTCGATGGTGCTCTCGTCGGAGGCCAGCGCACTCAGCAGCGCCGGCCGGTCGATCGAGTGGATCACGTCTGCGTATGCACGCACCTGCTTCGCCTTCTTGCTCTGCAGCTGCCCGACGAAGTGCCAGCAGAGCGGCAGACCGGCGAGTTCCGCCGCCTTGGCCTGAGCCTCCTGGTGGCGGTTCTCACCGACGTCCCGCACGCCGAGCGCTGACAGTTCGGCGACGAGCGATGCCGGGTGGAACTTCGTCACGACGATGGTCGTGACGCTGCTCGGCTCGCGGCCTGCCGCTCGCGCGGCATCCGCGACGCCGGCCTGCACCTTCGCCAGCCGTTCGGCCAGGGCGGAACCGCTGGCCGAGCCGGCCCGCCCGTGCTCGCTCATGCCGGTGCTACTTGAGGAAGTCGGGGATGTCGAGGTCGTTGTCGTCCTCGGCGAATGCCGGGTCGGTGACGGCGGCCTCGGTGGCGCTGACCTCTCCGCTGTGCCACGCGGACTCGACCAGTGCGTCGATGTCACTCGCGGTGGGCTCCTCGGCAACGGCCGTGACGGTGGAACCGGCTGCGGCAGCGCCGACGCCGGCCGTCACGAAGTTGCTGCGACGTGAGTCGGAGGACTTCGTCTGCGGCTCTCCGCCATCGAAGCCGGCGGCGATCACGGTCACGCGAACCTCGTCACCCAGGGTGTCGTCGATGACGGCACCGAAGATGATGTTGGCCTCGGGGTGGACGGCCTCCTGGACGAGGCGGGCGGCGTCGTTGATTTCGAAGATTCCGAGGTTCGATCCACCCTGGATCGAGAGCAGAACGCCGTGCGCGCCGTCGATCGATGCCTCGAGCAGCGGGCTGGCAACGGCCAGTTCTGCTGCCTTGATGGCACGGTCGGCGCCGCGCGAGGAGCCGATGCCCATGAGCGCGGAGCCCGCACCCTGCATGACCGACTTGACGTCGGCGAAGTCGAGGTTGATCAGGCCGGGGGTGGTGATCAGGTCGGTGATGCCCTGAACACCGGCGAGGAGCACCTGGTCGGCGGTCGCGAAGGCGTCGAGCATGCTGATGCCGCGGTCGCTGATCTCCAGCAGGCGGTCGTTCGGCACGACGATGAGGGTGTCGACCTCTTCCTTGAGGGTGCTGACGCCGGTCTCGGCCTGAGCCTGACGACGCTTGCCCTCGAAGCCGAACGGCTTGGTGACGACACCGATGGTGAGCGCGCCGATGGACTTGGCGATGCGGGCGACGACGGGGGCGCCACCGGTTCCTGTTCCACCGCCTTCACCGGCGGTGACGAAGACCATGTCGGCGCCGGCGAGGGCTTCCTCGATCTCTTCGGCGTGGTCTTCTGCGGCACGGCGGCCGACCTCGGGATCTGCACCGGCACCGAGGCCACGGGTGAGGTCACGACCGACGTCGAGTTTGACGTCCGCATCACTCATCAGCAACGCCTGGGCATCGGTGTTGATGGCGATGAATTCAACGCCACGCAATCCGAGCTCGATCATGCGGTTGACAGCATTGACACCGCCGCCGCCGATACCGACGACCTTAATTACGGCAAGGTAGTTCTGATTTGTTGACACGTCCGGCCTCCGGTGGAAACTCTCAACTTCTTGTCGAAGCTTAAAGTTATGCTGAGTATGCAATTCCTAAGCTCGAAGTTATGCGCAGGCTCGGATTCGCACGGCAGGCGCGCCCGCGTGTCGGGAATTCTGCCCGCAATCCATCGCCGCGTTCGTGTATGCCTGGCGTGTCGCCGGCTGTGGGTCAGCGGACGACGGGGCTCGTGGGCGATGAGACGTCGTAGACGGAGACCGTTCCGGGGGGCGCAGCAGCCATCAGCTTGCTGAGCACGACGGCCTTCAACGCCGATTCCTCGGCACTCCCCCACGCCACGCTGGCCCCTCCGACGAGCACGAGGCTGACGTCGTCGGTACTCGCGGCGCGCACGATGTCGGCCTGCGGGCGAATCTCGGCGGGCAACGCCTGCACGACGCTTCCGGCGGCGGCGAGACCGTCGGCGCCAACGGCCTCCACCAGCGGGAAGCCCTCCGGCCGCTCCGGAGTGGTCTGGATGACGACTCCGGCCGGATCGACGAGGTCGAAGCCGTTCGGGCCCGCGATCGCGCCGATCGGTGTGCGCTCGACGATCCGCACGACGAGGGTGTTCGGCGGGCGGCTCTCGGTGGAGAAGCTCTGGATCAGAGTGAACTGGGACAGATCGGTTTTGACCTCGCCGAGATCCACCAATGGCAGCGGCGTGCCGATCTGGCCGTCGAGCGCGGCCGAGACGTCGGTCGCGAGCAGCCGGTTCGTTCCCTCCACCTGAATCGTGGTGAGCGCCATCAGCGGCGAGAACGTGCCGACCGCGACGAAGATGGCGAGTGCGAGCACCGCGCCGAGCCCGGTGAGCCAGGCGGCACGCCGACGGCGCAGGTGGCGGGTGAAGCGGCGCACCTCCGCTCGCTCGTAGGCGCGGCGAGCCTTCGTGGCAGCGCGCAGCCTGGCACGGGCACTGCTCGGTGTAAGCGGCTCCGGTTCCGGGCCCGCGTCCTGCTCCGGGTCCGGCTCGGCGTCCGCCCGCACACCCGGGATCACCGAGGTGATCTCGGTCACCGGTGCGAGCGGTCCCGTTGTGGCCTGCTGTGCCGGTTCCGCCTGCTGTGCCGGCTGAACGCCCTGCACCGCGATCGGTTCCGTGACAGCGTCCGGTTCGGCAATGCGGCCGCCCTGTGCCGCGGGGGCGGGCGCGGCTGCCGGCTCCTGCTTGTTCATCCACCATGCCGTCGGCAGCTTGGCCGCCGGCACGCGCGGCGCCCGGGGAATCGGTGCCTTCGGTGCCGGCGCCTTGGGTGCCGGAGCCTTAGGTGCGGCCTTCGCTTCGCCCTGACCCCGCTGGCGCGCCGAAGCGGCCGGGGCCGCCGGCGGTTCGAATCCCTGGGGTCGCTTCATGCTGATCGCGTGGCGCCCGTCAGGCCCTCGTGCGCTGCAACGCCTCGAGCAGCTGTGGAACGATGCGGTAGACATCGCCACAGCCGAGGGTGATCACGAAGTCGCCGTCGCGGGAGATCTCTGCGGTGTGGTCTGCGGCCGCCTGCCAGTCCGGCACGAAGGCAACGTGGGAGGCGTCGGTGAAGCGCTCGGAGACGAGAGCACCGGTGACACCGGGCTCCGGGTCTTCGCGGGCGCCGTACACGTCGAGCACGACCGTCTCGTCGGCATAGGTCTCGAGCACCTCGGCGAACTCCTTCGCGAAGAGGCGGGTGCGGCTGTAGAGGTGGGGCTGGTGCACGGCGATGATGCGGCCATTGCCGACGACGGTGCGGGCGGCCGAGAGGGCGGCAGCGACCTCGGTCGGGTGGTGGGCGTAGTCGTCGTAGACGCTCACGCCGCCGACGGTGCCGTGCAGCTGGAAGCGGCGCTCGGTTCCGCCGAACTCGGCGATGGCCGCGAGGGAGGCTGCGGGCTCGAAGCCGAGGCCGACGAGCACGGCGAACGCGCCGGCCGCGTTGATGGCGTTGTGGAGGCCGGGAATGCGCAGCTGGGCGCGGTAGTCCTCGCTCTGCCAGCTCACGCTGAACGCGACGGGCCCGTCGGTGTCGACCGAGTGCACGCGCACGGTGGCATCCTCGGCCTGACCGAAGGTGATCACGCGCTTGTCCGGGTGGCTCGCGCGGAGCTTGGCTGTGACGCCGACGGCGCCGGCGTCATCCGACGACACGACCACGAGCTCACTCGCCGCCGCCGAGAACGACACAAAGGCGTCGTGGAAGGCCTCGAGCGAGCCGTAGTGGTCGAGGTGGTCAGGGTCGACGTTCGTGATCAGCGCGACGGCCGTGTCATAGAGCAGGAACGATCCGTCCGATTCGTCGGCCTCGACGACGAAGAGCTCGCTCTCACCGCGAGCCGAGCTCACGCCCAGCGTGTCGATGACGCCGCCGTTGACGAAGCTCGGGTCGGCCCCGATGCCGAGCAGGCCGGTGACGATCATGCCCGTCGAGGTCGTCTTGCCATGTGCACCGGCGACGGCGACGAGGCGGTGCTTCTGCACGAGCCATGCCAGGGCCTGCGAGCGGTGCAGCACGGGGAGACCGCGCTCCAGCGCGAGGACGTACTCGGGGTTGTCCTGCCAGAGCGCACCGGTGACGATGAGCGTGTCGGCGTCGCCGACATTGGCCGCGTCGTGTCCGACGGTGATCGTCGCGCCCAGTTCGCGCAGCGCGGCGATGTTGGCGCTGTCGCGCACATCGGAGCCGCTCACCGTGTAGCCGGAGCCGAGGAAGAGACGCGCGATGCCGCTCATGCCGGAGCCGCCGATGCCGACGAAGTGCACAGCACCCAACTCGGCGGGAACGGTGATGCTGAGGTCGGGCTTGATAGTCACGGCTGAGAGCCTCTCATTACGTCAAAAAGAATCTGGTTCACGGTGCTCGCGCACGGCGACAAGGTTACGCGCCCCCGGTGGGGATCTCGTGCGCGCCACCACGGCCGGCCCGAGACTCGCGGATCAGTGCGAGCATCCTGGCCGAACCGTCTGTGACGCCGACGGATGCCGCCCGCCCGGCCATCGCCTGAATCTCGGCGCGGTCGGCGAGCACCGGCAGCAGCGTGCCGGCCACCCAGTCGGGCAGGAACTCCGCGTCGTCGACGAGGAGTGCCCCGCCGGCCGCGACATCGGCAGCGGCATTGAAACGCTGCTCGCCGTTGCCGACAGGGTATGGCACGAAGACGGCGGGCAGACCGAGCGCGGTCAGCTCGCTCACCGTCGCCGCTCCGGCCCGGGAGACTGCGAAGTCGGCGGCGGCGAGAGCCAGATCCATGCGGTCGCAGTAGGCGAGCAGCGTGTAGCCCGCGATGCCGGGATCGGTGATCTCGGCCTTGTCACCCGTGATGTGCAGGATCTGCCAGCCGGCATCCACGATCTGCTGGGCACTGGCGTGCACCGTGGCGTTGATCCGTCGCGCGCCGAGCGATCCGCCCGTCACGAGCAGCACCGGCCTCAGCTCGTCGAGACCGAAGAAGCGCAGGGCATCGGCTCGGGCCGCCGCGCGGTCAAGCGTTTCGATCTCGGGGCGGAGCGGCATCCCGACGAAGCGCGCGTTGCGGATCGGCGTGCCGTGGAAGGCAACGCCGACGAAGGGTGTCGACCGTGCGCCGAGCTTGTTGGCGAGTCCGGGCCTCGCATTGGCCTCGTGGATGACGACGGGGATGCCGGCACGCTTGGCAGCAAGGTAGGCCGGTGTCGAGACGTAGCCGCCGAAACCGACGACGACGTCGACGCCGCGCTCGGCGATCAAAGCCTGCACCCGGCGAACCGTGCTGCGGAGCCGGCCGGGGAAACGCAGCGCGCTCATGCTCGGTCGGCGTGGGAACGGCAGCTTCGGGATGGTGACGAGTTCGTAGCCGCGCGCGGGCACGAGCCGGGATTCCAACCCTTCAGCCGTGCCGAGCACGATGACCTCGGCGTCCGGCTCTGCGGCGCGGATGGCATCCGCAACGGCGAGGAGGGGATTCACGTGGCCGGCGGTGCCTCCACCGGCGAGAAGATAGCGGGTCACTCAGGAACTCTCATGTGGTCTGGATGATGGGCGGCGGGCGCCGAGCAGCCCGCGCCTGGCCGGGATGCCGAGGGCTTCGCGCTCCTCCGGCATGTGCCTGGCGAAGGAGAGCACGATGCCGATGCCGATCAGGGTGGTCAGCAGGGCGGTTCCACCCGCCGATATCAGCGGGAGGGGAACGCCGAAGACGGGGAACACGCCGAGCACGATGCCCATGTTCATGAACGCCTGGCCGATCATCCACGACATGGTCGTGGCGGTCGCGACGCGGATGAAGGTGTCGTCGCTGGAGTTCATGATGCGCACGAAGGCGATGGCGAGCACGACGAAGAGCAGCAGCACCACGATGGCACCCAGCAGTCCGAGTTCCTCGCCGATGATGGCGAAGATGTAGTCGTTGTGCGCGGCAGGAAGCCACGACCACTTCGCCTTCGAGTTGCCGAGCCCGGCACCGAGGATGCCGCCGTTGGCCAGTGCGAAGTCGCCGTGCGTGCTCTGCCAGCACTCGTTCATCTGCTTGGCGACGTCTTCGCAGCCGCCCGCGAAGGTCATGAGGCGCGTGACCCTGCTCGGGCTCGTCACCGCCATGATGCCGAAGAGCACCCCACCGGCGAGCACCAGCATGCCGAGCATGCGCAGCCGAACCCCCGCGAAGAACAGGCCACCCATCAGCATGGCCGCCAGCACGAAGGTGGTGCCGAGGTCATCGCCGAGCAGGACGAGGCCGATCGCCGCACCGCTCGTGATGAGGATCGGGGCCAGGCCCTGCTTCCAGTCGTCCAGCAGGTCTTCCTTGCGGCTGACGATGAGGCCGAGCCAGATCACGAGCGACACCTTGATCAGCTCGGACGGCTGGAACTGCACGAAGCCCAGGTCGATCCAGTTCTTGTTGCCGCCGACCTCGACGCCCAGCGGCGTGAAGACGACGAGTGCCTGCAGGAAGGACGATCCGATCATCGCGAACGGCGCGATCCACTTCCAGAACGAGATCGGCAGCCGGCTCACGAGGAGCATCATCGGGATGCCGAACAGCGCGAAGGCGCTCTGCTTCAGGAAGCTGCCGAAGAAGCCCTGGTTCTCGAGGTATGACTCCACGGATGAGGAGGAGAGCACCATGACGAGCCCGAAGCCGACGAGGAAGACGGTGGTGCCGAGCAGGAGGTAGAAGTTCGTGCCCTCCGCGCGGAACACACGCCCCAAGGAAATGCGCGACGACGAGATGCGGGCCAAGGCGGCGCGGGCCGATGGGTCCTGGGCAGAACCCTCCGCGCCTGCCTGGGGCCTGCTAGTGACCCGAGGCGGATTGCTCATCCGCCCCACCTCCCAGAAATTCTCGTACCGCGCCGGCGAACAATTCGCCACGTTCCGCATAGTCGGCGAACTGGTCCATCGATGCCGCCGCTGGTGCCAGGAGAACGGCGTCCCCGGGTACCGCGACCGTCGCGGCCAGTCGCACCGCCCTCGGCATGACCTCTCCAGTGTCGGTCGCGTCGACCTCGAACACCGGCAGTTGGGGGGCGTGTCGCGCGAATGCCTCGCGCAGGGCGCTGCGGTCGACACCGATGATCACGGCGGCGCGGAGGCGCTCCGCCTGGCTGCGCACGAGATCGTCGACGTCGACACCCTTGAGCAGTCCCCCGACGATCCACACGACAGAATCGTTCGCCTTGAGCGAGGCGAGCGCCGCGTGCGGGTTGGTGGCCTTGGAGTCGTCGATCCAGCGGATGCCGTCGGCGACGGCGACGGTCTGGATGCGGTGGGCGTCGAGCTCGAAGTGGCCGAGCGCACGCGTGATGGCGGCGACCTCGATGCCTGCGGCCCTGGCGAGGGCGCTGGCCGCGAGGATGTTCGCGACGATGTGCGGCGAGTCGAGGCCGCGCGCGGCGAGGGCGGCGATCGTCGTCAGTTCGATCGCACTGTGGTGGCGGTCGTCGAGGAACGCCCTGTCGCAGAGAATGCCATCGACGATGCCGAAGTCGCTCGGGCCTGGAGCCCCCAGGTCGAAGCCGATCGCGCGGGCGCCGTCGGCGACATCCGCATCACGCACCATCTCCTCGGTCGCGGCGTCGGCCTTGTTGTAGACGCAGGCGACGAGCGTGTTGGCGTACACGGTGGCCTTGGCCGCACGGTACGCCTCCGCGCTGCCGTGCCAGTCGAGGTGGTCGTCCGCGATGTTCAGGCACACGCTCGCGAGCGGCTCCAGCGAGCCGGCGCCCTCCCGCTTGATGTGGTGGAGCTGGTAGCTGGAGAGTTCGACGACGAGCGCATCCCAACCCTGCGGGTCACGGATGGCGTCGAGAACGGGAACACCGATGTTGCCGCACGGAGCGACCCGACGGCCGGCCTCGGCCAAGAACGTCGCGGTGAGCTGCGTCGTCGTGGTCTTGCCATTGGTGCCGGTGACGAGGATCCACGGAGCCGGCTCGCCGGATGCCATCGGCACCTTGTCGCGCAGGCGCCAGGCGAGTTCGATGTCGCCCCAGATGGCGATGCCGCGCTCCGCCGCCCACTCCAACACGAGGTGGTCGGGATGGAAGCCGGGCGAGGCGATCAGCAGCTCCGCACCGAAGTCCTCCAGCCCATCCGGCACCGTGCTGAGATCGTGCTGGAGCAGACGCGCGCCGATCACCTCGAGCAGACGGGCCCTGTCGTCGTCGGCAGCGGATGCCACGACGAGCACATCGGCGCCCAGCTCGGCGAGCGTGTCGGCAACGGCGAAACCCGTGACGCCGAGACCGAGCACGGCCACCTTGAGGTCACGCCAGTCGGCGTTCCAGCTGGTGAGTGTGTCCAAGCGTGTCACGTGCGAGAGATCCATTCGAGGTAGAAGGTGCCGACGCCGGCAGCCACCAGCAGGCCGCCGATGATCCAGAACCGCACGACCACGGTCACTTCCGCCCAGCCCTTGAGCTCGAAGTGGTGATGGATCGGGCTCATCAGGAAGATGCGCTTGCCCTTGGTGATCTTGAAGTAGGCGCGTTGCACGATGACGGAGCCGGTCTCGATCACGAACAGGCCACCGATCAGCACGAGAAGCAGCTCGGTGTGGCTGAGGATGGCGAAAGCGGCCAGTGCTCCACCGAGGGCGAGCGATCCGGTGTCACCCATGAAGATCTGTGCGGGTGAGGTGTTCCACCAGAGGAAGCCGATCAGGGCGCCGGTGATGGCCGCGGCCACGATGGCGAGGTCGAGCGGGTCGCGCACGTCGTAGCAGCGGTAGGCGTCGCCCTCGTCGAGCCCGGCGCCGAAGCAGCTCTGGTTGAACTGCCAGAAGCCGATGACGACGAAGGCGCCGATCGAGAGGATCGATGCTCCCGTCGCGAGGCCGTCAAGGCCATCGGTGACGTTCACGGCGTTGGAGGTCGCCGCGACGATCAGGCAGATCCAGACCACGAAGGCTCCGAGACCGACGACAACGCCGAGCGCCATGAAGTCGATCGGCAGATCGCGGATGAACGAGATGTGCGTGGATGCCGGCGTGACGCCCTGCGCGTTCGGGAACTGCAGCGAGAGCACCGCGAAGGTGCCGGCCACGATCACCTGCCCGAGGATCTTGGCCCAGCCGCCGAGGCCGAGGCTCTGCTGCTTGCGGGTCTTCAGCAGATCGTCGATGAATCCGACGACGCCGAGGCCGACCATCATGAACAGCACGAGCAGGCCCGACGGCGTCGGCGGCTCCTGGCTGACCCAGGTCGCCACGAAGTACGCCACGAGCACGCCGACGATGACGACGAGTCCACCCATCGTGGCCGTGCCCCGCTTGGAGTGGTGGGTCTGGGGTCCGTCGTCGCGGATGAACTGCCCCCACTGCAGCTTGTGGAACAGCTTGATGAACAGCGGCGTGAGGAACAGGGTGAACGCGAGCGACAAGCCGCCGGCGGTGAGCAGGGCTACCACGAGAACAATTCTCCCAGTCGATCGCCCAAGAAGCGCAGAGCTGCCGAGTTCGATGATTTCACCAGCACCAGATCGCCCGGCTGGATGGCCTTTTCGAGCAGTGCGAACGCCTCGTCGGGCGTGTCGACAATGCTCGATTCGCCGTCCCAGGAGCCCTCGTTGATGGTGCTGATGTGCATGCGGCGCGCGTTCTGGCCGACGACGAGAAGCTGCGAGATGTTCAGGCGAACGGCGAGGAGACCGATGCGGTCATGCTCCTCACCGGAGAACTCCCCCAGCTCGCTCATCTCGCCGAGCACGGCGATGGTGCGCTGGCCTGGGGTGCGGATCTGGGCGAGCGTCTTGAGCGCCGCTGCCATCGAGTCGGGGCTCGCGTTGTACGCGTCGTTGATGATCGTGACGCCGTCACGTCCGCCGAGCACCTGCATGCGCCAGCGTTCGGCGAGCTCGACGCTCTCCAGCGCGGTCACGATGTCGTCGATGCCGACACCGGTCGCTTCCGCGGCGGCCGCTGCGGCCAGCGCGTTCATCACGTGGTGTTCGCCGAGCACGCGGAAGCGCACCGGGCGGCTCTCGCCGTTGGCGAGCGTCAGGACGAATGCGGTTCCGCCGGCATCCGAGCGCACCTCGCTGGCACGGACGGCCGCGTTGGGCCCGAGGCCGAACCACACGATGGGTGCTGCGGTGGATGCGGCCATGCCGGCGACGCGGGGATCGTCGGCGTTCAGCACGGCCACGTCATCCGTGGTGAGCTCGCTGACCATCTCGGTCTTGGCGATGACGGTGGACTCGATGCCGCCGAACTCGCCGGCGTGGGCGAGACCGACGTTCAAGACGATGCCGATGTCCGGCTTGGCCATGGCGATGAGCCTGGCGATCTCGCCGATGCCGCTCGCGCCCATCTCGGCCACCAGGAACTCGGTGTCCTCGGTGAGTTCGAGCATTGTCAGCGGTGCGCCGACCTCGTTGTTGAATGAGGCACGCGGTGCGATGGTCGGGCCGACGGCGCTGAGGATCGTGCGCAGCAGGTTCTTCGTCGTCGTCTTGCCGTTGCTGCCGGTCACGGCAACGATCTTGAGCGTGCCGAGTGCGCGCACCCGGGAGACGAGCTCGGTCGCGAAGGCGCCGAGTGCGATGACGGCGTCGTCGACGAGAAGCTGCGGCACGTCGATGTCGAGTTCGCGCTCGACGATGAGGAGCACGGCACCGGCCTCGGCGGCAGCCGGGGCGAAGAGGTGCCCGTCGGTGAACTCGCCCGGCTTGCAGACGAAGACGTCGCCCGGCGTGACATCGCGGGAGTCGGTGTGGGTGAGGCCGGTGATGACGAGGCCGGCGTCCGGGGTGCGCAGCAGCTGTGCGTCCGTCGCGGCCGCGATCTCGGCGATGGTCATGGCGATCATCACAGCCACCCGGCCTCTCTGAGGGCCTGGCGGGCGTCGTCGCGGGCAGAGTAGGGCAGCTTCACGCCGGCAACCTCCTGGTAGTCCTCGTGGCCCGGGCCGGCGTAGAGCACGGCGTCACCGTCGCCTGCGAGGGCGAGGGCCGCACGGAAGGCGGCACGCGGGTCGGGTATTTCATAAAGCTCCGCATCCGGCACAGCGGCGCGCGCGCCGTCGAGCAGGGCCTGCCGAATGGCGGCAGGATCTTCGAAACGCGGGTGGAAATCGGTGATCACGACGGCATCGGCCCCACGGGCGGCGATCGCCCCCATGTCGGCTCGCTTGGTGGTGTCGCGGTCGCCGTCGGCGCCGAACACCATGACCACGCGGCCGGCCGTCGTGCGCCGGATCGCGTCGAGGGCGTTGAGGAACGCGTCCGGCGTGTGGCCGTAGTCGATGTAGACGGTCGGGCCGTGATCGCCGGAGACACGCTCGGTACGGCCGGGGATGTACACGTCGATGCCGCCGTCGCGGTCGAGCGCGTGGGCGATCGCGTCGAGGTCGAAGCCCGACTCGACCAACATGACGATGGCCAGTGCCGCGTTCGCCGCCATGAACCAGCCGAGCAGTGGCAGCGTGGTCTCGAGACGGCGGCCCTCCGGGCCCTCCAGGGCGAAGCGGGTGAAGGTCGCGTGTTCCTCGAGCACGGTCATGCGCCAGTCGGCGTTCTGACCGGCGACCGTGCTGAGGGTGGTCACGGGGATGCGGGACTGCTGCGCGAGCTTCGCGCCCCACTCGGTGTCGACCGTGACGACCCCACGGCGGCTGCGGTCGGGCTGGAACAGCTCGAGCTTGGCCTGGAAGTACTCCTCGAGGTCGCCGTAGTCGTCGAGGTGGTCGTGGCTGAGGTTCGTGAAGCCGGCGATGTCGAAGACGAGTCCGTCGACGCGGTGCCTGCTGAGCGCCTGGGCAGAGACCTCGACGCCGACGGCACGCACCTCCGCCTCGCGCATGCGCGCCAACAGTGCGTGCAACTCGCTGGCCTCCGGCGTGGTGAGGTTGCTGGTCACCGCGACATCACCGATGCGGCGCTCGGCCGTCGAGGTGAGGCCTGCGACGACGCCGAGCTGGCTGAGGATCGCGTAGAGCACGTACACGACGCTGGTCTTGCCGTTCGTGCCGGTGACGGCGAACAGGGTCGCCGGGTTGTCTGCCGTGCGGTAGATCCAGGCGGCCACATCACCCAGCGCCGCGCGGGCGTCGGGGGTGACCAGCACAGGAAGACCGGATGCCGCTGCGAGACTCGCACCGGCCTCGTCGGTCAGTACCGCGACAGCGCCGGCACGAGCCGCCGCTTCGGCAAATCCAGCGCCGTGGGCATTGCGCCCTGGAACGCCGACATAAAGATCTCCTGGCTGCACCGTCGTCGTGCTCAGGCTGACGCCGCTGAGCTCGACTCCGTCGATATCGCCCTGCACGTGGAGGTCGAAGGTGTCGACCAATCCAGACAGGGATCGTGAAACGGGGTGCTGCGGGCGGAGCGCCGTGGGTCCGGTCACTTGGCCCTCTTTCTCACCAGTTTGCTGGTAACTCGGGCGCCGGGGCGCCGGATGGAACGACCCGGTACTTCTTCAGCACCTGACTCATGATCTGTTGGAAGACAGGAGCAGGCGCGGCAGAGGTGTTCATGTTCACCGGGTCTGCCAAGCTTACCGAAACCACGTAGCGCGCATCATCGGCCGGCGCATATCCTGCGATGGAGACGAGGTAGCCCTTCGAGTATCCGCCGTTGCCGTCCGGCATCTGGGCGGTTCCCGTCTTGGCCCCGACGCGGTAGCCGGGCACGTTCCACTGGTCGGCGAGCCAGCCCTGCTTGTAGACCATCTCGAGCATGTCCGATGTCGCACGGGCGGCCGCCGGGGAGACGACCTGCGTGCCGGCGGTCTCCGGCTGACCGACGACGGAGCCGTCCGACTGAGTGCAGCCATTGACGAGTTGGACGGGCAGGCGCACGCCGTTGTTGGCGATGGTCTGGTAGACGCTGGCCAGCTGGATCGCCGTCGTTGTCAGGCCCTGGCCGAACATCGTCGCGTACTTCGTCTGGTTGTCCCACGTCGACGGTCCGTCGCCGTTCAGGTCGCCGGAGTCCTCGGAGGGGAATGCGACCTCGCTCTCGCGTCCGAGGCCGAACTTCTTCATCGACTCGTAGCGGACCTCGTCGCTGACCCGCTCGCCGAACTGCGACATGCCGGTGTTGGAGGAGTCGATCATCACGCCGGTCATCGTGAGGCGGTCGTCGCCGTGGAACGAGGAGTCGTTGACATCGGCACCGTTGGGGAAAATGATGCGGTAGGGCGCGACGACCTGGGCAAGCGGATCGGCCTGGCCGGCGTCGATGACGGTCGCGGAGGTGAGCGCCTTGAACGTCGATCCCGGCTCGTACGACGCGGCGAATGCGCGGGAACCGCGGTCCCCGTCCTCGGTGCCGTCGACGTTGTTCGGGTCGACGGAGGGGTAGTCGGCGACGGCGAGCAGCTTGCCGGTCTTGACCTCCTGCACGATCGCCGTTCCCCACGCGGCACCGGTGGCCTGGGCCTGCTCGGCGAGTGCCTGCTGCACGAACCACTGCAGATCGGAGTCGATCGTCAACTCGAGCGTTCCGCCCTGCTTCGCCTCGGAGATGACGTGCGTCGTATCGGGCAGCCGCACGTAGTCGGCTCCCGTTTCGTAGGCTTCTTCGCCGTTCACGCCGGCGAGGCAGCTGTCCTGGCCGAGTTCAAGGCCGGCCTGCGCCTCTCCCTCCGCCCCGACGAATCCGACGAGGTTGCCGGCGACGGCGCCGTTCGGGTAGGTGCGTGCGGGCTGAGACTGCGCGTATTGCCACGGGATGTCGAGCTCGTCGACCGTGCGGAACACCCGCGTGTCGACCAGCTTGGCGACATAGGCGAAGTCGGAGTCCGGGTCTTCGGCGATGGCGGCGTCGATGACGGCCAGCACGGCGCCAGTCGGCAGGCCGATGGCCGCGCCGAGCTGATCGGATTCGGCGGAGAGCACGGCTCGCGACTTCGCATCGATCTCGGGGTCGGATTCCTTGATCCCCTCGCGCGAGGCCAGCACGGCCTGCTTCGGCGAGACGATGATGTTGTAGCGCTCGACGCTGCCAGCCAACACGACGCCGTTCGCATCGACGATGTCCCCGCGCGCACCGAGGATCGGCGTTGTGCTCGAGCGTCGGTCGAGCGCCGCGGCGTTCAACTCATCGGCGCGTACCACCTGGATGTCGACGAGCCGTACGACGAAGACGCTGAGGAGCACGCACAGCATCACGGCGGCGCTGAAGACGCGTGCCCTGTTCGATCGGGTTGTTCGGGCCACTAGGCGTTTCCTTTGTGAGTGGGATTCCGTCGACGTCGCTCGGTCTGGTTAGTGCGTGCTCGGCGCTGGGATGCCATTCTGCAACGGTAACTCCGGGGTGTTCTGCGGGGTGACAGGTGCACTCGGCGTGGCCGAATCCGACTCATTGCCTGCCACGAGCACGGGCGCCTTCAGCGCGGGGGCCTCGGCCGCCGCGGCATCCGGTGCCTGCTCGGTCACGAGCGGGACACCGCTCAGCAGCGCGTTCGGAACGAGCGCCGATGCACCGGTTGCGCTCGTGCCCTGCTCACCGAACGGTTGGCCGAGCACGGCGCCGTCGGAGAGCTGCAGGTAGGCGGGGTTGGCGTTGGTGACCATGCCGAGCGCCTGCGCGTTGGCTGCGAGGAACTGGGGTGACTTCATGCGGTCGAGGTCCTCCGTGAGGATCTGGGCGTCACGGGTCGCCTCCTTCTGCTGCAGTTGCAGAGCGGCGATGTCGTATGCCCCCTGCGAGGTCACGACGCTCAGCACCAGCTGTGCCGCGATGATGGCGATGATGCCGAGCACGGCGGTGAGTCCGTATGCGAGCTTCGGCCGCGCCTTCCGCTGCTCGCGGGACGGGACGATCTCGATGTGGGTGCGCGTGGGCGCGGACGGCGCAGCCGGGTGGGCGGGGCGCGCGTAGTGTGCGCTGGTCCGTGCCAGGTTGTCGCTCATTCGCCGCTCCCCCGTGCCGATCGCTTGCTGCCGCTCGGTGCGGCGGGCTTCCACAGACGCTCCGCGGCGCGGAGGCGCACGGGGGTCGCCCGCGGGTTCAGCGCCTTCTCAGCGTCACTGGCCAGTTCCGCGCCGCGCACGAGGAGCTTGAATTCCGGCTTGTGCTCCGGCAGCTCCACCGGCAGGCCGGCCGGAGCCGTCGATGCTGAGGCCTGGGCGAACGCTCGCTTGACGAGGCGGTCCTCGAGCGACTGGTACGACATCACGACGATGCGGCCGCCGACGGCGACGGAGCCGAGCGCGGCCGGAATGGTCCGCTCCAGAACCGACAGCTCCTGGTTGACCTCGATGCGCAGCGCCTGGAAGACGCGCTTGGCGGGGTGGCCGGCGTTCTTGAGCGCGCCGGGCGTTGCCTCCTGCAGGATGTCGACGAGGCGGCCGGAGCGGGTGATCGGTTCGATCTGCCTGGCGGCGATGATGGCCCTGGCGTAGCGCGCGGCGAGCTTCTCCTCGCCGTAGTGCTCGAAGATACGGCGCAGATCGCCCTCGCGGTACTCCGCGAGGATCGTCTCGGCGGTCAGCGGGGATGTCGCATCCATCCGCATGTCCAGCGGTGCGTCCTGCGAGTAGGAGAATCCCCGCTCGACCCTGTCCAACTGCAGCGAGGATACTCCGAGGTCGAAGAGGATGCCGTCGACCTCGGAGTAGCCCTGGGACGCGACCGCATCGACGATTCCGTCGTAGACCGTGTGCACGAAGCGTGCCCGGTCGCCGAACGGCGCCAGGCGCTGCTTGGCGATGGCCAGGGCGTCGAGATCGCGGTCGAGGCCGATCAGGGTGAGGTCCGGGAAGCGCGTGAGGAAGGCTTCGGCGTGCCCGGCCATGCCGAGCGTGCCGTCGACGAGCACCGCGCCGGGCTTCTGGATGGCCGGTGCGAGCAACTCGATGCAGCGCTCGAGCAGGACGGGGGTGTGAATGTCGTTGAGTGCCATGGTTTCCAGGGAGGGCTCCTGATCCCTGATCCCCATCCGCTCGACCTGGCACCGGGGAAGTGTGCCAGGGCGAATCGGCTGGGAGTCAGGCGTCAGGAACTAGAACAGTCCCGGAATCACCTCCTCTTCCGTGTTTGCAAATGCGGCTTCTTGTTCGTTCAGGTACAGATCCCACGCCGCGCTGTCCCAGATCTCGATCCGGCTGCCGACGCCGATCACCGTGAGCTCGCGCTCGAGCGATGCGTAGCTGCGCAGGTTGGCCGGGATCGTCACACGGTGTTGCTTGTCCGGCGTCTCGGAGCTGGCTCCGGAGAGAAAGACACGCTGGTAGTCGCGGGCCTGCTTGCTCGTGACCGGAGCCTGCCGAATCTTCTCGTGCAGGTTCTCGAACTCGCGCGTGCTGAAGACGTAGAGGCAGTGCTCCTGCCCGCGGGTCATGACGACGCCGCCGGCGAGTTCATCCCGGAACTTCGCGGGAAGGATCAGCCGCCCCTTGTCGTCGAGCTTGGGCTCGTAGCTTCCAAGGAACATGCCATCACCCCCGCTCAAGCTTTACGTGGACTCCACTTTACTCCACAAAGCTCCACCAATCAACGAATTCCGGGAATAATCCGCGAAAAACTCAACAAACTTCCCCGGAATAACGGGGATCGGAGCAGTGGAGTGAAATGGAGGGAATTTCCCCACCGCAGGCGTGAGCGCACAAAAAAAGGGGCCGATCCGTGAGGATCGGCCCCTGATGGAGACGGTGCCTAGGGCGCGTTGGGCGCGCTACAGGCGATCACCGGGGTGAAAGTGGAGTGACTAGGGCTGGCCGTCCTGGCGGCGGTCCCAGCGGTCGTTCAGCTTGTCCATGAAGCCGGAGTCCGACTGCGTGGAACGAGCTTTGCCGCGGGCCTCTGCCGAAGGCTCGACCGGAATCTTCTTCGACGGCTTGATCGCCAGCAGCACGCCGGCGAACAACACGACGAATCCGATGACACCGATCACGAGCTGATGCAGCATCACGCCGGCAAGCAGGCCGGCGATGCCGGCAACGGCGATCAGTACACCGAGCGCGATCGATCGGTAGCTGGGGCGCCCTCGCGAGGCCCCGACGGTGGCGACGAAATCGGCGTCGTTGCGATAGAGGCTGCGCTCCATCTCTTCCAGAAGCCTTTGCTCCTGCTCAGAAAGTGGCATCTCATTCCCTTCAGTCTCGGGATCGTGTCGAGATATCAACTCATTCTATCGTCGCTTCGATGGCTAGGCTAGGCGGGTGGCAGAAAGCACCCGGCTGGTCGACCTCGTCGATTCACGCATATCAGATTTCCTCGCAGATCGTGCTCCCATTGTGCGCGCGATCAGCCCCGAACTGAGCCCCTTTGTGGACTTCTCTCGGCAGTTTCTCAGCGGTGGCAAACGCTTCCGCGCACTGTTCTGCTACTGGGGGTTCGAATCGGTCTCCGGAGTCGATTCCGGCTTCGATCCGTTCGCCGATGACCAGGAGCCGGCGCGGGATCTCAGCGCGATCGTCGCCGTCGCCGCCGCCCTCGAGATCTTCCATGCGGCGGCCCTCGTGCACGACGACATCATTGACAACTCCGACACCAGACGCGGCTCGGCATCCGCCCACCGCCTGTTCGAAGGGCTGCACAGCGATTCGGAGTGGGCAGGCAGCCCCGGCGAGTTCGGCCGGGCCGCCGCGATTCTGCTCGGCGATCTGCTGCTCGGCTGGAGCGACGAGCTCCTCGATGAGGGGCTTGAACTCATCGAGGACAGGGCTCTGGCGCGTGCGACCCGCACGGCGTTCAACCACATGCGCACTGAGGTCACGGCCGGCCAGTACCTGGACGTGCTCGAGGAGAGCGCGTGGCTGCGCCGCCCGGACGCAGAGCTGCGCGAACGTGCGGAGCGCGTGATCGTCTACAAGTCGGCGAAGTACAGCGTGCAGGCACCGCTGCTGATCGGCGCGACGCTCGCAGGCGGCACGCCGGCCCAGCTGGCCGCGCTGCGCGACTTCGGCCTGCCACTCGGAATCGCGTACCAGCTCCGCGACGACCTGCTCGGCGTCTTCGGAGACTCCGCGGTCACGGGCAAGCCGAGCGGCGACGACCTGCGCGAGGGCAAGCGCACCGTGCTCGTTGCGATCGCCAGGGAGCTGATGCCGCAGGGATCCCGTCGCGCGCTCGACGAGCTGCTCGGCGACGCCGAGCTGGATGACGCCCAGGTGCGGATGCTGCAGAACACGATCGCGGACTGCGGCGCAGTCGACGAGGTCGAGGCGCTGATCTCACGCAATGTGCGTACCGCGATCGCCGCCGTCGGAGCATCACCGCTCAGCAGGCGTGCCATCACCCAGCTGAGCGAACTCGCCGAGACCGTCACGACCCGCTCGGCCTGACGCCACCGTTGGTTGAGCTAGTCGAAACCTGGATTTCGACAAGCTCAATCAGCGGAAGGGGTTGCTCAATCAGCGGAAGGGGTTGCTCAATCAGCGGAAGGTTCTAGCCCAGCGACTGGGCGACGCGGCGTACTTCGGCCTTGCGGCCAGCACGGAGGGCGTCGATGGGAGCAGCCTGCAGGCTCTCCTCGACGCTCAGCAGCCACTTCATGGCGTCGTCGTCGCTGAAGCCGTCGTCGGAGAGCACGTAGAGCGTGCCCCGCAGCTCGGTGAGCGGTTCGCCGTCTCGGAGGAAGTCGGCAGGAACCTTCAGCACGCCATCGACACGCACGGCAAGCAACTGCTTGTCTTCGATGAGTCTGCGCACACGGCTCTGGCCAATGCCGAGGAGTTCAACAAGGTCGGGGATGGTCAGCCACTGTCGGCCTGAAAACACGTCGGTCACGTACTAAGAGTGCCACGTCAGGCGTGCTGTGCAAACCAGCGCGCCGCAACATCGAGAAGCTTCGGCATCCAGTTTGTTTCGATCACATGAACTCAAATCACTTCAGCAACTTTGTTCACTTTGATCACAGAAATGAACTTCTGCCACGTGGGCATCGGTGGTTGACTCTCGATGACTTCTCTGCCACGGTTGACGGGGTAGCACAGACGGGGGCCATGGCGATGCGATTGATCGGGCGATGAACGAGATCGAGGGCACGACAACACGCCGCGATGCGCTGCGGGCGTCACGCAAACGACGCTCGTCGTTCTTCACGATTCCGCTCGCCGTCGTCAGCGCCATTGCCGTCTCCTTGAATTTCGCCTCACCCGCTGAGGCCTCCAGCCCGGCAAAGCCGTCGCTCAAGCCGCGTGCGGCCATTCCGACTCCCAAGCTCACAGCCGCCCCGACCGCCGTCGCCGCGACCCAGGCTCCGTCGAGCTACGTCGTCGTCGATGGCGACACGGTCAGCGGCATCGCGGCGCGCTTCGGCCTGTCCACGGCCGCCGTGCTCGCGCAGAACGGCCTCGGCTGGTCTGCCGTCATCTTCCCCGGCCAGACGCTCAGCCTCGGCGGTTCCGCCGTCATCGTCTCGGCACCGTCCGCCGCGCCATCGGCCGAGATCACCCGCTACACGGTCGTCGCCGGCGACACCATCAGCGGCATCGCGGAGGCGCACGGCCTGAGCAGCAACGACGTGTTGCGTGCCAACGGTCTCGATGCACAGAGCCTGATCTTCGCCGGGCAGACGATCGTGTTGCCGGATGCCGCACAAACGGCATCAGTTGCGGAGGCCGCACCGGCAGTCGCCGTCGCCGCCGGCCCCGTCGCCGCCGGAACGCACACCGTGAGCACCGGTGACACCGTCAGCGGGATCGCCGCCGCGGCCGGCGTCTCAGTGCAGGCGCTGCTGGACGCGAACGGTCTCGGCTGGTCGAGCATCATCTACCCCGGGCAGACGCTCGCACTTCCGGGAGGCCCCGCACTCGAGGTCGCCGTCGTCGTGCAGCAGATCGTCGCCTCCCCCGGCGGCGCCGCAACAAGCACGACCGTGCCGCTCAGCGCGGAGATGCGGCAGAACGCGCGCACCATCATCGACGTTGCGCGCTCGATCGGCGCGAGCGATGAGGCCATCGTCGTCGCCCTCGCCACGGCCGCCCAGGAGTCCAGCCTGCAGAACCTCGACCACGGCGACCGTGACTCGCTCGGGCTGTTCCAGCAGCGGCCGAGCGCCGGCTGGGGCGCCCCAGAGCAGCTGATGGATCCGCACTACGCAACGCTCGCCTTCTTCGGCCAGGCGCCGAACACGAACGAGGTGGTTCCGCCCGGTCTCTTCGACATCGATGGCTGGCAGAGCATGAGCGTCACCGAAGCGGCCCAGGCCGTGCAGATCTCGGCCCACCCCGACTTCTATGCGAAATGGGAATCCTCGGCACGGAGCTGGCTGACCGAACTCGGTTGAGCCGGCATCCGATCGGCCCCAGCGATAATCTGCCCTGCCAATGCGCGGCTTCTCGGTGTTTTATCGGTGTTTCCCCGTCTCGACTTCCTAGACTGCAACGGTGAGCTCCACACCGAACGATCCGATGATCGGCCGTCTGATAGACGGCCGTTATCAGGTGCGCTCCCGCATCGCCCGCGGCGGCATGGCCACGGTCTATCTGGCGACCGATTTGCGCCTCGAGCGCCGGGTCGCCATCAAGATCATGCACGGCCACCTTGCCGACGACAACACCTTCAAGAGCCGCTTCGTGCAAGAGGCACGCTCAGCCGCGCGCCTCGCCCACCCCAACGTCGTGAACGTCTTCGACCAAGGCCAGGATTCCGACATGGCCTACATGGTCATGGAGTACCTGCCGGGCATCACGCTGCGCGATCTGCTGAAGGATTACGGCAAGCTCACCCCCGAGCAGACCATCGACATCGTCACCGCTGTGCTCGGCGGCCTCGCGGCTGCGCACAAGGCCGGCATCGTTCACCGTGACATGAAGCCGGAGAACGTGCTGCTGGCCGATGATGGCCGCATCAAGCTCGGCGACTTCGGCCTGGCCCGTGCCACGAGCGCGAACACCGCGACCGGGCAGGCGCTGCTCGGCACCATCGCCTACCTCTCCCCCGAACTCGTCACCCGCGGCGTCGCCGATGCCCGCAGCGACATCTACGCGCTCGGCATCATGATGTACGAGATGCTCACGGGTGAGCAGCCCTTCGTCGGCGAGGCGCCGATGCAGATCGCCTACCAGCACGCCAACGACTCCGTCCCGGCACCGAGCCTCAAGGTTCCCGGGCTCCCCCGCGAGCTCGACGAGCTCGTGCTGTGGGCGACTGCCCGCGACCCGGAGGGTCGCCCGCGGGACGCCAGCGCGATGCTCGAGCAGCTGCAGCTCATCGCCGCCGAGATGCCGGGCACCGCAGAGGCAGGTGCCACCGCGGCAACCACCGTGTTGCCGAGCCCGCTCGCGCCGACGATGGTGCTCGCCGGTGGAGCCGACGACTTCGCCGGTGACTCGGACGCGGAAACCCAGATCATCGGCAGTGCCAGACACCGCACCGGCCCGGTCGAAGCGACATCCGCAGACAGCACAGCACTGCTGCGCAGCTCGGCCGCCAAACGCAAGCGCCGCGGCTACTGGCTGTTCGCCCTGATCGTTCTGCTCGCCGGGCTCGCCGCCGGAACCGGGTGGTACTTCGGCTCCGGTCCCGGCTCGCGGTCCACGGTGCCCGACGTCAGCAATCAGAGCGCCGACGCCGCGACCGCCGAGCTCGACGAGGCCGGATTCGCCGTCGCCGACGCCACGGCGAGCTGCTCGCACCCCACCATTGCTCCTGAGCTCGTTGCGAGCACCGATCCGGCCATCGGCTCCTCGGTCGCCCGCGGCAGCACCGTGACGCTCTGCCTCTCCACGGGACCGGAGATCCTCGACGTGCCCGCCGTCATCGGCGCCCAGGAGGCCGACGCACGCGCCCAGCTGGCGCGGTTCGCCGTCGCGGACGCCGCCGACGTGCAGTTCACGACCGAGCAGCCGCAAGGCGCCGTCATCGCGCTCATCGACGCCGATGGCAACCCCGTCGGCCCCACCGCCCCAGAGGGCGCCGCGATGACCCTCGTCGTCTCGGCCGGCGCGATCCCCGAGGTCGCCGGCCTCCCCGTCGACGAGGCCACGGCCGCACTCGACGCCGTCGACCTGGATGCCGTCACCACCGACCCCGTCTTCGACTCGAACGTGCCGGACGGAGCGGTCATCTCGGCCGCCCCGCAGGACGAGGGCCCCGTCCGCCCTGGCTCCGCGATCGTGCTCACCATCTCCAAGGGCCCAGACCTCGTCGCGATCCCCGACGTGGTCGGCATGGGCATGCAGGAGGCCATCGACACCCTGAAGGCCGCCGAGTTCGAGGTCAGCTACAACTTCCCCGAGCCGCTGTTCCCCTTCGCCAAGGTCGTCGAGATCGATCCCGTCGCCGGCACCCAGGCCGAGCGCCACTCCACGGTGCACATCACCGCCCAAGTAACCCTCTAGCGCCCAGCGTTCAGTCCCAGACGCCCGCAACGGAGTTCTCACCGAGCCCCGTGAAACGAGCACAGGGCGGCCTGGGTATGCGGGGTGTCGAGTTATGACGTCTTCAGTTGGACCCCACCCGCAAGGGAACGCAACCCCATCTCGAACTCCGGGGTCCGACTGAAGGCGTCATTGTTTGAGCTGAGGAGCATGCCCAGGCCACCCGCCACCAGAAACACAAAGACGGATGCCGCGCCCCACAGGGGACGCGGCATCCATTCTTCTCAGTTGCGAACGCTTCAGCGCTTGGCCGCAGCCAGCTCCTCCGCCACGAGGAACGCCAACTCCAGCGACTGCATGTGGTTCAGGCGCGGGTCGCAGAGCGACTCGTAGCGCGTCGCCAGGGTCGCCTCGTCGATGTGCTCGCTGCCACCGAGGCACTCGGTGACGTCGTCACCGGTGAGCTCGACGTGGATGCCGCCGGGGTTGGTGCCGACGGCGCGGTGCGCCTCGAAGAAGCCCTTGACCTCGTCGACGACGTCGTCGAAACGACGCGTCTTGTAGCCGTTCGGCGTGGTGATGCCGTTGCCGTGCATCGGGTCGGTGACCCACAGCGGCAGAGCGTCACTGGCCTTGATCGCCTCGAGCAGCGGCGGCAGTGCGTCGCGGATCTTGCCTGCACCCATGCGCGTGATGAAGGTCAGACGACCCGGCTCACGGTTCGGGTCGAGCTTGTCGACCAGGCGCAGCATGTCGTCGGTGCTGGTGCTCGGTCCGAGCTTGACACCGATCGGGTTGCGGACGCGGCTGAGGAAGTCGACGTGCGCGCCGTCGAGCTCACGGGTGCGCTCACCGATCCAGATGAAGTGCGATGACGTGTTGTACGGGGTTCCCGTGCGCGAGTCGATCCGGGTGAGAGGGCGCTCGTAGTCCATCAGCAGACCCTCGTGGCCGGTGTAGAACTCGGTGCGCTTGAGCTCGTCGAAGTCGGCACCGCACGCGGCCATGAAGCCGATCGCGCGGTCGATCTCCTTGGCCAGCTTCTCGTAGCGCTGGTTCGCCGGGTTCGCGGCGAAGCCCTGGTTCCAGCTGTGCACCTGGCGGAGGTCGGCGAATCCACCCTGCGTGAACGCACGGATCAGGTTCAGCGTCGACGCGGCCGTGTGGTAGCCCTGAATCAGGCGCTTGGGGTCGGCCTGGCGCGACTCGGGGGTGAAGTCGTAGCCATTGACGATGTCGCCACGGTAGGCGGGCAGCGTCACGTCGCCACGGGTCTCGTTGTCGCTCGAGCGGGGCTTCGCGAACTGCCCGGCCATGCGGCCCATCTTCACGACCGGCATGGAGGCGCCGTAGGTGAGAACGACGGCCATCTGCAGCACGGTCTTCACGCGGTCACGGATCTGATCGGCCGTCGCGCCTGCGAAGGTCTCGGCACAGTCGCCACCCTGCAGCAGGAATGCCTGACCGTTTGCCGCGGCCGCGAGACGCGAGCGCAGCTGGTCGACCTCGCCGGCGAAGACGAGAGGGGGCATTGCGGCCAGCTCGGCGGATGCCGCGGCTGTCGCCTCGGGGTCCTGCCAGTCCGGTTGCTGCTTGATGGGAAGCGTACGCCAATAGTCCAGACCGGCAATCACAGATGCATCTGCCAAAACGACCGGTTCGGTGGGTTGTACCACGGGACTATTCCTGTTTTCTCGAGGCGGCGTCTGACGACACCGGAATGAACGGCCGCCGGGAACGGCAGCCGAATGCAAAATCAGCCTAGCGCGAAAGCGTGGCCCGCTGCTCCTTGACGGAGCTGGCGTAGACGTCGTCGTAGACCTGTCCGCTGAGGGCGCGCAGTTCGTACATCAGCTCGTCCGTCACGGAGCGCAACACGAAGCGGTCGCCCTCCATTCCCTCGAAGCGACTGAAGTCGAGGGGCTCTCCGATGATGATGCCGATGCGTCGAATCTTGGGTAGTCGTTTGCCGATCGGCATGACCTTCTCGGTGTCGATCATGGCGACGGGAACGATCGGGACGCCGGCCTCGAGAACCATGCGCGCGACCCCGGTGCGGCCCCGATACATCTTCGCGTCCGGGCTGCGTGTGCCCTCCGGATAGATGCCGAGCAGCTCACCGCGGCCGAGAACGGCCAGACCGGTGTTGAGCGAGGCTTCCGATGCTTTGCCGCCCGAGCGGTCGATGGGCAGCTGGCCGGTTGCGGTGAAGAAGAACTTCGTCGCCCACCCCTTCAGCCCCTTGCCGGTGAAGTACTCACTCTTGGCGAGGAAAGCCATCCGGCGTTCGACGACGAGCGGCAGGAAGATGGAGTCGATGAAGGAGAGGTGGTTGGAGGCGAGAATCGCCCCGCCGTTCTTCGGCACGTTCTCGAGCCCGATGATCCACGGCCGGAACAGGGCCAGCAGAATCGGGCCGACAACGATGTGTTTCATGATCCAGTAGAACACCGCACCCGCCTCCTTCGCCTCAGGCCCGACTTACTGAGCTGCACTCAGCCTAGCGAGGTCTGCCGCACCGACGACTCCTGCATCGTTGACGAGCTCTGCAACCAGGAACTCGGGCTCCGGGTGGTAGCCGCGGGCCGGGAGGTGGTCGAAGTAGGCGGAACGGATGGGGTCGAGCAGCAACTCGCCGGCGCTGGAGACGCCGCCACCGAACACGAAGACCTGCGGGTCGAGCACGGCCGAGAGGCTCGCGCAGGCCTGGCCAAGCCAGTGCCCGAGCTGGCGGAGCGCGGCCAACGCGCCGCCGTCGCCGTCGGCGATGAGCGCGGCGACGTCCTCGCCGCGGAGTTCACCGCGGGCGGCACGCACATCGGCCAGCGTCTGACCGATGCCGCCGGCATCCGCGTACTCGTTGGCCATGCGGAGCAGGGCGCGGCCGGAGCCGTACTGCTCGATGCAGCCGCGCGCGCCGCAGCCACAGGGCAGACCCTCTGGAACGATGCGCATGTGGCCGAGCTCGGCACCCGCACCGAATCCACCGCGGAAGAGCTTGTCGGCGCTGACGATGGCCCCACCGACACCGGTGCCGATCGTGAGCGTGACCATGTCGCTGTACAGGCGCCCCGCGCCGTAGCGGAACTCGGCCCAGCCCGCGGCGTTCGCATCGTTCTCGATGACGACGGAGAGGTCGAGGCGGGCCTCGAGCTTGGCCCGGAACGGCTCGTTGCGCCAGTTGATGTTCGGCGCGTAATACACGGTGGACTGCGCGGCGTCGATGAATCCGGCTGCGGCGATGCCGGCAGCGGCCACCTGCTCCCCCGCGGAGAGGCTCTGCACCATCTGCACGACCGCGTCTTCGATCTGCGCCGGATCGCCGGCCGGAGTCGGCACGCGTTCGCTCTTCACGATCACACCGAATTCGTCGACGAGGGCGCCGGCGATCTTGGTTCCGCCGATGTCGATTCCGATCGCGTGCACGTGCAACAGCCTTTCGTCGTGAAATTCAGGGCGGCGGCGTCCCGAAGGGCATGCGCGCACCACATTAGAGTGTAAGTCAATCAGTATTCCGGGACGGTCTTCGCCTCGGCCGCGTGACGCGTTCACACGCCGATAGAGTGGGTTCTATACATTTCCGGTACCAAAGGAGTTGCCGTGCAAGAATTTTCAACGCCCGCTGTCGTCGCAGCGGATCCTCAGGCGAATATCACCGACCTGCTGGTCCAACGTGTCGCGGCAACACCCGAGCTCGTGTTGTTCTCTCTGCCGGACGGTGCGGGCTGGAAGCCCGTCACGACCGCTGAGTTCCACGCGCGGGTCGTTGCTCTGGCCAAGGGCCTCGTCGCCTCCGGCATCCAGCCCGGTGACAAGATCGGGCTGATGAGCAAGACCCGCTATGAGTGGACGCTCATCGACTTCGCCACGTGGTTCGCCGGCGCCATCCTGGTGCCCGTCTACGAGACCAGCTCCCCCAGCCAGGTGCGGTGGAACCTCACCGACTCCGGCGCCACATCGGTGATCCTCGAGACCGCCGATCACTTCGCCCGTTTCGACGAGGTGCGCGCCGAGCTGCCCGCCGTCGCCAATGTCTGGCAGATCGACCTCGGCGACCTCGACAAGTTGATCGCGGCCGGCACCGAGGTTCCGGATGCCGAGATCGAACGCCGCCGCAACCTTGCCGTCGGCGAGGACATGGCGACGCTCATCTACACCTCCGGCTCCACCGGCAAGCCGCGCGGATGTGTGCTGACGCACTCGAACTTCCTCGAGCTCTCCCGCAACGCCGGCGTCTCCCTCAAAGAGGTGCTCACCGCTCCCGGCGGAGCATCGACCCTGCTCTTCATCACGACGGCACACGTGTTCGCCCGTTTCATCACGGTGCTCTGCGTGCACGCCGGCGTGCGCGTCGGTCACCAGCCGGACACCAAGCAGCTGCTGCCGTCGATGGCGAGCTTCCAGCCGACGTTCCTGCTTGCGGTGCCCCGTGTCTTCGAGAAGGTCTACAACAGCTCGGAGCAGAAGGCAGAGGCAGGCGGCAAGGGCGCGATCTTCCGCCGCGCTGCCGACATCGCCGTCGCCCACTCGAAGGCGGTCGAGGCCGGCAAGGTCCCGCTCGGCCTCGCGCTCAAGTTCAAGCTGTACGACACGCTCGTTCTGAAGAAGATCCGTGCCGCCCTCGGCGGCAAGGTTCAGTACGCCGTCTCCGGCTCCGCGCCGCTCGGCCAGCGCCTCGGTCACTTCTACCACTCGCTGGGCATCACAATCCTCGAGGGCTACGGACTCACCGAGACCACGGCGCCCGCGACCGTGAACCTCGCGACCAAGGCCAAGATCGGCACCGTCGGCCCGCCCCTGTCCGGCAACGCCGTGCGTATCGCCGACGATGGCGAGATCGAGGTGAAGGGCATCTGCGTCTTCAAGGAGTACTGGAACAATCCAGAGGCCACCGCGGCGACGTTCAACGACGGCTGGCTGAAGACGGGCGACATCGGCTCGTTCGATTCCGACGGTTTCCTGACCATCACCGGCCGCAAGAAGGAGATCATCGTCACGGCCGGCGGCAAGAATGTCGCCCCCGCCGCGCTGGAGGACCCGATCCGATCCAACCCGCTCGTCGGGCAGGTCGTCGTGGTCGGGGATCAGAAGCCGTTCATCTCGGCGCTGATCACCCTTGATCCAGAGATGCTGCCGGTGTGGCTGAACAACAACGGCGAAGACGCGGCGATGACCCTCGACGAGGCGTGCGCCAACCCGGCCGTGCTGGCCGAGTTGCAGCGTGCAGTCGATGCGGCCAACGAGACCGTCTCGCGGGCCGAGTCGATCCGCAAGTTCCGAGTCCTCGCGCTCGAACTGACGGAGGCCAGTGGCCACCTCACGCCGAAGCTCAGCATCAAGCGCAACATCATCTTGCAGGACTTCGCGGGAGAGATCGAGAGCATGTACGCCGGAGCACCGGCGACTGAGGGCATCAGCCTGCAGCAGTAGCTCCGCACAACGCAGAAGGGCCGGTCACGATCGTGACCGGCCCTTCTGCGTTGCCGCGCCCGGTCAGAACCAGGCGGACTCGCGGACTTCCTTCATCGCGACCCGACGCCGTTCCTTGTCGAGCCGATCGAGGTAGAGCATCCCGTCGAGGTGATCGGTCTCGTGCTGCAGGGCCTGCGCCATCAGCCCGTTGCCGGAGAGTTCGATGGCGTTGCCATCGAGGTCGACACCGCTCACCCTGGCGAAGGGATAGCGCATCGTGTCGTGCCAGAGTTCCGGCACCGAGAGGCATCCCTCACCGACGAGCTCCGGTTCTCCGGAGAGCTCCTCGATCACGGGGTTCAGGATGTAGCCGATCTCGCCGTCGACGTTGTAGCTGAACGCGCGCAGGTTCACGCCGATCTGCGGTGCAGCGACGCCGGCACGGCCGGGCAGTTTGACGCTGTCGATCAGGTCGTCGACGAGTGCGCGCACGCGGGCGTCGACCAGGCGGATCGGGTCGGAAACGGTTTTCAAGACGGGGTCGCCGAAGAGGCGGATCTCGCGAACGGTCATATGCTGGCCTACAGCGCCCTGTCGCTCGGGAGCCCCTCGACCACGAGCGCGGCGAGGGTACGGGCGGAGTGACGCGTCAGCGGCTTCAGATCGGCGTAGTTGACGACGGAGCCAGCGGCCAGCTGCGGGTCGTAGGGAATGCGCACGATCTCGCGCACACGCGACTGGAAGTGCGACTCGATCTCTTCAAGCTTGACGAGGTTCGTGCCCTGGGTCGCCGTGTTGATGGCGACGACCGCGTTGCGCACGAGGTCGCCGTAGCCGTTGGCCTCCAGCCAGGTCAGGGTCTCGGATGCCAGGCGCGCCTCGTCGACGCTGCCGCCGGAGACGATCACGATCGAGTCGGCCCGCTGCAGCGTCGCCCGCATCACGGAGTGCACGATGCCGGTGCCGCAGTCGGTCAGCACGACGGAGTAGAAGCGCGCGGCCAGGTCGGCGACGACGTTGTAGTCGTTCTCGTCGAAGGCCTCGGAGAGCATCGGGTCCGTGTCGGAGGCGAGGATGTCGAGGCGCGTGTCATCGCGGGAGACCAGCGAGGAGAAGTCGGTGAAGCCGTTGATGGTGTGCGCCTTGGTGACGACGTCGCGCACGGTGGCGCGGGTCTGCTTCGTGACGCGCTCGGAGAGCGTGCCGCGGTCCGGGTTGGCGTCGACGGCGATGATGCGGTCTTCGCGGGCATCGGCCAGCGCCATGCCCAGCAGGGTCGTGACGGTGGTCTTGCCGACGCCGCCCTTGCGGGTGAGGATCGGCACGAAGCGCGTTCCGCCGTTGAACTGCTTGGCGATGCGGTCGGTCAGAGCCTGTTCGGCCCGTACCTTCGCCGAGTCGCCGAGATTCACGCCGTGGAAGGTCGCGTTGTAGACGAATCGGTTCCAGCCACCCTTGGGGGCCGGGCGGGTGCGCCGGTTCACTTCGAGCAGACGCTCGGAGGTGAGCATGCCCGCATCCTCTGGTCCGTCGCCGCGGCGCTGCTCCGCCACCTGCTCGTACGCGCTGTTCGAGCCGATGTCGACATGTTCTGAGCGCACGCGGTCGCGGCGCGAGTGCTGGGCTGCCGCCGCGGCGTCCGTCGCCAGCAGGGCGTCGTACGGTGAGGCGCTCGACGTTCCGGATGACGGCACGGCCGAGTAGCTGGAGCGGCGCAGCGGCGGCGTGACTACCTCGATGGACGTCGTGGTCGGCTCGGTGGAGTCGACGAAGCCCGGATTGACGGCCACCTCATCGATCGCAACGGCGACCTCATCTGCTGGCATGACGCGGGCGGGAGCAGCCGGGAGGTCAACCTGAACGCTCAGGCTCTCCGGCAGCGACGAGGCGAGGCTGTCGACCGATTCCGGCGGCAGCTCGCTGTTGTACTCGTCGTTGCTCGTCTTCGTGTTGGGCACGGTGTATTTCCCCTTATTTCGGGTAGAACTAGCGTTCCAGTTTAGCGCGGACGCACAACCACGAGAAGATCACCGGCATCGACCTGCTGCGTCTTGGGGATCGCGAGGCGCTCAAGCACGCCCGCAATGGGTGAGGTGATCGCCGCTTCCATCTTCATCGCCTCGATCGAGGCGACGGCCTGACCGGCCGCGACCTCGGCTCCGAGCTCCAGCTGCAGCGTGACGACGCCCGAGAACGGGGCCGCAATCTGGCCGGGCTGAGAGGCGTCGGCCTTCTCGGCGACCTTGGACTCGACGGTGATGCTGCGGTCGCGCACGAACACGGGGCGCAGCTGGCCGTTGAGGATGGTCATGACGGTGCGCATGCCCTTGTCGTCGGCCTCACCGATGGCTTCGAGCCCGGCGTAGAGGCGCACGCCCTTCGAGATCTCGACGACGTGCTCACCGCCGGGGCGCAGGCCGTAGAGGTAGTCGAGGGTGTCGACGCTGGAGAGGTCACCGAAGAGTTCGCGGATTTGCTCGAACTGACGGGTCGGCGCGGGGAAGAGCAGGCGGTTCAGCGTCGAGCGACGGGTGTCGCTGTCGGCCTCGAGGCCCTCGCGGTCCTCCTGGCTTATCTCGGTGACGCCGATGCGGATGTTCTTGCCCGCGAGCACCTTGCTGCGGAAGGGCTCGGGCCAGCCGCCCGGCAGCTCGCCGAGCTCTCCGGCCATGAAGCCGACGACCGAGTCCGGCACGTCGTACTTGTCGGGGTTCTCGGCGAAGTCGGCCGGGTCGGCGCGCACGGCGGCCAGGTGCAGGGCGAGGTCGCCGACGACCTTCGATGAGGGAGTGACCTTGGGCACGCGGCCGAGGATCGTGTTGGCGGCCGCGTACATGTCTTCGACGAGCTCGAAGTCGTCGGCGAGGCCGAGGGCGATCGCCTGCTGGCGCAGGTTGGAGAGCTGGCCGCCGGGGATCTCGTGCTTGTAGACGCGGCCGGTCGGGCCGGCGAGGCCGGACTCGAACGGGCGGTAGACCTGGCGAACGGCCTCCCAGTACGGCTCAAGGCTCGAGATGCCGTCCAGCGAGATGCCGGTGTCACGCTCGGTGTGCGCGAGCGCGGCGACGAGCGAGGAGGCGGAGGGCTGGCTGGTGGTTCCGGCCATGGGGGCGGATGCCACGTCGACCGCGTCGGCGCCGGCACGGGCAGCTGCCAACAGCGTCGCCAGCTGGCCACCAGGCGTGTCGTGGGTGTGCACGTGAACGGGCAGGTCGAAACGCTCGCGGAAGGCGCCGACGAGCTTCTCGGCGGCGGCGGGGCGCAGGAGGCCCGCCATGTCCTTGATCGCCAGGATGTGCGCGCCGGACTCGACGATCTGCTCGGCCAGACGCAGGTAATAGTCGAGCGTGTAGAGGTCTTCTGCCGGGTCGAGGAGGTCACCGGTGTAGCAGACGGCGACCTCGGCGATGGCGTGACCGGTCTCGAGCACGGACTCGATGGCCGGGCGCATCTGCGACACGTCGTTGAGTGCGTCGAAGATGCGGAAGATGTCGACGCCGGTCGATGCGGCCTCGCGCACGAATGCGTCGGTCACCTCGGTCGGGTACGGCGTGTAGCCGACCGTGTTGCGGCCGCGGAGCAGCATCTGCAGGTTGATGTTCGGCAGCGCCTCACGGAGGGCTGCCAGACGCTCCCAGGGGTCTTCGCCGAGGAAGCGGAGGGCAACGTCGTACGTTGCACCGCCCCAGGCCTCGACCGAGAGCAGCTCCGGGGTGAGGCGGGAGACGTACGGGGCAACGGCGACGAGGTCGCGGGTGCGCACCCGGGTGGCGAGCAGCGACTGGTGGGCGTCGCGGAACGTCGTGTCCGTCACGGCCAGCGCCGTCTGTGCACGCAGCGCGGCAGCGAAGCCGACCGGGCCGAGCTCCTGCAACTTCTGACGCGATCCGGCCGGGGCCGGCGTCGAGAGGTCGAGCTTGGGCAGTTTGTCGGCCGGGTGCACGAGGGAGATCGGCTTGCCGTTGGGCTGGTTGACGGTGACATCCGCCAGCCAGTTCAGGATCTTGGTTCCACGGTCCTTGGAGACGCGGCCACGCAGCAGCTGCGGGCGCTCGTCGATGAAGGAGGTGCTGAGGTCACCGGCGGCGAAGGACGGGTCCTCGAGCACGGCCTGCAGGAAGGAGATGTTCGTGGAGACACCGCGGATGCGGAACTCGGCCAGTGCGCGCTTGGAGCGGGCGACGGCCGCACCGAAGTCACGGCCGCGGCAGGTGAGCTTGGCGAGCATCGAGTCGAAGTGCGGGCTGATCTGGGCACCGGGGTTGATGGTTCCACCATCGAGGCGGATGCCGGCCCCGCCCGGAGAGCGGTAGGTCGTGATCTTGCCGGTGTCCGGGCGGAATCCAGCCGTCGGATCCTCGGTCGTGATGCGGCACTGCAGTGCGGCACCGCGCAGCTTGATGTCCTTCTGCTCGAGCCCGAGATCGACGAGGGTCTCCCCCGCCGCGATACGGATCTGCGCCTGCACGAGGTCGACATCCGTCACCTCTTCTGTGACGGTGTGCTCGACCTGGATGCGCGGGTTCATCTCGATGAAGACGTGCTCGCCGGCGCGCTCGCCCGCGGTGTCGAGCAGGAACTCGACGGTTCCGGCGTTGACGTAGTTGATCGACTTCGCGAAGGCGATGGCGTCGGCGTAGAGCTCCGCACGCTTCTCGTCGCTGAGGTTCGGCGCCGGGGCGATCTCGACGACCTTCTGGTGGCGGCGCTGCACGGAGCAGTCCCGCTCGAACAGGTGCACGGTGCCACCCTGGGCGTCGGCGAGGATCTGCACCTCGATGTGACGCGGGCGAAGCACGGCCTGCTCGAGGAACATCGTGGCGTCGCCGAAGGCGCTGTCGGCCTCGCGCATCGCCTCTTCGAGCGATCCGCGCAGCTCGGCCTTGGTGTTGACGCGGCGCATGCCGCGACCGCCACCGCCGGCGACGGCCTTGGCGAAGATCGGGAAGCCGATGTCGTCGGCCTGGGAGATGAGCAGGTCGACGTCGCGCGAGGGCGGCGTCGACTTCAGCACGGGCACGCCGGCTGCGATGGCGTGCTCCTTGGCGGTGACCTTGTTCCCGGCCATCTCCAGAACTTCCTTCTGCGGGCCGATGAAGGTGATGCCGTTGGCACGGGCGGCCTCGGCCAGCTCCGGGTTCTCAGAGAGGAATCCGTAGCCCGGGTAGATGGCGTCCGCGCCACTGTCCAGTGCAACGCGGATGATCTCGTTGACGTCGAGGTAGGCGCGCACCGGGTGACCGGGCTCACCGATCTGGTAGGCCTCATCGGCCTTCAGTCGGTGCAGGGAGTTGCGGTCCTCATAGGGGAAGACGGCGACCGTCTTCGCCCCGAGCTCCACAGCAGCTCGAAATGCACGAATGGCGATTTCGCCTCGATTGGCAACAAGGATCTTCTGGAACATGCAAGCCTTTCAAACACCCCGGGCACTCAGCCAACGGTTAGGTTCTCTAAGACTAGTGAAGGTAACGTGTCTTCTTGTGCACGTTCTCTCTGTCAGCTCCCTCAAGGGAGGCGTCGGCAAGACCACAGTGACTCTGGGTCTTGCATCGGCGGCCTTCGCGCGCGGCATCCGAACCCTCGTGGTGGACTTGGACCCGCAGTCCGACGTCTCCACCGGCATGGATATCCAAGTCGCGGGGCACCTCAATGTCTCCGACGTGCTCGCTTCTCCCAAGGAAAAGGTGGTGCGCGCGGCCATCGCGCCGTCCGGCTGGACCAAGGGCAGGGCAGGCAGCGTCATCGATGTGATGATCGGCAGCCCGTCTGCCATCAACTTCGACGGGCCGCACCCGAGCATCCGCGACATCTGGAAGCTCGAAGAAGCGCTCGCGAATGTTGAGAAAGATTACGAACTCGTCCTGATCGACTGCGCTCCGTCGCTGAATGCGCTCACCCGCACCGCCTGGGCGGCCAGCGACCGTGTCGCCGTCGTCACGGAGCCCGGACTCTTCTCCGTGGCAGCAGCCGACCGCGCACTGCGCGCGATCGAGGAGATCCGCCGCGGCCTCTCGCCGCGCCTGCAGCCGCTCGGCATCATCGTCAACCGTGCCCGCACGGCATCCCTCGAGCACCAGTTCCGCATCAAGGAGCTGCGCGACATGTTCGGACCGCTCGTGCTCAGCCCGCAGCTGCCGGAGCGCACATCGCTGCAGCAGGCGCAGGGCGCTGCCCAGCCGCTGCACATCTGGCCCGGCGACAGCGCGCAGGAACTCTCGCGCTACTTCGACCAGCTGCTCGACCGCGTGCTGCGCACCGCGAAGATCGAGAAGTACGCGGAGAACCCCGCGTAACGCGCGTGACGCGCAGCGTCACGAAAGGCGGCAGCCTCAACTCAGGCAACCCCGGGAACCGCAAGCGATGCTGGTGCAGTCGCCGGTTGCGGGCAGCTGGTTTCGACAAGCTCAACCAACGGACACGGTTTCGACAAGCTCAACCAGCGTGACGCGCAGCGTTACGAAAGGCGGCAGCCCAAACTCAGGCAACCCCGGCAGCCGCAAGCGATGCTGGTGCAGTCGCCGGTTGCGGGCAGTTGGTTTCGACAAGCTCAACCAACGGACACGGTTTCGACAAGCTCAACCAACGGACAGGGTTTCGACAAGCTCAACCAACGGTCACGGTTTCGACAAGCTCAACCAACGAACAGGGTTTCGACAAGCTCAACCAACGGATAGGGTTTCGCCATCGGTGGCGGGCAGTTGGTTTCGACAAGCTCAACCAGCGGGTTTTCGTCGAAAACCCGCTGAAGGTCAGGAGATCTTCTTGCGGCTGACGCGACGGGCGGCGAGTTCGTCGCCGGCATCCGCGTTCTGCACGTTGAGCTCGACGAGGCTCGTCTCGACCTCACGCAGCACCTTGCCGACGGCGATGCCGAAGACGCCCTGACCACGGCTGACCAGGTCGATGACCTCGTCATCCGATGTGCACAGGTAGACACTGGCCCCATCGCTCATCAGCGTGGTCTGGGCGAGGTCGTTCACGCCGCTTTCACGCAGCTGGTTGACGGCCGTGCGGATCTGCTGAAGCGAGATCCCGGTGTCGAGAAGGCGCTTGACGAGCTTGAGTACGAGGATGTCGCGGAAACCGTAGAGACGCTGCGATCCGGAGCCTGCTGCCCCACGCACGGTGGGCTCTACGAGCTCAGTGCGGGCCCAGTAGTCGAGCTGGCGGTAGCTGATGCCGGCCGCGCGGGCCGCAACGGCGCCGCGATAGCCTGCCGAGTCATCGAGTTCGGGCAAGCCGTCGGTGAAGAGCAGACCGAGGTCGTAGCGGTCTTTCTCGCTTCGACTGAGTTCACTCATGCGGCTGCCTCTCAAACGTCAACGGGGTGTGTGCACCCCACCAGAGCAACGCTACCGAGAGCGGGGCTCCCCGGCAACGACATCCGCACGAATGATTCGGCGTGTCGTGCGGGTCACGGTGCGAGACGGGTGAGCGCGGAGCGGATCAGGCTGCCGCGGACGACCTCCAGCTGCCCCGCGATGTCCTGTGCGCGCTCGATGACCTGCGCCCGACTCGATGGGTCTTTGCGCCGTGCCAGTGGTGCGAGTGCCGACTCGATGAGTCCGAGTTCACGCTGGGCGGCACCGCGGAAACCACGCAGATGACGTGGCTCGATGCCGGATCGCTGCAGCTCGACGAGCGCGCGCAACACGCTCAGCGAGTCGTCGGTGTAGACCTCGGACGGCGAGACCAGCGAGGCGGCGATGGCGTCGTCGAGCAAGGCTGCGCTCGCGCCTGATTCCCGCACCAGCTCGTCGCGGCTGTAGCGCCGAACGGCCGAGAGCATCGAGGGTGCCGATACCGCGCCGCCGGGCAGGCTCGGCGTGCGCCCGGCATCGATCTCGGCCAGGTGGCTGCGGATCACCTTGAGCGGCAGGTAGTGGTCCCGCTGCATCGAGAGGATCAGCTGCAGGCGCTCGACATCGGCCGCGCAGAACTTGCGGTAGCCCGACTCTGTGCGGGCAGGCGAGACGAGCCCCTGCTCCTCAAGAAAGCGGAGTTTCGATGGTGTGAGATCCGGAAACTCGGGATTCAGGTGCGCGAGAACCTGCCCAATGCTCAGTCGCGGAGCAGACCCAGCCACCCGCGCCCTGGCCGTGGATGCGGGCACTATTCGCTCGCAGCCTGGGCGAGGTCGAGCCGCGAGGCGTAGAAGGTGAGTCGGAACTTGCCGACCTGGACCTCGGCACCGTCGCTGAGCAGCGCGGTCTCGATGCGAACACCGTCGAAGTAGGTGCCGTTGAGCGAGCCGAGGTCTTTGACCTCGAACGCCGTGCCGTGGCGAAGGAACTCTGCGTGCCGACGCGACACCGTCACATCGTCGAGGAAGATGTCGGCATCCGGGTGGCGCCCGGCGCTCGTGACATCGCTGTCGAGGAGGAAGCGTGCCCCACTATTGGGGCCACGGCGCACGATCAAAAGCGCCGATCCGGAGGGCAGCGCCGCAATGGCTTCTGCCTCTTCCTCGCTGATATCGCCATCAATGGCGACCAGCTGTGCGGCCAGCTCGCGGCTGAATGCCAGCGTCGTGTCCACCAGTTTCGGGTGCGCCTGAGTGTGATTCAACGGCGCAGCGCTCTCATCACTCGAGTTCTCCTGCTCGGAATCAACCACGGTAACCTCCCCTATATATCCAGCGTATCGGATTGGCGCGGCAGTGCCACACGGCCGGCTCTCATTTTGCCGGCACCGGCTTGATGACACGCAGCGTTTCAATAAGGTAGATCGCTCCGGCCCACCAATAGAGGAAGGCACCCCAGAGCGTGATCGCCCACGCCACCGGCTGGCTGAACGGCGCGAGAGCGGGAACGGCGAGGCCGAGCATGATCAGCGGCATCCCGAGGAAGAGCGCGAAGGTGGCGACCTTGCCGAGCAGGTGCACCGGCAGCGGGCCATAGCCGTAGTTGGCGAGCACGATGCCGAGCACCAGCAGCAGGAGATCGCGGCCGACGATGACGGCGACCAGCCACCACGGGACCAATTCTCTCGAGGCGAGGCCGATGATCGCGGCGAAGATGTACAGCCGGTCCGCCGCCGGGTCGAGGAGCTGGCCGAGCCGGCTCATCTGGTTGAAGCGGCGCGCGATGTAGCCGTCGAGGAAGTCGGTGAGGCTGGCGATGACAAGTACGGTGAGCGCTGCGGCATCCCGCCCCTGCATGAGCAGGACGAGGAAGACGGGCACGAGTAGCAACCGGCCGAAGCTCAGAATGTTGGGCACCGTGAAGACACGGTTGCTGAGTTCTGGCTGACCGGTCACGCTTTCGAGTCTATCCAGCAGCCGCCCTCGGAAGCCGGAGGCGCAACGCCGGCCACGCCGCGGCGAATCCGGGGTGCAACGGCCGGAGCTCGACATCCGCCGGGTGCACCCACTCGAGGGCGATGCTCTCCGGATCGCTGATCACGGCGTCGAATGGCTCGACCACCTCCGCGATCACCGTCGTGTAGCTCCAGAAGCCCTTGTCGAAGACCGATTCACCGAGCACGCGCAACGCGGCAGCCGGAACCCCGGCCTCCTCGTTGGCCTCACGGAGCGCGGCGTGCGTCGCGCTCTCGCCGTCGTGGCGTGCCCCGCCGGGAAGACCCCACGTTCCGCCGTGGTGGCTCCACTCGGCGCGGTGCTGGAGCAGCACTCCCCTGGCCTGATCGCACACGAGCAGGCCGGCCGCACCGAAACGGCCCCAGAACTTGCTGCCGTCCTGCCCGAACACCCAGGCGTCCCCACTGTCGCGCGGCCGCGTCGGCACACTCATGCGATCGCTTTCACGGGATCTGCGCCGGCGGAGCCTGCGCCCAGGAACTCTGCACCGGCACGCTGCACGGCCCGCTTCGGTTTCGGGAAGGCCTCGCGCATGTGGTCGCTGTCCAAGACGTCGGCGACACCGATGAGGATCAGACTGAAGATGATCTGCTCCGTCACCATCCAGAGCGGGTACAGGCCGGGGATCGCCGCAATCACGAGCGTGACAACGGGGAAGATCTTGCTGAACAGGCGCAGCCGCGAGTACGCCCAGTAGAAGCCGCGCTGGGCACGCCAGGCGAAATAGAACAGTGTCATCGTCATGGCGAGCACGACGAGCGAGCGCATCCACACGGCGAAAGGAATCTCGATGCCATCGAGCCAGAGTGCGACGGCGACGACCACGGCCGCGCTGCCGATCAGAAGTTCTGCGGCCAGGAGCCACGTGATCCAGACGAAACTGCGGCGGGTGCGCGGGTGCTGTCTCATGTCTTCGGGGATCGTGATTCCCGCCGTGCGCCCGCCCGCGATGCGGTCGAGCGCGAGAAAGAGTGATTCCAGGGTCATGCGTTCCTCCAGCTCAAGGCTACGCTCCCCGATGCTCCAGTCATGATCCGACGCTCCAGTCACGGCCCTCGGCTCGAGTCATGGCCCCCGGTTCGAGTCATGGCCCTAGGCTCGAGTCATGGCACAGGAGGGCACGACGCGCGTCGACAGCTGGCTCTGGGCCGTCCGCCTCTTCAAAACGCGCTCTGCAGCAACAGCGGCCTGCCGCTCTGGTCACGTGCGGGTGAACGGCGAGCGGGTCAAGGCGGCGCAGGGCGTTCGCATCGGCGATGAGATCCGCATTCGGATCTCCGGCTTCGACCGGATCGTGGTCGCTCGACGCCTACTCGTCAAGAGAGTCGGCGCGGATGTGGCCGCCGAGTGTTACACCGACAACACCCCACCTCCCCCGCCGAAGTCCGAGTTGGCGCTCCTGCCCGTTCGCGATCGCGGGGCGGGCCGCCCCACGAAACGTGACAGGCGTGAGATCGAACGGTTGCGTGGCGAACGGGAGTAACGTCCCATCTGCATGTCGCGGCCGGCATATGCGCGGCCGTACAGTTCAGTTATGGCCACTCACAGGATCGAACCCGTCTACTCGACGATGATCGCCATCGGCCGCGGGCTCTTCGGCGCATTACGCCTGCGACGCTCCGTCACCGGCATCGAGCACATCCCGCGCGACGGGGGTGCGGTCCTCGCCATCACACACTTCGGCTACCTCGATTTCGCGCTGACCGAGTGGGTGGTCTACCTCGGCACGCGACGACACGTGCGCTTCATGGCCAAGGAGAGCGCGTTCCGCAATCCGCTCGTCGGCTGGCTGCTGCGCGGCATGCACCACATCCCCGTGAACATGAAGGCGGGCGCCGCCGCGTTCGACAACGCCGTCGCGGCGCTCAAGGCCGGAGAACTCGTCGGCGTCTTCCCCGAGGCCGGAGTGAACGCGTCGTTCACCGTGCGTGAGCTCAAGAGCGGTGCGATGCGTATGGCCCAGAAGGCCGGCGTTCCGGTGATCCCCGTCGCGGTGTGGGGCGGGCACCGCCTACTGACGAAGAACCACAAGCCGACGCTGCGCGAGGCATACAAGGTGCCGATCTGTTTCGCGATTGCCGAGCCGATCACGGCTGGCCCCACCGACGAACCGCACGAACTCACCACGCGACTGCGGCAGAAGCTGCAGAGCATGGTCGACACGCTGCAGACCGGCTACCCGGTCGACGGCACCGGTGCCTGGTGGCAACCGCGACACCTCGGCGGAACAGCCCCGACGCCGGAGGAAGCCGCAGCCTCCGACGCCGCGCGTGACCGCCGGCGCGAGGCCGAGGCCGCCGAGCGCGCGGCCGACAAGCACAAGCCGCACAGCTGAGCAGCGCCGCTCCGCTCGAACCGCCACCCGTTGGTTGAGCCTGTCGAAGCAGCTCCGCCGTTCTGAACGGTTTGCTGGTCGAGTAGCGAGGAACGAGCGTATCGAGACCTCACGGACACGAGCTTTCGCAGGGGCCTCGGTCTCGATACGGCCGCGGGCGGCCTACTCGACCAGCGGAGGCCGCGGGCGGCCTACTCGACCGTCGGGGTCGCGGCTAGACCGCGGCACGCTCCGGCAGCACGGTGGGATGGGTCTGAGCCATCTCCTCGAGCACACGAACGACCTGGCAGCTGTAGCCGAACTCGTTGTCGTACCAGACGTAGAGCACGAGGTTGTTCTCGGTCGCGATCGTTGCGAGGCCGTCGACGATGCCGGCACGGTGCGAGCCGACGAAGTCGGTGGACACGACATCCGGGGAATCGATGAAGTCGATCTGCTGGCGCAGGGTCGATCCGAGCGAGAGTTCGCGCAGGTAGGCGTTCACCTCGTCGCGGCTCGGCGTCGTCTCCAGGCGCAGGTTGAGGATCGCCAGCGAGACATTGGGGGTCGGCACCCTGATCGCGCTGCCCGTGAGCTTGCCCGCCAGTTCCGGCAACGCCTTGGCCACGGCCTGCGCTGCACCGGTCTCGGTGATCACCATGTTCAGCGCCGCGGATCGACCGCGACGATCGCCGGAGTGGAAGTTGTCGATCAGGTTCTGGTCGTTGGTGAAGGAGTGCACCGTCTCGACGTGCCCGTGCACGACGCCGTACCGCTCGTTGACAGCCTTGAGCACCGGGGTGATGGCGTTGGTGGTGCAGGATGCGGCGGAGAGGATGGTGTCATCGGCGGTGATGGCGTCGTGGTTGATGCCGTGCACGATGTTCTTCAGCGCGCCCTTGCCTGGCGCGGTGAGCAGCACGCGGGACACCCCGGGGCAGGCGAGGTGCTGGCCGAGCCCCTCCGCATCGCGCCAGCGCCCGGTGTTGTCGACGACGATGGCGTTGGTGATTCCGAACGCGGTGTAGTCGATCGACGCCGGGTCGTTGGAGTAGATCACCTGGATCAGCGTGCCGTTGGCGAGGATCGTGTTGTTCTGCTCGTCGACGGTGATCGTGCCCTCGAACGAGCCGTGTACGGAATCCCTGCGCAGCAGGCTCGCCCGCTTCACGAGGTCGTTGGCCGAGCCCTTGCGCACGACGATCGCCCGCAAGCGCAAGCCATCGCCGTGGCCGGCGTGTGCGATCAGGATGCGGGCGAGCAGACGGCCGATGCGCCCGAAACCGTAGAGCACGACATCCGTGCCGCCACTCGGCGCGCCGTCACCGTTCAGGACGGGCTGGAGTTCGTCGCGAACGAACTCCTCGAGCGTGCGCCCGTCGCCGCGCTCGGCGAAGCCGGAGACGAGACGGGCGATGTCGATGGATGCCGGGCCGGGCCGGAGCGCGCGCAGCGTCTCGAGAACCCGCATCGTGTCGTCGACGTCGAGCTCGGCGCCGTCGACCTGCTTCGCGAACTTGTGTGCCTTGAGCAGCCCGATGGCCGAGCGATTCAGCAGCCGCCTGCCATGAACCGAGGTCACCACCCCGTGATCGCGGTAGAGGCTGCCGATGATGGGGATCATCGCCTCGGCGCGTTCTTCACGGCCGATCCAGTGGGTGCGGTGGGCGTCAAACTGTTGAGTCACGGGTTCCTTCGCGCGGCCGCAGGGGGTCACCGTGCATGGCCTCGTTGCCTGATGGGGATACCCCTCAGTCTACCGATTCGGCGAGGAGCTCCCGAACGCGGGGCGCGACGGCGCTGCCGTACAGTTCGATGCTCTGCATGAGCTGCGCGTGCGGCATCGTGCCGTTGCTGTACTTGAGGTCGAAGCGTTCGGCGCTGAGCACGGTGACCGCGGCCGCGATCTTCTGCGCGACCGTCTCTGGCGATCCGACGTAGAGCGCGCCGTCCGGCCCGGCTGAATCCTCGAACTGTTCGCGGGTCATCGGCGGCCAGCCGCGTTCCCGGCCGATGCGCTCCTGCATCACCGAGTAGTGTGGCCAGAGCTGCTCGCGGGCGATCGCATCGGTCTCGGCGACGTGACCGGGCGAGTGGATGCCGACCGGCTGCGCCGGCTGAGCGTACTGAGCGAGTGCGCGGTGGTAGAGCTCGACATACGGCGCGAATCGCGCCGGGCTGCCGCCGATGATCGCCAGCATGAGCGGTAGGCCGTGGCGTGCCGTGCGCACGACGGACTCCGGGCTCCCGCCGACACCGACCCAGGTGCGCAGCGTTCCCGATTCGGTGTGCGGGTACACATTCTGCTCATTCAGCCCCGATCGGACGGTGCCCTGCCAGCTCACCGGGCCCTGCTTGATCAGCTCGACGAAGAGTTCGAGTTTCTCCTCGAACAGTTCCTCGTAGCGCTCAAGCGAGAGGCCGAACAACGGGAAGGATTCGGTGAACGAGCCGCGCCCGAGGATCACCTCCGCGCGCCCGCCCGAGATGCCGTCGAGCGTCGCGAAGCGCTGGTAGACACGAACCGGGTCGTCGCTGCTGAGCACGGTGACGGCCGAGCCCAGGTGTATGCGCTCGGTCTTCGCCGCGATCGCCGCGAGCACGACATCCGGGGCGGAGACGGCGAAATCGGCACGGTGGTGCTCGCCGATGCCGATGAAATCGAGGCCCATCAGATCGGCTCGCGCACCCTGTTCGACGAGATTGCGCAGCACCTCACCGTGTGAGAGCGGATGCCCGTCGGCGTCGAAGGTGACGTCGCCGAATGTGTCGATTCCGAGTTCCAGTGCCCGCGTCATCCGTGCCTCCTTGGTTCGTGAGTGCGTTCGCCTCCGACAAGAACCACGCGGACGGCGCGGCTATTCCGCCGGTGGCGGGGTGAGCTTGCCGAGGCTCTGCACGAGTCGCTGCTCGTCGTCGGCACCGGCGGTCGTGGCCGCGACATTGGCATCCGCGACGGCCTGGACGACCTCTGAGCGCTGGATCTTGATCCCGCGCGGGGCGTCCACCCCGATGCGGATGCTGTCGCCGCGCGCGTCGAGAACGGTGATGACGATGTCGTCACCGATGAGGATCTTCTCCCCTGGTTTTCGCGTCAAGACAAGCATCAGCTCAGCCTATCCTTTCGCGTGTTGGAGTTGTGAGCCCACAGCACGGGCAAACCGAGCGCCTCGACGGAGTGCGGGGTGGAGGTCTCGGCGCCGCCGATCGCGACGACACCGTGCACATCGAGTGCTTCGCGGCAGGCGGCGACCCACGCGGCTGTGTCCTCGGGCTTGCGGCTGACGTCGACGACGAGCCAGAGCTGATCGGGCAGGATGCCGGCAGCGACGCCGAGTTGGCGTTCGCGGCCGTCCACGGCTGTGGCATCGGCATCGGCGCCGAGCGGGGCGAGGCCGAGCACGGCGATGCAGGCCGCCCCGCGCTGGACGCCGCGCGCCCGCGCAGCCGCGGCGTCGCGGCGATCGGAGAGCACGGGCTCGGAGGGAACCGGCTCGACGACGCCCGTGCCTCGCGGCGCACAGCGGATGAGTTCGGCGCCCGAGCCTTCGGCCCAGTCCCGGGCGAGCAGCTCGGCATCCGCGCGCACGCCGATGCACAGCACGAGGTCGCCCGGGCTCTGCAGCGGCTGCGGCGGAGGACCGGCCGCCGGCACGGCATCGATGGCTGCCCCGATCGCCGCCGGGGAGGCCGGCGAGAACGCGGCGGCGGTGATGGGCAGCAGCCCGGCGACCGGGGCCCGCGGGACGGGGTTCTCGATCGTCTGGGCCGTGTCGAAGGTCATCTGCGCCAGCAGCGCGGCGAAGTCCGGCCTGGCCGTCGATGGCTGCTCGACGAGCGGTGCGTCGAGTAGTTGCCGTTCGGCGCTGTCGGCATCCTCCAGCAGTGCGGCAAGGCCGACCCGGGTCGGCAGGCTCATGCTGTGCACGCCGTGACTGCCGGACTCCGGGAGCTCGACCGTGACCTCGAAATGCTGCTTGGCGAAGAAGCCCCGGATGCCGCCGCTCACGACGCGCTCGGCCGAGACGATCTTCGCGTGCCGCCCGTGTTCGGCCAGAACGCGCTCATGCAGCGCGTTCAGCGACGGACCCTCAAGCCGCAGCTGCCGTGACAGAGCGCACCACCCCCACTGTCTCGATCTCGACGTTGGCGGAGGTGACCTCGCTGTAGGACAGCACGGCGACGCCGGTCTGCGGGGTGACGAGGCGGTGGATCGCCGGGCGGAGCGCCGGCGCACAGACCAGCACGGCGGCCGTTCCGATCGCGTCGGCGTGCGCGAGCGCCGAGCGCAACGAGTCGATGACGCGCTCCATGCTGTGCGCGTCGAGCAGAATCTGCGTGCCGAGCTCTGCCGGGCGCAGCCCCTCGAGCATGCTCTGCTCGAGGCCGGGATCGATCATCACGACGCGCAGCATGCGCCCGTCAAGGTATTTGGCGACGAGCGCGGGGCCAAGCGCCACGCGCGCCGCCTCGATCAGCCCCTCCGGGTCGGCGGAGACCTTCGCGCGCAGCGAGAGTGCCTCGAAGATGCGGGGAAGATCGTTGATGGCGACCTGCTCGGCGAGCAGGCCCTGCAGCACGCGCTGCACTTCGGCCAGGGAGAGCAGGCTGGGGGTCAGTTCCTCGACGGCCGCCGGATTCACCTGCTTCACACCATCGCTCAGCACGCGCACGTCCTCTCGGGTGAGCAGGCGGGCGGCGTTGGCCGTGACGATGGACGAAAGGTGGGTGACGATCACCGACACCCGATCAATCACTGTTGCACCGGCCATCTCCGCGCTGTGCCGCAGCTCGGCCGGAACCCACTTGCCCGGCAGCCCGAAGACGGGTTCGATCGTCGCCGTTCCCGGCAGGGCCCCGAGCGCGTCGCCGAGAGCCAGCACGCGCCCGCCCGGCGCGATGCCGCGGCCAGCCTCGACTCCGGCGATGCGGATCACGTAGGTGGATGCCGGCAACTCGATGCTGTCGCGGGTGCGGACGGGCGGCACGACGATGCCGAGTTCCATCGCGATCTTGCGGCGGAGCGCGCGCACCCGCCCGAGCAGGTCGTCGGATGCGCCGGAGACGACATCGACGAGGTCGGGGGCGAGCAGGATCTCCAGCGCGTGCACGCGCATCTGTTCGATCAGATCGTCTGTGGTCTCCGCCAGCGTCGGCGGGCCGGCATCCGGAACCTTCGCCGCGGTCTCCTCGCGGAGCGTGCGCGCCTTCACCTTCTGGGCGCCCCAGATCAGGAAGGCGCCGATCACGATGAAGGGGATCATCGGCATGCCGGGGATGAGAGACATGACGATGGCAGCGCAGCCGGCGATCATGAGCGCATTGCGTGACTGCGCCAGCTGGGTCCCGGCGGTCGTGCCCATGTCGGCGTCGGCGGTCGAGCGCGTCACGATCATGCCTGTGGAGACCGCCATCAGCAGCGCGGGGATCTGCGTGACGAGGCCGTCGCCGATCGTCAGCAGCGTGTAGGTGCTCACCGCGTCGCCGAGCTCCATGCCGCGCTGGATCATGCCGATCGTGATGCCACCGATCACGTTGATGACGATGATCAGGATGCCGGCGATCGCGTCGCCCTTGACGAACTTCGACGCACCGTCCATCGCACCGTAGAAATCGGCCTCCGACGAGACCTCGGCGCGGCGCTCCCGCGCCTGGATGTCGGTGATGAGGCCCGCGTTCAGATCGGCGTCGATCGCCATCTGCTTGCCTGGCATGGCGTCGAGGGTGAAGCGGGCGCCCACCTCGGCCACGCGCTCAGCGCCCTTGGTCACGACGATGAACTGGATGATGACGAGGATGAGGAAGATGACGCTGCCGATGATGATGGAGCCGCCGACGGCGACGTGCCCGAAGGCCTCGATCACCTGGCCGGCGTAACCCTCGCCGAGCACGAGGCGGGTCGAGGCCACATTGAGGCCGAGGCGGAACAACGTGACGGCGAGCAGCAGCGACGGGAACACCGAGAAGTCCAGCGGCTTGCGGATGAACATCGTCGTGAGCAGGATCACGAGCGCCAGCAGGATGTTGACGATGATCAGGATGTCGAGCAGCCAGGCGGGAATCGGAACGACCAGCAGCAGGATGATGCCGACGACGCCGATCGGAACGGCGAGCTTGGCGAGGTTTCGATTCATGAGAGTGCCCTTCGTGGTGCTGCAGGCTGTGCTGATGAGTGCGGTGGAACGAGTGTGTGGATGCCTTGCGCCGAGCCGCGCTTCTTCAGTGCCATGACGAAGGCGAGCACGCGCGCGACGGCGTTGTAGTGCTCGAGCGGGATCTCGTGGCCGATCTCGCACTCGGCGTGCAGCGCGCGGGCCAGCGGCACATCCTTGACGATGGGCACGCCCGTCGCGTCGGCCTCCTCGCGGATGCGGGTGGCGATGATGCCCTGCCCCTTGGCGACGACGCGCGGCGCGGCCTTGCCCGCCTCGTAGCGCAGGGCGATGGCGATGTGCGTCGGGTTGACGAGAACGACGTCCGAGCCGGCAATGGAGGCGATCATGCGGTTGCGGCTCATGGCGAGCTGGCGTGAGCGCCGCTGCGACTTGATCAGCGGGTCGCCCTCGCTGCTCTTGTTCTCGTCCTTGAGTTCCTGCTTCGTCATCCGCGTCTTCTTGCGGTTGCGCTTCATCACCACGAAGACGTCGGCGGCGGCCAGCACGAGCCCGGCGGCGACGGCCGCCTGCAGCAGCACGGCCGAGCCGTCGGCCGCGGCGGCGAGCAGCGCGCTGACGGGCAGGCCGCCCGCGCTCGTGAGCACCGGCATGAGGCCCTGGATCACGAGGAAGAGCACGAGCCCCACGACGAGGGTCTTGAGGAGCGATTTCGCGCCCTCCCAGAGCGCCTGCATGCCGAAGACGCGTCCGGCGCCCTTGACGAGGTTCAGCTGCTCGTAGCGGCCGGTGAACTTGCGGAAGTGGATGCCGCCCTGCGCGGCGGCGCCGAGCAGGACGACGGCTGCGACGACGGCGAACAGCGGGCCGAGCGTGCCGAGCATCGAACCGAGCCCCTGCACCAACTCATCGAGCGCGTGCTCGGGGTTCGGGGCCGCGATGACGTCGCGGATGCCGAACATCTGCGATTCGGCCGCCTCTGTCCCCCGCGCGATCGTCGTGGAGAGCATGACGGCGGCGGCCCCGACGCCGAGCCAGGCGACGAGGTCCTGGGAGCGGGTGAGCTGGCCCTTGGAGCGCACCTCTTTCATGCGCTTGGGCGTCGCCTGCTCGGATCTCTCGGAGGCGTCCGACATCTACTTCACCTCCCGCATCGTGGTGAAGGCTTCGTCGGTGAGTGCGGCGATGACCTCCGGCAGCACCGTGACGACCATCCCCGCCAGCACGAGCGTGATCAGGATCTTGACCGGGAAGCTGAGGGCGAAGGCGTTGAGGGCCGGCGCGACGCGTGTCAGCAGCCCGAGTCCGGCATCGGCCAGGAAGAGCACGACGAGCAGCGGTCCGGCGATCTGCACGGCGGCGAGCAGCATCTGGCTGACGCCCGTCACCATCAGCTCGGCGCTGACGCCGAGATCGAGCCCGCCTCCGAGCGGAATGGACTCGTAGGAGCGGACGATGCCGCCGATCACGAGCTGGTAGGCCCCGGAGGCGAACATCAGCGCGAGAGCCGTCATCTGGAACAGGCGCGTGAACTGGGCGCCGTTGACCATCGATCCTGGATCGAAGGCCTGCGCCATCTGGAAGCCGCCGAACAGGTCGATCAGGCTTCCCGCCGACTGCACGGCGGAGAAGATGAGTGCGACGAGGAATCCGAGCACGGCGCCGACGAGCAACTCGAGGGCGAGCGCCGTGAAGAAGGCGCCGGTGTCGAGCGGTTCGTAGCCCGGCGTGACCCGCGGGGACACGGCGAGGGCGAGTCCGATTCCGAGCATCGCTTTGACGCGTGCGGGGATGGCCCGGTACGAGAACGGCGGCGCGATCATGAGGAAGGCCGTCATCCGCACCGTGGCCAGACCGACGGCTTCCAGCCAGCCGAGGCTCAGGCTCGCGCCGAACATCAGGCGTTGCCGATCAGCATCGGGATCATGGCGAAGAGATGCTCTGTGAAGCTGATGAGTTCGGAGATCATCCACTGGCCCGAGATGAACAGGGCGGCGCAGACCGCGATCGCCTTGGGCACGAAGGAGAGCGTGACCTCCTGGATCTGCGTGATCGACTGGAACAGCGAGATCGTGAAGCCGACGACGAGGGCAGTGATCAGGAGTGGAGCGGCGAGCTTGGCCGAGATGATGAGGCTCTGCATCGCGATGTCGAGGACGGCGGCGGCATCCATCAGCCACCCCGATAACTGGTGATGAGCGAGGTGATGATGAGCCCCCAGCCGTCGACGAGGATGAACAGCAGGATCTTGAACGGCAGCGAGATCATCACCGGCGGGAGCATCATCATGCCCATCGACATGAGCACGGCCGAGACGACGAGGTCGATGACGAGGAACGGCACGAAGATCACGAAGCCGATGATGAATGCGGCGCGCAACTCCGAGATCATGAACGCGGGAATGAGCGTGGTGAGCGGCACGGCCGCGGCGTTCTCTGGGTTCGGCAGCCCGGCCGCCCGCGTCATCAGGGCGATGTCCTCTTCACGCGTGTGGGCGAGCATGAACACCTGCAGTGGGGCGGATGCCGCCTCGAGCGCCTGTGAGAAGTCGATCGTGCCCGCGATGAACGGCTGAACGGCCAGCTCGTTGATGGCGGTGAGCACGGGGGCCATGATGAACAGCGACAGGAACAGGGCGAGACCGGCGAGCACCTGGTTCGGCGGGATCGTCGGCAGGGCGAGCGCGTTCCTGGTCATGGCCAGCACGACGAAGATCTTGGTGAATGAGCTCATCATGAGCAGCAGCGCCGGTGCGACCGAGAGCAGCGTGATGCCGATGAGTGTGACGACGGCCGACGAGGGCGTGCCGTTGGGGCCGTTGATCTCCACCTGCACTCCGCCGCCGGGCTCGGCGGGCGGGGTCGGCAGCAGTGGGTCGACCGGGGCGGCCATCGCGCTGCTCACATCGACGAGAACGGCGACGCCGACGAGGAGGGAGACAATGCCGAGCGCGATCGCCCAGCGGCGCATCACCGCCGGTTCCGAACGACGGCGGCGGCCTGCTTCCACGTCTCGCCGGAGAGGATCGAGCCCGCCAGCATGGAGCCGGCGAGCGGTGAGTCACCGACGGTGTCTGACGGTGCGGCCTGTTGGGTGACGAGGGCCACATCGGCCGGCTCGGCCGCTGCGAGCTCCCGCGCGAAGAGATCGGGGTCGAGCCCGGGCACCGGTTCGATCGGGGAGCTGTGCAACACGTTCACGCCGTGCTCGGTGACGCCGAGCAGGAAGCGCCGACCGTCGTGCTCGACAACGACGACGTTGGCCTTGGAACCGACGCTCTGCCGCCCGACGACGGCGGGGTTGTTAGCGGCGCGCGCCTTCGCCGCCGAGCCGACTCCGCCGCGCGCGAAGCGTCGCTGCAGCAACCACAGCAGCGCCAGAACGGCACCGAGGGAGAGCAGGACGCGCAGTGCGACGAAGAGGGTTTCCACCTAGAGCGCGCCGTCTGCCACGTCGAGGATGCGGGTGATGCGTACGGCGTAGTCCTGGTCGACGACGACGATCTCGCCGTGGGCGATCAGCCGGCCGTTGAGCAGCACGTCGGCGGGGGCTCCGGCGGAACGGTCGAGTTCGATGACGGCGCCGGGCTCGATCGAGAGCACATCGCGCACGGTCATCCTGGTGCGTCCGAGTTCGACGGTCAGCGCCATCTCGACGTTGTTGATCCGGCCGAGCTTGCCGACGACTTCTGCGTCGGATGCCGCTGAGCCCGGCGCGGCCGCGCCTCGGCCGTGTGCGGGAGTCGTGACGGCGTCGCGCACGCGCACGGCGAACCAGCCGAGCACGGCTGCGTCGTCATCCGCACCGTTCAGGAGCTCGAAGACGACGGCCTCGTCATCGGCGAAGAGGCCGCCTGCGTCACCGAGGGTGCTCGCGCCGAGCAGGCCGTTGCCGAGCGTTGCGGCCGCGGCCTCGAGCGACGGGCGCAGCACATCGGCCGCAGAGATCAGCGGTGAGTCGCTTCCGCCGGCGCTCTGCAGTGCCGCGCCGTCGAGCACCGCGATGGCGAGGTCTGCCGAGCGGGATCCGACGAACGACGCCATCGCGGCGCCGGACATGGCGGCGGCCGCCGCTGCGGCCTCGCTTCCGCTCAGATCGCGGGCGATGGCGGCGTGGCTCACCCCCGGAAGCGGAAGGACCGCGAGGAGGGCGTTCACGGCAGCAAGCTCGGCTGTGCCGGATTCGAGAGTCATACTGGGCGTCATCGTGCTGTCTCCTTGGTGCTGACGACGACACAGGCCAGGCGGGATCCGTTGATCCCGACGGCTGCGTCGGCGAGTTCGTGGCCGTCGACGACGAGGTCGAGCGGGCGGTGCTGGGAATGCGGAAGCGGGATGACGTCACCGACGGCGAGGCCGAGCACGGTGCCAGGCAGCACCGGGGCGGGTGCGAGGCGCAGCACCACGTCGATGGGAACCGTTCCGAGCTGGGCCTCGATCAGCCCGCGCGCGTTCTCGACGGGGCTCGTCGGATTCGATTCGCCGAGCTGCGGCAGGATCACGGCGGCGGGGATGGCGACGGTCGCGCGGGAGCGGTGGTCGCCGACCCGCACGTCGAAGCTCGCCACGATCATCAGCTCAGAGGTCGGGGCTGCCTGGGCGAACTGCGAGTTGTACTGGATGCCGTCGATCGAGATGTCATGGGTCAACAGGGCGCCGAGCGAGTAGCGCAGGTCTTCGAGAGCGTCATCCATCAGACGACGCACGAGTGCCTGCTCGATCTGGGTGAAGACGCGCTCCGGCGCCTGGGTCTCCCCCGTGCCGCCGAGCATGCGCGCCACCCAGGAGAGGCCGGCGGATGCCGGGAACTGCACGACGGCCTTGGCCGCACTGGAGCCGATCGAGCACAGCACCATCGCGGTGGTCGCCGGGAGCCCGGCAGCGTACTCGTCGTAGCTGTGCATGAGCACCTGTTCGCAGCTCACCTGCGAGAGCACGCGGACCTTCGCGGTCAGCTGCGTCGCCCACTGCCTGGCGAAGGTCTCGAAGGCGAGCTCCAGTACGCGCGAGTGCTCGCGGGCGAGCGTGGTCGGGCGCCGGAAATCGTAGACCTGGGCGGTGCGGGGCCCTGCGGATGCCGCGCGCTGTTGCTTCTCTCGGACCGTCACGAATGCGACTATCGGCAGCGTGGACGCCGCCGTAAGCCGCCGGGGTCAAAACAGGTGAATTCGGCGCGGTTGCACCGAAAACAGGCACGGGCGGGCGGTCGCGGCGCCGACTGCCTGTTTTCGATCTAGTGCTTCGCTGCGGCTTCTTTTGTCGCGGCGTCGGCCTTCTTGTCGGGGGTGGCCGGGGTCTCAGCCGGCGCTGCTGGTTCCGCCGGCGCCTTCCCGCCGTTGGCGAGCACATCGGGGATGAGCTCACGCACGGCCTCGGGCTGAGGCGAGAGCACCGCGATGTCGACGCGGCGGTTGAACGCCATGTCCTCCGGGGTCTCCCCCGTGCGCTGGGGCCTGGCGGAGCCGTATCCGACCGCCGAGATCTGGCCGCTGGGGAAGCCGGCTGACTCGACCATGCGCCGCAGCACCTGCGTTGCGCGCCCGCCGGAGAGCTCCCAGTCGGTGGGGAACGGGTTGGGCGAGCCGCGGTAGTCGGCGTGGCCCTCGACGGAGACGTTGTGTGCGGAGGCGGCGAGGATCGGCCCGATCGTGTCGACGACGGCGAGGGCCTCCCCCTGCAGATCGATGCTGTTGGGTTGGAAGAAGGTCTCCCAGCCGATGAGGCCGATGGTCAGCCCGCGCTGATCGATGACGAAGGTGACGGCGTGGGCCAAGTTCTGGGCCTCGAGCGCTGAACGCAGTTGATCGCGCAGCTTCACCAGGGTGTCGACCTCGGTCACGGCGAGCTCGGCGTCGGTGAAGCCGTCGCCCTCCTCGCTGACCTTGTCCGGCGGCACGACGACGCCGCTGGCTGTGTCGATCTTGCCCTCCTCGACAGAGCCGAAGCCGGTGGCCAGCGAGTTCTTGAGCGCCGTGAACTTCTCCTGGTCGACGGTCGACATGGCGAAGAGCACGATGAAGAGACACATCAGCACGGTGACCATGTCCATGTACGACGCCATCCAGCGTTCGTCGACGTGCTCCTCGGCGTGTTCGGTGCCGCGCGAGCGGCGGCCTGGGCGGCTCATGCCGCTTCCGAGTCCTTCGCACGCGGGACCATCGCCCGCAGGCGCTCCCCGAGCAGGCGGGGCTGGCTGCCGGCGTGGATGGCGAGCACGCCCTCCATGAGCAGCGTCATCCGCTCGTTCTCGAGCTCGGCCAGGCGCTTCAGCCTGGTGCCGATGGGGAGGAAGATGAAGTTGGCGCTGAGCAGGCCCCACAGGGTGGCGACGAAGGCCGTGGCGATCATCGGGCCGAGCGTCGCCGGGCTGTCGAGCTTCTCCAGGACGTGGATGAGCGACACGACGGTGCCGATGATGCCGATCGTCGGGGCGTAGCCGCCGACGCTCGTGAAGTAACGGGCGGCGTTGCGCGCGGTGCGATCGGCCGTGTGGATCTCGTCTTCGAGCAGGATGCGCAGCTCTTCGCCGTCGGTTCCGTCTGCGACACTCTGCAACGCGCGCTTCAGGAACGGGTCGCTCTCGTTCTCCGCCTCCTGCTCGAGGGCGAGCAGGCCTTCGGCTCGCGCCGTCTCGGCCAGGGTGACGAGACGGGCGATGGTGACCTTGGGCTTCACCGATTTGCCGATGAACGCCTTGGGCAGCGCCTTGAGCGCGGAGAGCGTGTCGCTCAGGGTGCCGCCGGCCATGCCGACAGCGAGGCTCGCGCCGAGCACCAGAATCATTGGCGCCGGAATGAGGATCGCCGTCACGGCGGTGCCCTCGAGCGTCATCATGGCGAACAGTGAGCCGAAGGCGATCACCAGGCCGATGAGGATGGCGGGATCCATTACTTGCTCCTCGTCGAATCGCTGTGACCGCCGGGCTGCGGGTCAACCGGGTCCGGGGCGAGCTCGAGCGCTCTGGCGACCGGGCGCAGCACGGGCTGCGGGCGGCCGTGTTCCTGATATTCGGACTCGTCCTGCATCGCTGAAGCGAGGTTGATCACACGGGCGCGGTACTCCGTGATGCGGGCGATCACCTCGGCGAGCGACTCGGTCACGATGTACTTGGCGCCGTCCAACATCACCAGGGTGGTGTCGGGGCTCTCGTGGATGCGCTCGATCAGATCGGGATTGATCGCGAACTGGCTGTCGTTGAGTCGGGTTACGACAATCATCGCCTCGCCTCGCTTCCGGTCTCGGTGCTCGACCGATCGGCCGTCACGCTGCACTATCGGCAGTGATGGGCGCGCGGTAAGCCGGGTGCGGATCGGGGCCGCTCGGCAGCCGCCCGATCATCCTGTTCGGGTGATGCGCCACCGTGCGACGAGGAGGAGCGTGCGTTCGGACGAAAGGACACCGCACTATGACTGAGTACGAACTCGAGGCGCTCGGCCCCGTCGATTACCTCGTGGTTGAGTTCCCGAAGGGCGAGGCGAACTTCAGCGGCGAAATTGTCGCTGAACTGGTGAACCTCGTCGATGCCGGCACCATCCGCGTCATCGACATCCTCATCCTGACCAAGGACGACGAGGGCGCAATCGACGCGATGGAGCTCTCCGATGCCGGGGACCTGGGTGATCTGCTGCGCATCGAGGCCGATCTTGCCGAGCTTCTCGCCGCCGAAGACGTCGCTCACCTCGCCGCTGCCATGGATCCGGGCAGCGTCGCCGGAGTGCTCGTGTATGAAAACCTGTGGGCCGCTCCGTTCGCGGCGGCAGCCAGGCGCGCCGGCGGTCAGCTGATCGCCGACGGACGAATCCCCATCCAGTCGATCATCGCCTCCATCGAGGCCGATGCGGCTGCCGAGAAGTCAGGAGAATGACATGCCACTGAGACCAGCTCGTATCGGGCGCGTTGGCGTCATCGGAGCACCCGTAGCCAAGGCTGCCGTCGTGACCGCGGCGGTTCGACCAGGGCCGGCGCCGGTCGCGAAGGCCGCCGTGGTTGGCGCGGCCGTGACACCGGGCCGCCGCCGCCGCATCTGAGGCAACGAACGGCCCCCTGCGCATCCGAACGATGCACAGGGGGCCGTTGCGTGTCAGGCGGCCTTGACTTCTCGCCCGTGAGCGGTGACGGCGTAGATCACGAGAATGTCGATCGCGATGACGATGAGCGCCCACCACGGCTGTGCGGGGAGGAGCAACATCTGCCCCACAGCGCTCAGAGCGGCCAGGATGACGGCGATGATCCGCGCCCAGGTGGCTCCGCCGAACAGCGCGATTCCGGTGAGAACGAGCAGCGCGCCGATGATGATGTTCCACCATCCCCAGCCGGTGATGTCGAAGAGGAACAGGGTTCCACTGCTGACGAGGTAATACGTGTTCGAGCCGAGCAGTGCCATGAAGCCCTGCACCGCGCTGAAGACGCCGTTCAGGATCAGGATAATGCCGGCGAAGCCGATCCAGCCGACCCAGCCCGTTGGTTCGTTGACTGTACTCATGTTGTTCTCACCTTTCCCCTTCGGCGGCATTCGGCCGCGAGCCCAGACTCCTGAGCGGCCGCAGTGGGCGCATCATGCCGATGGCATGATCTCCGCGGCATCCCGGGGCAGCTCTTGCGACTCCAGACGGCTCGCTGCCAGAGTGAGTGCAAACGACGTCGTCAATGGGGAGTCAGCATGTCATTTCAGGATCTTGCAGGTGTCAGCGCACTCGAGGGGGAAATCGCGTCACTCAGCACACCGGACACGGTGACTTCGCCGTTCGGTGACCTCACCTTCTTCGACGGCGTGCCGCTGCCGGAGTCGGTTGAGGTCGGCTACGACGCGCTGGACCTGATGCGTGGCATCGAGGTGTTCTTGAACGCCGTGCCCGGTGCTTCGCTCGTGGCGTTCCGCAATGGCCTCCGCTCGGTCGGGCTGACATCACCGCGGCAGATCGGATTCACCGACCCGCGCGCCAACTCGGGCGCACTGTTCCTCACGCCGAACACTGAGACCACCTACGGCGTCACGATGCTGGACCTGAAGGCGTGGGGTCCGACCGTGGTCGAGGTCCCCGAACAGTCCCTCTGCGTCGTCGACGACTTCTGGTTCCGCTACGTCGCCGACATGGGCATCGCCGGGCCCGACCGTGGGGAAGGCGGCAAGTACCTGTACCTGCCGCCGGGCTACGAGGGTGAGGTGCCAGAGGGGTATCACGTCTACCGAACGCCGACATTCACGAACTTCGCCGTGTTCCGCGCACTCGGTGGAGTCCCGGCGATCAAACGGACCCGGATCTACCCGCTCACCGAGGCTGAGAATCCGGAACCGAACGAGTTCATCAATCTGGCAGCGCTGAGCTTCAACACGATCCACGCCAACGACTTCAGCTTCTATGAGGAGGTCGCGCAGCTCGTGCAGGAGGAGCCCATCGAGGCCCTCGATGCTGAGCGGGCCGGGCAACTCGCCTCCATCGGCATCGCCCATGGTGCGCCGTTCGCGCCGGATGCCAGGCTCAGGGCGATCCTCGAGAAGGCTGCCCCGATCGCGGCCGGTCTCGCGAGGGTGATCGCCTATCAGCCGCGCGACCCCGATGCCGTGCTCTACGGCTCATGGCGCAATGGTTTCGTCGGCGGCAGCTACGAGTTCCTCAGGGAGGGTGCACGTCTGCTCGACGCCCGCACGCAGTTCCACTACCTCGCCACCGTGATCACCCCGGCGATGGCCCACGCCCAGGTCGGTGCTGGATCCGCCTACGCCTACACGGTGCACGATGCGAATGGAGATCTCCTCGACGGCGGCCGCAGCTACCGGCTGCGCATGGACGCCGATGCGCCCGCGAAGAACTTCTGGGCGATCGACATCTACGACACCCAGACCCGTTCGCTGCTCGTCATCCCCTCCACGCCGTACCCGGCTCTTGCCAGCAACACGGGAACCCTGCAGGCGAATGCCGATGGCTCGTACGATCTCTACTTCGGTCCGAGCGCACCGGTGGGCAAGGAATCGAACTGGATCGAGACGGTACCGGGCAAGTCGTGGTTCCCGTTGTTCCGGGCCTATGGGCCGCTTGAGCCGTGGTTCGACCAGAGCTGGCGCCTGAACGAGTTCGAGCCCGTCGAGTAGAGCGCCGGAGCGCGGAGGTATTAAGCAGGGCGGGAGGCCAGAATCACCGATTCTGGCCTCCCGTCGGCACGTTGGCCTCCCGCGGCGTTAGCGCTTGAGGTTGGTGAGTTCCTGCAGCACCTCGTCGGAGGTGGTGATGATGCGGGCGTTCGCCTGGAAGCCGCGCTGGGCGACGATCAGGTTCGTGAACTCCTGCGAGAGGTCGACGTTCGACATCTCGAGCTGGCCGCCGGCCAGCACGCCGAGGCCGTCGCCGCCCGGTACGCCGTACGTCGCGCCGCCCGAGTTGACGGTGGCGCGGTAGCCGGAGGAGCCGGTCTTCTCGAGACCGCCGGGGTTGGCGAAGGTGGCCAGCGCCACACGGGCGATCGGCTGCTTCTGGCCGTTGCTGAATAGGCCGATGAGCGTTCCGTCCTTGGAGAGTGTGAAGGACTCGAGGGTTCCGGCCTGGCGACCGTTCTGGCCTTCGATCGCGACGGTGCTGAGCGTGGCGAAGCCCGAGACGCCGGAGAGGTCGACGGTGATGCCGCCGATGGCGGGAAGCGTGCCGGCGGTCTGCACGCCGTTCGTGAAGGTGAGTGTCCCCGTCTGCGTGGTGGCGCCGTCGGTGCCGGAGACGGTCCAGTCATTGCCCGCCTTGGTGAAGGTGAGGGTCAGCGTGCCCGGCTTGCCGTCCGCTCCGTAGACCGGGACGTCGCGCACGAGAACGGTGCCGTTGGCGGCATCCGATGGCAGGTTGCCCCCGACGGTTGCCGCGGTCGTTGCGGATGCCGGCGACACGCCCTTGAGCGGGAGCTGGATGTTGCCGATGCCGCCACCGGTCGGAATCTGGCCGTTGACGGCGTTCCAACCCTGCACGAGGGAGCCGTCGGGCGCGGTGAGGCGGCCGTCGGCGTCGAGGTCGAATGCGCCCGCCCGGGTGTAGCGGGTCTCGCCGCCGATGCTTGTGACGAAGAAGCCGTCACCGGCGATCATCATGTCGGTTGCACGCCCCGTGGCCTGCGCCGATCCCTGCGTGAAGTTGGTCGAGATGCCGGCGACCTGCACGCCGAGGCCGACCTGGGCCGGGTTGGTTCCACCGGTCTGCGCCTGCGGGCCGCCGGCGCCCTGGGTGAGCTGGGAGAGCGTGTCCTGGAACTGCACGGCAGATCCCTTGAACGCGGTCGTGTTGACGTTGGCGATGTTGTTGCCCGTGACGTCGAGCATGGTCTGGTGCGAACGGAGACCGGAGATTCCGGAGTAGAGCGAGCGGAGCATTGGTGAGCCTTTCGGTGGAGGGGTCGGCGATCAGACGGCGGCGGCTGCGCCGGGGGTTTCGGGCTTGGGAGTGTCGGGTGCCGGAGGGGCGGTGACACTGGCGATCACGTCGAGCGGGATGTTCTTGCCGCCGATGGAGATGGTGGGAACCGCTCCCGCATAGGAGACGGAGTCGGCGATGCCGGTGATGGTCTCCCCCGCCGCGTTCACATACGTCACCTGCTGGCCGACGAGCGACGCGGCGGCCACTCGCATCTGCAGCGAGAAGTTCTCGCCGCTCGTGACGGCAAGCTCGTTCATCTTCTCCATCATCGCCAGCTGCGTCGTCTGCTGGATCATCTGCGAGGTGTCCATCGGCGAGCTCGGATCCTGGTTCTGCAGCTGCGTGATCAGCAGCGACATGAAGACGTCGCCGTCCATGTCCTGCTTGGGCTTGCGAACAGGATCGGTGGCATAGATGCCGCCGGTGTTCACGGTGGTGACGGGGTCAATCGGCACGGGGTCCTCTTCTATGCGATCAGGTCGATGTGCGGGTGGGCGGATGCCGCGCCGAGCTGCGTCGGCTCGGCGGGCTGCGTGGAATCGCCGCCCGCTTGGGTGTCGGGCTGCGTGCCGGATTGGCCGGCCGGTGGTTGCTCGCCGGGGCGCGGTTCGCGCCCGCCGTGGCCGCCCGGCTGCCCCAGCGCGGCGTTCTGGCCGCTCTGGTTCTGGCCCTGGCCCTGGCCCTGCTTGGTCGGCGCGTCGTCTGCCGAGAGGCCGAGCGTCGCGTGAATCCCGGTTGCGGCGAGGTCGCGGCGCAGCTCGCCGAGCACACCGCGAACGGCGTCACGGGCGACATCGTTCGGAGCGAACAGTTCGACCCGCAGCTGGTCGCCCGTCACCACCGCCTGCACGGTGACCGGACCGAGCCGGTCGGGGGCAACCGTGATGGTCATGCTGTGACTGCCATCACCCGCGTGGGCCAGGGTCAGCAGCGGCCGAGCCAGCTGGCCGGCGAGCGGTGGCCGCTGCGACGCGGCCGCCGGGCGGGCCGGAGCCTGCGATGCGGCGACCGGCGAGGCACCCTGAGCTGTCTGGGCACCGGCCGGGGTCGCGACCGCGGCGGTCGGCAGCGCGTTCGGACGCGCGGTGTCGGCCTGGGCGGGCTCGTCCGCCGTCGTCGCGAGTGCGACAGGGGTTGATGCCGTGGTCGGCATCGTCCGCGTGCCGGCGGTGACCGGTGCGGCCGTTGTCGGTGCGGCCGGAGTTGGAGCGGCCGGAGTCGGCTGCGCTGCCCCGAGCGGCAGTCCGAGCGGTGCCGGCGAGGGCTGCGCGCCGTCCGCCGCCGGCGCCGAGGCGACGGGCGGGGCCTGAAGCGGGGCGGCATCGCCGCGGCCGCGGGCGGCGGTGACGGTGGTGGTGACGGGGGCGGCGGCGGCGAATGCCGACACCACCGCCGCAGTGGCTGCTGTGGCCGGGCCGGGGAGCGCGGCATCCTGTGCCGTGACGAGAGTCGCCGAGTGGGCGCCGTCGGCTGTGATCGCTGCGGTGGGTGCTGAGGGTGCCGAGGCGGTGCCCGGTGCCGCGAGCTCGCCCGCACCGTTCGCGTTCCACGCGAATCCGGAGAATGCGGCCCACCCGGGTGTGACGGATGCCGGCCGCTGAGCGTCGGCGGGCGACGGCGTCGTCACGCCGGTTCCCTCGGTCTGCGGCTCCGCGCCGCTGCCATCGCTGCCGGAATCGGACGATGGAATGCCGACGTCCACCTGCCCCATCCCGGTGGCGGTGTCCGTTGCCGCGGATTCGGACCCGGCCGCGGCCAGCGCCGCGCCGAAGCCGGCACCGCGATCGGCGGATGCGGAGCCGGCCGACGTCGTCGCGGAGCGTGCCGGCGCGCTCAGCACCGCCACCGGGAGGCTCACTGGGCACCGCCGAACATCGCGGAGCGGCCGAGGGCGAGCATGGCCTCGTTCAGCGCCGCCTGGTCGGCCTGCGGAATCGCGCTCGCGCCGACGGCGGCGGTGCCTGCGGTGTTGGGCGGCACGATGCGACGGATCGTGACGATGTCGGACTCGTCGAACCAGCGCTCGACGTGACTCACCGTTCGGCCTTCGTATGGCGCATGGATCACCTTGTTGTCTCCCGCGTAGATCACAATGTGCTCGGCGTTGTCCGTGACGATCAGGTCGCCCGGCTGGGCCTCCGCGAGGGAGTCGACCTCGGTGCCGGCCGTCATCTGGCCGGAGACGAGCCGTGGCACCTCGATGCCGAGGTCGGCGTAGACGCGCTGCACGAGCCCGGAGCAGTCCATTCCGCTGGCATCCTCACCGCCGAACACGTAGGGAACGCCGAGGTATTTCATGGCGGCATCCGTGACCGCTTGGCCGGTGACCCCGGCTGTCGGCGTGCCGGTGCCCTGCACCGCGCCGGCGTCTGCGGTGCCGAGCGCCTTGCCGAGCAGCTTCGAGAAGTCGGTCGCGGAACTCGCCGAGCCGGCATCGGTCTTGGCGACCGCGCGGGACGACGCGACTCCGTTCAGCTGGTCGATGGCCTCCTGGATGCTCTGTACGCGGCCCATCATCTCGATCATCGCGGTCATCGGGCGTGCTCCTCCGCCCCGTGCTGGGTGGCCGCGCGCTGCCATGCGGTTCCCGCCAGCTCGTCGAGCACGATCTGCTCGGCCTGCAATTCGAGCTGCGCCTCCGTCTCGGAGTGGCGGAACGCCAACTTCTCGAGGCTGAGGGTGTTCTTGCGGGCGGCGGAATACTCCTCCTGTGCTTCCTCTGCGCGGCGCCGACGCTCGGCCGTCACCGCGGAGAGCTCTGCGACCATGCTCCGAGACGAGGCCCGCGCGGCCGCGATCCCGTGCATCGCACCGAGCGAGCCCGGTGTCGCCGTGGTCTCGCTGAGCAGGCTGCGGGCCGCTGCCTCACGCGCCGCGCTCTCGCGCGTTCCCGCGTTGGCGGCGGCGAGGCCGCCTGCGGCCTCGTCCTGCTCCAAGCGGCGCAGGCGGAGCAGGCCACCCAGTGCGAAATTCCGTGTCATTCTCGTGCTCCCAACAGTCTGCTCAACCGGGCCAGTTCGGCCCAGGCGTCATCCGCGGTTGATTGATCGGTCATACGTTGTTGCAGGAAGGCGTTGATCTCGCCCTCGTGATCGACAGCGGCGTCGACGAGGGGGTTCGTGCCGCGGCGGTAGGCGCCGACGTCGAGCAGATCCTGCGCCGAGCGGCGGGCCGAGAGTGCGCGGCGCAGCACGGCTGCCTGCTCGCTGCGTTCCGGCGGCGTGACCTTGCTCGCCACGCGGGAGATCGAGCTGAGCGCATCGATCGACGGGAAGTGTCCGACGACGGCGAGCTTGCGATCGAGCACGACGTGGCCATCGAGGATGGAACGCGCCGAGTCGGCGATCGGCTCGTTGTGGTCGTCGCCGTCGACGAGAACGGTGTACATGCCGGTGACCGAGCCTCGTTCGGCCGTTCCGGCGCGTTCGAGCAGCTGGGCGAGTACGGAGAAGGTCGACGGCGGGTAGCCGCGCGTTGCCGGGGGCTCCCCCACCGAGAGCCCGATCTCGCGCTGCGCCATGGCGACGCGGGTCAGGGAATCCATCATGAGCATCACGTCGTTGCCGCGGTCCCGGAAGGATTCGGCGATGCGGGTCGCGACGAATGCGGCGCGCAGGCGCATCAGCGCCGGCTCATCGGAGGTTGACACGACCACGATGGAACGGGCCAGGCCCTCGGCTCCGAGGTCGTCTTCGAGGAACTCGCGCACCTCCCGGCCGCGCTCGCCGATCAGGGCGATGACGCTGATCTGGGCGTCGGTTCCGCGGGCGATCATGCTGAGCAGTGACGACTTGCCGACGCCGGAGCCCGCGAAGAGCCCCATCCGCTGGCCCTTGCCGACCGTGGTGAGCGTGTCGAGGGCACGCACGCCGAGCTGCAGCGGTGTGTCGATGCGCGCCCGGTGCATGGCAGACGGCGCCTCGTTCTGCAGCGACACGTATCCGTCGGCATCCAGCGGGCCCTTGCCGTCGATGGGGCGGCCGAGGCCGTCGAGCACGCGGCCGAACAGGCCAGTTCCGGTCGGAACACGCACCGGTTCGTTGCGCGAACGCACCGGCGTTCCCACGCTGATCCCAGCCATGCGCCCGAGCGGCATGCAGCGGATGCCGCTGCGCGTCGACGCGACGACCTCGGCCTCGATCGGCGCACCGTCGGTGCCGTCGTGCCGGAAGTCGTCGTGGCCGAGGCGCACGAGGTCGCCGATGGCGCAGTCGAGTCCGACGACCTCGACGCCGAGGCCGACGATGGAGGACACCATGCCGGTGCGCTCCGGGCGGGCGGCGATCGCTGCATCACGTAGGCGCTCGACCCGGCTCGCCGACACTGCGATGCTCACTGGGCCTGCCCATCGAGAGTGCCGAGTGCCCGGCGTGCGCGCAGCACGGCGGTACCGATGCGCGCGTCGACGAGGCCGTCCGGCAGTTGGGCGACGGCGTCTCCCCTGCCGAGGGCGGGGTCTGACTGCACGTTGAGCGATGACGGGAGCTGGCCCGTGATCCGGAGCAGCTCCGCGTCATCGGGGTGCAGGCGCAGAATCAGGCCGGGGAGATCGGCGTCGGAACCGAGGGTGCCGAGCACGCGGCGGAGCGCTGCGGAGGCTCCGGCACCCGCGTCGCTGAGCTCGGATCCGATGACGGCCTCAGCGATGTCGAGTGCGGCGGCGAGCACCGCGTCATCGCTCTGCTCGAGCACGGGGATGACCGTGCGCTGCACGGCGGCCGCGGCCAGGGCGAGGGTCGCGCACGCGGCATCGACCCTGACGGCTGCCCGCCTGGCCTGCTCTGCGTGTTCCGCCTCGAGTGTGGCGAGGCGTTCGGCGGCGATCACGCCCGCCTCGCGCAGCCCCGCGGCGTAGCCGGCCGCGTGGCCACGGACCGTTGCCTGTTCGACGGCTCGGTGCAGGCTCTCTTGATCGCGCACGCCGCTGGTGCCGGCACCGTCGACGCTCGGAAAGGCGAGCGTCTCGAAGAGGGCATCAGTCGACGAAGGCATCTTCGTCTCCACGCGCAACGGTGATCTGGCCGTCGGCCTCCAGGTTGCGGATGGCACGCACCACCTCGGCGCGGGCCTCCTCCACCTGCGAGAGGCGCAGCGGGCCGGTTGCTCCGATCTCGTCGTCCAGCAGCTCGCGGTTGCGCTCGGACATGTTGCCGCGGATCATCTCGGCGACGGGTTCGGTCGCGCCCTTCATGGCGATCGCGAGAACGCGCACGTCGATGCCGCGCAGCACCTGCTGCACGTCGCGACGCTCGAGGCGCACGATGTCGGCGAAGGTGAGCATGCGTGAACGCACCTCGTCGGCCAGCACGGGGTCGCGCAGATCGAGGCCTTCGAGCACTGCACGCTCCGTGGCGAGGTCGGCCCTGTTGATGATCTCGACGAGCGGCTGCACACCACCGACGACCTCGAAGCTGTCCCTGCTGGTCACGACGGCGCCCGCGCGCAGCTTGAGCGTGTCTGCGAGGATCCGCACGGCCTCCGGCGTTGCGCTGCCCATTGTGGCGATGCAGTGGGCGACGTCGGTGCGCACGGTCTCCTCGAAGCCGGCGAGAACGGCGGAGGCCTGCTCCGGCCGCAGGTGCGCGAGCACGAGCGCAGCGGTTTGCGGCAGCTCGGCGGCGAGCAGGCTCTGCAGCTGACCGGGTTCCGCGGCATCCAGGAACTCGAATGCGCGCCCGGCCATCGATGAGGCGACCCGGCTCATCACGCCGGCCGCCTTCTCGGCGCCGAAGGAGGCTTCGAGAAGGCCGACCGCGAAGTCCTTGCCGCCCCGGGTCTGCCGGGTGCCGCGGGTGGCCATCGCGTGGAACTCGGCCAGCGTCTCTTCGGCGACCGTGGCGTCGACGCGGCGCAGCCGCACGATCTCGGCGGTGATCTCCTCCGCCTCGTGCTCGTCGAATTGCTTCATGACCTCCGCTGCACGCAGCGGGTCCATGTTCATGAGCACGACGGCGGCCTTCTGCGTCCCGCTCAGTGCGGTGGCCTTGACCCCGTTCATACCGGCTGCCTGTCATCCATGAGTGCCCGGAGGTACTCGGCGGTCTTCTGCGGGTCACGCGCTGCGAGCATCTCGATCTCCGAACGCGTGCGGTCGGAATCGGGCGCGATCGGCAGGACCTCGGTCTCGAGTTGCAGCGGCACGGTCGGAGCGGGCAGCACGAGCTGCTCCTGCGCGGCCTCCAGCGCGGCGCGGGCGGCGAGGAGTTCCTCCTCGTCGACGGCTTCACGGCTGGCCCGGCGGGAACGGCTGATCATGACGGTGATGAACACCAGCGCGATCAACACGGCCAGGGCGATGATGCCCATCCGCACGATCTCGGTCAGTTGCTCGGATGCCGCTGCCGCCTTGGCATCGGCCAGCGCCGTCTCGGCCGCTGTGGCGCTGCTGCTGTCGAAGCTCATGTACTCGACGGTGACGGTATCGCCGCGGTCGACGTCGATGCCGGCTGCCGCCGACACGAGTGCGCGCAGATTGCCCATGTTCACGTCGCCGGGAATGGCGTCGTTGACGGCGACGGAGACCGACTGCCTGGCCAGGGTTCCGGCCGGGATCGTGCGGGTCTCCGTGACCTTGTCGATGGCGTTGTTACTCGTCACCGATTCCGAGTTGAACGTGCCGTTGCCCTCCGCACCGCCGGGGACGGCGATGTTGTCCGGTCCCAGCACTCCGGCTCCTGCTCCCCCGGTCCCGGTGTAGCTCTCGGTTTCGCGCGACTCGTTCAACGGGGTGACCGTCTCGGGGGCGACAAAGGTCTCGGCCGTGCGTTCGGCCGATTCGCTGCTGACATCGGCCGCGACGACGACGGTCGCATTGCCGACGCCCACCACGGTGTCGAGCATCGCCTGCACCGCGGTGCGCACCCGGGTCTCGTAGTCGTTGGCCTGCTTGCCCGCTCCACCCGTCGGGCTGCCGCCCACGGCGGAGAGCACGGTGCCTGAGGAGTCGATGACAGCGACATCCGTTGCCTTCATGCCCTCGATCGAGGCCGAGGTCAGGTGGACGATTGCCTGCACCTGCTCGGAATCGAGCGACTCGCCCCTGGCGGTCTCGATGAAGACCGACGCGGTCGGGGCGGCCTTCTCGTCGGCGAAGACGGTCTCCTGCGGAATGGCGAGACGCACGGATGCCGTCTTCACACCGCTGAGGGCCGAGATCGTCGCGGCGAGCTCACCCTCGAGCGCCCGCTTGTACGTGACCGACTGCTGGAACTCGGAGGTGGTGACACCCATGTCGTCGAGCAGCGAGTAGCCGCCGCTGCTCGAACTGGGCAGGCCGGCGGCCGCCGCCTTGAGGCGCTCGTTGTAGACATCGGCCTGCGGGACCATGATGGTGCCGCCGCCGTCGCTGAGCTCATAGGGAACGCCGTCGGCCTGGAGCTGCTCGACGATCGAGTTCGCGTCCGCCGCCTGCAGCCCGGTGAACAGTGGCGCATACGAGGGCCGGCTGAGCCAGATGCCGAGTCCGGCGACGCCGAGCACGAGAACGGCGACGGCGAGCAGCGCGAGGGTGCGCTGCGCGACGGTGAACTCGCGGACGCCCGCCGTGAAGCGTTGGAAGAAGGAGGTGACCTGGCGCGGCATCAGGCCTGCATCCTCATGATCTCGTTGAACGCATCGACGCCCTTGTTGCGGATGGCGGCGACGAGCTCGACCGTGACCTGCGCCTTCGTCGACGCGATCGTCGCGGCGTGGATGTCGGTGAGGTCACCCGTGACGGCGCGCAGGGCGAGCTCGTTCGATGTCGACTGCAGCTGCTGCATGTTCTCGACCGCGCCGCTGAGGGCCGAGGCGAACCCGGCTCCCCCTGTGCCCGCCGGTGCGGCTGCGCCGTCGATGTAGCCGCTCGGGCGAACGCCCTGCACGGCGCCTGCACCCGCGGAAATGGCGTCGATCGCTCCGATCGGCATCAGCCACGACCGATCTGGAGTGCGGCCTGGTAGCTTTCCTTGGCCCGGTCGACGACGGCGGCATTGGCCTGGTAGCCGCGCTGCGCCATGATCAGGCTGCTCATCTGGGCTCCCAGATCGATGTCGGGGTACCGCACGTAGCCATCGGCGTCTGCGAGGGGGTGTTCCGGCTCGTGGACCATCCGGCCCTCTGCATCACCCTGCACCGTGCCGGCGACGAAGACTCCGCCGTCTTCGCCCGCCTGGGCGAGGATGAAGCGTTCCTGGAACGCTGCTCCGTCGCTCGAGGTCACGGTGTTGATGTTGGCGATGTTGTCCGAGATGGCGTCGAGCCACTTGCGGTGAACGGTCATCGCCGATCCGGCGATTCCGATTGCGTCAAAAGTCATGGGTCATTCCCTCGTCAATTGCTTCTCATGGCGCTGCGAACGCTCGTGAACTGGCCCTCGATGGCGCGCGAGGCGAACTGGAAGCGCAGCACCGTGTCGACGTTGGAGAGCGTCTCGGTGTCGAGGTTGACGTTGTTGCCGTTCAGACGCGTCGGTTCGAGCGAACGCTCCACCGTCGCATCCGTGTGCCCGTCGCCGCCCGCGATCGATGCGGCAAGCGCTCCCTCGAACGCGACCCGCTTGGCGTGGTAGCCGGGTGTGTTCACGTTGGCGATGTTGTCGGCGATGGAGCGCTGGCGCATGGCCAGGCCGTCCAGAGCACTGGAGAGTGCCGAGAGGCTCACGGAATCGAACACATTCGTCCTTACGACGGCGAAAGCTGCTGACAGGTGGCCGATCCGTGGCCGAAGAAGGTGAGCGATCCGTGCTCACTACCCACTCTCGGCCGATGCCTGCGATCCGTTAGTGCGTGCGCGCAGTTTTCGTGCGCGCGGCCCTGTCGGCTCTAGCCGGAGACGTCGAGGTACACGGATGCCGCAGCCGACCGTGGCCGCGGGACTACGCGCAGCGCCTCGAGGTGCCTGCCCACCTGGGTGCGTTCGCTGCGCAGTTCGCGCTCGCGTTCGAGCTGGCGCTCGTGCAGCGCGTTCGCGCGCTCGCGCAGGGAATCGGGCAGTGCGGGGAGCTGCGAGGGAGCGTGCCACATGCCGCTTCCGGCATAAGCGTCGCCCGCTGCGTCCTCAGCCGAGTTCACCCCGAGGGTGAGTGCGCTCTCCAGCTCGGTGAGCACTCCGAGCCAGAGCCGTTCTGCCTCGCTGGCCTGGCGCGGGGGCATTTCTGCCGGGTTGCTCTGTTGATCAGGCAATGCCCAACGCTCCCGTGCTCGGCGCGGACTGCTGTGCCGGCAGGATCGCCGCGGCGTCATGCCAGGCGGCTCGCAGCGGCTCAAGCAGGGTGATGGCCTCTCGCGTGCGGGCGATGTCGCGGTGGATGTTGGCAAGCACGAGGGCGTTCGTCACGTAGGTGTAGAGAGCGAGGAGTCCGTCTGCTCCGTCCCACACGTCGAGCCGGAGAGATCCGCTGAGCTCGGTAAGGATCGCCTGCGCGTGCTGAAGCTGATCGCTCGCGGCCGGCCAGTTCTCGGCGAGCTGCGCCTGCTCTGCACGGCCGAGGTCGAGGAGCAGGCGGTCGTAGAGCATCGTCAGCAGGCGCACGGGGGTCGCAGAGAGCACGGCGTCGCGGTTGAGTTGGGCGGCACGATCGACGGCGGCCGGCACGGTCGGGCGCTGGGGCGCGAACGCGACGGGCGCCGCCGCAGGCTGCACCTCTGCGCTTGCCGCGGTGCCTGGGGTGTCTGTGGCGTCTGGGGTGATGCCGATCAGTTTCACTGCGAGTTCCCTGCGTTCAGGCCGGACAACTGCGATCCGATCCACGAGGACTGCGCGTTCAGCTTGCTCAGCTGCACCTCGAGCGCGGAGTACGTGCGCTTGAGCGTCTCCTCGCGGGAGGCGAGTCGGCGATCCCAGTTGGCGATCTGTTCGGTGATGTCCTTTGACAGCGAGGTCTGCCCGGTGATCTTCGACGTGATCACGCCGTCGTACTTGTCCGAGGCGAGCCGAGCCGCCTCTTCAAGCCTGGTCGTGATGGTTGTGAGGGCCTTCTGCGTTGCTCCGGGATCCTCGGCGAGCGACTTGGCGAACTTCTCCGCGTCGAACGTCATCCGCCCTTCTTTAGTGATGCTGATGCCGAACTCCGACGGCGAGCGGCCGTCGATCGGGGCGGATGCCGCGTCGAGCAGCCTCTGCTCGACCTCGCGCACGGTGCTGTCGGAGCTGAAGACGCCGCCTGACACGACCGGTTTGCCATCGGCACCGGTCGTGGTCGTGAGCGCGCGCTTGGAGTCAATGAATTCGAAGACCTCGTTGAGTTTGCCGATCAGCGTTTCGGCGACCTTGCCGATGGCCGCATCGTCGCGGGCGACGGTGATGGTGATCGGCGTTGCGCTTGTCGCACTGACCGTCACCGAGACCCCGGGAACCAGATCGGCGAAGGTGTTGCTGCTGGAGGTGATCTTCTGCTCGGCGGGCGTCCCCTTCCAGAGGGTGACTTCGGCGTCTGTCGCAGTACGGATGGTTGTGGCGCTCAACTGCGGGGCGGTGCCCGCCGTGACCTGGGCCACGCTGCCCTCGTACATCGTGAACGCGCCGGCCGCACCTGTCTCTGTCGCAGTGAGCTGCAGGCGGTACAGGGTGTCGCCGGTGCCGGGGTCGACACCGGCCGCGACACGGGTCGCCTGCACGCCGGCATCCGCGGCGTTGATCGCCCGCACGACGTCGCTGATGGAACTAGAGTCTGCGGTGATTTCTTTCAGGGTGCCATCGGCGGCCTTGACGGTGAGCACCGGCGGGTCGCTCGGCCACGCCGTCATGGGTGCTGTCACCTGCTGTTGGGACTGGGCGAGGGTGTCGACGGTGATGTCGAGCTGCGTCGCGCCGGCACCCTTGCCGACGGTGACGGTGGCCGATTTGTCGGAGCTGATGGCGCTGAAGAGGGCGAGCGCGTCTGGCTTCATGCCGTTCTTGCCGAGTTCGGCCAGCGCCGCCACCGAGGAGTTCAGGGTCTGCAGCGTCTTCAGGTAGTTCTGCGTCGAGGTGTACTTGCCCTGCAGAATGTTCTGCGGAATTGCCTCGACCGCCATCAGCGATGCGATCAACTTCGCGGTGTCGAGGCCACTGACCAGGCCGTCAAGCGAGATTCCCATGAGTGCTGCCCTGTGTTTCGATCGTCTTCGTGTACGGAGTGCACGAGGGCCGGTGACGGGATCACGACAGGATTGTCGCGCCCGGCACCGGCCATCGTCATGTTGCTCTGTTGCCAATCGGCGCGGCTTGTGGCCGCGGCCGGCTAGCGGAGGAGCTGCAGAACGCCCTGGTTGGACTGGTTCGCCTGCGCGAGCATGGCGGTACCGGCCTGCGAGAGCACGTTCGAGCGGGTGTACTTGACCATCTCGGAAGCCATGTCGGTGTCGCGGATGCGCGACTCGGCAGCCGAGAGGTTCTCCTTCGACACGTTGAGGCTCTTGATGGTCGACTCGAAGCGGTTCTGCTGCGCACCGAGGTCGGCACGAGCGGTCGATACGGCCGTGATCTGCGCGTCGAGCGCGACGATCGTCGTCAGAGCAGCGGCCTTGTCGGCGAAGCCAGCAGTTGCAAGACCGGTGACAACGCCACCGATCGTCGAGACGTTGTTCAGGTTGATCGCGATCTGGTCCTGCGCTGCAACGCCACCGGCACCGACCTGGAAGGTCAGGGTCGCGTTGCTGCCGTCGAGCAGCTTGATGCCGTTGAAGTTGGTCGACGCACCGATGCGGGTGAGCTCTTCACCGAGCGCGGTGACCTCCTTGGCGATGGCTGCACGAGAGTCGGCGTTGTTCGAGTCGTTACCCGACTGAACGGCGAGGTCACGAACACGCTGCAGGATGGAGTGCACCTCGGTCAGGGCGCCTTCAGCGGTCTGGATGACGCTGATGCCGTCCTGCGCGTTGCGAGCGGCGACCGTGAGGCCACCGACCTGCGAACGCAGACCCTCGGAGATCGCCAGACCGGCAGCGTCGTCGGCCGCACGGTTGATACGCAGACCGCTGGAGAGCTTCTCCAGCGACTTCGACAGGTCGTTCTGCGTGACGGACAGGTTGCGGTACGAGTTGTTCGCCGCGATGTTGTTGTTGATCTGCATACCCATGATGAATTCCTCCGTGAGTGGGTTGTGTACACCGGCCCATCCGTGGGCCAGTACTCACAACAATCGGCGGCTCGGCGGCATCCGTTAGGGATTCGTCTGGGAAGTTTTTCTGCGGCGGCAGCGTCAGCCGACCTGGCTGATGAATGCGGCGGCCGGCCGGCCGCGTGTGCCGGCTGCGAGGTGGTCCTCGAAGCGCGAGAGGTAGGCGGTGCGACGCGCCGCGCTCAGGCGCACGTCCGGCACCGCTGCCGCGTTGGGCTCATCGGAGTAGTGGGCGCCCAGTCCGTCGCGGATCAACCGGATCGCCTCAGAACGCTGCTGCGAGACGGCCGAGTGCGTGATGCCGAGCTCTTCGGCGACCTCCTTGACGGAACGGTCGTCGAAATAGATGGCGCGGACGATCATGGCCATGCGTTCCGGCAGGGCGTCGACGGCGGAGCGGACGATGCGCTGCCGCTCGTCGATGAGCAGCGATTCCTCCGGCGAGGTCATCTCCGAGACGAGGTACTCGGCGGTGGTCTCGTCGATGGTGCTCACGGTGCGTGCGGCATCCGTGAGCGCTGCGGTCGCGGTCTCGCGGTCGACGCCCATCGCCGCGGCGAGCTCGTCGACGCTGGGGGTGCGCCCGAGGCCGGCGGTCAGCGTTTCTCGGACCGAGACGGCCTCGGTGATGCGCTTGCGCGCTGACCGGGTCGCCCAATCGCTGGAACGCATCTCGTCGGCGAATGCGCCGAGGATTCGCGTTCGCGCATATGCACCGAACGGGATGCCGCGGCTCTCATCAAAGTTCTCCGCGCAGCTCACCAGCGCCAAGGCACCGGCCGAGGCAAGATCGTCCCGTGAGAGGTGGCTTGCCCTGGCACAGACGTCGGCGACGAGGTAGCCAACGAGAGGGAGGTTGGCGACAACGAGTTCATTGCGTTCCGCACGATTCACAAATATCAATTCCTGCAGTTGTGGCAGCGTGCAGGGTCACGCACCTTTTTTGGACGATTGACTCGGGTAGGCGGGTCAGTTCCTCGGGTTTTCTCAACCGTATCCGGGGCGCCCCTCCGACACGCGCGACCGGACTCCCCCAGTGCGAGTGTCCTCCACAATGCCGACCCTCGTTCGGGGCAGGGGCCCTTTCAGCCCGATTCAAGGCCGTCTCACTAACATGATTGAGAAGGCTGCCGAGAGTGTGTTGTGACCCGAACGGTCACCGCATTCCTCCCCGACAGCACCCGACAGAAAGGCGAGCCAGTGGGCGTCAACGAGCTCTCCGCAGTGTTGTGGCGCGAACGCGAGCTACTGGAGCTATTGCTCTTCAAGCTCGAGGAGGAGCAGCTTCTGCTCACCGCAGGCAAATCGCGCTGGGTAGGCCACGCGAGCCGCGAGGTCGAGCAGGTCATGAACCGACTTCGGGATGCCGCGCTCGGTCGTTCCGTCGAGGTCGCAGAGCTCGCCACGGAATGGGGCTGCTCGGAAGACGCATCGCTGCGCGAGATCATCGGCGCAGCACCGGCCGGGCCGTGGCAGGACATCTTCACGGCGCACCTCGCGGCGATGACCGAGCTGACCGGACAGATCCGGGAGGTGCGTGACGTGAACGAGCAGTTCCTGCGCACCGCCGTCCGCGGCGTGCAAGAGACCCTTGCAGGAGTCGAGACCGTCTCCGGCACCTATGACGCCAGCGGATCCGCGCACCATGCGGAGTCATCCTCCCTGCTTTTCGACGAGAAACTGTGAGCCAGCGCACGTGAGCACATTCAGCGGCCTGAACACCGCATACCGAGGCCTCTCCGCCGCCAAAGCCGGAATCGATGTCGCCGGCCAGAACATCGCCAACGCGCGCACGGAGGGGTACACCCGCCAGCGCCTGACCACCTCAGCGATCGGCGGCCCGGCCATGGCCGGCAAGTTCTCGCTCGGCGTGCGACCGGGCGGTGGCGTCAACATCGATGGAATCGCCCGCCTCGGCGATGTGCACCTCGACGCCAGGGTTCGTGCCGCCGCCGGCGTCTCCGGCTTCAGTGCGGCGCGAGCGACCGCGTTCTCCGGCATGGAGTCGGTGTTGAACGAGCCGGGTGCCAAGGGCATCTCCGCGCAGCTCGACAACTTCTGGGCCTCGTGGCAGGACGTGGCCAACAGCCCGGGCGAACCCGCACAGGCCGGCGTGTTGTTGCAACAGGCCGGAGCACTCGCCAAGCAACTCTCGAACACCTACACCGAGTTCGACAACCAGTGGTCGCAGCTGCGCGGCGAGGTGCGCGATCTGACGGCCGAGCTCAACAGTGCCGCATCTCAACTCGCCGATCTGAACGGCCGTATCCGCTCTGCAACGGCATCCGGCGGATCGGTGAACGAACTGCTCGACCAGCGCAGCCTGCTCGCCACCACGATCGCGGCCATCGCCGGCGGCACCGTGCGCGATGCGGGCGACGGCACGATCGACGTCTACATCGGCGGCAACGCCCTGGTCACAGGAACGACGGCGCGCTCGGTGAACGTCGTCGGGTCCAACACGATGGCCGGCTCCGCAGGAAGCCCCGTGAGCCTCGAGTGGTCACACCGGCCGGGCTCGCCGATCGCCCTCGATGGCGGAGAGCTCGGCGGTGCCGTGTCGATGCTGGCGCCTGCGGCATCCGGCGGACCGATCGCCGCGGGCGCAGAGTCGCTCGACGCTTTCGCCCAGAAGCTTGCGGATGCCGTCAACACCGTGCACCGCACCGGAGCCGTCGCCGATGGCACCACCGGGCACGACTTCTTCGCTTTCACGGCCGGCAAGCCGCTCGCGCAGGGCCTCACCATCGTTCCGACGGGCCTCGCCGGCATCGCAGCGGCCAAGCCGGGCAACGGCGGGCTGGACGGGAGCATCGCCGACGCGATCTCGCAGATCGGCGACGGCTCTGGCTCGCCAGACTCGTATTGGGCGAACTTCGTCGTCGCGCTCGGCGTGACGACCCGTTCCGAGAACAGGCAGGCCGATCTGGCCGTGCTCGCAACCAACTCGGCCGTCGGGATGCAGCTCGCGAATTCATCCGTCGACATCGATGAGGAGAACGTGAGCCTGCTCATGTACCAGCACGCCTACCAGGGCGCCGCCCGGGTGATGACCGCCGTTGACGAGATGCTCGACGTGCTCATCAACCGCACAGGACTCGTGGGAAGGTAAGCAATGATCAGCCGAGTCACCCAACAAACCTCGATGCTCTCCGCGCAGCGCAATCTGCAGTCGAGCGCCGCGCAGCTGGCCAAGCTGCAGGATCAGGCCACGACGCGGAAGGCGTTCTCGCGTGCATCCGAGGACCCGAGCGGCGCGGCGGATGCGATGCGCATCCGTGCCCAGCAGCGGGCGAACGACCAGTACAGCCGCAACATCGACAACGGGCTCGGCTGGGTCACCACGATCGATTCAACGCTCACCGAGATCAACGACGCCATGAAGCGCGTGCGGGACCTCACGGTGCAGGGTGCGAACGACGGCAGCCTCTCCCCCACGGCCAAAGAGGCGATCGCGGTTGAGCTCGACAGCCTCAAGGAGCAGCTGCTCGGCCTGGCCAACACGCAGTACCTCGGCCGCAGCGTCTTCGCCGGCAACTCGAGCGATGGCGTCGCGTTCAACCCCGACTTCAGCTTCACCGGCGCGGCCGGCAGCACCGTCGAACGCCGCATCGGCGCCGACACGACCGTGCGCGTCGACGGCGACGGCGCCGCGGCCTTCGGAGAGGGCGTTGACTCCGTCTTCGCCCTCGTCGAGAAGATCGCCGCCGATCTGCGGGGCGGCACCAACATCGGCGCCAGCCTCGGCGACATCGACAAGCGCATGAACGCGCTCCGCACCGAACAGTCGGCGGTCGGTAGCCGCCACGCGCTCATCATGCGCGCCGAGGAGACAGTGATGGACAAGACCGGATCGCTCGAAGCGCAACGCGCTTCAGTTGAGGACATCGAGCTCAGCCGCATCATCCTCGACCTCAAGGCCCAGGAGATCAGCTACCAGGCGGCACTCGGCGTGACCGCACGCGTGCTGCAGCCGACGCTGATGGACTTCCTGCGATGAGCGCGACGCTGAGCTTCATCGCCCCGCCGCCCGGCTTCGAGCCCAGCATCGAGTTCGGCTTCACCGCGGTCGATGACACCGTCGGGCTGTTCACGCTCTCGGCCGTCGACGGCGACTCTCGGCGCGTCTTCGTACTGGATGCCGCGATCTACCTGCCCGAGTACACGCCAAGCCTCAGCCAGGCGCAGAGCGAGTCGCTCGGCCTCGCCTCCGGCGACGACGCCCGCGTCTACGTGGTCGCGAACCCCGCGGAATCCGGGACGACGGTGAACCTGCTCGCGCCGATCGTCGTGAACGCCGCCACGAACGCCGCCGCCCAGGTCATCCTCGACGACCGCGACTGGCCGCTGCAGGCGCCGCTCGGCGCCTAGCGACCCGCATACCGTCGGCCGGAGATCCAGGCGACACGCTGCCCCAGACGGCAACTCGGCCGGCGATTCTCCCGAATCTCCGGCCGAGCGTACGTCCCGCGAGCTAGTTGGCGGTGCGCTTCGCGGGCAGACCGGCCTCGATCGCCGCGATCACGGCCGGGTCATCGGGCTTGACCGCCGAGCGGAAGCGGGTCATGGTGCCGTCGGCACCGATCACGAACTTCTCGAAGTTCCACTTGATGCGACCGGACTTGCCTGCGGCATCCGGGACATCGTGCAGCGCCTCGTACAGCGGGTGCATGTGCCTGCCGTTGACCTTGACCTTGTCGAACAGCGGGAACGTCACGCCGTAGTTGATCGTGCAGAAATCCTGGATCTTTTCGCCGTCGCCCGGCTCCTGGCCGGCGAACTGGTTGCACGGGAAGCCGACGACGGTGAGCCCGTCCTGGCCGTACTTCTCGTACAGTGCCTCGAGCTGGGCGTACTGCGGTGTGAAGCCACACTTCGATGCGACGTTCACGACGAGCACGGCGCCGTCGCCGAGTTCATTCAGTGTCGTGCTGTGCCCGTCGATGGTGGTCAGAGGAATCTCTCGAATGTTCACGAGTTCAGCGTACGCGGATTTCGGGCGGGAACGGCCGAATCACGCGGAGTTGTATGCGGCTTCCAAGGCGGCGAGCTCGAGCTTGCCCATCGGCAGCATGGTCTGCATGACCGCCCCGGCCTTGGCCGGGTCTGGATCGCTGAGGAGCTCAGAGAGCCGCGGCGGCACGACCTGCCATGAGAGTCCGTACTTGTCTTTCAGCCAGCCGCATTGGCCCGGCTCGCCGCCGTCGGCCGTGAGCGCATCCCAGAGCCGGTCGATGTCGGCCTGGGTGGGCGCCGCGATCGAGAGCGAGATCGCCTCGGTGAAGTTGAACGCCGGCCCGCCGTTCAGCGCCTGGAGCCTCAGGCCGTCGAGCTCGAACTCGACGACCATCGCCGTCCCGGCCGGAACCGGCGCGCCCTCGCCGTAGCGGGAGACGCCGAGAATGCGCGAACGCTCGAAGATCGAGACGTAGAATTTCGCGGCATCCTCGCCCTGATCGTCGAACCACAGGCAGGGTGTGATGTTCTGCATGGCTTTCCCTCTCACATCGAAAGTGATGGTCAATCCCCCGCAAAACAGGCTACGCCGCCTCGATGCGGCCCGCAGGAATTCCTGTCGGCCGATCGAGACGGCGCAGTGTGGGCGTCACGCCCAGAGTTGTGTCGAGCGGATGCCGCTTAGTACCAGCCCTGCGACTGCGAGGTGTCCCACGCGCCACATGGCGTTCCGTAGCGGCCGGCAATGTAGCCGAGGCCCCAGGTGATCTGGGTCGCCGGGTTGGTCGCCCAGTCGTCACCGGCCGAGGCCATCTTGCTGCCCGGCAGCGCCTGCGGGATGCCGGTGGCGCCGCTCGAGGCGTTGTACGCATTCACGTTCCAGCCGGACTCCTTGTTCCAGAGCGCCACGAGGCAACCGAACTGGTCTTCGCCCCAGCCGTACTGAGCGGCCATCAGATCGCGGGCGATCGCCTGGGCGCCGCTCGGGTCAGTGGGGGCAGACGGACGGGAACCGGACGAGGAGCCGGACGAGCCGCTCCCTGCGGATGCTGCCTCCTCGGCGGCTGCGGCTTCGGCGGCCGCGGCGGCTGCTGCCGCGGCTGCGGCTTCAGCGGCCGCATGCTCGGCGGCGACGCGGTCGACCTCGGCGGTTGCGGCCTGAACGGTTGCGACCTTGTCCTTCGTGGAGTCCACGAGGGTGAACACGCGGCCGGGTGCGAGCAGCTCGAAGTTGCTGAGGGCGGCAACGGAGGAGGCGAGGTCGCCGGCATCCGTCTTGCCTTCGGCAGCGGCGAGCACTGCGCCAGCCTGGTCGAGCGTGATCGAGGCGGCGCGGGCCGCGTGGGCCTCTGCGACCGTGGTGTACGCGGAGAGCTGCTCGCTCGCGAGCCCAGTGGAGGCGTTCAGGGCTGCGGTGGCCGCGACCCTCTCGGCGTGGGCGACGACCGTGGACTGCAGGACGAATCCGGTTCCGGCGACCGCGCTGATGGCGACGACTGCTCCGGCTACGAGGATCTTGCTGCGACCCCGGCGGCGTTTCAGTCTCTGAACGCGGGTGGCGCCGTTGGTCGAGGGAGAAGATGGGCGAATCGTTGGTGAATTTGAGTTAGGCATGACTTTCACAAAAGCGAGCCGCTCGAGATCGTGCACAGAGCGACTCTTATTCTCTGGCCCTCGGGCGGGGGTCCCCGCGGGCGAAGTTGACAGTATGCAGACGGCGTCTGCACAAGTCCTCCGCATTGGCTGTGAATGTCATCACAGTTCGACAACGGTCGGGAGGGGGCATGCGAGCGATGCGGATGCCGGCTTGAGCGCGTTTCGCGCGAACGCCGCCGGGGCATCGTGCGCACCGTGTGGAGCGGAAACGGTCGCAGTCCTGTGACGATGAAAACCAGCACTGACCGGGGCTTACCTTGCCCGCCCTCTGTGGAGCTGGCCGTCTAACGCGGCCGGAAGTCCTGCGCAGTGGCCGGCCGCCATCCACGCGGGACAGTTTCGAAGGCCGACGAGGTGATTCGTCGTCGTGACGATTCGGCCCGAAAACCACACATTGATGCGATTCGGAGGTTGAGGCTAGCTCCGCGACGCCGTGTGGGGCTGGAGCCGGAGCCGGAACAGACGCACGATTCGGCCCGATTCACGCTCGTATCCGCGGTAGCCGGGCCACTGCGCTTCGATCAGCCGCCAGGCCGCGTCGCGCTCGGCGGCGTCGAGCAGCTCGGCGCGCACCGGCCGGCGACGCCCGCGCACGGTGATTGCGGCATCCGGGTGCGCGATCAGGTTGTAGCTCCATGCCGGGTGCCGGTCACGCGCGAAGCTGGTGCCCGCGATGATCGCGTTGCCGCTCCCGTCAGGCGTGTACATGAGCTCGGTATCGCGTTCGACACCGGACCTCGCGCCGATGCTGTGCAGCACGAGCGATGGTACGAGCAGGCCGCTCAGCTGTGCGCGGCCGCCGCTGAGCCGTGTGACCAGGCGCTCGAGAACCGGCAGCACGATCGGGGCCGCCCAACGGAACAGACGGGTGCGGGTGAGCGGGGAGACAAGGCTGCGAACGAGGTGCACAACGGAGGCCATACCGGCATTCTGCCGCCTGCGCGGAACACCCGCCGGTACGCCGCGCGCGTGGGAAGGCAAGATGGGGTGATGACCGATAACCCGATCGCCGGCGCGACTCACACTCTTGAAGCCAAGGGCTTCCTCTTTGACATGGACGGAACGCTCGTCGACTCGACCTCGGTCGTCGAGGCCACCTGGGCCGGATTCGCGCGGCAGCACGGAGCCGATCTTGAGGAGCTCCTCTCCGTCTCCCACGGACGCAAGGCTGAGGAGACGGTCGCCCGCTTCGGGTCCGCCGGCATTGACGTCGCCGCCACCGTCGCGGAACTGGTCGCACTCGAGTTGGGGGCTGTCGACGGCATCGTTGAGATTCCGGGCGCGGCCGCCTTCCTGGCCTCGCTGCCCGCCGACAGGGTCGCGCTCGTCACATCGGCGCCTCGTGCGCTGGCCGAGGCACGCATGCGCATCATCGGCGCACCGATGCCTGCGGTGATCGTCGCCGCGGAAGATGTCGTACACGGCAAGCCGGCGCCCGATCCCTACCTGAGCGCGGCGCGACAGCTCGGTCTGCACCCCACCGAGGTCGTCGTGTTCGAAGACGCGGATGCTGGCCTGGCATCTGCACGCGCGGCCGGAATGCGCGCCTACGTCGTCGGCGGGCTGGAGAGCGCCGAGACGGCGGCACTCCCCCGCGTGCACGACTTCGCGGAGCTGCAGCTTGAGCAGCTCGGCGACGCGTTCCGGCTCAGCATCCGGGGCCGCGCGGGTTCTCCACACAGGAGCCACTGACCAGGACCGTCGTCGCCGATTTCACGACGACGGGAGCCGCGGAGCCGGCAACGCCGACGCTGCCGGCGATGGGGCGCCACGCTCCGCCGGCGAAACGGTACTCGGCCGTCAGCTCGACGCCGACCGTCACCGAGTATTCCCCTCGCGCCCCATAAACATGACTGGTGCTGGTCGCCGAGAAATCCGGAAGGCCGAGCTCAGCCCAACTCGCCCCACCCGTCGCCGTGCGACCCGTCTGGGAATCGCCGTAGTCCCACGCGAATGCCGTCGGGGTGAAGCGCACCTCCGCCGGGAATCCGAGCAGGCTGCCTGCGATCTCCTCGACGGATGCCGCGGCCACCAGATTCATCGGAAGGCCCTTCACCGCCCACCCCTCCGGCTCCATCAGTGTCAGCACCGGCGGCGTCGCACGGAACGAGGCGATGTCGCTCCACGTCAGCACCAGCTGCGGATCACAGACATCGGGCGCGTCTGTGCAGCGCGTCGGCGGGCGGTTGTCGTTCGGGTCTGTCTCCTCCGGGCTGAGCGGCGCCGGCGGCGCGGGAGGCAGCGGCAGCGCGCCGCCGCCCTCGGAACCGCCGTCGGACTCCCCCGCTCCGCCGCCTGAACTGCCGCCGGCACTCAGGTCGACGCCACCGGGCGAAAGCTCCGCGCCGACATCGATCGGGCAAACGCCTGCGACCGCGGCCCATTCTGGGCAAGCAGACTCTGCGCCCGGCTCGGTCGCTACAAATAGGGGCAGCAAGAAAGCCACCGTCAGCGTCGATGTCAGCCAGAACAATAGCTCTCGCCCGCCCAGAAGTTCTTCTCCGCAAGAATGAGCAGTCCACGTTCGGTTGCGGCGAGCACAATCTCAAACGGCACGAGAGTCGGCCGATCCGGGAGCACTAAGGAGTCACCTTTCGCGTCCAACAGGTCCGCACCCGACACATCGTCACAGACGTACAATGCGATTCGGGTCTCAGCAGGCGACGCATATTCCATGGATTGGACTTTGTGAATTGAGAAGCTGGTGTCCCCGATGCCTCGCGCACCAGCCGCTAAGAGATCAGCTGCGCTCGACCGCGCGCGTTCCAAGGCCACGCCTGAGGCGACGGTTTCCAAGGCATCAACCTCGGCCCCACCTGACGCTGATACCGAGTCGAACGCCGCCTGGTAGGCGCCATACGCCTCCTCGGCCGCGGCAAGCGCCTCCTCGTCCGAGGCGAACAGCGGTGCGGCGGCATCCGGCGTCGCTGGCGCTGTCGGCGCGGGAACCGGCGAGGCGGCGCAGCCCGCGAGTGAGGCCACGACGAGCGCGCCGAGCATCACCCGCACCACACGCGCCCGCAGACTCCGCATGCGAACACCGTAGGCCACAACGGGCGGCTCGCGTCAAAGTTATCCACAGCGAGCACGACGACGGGGCCCGACTTCGCCGGGCCCCGTCGTCGCCGATCGTGCTCCTAGACCGCGGAAGCCTCCCGGCTGCCGTCGACGATCACCTTGATGACATCGGTCTTCGGATGGGCCATGTACCGCTCGAGGCTGTCATCGAGTTCCTGCAGCCACGGCGTGTGGTGCGCGGCACCCATTGTCCCGGTCATCACAGAGGGGTAGACCGCGTCGCGGTAGGTGAGGATGTTCCGCTGCTTGTCCTTCTTCCACGCCAGGAAGATGCGCACGACCTCGTCGAGGTCGAACAGCGGGTAGTCGCTGGCCTCGATCAGGTCGCGGATGTAGTCGGCCTGGAAGGTGATCTCGGCCGATGCGCTGTCGAGCGCGGCCAAACGCTCGAGCCATGAGTCGATGTCTGCACGTTGTGCAGCGGCATCCGGAAGCGTCTGCTCCCCCAGGATCACGTCGCGCACATACCAAGCCTGCGCGTCGAACATGTTGAAGGTGAACCACTGGTCCTGTGCGCCGAGGTAGAAGAGTTTGTTGTTGGCCTCGCTCACCACTCCTCTATAGAGGGTGTCCGGGTAGAGGTTGTTCGGCGAGCTGAGTGAGAGCTCAGACGGCAGGAACGGGTAGTGGTGCAGGTAGCCGGTGCAGAGGATGACGGCATCGAAGCGCTTCGAGCTGCCATCGACGAAGTGGGCGGTCGACCCGTCGAAGCGCTCGACCAGCGGAACCTCGGTGATGTCCTCGGGCCAGTCGAATCCCATGGGCTTGGAACGGTAGCTGAGCGTCACGGAGCGCGCGCCCATCTTGTACGCCTGCACGCCGATGTCTTCGGCCGAATAGCTCGCGCCGATGAGCAGCACGTCCTTGTCGGCCAGGCTCTCTGCCCCGCGGAAGTCGTGCGCGTGGCGCAAGGCGCCGGGGAAGGTCTCGATGCCGGCGAAATCCGGCACGTTGGGGAAGGAGAAGTGCCCGGAGCCGACGATGACGTGGTCGAACTCGCTGGACTCCGTCGTGTGCCGGGCAAGATCCTCCACCGTCACGGTGAAGGTCTGGGTGTCCTCGTTGAACTGCACCCAACGCACGACGGTCGAGAAGCGCACGTACTTCTTCACGTCGCTCTGCTCGGCGCGACCGCTGATGTAGTCCCAGAGCACGGCGCGGGGCGGGTACGAGCTGATCGGCCGACCGAAGTGCTCGTCGAAGGTGTACTCGGAGAACTCGAGGGCCTCTTTGGGCCCGTTCGACCACAGGTTGCGGTACATGCTGGAGTGCACGGGTTCACCGTGCGCGTCGGTGCCGGTGCGCCAGTTGAAGTTCCACTGGCCGCCCCAGTCATCCTGCTTCTCGAAGCAGACGATCTCGGGAATCGACCGGCCCTGCTCCTTGGCCGTTTCGAATGCCCTGAGCTGGGCCATGCCGCTCGGTCCGGCTCCAATGATTGCGATGCGCTTCTGCAAATGTTCCTCTCCGGCCTGCGGCCTTCGTTTAACCACGGGCAGAAAATGGGCAGGCAGAATCGCCTGCTCCCCGTGAGATGTCGCTGAACGACACGTTGGTCACCGACGGCCAGTCGCAGAATATGTGCAACACCAATGCCGAATGGGACTACCGCGTGGTAGACGCGGCCCAACAATTTCACCCTAGCATGGCCGGAATTCCGGGCCTGTGCGCGCACACAGCCGCCTCTGATCACGCGCGAGCGAGTTTGCATTCGGTGTGCAGCCTTTGGCAGACTGCAGATGTCTTGTTGCCGAGGAAAGGGTCATGACATGAGGACAATCGAGGGTTTCGCGCCGCACTCTGTGCGCTGACAATCGTCGACTTGCCGTTCTCGGCTCCGGTTTCAGCGCATCCGCTGAACACTCTGGAGTCTCATGTCATCCGCTTCACACTCGTCCATCTCTCGCCCGTCCGGCACCCGCTCCTCCGTCACGCTGAACGACGTCTCGTTCGCCTGGCCAGACGGCACTCCTGCGCTCTCGGGCCTCACCGGTAGCTTCGGTGGCGGCCGCACCGGGCTCGTCGGCACGAACGGCACGGGCAAGTCCACGCTGCTGCGCCTGCTCGCGGGGCGGCTCACGCCGTCATCTGGGCAGATCATCACGAACGGCGACGTCGGGTATCTGCCGCAGACGTTGACGCTGGATGCCGCGCACACCGTCGCGGGTCTTCTCGGCATCCGCGACAAGCTCGACGCGCTGCACGCCATCGAGAGCGGTGACGTCGATGAGCGCCACTTCGACACGCTCGGCGACGACTGGGATCTGGAGACCCGCGCCGACGAGGCGTTGCGCGCGATCGGACTCTCCGCCGTCGACCTCGATCGCAGCGTCGCCGAGCTCTCCGGCGGCGAGGCGATGCTCGTGGCCATCACGGGGCTGAGGCTGCAGCGCACGGCGATCACGCTGCTCGACGAGCCGACGAACAACCTCGACCGCGCAGCACGAGCGAGCCTCCGCGACCTCGTGCGCAGCTGGTACGGAACCCTCATCGTCGTGAGCCACGACACCGCGCTGCTCGAGTGTATGGACGCCACCGCCGAGCTGCACGGTGGGCGGCTCAGCGTATTCGGCGGGCCCTACTGCGAGTGGCTCGAGCACCGGCAACAGGAGCAGTCCGCCGCGGCGCAGGCCGTGCGCACCGCGGAGCAGGCGGTGCGCGCCGAGAAGCGGCAGAAGGCGGAGGCAGAGACCAAGCTCGCCCGCCGCGCCCGCACAGCGCAGAAGAACTACGAGAACCGCACTGCGGCGAAGATCGTGATGAATCAGAAGGCCTCCAACGCGCAGGTCGCAGCGGGCAAACTGCGCAGCGGAGGCGACGAGCGGTTGAACGCGGCGACGAACGCGCTGGATGCCGCCGAGGCGCGCCTGCGCGATGACGAGGCGATCCACCTCGAGCTGCCAGACCCCGCTGTGCCGCGCGGCAAGCGCATCGCCGAGCTGCACAGCGGCGAGTTGCGCCGTGGCGACAGCGCGAACGACGACGGAGCCGACTGCGGGGGCGGCGAGACTTTCTACCTGCAAGGGCCGGAGCGCGTGGCCATCGTGGGCGCCAACGGCGTGGGCAAGACGACGCTGCTCGAACAGTTGGTGAGCGGTGATGCCGCGCCCGCCGACCGGGCCAGCGGCATCCTGCACACGAGCCGCGTCGGCTATCTCAGCCAGCGCCTGGACGGGCTCGACGGTGCCTCAGACAGCATCGACAACATCCGCAGTGTCGCGCCGAACGTCGAGCCTGGCGACATCCGCAATCGGCTGGCCCGTCTGCTGCTGCGCGGCGACAGTGTTCACCGAGCGGTGCAGACACTCTCCGGCGGGGAGCGCTTCCGTGTTGCCCTGGCGCGCCTGCTCTTCGCCGAACCGCCGCCCCAGCTGCTCGTGCTCGATGAGCCGACCAACAACCTTGACCTGCAGAGCGTCGAACAACTCGTCGCCGCGCTGCGGAGCTACCGGGGCGCCGTGCTGATCGTCAGCCACGACGATGCGTTCCTCGACCGGATCGGGCTCGACCGGGTTCTCGAACTCGATGCCGACGGCGGCCTCCGTGAGCTGCGGGACCGTCTGGAGGCCTAGATGCGGCGGCGGCTAGGCCGTCGACGCCGCGCGCGGCGCCCGCGGCACCTTCGGGCGCACCAGCGCGTGGCTGTCGCGCAGCAGCTGCTCGATCAGCGCGTCGTCGAGTGTTCCGTCGAGCACGAGCGTGAGCCAGTGCTTCTTGTTGAGGTGGTAGCCAGGGCTGATGTGCGTCGGGAACTCCTCGCGCAGCGCCTTGCCCTCCTCCGGGTCGCATTTCAGCGACACCGTCAGCGGCTCGGCGTCCAGAACGCTCAGCGCGAAGATCTTGCCATCACCATTGCGGTCAGCGCCGCTGGTCTTGAACACCGTCGTCTGCTCACCGAAGGGGTACGTCTCGATCGCCTGGGGAAGGTTCAGGCAGAAGGCGGCGAGCTCGTCCGGGGTCATGACGACAGCCTAGACACTCCAGATGCCAGGGCAGCGGCCGCCGCAGAGCGAGCAGTTCCGGTGTGCGGTTCCGGTGCACGGTTCCGGTGCACGGTTCCGGTGCACATCGGCCCACATTCTCGTCGATTTCGCCGGATGCCGCAGATTCGTCGAAGTTCCTGTAATCTCGCGGCCCGCGAGCGACTACCGTTAGGAGTATGACGTCTTCTGACACCACCACGACGGGCGAGGCAGAAATTGCCCCCGCGACTATGACTTTTACCGAGCTCGGGCTCGATGACGCAGTTCTCAAAGCACTGAAGGACGTCGGCTACGAGACGCCTTCCGCCATCCAGGCCGCCACGATCCCGCCGCTGCTCGCGGGCCGCGACGTGCTCGGCACTGCCCAGACCGGCACCGGCAAGACCGCCGCGTTCGCGCTCCCGATCCTCTCCCAGCTCGACATCTCGCAGAAGACGCCGCAGGCGCTCGTGCTCGCGCCCACGCGCGAACTCGCCCTGCAGGTCTGTGAGGCCTTCGAGAAGTACGCCGCGCACCTCAAGGGTGTCCACGTGCTGCCGATCTACGGTGGCCAGGGCTACGGCGTCCAGCTCTCCGCGCTCCGCCGCGGTGTGCACATCGTCGTCGGCACGCCCGGTCGCATCATGGACCACCTCGCCAAGGGCACCCTCGACCTCTCCGAGCTCAAGTTCCTCGTGCTCGACGAGGCCGACGAGATGCTGAAGATGGGCTTCGCGGAGGATGTCGAGACGATTCTCGCCGACACCCCCGACGAGAAGCAGGTCGCGCTGTTCTCGGCCACCATGCCTGCCGGCATCCGTCGCATCTCCGGTCAGTACCTCAAGGACCCCGAGGTGATCACGGTCAAGACCAAGACCACCACCTCTGCGACCATCACGCAGCGCTACCTCATGGTCGCGTACCCGCAGAAGGTCGATGCGCTCACCCGCATCCTCGAGGTCGAGAACTTCGAGGGCATGATCGTCTTCACGCGCACCAAGAACGAGACCGAGACGCTCGCCGAGAAGCTGCGCGCCCGCGGCTACTCCGCCGCCGCGATCAACGGTGACGTCGCCCAGGTGCAGCGCGAGCGCACCGTCAACCAGCTGAAGTCGGGCAAGCTCGACATCCTGGTGGCAACGGATGTCGCCGCGCGCGGTCTCGACGTCGAGCGCATCAGCCACGTCGTCAACTACGACCTGCCGATCGACACCGAGTCGTACGTGCACCGCATCGGCCGCACCGGCCGTGCCGGCCGCAGCGGCGAGGCGATCAGCTTCGTCACCCCGCGCGAGCGTCGCATGCTCACCTCGATCGAGAAGGCAACCCGCCAGTCGATCACGCAGATGCAGCTGCCGAGCGTCGATGACGTCAACGTCACGCGTCTGGCCCGCTTCGACGGCGCCATCACCGAGGCGCTCAGCCAGACCGAGCGGGTCTCCGAGTTCCGCGACATCGTCAACCACTACATCAAGCACCACGATGTGCCGGAAGCCGATGTGGCCGCAGCGCTGGCACTCGTCGCCCAGGGCGACACGCCGTTGCTGCTCTCCCCCGAGGACGCCCGCGCCCAGCGTTTCGACCGCGAGGAGCGCTTCGACCGAGGCTCCCGCGACGAGCGCGGCCGTGACGACCGCCGCGATGACCGTCGTGGCGACCGCGGTGACCGTGGCGACCGCCCCGAGCGCCGCCCGCGCAGCAACGAGGGCCTGTCGACCTACCGCATCGCAGTGGGCAAGCGCCACAAGGTGGAGCCGCGCCAGATCGTCGGCGCTCTCGCCAACGAGGGTGGACTCAGCCGCGACGACTTCGGTGCGATTCAGATTCGCCCCGACTTCTCGCTGGTCGACCTTCCGGCGAACCTCAGCAACGACACGCTGGCCCGACTCGAGAACACCCGCATCAGCGGCAAGCTGATCGAGCTGCGCCCGGACAACGGCCCGACGCGCCGTGACGACCGCAGCTACGACGACCGCCCGCCGCGCAAGCCGCGCGAGCGCTACTGAGCCGTCGCGCTGAAGTGACGTTCAACTGATTCACCGCTGAGGGCGGGGTGTGCGGATGCCGCACACCCCGCCCTTTCGCGTGCCAGCGCGACCCCGTTGGTCGAGTAGGCCGCCCGCGGCCGTATCGAGACCTGGGCGCCCCGATCCGGCAAGACGCTCAGGGCCTCGGTCGCTGGCGCTCCCTCAAGCCAGCGTGAGAATGCACGCTGGCGCTCACTCAAGCCAGCGTGAGAATGCACGCTGGCTCGAGCGAGCGGCGCCGCGACGAAGGAGCAGCGACGCACGCGAAGCCCCGAGCATGCCAGACACTGTCCTTCCCGATGGTCGAGTAGGCCGCCCGCGGCCGTATCGAGACCAGGGCGACCCGATCCGGCAAGACGCTCAGGGCTTCGGTCGCTGGCGCTCCCTCAAGCCAGCGTGAGAATGCACGCYGSCTCGAGCGAGCGGCGCCGCGACGAAGGAGCAGCGACGCACGCGAAGCCCCGAGCGCATGCCAGAAACAGTCCTTCCCGATGGTCGAGTAGGCCGCCCGCGGCCGTATCGAGACCNGAGCGAGCGGCGCCGCGACGAAGGAGCAGCGACGCACGCGAAGCCCCGAGCGCATGCCAGAAACAGTCCTTCCCGATGGTCGAGTAGGCCGCCCGCGGCCGTATCGAGACCWGGGCGMCCCGATCCGGCAAGACGCTCAGGGCTTCGGTCGCTGGCGCTCCCTCAAGCCAGCGTGAGAATGCACGCTGGCTCGAGCGAGCGGCGCCGCGACGAAGGAGCAGCGACGCACGCGAAGCCCGAGCGCATGCCAGACACAGTCCTTCCCGTTTGGCCGAGTAGGCCGCCCGCGGCCGTATCGAGACCCCGCCCACGCGAAAACTCCAGCCCGTGAGATCTCGATACGCTCGTCCCTCGCTACTCGATCAACAGACTCGTTGGTCGAGTAGGCCGCCCGCGGCCGTATCGAGACCTGGGCGCCCCGATCCGGCAGGACGCTCAGGGAGCAGCGCGCGTGAGGGAAAGCCTGGAACGCAGCAGCATCAGGTGAGAGCGGCTCGCCACCGATGCGCGCTCTGCATCCCCGTCGACGATGGCATTGAGAAGTTCAGCATGGCTCGCATGGTCGCTGTGCTCGCCGTCTGGCTTCATGCGGAGCATGTCGATCATTGCCGTGCGCGTGCGCGGCATGAATCCGTCGAAGAGCTCGGTGAGGAGGTCATTGTGAGCCGCGAGGACGACGGTTCGGTGAAACGCAGCGTCAGCGTCGACGAGAGCCACGAGATCTGTGGAATGCTCCGTGCGCGCGTCCAGGCACCGCCGCATGGCTGCGATGTCGGAACGCGTCCGTCGCCCGGCCGCGAGAGACGCCGCCTCGGTCTCGATCGCGATACGTGCTTCGATCACGGTCACGATCCCGGCCCGACGGAGCACGCCGTCCCAGTCTTCGCGGGGCTCGAGCGCCGTCACGAAGACTCCGGAGCCCTGCCTGCTCTCGAGCACACCCCTGCCCGCAAGCTCGCGGATCGCCTCGCGAATCGTCGACCGACCGACGCCGAGCACCCCGGCCAGCGTCGTCTCGCCAGGCAGCTTGTGTCCGAGCGGCCATTCGCCTGACTGGATGCCGGCCAAGATCGCCGCCGCGGTCTGCTCGGCCAACGGCAGACGCCTGATGATCGCCACCATCCCGATGCCTCCCGCCGCCGTGATACTCCTCAGCTTGTCTGAGGAGTTGAATGAGGCTAGCCTAGCGAACATGTCATGGAGCACGCGACTTCTTCGCTGCCACGGCGGGGCCTGATCAGACCGGCTCCCCGCCGTGGAGTCGGTCGACCGCGCCGGTCATCAATCAGCTCACCGGAAGCGATGACAGCCATGACACCGTCCACAACGCCACCCACCTCCACCGTCCACAGCCGCTGGAACCGCCAGCTCCCCTCGTCCATGCCATCGCATCGCTACCGCAGCGCGCACGAGCGGGTCGACATTCCGCTCACCGAGCGTGAATGGCCCAGTCGTACGCTCAGCGCTGCACCGCTCTGGGTGCCTGTCGACCTGCGCGACGGCAACCAGGCTCTGGCGGAGCCGATGGACCCGGCACGCAAGAGGCGATTCTTCGAGCTCATGGTCACCATGGGATACAAGGAGATCGAGGTCGGCTACCCGAGCGCGTCCCAGACCGACTTCGATTTCGTGCGATTGATCGCGGAGACCGACCTGGCACCGGATGACGTGACCATTGTCGTGTTCACACCGGCCAGGAGGGAGCTGATCGAGCGAACGGTCGAGTCGATTCGAGGCATCCGAAATCCTGTCGTCATCCACATGTACACGGCGACCGCTCCGATGTGGCGCGACACGGTTCTCGGTAAGAACTGTGACGAACTCACCGAGCTCATTCTGCAGGGCGGTCGCGATGTGCTCGAGTTCGCCGGACACCTGCCAGGGGTGCGCTTCGAGTTCTCGCCCGAGGTGTTCAACCTCACCGAACCGGACTATGTGCTCGACATCTGCAACCGCATCACCGAGCTATGGGGGGCGACGCCGGAGCGTCCGGTGATTCTCAACCTGCCCGCCACCGTCGAGATCGCCACCCCGAACGTGTACGCCGACCAGATCGAGTACATGCACAAGAACCTGGCGCGGCGCGACTCCGTGATCCTCTCCGTGCACCCACACAACGACCGAGGCACGGGGATCGCCTGCGCCGAGCTCGCCGTCTTGGCCGGTGCGCAACGCGTGGAGGGATGCATCTTCGGGAACGGCGAACGCACCGGCAACGTCGACATCGCGACGCTCGCGCTGAATCTGCACGCGCAGGGAATCGACCCGATGATCGACTTCTCAGACATCGACGCGATCCGTCGGACCGTCGAACACTGCACCAGGCTACCGATCAATGAGCGCCATCCCTACGTCGGTGACCTCGTTTACACGGCCTTCTCCGGCACCCATCAGGACGCGATCAAGAAGGGCTTCGCCGAGCACGCTCAACGGTCGATCGATCTCGGGATCGCCGAGGAGGCGCTGGAGTGGAAAGTGCCCTACCTGCCGATCGACCCGGCGGACGTCGGCCGCAGCTACGATGCGGTGATCCGGGTCAACAGCCAGTCGGGTAAGGGAGGCATCGCCTATCTTCTGCACGCCGAGCACGGCATCGAACTCCCCCGTCGGCTGCAGATCGATTTCGCCAGGCACGTGCAGAAACACAGCGACGAGACCGGTCAGGAGGTGACTGCGGCCGCTCTGCTGAACATCTTCCGCACCGTCTACATCGACGGGGAGATCGAGCCGACAGTCACGCTGGAGTCATGGGAGCACGAACTGCGTGACGACGCCGAGAGCACCCGCCTCGTTCTCGGCGTTTCGGGATCGTCCTCGCACCATGAGGAACGGGGTTGCGGCCCCATCGAGGCGCTCACACACGCACTCCGCCGCGTTGGACGCCCTGTCGAGATACTCGGTCTCCACCAGCAATCGCTGGACGATGGCAACGCCGCCAAAGCACTCACCCTCCTCGAGTACCGCGCCGGCGCCGGTGTCGGCTGGAGCGCAGGCATCAGCGGCTCGGTCATGGAGTCCTCGCTTCGAGCCGTGCTGCGCGCCGCTGGCTGAGACCTCTTCGCGCGCCGCTGAGCGGCGCGCGAAGAATCCACCGCCCGCCAGCGCGCTTCAGCGGCGAATCCCAGCCTGCTCATAGCCGAAGAATGGGGTGGCGACCAATACTCGAGGTAGTCACCCTGGCAGCCATTACCCGAAACAGGTCATCATGATCCGTATCCCAGAACCCGAATCGACACCGGACGGCCCGAGCTACGAGGGACGCCTGCTCGACCGGGCCGACGAGGAGGTGGTCGATCAGGGAGTCGCGTTCGACATCCGCACGCTGATGACGCGGCGGAGCATGCTCACCATCGTGGGCCTCGGCGTCGGCGCGGTGGCCCTCGCCGCCTGCACGCCGACGACCCCGCTGACCGGCTCGTCCGCGGTGACATCCGGCGGCGAGATCCCCGACGAGACCGCTGGCCCCTACCCCGGCGACGGATCGAACGGCGTGGACGTGCTGGAGCAGTCCGGAATCGTGCGCAGCGACATCCGCTCGAGCCTCGAAGGCGGGGCAACGGCGAGCGGGGTGCCGATGGCGCTCACCCTGACCATCCTCGACATGGCCGGAAACAACGCCCCATTCGCCGATGTGGCGGTGTATGTCTGGCACTGCGACAGCGCCGGCGGCTACTCCATGTACTCCGCCGGCCTCGAGAATGAGACGTATCTCCGCGGCGTGCAGGTCGCCGACGGTGCGGGAAAAGTCTCGTTCACCTCGATCTTCCCGGCTTGCTACCCCGGGCGCTGGCCGCATGTGCACTTCGAGGTCTACCCCGACGTCTCCGCGATCACCGATTCCACGAAAGCCATCGCGACCTCGCAGCTCGCGCTGCCACAGGGCGTCTCCGACGCGGTGTACGCACGCTCGGAGTACTCGGGGTCCGCCAACCTCGCCCAACTCAGCCTCGCCTCCGACAACGTCTTCGGTGACGACGGCGGCGCCCAGCAGCTGGCCACCGTGACCGGGGACGCGACTTCCGGATACCAGGTTTCGCTCACGGTGCGCGTCGACACGGGCACGGCGCCAACGGCCGGATCGGCGCCCGGTGGCCAGGGATCAGGTGGCCAGCCTCCGACTGGTGGCGCAGGCGGGCCGGGCGGGACTCAGCCAAGCGCCTGACTCGGAGCCCGTGTCCCGGCGCCGAAGGCCCGCGACACGCCCGCCGCTGCACGCCGGCTTCACGCGCCGTCATGCGGCGGGCGGGCGCTGCCGCGCTCGCTACGCTGGATGCCATGAAGCTCCCCCTCCTGACCGCGGCCGTCCTCGGCGCGCTGCTGCTGAGCGGCTGTACCGCCGGCTCCCCCACGTCAACCCCTGAGCCCGTCGAGACGAGCACCAGCACCGATGCGGCGTCGACCTCGGATGACGGCTGCGCCGGCGTCAGCGTCGTCGCCGACTTCGGCATCCTCGACGCCCCCGCCGTCGACGTCTGCGTCGACAGCAGCGGGACAATCCTCGCGAGCGAGGCCATCGCCACCGCCGGCATCACCACCGAGGGCAACGCCGACTACGGCGATGCCGTCGTCTGCCGCGTCGACGGCCGCCCGGCCGCCGACGAGACGGTCACCGTCGACGGCCAGGAACCCTTCATCGAGCCGTGCAGCTCGATGTCGCCCGCCTACGCGTTCTGGGCGCTCTGGGTGAAGCCGGCCGCCGACGCCGAGTGGGGCTTCGCGATGGAGGGCCTCGAGACCCTCAAGGCCGAGCCCGGCCAGAGCATCGGCCTCGTCTACACGACCGGCACCGGGACCGACCCCCAGCCGCCGACGGCCGAATAGGTGCGATTCCACGCGGCTCCGCTGCGCACGGCGGCGATCGTCGCCGCCGTGTTCGTGGCGACCCGCGTGGTCTACCGCGTCGTGTTCGGCGGGGCCTCCGGCGGCGGCATCCTGCTACTGGATCTGCCCAGCGTCCAGCTCGCCGGGCCGTTCGCCCATGTCAGCCTGTTCGGGCCGGTGACGAGCGGAGGCCTCTGGAATGCCGCCGTCAGCGCCCTGCCCTTCGCCGCCGTCATCCTGGCCTTCGGCCTGCTCAGCTCCGTCGTCGATATGCAGCGTCTCTTCGTGCGCGGCTCGACGCGCGGCCCGCTGCGCGCGATCAGCCGCTCCCTCGTGATCGCATGGTCGACCGCGCCGGCTCTCGCGCACGCGGTGCGCCGTGTGCGCCGGGCCGCGGCGCTGCGTGGAGAACGCGGGGCCGCCGCCCTGCTCGTCCCGGTGTTCGAGCAGACGATCGAGCGCGCCCTCGGACTCGCCGCCTCCATGGAGGTGCGCGGTTTCGCCTCGACGCACCCGGCCGTCGCTGATGCCACGCAGCCCGTTGTGGCGATGACGGATGCCGCGCTGGCCCACGACAGCGCCGAGATCCTCGGCTCGCTCACCCTGACACTGGATGCCGGCACGCTGACCGTGCTGACCGGACCGACCGGGTCCGGCAAATCGAGCCTGCTCCGCTCCATCGACGGTCTCTTCCAGCACTTCGACGGCGGCCGCCAGCGTGGCCGCATCACCGTCGCCGGCGTCGACCGCGCCGCAACGCCGCCGCGGGACACCGCGGCCATCGTCGGCTCCGTCGCGCAGAATGTGCGCATCGCTTTCGCCGCCCAGACCGTGCAGGACGAGATCGGATTCGCGCTGGCTGTGCGCGGCCTCCCGGCCGACGTCGTTGCCGAGCGAGTCGCCGAGACCGCGCGCTCTCTCGGCATCGGCGCCCTGCTGAGCCGCGACATCGACGCGCTCTCCACCGGAGAGGCCACCCTTGTCGCCATCGCCGCCGCCATCAGCGGTCGCCCCGCACTGCTGCTCGTCGACGAACCGCTGGCCGAACTCGACGACGCCGCCCGCGACACGGTCTGCCGCACGCTGGACGCCCTGGCGCACGAGCACGGCCTGGCCGTCGTCGTCGCCGAGCACCACAGTGCTCCGCTGGAACCATTCGCGGACCGCTGGCTCGCGCTCGACGGCGGACGCGCACTCGCCTCCGCCCAACCACCGCCGCCGGTGGCCGTCGACAGTGTGGCGCCCGCGGAATTCGTGAGCGGGGCGGCGCGGCATCCACTGGCCGAACTGCGCAACCTCACCGTGAGTCACGCCGCCACCGCCGTCGTGCGCGACGCACACCTCACGCTCGACGCGGGGGAACTCGTGGCGCTGGCCGGCCGCAACGGAGCGGGCAAGTCGAGCCTGCTGCTGGCGATGGCGATGCCGGATGCCGCCGGCCACCTCGTCGTGCGGGGCGAGGACGTGGCGCGGCTGCCCGCCCGCGCCCGCCGCAGCCACGTCGCGCTGGTGCCGGAGCGCGTCGACGAGCTGTTCTTCCACACCACCGTCGCGGCGGAGTGTCTGCGGGCCGACCGCGCCGACCGACCGGAGCGGCCGACGGTGGAGACCTTCGCAGCCCTGCTCGGCGGCGGCCGTGAGCTCGACGCGTTGTTGCTGCGGCACCCGCGCGATCTCTCGGCCGGGCAGCAGCTGTGCCTGGCGCTGGCGATCCAGCTCGCGCCGGAGCCCGCACTGCTCCTCGTCGACGAGCCGTCACGCGGCCTCGACGAGCAGAGCCGGGCACTCGTCGGCGCCGCACTGCGCACCGCGGCGGCATCCGGTGGGCGCGCGGTGCTGATCGCGACCCACGACGCCGAGTTCGCCCGGCGCTACGCGGGGCGCACGCTCACGCTGGCCGATGGCACTCTCGACGACGGCACGCGCTCCCCCACCGGGGTGAGCCGATGAACCTCTCACGCTCCCTGATCGCCCCGCTCGCGCTGACGGTCGGCAGCCTCGTGGCCCTTGCGGGCTTCACGTGGCCGTTGCTCGCCAGCGCAGTTCCGAGCGACGCCCAGGCCGCGACTCCCATCGTGGCCATGGCGCTCGTCCCCGCCGTGATCGTGGCGCTCGCCTTGGCCCTGGACCGTGAGATGCACTCGGCGAAGGCGGTCGCCCTGCTCGGCGTGCTGGCCGCGATCGGCGCCGGTATCCGCATCGCCGGTGCCGGTGTCGGCGGCATCGAGGCCGTGTTCATCCTGCTGATCCTCGCCGGCCGCGCATACGGAGCCCGCTTCGGGTTCTTGTTGGGGCTGCTCACGATCGCCGTCTCCTCGCTGCTCTGGGGCGGTCTGGGCCCGTGGACGGCTTTCCAGATGTTCGGCTGCGCGTGGGTCGCGGCAGGCGCCGCGCTGCTGCCGCGGATCCGGCCCAGGGTGCGCACGGATCCGGCCACCGAGCTCTCAGCGGCCATTGCCACCCGCGCCGCCAGACGCGCTGCGCGGCTGGAGATCGTGATGCTCGCCGGCTACGGCGTGGTCGCCGCCTACGTGTTCGGCCTGCTCATGAACATCTGGTTCTGGCCCTTCGCTGTGGGCACCGGAACCGGCATCTCGTACGAGCCCGGCGCGCCGATCGGCACGAACCTCGCCTCGTTCGCGCTCTACTCGCTTGTGAGCTCCACGCTCACCTGGGACACGGTTCGGGCCGTGACGACGCTCGTCGGCATCCTGCTGCTGGGCCCCGCTGTGCTGGCCGCGCTCCGCCGCGCGAAGCTGCCGGCGCGACGCCGATCCGGCGAGCTTCACGCATCTCGGTCTCGCTGATCGAGTAGGCCGCCCGCGGCGGGCGGCCTACTCGATCAGCGGAGTTTCGGCGGGCTCAGCGTTCGCGGATCCGCTCAGGGCTTCGCGGGCGTCGCTGCTCCTTCGTCGCGGCGCCGCTCGCTCAAGCCAGCGTGCAAATGCGGTGGCCCTGCTCAAGCCCCCCGAGCAGACGTGATGCGCCGGCTCGGGCACGCGCGCGTACCGGCGCCACCTCAGCCGACGTGCCTATGCACGGGGGCTCGAGGGAGCAGCCGAGGAACGAGGCCGCCCCCGAAGCCCTGAGCGNGTGACCGTTGCGTTGGAGGTGGCGGCCGAGCTCATCGACGATGTGCGGGCTCGACTCGAGCACGCGCGCGTACCGGCGCCACCTCAGCCGACGTGCCTATGCACGGGGGCTCGAGGGAGCAGCCGAGGAACGAGGCCGCCCCCGAAGCCCTGAGCGTCCGACCGGATCGGCTCGCCCCGGATGTCGCGGCTGCAGAGTCGGCGGATCCGCTCAGGGCTTCGCGGGCGTCGCTGCTCCTTCGTCGCGGCGCCGCTCGCTCGAGCCAGCGTGCAAATGCGGTGGCCCTGCTCAAGCCGGCGAGCAGACGCGATGCGCCGACTCGAGCACGCGCGCGTACCGGCGCCACCTCAGCCGACGTGCCTATGCACGGGGGCTCGAGGGAGCAGCCGAGGAACGAGGCCGCCCCCGAAGCCCTGAGCGTNGCACGCGCGCGTACCGGCGCCACCTCAGCCGACGTGCCTATGCACGGGGGCTCGAGGGAGCAGCCGAGGAACGAGGCCGCCCCCGAAGCCCTGAGCGTCAGCAGGATCGAGTCGCCCCGGATGGCACGGCCGACGTGTCAACGGAACCGCTCGGGGCTTCGCGGGCGAGCCTCCTCGTTCCTCGTCGACTCGCTCGCTCAAGCCAGCGTGGGAAGCGCAGTGACCGCAGAGGGCTCGGTGGGTTCGCGGGGTGTCGAGTTATGACGTCGCTGTTTGGGCCCCACCGATCAGAAAGCGCAACCCGGTCTGCAGTTCCGGGGCCCGAACAGCGACGTCATTGTTTGAGCTGAGGAGCGAACCCACCGAGCCCGCCCGCACGGACGCGGTTTCGACAGGCTCAACCAACGGGGGCGGGTTTCGACAGGCTCAACCGGCGGAGGCGCTCAACCAACGGAGGCGGGTTTCGACAGGCTCAACCAACGGGGGCGCTCAACCAGCGGGGGCGGGTTTCGACAGGCTCAACCGGGGGCGCTCAACCAACGGGGGCGGGTTTCGACACGCTCGACCGGCGAGGTGGGGCTAAACCGAGAAGTACTTGGCCTCCGGGTGGTGGAACACGAAGGCATCGGTGGACTGTTCCGGGTGCAACTGCAGCTCCTCGGAGAGCACCACTCCCATGCGCTCCGGCTTCAGCAGCTCCACCACCTTGCGCCGGTCCTCCATCTCGGGGCACGCCGGGTAGCCGAGTGAGAATCGCGCGCCGCGGTACTCGAGCTTGAACAGCCCGGCGACATCCGTCGGGTCTTCGGCGCCGAGACCGAGCTCGTCGCGCACCCGCGAGTGCCAGTACTCGGCCAGTGCCTCGGTGAGCTGCATCGCGAGCCCGTTGAGCTCCATGTAGTCACGGTATTTGTTCTCGGCGAACAGCTTCGACGTGGTCTCGCTCACCCGTTGCCCTGCGGTCACGAGCTGCACGGCGACCACATCCACCTGTCCGGAGTCCTTGGCACGCACGAAGTCCGAGAGGCACAGGTGCCGGTCGCGCCGTTGCCGCGGGAAGGCGAAGCGCAGGCGTTCGGTTCCGACCGCGCCGCCGGAGCCGCCGTCCGGTGCCAGCAGCCCGGGAGCACCGAGTGTGCCGCTGGGGTCGTCGCCGTGGTGCAGCACCACCATGTCGTTGCCGTCCGCGACCACCGGGAAGTAGCCGTAGGCGACGGATGCATCGAGCATGCCCTCCGCGAGAATCCGGTCGAGCCAGTAGCGCAGCCGCGGGCGACCCTCGGTGTCGACGAGCTCCTGGTAACTGGCACCGTCTTCGGCGCGGCTGGGCTTCAACCCCCACTGCCCGAGGAAGGTCGCGCGCTCATCGAGGAACGCCGAGTATTCCGCCAGGGCGATGCCCTTGACGATGCGGGTGCCCCAGAACGGTGGGGCGGGCACGGGGTTGTCGCTGGCGACATCCGAGCGGGCGGGAAGGTTCTCCGGCTCGGTCACGATGAGCTGGCTCGGCCGGTGGATGCGCTTCTTCAGCGCCGGGAGCCCGACACTGTCGGGGTCGGCGCCGCGGGCGATCGCGACGAGCGGTTCCATCAGCGCGAGGCCCTCGAAGGCGTCGCGGGCGTAGCGAACGGTGCCGTCGAAGAGCGAGTCGAGGTCGTCCTCGACGTAGCTGCGGGTGAGGGCGGCACCGCCGAGGATGATCGGCCACCGCTTCGCGAAGCCACGATTCTGCAGCTCGAGCAGGTTCTCCTTCATGACGACCGTCGACTTCACGAGCAGGCCGCTCATGCCGATGACATCGGCGTTGTGTTCCTCCGCCGCGGCGATGAACTCGTTGATGGTCTGCTTGATGCCGATGTTCACGACCGTGTAGCCGTTGTTGGAGAGGATGATGTCGACGAGGTTCTTGCCGATGTCGTGCACGTCGCCGCGCACGGTGCCGATCACCATGGTTCCCTTGCCCGCTGCATCCGACTTCTCCATGTGCGGCTCGAGCAGGGCGACGGCGTTCTTCATGACCTCGGCCGACTGCAGCACGAACGGCAGCTGCATCTCGCCGGCGCCGAAGCGTTCGCCGACGACCTTCATGCCCTCGAGCAGGTGCAGGTTGATGATCTCGATCGCGCTCAGACCGCCGGCACGGGCCAGGTCGAGATCGGCTTCGAGGCCCTTCGCCTCACCGTCGATGATGCGGCGCTCCAGGCGTTGCCCAACCGGGAGCGCGGCGAGCTCGGCGGCCCGCTGATCTTTCAGCGCAGCGGCATCCACCCCGGCGAAGAGGTCGAGCATGGTCGACAGCGGGTCGTAGACGAGCGTGCCGTCCGCATCGTATTCGCGACGGTCCCAGACGAGGTCGAGCGCGACCTTGCGGCGGTCTTCCGGCACGGATGCCAGCGGCACGATCTTCGCGGCGTCGACGATCGCACTCGTCAGACCCGCCTCGACGGCCTCGTGCAGGAACACGGAGTTGAGCACGGAGCGGGCAGCCGGGTTCAGCCCGAAGGAGACGTTGGAGACGCCGAGCGTGGTGTTGATGCCCGGGTACTTCGCGGTGATCTGGCGGATCGCCTCGATCGTCTCGATGGCGTCGCGCCTGGTCTCCTCCTGCCCGGTGGCGATGGGGAAGGTGAGCGCGTCGACGATGATGTCGTCGACGCGCATGCCCCACTCGTCGACCAGGGTGTCGACGAGGCGGGAGGCGATGGCGACCTTGCTCTCCGTCGTGCGGGCCTGGCCCTGCTCGTCGATCGTCAGCGCGATCACGGCCGCACCGTGCTCCTTGACGAGCGGCATGATGCGGGCGAAGCGGCTGGTCCCACCCTCGCCGTCCTCGAAGTTGACGGAGTTGACGACGGGGCGGCCGCCGATCAGCTCGAGGCCGGCCTGCAACACGGCGGGCTCCGTGGAGTCGATGACGAGCGGCAGCGTGGAGGCGCTGGCCAGACGCGAGACGATCTGGCGCATGTCGTCTGCGCCGTCGCGGCCGACGTAGTCGGTGCAGACGTCGAGCAGGTTCGCACCGTCGCGCACCTGGTTGCGGGCGATCTCGACGCAGTCGTCCCACCGGCCGTCGAGCATGGCCTCCCGGAAGGCGCGGGAGCCGTTCGCGTTGGTGCGCTCGCCGATCGCGAGGTAGGAGCTCTCCTGCTCGAAGCTGACGTGCTGGTAGAGGCTGGCGACGCCCGGGTCGCTCTCCAGGGCGCGCTCGGCGGGCGCAGCACCCTGCAGGCGCTCGACGACGGCGCGCATGTGCGCCGGCGTCGTGCCGCAGCATCCTCCGATCAGGCCCAGACCGAACTCCTTGACGAACTGCTCGTGCGCGGTGGCGAGCTCGACCGGGGTGAGCGGGTAGCTGGCGCCGTTCGCGCCGAGCACGGGCAGGCCGGCATTCGGCATGCACATCACCGGAACGGTTGCGAACTTCGAGAGGTGGCGCAGGTGCTCACTCATCTCGGCCGGTCCCGTGGCACAGTTCAGGCCGATGGCGTCGATGCCGAGCGGCTCGAGCGCCGTCAGGGCCGCGCCGATCTCGCTGCCCATCAGCATGGTTCCGGTGGTCTCGACGGTGACCTCGACGAAGATGGGCAGGCGGATGCCGCTCGACGCGATTGCGGCGCGGCATCCGTTCACCGCCGACTTGGTCTGCAGCAGGTCCTGCGAGGTCTCGATCAGGAAGGCGTCCGCGCCGCCGCGGATGAGACCGAGCGCCTGCTCGGCGAAGGTGGCCTTGAGGTGCGCGTAGGTGGTGTGGCCGAGGCTCGGCAGCTTGGTGCCCGGCCCCATCGAACCGAGGACCCAGCGCAGTCGGCCGTCGCGGGCCTCCCAGGCCTCCGCCCGCTCGCGCGCGATCGCGGCGCCGGCGTGGGCGAGCTCCTCGATGCGGTCGTCGATGTCGTAGTCGGAGAGGTTCGACCAGTTGGCGCCGAAGGTGTTCGTCTCGACGGCGTCGATGCCGGTCTCGAAGTAGGCGTCGTGAATGGCGCCGATCATGTCGGGGCGGCTGACGTTGAGGATCTCGTTGCAGCCCTCGAGCTGGCGGTAGTCCTCGAGCGTCGGCTCGTGCTCCTGCAGCATCGTGCCCATGGCGCCGTCGGCGATCACGACCCGAGAGGCGAGCGCATCCAGCAGCGCCTGCGCACGCGCCGGGCGTACCGCGGCGGAGATGTCGGTGCCGGTGGGTGCGGGGGTGTCGATCGGTGCGGGCGCGTCAGTCACCCGCTCATCGTACCGAGCAGATTCGGCCATGGCGCCTGCATGACGCCCCGCTGCAGGGGCGAGCGGCACCCTTGCCACGGCTTGCCACGCAGTGTACTAACAGAGCATGGACTTCCACGCAGTGATCGAGCTCATTGGCACCATCATCGACATCGCAGGTGTCGCGGCGATCGTGATCGGCGCGCTCGCGGCGACGGTGATCGCCCTGTACGGCATCGCCAAGCGCACCGGCCCGGTGTACGTGCCCTTCCGCCGCTCGCTCGGGCGCTCGATCCTGCTCGGGCTTGAGCTTCTCGTCGCCGCCGACATCATCAAGACGGTTGCGCTGACCCCGACGCTGCAGAACGTCGCGGTGCTCGGTGGCATCGTGCTCATCCGTACCTTCCTCAGCTTCTCGCTCGAATTGGAGATCACCGGGCGCTGGCCGTGGCAGAAGGCACCGGATGCCGCTGCGGATGACGCTGTGGATGACGCGTCTCCCGCATCCGTCACCTGATTCAGTCTCCCCCGAGCGGGGGGTGTCCCCCTTTATGCCGACTATCGCCTCCGACGGCGCATTCATAGGCTTCGGAGCCAGAGGGCGGAATGCACATCAGACCTCGGTCGCTTCACATCACTGCATCGATCGGGGTTGGGCCGTGCACTCATTCCGCCCTCGCTTCGTGTCTCGCCGTCGCACCACAATCCGGCGTGCGGGGCACGGAGCCGAACCGGCTTAATCGAAGCCACAGAGAATCAGGAGCACGATGTTCACTCTCCGTACAAGCACGAGCGGCATTCCGCGCAGACGCGCCGTCACAGCAGGGATCGCGATATCGGCGGCCCTCTGCGCCGCAGTTCTCGCACCCGGCGCCGCCATGGCCGCACCGAACGCCGCAGGCCCCGCCTCGGTCGAGGTCGTTCCCGGCCCGCTCATGAACTACGCCATCAACGTCGGCATCGTCAACCGCGGACAGACGCTCAAGGTCGAGCGTGCCGTTGCCGCGGCGGGCGGTAGCGTCATCGAGTCGTACGCCGAGATCGGCGTCGTACTCGCTCAGTCCGACAACGCCGCGTTCGCCGCATCGGTGGCGAAGGAGAAGGCCGTGCTCTCCGTCGGCGCGACCCGCACCGCCCCCGTCGCGGAGACCGATGCCACGTTCGGAGTCAGCGACCCGCTGGCGCCCGGCGAGTCGGGCAACCGTCGCTCCGCCGCCGCCGCGACGACCAAGGACTCCGGCGTCGAAGCCGAAGTGACCGTCATCCCCGACCCGTCGGAGAGCCGCCAGTGGGACATGGCGGCGATCGGTGCGGTCGCAGCGCACGAGATCACCGACGGCAGCCGCGACGTGCTCGTCGCCGTGATCGACTCCGGCATCCAGGGTGACCACCCCGACCTGGCCGCGAACATCGACGTGGACGCCTCGGCGAGCTGCCTGAGCGGCGTGGCCGACACGAGCTACGAATCGTGGCAGCCGACCACCAGCTCCCACGGCACGCACGTTGCCGGAACGATCGCCGCAGCCCGCAACGGCGTCGGCATCGTCGGTGTCGCGCCGAACGTTCGCGTGTCGGCGGTGAAGGTCGTCAACGACGACGGATTCATCTACCCGGAGGCGGCAATCTGTGGCTTCATGCACGCGACGGAAACCGGCGCTGACATCACGAACAACAGCTACTACATCGACCCGTGGGAGTTCTGGTGCGACAACAACGCCGACCAGAGCGCTGTGAAGACCGCGGTGAACCGTGCCGTGCAGTACTCGCAGGGCAAGGGCGTGTTGAACGTGGCAGCCGCGGGCAACTCCGCGCTGGACCTCGCCAACAAGACTGTCGATTCGGCCAGCCCCAACGACACGGTCCCGGTCACACGGCCGATCGATGCGAGCTGCCACGACATCCCCGCCGAGCTTGACGGCGTCGTGACGGTCTCCTCCACCACGTCGACGGGTGCCAAGTCGGGCTTCTCCAACTACGGCCTCAACGTCATCGACATCGCGGCGCCCGGTTCGGCGATCCTCTCGACCGTCACCGGCAGCGGCTATGGCACCTCCTCCGGCACCTCGATGGCGTCCCCGCACGTCGCCGGCGTTGCCGCTCTGTTGAAGTCGGTGCACCCGGAGTACTCCGGTCTCGCACTCGGCGATGTGCTCTACACACAGGCCAACGATGTTGCCTGCCCGACCGGATCGGCGCTGTGCACCGGACCGGCGACGGACAACGCCTTCTTCGGCGAAGGTCTGGTCGACGCGCTCGAGGCAGTCAACTGATCGGGACCGATCTGAACTGAACGGATCTGATTGACGTCACTCACCTGACGTGAACACCGCTCTGGGGCGTGTCGGCGCTGCCGGCACGCCCCAGAGTCGTCTCCGCGTCGACCGCGGCGGGCTGACCCGCGCCGCACCGGCCTGCACCACGGCGCCCGCTAAAGTGACCGAATGGCACGACGACCTCGAACACGCCGCCGGTGGCCCTGGATCACACTGGGTGGAATCGTGCTGATCGCCGTACTCGGATGCGGTCTCGTCGTCTTCGGCGGCGCACAACTCCTCCTCACGCCGCATCACAATACGTCGACCCCCGCCGGCGACGTCGTCGCTGTCGCCGACGGTGAGATCACCCTCACGAAGATGGCCGCCACCGAACGCGTCGGCACCTACGGCCTGGTGTGGAATACGGATGCCGGCACGGGCACTGCGACGATCGGGCCGACCGTCAGAACCACGGGCTCCACCGTCATCCGCCCCATCTCGAACATCTCCGGAGAACTCAGCGCCGGCACCGCCGTGCAGCTCAACCCCAACATCTACGACGGCGACCCGCAGACGAGCCTCGGCATCCCGTTCACGAACGTGGCCGTCGACGGCGAACTGGGCCCGATGCCGGCCTGGCAGGTCGATGGCGACGGCTCCACCTGGGTGCTGTTCGTGCACGGCATCGACGGCATGCGTGAGAGCGGGCTCCGGCCGTTGCCGACGCTCGTCGACGCAGGCCTGCCGACGCTGTTGATCACCTACCGCAACGACGCCGACGCCCCGCAGAGCCCGACCGGCCTGATCTCACTCGGCCAGACGGAGTGGCGAGACCTCGAGTCGGCGGCCGACTATGCGCTGAGCCAGGGCGCCACCCGCTTCGTGCTCTACGGCGACTCGATGGGCGGCAGCATCGTCACGCGTTTCATGCACGAATCACCGCACGCGTCGAAGGTACTCGGCATGGTGCTCGACGCGCCCGTGCTCGACTGGGCCGGTGTGCTCCAGGGGCAGGCCGACCGCTTCCACCTGGGCTTCCTGGGCGGCGCGCTGCAGTCGGCGGTGTCCTGGCGCGGCGACATCGACCTCGGCGTACTCGACGAGCTCGACCAGACGGGCCCATTCGACACGCTGCCGATCCTGTTGTTCCAGGGGCTCGCCGACCCACTGGTTCCGCCGGCGGAGAGCGCCGCCTTCGCCGCGTCGCTGCCGAACGCCCTGTACGTGCCTGTGGCCGACGCCGGCCACATCCAGAGCTGGAACGTCGACCCAGCCGCCTATGAGAAGCACCTCGGCGACTTCATCGGCCAGTTCTCGTCGCGTCAGGCCGACTGAGCGGCTCGTTCGGCCGGCACCACCGCGTGGGACCGCCGGGGCGCTCAGCCGACGTGCTGATCGAACAGGATGACGTTGCCATCCGGATCGCGCAGCATGAAGCTGCCCGGCCCGCTCGTCGTCTCGTCGACCTCGGCGAGGAGCTCAAGCCCGTCTGCCGCGAACCTCTTCTGCAGGCTCCTGACATCCTCGAAATCGGCGAGCGGCTCGGCGAGGGGCGACCATCCGGGATTGAAGGTGAGCAGATTGCCCTCGAACATGCCCTGGAACAGGCCGATCGTCGTCTGGCCATTGCGGAGGATCAGCCAGTTCTCCGCCTGGTCTCCCATGACGTGTTCGAAGCCGAGCGTCTCGTAGAAGGCACGGGAGGCCGCGAGATCCGCGACGCTCAGGCTGACGGAGAATGCCCCGAGGTCCATGCTGTCCTGCTTTCTGTGCTGGTTGTTTTCTGTGCTGATTGCTTTCTGTGCTGCTGCGTCAGGTGTTGCATCGACGGCGGCACGCCCCAGGTCAGGGATTCCGACGGCGCACGGACTGCTCGGCGGCGATCAGCCGATTCGCCGCATCGATGAGGGCGAGGTGGGTGAATGCCTGCGGGAAGTTGCCGAGGTGCTGCCCCGTCGTCGCATCGATCTCCTCCGCGTAGAGCATGAGCGGGCCGGCGAAGCTCAGCATCTTCTCGAACAGGGCGGAGGCGGCGTCGAGCTCGCCGATCTCGGCGAGCGCCGACACGAGCCAGAATGAACAGATCGAGAAGGTGCCCTCCTCCCCGCTCAGGCCATCCTCGGTACGGTCGACCCGGTAGCGCAGCACCAGCCCCTGCTCGGTGAGTTCGTCGGCGATCGCGAGCACCGTCGCCCGCACCCGTTCGTCGTCCGGCGGCAGGAAGCCCATCAGCGGCAACAGCAGCAGCGAGGCGTCGAGTTCCGTCGTGTCATAGTGCTGGGTGAACACCCCGCGCTCGTCGACGCCCCTCGTGCAGATCTCGGTCTTCAACTCGTCCGCAGCGCTCTGCCACCGAGCGGCGCGTTCCGTGTCGCCCCGGCCGCGCGCAATGCGGATGCCGCGATCCACGGCCACCCAACACATCACCTTGGACGCGACGAAGTGCTGCGGAGCGCCCCGCATCTCCCAGATCCCCTGATCGGGTTCGCTGCTCCGCTCGATCGCCGTGTCGACCAGCGTGCACAGGCGGCCCCAGATCGCGGGGGCCAGCTGCCCGCCGCCTTGCAGGTGTTCTTCGACGGCGTCGAGCAGCATCCCCCACACATCGTGCTGGTGCTGGTCGAACGCGCCGTTGCCCGTGCGCACCGGGCGAGACTCGCGGTAGCCGGAGAGATGGTCGAGAGTGTGCTCGGTCAGGTCCCGCTCGCCGCCGATCCCATACATGATCTGCAGTGACCACGGGATCGACGGGTCGGTCTCCGACACGGCGTCGATGATGAAGGCGAAGTACTCGAATGCCTCCCAGTCGAGTCTGAGACTGTGCAACGCACGCAGCATGAACGCCGTGTCCCTGATCCAGGTGAAGCGGTAGTCCCAGTTCCGCTCTCCCCCCGGTGTTTCAGGCAGCGAGGTCGTCCCGGCGGCCATGATCGCCCCGGTCGGCGCGTAGCTCAGCCCCTTGAGCGCCAGTGCGCTGCGTTCGATGTACGGGCGGAAGCGATGGTCGGGAATCGTGGCCATGCTGATCCACTCCCGCCAGAACTCCTCGGTGAATCGCAGCTGCTCGCGAGCCTCATCGAGATCCGCCGTGACGTGCTCGCCCCAACTCAGCGCCGCGAACGCGGACTCCCCGGCGGTCAGAGTCCTCCTGCCATAGCTACGGGCTCCCATCAGACCCAGTGGGATGTCGCTGGTGAGCGTCAGAGTGACATCGCCGGCCGTGACGCTCGTCTGAGCGAATCCGGAGCCCTCGTACGCCCACTCCCCCTGCACCCGGCCATAGTCGAAGAGCGGGAAACAACTGAGATCGAGTTCGACCCTGCCATCGAAGCACGTCGCGATCCTGAGCAGCGTTCGCCCGGACATCGCATCCCCCGGCGAGCGCCGCGATGCGCTGCGACGCGCGTCATCGACCGCGCCGAGCACGAGCACATCGGTCACCGTCAGCCACCCCGTTGCCGTGTGCCAGGTCGTCTCCAGAGCCATCGTTCCAGGCAGGTAACGCCGCTGCTGCGGAACGGCGGTGTTCGCCGGCCCGAAACGGAAGCTCCCGGCCGCCCGGTCGAGCAATGCACCGAACACGCTCGGCGCGTCGGGGCGCGGAAGGCACAGCCACTCGACGGCCCCATCCGGCGCGATCAGGGTGCTCACCTCGCAGTCGGAGAGGAATGCGTAGTCGGCAATCGGGGGGAAGGTCATCGGAATGCTCCCTGCTGCGAGTTGTCCAGCTGCTGTCGCACGGCGAGGGATGCCGGGCCTACTGTGCACGCTACGACGGCGGCGTTCCGCTGTCCACCCCACCGCCGTGCAGATGACGTCACAGTTGCGCACACGCGTGCGTGGCGCTTGAGTGTCTGGCATCGGCGGGCCTAGTATGCGATCGTGGCCGAGTCACCTCAGGTCGCAGCCCCGAGCGTACTCGAGCTGGATCGGCTGCTTCTGGAAACAAAGCTGGCGATCCCCGCCCCCAGGGCCGGGTTCGTCAGTCGTTCAGCGCTCATCAGTACTGCCCGCAAGAGCGAGTGCCGGATCGTGGCCGTCACCGCACCGTCCGGATACGGCAAGTCGAGTCTGCTGGCCCAGTGGGCCGCGTCGGAGGACCGCGCCGTCGCCTACGTGACGCTAGATCGTTTCGACGATGACGCCGTAACGCTGCTCACCCTTCTCGCCTCGGCGTTCGTACAGGCGACCGGGGCGGATCCCGCCCTGATCACCAACATGCACGGACACGGCGCCTCGGCGCTCGGCCGCGCTGCCCCGCGCCTGGCCATGGCGCTGCGGACGAGCCCCGTCGACTTCGTCATCCTTGTCGACGACCTTCACGTGATCAGTTCGCCCGGCTGCCAGGACGTACTGGGTGTTGTGTTGGGTGGTGTCCCGCCTGGCTCCCAGATCGTGACGGCGAGCCGGCACGAACATTCGGACCTCGCACGACTCCGCGCAGACGGCACGGTCCTGGAGATTTCCGCCGAGAGCCTCGCTCTGGACGCGAGCGGGGCCGTGCAGATCTTCACGCAGGCTCAGGTGCCCCTGAGCGCGGATCTGGCCGCCGACATCACGGAACGTACGGAGGGCTGGCCGGTCGGGCTGTACCTGGCCGCGCTCATTGCCCGCGACAGTCACGGCGGCGTGGCCGCCGTCTCTGGAGACGACCGCTACATCTCGGATTACCTCTACCGCGAGTCGATGGCGACACTCTCCGACGACGCCCAGCACTTCCTGCGGTGCACGGCCGTGCTCGAGCAGTTCTCTGCCGGGCTCTGCGACGCGCTGCTCGGCGAGGCGGGCTCGCAGGCGCGGCTGCGGGAGATGGAGGCGTCCAACGTCTTTCTGATCGCCCTCGATCGCCGTCGGGAATGGTTTCGCTACCACCCACTGTTTCGGGAGTTCTTGCTGAGCGAGCTTCGCCGCGTCAACCCAGAGCTGATCGACGGGCTGCATCTCAGGGCTGCCGAGTGGTACGAGGCGAATGGGAGCGCGGCGAACGCCATCGAACACCTGCTGCAGACCCCCGCACGCGAGCAATCCGTGCGCCTGGTCTCTGAGCTGGCCCTGCCCACCTATCAAGCCGGGCAGCTGGACACGGTGCAGCGGTGGATCACCAAGCTCGGAGGCTCCGCGATCGAGAGCCATCCACCCTTCGGGGTACTGGCCGGGTGGATCGCCGTCATCTCCGGGCAGGCAAGCGCCGCGGAGCGGCTGGCCGCCACGCTCGAGGCGGCATCCTTCGATTCCGCGCCGTTCGACGGCTCAGCGTCATTCGAGTCCGATCGTGCGATGTTGCGGTCGGTGATGTGCGCGGCCGGGCCAGAGCGCGCACTCGCCGACGCCCGGCTGGCGCTGGACCTGGAGCCCGTGTGGAGTACGTGGCGGGACCGGGCCCTGAGTCTGGCCGGGGAGGCAGAGCTGCTGCTCGGGGACGCCGACACGGCCGATCGCCACTTCGCCGAGGCGTCCGAGCTGGCCACGAGCGTAGGCAACAGCGACGGTCAGGTCCTCTGCGACTCCGAACGCGCGATCATCGCCATGGATCGCGGTCTCTGGGCGGAGGCCGACGCCCTCCTCGCGTCGGCGCTGCGCACGGTTGACGAGCAGCACCTTGAGGACTACGCGACCGCCGTGCTCGCGCTGGCGGGCGCGGCCAGGCTGACGTTGCATCGTGGCGATCTGAAAGCCGCCCAGCGAGACCTCACCAGGGCCATGCGCGCCCGCCCGGTCTGCACGTGGGCGTTTCCCGCCCTCGCGATCCGGGTGCGCCTACAGCTGGCTCAGGCGCATTTCGCGCTCGGCGACCACGCAACGGCCAGGCACCTGATGCGGGAGATCGACGACATCCTGCTTCATCGACCAGAGCTCGGCACTCTGCTGGACGACATCGCCGCGCTCCAATCGATCATTTCCTCACCGACGACCGGCGCCGTCGGGGCCTCGCCGCTCAGCCCGGCCGAGTTGCGGCTCCTGCCCTATCTGCAGACGCACCTGACCGTGCCGGAGATCGGAGCGCGCCTGTTCGTGTCGCGCAACACCGTCAGCACCGAGGTCGGGTCGATCTACCGCAAGCTGGGCGTCTCGTCTCGGGCGGAAGCCGTCGAGCGGGCGATGGCCATCGGGCTGCTGGGCGGCTGAGCGCCAGTCTCGTCAGTCGACGGAGTCTTCGACGTCGAATCCGAGCGCCAGTGCTAGCCGTGGTGCAGCGGCAACGACACGCGGGACACCGACGATGGAGGCCACTCCCACGATGACGTCGACGAGTTCGTCTGCGGAGGCTCCGGCGCTCACGGCGGCCGTCGCCTGCTCACCGAACGACGGTCCAGCGCCTCCGATCGCCACCAACGCTGCCAGACGAGCGAGCGCGAGGGTCTTGGGATCGAGTACGCCGAGCTCGCTGAGGCCGGCCTCGCTCTCGACGACTCCCTGTTCGTTGATCGCCATCCGGCGCAGCCGTTGCCTGTAATCCACGACACCACCCCTTCCGCAGGCGAGCCCCAATCGGTCTGCCCGCACTGCGGCGGCAACCCGGGGCCTGTCCTTCCCTCCAAGTGGACGACAACCGCGGGGAAAGCGCCTCACGCGGATGGGGTGAACACCGCTCTGCGTACGGTGTGCGGAGTTCATGCCATCGGGATGATGTCGGCGCACGAGCCGGGCAATAGCGTCGACTCGACCGCGGGGTGATGGGCACACCGCATGCTGGAAGGCGGAACGAGCATGAGTTTCTGGGATTATCTGATCTGGTTGTTCTGGGTCTACATCACCATCGCGTGCATCTGGATCTTCATCACCGTCATCGTCGATGTGTTCCGCGACCACACGTTGAACGGCTGGATGAAGGCCATCTGGGTGCTGTTCCTGGTGTTCGTGCCGTTCCTCGGCACCTTCGTCTATCTGATCGCACGCGGGCGCCAGATGTCGGAGCGGCGCATGGACGAGTACCGTCAGGCCCGCTATCAGAACGACGAGTACATCCGCGGCGTCGCAGGCAGCAGCAGCAGTTCGCCGGCCGCCGAGATCGAGAAGGCGAAGCAGTTACTCGACTCCGGCGCGTTGAGCCCGGCCGAGTTCGAGGCGCTCAAGGCGAAGGCTCTGGCCGCGGCCTGAGCACGACGCAGCTCCCGAGGCGGGGCCCGGCCATTGTGGCCGTGCCCCGCCTCGTTCGTGCGCCGACGTGCCGGCACGTTGCGGCATCACGCAGATCGGGTGAGGCGAGCAGGTTGCTCCGGGGTTAGCGTGCACCAGCAGACCCAGTGAGCAGAGAGAGCAGCCATGAACCCCGATCGTCACGCACGCGCAATGCTTCCGATCCCCGACCGTCCGGCGCCGACACTGACCACCTATGACGCCAAGGATCCGGACACCGCGTATCCGCCGATCGAACCGCTGCTCCCGCCGGCCGGAGCACCCAATGTGCTGATCGTGCTGCTGGACGACGTGGGCTTCGGGGCGTCGAGCGCTTTCGGCGGGCCCTGCGCCACGCCCAACGCCGAGCGGCTGGCCTCCGCCGGCCTCAGCTACAACCGCTTCCACACGACGGCACTCTGCGCACCGACCAGGCAGGCGATGCTCACCGGGCGCAACCACCACTCCGTCGGCATGGGCAGCATCACCGAGACGGCGACGTCGGCGCCTGGCAACAGCTCGCTGCGCCCGAACACCAAGGCACCGCTGGCGATGACCCTGAAGTTGAACGGCTACTCGACGGCCCAGTTTGGCAAGTGCCACGAGGTGCCGGTCTGGCAGTCCTCCCCGATGGGGCCGTTCGACGCCTGGCCCTCGGCCGGCGGCGGCTTCGAGAAGTTCTATGGCTTCATCGGCGGCGAGAACAACCAGTGGGATCCGGCGCTCTACGACGGCACGACGCCCGTCGAACCCCCGGCGACGCCCGAAGAGGGCTACCACCTCACCGAGGACTTGGCCGATCACGCCTGCAACTGGATCCGCAGCCAGAAGGCGCTCATGCCCGACAAGCCGTTCTTCGTGTACTTCGCTCCCGGAGCCACGCACGCGCCCCACCACGTGCCGCAGGAGTGGGCCGACAAGTACAAGGGCGCGTTCGCCGACGGCTGGGACGCCCAGCGGGAGAAGACCTTCGCCAGGCAGAAGGAACTCGGAGTCATCCCGGCGGATGCCGAGCTGACCCCGCGGCACGCCGAGATCCCCGCATGGGATGACATGCCGGCCGAGCTCAAGCCCGTGCTGGAGCGCGAGATGGAGGTGTACGCAGGATTCCTCGAACACACCGACTTCCACGTCGGCCGCGTGCTCGACACGATCGAGGAGCTCGGCGCCCTGGAGAACACACTGATCTACTACATCATCGGCGACAACGGGGCGTCCGCAGAGGGCACCCTCAACGGCGCGTTCAACGAGATGGCCAATTTCAACGGCATGGCCGCCCTCGAGACCCCGGAGTACTTGGTATCCAGGATGGACGAGTTCGGCACGCCGAGCTCATACAACCACTACGCGGTCGGCTGGGCCTGGGCGATGGACACCCCGTTCCAATGGACGAAGCAGGTCGCATCGCACTGGGGCGGAACCCGCAACGGCGCCATCGTGTCGTGGCCACGCGGCATCGCCGAGAAGGGCGCGCTGCGCAGCCAGTTCACGCACGTCATCGACGTGGCGCCGACCGTGTTGGAGGCGGCAGGGCTGCCGGAACCGACCATGGTCAACGGCGTGCAGCAGTCGCCTATGGAGGGCACCAGCATGCTCTACACCTTCACCGAGCCGGATGCCGCCGAGCGCCACGATCTGCAGTACTTCGAGATGTTCGGCAACCGCGGCCTGTACTACAAGGGTTGGAGCGCGGTGACGAAACACCGTACGCCGTGGGAGATGGTCGGCGGCACCCTGCGCGCCTTCGACGACGACGTCTGGGAACTCTACGACGGCGGCAGCGACTTCAGCCAGGCACGTGACCTCGCCGCCGCGAATCCGACCATGCTGGCAAAACTCCAACGGCTCTGGCTGATCGAGGCGACGAAGTACAACGTGCTGCCGATCGACGATCGTGGCATCGAACGTGCGACGCCCGAGGTCGCCGGCCGGCCGACGCTGATCCACGGCACCAGCCAGCTGCTCTACGCGGGCATGGGCCGACTGTCGGAGAACAGCGTCGTCAGCATCAAGAACAAGTCGTTCTCTGTCACCGCCGAGATCGACATCCCGGATGGCGGCGCCGACGGGGTCATCATCGCCCAGGGCGGCCATTTCGGCGGGTGGAGTCTCTACCTCAAGGACGGTGCGGCGGTGTTCACCTACAACGTGCTCGGCATCCAGGAGTTCACGACGACGGCGGGCTCACCCGTGCCGGCCGGCAGGCACCAGGTGCGGATGGAGTTCGCCTACGACGGCGGCGGGCTCGGCAAGGGCGGCGACGTCACGCTGTACTACGACGGCACGGCTGCGGGGACCGGCCGCGTGGGCGCCACCCAGGCGATGATCTTCTCCGCCGACGAGACCACCGATGTGGGATTCGAGTCCGGTACGGCCGTCGCCTCCGGATACACGCCGCAGACCAGTCGCTTCACCGGCACGATCCAGTGGGTGCAGATCGACATCGGCGACGACGATCACGACCATCTCATCGACCCGGCGGAGCGCCTGCGCGTCATCATGGCCAGGCAGTGAAGCGACGGGAGCACACCGTGTCCACAGAGAACCCCCGCCCCGGCGGCGTCACGGCCGTCGCCATCACGCTCTGGGTCTCCGGGGCGCTCAATGTGATCACCGGCGTGCTGCTGCTCTTCCAGACGGGCAACGAGGACTTGGTGCAGCGAATCGGCGGCGGCGGCCCGCTCATCGTCTTCGCCGTCGCCATCGCGATCCTCGGCGCCGTCACACTGATCGTCGCCGGAGGGCTGTTCGGTGGCAGCTACGGGGCCAGAGTGGTCGCGACCGTGTTCCAATGCCTGTCGATCGTGGCCGCGATCGTGTTGTCGATCACGGCGCCCTGGCTGCTCTGGCTCGCGGTGATCAGCATCCTGTTGTCGATCACCGCGTTGGTGCTGCTCTATCTGCGGCGATCGAACGCGTTCTTCCGCAACTGAGTCCCCGCCGCCGGCCCCGTCACTGCCTCAGTCGATCACGATCCGCAGGAGGATGACGACGACGCCGAATCCGGCGGTGGCACAGGTGCCACACAGCCGCCAGTACCACGCGACCCGCCGCCCGCTGAACGCGATCCAGCCGAGGAATGCCAGCACGACCACGCCCGCCCAGAGCGCAGACCAGTAGGACACGTTCACCGACAGCAGGCCGAGGTCGCCGAGCAGGAGCAGCAGCAGCGGCGGGAGGGTCGCGATCAACAGCCCGACCGAGCCCTCGAGCCCGACACGGATCGAGCGGGCCGGATGCACGGGCTCCCCCGCCGGCCGGCGGGCCTGAGCAGCGATCGCGACGATGTAGAACTGCGAGACCCACAGCACCAGCATGGTGATGACGGTGACCCCCGTCGTGCTGATGGCGTGCCCGCTCTCGTCGGCAACGGCGATGACTGCGCTCACGAGCACGGTGCCGGAGATGAGCTCCGGGGTGACGAGTTCGCGCCGACGGCGCCACCACGGCCGGATCTCGCCCGGGGCGGCAACCTCCTCACGCTCACTCATGGCCACTCGCTTCCTCGATGGAGTCACCCGCGGCGACAGGCTCGGTGCTTCAGGATCACACGGAACGGCGCCGGGGAACAGACCCCGGTCCTCCAGAAAATGCCGATTGTGTCCTAATATCGAACACGGTGATCACATGCCGTGCCGCCGCGTGGAAACGAGCAGAGAGGCTGGACGAGCGATGGAGAAACTGGCTGCTCCGCAGGCCGGCTCGCAAACGCTGAGTCGCGGCATCCGACTGCTCGAGATCCTCGCGGGCGCCGACCGCAATCTCTCGATCGCCGAACTGGCCAGCGCGCTGGATGTGCACCGTTCTGTCGCCTACCGTCTGCTGCGCACTCTCGAGGAACACGATCTCGTCACACGGGACGGTGCGGGCCACGTCGGCCTGGGCGCGGGCCTTGCGGCGTTGAACTCTGGGGTCGCGCGCAATCTGCAGCAGGCCGCGCTCCCCGTGCTCAACGAGATCGCAAATGAGCTCGGCATGACCTGCCTGCTCGCGGTGATGCTCGACAGCGGCGAGGCCGTCACGCTGGTCAGCGCCGCCCCGCGCCAGACCGTCGCCGTTGTGGCGTACCGCCCGGGCTACCGGCACCCGATCAGCCGCGGCGGCCCCGGCAAGGCGATCCTGCTCGGCCTTCCGGAGAGCGCATGGCCGGCCGAACTGAGCGCGGAACTGCGGGCGGAGCTGGCCGAGAGCCGGGCGCGCGGCTACGCCTCCAGCCACGACGAGGTCGTGCCCTCGCTGAAGTCGGTCGCCGTGCCGCTGATGCTGCCCGGACAGCCGCCGGCGTCGATCGCGGTGATCCACGTCGTCATTCCCGGCACCGAGGGAGAGATCGCCGAGCGGCTGAAGCTCGGCGCGCAGAGCGTGGCACGCGCCTACGGCGTCTGAGCACCCCGGTGGGGCATAAAGTTTCACCATGTAGGCTATTCCTGTAACAAAGTTACATGCACCGCTCGGGGCAGGATCGCCCACCTCATGGTCGTCCACTGCGTGTTCAACGGAGTCCGCCCCGCGCCGCGGCACCACCACACGTCAGGAATCCCCCGCGCATGACTCCATCAGCAACCGCCGCCCGATCCGCAGTCTCCCCCGGCGACGAGTCGCTCGCAACCGGACTCTGGAGCGCTCTCGGCGGCCAGCGCGGCGAGGGCGACCGCACCGTGACGGTCGCCCAGTTCGATCGAATCGTGGCCGGCGTCGACGCCTCGCACGTTCTGCTCACGCCAGAGGCGGTGGTCACGCCGCAGAATGCGGACGATGTCGCCGCCGTTCTCCGGTACGCGGCGAGTACGGGCCGGCACGTGACGGTGCGTTCCGGCGGCACCAGCCTCTCCGGTCAGGCCTCCGGCGACGGCATCCTGCTCGACACGCGCTCGGCGTTCCGGCGCATCACGGTCGAGGACGGCGGCGCCAGGGTGCGCGTGCAGCCCGGCGCGACCGTGCGCCAGGTGAACGCCCGCCTGATCCGGCACGGCCGCAAGCTCGGCCCGGACCCGGCCAGCGAGATCGCGGCCACCATCGGCGGCGTCATCGCCAACAACTCCAGCGGAATGGCCTGCGGCACGCATCACAACAGCTACCGCACGCTCGCCGCGCTGACCGTCGTGCTTCCGAGCGGCACCGTCGTCGACACCGCGCTGCCGTACGCCGATGCACGGCTCGCCGCCGCGGAGCCCGCCCTGCACTCCGGACTGAAGCGGCTGCGCGACGAGATCCGTGGCCGTGCCGACCTCGTCGCCGAGATCGAGCGCCAGTACCGTGGCAAGAACACGATGGGCTATGGCCTGAACTCCTTCCTCGACTTCCACCAGCCGGTACAGATCCTCGCCCACCTCCTCGTCGGCAGCGAGGGCACTCTGGGCTTCGTCGCCGAGGCCGTCTTCGACACTGTGCCGATCGCGCCGGCGATCGGCACCGCCCTGCTCGTGTTCGACAGCCTCGACGCGGCGACCGGCATCCTGCCCGTCCTGGTCGCCACCGGCGCGGCAACGCTCGAGCTGATGGATGCGGCTTCGCTCCGCGTCGTCCAGGCCGACCCGACGGCGGCCGGCATCATCGATGACGTCGTGATCGCCGAGCACGCCGCGCTCCTGGTGGAGTACCACGGCGCGGATGACGCCGACCTCGCCGCACAGATCGAGAGCGCCGGGCTGGCCATTGCCGATGCCGGAGCACCCGCCCTTGCCATCACCCGCGATGCGAAGGAACGCGCTCGCCTCTGGCACTTCCGCAAAGGCCTGTACGCGGCCATCGCCGGCGCCAGGAAGCCCGGCACCACCGCACTGCTGGAGGACATCGCCGTTCCCGTCGAGCGGCTCTCCGACACGTGCGCTTCGCTTCAGCTGCTGTTCCGGCGGCACGGCTATGACGATGCGGTCATCTTCGGGCACGCCAAGGACGGCAACATCCACTTCCTGCTCACCGAGGATTTCACCGCGGACGGCGCCATCGCGCGCCAGGCGGATTTCACCGAGGACCTCGTCGAGCTCGTGCTCGGCGCCGGTGGCACGCTGAAGGCCGAACACGGCACCGGCCGGATCATGGCGCCGTTCGTCGAGCGCCAGTTCGGCGGCGAGCTCTACGCGGTCATGCGCGAGGTGAAGCGGCTGTGCGACCCGCTGGGCGTGCTGAACCCGGGCGTGCTGCTGACCGACTCCCCCACCTCCCACCTCGAACACCTGAAGCTGACGCCGGAGGTGGAGCCGGAGGTCGACCGCTGCGTCGAGTGTGGCTACTGCGAGCCGGTCTGCCCGAGCAAGGACGTGACGCTCACGCCCCGGCAGCGCATCGCCGTGCGCCGGGCGCGGGCAGCGGCCCGCGCCGACGGCGACGCGGCCCTGGATGCCACGCTCGCCGCCGCGGAGGAGTACTCCTCGGTGCAGACCTGCGCCGCCGACGGCATGTGCCAGACCGCGTGCCCGGTGCTGATCAACACCGGTGACCTGGTGCGCCGACTGCGCGAACAGGACGCCAACGCGCCGACGCGCACGATCGCGGCCGGGGTTGCGAGCATCTGGGGCGGCGTCAGCCGCGGCGCATCCGTCGCACTCAGCGCGGCGAAGCTCGCGCCGCCGGTCGCAACCATGGCCAGCGCCGCCGGGCGGGCGGTGCTCGGCCGCGACGTCGTGCCGCAGTGGAGCGGGGACCTGCCGCGCGGCGGGGCCAAGCGCGCCCACAGCTCGCCCGAGACCGGCGATGCCGTGTTCTTCTCCGCGTGCGTCGGATCGATGTTCGGCCCGGCCGATGGCGGCATCGGTGCCGCGGAGGCGTTCCGCCTGCTCTGCGAGCGTTCCGGTGTTCGGCTGGTGACCCCCGAGCGGATCGACTCGCTCTGCTGTGGCACGCCGTGGAAGTCCAAGGGCCTCGCCGACGGCTACCGCACGGCGATCGAGAAGACCGTGCGGGCGCTGCTCGCGGCATCCGGGGGCGGCGTCCTGCCGATCGTCTGCGACAACTCCTCGTGCACGGAGGGTCTGGTGCACGCGCTGGAGAACGTGACGGAGCTCGACGGTCACCCGGTGTCACTCAGCATCATCGACGCCGTCGACTTCGCCGCCGAGCGTCTGCTGCCGGGGCTCGACGTGACGGAACAGATCGCCTCGTTGGCGCTGCACCCGACGTGCTCAAGCACCCGGCTCGGCTCCAACGATCACCTGCGGGAGCTCGCCGGAGCCGTCGCCGTCGAGGCGGTCGTGCCGGATGCCTGGGGTTGTTGCGCCTTCGCCGGTGATCGCGGGATGCTGCACCCGGAGCTCACCGCCTCGGCCACCGCCGCCGAGGCGGCCGAGATCGCCGGCGGCGATTTCGACGCACACGCCTCCTGCAACCGCACCTGCGAGATCGGCATGACGCGCGCCACCGGCGAGTCCTATGTGCACATCCTGGAGCTGCTGGAACGCGCGACGCGCTGAGTGAGCGTTGAGCGAGCCGCTGCCCGACCTGTTCATCGGCCGGGCAGCGGGTCGGCGCGTCAGGTGGCCGGCAGCAGGTTCTGCCGGAAGAACGCGGCCAGTTCCGCCGTTGCGCCGAACGGCAGCACATCCGCCACGTAGTGGTCGGGGCGCACGACCACGACCACACCGCCTCGGTCGAGGCCGCGCAGCTCGAAGATGTCGTGCTCCGGATCGGTCGCGTACACCTTCTCGTAGTCGATCAGCCCGAACGGACCGGTTCGTGGCAGGAACACCGGTGACACGCCGCCGAGGTCGACCTCCGTGTGCGGCTGCTGATAGACGACCTTGACGTCGAAGACGCTGTCGATGTCGCCGCCCTCCGGCGTGTGCACCAGCAGCGGTGATTCCGGCGCGCTCCGCAGCCACTCCGCCCAGTCGGCGAGCCGGGAGCTCTCGCCGGCTCGCGCGGCATCGGCGAAGGCGTAGATGCGCCAACGGCCGTCTGCACGGTGGTGATGCCCCAACTGCACGGGGTTCGTGTCCGAGACCCGGGTCACGGGCGCCGACTTGAAGCGCTTGCCGATCGGGAAACCGGTCGCGAGGCCCTGTTCGGTGTCCTCGGCAATGATCATCGACGGGGCGTACTGCGTCATGAAGCCGGCGGGGAATTCCGCGGTGCGCACGTAGAAGTCTTCGAGCTCCGACGGGCTGTCGTACTCCTCCGGCTTCTTGGCCATGAGCGTCGACCACTGGCGGTCGAAGTCGATCAGGTCCTTGGCCACGACGTGGCGCTCGGCGGAGTAGGTGGCGAGCAGGCTCTCCGGGCTGCGCCCCGAGAGCACGTGGCCGAGCTTCCAGGCGATGTTCCAGCCATCCTGCATCGAGACGTTCATACCCTGGCCGGCCTTCGCACTGTGCGTGTGGCAGGCATCGCCGGCGATGAACACGCGGGGCGTGCGCGTGCCGACCTCCTCGACCGGCACGTCGTCGAAGCGGTCGGTCACGCGGTGACCCACCTCGTAGACGCTGTGCCACGGCACGTTCTTCACGTCGAGCACGTAGGGGTGCAGGATCTCGTTCGCCTTCGCGATGATCTGTTCGAGGCTGGTCGCACGGATCGCCCCGTGATCCTCGGCCGGCACCTCGCCGAGGTCGACGTACATGCGAAACAGGTAGCCGCCCTCGCGCGGAATCAGCAGGATGTTGCCCGCCTCGGACTGGATGGAGCACTTGGTGCGGATGTCGGGGAAGTCGGTGACGGCCAGCGTGTCCATGACGCCCCAGGCGTGGAACGCCTGGCCGCCGATGTGCTGCGCCCCGATCGCCTCGCGGACCGCGCTGCGGGCGCCGTCGGCGCCGAGCACGTACTTGGCGTGCACGATCTTCTGCTGCCCTGCACGCTCGCCCGCGCTGTGCTCAAGGGTCACCGTCACCGGGTACTCGCCCTCGCCGGTCACCTCCAGCCCCCGGAACTCGAAGCCGTAATCCGGCCGAATGCGCGCGGGCGAATTGGCCGCGAACTCGGCGAAGTAGTCGAGCACCCTGGCCTGGTTGACGATCAGGTGCGGGAACTCGCTGATCCCGGTCGGGTCATCGACGGTGCGAGCCGCGCGCACGATGTTGCGCGGCGTCTCGGGGTCCGGCTTCCAGAACGCCATCTCGGTGATCCGGTAGGCCTCGGCGATGATGCGCTCGGCGAAGCCGAAGGCCTGGAACGTCTCGACGCTGCGGGCCTGGATGCCGTCGGCCTGCCCGATCGCGAGGCGTTCACCGCGGCGCTCGACGATGCGGGTGGTGACGCCGGGGAACTGCGCCAGCTGCGCGGCGGCGACGACGCCGGCGGGGCCGGTCCCGACGATGAGCACGTCGACGTAGTCCGGCAGCTCATCCGGTCGCTCGATGCCGACCCCTGCGGCCGGCTCGACGCGCGGGTCGGTTGACACGTATCCGTGGTGGTGGAACTGCACGGCTTCCTCACTTCTCTGTGCGGTGCTTGGTGTTCGATTATAGAACTGGCGATTCAACTATCGCTCGATGAATCATACGTCGGCGCACGCCGTGCGACAAGCGGGCGCCGAGCGGGGGGTCTCTGCGCCGTGTTCGAGCGCGCGACTGTGCACACGCCCCCGCTCGGCGCCGACAGGGCGCGCGGCGCGGCGCCGCGGGGCTCAGGCCTCGGAGTACAGCGGGAGGGTGCGCACGCTGGCGAAGCGCCGTGCGCCGCCGTCGATCGGGTCGGTGAACACCACGTCGCTGGCCAGCAATTGCAGCGGGGTGGAGAAGTCATCGACGCCCACCCCGCGAACGACCGGATAGAGCGGATCGCCGTCGATCGGCGCCCCGAGGCCGAGCATGTGCATCCGCAGCTGGTGTGTGCGCCCGGTCTTCGGCGTCAGTCGGTACACGGCCGAGTCACCGAGCACCGCTTCCCGTTCGATCCTCGACTCGGCATTGACCGGGGCTCCCGGCACGACCTCGGCCTGCAATTTCCCGCGTTCCTTTGCGAGGTGATTGCGCACGGTCACCGCCTCGGCGAGTTCCGGCCGGTCGGGCGCGAGCGCGCGGTAGCCCTTGTCGATCTCGCCGCGCTGGAACATCGTCTGGTAGGCGGCGCGCCAGCGCTTCTCTGTCGCCAGCACCAGCAGGCCCGAGGTCACCCGGTCCAGCCGGTGCAGCGGAGAGAGCTCGGGCAGCCCCAATTCGGCGCGGAGCCGCACGACGACGCTCTGTTGCACGTGCTTGCCGCGCGGGATCGACGAGAGGAACGCCGGCTTGTCGATCACGACGATCCGTTCGTCCCGGTGCACGACGTGGATCTGCCCGGGAACGACCTTCTCCTCCGAGAGGTCGCGGTGGAACCAGACGAAGGTGTGCGAGCGGTAGTCGTCGCCCCAGCGGGCCGGCTCCCCCGACTCGTAGACGATCCGCCCCTGGTTCAGGAAGTCGGGGACGTCGATGTGCTCGGACAGCCGCTCGTGCAGCCATGCGCCCATGTGCGGCCACGGCTCCGGCCATGCCGGGTTCCGGTCCGGAGTGCGCAGCCAGGCGGCATCCAGCCCGTTTCGTTGCGGCAGAGGGGAACGTGGGGGCACCACCTGATCGTACGCGCCAGAACTGCGGATGCCGTGACGGCGCCGAGTGCTCCGAAGTAAGCTCGAAACCGGCCGCGACCAGCGACGCCTGCAGCGGCGCGGCACCCCGCACGACAGTTGGAGATCTCATGACCATGACGACGGACACGCACGCGAGCTCGGCACAGGACGAGGGCAGGCACAGCGCGGACAGCCACGACCTGATCCGCGTCCACGGCGCCAGGGTGAACAACCTCAAGGACGTCAGCGTCGTCATCCCGAAGCGCCGGCTCACGGTCTTCACCGGCGTCTCCGGCTCCGGCAAGAGTTCGCTCGTCTTCGGCACGATCGCCGCGGAATCCCAGCGGATGATCAACGAGACCTACAGCGCCTTCGTGCAGGGCTTCATGCCGACGCTGGCACGGCCGGATGTCGACATGCTCGAAGGCCTGACGACGGCGATCCTGGTCGACCAGGAGCGGATGGGCGCCAACCCACGGTCAACGGTCGGAACGGTCACCGACGCCAACGCGATGCTGCGCATCCTGTTCAGCCGGCTCGGCCAGCCGTACATCGGCTCCCCGCAGGCGTTCTCTTTCAACGTCGCCTCGGTCAGCGGCGCCGGCGCCATCACCATGGAGAAGGCCGGGGAGACGGTGAAGGAGCGGCGCGAGTTCTCGGTCACCGGCGGCATGTGCCCGCGCTGCGAGGGCATGGGCATGGTCACCGACATCGACCTGGCCCAGCTCTTCGACGACGGCAAATCTCTCGCCGAGGGTGCGATCACGATCCCCGGCTACACGGCCGACGGCTGGATGGTGCGCATCTACACCGAGTCCGGCTTCCTCGACGCGAACAAGCCCATCCGCGACTACAGCGAGACCGAGCTCCACGACTTCCTGTACAAGGAGCCCACCAAGGTCAAGGTCCAGTCGATCAACATGAGCTACGAAGGCCTGGTCTCCAAGATCCAGAAGTCGATGCTCTCCAAGGACCGCGAGGCGATGCAGCCGCACATCCGTGCCTTCGTCGACCGCGCGGTCACCTACACGGCGTGCCCGGACTGTGGCGGTACCCGCCTCAGCGAGGCCGCCCGCTCCTCCCGCATCGATGGCGTCAACATCGCGGATGCCTGCGCGATGCAGATCAGCGACCTGGCCGCGTGGGTGAACGGCCTGGATGAGCCGTCGATGGCCCCGCTGCTCTCCACTCTGCGGCGCACCCTGGACTCCTTCGTCGAGATCGGGCTCGGCTACCTCTCGCTCGATCGCCCGTCCGGCACGCTCTCCGGCGGTGAGGCGCAGCGCACCAAGCTCATCCGCCACCTCGGTTCGGCCCTCACCGACGTCACCTATGTCTTCGACGAGCCCACCATCGGGCTGCACCCGCACGACATCCAGCGGATGAACGAGCTGCTGCTGCGCCTCCGCGACAAGGGCAACACCGTGCTCGTCGTCGAGCACAAGCCGGAGATGATCGCGATCGCCGACCACGTGATCGACATCGGCCCCGGTGCGGGGACCGCAGGAGGCACGATCTGCTTCGAGGGCACCGTGGCGGCGCTCCGCGCAAGCGGCACCCTCACCGGCCGCCACCTGGACGACCGCGTGTCCGTCAAGCCGAAGGTGCGCACGCCGAACGGCACGCTCGAGATCCGGGGCGCGACCTCGCACAACCTGAAGAATGTGGATGTCGAGGTCCCGCTCGGCGTGCTCTGCGTCGTCACCGGCGTCGCCGGCTCCGGCAAGAGCTCGCTGATCCACGACTCGATCCCCGCGGGTGCCGGCGTCGTGTCGATCGACCAGAGCGCCATCCGTGGCTCCCGCCGCAGCAACCCGGCCACCTACACCGGCCTGCTCGAGCCGATCCGCAAGGCCTTCGCCAAGGCCAACGGCGTCAAGCCCGCCCTGTTCAGCGCCAACTCCGAGGGAGCCTGCCCCAACTGCAACGGTGCCGGCGTGATCTACACCGACCTCGGCATGATGGCCGGTGTCGCCACGACCTGCGAGGTGTGCGAGGGCAAGCGCTTCGAGGCATCCGTGCTGAACTACCACCTCGGCGGCCGCGACATCAGCGAGGTGCTGTCGATGTCGGTGGCGGAGGCCGAGGAGTTCTTCCGCGTCGGCGACGCCCGCACGCCGGCCGCCCACGCGATTCTGCACCGCCTGGTCGACGTCGGGCTCGGTTACCTGCGCCTCGGCCAGCCACTGCCGACGCTCTCCGGCGGGGAGCGCCAGCGCCTCAAGCTGGCCACGCACATGGCCGAGAAGGGCGAGATCTACGTGCTCGACGAGCCGACGACGGGCCTACACCTCGCCGACGTGCAGCACCTCCTCGGCCTGCTCGACCGACTGGTCGATTCGGGCAAGTCCGTGATCGTCGTCGAGCACCACCAGGCCGTGATGGCACACGCCGATTGGATCATCGATCTCGGCCCCGGCGCGGGTCACGATGGCGGGCGCATCGTCTTCGAAGGCACCCCGGCCGCGCTCGTCGCGAGCCGGGCCACCCTCACCGGCCAGCACCTCGCCGGCTACGTCGGCAGCGCCGGCTAACGAGGCCGTGTAGTACCTGAGGCCCATATGCGCGCCGCGCATATGGGCCATCGTGGGGACGCGCGGCCGATGGGCACTCTCCTAGCGTGGAAACGCTCGAAGACTGCCGATCGAAGGAATCCCCGCCATGTCGCTGCTCACCCGCCTGAGCCTGGCCAACCGCGCCATCGTCGCGCTGCTCAGCCTGCTCATCGTCGCGATCGGCCTCTGGGCCACCGGCTCGATGAAACAGGAGCTGCTGCCCGCGATCGAACAACCGGCCGCCGTCGTGGCGCTCGCCAAGCCCGGCGCGTCCTCGGCGACGCTTGACCGCCAGGTTGTCGTGCCACTCTCCGATGCACTGTCGGCGATCCCGGGCGTCGACGAGGTGCGCTCGAACACCTCAAGCGGCTCGGCCGAACTCAGCGTGATGTGGGGCTTCGGCGCCGACAGCGCCAAGATCCTCGCGGACATCAAGGCGGCGACGGCGAGCGCGCTGGCTGCGGCGCCGGACGGCGTCGTCTCGAACGTCTTCGCGGGCAACACCAGCGACATCCCCGTCCTGGCCCTTGCCCTGACGAGTGATGCCGACCCGGATGCCCTCGCCGAGCGTGTCGACGCCGTGCTCCTGCCCGCCATCACCAACGTTCCCGGCGTGCGCGATGTGCAGCTTGCCGGGAAGACCCAACAGCGGGTGCTGGTGACGGCCAACCCCGCTGCCATGGCGGAGCACTCCATCGATCAGGCCACCGTCGGCGCCCTGCTCCGCACGGCGGGCACCGTCGTGCCCGCAGGCACCAGCGTCGACGGCGAGCAGTCCCTGGCGATCGAGGTCGGCCAGGAGAGCGCCGGCATCGACGACATCGCGGCGATCCCCATCCCCACCCTCGCCGGGCCGGTGCCGCTCTCCGCCGTTGCGGCCGTTGAGCTGCTCCCCGTCGACCAGACCTCGCTCTCCCGCGCCGACGGTCGGCCGTCGATCGGGCTGACTATCACGAAGGTTCCCGATGCGAATGCGGTGCAGGTGTCCCACGCCGTGTCGGCCGCCGTCGAGGCGACGCTCGCCCAGCTCGGCGCTGGCGCGGCGATGCACACGATCTTCGACCAGTCGACGATGGTCGAGCAGTCCATCCACGACCTCTCGGTCGAGGGCGGCCTCGGCCTGCTCTTCGCCGTGCTCGTCATCCTGATCTTCCTGCTCTCGCCACGGGCAACGGTGATCACGGCGATCTCGATCCCGATGTCGCTGCTCATCGCCGTCATCGCACTGCGCCTCGGCGGCTTCACCCTCAACATCTTCACGCTGGCCGCCCTCACCGTCGCCGTTGGCCGGGTGGTCGACGACTCGATCGTGGTGATCGAGAACATCACCAGGCGCCGCGGGTCCGGCGGACTCACGGTCGATGGCGTGCGCGAATCGGTTGCGCAGGTGGCCGGTGCCGTGACGGCATCCACCCTCACGACCGTCGCGGTGTTCCTGCCCGTCGCCTTCGTCGGTGGCGTCTCCGGCGAGCTGTTCCGCCCCTTCGCCGTCACGGTCTCCGTCGCGTTGCTCGCCTCCCTCGTGGTGTCGCTGACGATCGTGCCCGTGCTCGCCTACTGGTTCATGCGCAAGCCGTCGAAATCCGCCCTCCACGGCAGCGCAGCCGGAGCGGACACGCAGACGGAGGAGGCCGAGCGCCTCACGACGATGCAGCGCTCGTACCTGCCCGCGCTGGGGCTGGCGCTCCGCCGCCCGGTCACGATGGTGCTCGTCGCCGTCGTGGTCTTCGCCGGAACGCTGTTCGCGGCCGGATTCCTGAAGACCGACATGCTCGGGAGTTTTGCCGATGCCAGGGCCGTGCAACTGCAGCAGACCATGCCGATGAGCTCGACCCTCGAGTCCGCGGATGCCGCGGCCGTCGTGCTCGAGAAGGCGGTCGCTGCCGTCGACGACGTCGAGTCATACCAGACGACGGTCGGGGCCCACGGTGTGCCGGTGCGGCTCGACCTCGTGCTGAAGACGGACGTCGATCCGGATGCAGCGCTGGCCGGCATCCGCGACGCCGTCGCTGATCTTCCCCGCAGCGAGGACATCACGGTCTCCACCCAGGCCACCCAGACCACGAGCTCGACGATCGATGTGATCGTGATGGGCAGTGACGAGGCCGCGCTCACCAGCGCCACCGACGCGATCGCCGCCGAGCTCGACGCGTTGCCGGAGATCACCGAGGTGACGAGCAATCTCGCCGCGGAGCAGCCGGTGCTCTCCGTGTCTGTCGACCAGACCGCTGCGGCCGCACAAGGCTTCAGCGTTGTCGAGGTCGGGTCGGCGATCGCCGCGGCCGTCGAGGGCGAGCGGCTGGGTTCCGTGACCGTCGACGGTGCGAGCCACGACCTCGTGCTCCGCTCGCAGACCACGGCAAGCGATCCGGCGGCGATTGCCGCCCTCCCCCTGCCCGTCACCGCCCTGCAGCAGCAACGCGCCCAGAAGAGCGCGGTGGACGCACTGACCGCCGAGCAGCAGGCACTCGCCGACGACGCCAGGGCCGAGGCGAACCGTTCCGCCGACAACCAGGTCTCCAAGCTCGTGGAGGCGCGGGAACAATCCGGCCGGGATCTGGCTGGACTCCGACAGCAGCTCGCCGCGCTGATCGCCAGCCCGCCCCCGGCGGACCCGAGCCCCGTGACCGGCGGCGTGCTCGGCGCGATCGAGCACCAGAAAATGGTGGCAGAGCTCGGTGCGGCGGTCAGCGGCGCCGAGGCCGGCCTGACCGCCATGGACGAGCAGATCGCCGCCGCCCGCGACGCCATCGCCGAGGGGGCGACGCAGCAGGCCGAGTCCGAGCGGCTCGCGCAGGCTCAGCGCGACATTGAGAACGTCAGGGCGAGCGCGGTGAGTGTCGGGGACGTCGCGACCATCGCCGTCGTGAATGCTCCCGCCACGATCACCCGCATCGACGGCGTGCGCGCCGTCACCATCGCCGCCACGCCGAAGGGCGGGGACCTGGGCGCCGCGGCGTTCGCCGTCGACACCGCGGTCGCGGAGATCGATCTGCCGGAGGGCGTGAGCCTGGACCAGGGCGGAGCGGCCGCTGAGCAGACGGAGTCCTTCGCCCAGCTCGGATTGGCCATGCTGATCGCCATCGCGCTGGTGTACATCGTGCTCGTCGGCACCTTCCGCTCACTGGTGCAGCCGCTGCTGCTGCTCGTCTCGATCCCCCTCGCGGCGACCGGTGCGATTCTCGCGCTGCTCATCACCGGGACCCCGCTCGGCATCCCGGCGATGATCGGCATGCTGATGCTGATCGGCATCGTCGTGACGAATGCGATTGTGCTGATCGACCTCATCAACGAGTACCGCCGCAACGGCTCCGGCATCGATGAGGCGGTGACCCACGGGGCGCGGCTGCGCCTGCGGCCGATCATCATGACGGCCTGCGCGACGATCTTCGCCCTGTTGCCGATGGCGTTCGGGCTGACCGGCGGTGGCGCCTTCATTTCGAAGTCGCTGGCGATCGTCGTCATCGGTGGTCTCGTGTCGTCGACGCTGCTGACGCTGCTGCTCGTTCCCGCGCTGTACGTGCTGCACGAACGCCGGATCGAGCGGCGCGCGGCGAAGCGGGGCGCACGCGCCGAGCCCACGGACGCGGATGACTCGGACGCGGATGACGCGGCGAGCGCCGCCGATCTCTTCGACGCGGCAGTGGACGAGAACGGGCTCGACGATGATGTGGTGCAGACGACACATGGGAGACTGGCACCGTGACCACGACCATGCCGCGCAGTCTCGGGGTGGCCGCTCGTTACGGGCAACGCCACCCGCGGCTCGTCGATGTCCTGGTCGCCGTCAGCTGGGTGCTCATGACGACGCCGACGCTGCTCCTCACCGCGTCAACGCCCACCTTCGGCTGGGTCGCCGGTGTGGCGTTCGGAAGCGTCGTGATCCTCGTCGCGGTCTGCCTCGTGCTGTTCCGCCGGCGCCGCCCACTGTTCGCCTTCTGGGTCACCTTCGTGATCACGTTGCCGCTGGCCGTGGTCAGCCCCGACCTGCTCAATCTCGCCGCCGCCTACTGCGTGTTCGCGATCGCCGTGTACGACTCCGTGCGGAGGGCGTGGCTGGCGGCGGCGGCATCCGCCTCGGTGACCGTGCTGGTCAGTGTGACGTACCTGTTCGTCGACCCGCCGCTCTCCATGCCCGGCGTCGGCACCTCCCGCATCGGCGATGTGATCGCGTACGCGGTCACCGGCCTGCTCGTGCTGCTGGTCGCGCTGCTCTGGGGGCAGAACTCGGGCAATCGCAGACGCTACATCGCCGGACTGCTCGAACATGCCAGGCACCTGGAACGCGAGCGCGATCAGCAGGCTCAACTCGCCGCGCTCGCCGAGCGATCTCGCATCGCCCGTGATGTGCACGACATCGTCTCGCACTCCCTCTCGGTGATCGTGCGCCTGGCCGACGGCGCCAGCGCGGTCTTCGACCGGGAACCGCAGCGCGCCAAGGAGGCGATCGGCCAGCTCGGCGGCGTCGCCCGCTCCTCCCTCACCGAGATGCGGCGCGTCATCGGAGTGCTGGAATCGACACCGAACTCGGCCGCGCCACAGGCCGGAACCGGCTTCGACGATCTCCCCCGCCTCATCGAGGTCTACCGGGGCATCGGCCTTCCCGTGGAGCTGCAGCTGAGCGGTGACGCCCCGCCGCAGCCTGGCGTGCAGGTGGCGGTGTTCCGCGTCGTGCAGGAGGCGCTGACCAACGCGCTTCGCCACGCATCGGCGCCGACGACCGTGAGCGTGCTCGTCGAGACGGACGACGACGTGGGCGTGACGGTGCAGAACGACGGGGCGCCGCCGACCATCCAGCCCGATGGCCACGTCGGCCGCGGCCTCGTCGGGATGCACGAGCGCGCCGCCCTCTATGGCGGATCGCTCGCGGCCGGCCCAGACGGAGAAGGACGATGGACAGTCCGATTGATTCTTCCGGGGGCTGGCCGATGACGGGCATCCGGGTGTTGATCGCCGATGACCAGGCCCTCATCCGCACGGGGCTCTCGATGGTGCTCGGCGCGAGCGACGGCATCGAGGTCGTCGGTGAGGCCGCCGATGGCATCGAGGCGGTGGCGCTCGCCGCGGCACTCAATCCCGACATCGTGCTGATGGATGTGCAGATGCCGCGTATGGACGGCCTCGAGGCAACCAGGGAGATCACCGGGCACAGCGGCAGCAGCCGGGTGATCATCCTGACGACCTTCGACATCGATGCCTACGCCTTCGGTGGCCTCGAGGCCGGCGCGAGCGGCTTCCTGCTCAAGGACTCGGAGAGCGCCGACATCCTCGCGGCCGTGCGCGCGGTCGCGGCGGGCGACGCCGTGCTCGCGCCCCGCGTGACGTCGGAGCTGCTGCGGCGCTATGGCGAGCTCAAGCAGGTGCCGGACGCCGGGGCCGAGGCGCGGCGCGCAGCCGAGCGCCTGTCGGCGCTCGAACGACTGCGGGCGCTCACCGACCGCGAGCGGCAGGTGTTCGACGCGCTCGTGCTCGGTCTCTCCAACGCGGAGATCGCCCAGCAGCTCTGGCTCTCGGAGTCCACGGTCAAGACCCACGTCGGCCGCATCCTGCAGAAGCTCGGCATGCGCGACCGCGTGCAGGCCGTCGTGTTCGCGTTCCGCAGCGGTGTGATCTAGCCGCTCCCCCATTCCCATCGCCCCGGGCCAGGGGCGGTCGCTCCGTGCTGCCTCGGCGCCCGTGTCGGCGCCACGCCCACTCGCTCCGTCTGCGCGCCCACACGGCGCGCCGGCATCCACCATCCACCCAAGAAATGGACAGTCATGAAGAAGTTCCTCAGAGTCACCCTCAAGACGATCGGCGTCATCGTGGCGGTGCTCGCGCTGGCCCTGGCCACCACGGCCGTCGTCAACGTCGCGGCCACGAGTGCGGAGGCCGAGCGCATCGAGAGCTACGGCCAGCGTGTGCCGGTCGACGGCAAGGAGATGAACGTGCTGGTCAGCGGGTCCGGCGATGAGACCATCGTGCTCCTGCCCGGCTTCGGCACAGCCGCACCCGCCCTCGACTTCACGCCGCTGATCACCGAGCTCGCCGCAAACTACCGCGTCGTCGCGGTCGAACCGTTCGGCTACGGCCTGAGCGACGGCGCAGACACGCCACGCACCACCGAGAACATCGTGAGCGAGGTGCACGAGGCGCTGCAGGCCCTCGACATCGACCGCTACGTGCTGATGGGGCATTCGATCGCCGGCATCTATGCCCTCGATTACACCGAGCGGTACCGCGACGAGGTCACCGCCTTCGTCGGCATCGACAGCAGCGTGCCCGGTCAGCCGGGCATGGATGAGGAGCTGCCGGTCGGCGCGATGCAGACCGCGAAGGCGCTCGGCCTCATGCGCGTGCTCAGCTCGATCGGCGACCCCTATGCCGGCCTCGACTTCGAGGAGACCACACGGGAGCAAATGACGATGCTCTCCTTCCAGAACTCCCTCTCCGCCAGCTACGTGAGCGAGATGGAGCACATCGCGGAGAACTTCGCCGCGGCCGCCGATACGACGTTCCCGCACGACCTCCCTGTGCTGCTCTTCGCGCAGGCGGACAGCCCGGACATCGCCACGTGGGCCGAGCTGCACGAGGAGCAGGCGGCCAGCGTCGAGCACGGCGAGGTCGTCTTCCTCGACGCCGGCCACTACCTGCACCACACGCGCTCGAGCGAGATCGCCGTGGACACCGCGCGGTTCCTCTCCGAGCTCCCCCCGGTCGCGGCGCCCGCACCCGACTCCTTCTAGAATCAACGCCATGACTCGGGTGATCTTCATGTGCGGCCCCGCCGGATCGGGCAAGTCGACGATCGCGCGTGAGCTCGAGTCGACCGGCATCACGCGGCTGTCCTTCGACGAGGAGGCGTGGCGACGCGGCATCCGGGAACAACCCCTCGCCGATGACACCCGCCGACAGATCGAGGAAGCGCTGCGAGTACGACTGCTTGACCTGGTTCTGACCGGAACGGATGTTGTGCTCGACTACTCGTTTTGGTCGAGACGGATGCGCGACGAGTATCGCGAGCTGCTCCGCCCGCTCGGGATCGAGCCGGAGACGTTCTATCTCGCCACGCCGCGCGCAGTCGTGCTTGCCCGCGTCCGCATGCGGACAGGTCGCGCCGCCAACGACGTTCGACTCAGCGAAGCGCTTGCCGCCACATACTTTGACAGATTCGAGGTGCCAAGCACTCAGGAGGGTCCCCTGCGCGTCATCGACGGCCGCGGAGGCGCGAGCAGCGGACTGAGCTCGTGACCGCCATCACCGCCGTGCTCGGAGACATCACCGGGCAACGGGTCGACGCGATCGTCAATGCCGCGAACACCGCAATGCGCGGAGGGGGCGGGGTTGACGGGGCGATCCATCGCGCGGGCGGCCCGTCGATCCTGCGGGAGTGCATCGATCGTTTCCCCGATGGCCTGGCCGCCGGGGACGCCGGCTGGACAACGGCTGGCGAGCTTCCGGCGCGCTGGGTGATCCACACGGTCGGGCCGAACTACGCGGCCGGGCAGCGGGATCGCTCGCTGCTGCAGAGCTGCTACCGCCGCTCCTTGCAGATCGCGGATGAGCTCGGCGCGAGAAGCGTCGCGTTCCCGCTCATCAGCGCCGGCGTCTACGGCTGGCCGCGCGAGGACGCCATCGCGGCGGCCGTCGACACGATCGCCGCGGCCGACACCCGGGTCGCCGAGGTGCGGATCGTGGCCTTCGGCCGTGACAACTATGAGGCGGTGCGCCGGCGGTTGGAGGGCCAGGTCGGGCAGGGGCCGGCCACCGCCTAGTCCGCGGAGGGCCGCTGCCGTTGCTGCTTGGTCGCGGAACGCTGCTGCTTCGCGTCCAGGCGGCGGCGATCGGAGCCACGGGTGCGCTTGGTGGCGCGCCGGGCGGCGGCATCCGGGGCCAGAGCGTCCGCAATGAGCAGCGCGAGCTTGCGCCGGGCGATCTCGCGGTTGCGCAGCTGAGAGCGCTGCTCGGAGGCGGTGACGGTCAGCACACCGCCGACCAGCCGCCGTCCGAGGCGTTCCAGCAGGCGCTCGCGTTGCTGCTCGGAGAGCGCAGCCGACCCCGCGAGATCCCACGAGAGTTCGACGCGGCTGTCGGAGGTGTTGACGTGCTGGCCGCCCGGCCCGGAGGAGCGCGAGAAACGCCAGGCGAGCTCGGATGCCGGGATGCTGAGCGCGGGCGACACCTCCAGATCCATGCCTCAAGACTCGCACGACAGGCCGCTGTCAGCATCCATGGCGTAAAATGCTCTGATGTGTCGTTCACGGAACGGCACGAAATGAGGTGTATCTACCATTCGCTCTCCGGCGAAAACGGCGGCACGAACCGTCGCGGCTCGGCCGCCCGGGAGGAGAGCCACCATGGCAGAACAGAACACACAACTCGAAACGGACGCACCGGCACGACCGGAGCCGACCCGACTGATCCACGCCGCGGGCGTCTCGTACTTCCCGATCGCATTCGTCGCCCGGCTGCCGTTCGCGATGATGGTGGTCGGCGTGCTGACACTCGTGGTCGCGGCACGTGGATCGATCTCACTCGGCGGCATCACCTCCGCAGCGGTCGGCCTCGGAACGGCACTCGTCGGGCCGCTGCTCGGCCTCGCCGTGGACCGTTTCGGCCAGCGCCGCGTCGTACTCGTCGCCGCCATCGGCAACAGCCTGGCCCTCCTCGCCTTCGCCTGGGCCGCGTTCGCGCCCGTCTCCGACCTCGTCCTGCTGGGCGTCGCCTTCCTCGTCGGCGCCACGGCACCCCAGGTCTCGCCGCTCTCCCGCAGCCGCCTGGTCGGCATCATCTCGTCCCGGCTGCCCCGCGGAATCCGGGCGAAGACCCTCAACGGCACGATGGCCTACGAATCGGCGGCCGACGAGGTGGTCTTCGTCTTCGGACCCGTGATCGTCGGGCTGCTCGCGACGACCATGAACCCGGCGGCACCGATCGTCGGCGCGGCCGTGCTGACCATGATCTTCGTGACCGCGTTCGCCTTCCACAGGAGCGCGCGCGTCGCACCCGACCACGCCACCGAAACGGCCGCGCCGGCGCCGCTGCGCGCACTGCTGCGCCCGCGGATGCTCGTCGTGCTGCTCGGCGTGCTCGGCATGGGTCTCTTCTTCGGCTCGATGCTCACCTCCCTCACCGCGTTCATGGGCGAGGTGGCGCGCGCAGAGGAGGCCGGGCTGCTCTACGGTGTGCTCGGCATCGGCTCCGCGATCCTCGCGCTCAGCGTTGCGGCGTTCTCGCCGCGCTTCTCGCTCCGCGCCCGGTGGCTCGTCTTCGCCGGCGCACTGACAGCCGGAGCCGCCCTCGCGGCGTCCGCCACGACGATCCCCGTCATGCTCCTCGCGCTCGCCGTCGCCGGCATCGGTGTCGGGCCGACCCTCGTGACGGCCTACGCGCTCGTCGCGGCACGCACCCCGCACGGCCGTTCGGCCACGGCCATGACGATGGCGGGCTCGGCGATCATCGTCGGCCAGGCCATCTCCTCGGCGACCGCCGGGCTCATCGCCGAGAACGCGGGAGCCCAGCTGGCCCTGTTCGTACCGCTCTGCGCCGCACTCATCGTGCTCGGCGCCGGCGTGGCGAACTGGTTCATCACGTCCCGTGTGACGGATGCCACCACCGCGGGCATTCCGACGGCCGGCGTCCCGACGACACCGGCGCACCCACAACTCGCGTCCGCCCTCACCGCCGCCGAGCCCGGCTAGGCCCCTCCCTCAGCGCGGTTCCCAGTGCGGCGGCACCGCGAGGTCGGGCGGCAGCAGTGTCTCCCTGTCGCCGATGGCCGCGTTGACTTGCGGCTGCGTGAGGTAGAGCGCCCGCGAGAGGTCGGCACCGTCGAGCCGCGCATCACGAAGGTCGGCTCCGAGCAGGTCCGCCCCGGCGAGATCGCTCCCCCGCAGGTCTGCGGCGATGAGGTATGCGCCGCGGAGCTCGGCCCCGCACAACAGCCGCGCGCGCAGATTCACGCCCATCAGCTGAGCCCCTGGGCGCAGCGATGACTCCAACCGGCCGTCGCCGGACGCCGAGTGATACGCGCGCACCTCGGCGCTGACCTCCATCAGCACCTCCCGCACACGCGCGTGGAGTGCCGCGACATCCAGCACCAGCAGGCTCGACAGCTCGCCATCGACGGCCTGCCCGATGGCGAGCCGCAGCTGGCCGGCCTGCTCGACGAGATCCGGGTCGAGGCTGCGGCGCTCGGCCTCGGTGAGGTGCCAGAGTGCCTCGTGGAGTTGCCGTGACACGGCGAAGGCGGCGAACATCTCCTCCCGCGTCTCCGGGTGCTCGCGCCAGCTGCGCCCCGCGAAGAGCTGCTGCGAGACATGCTGGCCGGCTCCGAAGCAGTCAAACACCGTGCAGCCGCGGAAGCCGCGCGGTCTGAGACGGTCGTGGATGGTGCACGAGAAGTCGGCGGCGAGGTTCTGACAGGGCGTAGCCGCCGGCTTGTCGACGGCGAAGTCTGCCGAGCGCGCGAATCCGAAGGCGGTGCAGCAGAGGGCGAAGCAGTTGCCGCAGTCCGCGCGCAGCGAACGGCGATCCTGCGCGGGCGACGACGGGTCGCCTGAGTGGTTTGGTGCGGTGTTCATGAGTCTCCAGTGGTGAGTCCGATGGTGGGCCGGTGGAGGGGAACTCCCGGTGGAGTTCCCTGCGCGGGCGCACTGAATCACCGCTCCTCGGATGCGGAGCGAACTGGAATCGCTAGAAGCGCTCTGGGTCACAGAGATGTATGAAGAATCACTGCCATCAGGCTAACCCACGCCGAAGCACCTACCCTCTAGTGGGGTCGAGTTTCGTGTGCCCCGCGAAGGGGGCTGCGCATGCAGATGACGATGGGGCTTGATCAGAGCCTGAACACCGATGCGCTGACGTCGCGAGTGCGACGGCGCGATGTGAAGACGTTCTTCCGCGCCTTCTCCGTTGAGCACCCGGCAGTCGGCAGCCGCCTCGAGCCCGCGCAGCGCTTCGCGTGGGGCCTTGTGGTCGTGGTCACGGTCATCGGCCTGTTCGCCATGGGATTCGGAATCGTCCAGGAGATCACGCAGGGCGCCCCCGACATGGTCGCCCAGCTGATCGGCATGTGCGCCGTCGGTGGCCTGATGCTCTTCGCTGCGATCGTGATCCTCTGGGTGTTCATCCGCGTGACGGTTCGCCGCGGCACCCCGCTGCGCCACTACCGGCTGGCGCACTTCGCGGCCGACAACGGAATGAGCTACGAGCCTGGGCCCGTCGACGGGGACCACGTCGCGCCGTGGGCCGATCGCGGGCAGCTCACGCTCAGCAGCGTCATCCGCCCCGCGTCGGAGCGCGCGGTCGAATTCGCGAACTATCGGCTCCGATACGGGCCATGGGGAAGCCAGGACACCCAGTTCGGCGGCTACTGCGCGGTGCGGCTCGAGGCGCCTCTGCCGCACATCGTCGTGCTCGCACGCACCGGCACTCCGCGCGCGCTGACCGGGCTTGCCGTGCCGGCGAGCGCGCAGGGTCTCCCACTCGAGGGCGACTTCGACGAGCACTTCTCGCTGTACTGCCCGGAGGGCTACGAGCGGGACGCGCTTTACCTGTTCACTCCCGACGTGATGGCGCGCCTGATAGACGACGTCCACGGTTTCGACGTTGAGATCATCGACGACTGGCTGTTCCTCGTCAACAACACCGAGGTCGTCACCCTCGATCCGACGGACTGGGTCGGGGTGTTGGATGCCGTGGCGGCTCTCGGTGCGAAGCTGGACCGCTGGGAACGCTGGCGTGATGACCGCGTCGATCAGCCGGTGCGCACACCGGCCTCCCCGCCACAGCTCAGCGCGCTCTGGCCGGCGGCCACCGCCGGGACCACCGCCGGGAACACCTCGGCGCACGGCCGAGGCCCCGGCGGCGTCGCGAAAGCTGGAAGGCGGCTCCGTCCCGGCAGGCTCCGCGGCTTCCTCATCTGGTTCCTGCCGATGGCGGTGCTACTCGCCGCCGGCATCATCTCCGAGGTGCTCCGGATCCAGGCCGGCTGACCCGGTCGCCGACGTTCGCTACTCCCCTATCCGCCGTGTGCGGCTTCCGTCAGTGTGCCGATTGATCGCCGCGGCGACGGCGGAAGGCCAGGACGAGTCCGCCGGCGAGCAACAGCAGCACGCTGAGGCCCACTGCCGGCCCGAGACCGAACCCCGTCGTCGGCAGGGCACCGCTCGACGCCGACGGCGTTCCCGTCGGCGACGAGCTCGGCGGAGTGGTCGGCAGCGTCGTCGGCGACGAGCTCGGTGGGGTCGTCGGCGGAATCGTCGGTGGAATCGTCGGCGGAATCACGACCGCATCGACGGTGATCGACTCGCTGCTTGTGTTGTCCGATTGCCCGCCGTCGATCGTGCCGTCGGCGAACGTGACCACGGCCGATGCCGAGCCACTGCCCACCGCCAACGCCACTCCCGACACGGTGACCGGGGAGAAGGAGGCCCCGGGCAGAACCACATCCGATGACACACATGTGGCGGTCTGTGCCGACGTCGTGCAGCGCCAGCCGGCGCCGCCCCGTGCGCCGAACTGCACGCCGGCCCGCGACTCGAGCCGCACGCCATCTATCGAGTCGAGCCGCACTCCATCCGGCACCGTGATCGCCACGCCGGCACCCGCCACCGGAGCATTGCCACGGTTGGTGACCGTCGCGGTGAACTGCACGGCAGAGCCGACGGTGACGCGCGTGTTCCCTGCGCGCAACGCGACGGCCAGGTCATCCTCGCGCTCGAGGATGCCGGCGTCCACATGCGTGTGTCTGGTACTCGTGCCGCCCGTCATGTCGACCACGAGGCCGCCGCTCATCCCGCTCAACCAGTCGACGTCCGACCCGGTCTCGCCCGTTCCCTGACCGGGCGTCGTCAGCACTCGTCCCGCGCCAGGGTCGACACCGATCTGGTACGTGCCGGAGGGCAGGTCGCCGAAGGCATACTCGCCATCGGCGGAACTCTGGACGCTCGCGATCAGCGCCCCGTCCTCGTGAAGGTTCACCGTGACGCCGCTCGCGCCCGGTTCGCCGGCATCCGCGATGCCATTGCCGTCGGCGTCCAGCCATATCCGACCGCCGAGCGAACCGCGCTCAGCGCCGAAGAAGTATCCGGACGCGCTCTCTCCGCCATCCAGTTCAATGTCGGCGATCGAGCGCGGGGCCTTCATCACACCGCCGGCCGAGCCGAGGATCTCGACGCCGTCGGCGAAGCCGGTCGGCTGGGCGGCGGTGAGAGTGTAGTCGCCGGCCAGCAGGCCGGAGAAGGCGAAGCCGCCGTCGGCGGTCGTCGTCGACGCGTGCTCAACGTCGTTGCCGTGGAGGTCGGTGCCCGTCAGTGTGATGGTCACACCACCCAGACCGGGATCGCTCGCCTCGCGTGTGCCGTTCGCGTCGACGTCGTGGAACACCGCACCGCTGATGCGCGCCGGCGTCTGACCGAACAGGTAGCCGGACGCAGAGGCTCCGGCCGCCAGCGGAATAGCGGAGAAGGAGTTCGCCCCCGCGGTTCCCCCGGCCGTACCCACGGTGCCTGTCCCGGGTCCATAGGCGGGTGTCTGTGTCTCGGTGATGGTGTATTCGCCGGCGAGCAACCCAGCGAATGCGTAGCTGCCGTCGCTGTTGCTGAACGTGGCGACGGGGGTGATCGCCCCGCTCGCATCGGTTCCCGTCAGCGTCACGACGACGCCGCCGATGCCCGGCTCGCCGATGGAGCGGGCGCCATCGCCGTCGAGGTCGGCGTAGACCGCGCCGGACAGCGCCCCGACGGTGTCACCGAACAGGTATCCGGTGGCGTTCGTGTGTGCGGCAAGAGCGATGTCGGTGACGGTGTTGGCGGATGCCAGAACGCCGCCGGCCGTGCCGATGCTGTCGGTTCCTTCACCGTGACCGGCCGGCTGGGACTCGACGAGCTCGTACGTGCCCGGTCGAAGCCCAGAGAAGACGTAGGCACCGGTTCCGGCTGCTGTCACCGCGGTGTACGAGACCGAATTGCCGTCTGAGTCCTGCCCGCCGAGCGTCACAGTGACACCAGCGAGCCCGGGTTCACCGGCGTCGCGGGCACCGTTTGCGTTGGCGTCGAGGTACACCGCGCCAGCGAGGCTCGACGTCGGCCGTTCGGCAAACAGGGTACCCGTGCTGCTCTGGGCCGGGGAGAGCGTGACCGAGACGGCATCGTTGCCTGCGCCGGTCGCGTTGCTGCCCGCCGTGTCGATGCCGTCGTCGTAGTCCGCCGGCTGAGTCTCGGAGACAAGGTAGCTGCCGGCCGGAACGTCGGTGAACGAGTAGTCGCCCAGTGCGTCCGTGGTGGTTGAGCGGGTCACCGCACTGCCGCCCGCCGTCGAGCCGACCAGCGCGATTGCCGCCCCGCTGATGCCGTGCTCGCCTGAATCGACTGCCCCGTTGTTGTTTCTGTCGGCAAACACCCGCCCGCTGACGACGCCGTACGTCGGAACGGACACCGTCGATGAGTCGCTCACCGTGCTGGTGGCCGAGTAGTTGGCCACGACACTCGCGGTGTTCGAATCACCCACGATGGGAGCCACAGCCGTGCAGGTGTACTCGATCGGGACTGACCCCACCGCAAGGGTGGCAGTGGTGCGGTCGCACAACGGGACGGTCGCGTCAGTGACGACGACATTCGCGAGCGGGGTATCGCCCGTGTTCTCGACGCGGATCGTGAAGGTGATCGTGTCACCGACCGAGTAGCTCGGTCGGTCGGCTGTCGTCATGATCTCGACCGCCGGGTTGATGACATCGATCGTCGTCGTGGCCGTGGAGCCGAGCGGTTGGCCGAACGCGTCCACACCACTGACGCTCATGGTGACCGTCTCGTCATCGCTGCCGGCTATCGCGGTGCAGGTGTATTGCTGCTGACCGCCAGTCGCGAAGTTGCCGAGGCTCCGGTCGCACGCGTCGAGCGTGCTGTCCACCGTGACACCCGTTGCCGCGCTTCCGAGCGCGTCGACCGTGACCGTGTGCGTGATCGCGTCGCCGACCCGGTACGGCCCGATCGGGCTCGCCGTCGCGGTCACGTTCAGCGAGGCGATCGGTACTGAGACGGCAACGTTCGCGGCCAGAAACGTGTCGCCGCTGGTCGCGAAAGACAGCGTCGCCGACGTCGCCCCAGCCGGGATAGCCGCGTCAACCGTCTTCGCGTCGATGCTCATGTTGTTCGGCACAGCCGGGTTCACAGCCAAGTCGGTACTGGAGTTGAAGAAGTTTGTTGCCGACCCCGTGTTCGGCTCCACCACGCTCGCGCCGTTGACCAGGAACTGGTCGCCAGCGATGTTGAAATCACCCTCGAAACCGGTGACGCCGACGCGGGCGGCGGTACCCGCGGCGCGGAACCCAGAGGGGTTGATCGTCGTGGTCGGGTCAATGGACGACTGCCGCACGTGGCCGTCGTAGATGAAGACCTTCTTCTTGGCCGGCGCGTTGACGTTGGCTTCGGCGTAGCTGTAAACGAGCGCGAGCGACCAACCCGAATAGCATCCGAAGCCCTGCGGCGTCCAGACGTTCCCGAGGGTCAGCGCAAGCGGGGCACCGGTCGCCGCCCCGGCGAAGTGGCCGGTGACATCGGCGTGTGCGGCATAGAACTGTGGCTGGGAGGCAGGTACGTTCGCGAGCGCGTCGCGGGAGATCACCTGCGGCGCAACCGCGACGGCGGCCGCCCCGCCCACGGAGAACCGGGTCGAGGTGCTTTCGGGGGTGCCCGCCGGCAACACGGCTGTGCCGGCACCCGCTAGAAACTGGCGCGTGTTGCACCCGGCCAGCGCCGAGACCGTGCCGTCCGCGAGCCGGATCGTTCCGGTGTCACCACTCCAGGTCAGGCGGGCGGATGCGACGGTTGCCCCGCTCGGGATGGTGATCGACGCCGCGCTGGAGTTGTAGGTGGCCACGCTGGAGTCCACGTCTGCCCACGTCATGTAGTAGGAATCGTTGATGCCCACTGGCGTGCCGTTTGTGCGATCCTGCGAGGAAGCGCATCCGGTCTTCGGTTCTCCGAAGGGGTCTGTCGGATTGCTTGCTCCCGGGCAGGCCGAGTTGCCATTGCCCGCGAGGATGAAGTCGCCGAACACCTCGGCGTTGTAGTTCAGCGTGAATGCTCGCACGACCGCCGCTTCGGCCGGGAGGGCGGTCGCCACGATGGTGGTTGCAGCAACGGCGAGAGCGAGAGCCCCCGCGCCCAGAGAACGCGCCAAGCGCTTCGATGCCTTCACGTAGATATGTCCTTCGTTGTCGTTCGGGTCAAAACTCAGTGCACGGCGAGCGGAAAAATCTGGACGCAGTCCGGCATTCTGCGAAAGTAGCATCGTCCTGACTCCGCCAAACAGTCCCCGTTCGAGGGCACCGCGGGCTGCCGTCCGCCCGGATGCTCTTCGCCGTAGGCTGGTGGCAGACACGATGAGCGGGAGGTCGAAGTGACTCAGACGACGGTGACCGATGCAACGGTGACGGAGTTGCTGGCCGAATTGGACGCGCTCGACGAGCCACGCGCCCGGGAGGTGAATGCCAGACACGGCGACGACTTCGGTGTGAATCTCGGCAAGCTGCGCGCGATCGCCAAACGCCTGAAGACCCAGCAGGAGCTCTCGCGCGAGCTGTGGCGCACCGAGGTCACGGCTGCCCGGCTGCTGTCGCTCCTCATCTGCCGCCCCAAGGACTTCGAGCGGGACGAGCTCGACGCCATGCTGCGGGATGCCCGCACGCCCAAGGTGCAGGATTGGCTCGTCAATTACGTGGTGAAGAAGCATGCGGATGCCGAGGCGCTCCGCCTCGCGTGGTTCTCCGACCCCGACCCCATCGTGGCGAGCGCCGGTTGGGTGTTGACCACCGACCGCGTGGCCAAGAAGCCGGAGGGCCTCGACCTTCCCGGGCTGCTCGACATCATCGAGGCCGAGATGAAGGACGCCCCCGATCGTCTGCAGTGGGAGATGAATCACGCCCTGGCGCAGATCGGCATCTCGCACCCGGCGCTCCGTGCCCGCGCCCTCGACATCGGTGAGCGCCTGGAGGTGCTGAAGGACTACCCGACTCCCCCGAACTGCACCTCGCCGTTCGCGCCGATCTGGATCAACGAGATCGTGCGGCGCCAGAGCCTCGCCTGAACCGATGAGCATCGAGATCGCCATGCAGCCGCCGATTGATGACGGGCGCCGCGCCCGGTTGACCCAGATGATCGGCGACGACCCACAGCGTTTACGGCGCCGCAGCCTGTCGCTCGGTGTGCCGTTCAGCGATGCGGATGACGTCGCCCAGAACGCTCTGCTGCGCGCCTGGCGGTCCATCGAGCAGCTCGAATCGCCCGAGCCCGGGCAGATGTGTTCCTGGCTCGACTCGATCGCCCGCAATGCCGCGACCGACCTCGCGCGCCAGAGCATCAGGCGCCCGGCCGACGAGTTGGACGGCGAGACCGCCGACTCGGCGAATGTCGCCTCGGAGGCCGAAATTCGCCACGTGCTCGATGGCGCCCTCGAAGCGATCAGGGCACTGCCGGCGAGCCTGCGTGATCCGTTGCTGCTGAGCGTGGTGGATGGGCTCTCCACCGACGAGATCGCCGCGAGGCTCGGCAGCACCCCGGGCGCGGTCCGGCAGCGGATCGCGCGTGCGCGCAGGTCGCTCGCCGCGTGCAAGCACTCGGGGATGTCGGCCGACGCCCACGCCTGACGGGTCCGGCCTCACACGAGGCCGGCCCCGCGCTCGGCGACTACGCGGTTCCGAACGGGTTGTCGATCACGTAGCGCCAGCCGTGCTCCTCGTCGAAGCGCGCGACATCCGCCGTGGTTCCCGCGAGGGCGAGTTCGCTGCCGTCCGGGCCGGTGCCGGTGATCGTCCAGTCGGCGACCGCGAGGCCGGTGTCGCCGCTCTGGAAGACGGTGCGCACGTTCATGCTGATCGGCAGCTTGAGCGCGAGGAACTGCCCGAGCGCCGCGCGCACGTTGGCCTGACCGGTGACGGGCTGCCCGGGTGCCGGCACGAACACGACCTCCGCGGTGTTCAACGCCATGAGCCCGTCGAGGTCGTTGGCGTTGAAGCGCTCTGCGAATGCGGCGTTCAGCTGGTTCAGTTCGGTGACGATGGAAGTCATCGCGGGTGTCCTTTCACGGGGTGGAGTGTGGCCCGGATCGTGGGCCTCACTATGGAAGACGTCGCCGACGAGAAAGTGTGACAACACCGGCGAAGGGATGTCGGCGCTCGGCCGCCGCTAGGGTGAGCACATGCGATGGGGGCAGACATATTTCGCCGTGCAGGCGATAGCAGGAGCGCTGTGGTGGATCGCCGTGTTCACCGTTCCCGGTGTGCGCGAGCTGACACTCGGAAGCCTCGACCCCGTCGTCGTCGCCAGCCTCGACATCCCACTGTTCGTCGTCGCCTCGGCGGTCGCGGCATTCGGCGTGACGAGCGCGGCTGTGCTCAGCACGTGCTGGACGACCTTCGTCGCCGCCGCACTGGCCCTCTACGCCACGGTCACGACCGAAGCGGGCTGGGGCGTGCTCATCATGGTTGCGGCGGCGCTCGGCTCCGCCGGTGCGGCGAGCCTCGTGGTGCTGGGGCGGGTGCCGACCGAGTGGATCGTCCGCGGCCCGTTCGTCTTCCGCCCCGCCGCGCTCTCGGCCACCTCGACGTATCTGGCCGCGACGTTCGGGCAGATCGTGGTCTTCTGGGGCATGTGTCTGGTGGTGATCCCGCTCGTCATCTCGGCCCTGGAGCAACGGTGGGCTGTTGCGCTGCCGTTCCCGGCGTTCGCCGGGCCGCTCGGCGTCGTCATCCTCGTCGCCGCCAGTGCGCTCGGCATCGCCTCGGCCGTCGTGATGTCGACGCACGGGCGGGGCACGCCGCTGCCGACGGCGATGCCCAACAGCCTGGTGGTCGCCGGCCCCTACCGCTGGGTGCGGAACCCGATGGCGGTCTCCGGCATTGCCCAGGGCATCGCCGTCGGGCTGATCCTGTCGTCGTGGCTCGTGATCGTCTACGCGGTCGTCGGCTCGCTCGTGTGGAACTACGCCATCCGACCGCAGGAGGAGGCCGATCTCGAACGGCGCTTCGGCGCCGACTTCCGCCGCTACCGCGACGCGGTGCGCTGCTGGGTTCCGCGTTCGCCGCGAGGCTGGCGCCAGCCGAACATGTACGGCAGCCCCAGGCCCGCTGCCGCGAAGGTGCGGCCGAGACGCCCAGACCACTTCGGTGCGGGCAGCGGTGGCAGCGAGCCGTCGAGATCACCCACATCGAGGTAGTACGCGCGCACGGTTCCGATGCCCTCGAGCTCGTCGGAGATCTGCTCCACCGGGCCGGGCAGCGCGGCCGTGCCGGTGTCGTAGAGCTCCTCGGAGAGCAGCACGTACTCGGGAATGGTCACCGGATTCTTCAGCAGGCGATGCACGAGGATGACGTCGATCCCGACGAGCTTGCGCCTGTCACGGATGGTCTGGGAGGCCACGTCGCCGATGTGCGCCACGAACTTCAGCTTCAGGTTGCCTGCCTCTTTGCAGCCGGAACACGGGCAGAGGTTCGTCGCGACGTTCTGCCGCTCCAGGTGGAAGGCCCGGTGCATGGCGGCGGCAATCTGCAGGATCCCTGTGACCGCCGTGTCGGCCTCGCGCCCATCGGCCTGCCGCGAGAGGAACGCCGCATCGCCCTCGATCTCGATCAGCTCGTACCCCGGCGCGGCGTCGATCATCTTGTCGAGCATCCTGGCGGTGTTCACCTCGGCGTGCGCGAGGCTCATCCGATGGGAACTCATGTAGTCGGTGTACCCACCGATGTCCGCAATCAACAGGACCGCACGCCCAGATTCCATGGGGCCAAGGATGTCACCAGAACAGTCTGCGCTCAACCGATTGGACTAAGCAGATTCCGCAGGCGGTTCGCCGGATGACTCCTTCGGCTCGTACCGGTGCAGCATGGCGTCGACGACGACGCCCGCCTGCCTGGCGCTCGGCGTGTAGCCGAGCACGACCGGGAGGAAGCGGTCGGAGTCCAGCGACTGCAGCTGGAGCTCACTCCTGGCCAGCACCGTGGCCGTCCGGCGGGAGCTGCGGAGCAGGGCGATCTCGCCGAAACCCTCGCCGGGGCCGAGCGTCGCTATGAGCCGGCCGTCGCCGAGCACCTCGGCTTCGCCGGACACGATCAGGTAGTAGCGATCGCCCACCTCACCCTGCCGGAACACCGCCGCGCCCGCTGCCACCGTCACGGGCACGAGGCCCCGGCTGAGCTGCTCGACGGCGGGGAGCGGCAGGGTGGCGAACATGGGCACGCCCCCCAGTAGCGCGGCATCCGTGTTCAGCACGTCGACGGCGCGGTCGAGCGCGCGCAAGCGCCGCCACGCGGCGGCGGCGAGCACCGGGCAGAGCAGCCCGATCGCCACGAGCGCGGTCTGGATGCCGAACCACCCCACCAGCAGCGAGGCGACGATCGCGCCGATGCCGATGAAGACGGTGACCAGGCTCTCCAAAACGCCGAAGACCCGTGCCAGCACCTCGTCGGGCGCCTTCCTGCCGATCAGCGTGAAACCGGCGACGTCGATCAGCGCGTTGCCGACCCCGACGAATGCGAGCATCCCGAGCGCGGCCGACTCCTGTGGAACGAGGCCGACGAGGGTCAGCGGCAGCCCCCACAGCCCGACACCGACGGCGAACCAGGCGCCCAGCCGACCGGAGCCGACCAGCAGCGACGCCGCGAGCGATCCGAGAACCGCGCCGACGCCGACGGCGGCCATCAGCGCACCGACCCCCGGCTCCCCGGTGCCGAGCAACTCGATCGCCACCACCACGGAGAGAACGGTGAGCGCGCCACGGGTGAGCGCCTGGGCGGCGGCCAAGCCGAGGATCAGGGTCAGGTCACGATCCCGCGCGACCGCCCGAATCCCCTCCGCCGCCTCGCTGAGCAGATTGGGCCGCGTCGGCGCAGCGGGGCGCGGTGCGGCCTCGTAGCGGAGGCGCACGAGCAACGCGGCCGCCCAGAAGGAGGCGGCCGCGGCGACCGCGAACACGACCGACACGCCGGTGAACTGCAGCAACACCGCCGCCAGCAGGGGGCCGATGAGCGTCGCAGCCGAGTCGAGCAGCCCACGCACCACGTTGGCGCTGGCAAGCTCGTAACCCGAGCGGCAGAGCGAGGGCAGCAGGGCGGAATGCGCGGGGCGATAGAGCGTCGCGGCGATCGTCGACAACACGGCGAGCGCGTAGATGATCATCGGCGGCCCCGCCACCGCGGCAACCAGGGCGGCAGCGGCCGTCGCGATCCCCCGAACGCTGGACACGAGGATCAACACGCGCTCCCGGCGCCCACGGTCGGCGATGGGAGAGAGCAGCGGTGCGAGGATCGCGGACGGAACCATGCGCAGCAGTCCGACCAGGCCGAGGGCGGCCGCGCCGCCGTCACGGTAGGCCACGATGCCGAGCGCGACGGTGAAGGCCCACTCCGCCGTCCAGGCGCCGAGGAAGCTGAGCTGGGCGCGCCGCAGGTTCGGGTTGCGCGCGTTGCTCGTGAAGGCGGCGACCGCCTGGCCGAGCCTGTTCCGGCGTCCGTCGCCTTCCATGAGGGGATTCTAGGTGGCGGATGCCGCCGACGGACAGACAGGCGTACTGTGACGCCAGGGGCAAGAAGGGTCAGCGAGCAGCCATGTCGACATTCACCGGGTGGCCGGAGGCGGCGGTGGCGTTCTACCGCGGCCTCGAAGCCGACAACTCGAAGGCCTACTGGAGCGAGAACAAGCTTGTCTATGCCGAGGCCGTGCTCGCACCGATGCAGGCACTGCTCGGCGAACTCAGCGACGAATTCGGTGAAGGCAAGATCTTCCGGCCGCATCGCGACATCCGCTTCAGCGCAGACAAGTCACCGTACAAGACCGCGATCGGCGCGCTGCTCGGCCGTGGCTGCGTACAGTTCTCCGCGGAGGGTATCGGCGTCGGAGCTGGCTGCCACACCATGGCACCCGACCAGCTTGAGCGCTATCGGATCGCCGTCGCCGACGATGCACGCGGCGCGGAGCTGTTGCGCGTGATCGCGGCGCTCGCGGATGCCGGCATCGGGATCGCAACGCACGACCACCTGAAGACCGCACCCCGCGGCTACTCCACGGAGCACCCGCGGGTCGAACTGCTGCGCAACAAAGACCTCGCGGCGTGGAGGCAGTGGCCCGCCACCGAGCCGTGGCTGCACAGCGCGGCCGCGAAGGAGCACATCGTCGGGGCGCTGCGCGCCTCACAATCGCTGGTCGAGTGGCTCGATGCGAACGTGGGCGACTCGACCCTCGAACGTCGGCGCTGAGGGGCGGCCGCCCCGGTCAGCGGCGGCCCCGGTTAGCGGCCCCGGCCGCCGGCGAATAGCGCGTGCAGCAGCGGCACGATCGAGCCGATCATCAGCACCGCGCCGAGCACAGCGTCCTCGGCCAGAACGACGGCGCCGGCGATGAGCAGCGCGCCGAAGAGCATGGCCGACACGAGCCGTCTGGCGGTCCGTTCCAAGCGCGTGACCCGCCGTTCAAGTTCCGGGCTGCGCACCGCCACCGAGCCGTCCTCGATCCGGGTGACGACGGCATCCACGCGCTTCGGCAGCCTCAACGCCACCGCGGCGATGTCGACCGCCTCGCGCGCGAAGTCCTTCACCGCGTTGCCGCCCTCGTCGCGCAGCAACTGCGCCGCGTAGGGCTCGATGGAGTCCCAGACGTTGAACTCGGGGTCGAGCGCGCTGCACACACCCGAGGTGAGCGACATCGCCCGGATGACGAGCAGGAAGTTCTCGGGCAGTTGGAACGGCAGCGAGCGCACCACCTCACCGAACTGCACGGCGAAGTCACGGAACTCGCGCGGATCCACATCGCGCAGCTCCGCGAAGCCCATTCCGCCGAAGCGGGCGAACAGCTGCACCATCGCCCGCTCGAGCTCCTGTGTCTCGGCCGACGGCAGCAGCACGCCGACGTCGCGCATCGCGTCCACCAGGCCCTTGCCGTCGCGGGACGCCGCGGCGATGAGCAGCTTGCGCAGCCCGCTGCGGGTGCTGGTGGAGATCTCCCCCATCATGCCGAAGTCGATGAACGTCAGCTTCCACGGCCGACCGTCGGGCTCGGCGAGCGGGGTGACGAAGATGTTGCCGGGGTGCGGGTCGGCGTGGAAGAAGCCCCGAGTGAACAACTGGTCGAACATGACCGCGGCGAAGACCGGAGCGACCTCGGCCGGGTCGATGCCCGCCGCGCGGAGGGCATCGGCATCCGTGATCTTGATGGCGGTGACATCTTCGAGGGTGAGCACGCGCCGCGTCGTGCGCTCCCACACGACGGCGGGAACCGCCACCCGCTCGTCGCCGGCGAAGTCCTCAGCGAAGCGTTCGGCGCTGGCTGCCTCGTGCAGGTAGTCGATCTCCTCCAGACTCGTGTGCGCGAACTCCTCGACGAGGGCCGGCATGTCGACCCGGTCAGACACCAGGCGCACCCGGCTCAGCCAACCGCCCACCTTGCGCAGCGCGGCCAGGTCGACATCGACGATCTCGTCGATGCCCGGCCGCTGCACCTTGATCACCACCGCGTGCAGGCCGGTGTCGGCGGCGGCGAGCGGTGCCAGGGTGGCACGGTGGGCCTGGCCGAGGGATGCCGCTGCCACCGGGTCCTCGTCGACCGTCGCGAAGGCGTGCTCGAGTGGCACGCCGAGTTCCGCCTCGGCGAGCACTCGGATGGCGGCGAATGGCACGGGCGGCACCTCGTCTTGCAGCCCTTCGAGCTCTGAGGTGATCTCGGGCGGCAGCACGTCGAGTCGCGACGACATGAACTGGCCGACCTTGATCATCAGCCCGCCGAGTTCCACCGCGAGCCGGTGGAAGCGCTCCGCGAATTGCCGCATTCGCTTCGATCGCGAACGGCTCGCGAGGCTCGCGAGCCCGATGCGCGGCAGGAACAGCTCAAACCACCACGTCACCGTGAGATGCCAGGCGGCGAAACGCAGGATGCGGCGGTAGCGGGCGCGGGTGTTGCCCGCGCCCGGCACCGATGCTCGCCCGTGGCCTCCACGACGGTCCTGACGCGACGCCACCCTCGTCAGTCCTGAGCGAGGATCGAGTAGAGCCGCCGACGCGCCTCATCGAGCACGGCCACGGCCTGCTGTACCTGCTCCGGCGACCCCGTTCGGCCCACCTGCGCCGCCACCTGGGCGAGCTCGATGCCCGCCTTGGGAAGCGCCGTGAATGCGCTGTTCTCGCTCGCGCCCGCTGTCGCCCAGGGCGCCGCGCCTGCCTTGGCAGCCTCGGCCGTGCCATCCTCGGTGAGGGCGTAGGTCTTGCGACCGTTCGACTCCTCCGCGCTGATGAGCCCCTCATCGGCGAGCAACTGCAGTGTCGGGTAGACCGAGCCGGCGCTGGGCTTCCAGCTCCCGCCGCTGCGCTCCTCGATCTCGCGGATGATCTGGTAGCCGTGCATCGGCTGCTCGGCGAGCAGCGCGAGCACCGCTGCCCGCACATCTCCGCGGCTCACGCGAGTGCCGGCCCGCTTCTCAAAACCGGAGCGCAACTGCTCCATCATCTGCCACACGCCCTCGGCGTGGTTGCCGGCGCCGAACCCGCCGGCCGGAAATGAACCACCCATGATGTCCTCCTTCGAACGATACTCAACGATATATCGCGATGGCCGTGAACGATAGGGGTGTTCGCCGGAAATCCGGTCAGCATCCGCACCTAGATGAGTCCCGTCTCGCGGGCCAGCGTCACGGCCTTGGCGCGGCTCTCGACGTTGAGCTTGCTGAAGATATGCACCAGGTGCGTCTTGACCGTGGCCTCGGTGACGACGAGTTCGCGGGCGATCTCGCGGTTCGACGCCCCGGTGTCGAGCAGCCGCAGCACCTCCAGTTCGCGATCGGTGAGCCTCGGCCGGGGTTGCCGCATGCCGTCGACAACGCGCTGCGCCATCTCGGGGGCCAGCACCATGCCGCCGCGCGCGGCTTCCTTCAACGAGGAGACGATGGTCGCCGGCGAGACGTCCTTCAGGAGGTAGCCGGCCGCACCGGCCTCGATGGCGCGCAGGATCTCGACGTCGCGGTCGAAGGTGGTGAGGATGATCACGGCCGGGGCCGGCCGCTGCGCTCGGAGCGCCGCCGTGGTCTCGACACCGTCGATGCCGCCGCCGAGCCGCAGATCGCAGAGCACGACATCCGGATGCAGGTGCTCGGCCAGCGCGATCGCCTCCTCACCGGAGGCCGCCTCCCCCACCACCAGAACGTCGTCGTTGCGCTCGAACAGGGCCCGGAGGCCGGTGCGCACGACGGGGTGGTCGTCCACCAGGAGCACGGTGATCTGCATGTCTAGTTGCCCTCTCTCGGCTGCCGCGCCAGCGGAACATGCGCGGACAGCGCCACGCCCTCGCCCGGTGCGCTCTCCACGTCGAGCCCGCCGCCGAGCTCACGGAGCCGAGCGCGCATCGAATGCAGCCCGTAGCCGCCAGCAGTGCCGGGCCCCGAATCCCACGCGCCGGCATCGAAGCCGCTGCCATTGTCGACGATGTCCAGGCGCACCGAGTCGCCGGCATCCGCCAGGTTCACCACGACCCTGCTGGCCCCGGCGTGCTGCCGCACATTCGCCAGCGCCGATTGCGCCGTGCGCAGCAGGGCGACCTCGACGGTCGTCGCGAGTGCAGGCACGCTCTCGTCGACGCGGAACTCCGTGTCGATCCCGCTCTCCTCGGTCAGGCGTTCGAGCATGCGTCTGATTGCACCGGCGAGTGCGCCTTCCTCCAGCTCGGACGGCGCCAAGGCGGCGACGATCCGGCGCACGTCGACGAGGCTCTCCCTGGCCAGGGCATCAATCTGCCGCAGGGTGCGCGGCATCCGCTCGGCCTGCCCGTGCTCGATGGCCGCCGTCGCGAGCAGCGAGATCGACGAGAAGCCCTGGGCGATGGTGTCGTGGATGTCGCGCGAGATCCGGGTGCGCTCCTCCTCCGCGCCCGAGAGCCGTTGCGTGTTGGCGAGCTCGTCTTGCAGCTCGGCCATCTCAGCCTGCGCCTGCACGAGTGAGGCGACGAGGCGCTGGCGTTCCTGCAGGTCGCGGACCAGCTGCACGTAGCCGCGCGCGATGCTGAGCGCGAAGGCGCCGCCGATCAGCGGGCCGATCACGTTGGCGTAGCTCGTGCTGCCGTGCTGCAGGATCGGCGCGGCGATGACCACCGCGAACACCGCGACCGAGAACAGTACCGCCCAGCGCAGCCGCAGAATGTAGCCGGCGAGCAGCCAGAGCGAGAACGCGAGCCAGACGAACTCGGCGGATGCCGCGACCGCCCCGACCCAGATCACGGCGAGCCCGGCCAGCCACCAGCCGGAGAGCTGACGGTTCTGCACGCGGCCGCTCAGGATGACCCCGCCGAGGTACCAGGCGGAGAAGACGACGGCGCAGCTCAGCACCAGCGCCGGCGGCACCTCGTCGATGATGGCGCGGGCCGCGGCGACGACGACGAGCGCCGCGGTGATGATGTGCAGCCCGATCTGCATGGAGCGGATGGTCGCGCTGAGGGTGCGCGGCGTGCGCCGCGCACCCTTCTCCCCCACGCTAACCGACGAGGACGGGATCGGAGTGGGGCGCGTCATGCTCCGATTCTCTCCCCTGGGGCCCGTCTTCGTGCGGTGCACCGCTGGGCGGCCCGGCCTTCGGCGCCTTCGACGGCCACCAGATGCGGTCGCCCAGCAGGCTGAAGAGTGCGGGCACGATCACCGTGCGCACGACGAGAGTGTCGACGATGACGCCGAGTCCGACGATCAGTCCGAGCTGGCCGAGGGTCACCAGCGGCAGCATGCCGAGGGCGGCGAAGACCGCGGCCAGCACGATCCCGGCGCTCGTGATCACGCCGCCGGTGTTGGCGACGGCACGCACCATGCCCTGTTTCGTTCCGTGGGCGGCCGCCTCGCTCCTGGCCCTGTGCACCAGGAAGATCGTGTAGTCGATGCCGAGCGCGACGAGGAACAGGAACGAGAGCAGCGGCACCTGCAGGTCGAGCGCGTCCTGGCCGAACAGCACGCGGCTGAGCCACGACCCGGCGCCGATCGCCGCGACGGCGCTGACGACGTTCACCACGAGCAGCAGGGCGGGGGCGACGAGGGAGCGCAGCAGCACGAGCAGCACGATGAAGCTCACCGAAAGCACGAGCGGAACGATCAGCAGCAGGTCCTGCACATTTCCGGCGCGGGCATCGACGTCTTCCGCGACGGCGCCGCCGACCAGGGCATCCGCACCGTCGACCCCGTGCACGACCGTGCGGAGCTCCTCGACGAGGGCCAGGCTCTCGGGCGTTCCCGGGCCGGGCTCACCGGTGACCATCAGCTTGCCGAGCTCGCCGTCCTCCGACTCGCCGAGCGGCGTGACCCGCACGACCCCGGGGATGTCGGCGGCTGCCGTGGCCACCTCGTCGACCGAGTCGCTGCCCGCGATCACGATCATGGGCTGCGACTCGCCGGCCGGGAAGTGCTCCGAGAGAGTGTCGAGCCCTGTGGCCGACTCGGATGCGACGCGGAACTTCTCGGTCTGGGTCAGGCCGATCGAGGTGCCGAACAGGCCGAGGGCCATGATCGCCAGCAGCGAGCCGCCGGCGACGAGCGCGACGACGGGGCGACGCACGACGCGGCCGGCGACAGTGCCCCACACGCGGCGGCCGCCCGTGGGCTGGCCGGGTCGCGGGACGAAGGGCCAGAAGATGCCGCGACCGCAGACCGCGAGGAGCGGCGGCAGGGCGAAGAGCACGGCGAGGAGGGCGATGATGAGGCCGATCGCCGAGGAGATACCGAGGCCGCGGGTGCCGGGGATGACGGCGAAGACCAGCGTCAGCAGGGAAAGCACGACGGTCACGTTCGAGGCGAGAATCGCCGGGGCCGTGCCGCGCCAGGCCGTCGCCAGTGCGCGGCGGTGATCGTCGGTGGTCAGGAGCTCCTCGCGGTAGCGCGAGATCAAGAGCAAGGCATAGTTCGTTCCGGCGCCGAACACGAGCACGCTGATGATGCCGGCGTCGAACCGCAGGCCGAGCACGCCGCCCACCGCATTGGTGGCGAGGCTGGCGATACGGTCGGCGATGGCGACCACGGTCAACGGGATGATCCAGAGGATCGGCGAGCGGTAGGTCAGGATCAGCAGCAGTGCGACGATGCCGATCGTCACCATGAGCAGGGTGAAGTCGGCGCCCTCGAAGGCACCGGCGATGTCGGCGCCGAACGCGGAGCCGCCGGTGACGAGCACGGTCATGCCATCGATCGGGTTCTCCGCCAGCGTGGCACGGAGCGCCTTCACCTCGTCGGCCGTGGCCGTGTTGTCGTCACCGAGCGCGATCCCGGTCTGGATGACGGCAGCCTGCTCGTCTTCGCTGGAGAAAGGCTGCGAGGCGGTGTGGCCCGTCGTGGCGTCGATCTCTGGCACGAGTGCCGAGACGGATGCCAGCTCGGCATCCGTCAGCTCGGCCCCGTCGTCGCGGGTGGCGATGATCAGCACCGAGCCCTCGTCGCTGCCGGCGAACTGATCCGTCAGCGCCGTGACCTCCGCCGATTCGGAGGTGGACGGTGCGATGGCGTTGCCTCCCGGTGCCTCCACTCCGCGGAGCAGCCCGAAGGCGGCCACGATGGCGAGCAGGACGAGGACGAGCGACACCCAGGCGCCGCGACGCGAGGTCAGGCGCTCTGGTAGGGAAGGACGAGGCCGAGAATCAGACATGATTCCACTTCAGCATCGAGGCGGTGCCGGAGAATCGCGCGGGTGGTTGAACTTCGTCTCAACCCTTTGGTTGATGAGGAGGCGAGCGCAGAAAGTGGCGACGCGCCGGAAGAATCACGTACATAACGTGGTGCGCTCGGCCCGCAATGCCCCTATCTTCAGAGGACGGGGTCCGGCGTGGCCGCCTCCGTGCGCTTGAGATCGAGAGCCTGATCGTTCCTCGTCGTCTGGAGAATACATGTGGCATTGCACCGGTGACCTGCTGTGAGCGCCGAACTGGCGAATCTGCTCGGGGTCATTCTGATCCTGGCGGATCTGACGATCCGGATCGTGGCCCTGATCATCATCCCGCGGGAACGGAAGCCAACGGCCGCGATGGCGTGGTTGCTCGCGATCTTCCTCATCCCCTTCGTGGGCATCCTGCTGTATCTGGTCATCGGCAATGTGAAGTTGCCGAAGAAGCGGATGGAACGGCAGCGCGAGATCAACGCCATGATCGAGCAGCGCGCTCAGAATGTCGACCTCGGAACGGACAGCGCGGCATGGCCGACCTGGTTCCGCACACTCACCGAGCAGAACAGGGTGCTCGGCGCGCTGCCCGCCACCGGCGGCAACCGCGCCGAACTCATCGGTGACTACCAGCTGTCGATCGACCGGATCGCCGCGGACATCGACACGGCGCGTCACTTCGTGCACGTCGAGTACTTCATCGTCGCCTTCGACGAGACCACCCGCGGATTCTTCGCCGCCATGGAACGGGCGGTGCAGCGCGGGGTCACGGTGCGGCTGCTCATGGACCACATCTCCTCGGCGAAGGTCCCGATCCACAAGGAGACGATCGCGGAGCTTGATCGGATCGGCGTGGCGTGGAACTACCTGCTGCCGGTGCAGCCGCTGAAGAAGAAGTACCAGCGGCCAGACCTCCGCAATCACAGGAAGCTCGTCGTGATCGACGGGCTGGTCGGCTACACCGGGTCGCAGAACCTGATCCACCGCAGCTACGACTCACCGAAGAACCTCAAGCGCGGCCTGATGTGGCAGGAGCTGGTGACGCGGGTGACCGGTTCGGCGGTCGCTGCGATCAACGCGGTCTTCCTCTCCGACTGGTACTCCGAGACGGACGAGAACCTGCTCACCGCAGAGCACCTGCCCATCGCCCAGGTTCCGCAGGATCTGTCTCCGGATGCCCTGGTCTGCCAGGTCGTGCCGAGCGGCCCGGCGTACGAGCTCGAGAACAACCTCCGGCTCTTCCTCGGCCTGGTGAACGCCGCACAGGAGAAGGTGATCATCACCAGCCCGTACTTCGTTCCAGACGAGGCGATGCTCTACGCGATCACCTCGGCGCGCTTCCGGGGCCTCGACGTGCAGCTGTTCGTCTCCGAGATCGGCGACCAGGGCATGGTCTGGCACGCGCAGCGCTCCTATTACGGCCAGCTGCTACGGGCGGGTGTGCGCATCTGGATGTACCCGGCGCCCTACATCCTGCACTCCAAGCACCTGTCGATCGATGACGAGGTCGCCGTCATCGGCTCGAGCAATATGGACATCCGCTCCTTCAACCTCAACTTCGAGATCTCGCTGCTGGTGTACGGGAAGACGTTCGTCACCGCGATGCGGGAGGTCGAAGACGGGTACCGCTCGGCCGGTCGCGAGCTCACCCTCGAGGAATGGGAACGTCAGCCGGCCTCGGCGACCTTCCTCGACGGCGTCGCTCGGCTCACCTCGGCGCTCGAGTAGACGGCGGGGGGCGAGGGATGCTGCAGGCGATCGGTCACATCCTCCCGATCGCGCTCGCCGTGGCGATCAGCTCGGTGCCGATCCTGGCCACCGTCGTCATCCTGTTGTCGCCGGAACGCTCGCGAACCGCGATCCCGTTCCTCATCGGCTGGGTGATCGGCATCATCGTCGTCGTGTCGGTCTGCACGCTGGGCGCGACGCTGGTGCCCACCCCAACCGGTCCCCGCAAACAGGATGACGCGGTCGGCGTCGCCGAGCTGGTGGCCGGCCTGGCGCTCCTCGTGATGGCCGTGCTGGAGTGGCGGCGCACCCGCAAGAACCCAGCGGCGGCGATGCCGAAGTGGCTGAACACGGTCGGGACGCTCCGGCCGGGAGCGGTGTTCGGTCTCGCCCTGCTGCTGAATGTGCGCCCCAAGGCCCTGCTGCTCGCCGTCGCGGCCGGCCTCGCGGTCGTCGCCGAAGGTCTCGCTGTCGGCCAGTCCGCCATCACCATCCTGATCTACACGGCGATTGCCGCGTCAACGGTTGTCGTGCCGATCATCGCGACATTGGCGTCACCGGCACGGATGGAGCCCCGCCTGCACTCCACTCAGGAGTGGCTCATCGCGAACGGCGGCGCGGTGACGAGCCTCATCTTGCTCGTCGTCGCGTTCGCTGTGATCGGCAGCGGCCTGGCGCGGTTCTGACGCCCGGCCCGGAGGCGATTCCGAGGCGGCGCTCCCCCGCTGCTACCCTGTCGCCATGGTGGGGAACGAGTGGATAGAGCATCGACGTGGCGATGGCGAGCGTGTGGGATGGATCATCCCGCGTGGTGACGACTTCGTCGTCGTCGATCTGCTCGGCCGCGAGCGCGGAGGCCCGGTCGATTGGCTCGGCGCCGAGGAGGCGCTCGACGCGCTCGGCATCGGATACCTCGCCGACATCTACGTGCTCACTCTGGAGAACGGCAGTGACCTCCGCGTCCGCATCGCCGAGGTGAGCCCGGCCGGCATCACCGTGAAGAAGGACGACTTCGGCGACATCGGTGCACCACAGCGCTACTTCTCCCTGCCGTTCCCCGCACCGGCCTCATTGCGGTTGATGAGTGCCGCGGATGCCGGCGTGCTTCAGGTGGATTTCTTCGACGCCTGAGCGGCTCCGAACCGAGATGCATGAGCGCCGCGGTCAGTCGACGGCGTCCGGTCAGACGAACGGAGCCCGCGTCGCCGAAGCGCCGCGGGCCCGTCCCATGCGCGCTCAGGCCATGCTGGCGGCGTACTTGGCAGGGTCGGAGTCGAACGCCGGCCCGCACCCCGCGCAGCAGAAGTGATACCGCTCGCCCTCGTAGTCGCGGTAGAGTCCGACCGCCTCAGCGGCCGCCTTGTTGACGGGGCTGCCCGCCATGACCGGGCAGGTGGTCATGTCGTCACTCGCACCCTGCCATGCTGCTGCGGAGCTGCAGGAGCTGACGGGTGCCTCTGGCGTGTTGGTCATGGTGAATGATTCCTTTCGTTGTGTGCTCTCGGGTGTGAGATCTGGGTGTCAATGCCCGGCCGGATGCGGCGTGCTCCCGGCGCCCGCCGACGTCGCGCCCTCGGCGGCGTCCAGCACGAACTCGGCGGTGTGGACCGCGCCGTCGACTTTGAAATCCAGGTAGAGGAGGTAGCGGCCGGGCGTTGGTGCCTCCGCGGCAAACCGGATCGTCGGGCCCGCCGTCTCTCCGGCCCGCGGGTCATCACCGTCGGCGTGCACGTGCAGGAACGCGAGGTCGCCCTCGCGCAAGGCGACGAGATGCCCGAACGCTCCGAGATAGGGCTCGAGCGCAGTGACCGGTTTGCCGTCCCGGGTGATGGAGATGGTGAGTTCGCTCGACGAGCCCGCGACCAGCTCGCCGTCGACGGACACGGTGAAGCCGTCGATGAGATCGCTCCGTGTCGGCTCGGGGGTCACGGCACCGAACTGCCCCGTCACGTGCACGGTGCTCGTGAGTGTGAGAGCGGGCGCCCCGGCGCCGGCCGGTGTGAAGTCCGCGAAGACGCGGTAGCTGCCGGCTTCCGCCCATTCCCACGGAATGGACCAGGTGCCGCTGACACCATCGAGCTCCGGGTGGACGTGACGGAACCGGCTGCCGTCCGCTCGCACGACGATCAGGTGCAGATCGCGCTCGTGCGAGCTCGCGTACTCCGTCACCGCAGCGCCCGTCGCGTCTTGAATCCGGAAGCTCAGCTCGCCGGCTGCACCGACGGTGGACGGCGCCGCTACCGGGGAGAGCAGATAGCCGCCGCTCGCCGACGCGAGACCCTTCACCGCGTCCGCCGCGGTTGCCGCTGGAGCGGCGCTCGCGGAGCTGTGGCCCTGGTCATGATCGTTCATCTCGGTTCCTTTCACCCACGCTGTTGCTGTGCCGGCTGGCGCGACCGCGCCGGCGATTCCGAACGCGCCACCGAATACGAGCACCAGTCCGAGCCCATAGAGGGCGAGACGTGCGCCGGTTCTCATGCGGTCTGCACCATCGAGTGCTTCGCTCCCACGCATGCCCCGCAGGGCACTCCGGCCATCGGATCCTCGTTCGCGATCATCGCCACTGCCTTTCGCGCTGGAATACCCCCACTGGGTATGTACCGGATTCAACGTATACCCCTATGGGGTATACCGCAACCTCGTGGACAAGCGCGTGGTGATCGGCGACGGCGCCCCGAGGGTCGCGTTTGACACAGATACCCCCCGGGGGTATACGCTGAGCTCCGCCGGGGGATCCCCGGCCGTGTTCTCAGGAGGAAATCACATGTCTACCCATCCGCCACTCTCGCCGGCGAAGCGGTGGCTCGGCCTCGCGCTGATCGCTACCGCACAGTTCGTCGTCATCATGGACACCTCGATCATTGGCGTGGCCCTCCCCGACATCCAGCACGATCTCGGTTTCACGCCGGAATCTCTCTCGTGGGTGTTCAACGCCTACGTCGTCGCCTTCGGCGGGCTGCTGCTGTTGGGCGGACGCCTGTCGGATGCATTCGGCGCGCGTAAGATCTTCGCGCTGGGCTGGATCATCCTGATTGCGGGATCCTTGCTGGCCGGGGCTGCCGACAGCGTCGCGCTCGAGCTCGCCGGGCGCGCAGTTCAAGGCGCCGGTTCCGCACTGATCGCACCGGCGGCGCTGACCTTGCTGATGATGATCTTCGGCGGCACATCCGATCTGCCCAAGGCCTTCGCCGTCTACGGCGCCGCAGCACCCATCGGCGGCACCGCCGGGGTGTTCCTGGGCGGGGTGCTGACCGAATACGCGAGCTGGCCCTGGGTGTTCTACGTGACCATCCCGATCGCACTCATCGTTCTCGCCTTCACGGCGACGGCACTCCCCCGCACGACGCGCAAGGCGTCAGGCTCGATCGACATCGCCGGCGCCGTCACGGTCACCGCAGGGCTCGCCGCCATCGTCTACGCGATCGTCAACGCTCCCGAGGTCGGCTGGCTCACCCTGGCAACGCTCGGCGTGCTGGCCGCCGGCATCATTCTGCTGGTGATCTTCTTCATCATTCAGGCCCGCAGCCGCAACCCGCTGCTGCGTCTCGGTCTGCTGCGCGAGCCGCTGCTCGGCGCCGCCAATGGCGCACAGCTCCTACTGGGCGCCGCCTGGGTGTCGATGTGGTTCTTCCTCAACCTCTACCTGCAGCAGGTACTCGGCGTGAGCGCGTTCGCCGCCGGCGCCGCGCTCCTGCCCATGACGGGTCTCGTGGTTCTCGTGATGATCGCCGTGGCGCCGCGACTGCAGGCGAGGTTCGGCGCGAAGGCGTTGATCGTCAGCGGACTGCTCGTGCTGGCGGCCGGGCTCGGGTGGCTCTCCCTCATCCGCCCCGACGGCAACTACGTGGTCGACGTACTGCCCGCGTCCCTCGTCGCCGCCCTCGGGATGTCGCTCGCCTTCGTCCCGTCTCTGGGAACCGCCATCAGCGCGGCGCCGCCCGCAGAGACCGGCGTCGCCTCCGGACTGGTCAGCACCAGCTACCAGATCGGATCCGCACTCGGCCTGGCGGTGCTCACGGCAATCGTCTACGGCATCTCCGGTGCCGACGCCTCCGCGGTCGAGCTGACCGCGGGGTACTCCGCCGCCTTCATCGGCGCGGGCATCCTCGCGTTGCTGGGAGCGATCGTCACCGCGATTGCCATGACGACGCCTCGGGCATCCGCATCGGCATCCGATTCTTCCATTGGCCGAGAGACGGTGGGCACGCACTAAGGCGACCGGCCCGGCGGGCCCTCGGAGCATCAGACCGAGGGGCTCGTCGGCGTACCCGGACCGAGCGGCGCGCCACACACAGTCCACCGACCTCCGCGCACTCAGAGGCAGCGCTCCGGAGCCCTCTGGCAGTGACATCCGGCGGACGACGGCGCATACTGGGCGCATGGGACAGCTCACGATCTCATTCGAAATGACGCTTGACGGTGTATTCGACCAGATGGAGCAGTGGTTCAACCCGGACGATCCGGGGGTGCAGCGCGCCTCCGACGACCTCGTCTTCGGCGCAGACGCCGTGCTGCTCGGCCGGGAGAGCTACGAGTTCTTCCGCGAGTACTGGCCAGCACAGAGCGACGACCGGGGATTCGCCGCGTACTACAACGCGCTCCCCAAGTACGTCGCATCCCGCACTCTCTCCGGACCGCTGGATTGGAACGCGACGCTGATCGAGGGGGACGTCGCCGAGGCGGTCAGCGGGCTGCGCGAGCGCCACGACTCGATCATCTCGCACGGCTACGGTGAGCTGGCAGCCACGCTCATCGACGCGGACCTGGTCGATTCGATCCACGTGGGCATCCACCCCTTCATCGTCGGCGACGCCGAGATCCGCCTGCGCACACCGCACCTGCTCGGCCTCCACCTGCTCGGCGTGCAGCGCTACGAGTCGGGCGTGATCGCGGCCAGATACGCGCCGATCCGATGAGCGCGGCCCGCGGCATCCGGCATCACCATGGCGTGGCCCGGGGGCATGGATGACGCCCATCCCCTTCGTGGCCCACGAATCCGGTGCCCTGCTCCACGGCACGAAGGCGGAGCTGCGCGTTGGCGACGTGTTGCAGCCCGGCCGGCGATCGAACTACGGCGATGACCGCACCGCCAACCACATCTACGTGACGAGGACCCTCGACGCGGCGGCATGGGGCGCCGAACTCGCCGCGGGCGATGGGCGCGGCCACATCTACCTCGTCGAGCCGACCGGCCCGCTCGAGGATGACCCGAACGTGACCGACAAGCGCTTCCCGGGGAATCCGACACTGTCCTACCGGACCCGTGAGCCCGTTCGGGTGGTGGGAGAACTCATCGACTGGGACGGTCACAGCCCGGAGCAGATTCTGGCCATGCGGCGATCACTCGCCGAGCTCTCGACGCGCGGATTGGACGTCATCGACGACTGATGAGGCTGTCCGTTCCGACATGGGCGGAGGACAGGATGTCCGCCGTCTCGATGATGAGATTCTGCATCGCCTGGGCGGCACGCGTCAGTGCGACGTCGTTGCGATGGGCGAGGCTGACTGAACGGGCCAGTCGTGGCGCGGTGAGCCGGACCGAGCGCAGCCCTGGTCGGTCCACCATCACCATGGCCGGCACCACGGCGACACCCAGCCCGCGCTCCACGCAGCGCAGCACCGCATCCATCTCCGCACCCTCGAGCACGATCGTCGGGGTCAGGCCGGCATCCCGGAACGCCTGCATCGTCGTTGCCCGCAGCTCGTAGCTCTCGTGGAAGGTGATCTGCGGCAGCGCGGCCAGCTGCGCGAGCGAGAGCGCGTCGACGCCGTCGAACACGGCGCTCTTCGCCGAGGCGACGACGACGAGTTCCTCGCTCAGGATCGGCAGCCGCTTGAGACTTGCGGTGGGCGCGGTGCCGTCATCGGCGGTGGTGATCAGCGCCAGGTCGAGAGTGCCGCCCGCGAGCTCCTCCAACAGGCCCAGGGATCCACTCTCGGTCAGGTGCAGCTCGATTCCGGGGTGGGCGGCGTGGAACGCCGTCAAGACCTCGGCGACCAGGCTGATGCAGAGTGTCGGCGTCGCCCCGAGACGAACGCGCCCTCGCCGCAGCCCGGCCAGCTCCTGCATCTCGAAGCGCACGGTCTCGGCGTCAGCGAGCATGCGCATGGCCAGCGGAAGCAGCGATTCGCCGGCTGCTGTCATGCTGATGTTGCCCCGCGCCCGGTGGAACAGCGTGGCACCGAGATCCGACTCAAGCGCCGAAATCTGCCGGCTGAGCGACGGCTGAGCCAGGTGCAGCTGCGCGGCCGCGCGCGTGAAGTGGCCGATGCGGGCGACCTCGACGAAACTGCGGAGCTGTTCCAGGTTCATGTGCATAGCGTATCCGCATTGAAATGAATCGGATGATGCATTGGACTAATCGCGCTCTCATTCTTAGCGTGGAGGCATGAGCGCATCGCACACAGTTGAGAAGCAGATTTCCACGACGGTCCTGGTCATCGGCACCGGCGGCTCGGGCCTCCGGGCAGCCATCGAACTCTCCGAGATGGGCGTGGATGTGCTCGCGGTGGGCAAGCGTCCCCGCAGCGACGCGCACACGTCGCTCGCCGCCGGCGGCATCAACGCCGCACTGGGAACCATGGACGAGGGCGACAGCTGGCAGCAGCACGCCGCCGACACGATCAAGGAGAGCTACTTCCTGGCCAACCCCCACACCGTGGAGATCGTCGCCCGCGGGGCGGCCCAGGGCATCCACGATCTGGAGCGCTACGGAATGGGATTCGCACGCGAGGAGGACGGGCGCATCTCGCAACGCTTCTTCGGGGCGCACACGTTTCGCCGCACAGCCTTCGCCGGCGACTACACCGGCCTCGAGATTCAGCGCAGCCTCGTCGCCAGAGCCCACCAGCTGAACGTCCCCATCCTCGACGAGGTCTACATCACCCGTCTGCTCGTGAAGAACAACCAGGTGTTCGGTGCGTACGGCTTCGACCTGAACACCGGCACCCGCTACCTCATCCATGCGGATGCCGTGGTGCTCGCCGCGGGCGGCCACAACCGCATCTGGCGCCGCACCTCCTCCCGCCGCGACGAGAACACGGGAGACTCCTTCCGCCTGGCGGTGGACGCCGGCGCCCGGCTGCGCGACCCCGAGCTCGTTCAGTTCCACCCCTCCGGCATCATCGAGCCGGAGAACGCCGCGGGCACCCTGATCTCCGAGGCCGCACGCGGCGAGGGCGGTGTGTTGCGCAACGCTCTCGGTGAACGCTTCATGGAGCGCTACGACCCGGTGCGCAAGGAGCTCTCCACCCGCGACCGGGTGGCGCTCGCCGCGTTCACCGAGATCAAGGAGGGTCGCGGGACGCCGAACGGCGGCGTCTGGCTCGACGTCTCGCACCTGCCGCGCGAGGTCATCATGGACCGGCTGCCCCGGGTCTACCAGACCATGATGGAGGCGCAGATGCTCGACATCACTACGGAGCCGATCGAGATCGCGCCGACCGCGCACTATTCGATGGGCGGAGTCTGGGTTCGCCCAGAGGATCACAGCACGGATGTCGACGGCCTCTACGCCATCGGCGAGGCATCCAGCGGCCTGCACGGCGCCAATCGCCTGGGCGGCAATTCGCTGATCGAGCTGATGGTGTTCGGCCGCATCGTTGCCCACGCGGCGGCCGCGTTCTCGGCATCGCTGGAGGCACAGCCGCGGTCAGCCGACGCCCTGGCTCGGGCGCGAGCCGAGATCGACGACCTCCTCGCCGCGGACGGGCACGAGAATGTGCGTGCGCTGCAGCGCGCCATCCGCAACATGATGACCGAGCATGCCGGCGTCGTGCGCGACGAGGACGGCCTGCTGGCCGGCCTGGCGAAGCTCGACGTGATCGAGGAGCGCATGCTCCGCGTCGGCATCCACCCCGACATCGCCGGCTACCACGACCTCGCGCACGCCTTCGACCTCAAGGCCTCGGCACTCGCGGCCCGGGCGACGCTGGAGACGGCGGTCGAACGCCGAGAGACACGCGGATGCCACAACCGCAGCGACTACCCGGACATGGACCCCGCGCTGCAGCTGAACCTCGTGTGGTCGCCGAGCGCCGGCGTCGTTCGCGAGTCGATCCCCGAGATTCCAGAGGAGATCGCGGAGCTGATCACCGAGGTCTCAACGCTGGGCAAACTGGTCGAGTAGCCGGGGCCGCCGATCTCTACAGGCAACACGAGCGCGCCGCCCGAGCTCGGGCGGCGCGCTCCGCGGTTGGTTACCGAGACGGTCGGCTACTGCGAGACGAAGCCGACGATCAGGTACAACACGAACGACAGCCCGGCGGCGATCCCCGCGTAGGGCAGGATCGCGCTCATCAGCGTGAGCGGTTTGATGCCGGTCGAACGCGACGCGAGGATGATGCCGTCGCCGTAGAGGCAGGTCGTCGAGCCGAGCGCCGCGCCAGAGAACACCGCGGCTGCGGCGATGATCGGGTCGACGTCCATCGCGAAGGCGAGCGGGATGACGATCGGCGTGATGACGGCGGCGAGATCCCAGAATGAGCCCGTCGCGTAGGCGTAGACGCCGCAGACGAGGAACACCACGGCCGGCAGCAGCGCGCCGCTCATGTACGGCTGGGTCGAGGCGATCACGAAGTCGGCCAGCGCGAGGTCGATGTTCATGTGCTGCACCATGAAGGCGAGCGCGGTGAGCACGATGACGAACATCATGCTGCCCACACCGGCGAACGCGGCGTCGAACACCTCGCGGATGCGCATCCGTCGCTGCGCGACATACATGATGATCGCCACGATCAGCGCGGCCACTGTGCCCTTCAGCACATCGACCTCGGTGAGGATGGTGACCGCGATCATGACAACGATCGGCACCAGGAAGTTGTACGGGCGCGGCGTTGCGATGCTCGATGCGCGCGTCGCGACGGCCACCGGGGAGGCCACGGCGAGGGTGCCGTCATCCCCCTGGATGCCGATCTCGGCGATCTCGACGATCTCGGGCTGCAGCGGCAGGCCGCCCTCGGCCTCGCGTTCCTCATCGCTGGTTCCGGCGGGGAACACGTCCCCGATCTCCTCGGCACGCCGGATGTCCTTCTTCAATGAGCCGAGCTTCGGGAAGGCGCCGATCGAGAGCAGGATCGCGATGATGATGGCGATCCAGCCGAAGAAGATGTACGGGATGGCCTGCAGGTAGGCGCCGAAACCGGAGCCGTCGACGGTCACACCCTGCGCCTCGAGGAGGCCGGAGAAGAACAGTGCCCAGGTCGAGAACGGCACGATGACGGCGATCGGAGCCGCGGTCATCTTCATGATCGTGCCGAGCTGACTGCGCGGCACCCGGTAGCGGTCGGTCACACTCTTCATGGAGGTGCCGACGGTGAGCACGTTCAGGTAGTCATCGACGAACAGCACGACCGAGAGCACGAAGGAGAGCACCAGCGACTTGCGCCGGGAGTTCACGAACCGCTCGGTCCAGGACGCGAACTCGCTGACGGCGCCGGAACGCTCGAACAGGGTGATCAGGATGCCGAAGAGCACGACGACGAGCACGAGCCATTGCAGCGTCGCGTCGGCCATCGCCGTACCGAGGTACTCGACCCACGAATCGAAGAAGGCCCAGCCGCCGAGCAGTACGGCACCGACGATGGTTCCGCAGAGCATGGCGAACAGGGTGCGTCGCGTCGCGACGGCGACCACCAGGATTGTGACGACGGGAAGGAGCGCCCAAGCGCCTACGTCTTGCATGTTTTCCTCAGGGGGGTAGGACGGTGATCCCGGCCCGACGGGCGCGGAAGGTTCGCGTGCGTGGCACTCCCGGGTCAGGAGTATGCGGCCTCGTACACGGGATTGCCGTCCATGACCGTCGTGCGGATGGGCAGCTGCAACAGTTCGTCGGCGCCGACGTCGAGAGGGTTGTCCTCCCAGACGACGAAGTCGGCTCGATACCCGGGGGCGATGACCCCGAGATCGCGGTCGCCCTGGGCCTCGGCGGCCCAGCGCGTGTAGCCGAGCAGGGCCTCGAGCGGGGTGAGGATCTGCCCGGGGTCGAAGACGGGGGCGTCCGGATTGCCGGGCTCCCGCCGAAGGCGAGCCCAGGCCATGCCGATGCGCGAATCCAGCTGCGCCACCGGCCAGTCGGAGCCGAGCGCGATGGGTGCGCAGGCGTTGATCATGTCGCGCACCCGCCATCCGCGTGCGGCGCGCTCCGGCCCCAGCCGGGCCGCCCAGAAGTCGCTCGCATCCGCCTTGCGCCACTGCAGGTGCAGGGGCTGGATGGACGCCGTGATGCCCGCCTGGCCCAGCCGGGCCACGTCGCGGTCCGCGACGAGCTCGAGGTGTTCGATGCGGTGCGGGGCGCCGCGCCGCGAGTGCACGCCCGCCTTGGTGTACGCGTCGATCGTGGTGCCGACGGCGCGGTCGCCGATCGCGTGCGTGGCGATCTGGAAACCGGCGGAGCTGTAGCGCTCCACGACCCGCTCGAATTCGCCGGCATCCTGCCAGAAGGAGACCCCGCCGTCGCCCTGCAGATCGGGCTCGTAGAGCCAGGCCGTTCCGGTGTCGATCACGCCGTCGTTGAAGAGTTTGATGAGGTCGCCACGCCAGCGCGCGCCGCGCCTGCCCAGCTGGGCGAGGTAGGACTGCGTCGTCTCCTCGTCGTAGCCTGGATTGTGGGCGAGGGCCGACACGATGCGCACCGGGAGCCCAGCGCCAGTGGCGTCGATCTCGTCGAGGAGGTCGAGGGACGCCAGCTTGCCGTCCATGATGCAGCCGCCGGTGATGCCCGTCGCCGCGAGCGAGCCCAGGATGCGCTGCACCTCCGCGGCCGTCTCGGCGGTCGTGAGCTGGGGCGCCGCCTTCAGCACGATGTCGAAGGCGGAGTCCTCGCGGAGTTCCCCGGTGGGCCGACCGGATTCGTCGACGATGATCTCGGAGGTGTCTGTGAAGGTTCGCGCGCCGGTGATCCCCGCCCGTGCGAGCGCGGCGCTGCTCGCCAGCGCGGTGTGGCCGTCGAAGAACATCAGCAGCGCGGGGAGTCCGCCGACGGCGCCGTCGATCGCCGTAGCGGTCATCGGCAGTGAGCTGAAGACGTCGTAGTCGACGTTCCAGACCCGCACCCAGTCGCCGGATTCCTCCGTGCGCACCCGCTCGGCCTCGGCGCGCAGCAGCGCGAGGAACGCCTCTGGCGCCTTCACTCCCCCGGCGTCCACACCGACCGCGAGCTCGATGCCCTGGATCGGGTGCATGTGGGCATCGATGATGCCCGGTGTCGCGACCCCGCCCCGGGCATCGAGCATCCGCGTCGACGCGCCGCGATACTCCGCCATCGACGACGCCTCTCCGACGGCGATGATCCGGCCGCCCCTGACGGCGATCGCTTCGGCGAATGGCTGGCGTGGGTTGAGCGTGATGACGCGCGCATTGACGAGAATGGTGTCGGCGAACACGCGATCCATGCGCGATGACCTTTCAGGCGAAGCGACATTTATTTAATGCCATTAAATAAGCTGGGCCTAAGCTACACCCGAGACGATTCACGCACAATCCCGAGAGGCCAACATCGTGAGCTCCCCCCGCACCGCAGGACGGCCGCGCATCAGCGTGCTGAGCGCGGAGCAGATCATCGACGCGGCCTTCGACCTGGTGCGGACCGCTGGACCCACCGGCTTCACGATGACCGGGCTCGCGCGCGCACTCTCCGTGCAGCCACCCGCGCTCTACCACTACTTCACGGGCAAAGACGAGGTCGTGCGCGCGATGCGGGGGCGGATCGCAGACATGATCGACGTCAGCGGGTTCACCACCGAACCGGCCGACGGATCCGCCGCATTCACCGACGCCGTACTCCGCTGGGCGCACTCGTACCGGAGGGCGTTCCTCTCGTACCCGGCGGGCATCGCGTTACTCGCGACAACAGCGATCGACGGCCAGGAACGCTCCGTGGCCAACTACGAGGCCATGACGGTCGCCTTCCTCAGGGACGGCTGGCCGGAGAGCCTCATCGTCGACGCGATCGTGGTGATGGAGTCGTACATCCTCGGTTCGGCCCTCGACGCACTGGCCCCCGAGGACATCATGTCCCCGGGGGCCAGCGCAGCCGACGCCCCGCACTTCGCCCGGGCGGAAGCTCGTCGCGTGCGCGACGCCGCAGAGCGCGACATCCGTGCGAGCGACCACGCCTTCTCCGTCGGGATCAGTGCCCTGTTGACCGGCCTTCGCGGCACGGCCGGCCTGTCGTAGGGCCGACCGTCACACGGCAGTGGGCGGAACCGCGGGTGGGGCCGCGGGCGGGGGCGCTGGCGTCCCGGCGGTGGCCGGCGGGTTCACGAGCACATTGTTGAACGTCGCCTTCTCCTCCGCTGTGCGCTGATCCCATCCGGGTCTGCGCAGCGCGTAGAAGATCAACGGCGGCACTCCGAGCAGGAGCACAACTCCTCCGACCAGCACCGGATACACCCAGCCGGGTGCGCCGCCGCCGAACCCATCGGGCGGGATGAAGCCCAGGCAGAACGCGGCCAGGCAGGCGAGGAAGCCGACGCTCGAGATCAGCGTCATGGCCGGCACCCGGTAGGAGCGCACCACGTGGGGCTGCTTCGAGCGGAGTCGGATGGCCGCCGCGAACATCATCATGTACATGATGAGGTAGAGCGCGGCCGCCATGTCGACGAGCAGGATGAACGCCGTGTTGATGTTCGGCACGAAGATGAACAGCGACGCGAGCAGTGTCACCACGATGCCCTGCACGGTGAGGATTCCGACCTGCACTCCCGCCTTGTTCCTCCGCTGCAGGAACACCGGCAGGTAGCCGCTGCGCGCTGCGGCGAGGAGGCCGCGGGACGGGCCGGCGATCCAGGTCACGACCGATGCGAAGGCGCCGAGGGCGATCAGCAGCGAGAGCACCGGCGTGAGCCACGACACCCCGAACGCATCAAAGTAGGCCTTGAAGGCGAGATTGATGCCGGTGGTGAGCCCGAGCTGGTCGCTCGGAACCACGAGGCCGATCGCGATCGTGGGCACGATGAAGATGCCCAGGATCAGGAACGAGGCGATGAGGATCGTCTTCGGATACTGCTTGCCCGGGTTCTTCAGGTCGTTTGCGTGAACCGCGTTGACCTCCATGCCGGCGTACGCCAACACGTTGGAGACGATGAGCACGATCGACGCCAGCCCGGTGAACGGTGGGATCACCGACGCCGCGGTGAGCGGAATCTGACTCGGCTGCCCACTCGCGACCCAGAAGACACCGAAGATGATCAGCAGCAGGCCGGGGAAGATCGTGCCGGCGAGGCCGCTCCACGACCCCACCTTGGCGAACAGATTGCCGCCCTTCAGGGTGATGAAGGTCGAGAACCAATACAGCACGAGGATGATGATCGCCGTGTAGAGCCCGGAGTTTGCCAGGTTCGGGTTGAGGAACACGAACGCGAGCGATGCAGCGATGAAGGCGATCTGCGTGGGATACCAGACCACGTTCTGCACCCACTGCAGCCAGATCGCCTGGAACCCCCAGCGCTCGCCGAAGGCTTCGCGCACCCAGGTGAAGACGCCGCCCTTCCACCCGGTGGCGAGTTCGGCCGCGACGAGCGCCGTCGGCACGAGGAAGAAGATCGCCGGAATGATGAACAGGGTGATGGCGCCGAGGCCGAAGCCGGCCATGGCCGGCAGGCTGCGGAGTGACGCAACCGCGACGACCGTGAGGATCGCCAGCTGCGTGAGGCTCATGAACTTGCTGGCCGTCGTTCCCGGCGAACCGATGGCCGGTTTGTGCGGCACCGCATCGAACGGATGCGGCTTCACATGTTCCGGGGTCGGTGCAACGGTCCCGTCCGCCCGTTTGGGAGCGGCTGCCGAGGCCGCCGGCCGATCGTCGATGGACGTCATGGCGCCCTCCTCTTAGTGGGTGAAGGAGGACTTCTGGCCCTCGGTCGGCATGGGCGACTCGAGGAGGTCGAGGTAATCGACGGCCTCCTTGATGTCCTCGATGAGCGACTCGGCGAGGTTGCGGCTGAGTCCGTTGCGCACGACGATGCGCTGCACGGTGAGGTCCGAGAGGTTGTCTGGCATCGGGTAGGCCGGAACGAGCCAACCCTTGAGGCGGAGCCGCTCAGAGAGGTGGTAGAGATTCCAGTTCTCGGTGTGGCCCGGCGTCAGCTGCCACGCGAACACGGGAATATCCGTGCCGTCATTCCACAGGTCGAATGCCGGCATCTTCGCGATCTCGCCCGAGAGGAACACCGCGACATCCTGGGAGGCCTTCTGCACCTTGTAGTACCCGTCCCAGCCCAGTCGGAGGAACAGGTAGTACTGCAGCAGCACCTGTGCGCCGGGGCGGGAGAAGTTGAGGGCGAAGGTCGGCATGTGGCCGCCGAGATACGTGACGTCGAATACGAGCTCGCTCGGCAGGTCTTCGACGGTGCGCCAGACCACCCAGCCGAGGCCCGGATAGACCAGGCCGTACTTGTGAGCCGAGGTGCTGATCGAGACGACGCGCTCGACGCGGAAGTCCCACTCCAGGTCAGGCTGCAGGAACGGGGCGATCATGCCGCCGGATGCACCGTCGACGTGGATCTTGACGTCGAGGCCGGTGTCGGCCTGGATCTTGTCGAGCGCTGCGGCGATCTGGGCCACCGGCTCGTACATGCCCGTGTACGTCACGCCCATGATCGCGACGACGCCGATCGTGTTCTCGTCGACGTACTTCTCCAGCTCGAAGCCGTCGAGCACCTTGTGGTCGTCGGTGATCGGCACGTAGCGTGCCTCGACATCCCAGTAGTTGCAGAATTTCTCCCAGCACACCTGCACGGCACTGGAGAGCACGAGGTTCGGCTTCTCCGTTGACTTGCCCTCGGCCTTGCGGGCGAGTTGCCAGCGCCGCTTCAGCGCAAGTCCGCCGAGCATGCAGGCTTCGGAGGAGCCGATGGTCGAGGTGCCGATCGCATTCTTGGGGTCAGGGGCGTTCCAGAGGCTCGCCATCATGATCCAGCAGCGCGTCTCGATCGCCGCGGTCTGCGGGTACTCGTCCTTGTCGATCATGTTCTTGTCGGCGGACTCGGCGTAGAGCTTCGCGGCGTACGGGTCCATCCAGGTGCCCACGAAGGTCGCCAGGTTCAGCCGCGCATTGCCGTCGAGCATCGCCTCGTCGTGCACGATCTGATACGCGGTCTCGGCGAGTGACTCCTGGTCTGGGAGCCGGTCGGTCGGGAAGTCCGTCGCCTCACCCGCTCGGGCGAACATCGGATTGAGCTGATTTCGGTCGCTCGTCCCGGTGAACCCACTGGGCGATTCACTGGGCTTGAGGGCTGTGCTCTTCGGCTGGGAAACGGTCATTGATCCTGCTCCTACCCCTGATTTATGAACGGAGCGTGCGAACCGGAATGCGTAAGGCCGATCCTCTGGCGGAACTTTCCGGGCTTCGGGCGCTTCAACCTGACCAGTGTGGACCGCGTGCATCGCGGTGGCAAGCGAAAAGCGATGCAATCATCCGTTTTCCATGAAGAATTCACTGCGCCAATGGCGGGCGGCGGCTCGAGCAGCTCGCCGAAACCGAGAGTCGGCCGCCCGACGGTCCTGCCGCGGCTCTTACCGCGCGGTCCCATCGGGCGCGTGCGAGGGCGGCGCGAATGCCGGCTCGGTCGCGGGCGGAACGATGCGGAACTCCGGCGCCCTGGAGACGAGCAGCCAGGCCGGGAGGATGATCAGGCAGAGCATCGGGAGCAGCGTGATGTCGCCGGGGATCGCGACACCGAGGAAGATCGCGAGCCATCCGTCGCGGCCGATGACCAGCACCACGCCGAGGATGCCACAGCCCACGGCGAGCCCGAGCGGCAGGCTGGGGATCAGCACGTGCCCGAGCATGCCCAGGGCGACGCCGATGAATGTGGCCGGGAAGATCCGGCCGCCGCGGAAGAGCGCGCTGGCCGCCACGAGCAGCGCCAGGATCTTGATCCCAGCGATCACCGCCAGCTGAGTGCCATCGTAGCCGTCCGGGTCCTGCAGCAGCTCGCCGATCTGGTCCAGGCCTTTGAACATGGTGATCGGGCCGCCGATGAGGCCGAGGATGCCAAGCACGAAGCCGCCGACGAGCGGGATGAGGATCGGATGCCGCAGCGCATGCAGCGCGCGCCAGAGCACGGGGAATACGGCGAGCGCGGCCAGGCTGATGCCGACGGCACCGCAGGCGACGAGCGCGCCGGTGAGCGCGTCGATGGCGTGCGGGCTGCCATACGCGGGCAGGTCGAACTCCATCGACGGCGAGCCGAGCAGGCGCATCGTGATCGCGCCGGCGCCGGCGGCGGCAACCGGAAGGAACAACCGATCCCACAGCGAGCCGCCGCCCTTGGCGGCAGCCACGATCCCGGTGAAGAGCAGGGCCGCGGCGACGGGGGTGCCGAACAACGCTCCGACCGTCGCGGCACCGGCGATCAGCACCGCGATCTGCGGAGAGACGCCGGGGAGAAACCGCGCGAACAGCGTGACCGCGATGCCCACGTTGATCGCAATGATCGGGTTCTCCGGGCCCAGGCTGACGCCGCCCGCGAGGCTCAACACCGTCACCACCGCCAGGCCGGGCAGCACCCGCAGGCTGAGCGGCGGGGAGATCAGCTCGGTGGTCGCCGAATCGGGCCCGCCGTGACCGGGGAGGTAGCGAAGCCCGATGCCGACCGCGAGCCCGGTGAGCGTGAGGATCAGCACGATCCACCACCCGGAGGGGTCGACCCCGAGCACGCCGGGGAGCGTGTCCCAGAGCACGCCGCTCAGCAGGTCGGCGAGTTGCTCCAGCGCCCACAGCAGCAGTGCGGCGAAGGCACCGAGCAGGATCGCGGGGATCGCGAGCAACGGCATCTGGCGGGGTGAGGCCGGGCCATCGGACGGTGTTCTCGCAAGGCTCATCGTGGGCTCCTCCCAGACGGGGAGTAGCGCGCCACGATCCATGGGGCCCAGCTCGCCCGTCGTCCGCGATGATCGTAGCGCCTGAGATCAGTGCACGACCAGTCCGCCCCACGATCGCCGACAATTCACTCACTTCATGTGATGCATGACGGCCGGTGGCCCATATCGTCAGAAGACGGGGTCTCCGGCGTGCACCGGCATCGGCGACGGGCATCGGCTGCGCAGCTCGACGGAGTCGCTCGCCGCCCCTTGGGTTCGAGTAGAAAGCGAGGCGACGGATGCTCCAAGCGATCGGTCACATCCTCCCGATCGCTCTCGCTGCTGCGATCAGCTCGGTGCCGATTCTGGCCACGCTCGTCATCCTGTTGTCGCCAGAGCATTCGCGAACCTCGATTCCGTACCTGATCTCCTGGGTGGTCGGGATCGCCGTTGTCGTGTCCGTCTGCACGATCGCGGCGCAGCTGCTGCCGACACCCGCCGGGCCTCGCAAACAGGATGACGCAGTGGGCGTCGCCGAGATTGTGGCCGGCCTCGCGCTCGCTGTCGTCGCTGTCCTGTCGTGGCGGCGCGCTCGCAGGGAGCCGGAGGCGGAGACGCCGAAGTGGCTGAACAAGGTCGGGACGCTCCACCCCGGAGCGGTCTTCGGTCTCGGGCTGCTCCTGAACGTCCGTCCCAAGGCGATCCTGCTCGCCGTCGCGGCCGGTCTGGCACTCCACGCCGAAAGCCTCGCCTTCGACGAGTCGGTCATCACGATCGCGATCTACACGGCGATCGCCGCCTCAACCGTTGTCGTGCCGATCATCGCGGCGGTGGCTGATCCGGGTCGGATGGAGCCACGTCTCCGTTCCGCTCATGCGTGGCTCAGGTCGAACGGCAGCGCGATGACGAGCCTCATTCTGCTCGTCGTCGCATTCGCTGTGATCGGCAGCGGCCTGGCACGGTTCTGAGGCGCGGGCGCATGCGAAGTGCGATGGACGCCCGACACCGTGAACCGCTAGCGCTCGGTGATCGGAATCGACAGCGGGCCAGACCATGACCGGGACCGGAGACCACGAACGGGCGGAGCTGCGCAGCCTGCGCCTGTCGATCGTGTTCTCCATCGCGTTGGCCGTCATCGCTCTCCTCGTCGGCGTCGTCTCCGGCACACGCATCGTCATCTTCGACGGCGCATACATGCTCATTGGCCTCCTTCTCTCGTGGGCGTCTCTGCGGGCGTCCACCGCCATGGCCGCCGGACCCACGCGTCGGTTCCCGTTCGGGCGAGACGCCCTCGCTCCCTTCGTGGTCGCGATCCAGGGCGTCGCGATCGCCGGCACACTGCTGTTCGCTGCCGGCGACGCCCTCGTGATCATCCGCGACGGTGGCACGGAGGTGAACCCCGTCGTCATCGCGATCTACGGCAGTCTCACTGCCGTGGTCGGGTCGGCCGTCGCTTGGTGGCTGCCGCGCGTCGCCCCGCGTTCGGAGTTGGTCGCGGCCGAATCCGCCCAATGGCGGGCGGGCGCGGTGCTCAGCATCGTCATGACGGCGGGGGCGATCGCCGCCCTGCTGATCGAGCTGACCGAGTTTCGCGACGTCATCCGCTACATCGACCCGGCCCTCGTGCTCATCGCCTGTGCGATCCTCGCGCCGATCCCTGTCCGGTTGGTCCGGTCCGGGCTGAACGAGTTGCTCGAGGGAGCACCGCCGCAAGCGACCACGGAGGAGATCGCGCGAGTCGTCGGGGCGGTCCAAGAGCGCTTCTTGCTCAGTGAGCCGACGATCCGGTCGAGCAAGGTGGGTCGGAAGCTCTACGTCGAGGTCGACTTCGTCGTCGCCGCGGCGCAGTGGGACGTGAGCGAGGAGGACGCCGTGCGGCACGCCGTCATCGACGGGCTCGCACCCCTCGGCTTCGAGGTGTGGGCCGCGGTCGCGCTCACCACGGACCGCGACCTCGTCGACTAGCGGGTAGGAGGTCGGCGCCGGCACCCACGGATGCCGGACGCCCATCGTCCACGGACCGGCGTCACGACGTCGGCGGCACCTGACCGATGCTGAGCCATCCTGCCCCGCCACCCGATGCGCCCGAGGTGCCGGCAGTGCCATCCGACTTCATCGCGTTCAGCTGCCGCTCAATGTCGGCTCTCGACGCCAACTCGGCCAGCTGGCGTTCGATGTCCGCGTCCGGCGCGGCCGTCAGATCCTGCAGGGCGCCGCTGGAGAGCAGCTCGTCGGTGGCCTGCGCGCGGGCCTGCATCTGGGCGACACGATCACGTGCACGGTCGAGGCTGACGCCGATGTCGTTCATGTTCGCACCGATGCCCGCAACGGCCTCATTCGCCCGCACCTGCGCCGCGGAGGCGCTGTAGGTGGCCTTCATTGTCTCCTTCTCGATGCGGAAGGCGGCGATCTGCTCGGCCAGCCGACGTTCGCGCTCCTGCAGCTGCGCCGTCTGCTTCTGCAGGGAATCGTGCTGCGCCTGCAGCTTGCCCACCTGGCTCTCGAGGGCGGCGCGGCGTTCCAGGGCGGCGCGAGCGAGATCCTCCCGGCCCTGCTCCATGGCTTCACGGGCCTGCGCTCCCAGGCGCCCGTAGCGCGCACCCATCTCCTCGCCCTGCAGCTCGATGCGCTTCTTCGCCGTTGCAACCTCGGCGACGGCCTCGCGCACCTGGTGGAGCAGCTTCACCTGCTGCTCGTAGCTGTCGTCGAGTGCGTCACGCGGGTCCTCCATGTGGCTGAGCGCCTTGGAGGTCTTGGTGCGGAAGATGGTGCGGATCCGTGCGGTGTTGTCGCTCATGACTGAACTCCTCTGGTCTGGAAGCGATCATTTGACTTGTACCGGGTTGTGGCGACGTCGCGTCGGTCGCCGCCGTTCAGGTGCGCGAGCTCCACCAGTCCAGCGTGCAGGGCTGCCACCTCGAGGTCGACTTCGGCATGAAGGGAGGAGAGCGCGGCCCCGGTGGGGTCCCCGAGTCCGTCGGCGACGGATGCCCGCACGTCGCGGATCATGTCGGAGATCTGGTCGACCGCCAAGCCAGCCGCTGGCAAAGCGTCGTTCAGTGCCCCGGGATCCGTCTCGCTCTCCATCAGGTGCAGCTGCGCCCGCAGCACAGTCGCCTCCGCCTCGATGCGGCGGAACAGGCGGGGAAGGTCGCCGCGCCGGCCGTTGCTGCGGACGGCGAGGTCGATCGCGGCCCGCCCGCTGTCGATGGCCTCATCGAGTTTCGACTGCAGCGCGAAGACCTGGCGTCGTGGACCCCGGCTGAACTGTGCGCGGCTTTTCAGTACCGCCCCGTTCACCGTGCGACTGCGCCGAACGCGGCGATACAGCATCCGCACGATCAGGAAAAAGGTGACCACCGAGAGGGCGGCGATGGCGGCGAGTGAGATCAGCACGCCGAACAGGACGTCCATGTCCGCCACCTCCCGCACCTCGTCGTGAGCGTCAAATCCATGAGCTGCACCTCCGTGAAGTCTCCGCCGCGGCCCCAGCGCCGCAAACGCGATATAACTCAAGTTACGCTCGCAGGCGCCCCAAGGAAAGCAGTCTCGACAGATCCTCAGCGAACGTGGGTGAGGAAAGAGGCGGCGGTTGCGGAGCCGAGGCGGTTCTCCACGCTAATCTCGAGCTACCGGCACGCCCAGCATGTGCAGCCGCAGAGAAGCGGCCGCGACGGTGACAGTCACGGTGCGTCCCCTGTCACGCGTGCCGCCATTCCCTAACTGGAGGAAAGATACAGCATGTCCAAGTACCGGGTGCAGAATCCTGCCACGGGCGAAGTTCTCGAGACGTTCGAGAACGCGACCGATGCGCAGATCGAAGAGGCGCTCTCCAGCGCCAATGCCGTGTACCAAGAATGGCGCGAGCGCAGCGTGCAGGAGCGCGCCGCCGTCGTCAAACGAGTTGCCGAGCTCTTTGAGGAACGCAAGGAAGAACTTGCGCGCCTCATCGCGCTCGAGATGGGCAAGTCACTCGCCGAGTCCATCGACGAGGTCGAGTTCGCGACATCCATCATCGACTACTACGCGGTGCACGGCCCGAGCCTGATCACCGACTATGAGATCCCGAGCACCGTCCCGGGCAAGGCATACATCGAACACCGCCCGGTCGGCGCGCTGCTCGGCGTCATGCCGTGGAACTTCCCGTACTACCAGGTTGCCCGTTTCGCCGCGCCGAACCTCGTGCTCGGCAACACGATCCTGCTCAAGCACGCAGACATCTGCGCTGGCTCCGCCCTCGCCATCCAGGCGATCATGGAGGAGGCAGGTGTGCCCGTCGGTGGGTACCAGAACGTCTTCGCCTCGCATGATCAGATCGCCACGATCATCGCGGACCCCCGCGTGCAGGGCATCTCGCTCACCGGATCCGAGCGCGCCGGCGCGATCATCGGTGCGCAGGCAGGCGCCAACCTCAAGAAGGCTGTCCTGGAACTCGGCGGCATCGACCCGATGGTCGTACTCGACTCCGACGATGTCGCAGCCGTGGCCAAGCAGGCGTGGGATTTCCGCGTCTACAACGTCGGCCAGGTGTGCAACTCGAACAAGCGCCTGATCGTCATGGACGACATCTACGACGAGTTCGTCGCAGAGCTGAAGAAGCTGGCCACGGGTCTGGTGCCGGGCGATCAGTTCAACCTCGCCGAGGGCGAGTTCGTTGCGCTCTCGTCGCGCGCCGCAGCCGAGACGGTTCATGCCCAGGTGCAGAAGGCCGTGTCCGAGGGAGCGACGCTCGTGGCGGGCGGCGTTCTCTCCGACGGACCGAGCGCGTACTACTCGCCGGCCGTGCTGACCGACGTGCCGCGCGACTCGGAGTCGTACGGTGTGGAGATCTTCGGGCCGGTTGCGACCGTCTACAAGGTGTCGAGTGATGAGGAAGCCCTGGAGCTCGCGAACGACTGCGCTCTCGGCCTCGGCGGCTCCGTCTTCTCGACCGATGAGGCACGCGCGGCACGCGTCGCATCCCGGCTTGAGGTCGGCATGTCGCACGTGAACACGATCGCCGCGGAGTCGGCAGAGCTGCCGTTCGGCGGCGTGAAGCAGTCCGGCTTCGGTCGCGAGATGGGTCCGATCGGAATCGGCGAGTTCGCCAACAAGCGACTGTTCTTCGTCTCCGCATAACCGGCAGCGGTATGAGTTCGAGGGCCGCAGGATTCCTGCGGCCCTCGTTCTGTCTTGCGCGGCGCGCATGCGCGTACTCGCACGGAACGATCACCCCCGACATGTCCGCTGTGTCTTCATACAATGGAGCCAACGGCCTTCATCTGGCTGAGACTGTCGATTGGAGCGGCGACCCTTCGGATTCGCGACGGCGACTCTGAGCGTCCCGGGGAAGGGCGATCACGTGAGCAGCACGAGCAACGACCCAGCCGCATCCCGGTCTCACCACGTTCCGCCACCCGGTGGCTCACGCACGTTCGCGCAGGTGCTTGTGAACACGGCGGTCGCGAATGTCACGACGAGTTTCCTCTGGTTTGCCCTCACGTTCTGGGTCTATCTGGAAACGCGCTCGGTGCTCGCGACCGGCGTCATCGGCGGAGCGTACATGCTGCTCGTCGCCGTGTTCTCGATGGCGTTCGGCACGATCGTGGACCGGCACCGCAAGCACCTCGTGATGGTGTTTGCGGGCGTGGTAACCCTGATCGCATTCAGCATCGGGGGCGGCTTGTATCTTCTGTTCCCGGAGTCCACGCTGCTCGACATCGGTGCGCCAATGTTCTGGCTGTTCAGCGGAGTCATCCTCTTCGGGGCCGTCATTGAGAACATGCGCAACATTGCACTGTCGACGATCGTCACGCTACTGATCCCGACCGAGCGGCATGCGAATGCGAACGGTCTCGTCGGCACGGTGCAGGGACTCGCCTTCATGGTGACGAGCGTGTTCAGCGGACTCGCGATCGGGCTTCTGGGCATGGGGTGGACGCTCGTCATTGCGACCGCCCTCTCGGCGGCGGCCCTCCTGCACCTGCTGTTCCTACGCATCCCAGAGGAACAACCACAGCAGGATGGCGAGCGGCGTCCGCTCATCGACCTGCGCGGCAGCATTACGGCAGTGAAGGCGGCAACGGGGCTGTTCGCACTCATCATTTTCTCGACGTTCAACAACTTCATCGGCGGCGTCTACCTGGCGCTGATGGACCCGTACGGCCTCGAGCTCTTCCCCGTCGAGTTGTGGGGAATTGTGCTCGGTGTCACGTCGACCGGGTTCATCATCGGTGGCCTGCTGATCGCGAAGTTCGGACTCGGACGCAACCCTGTCCGCACAATGCTGCTGTTCGTCATCCTCATGGGTGCGCTCGGCGCGCTGTTCACGATTCGTGACTGGTGGTGGTTGTACGCCGGAGGCATCTGGCTCTACATGATGCTCATCCCTGCCGTGGAGGCGTCGGAACAGACGGTCATCCAGAAGGTGGTGCCGTTCCGCGAGCAGGGGCGCGTGTTCGGGTTCGCTGCAGCATTCGAGTCGGGGGCGGCCCCCATCACCGCGTTCCTGATCGCGCCGATCGCCGAGTTCATCATCATCCCGTTCATGAACTCGGATGCGGGACGTCAAAGCCTCGGCTGGCTTCTGGGAGACGGCGACGCGCGGGGCATCGCGCTCGTGTTCCTCATCGCGGGAATCGTGATGGTTGTCGCGGCCATCGGTGCGTTCTTCACGAGGTCGTACCGCCGCATCTCGGCGCAGTACCTCGACCAGGGCGAGTCGGTGCCGGCTGAGGGCGCTGAGGATTCGACGACGGAGGCGCAGCTGCGAGGTTGAACCGGCGGGCTCTTCGACTGGATCCGTCCTAGACGGATCCTGGTGTCGATCGATCACAGGAAATCATGAGAAGGGATGAGACCGATGAATCACTCTGCACCCGAGGGATATACCAGCGTCGCGCCGTGGGTTGTTACCGACGACACCGGTGCGCTGCTCGACTTCATTACGGCCGCGTTCGACGGTGTGGAGCTTGCGCGAGTGGCGGTAGAGGACGGCACTATTGGTCACGGGGAGATCCGAGTCGGTGACACTGTGGTGCTGGCCTTTGACCGGCGACCCGACTGGCCGGTGATCCCCTCACTCTTGCGGGTCTATGTGCCGGACGCGGATGCTGCCATGGCCGCCGCCGTTGCGCACGGCGCACGGATTGTGACCGAGGCTGCTGACTCCGCCTGGGGCGACCGCGGCGGCCGGATCCGCGACCCGTTCGGTAACATCTGGTGGGTGATGAGCCGGGCCGAGTCGGTCACACCAGAACGTGCCTGGCAGCGGATGTCCGAGCCGAAGTACGCCGCTGCAATGCGCATGGCCCAAGAAACCCTGGATGTCGAGCTCAGCGGTCGCGACACGGGGGTAGCGAGCGCGCCACAGCGCCCAACCCGCTGACCGAATTACTCTGGTTCCAGGCCAGCTGCCTTGCGGATGTGCTCTGCAATCGTTCGCTCCGTCTCCGGAGTCAGTGCAACCACAGCGAATGACGTGACCCAGAGGTCGCCGTCATCAAGGTGTGCTGACTCCTCGAACCCGAGCGTTGCGTAGCGCGTGGTGAACTTCGAGGCGGCCTTGAAAAATACGACGACCTTCCCATCCGCGTCGGCGTAGGACGGGAACCCGTACCAGGTTTTCGGAATGAGATGCGGGGCAACCTCGGAGACGATCCGATCGATCCCCTCGGCGAGAGCTCGATCATCATCCGGGAGTGCGGCGATCGCCTCCCGGACCGCCTGCTCCCCCGCGGCACGGCTCTTGCCGGCCTTCTCCTGTGCTCGCAGCTCGGCAGCACGCTGCTTGACGGCCTCGCGCTCCTCGGTAGATAGCCCAGCGGTTTTCTCAGCCATGTCCTGCTCCTTGTCGATGTATGGTGACCGTTCCCGGCCTACGATCACGATACGACTCGCAGCCCGGGCGCACTTCTCGAATCCTGATCGATTCTGCCGGTACGGCTTGACAAGGTGGATGCGGTCTACGTTGTGGCATGGCACTCGCAGTCGTCGTGGTCGCTCGCCGCAGCCAACAATGAGAATCGCCCCTGATTCCGATCAGGAGCGATTCGGGCGAATCGGAATGCGGGTCGACTATTCTTCGAATCCTGCGTTGCCGCGGCAGGCCATGCCCGGCGACGGCACGACGCCCTTCAACCCATGGCTCACGTACTTGCCATAGCTCTGCACATGCCCATTCGTGACGAAGTCGTCATCGAACCCGGGCGGGTTGCCTTCAATGGAGTCGGGCAGGTCTTGACCCGAGAAGGCGCACGCCGAACTGGCGTTCTGCGCACCGGGAATGGGGTCTCCATTGCCGTTGGTCTCGCCAGCGAACGCCGCTCCGGCGCCGCCGAGTACAAGACCGGATGCGATGAGGCATCCAATGATCGCTCTTTTCATACGCTCCACCTCTCTGTGGTGTATTTCGGGTTTCGTATCGAAGCCGTCGAGCGCAAGGCGACCGAAGGCCACCGACGCCCCCGAAGGTACTCCTCGGCCCGCGTGACGATAACCCCCCGATTGGGGGGTTAAGTCAGCGACTCAGCGGCTCGTTGCTGACCGGTGCCCGATCATGCCTCGGGGGCGGGCACCAGGCGGTCGAGGGCGTGCGCGACGCCCTCCTCCATGCACGAGAGCACCACGTCGTGGGCGATCGCGCGAACGCTCTCGTGCGCATTCGCCACCGCGTAGGCCGTGCCGGCCCAGCCGAGCATCGCGATGTCGTTCGGCATGTCGCCAAAGGCGATCACGTCGCGTGGCAGGATGCCGCGACGTTCACAGAGCCGGGCCAGAGCGGAGGCCTTGGTGACTCCCGCCGCGCTGATCTCGGCGAGCCCGGGAACCGACCAGGTCACCGTCGCCCGATCACCGACAGCAGCCGTGACTTGCTCCTGGAAGATGTCGTTGGACTCGACCGCGGAGTGACGGACAAGCAGCTTTGCGACCGGCTGGTCCCATATCTCGGCCAACGCGCCGCGGCGCACACCCTCTCGTGACGCGCCGCGCTCCGGAAAGTCCGGGTCGAAGCGGATGCCATCGACGCATTCGATCGCGAAGTTCGCATCGGGGACCGCCGCGGCAATGGACCGGCTGAGCTCGAGCCCTGGCTCCGCGTCGATGCCCGCGATCGTGACCACCCGTTGCGCGTGCGCATCGAAGGTGATGGCACCGTTGGAGACGATCGCGAGGCCGTGCTTGCCCACGTGCGGCCAGAACGGGCTCATCCACCGCAGCGGCCGGCCGGTCACGAAGACGACCGGAACTCCCGCGTCATCCAGCCGCCTCAAGACCCGCGCGGTGAACTCCGGCACACCCATGCTCGCGTTCGGCACCAGCGTGCCGTCCAGGTCGGTCGCCACCAACAGGGGCGCCACGGGCTTCGTCACGGGGTCGATCACTCCTCAGTTCGCAGAGTCACTGATTGTAGCGGCGCGCGCTGGGGGTGCGATCGTCGCGAGCAGGCGCTCGGAGACGATCAGATCATCCGCCGTCCGCGAGATCAGCGTCTCGACATCGTCGAAAGCGGTCATCTCACGAATCAGAGCAACGAGCGCCAGCTCCACCCGCATCCCGTAGAGGTCGCCGGCGAAATCGTGGATGTGCGCCTCGACCCTGGTCTCGGTGACATCACCGAAGGTGGGGTTGTCGCCGATGCTGGCAGTCGCCTGCCGCCACCGCGGCTCATCGCCGATGCGGGCCCACGCCGCGTACACGCCATCCGCACATCCGCTCGCGGGCACGTCGAGGTTCGCCGTCGGGAAGCCGAGAGCGTTGCCGCGCCCGTCACCGTGGATGACGACCCCAGACAACCACGCGATGTACACGGTCATGCGCCGATAGAGCGGTAGCGACTCTGGTGGAAGACGAGCGGCTCGACGTCATCGAAGTGCACCAGATCGTCGATCGCCAGAAGCACGATCGAGTGGTCGCCGGCCTCGATCGTCTGCTCGAGGTGGCAGCTGAGCCAGAGCGTCGAGCCGTTGAGGTGGATCGCGCCGCTGTCCTCCGCCACCCAGGACAGCTGCTGGAAGCGATCACCGTCTCGCGCGGACAGGGAACGGCTCACCTGTTCGTGGCCGCTGCCGAGAACGCTCAGGCCGAGGGATGTCGAACGCGAGAGTCCCGGCCAGGTGCGGGAGGTGTTCGCGACGCTGATTGCCACGAGTGCAGGCTCGAGCGAGATCGAGGTGAAGGAGTTCACCGCCATTCCGAGAGGCGTCACACCATCGGAATCCAGTGCGCACACGGCCACCACTCCCGTCGGGAAGGTCGAGAACGCGCGGCGCAGGCGCACGTCCATGGCGATGTCAATCGAGTCATTCCGGATCATCGTCGATCCTCCTTCTTTGATTAGTCAAACTTGTCTAGATGAAAACTAACACGCCGTGGACTGGTTCACCAGCAGTTCGTGCCGCTTGCTCCGTAGCATGGGGGCATGCGCACTTATACGACGCTGATGGTTCTCGGCGCGGTCAAACAGTTCCAGCCGGTTCACGGCTACTTCCTGCGACGGGAGCTGGCGACCTGGCATGCCGACGAGTGGGCCAACACGCGTCCTGGCTCGATCTACAACGCCCTGAAGACGCTCGTTCGCGACGGCTACATCACCGAGGTCGACACCGAATCCGAGGGCAGCTACCCGGCGCGCACCCGGTACAGCATCTCGGCAACGGGCGAGGTGGAGTTGCTCAGGATGCTGCGTGACACCCTGTGGGAGGTCGAGACCTTCGACACCAGGGCCGCCCTGGCGCTCACCTCGTTCATGTTCTTCCTCAGCAGGGAAGAGGTTGTGGCTGGCCTGGCCCATCGAATCAGCAAGATCGATGCACTCGTCACCAGCAACAGCTTCCACATTGAGGACACGATGCGCTCGGAGACGACCCCGAAGTACGTGCGCGAGGTGTTCGAACTGGCCTCGGCGCGGCTCCGTGCCGAGCAGCAGTGGGCACAACAGCTGGTCTCGCGCGTCAAGGCCGGTGAGTACCACTTCGCCGGCGAAGCCGGCGCCGACGGGGATGCCGGCACCAGCGACGCGGAGAACGTGGCTACGCGCTGACCCGCTGCTCCACCAGCCGACGCACGGCCTCCTGGCTGAGCGCGGCGGTCTGCGCGCCGCGGTGCTCGGCAACGACCGCTCCGGCGGCCGCGCCCTCGCGTGCCGCCGCCTCGAGGCTCGCGCCGCGGGCCACCGCCGCGACGAAGCCGCCGCAGAAGGCATCGCCGGCCCCCGTCGTATCGATCGGATCGACCACAAATGCGGCCACCTCGATCGCTCCCCCGCCACGCTCGTAAACGGTCACGCCGTCGGCGCCGCGCGTGTACACGACCGTCACATGTGGCCGCAGCGCGTCCAAGCCTCCCAGGGAGGCCGCCTCGGTCTCGTTGACGATCAGGATGTCGACATCCGGAAGCATCTCCCAGGTCGCCGGGTGGGCGGGCGCCGCGTTCAGCACCGTGGTGGCGCTGTACTTTCTCGCCTCACGGAGCGCGGTCGCCGCGATATCCGGATTGATCTCGAGCTGGGTCAGCACGACGCTCGCCCCGCGCACCGCCGAGACGACATCCGAAGCGGCCAGCAGCGCGTTCGCCCCCTGCGCCACCACGATGCTGTTCTCGCCGCCCGGCAGTGAGAACACGTAGGCCGCACCGCTCGGGCCCGCGGCGGTCGCGACATATTCGCCGCTGATCTCGACGACGGCGAGGGCGTCGCGCAAGAACTCCGCCTCGATATCGGAGCCGACGGCTCCGCAGAAGCGCACGCTGGCTCCGCACCGCGCCGCAGCAACCGCCTGGTTGAGCCCCTTGCCGCCCGGGTACAGGCCGAGGTTCGAGCCGAGCATGGTCTCGCCCGGTTGAGGTACGCGGGCGAGACCGAGGTAGCGGTCCGCGTTCATGCTGCCGACGACGCAGACGGTTGCTGTCGTCATTACGCGACGGCCACCGTTGCCCGGTAGCGTGCCGCCGGGTGATTGTCGGGCAGGGTGGCGCGATCCGAGCCGACGAGCCGCTCCCGCAGCGAGCCGCCGTTGCTCTCACCAACGACCCCGCGCTCACGCAGGATGGGCAGGACCCGCTCGACGAAGTCGATCGTCGACCCCGGCTGGATCACGGGCGCGAGCAGGAAACCGTCAAGGTCGGCGCCGTCGGCCAGCTCGATGATCCGGTCGGCGATCTCTTCCGGGCTCCCGAGGAAGGCCGTCGATCCGGCGCCGTGCTCGTGCCAATCCTTCAGCACATCGCCGACGGTCTTGCCGGCGAAGCGCGACACCTGCGACTGCGAGAGCTCGGTGTGCAGATCCGTCATCGGGGTCTGCGGGTCGTAGGACGAGAGGTCCAGGCCGGTGAACCAGGCGTAGGAGGCGACCGTCACGTCGGGGGTCTGCGAGTCAAGCACCACCTGGTAGAGGCGCTCGGCGTCTTCCTTGGTCTCGCCGACGACGCAGCGGAACTCGGCCATCACCTTCACAGAGTCCGCGCTCCGGCCGGCGTCGACGGCGGCGGCGCGGATGGCGCGGCTGTGCTCGGCGAGCTGTTCGACCGAGCCACCGCCGACGAACATGCACTCGCCGTGACGTCCACCGAAGGTTCGTCCGGCGGGAGAGGACCCGGCCTGGAACAGCACGGGCGTGCCCTGGGGCGAGTACGCGGAGTTTCCGTACCCCTCACTCTTGAAGTAGGGGCCGTCGTGCGAGATGGTGTGCACCTTGGCCGGGTCGGCGAAGTTGCCGTTCTTGTCCTTCGTCAGGGCGTCGGGTTCCCAGGCCCCCTCCCACAGCTTGTAGACGAGCTCTGCGAAGTCATCGGCCATGGCGTAGCGCTCGTCGTGCGCGACCATCGGGACGCCGAAGGCCTTGACCGCGGTGTCGGCGGTGCCCGTCGTGACGATGTTCCACCCGATCCGGCCACCGGACAGCTGGTCGAGGGTCGCCATGCGCCGCGCGAACGCGTACGGCTGCTCCAGCAAGGTGGAGCCGGTCATGACGACGCCGAGCGAGCTCGTCCGCGCCAGGATGGCGGAGGCGACGATGAACGGATCGAGGCGAGGCAGGTCGAGCCCCTCGATCGAGGCCACGTCCGGACGGACGCCGTCGACCTCGGCCCAGCCCCAGGCATCCGCGAGGAACAGGAAGTCCAGGCCGCCGGTCTCGCAGACCTCGGCGATCTTGGTCCAGTACTCGAGGGTGTCGTAGTTGACGCGTTCGTTGTCGGGGTGGCGCCAGGTTGCCCTGCCGGTGTCGTTGGCCTGTGCGTTCTCGAACAGTCCGAAGTGAAGCTGCTTCACGATGCTTTCCTTTCTCTGGCCCTCTCCGAGGGCCGCAATACTGTGTTGGCCGCGCGCTATCGCGCGGTGACTTCTCCGTCGCTCCACCAGAGGACGCGCTTGCGCACGATCGCGAGCACGACGATCAGCAGGATTCCCATCAGGCAGAGCATGAAGATGGCTGCCCACGTGACCGGCAGGTTCGCCTGCGCCGCAGAGGTGGTGACCAGCGATCCGAGGCCGGCCGCCGTACCCGCGGCAACGAACTCCGCGACGGCCGCGCCGACGACGGCGAGCGGCAGGCTGATGCGCAATCCGGCGAAGAAGTACGGCATCGAACCGGGGAACCGGAGGTTGCGGAAGGTCTCCCACCGGGTGGCGTGCAGGGTACGGAACACGTCCATCGCTCGCGGGTCGACGCTGCGGAGCCCGGCGAGCGAGTTCACCAGCACCGGGAAGAACACGACGATTCCGGTGACGATGTACTTCGGCATCATGCCGAAGCCGAAGGCCACGACAAGGGCAGGCGCGATCGCGATGACCGGCGTGACCATGATGAGAATGATCAGCGGCATGATCGCCCGCTCGACGATCTCGAACTCGCTCATGATCACCGCGAGCAGGTAGCCGAGCACGATCGCTGCCCCGGCGCCCACCACAACCTCCTGCAGGGTGATCAGGAAGTTCTGCCAGTACATGGCCGGATCCTCGAGGAGGCTTGCGGCCACCTCGCCGAGGGAGGGCAGGATGTACGGGTTGGTGAAGGCGATGATCTGCCAGAGCACCGCCACGACCACGAACACGATCGCGGTCGGCCCCCACACGCGTGGGTTCAGCCAGCGGGCGACGCTGCTCGTGGACGCACGTGAGTTGCGCGCCTCTTGGGTGGCGATTGCCCGGGTTGCCGAGACTTCGGTGTGGCTAGTCATTGGAGACCTCCTGCATGACCTCGGAGAGACGCCGTCGCACATAGCCCTCGAGCTCGCGGAAGGCGTCACTCGCGTAGTCGTCTTCGGTGCGCGGGCGGGGAAGGTTGACGTCGATGATTTCCGCGATCCGCCCGGGGCGTGCCGCCATCAGCACGATGCGGTCCGAGAGCACGATCGCCTCGGGCACCGAGTGCGTGACGAACATGACCGACTTGCGGTGCGTCTGCCAGAAATCGAGCAGGCCGAGGCGCTGCTGGTCGCGGTTGATCTCGTCCAGCGCGGAGAACGGCTCGTCCATCAACAGCAGCGCCGGATCGAACGCGAACGCACGCGCGATCGCGACCCGCTGCTGCATCCCGCCGGAGAGCTGCTTGGGAAACTTCTCCAGCGCGTGGCCGAGGCCGAAGGACGTCAACAGCTCGTCCGGGTCGCGCAGCGCCCGTCCGGCATTGGCGTCCGGGTTGATCTGCAGGGGAAGCCTGACGTTGTCGCGAACCGAGCGCCACGGCAGGAGCGCGGGCGCCTGCGGCACCAGCCCGATGAGCTTGCGCTTCGTCGCCTCGCGGACGGAGTCCGTGCCGATCGTGACGGAGCCGCCGTCGGCCTCCAGCAGGCCGGCGACCACCTTCAGCAGCGTCGACTTCCCGCAGCCGCTCGGGCCGATGACCGAGACGAACTCGCCAGGCGCAACGGTGAGGCTGACGTCATCCAGAGCGAGCATCTCTTGCCCGGGCCGGCCGAACTTCTTCACGAGATGCGAGATCTCGACGCCGTGCCCGGTCGCTTTCACATTCTCGGCGAGAAGCGCGGTCACTTGGCGTCTCCGGGCCAGATAAGCTCGCCGTTCGTGTCGTAGAGGTCGGCGACGATGTCGATGTCGATGATGTCCTCGACCGGAGGAATCTCCGTGACGGTTCCGAACTGCTTCACGATGTCGGACGCGCCCTGCCACTGCGCGATCGTCTGCACGCCGGGGGGACCCGCCTGGCTGTCGCGCACCCACTGCGATTCAATCGCCCAGGTGCGTGCCTGCTGCTCACGCGGGAATGCCTTGCCCTGCCCGCCCTCTTCAGCCAGCTCGGTGATGATGTCCACGCAGTCGTCCTCGTCTGCGAGGCAGTGCTCGAGGGCCTTGAGGCTTGCACGCATGAAGGCGGATGCCGCCTCCGGGTGCTCCTTCAGGAACTGGGCGTTGGTTTCCATGACGTTGTAGGTGCCCGTCACGCCCAGGTCAGACGGCAGGAACTGGGAGAACTCCTCCCCCATCGCCTCGAGAGTCGCGCACTGGTTGGACGCGTAGCCGACGACAGCGTCGACCTGGCCACGGAGCACGACGGTCGGGTCGTAGTTGGTCATCTTGATCAACTCGATCTGGTCGACGTCTGCGCCGGCGGCGTCGAGCATCGCGCCAGCGGTCGGCGTCAGGTTGATGAAGTATCCGAGGCTTCCGCCCTCGAGATCCTTCAGGCTCTTGATGTCCTTGTTCGCGAAGATGCAGAACGGCGACGTGGTTCCGTAGGTGGCGACGGCCGTCAGGTTCTTGCTGTTGGCTGCCGCCATGAGCACGTCCTCCGCGGAGCCGAGTTCCGTGAACTGCCCCTTGCCGGACGACACGAGCTGCTGGCCGTTGCCGCCCGCGGCGTTGATCTCCACGTCGAGGCAGAGGTCATCGAAGTAGCCGAGCTCGTCCGCGATGAACACGTCCAACTGGCCGGCGCTGGCCGAGTAGCCGTACCCGGAGATGTACGTGATGGGGCCGGCCGCAGCGTTGGCGTCACAGGCCGCCTTGCTGATCGCAGCCTCGTCGTAGTCGGGTGCCGATCCGACGTCTGCACCACTGCAGCCGGCCAATACGGTCGCTCCGATAACAGCGCTGACGAGGGCCGCAGTGCGACGCCCTCTCGATTTCCGATTGATCAAAATCATTCGCCTTTCGTCATTGATGGCTTGGTTTTCAAAAGAGTAGTCAAGTTTGATTGATTACACAACGACTAGTCCAAGAGGTGAATGTAACGTCTCGGTCACGGAACGGATTCGGTCGGTGATGTCCGCCCTCTGCGGGTCACCAAATAGCGTCAACGCTCGGTACGCGGCCGTGCTGTGGCACGATTCGAGAAGACAGAGGTGCTTCGGGATCAGCCGGGCGCTGTGCTGAAGACGGCGCAAATCCGATAATGGATGGGTGAACCATGAGCCTGGCTCGACACATACAGGACACCGTCAACCGCTACTGGGCCGAGGACGTGCGGGTGCTCGGCACGTGGGAGGAGGGGCCGGCCACAGCATGCGTGGTGTACCGCCGGACCATTGATCCCACGGTGACCCTCGGGCGCGAACTCCGCTTCCATGTGGGCGACGCGGACGGCACCATCGAGGGATACGCCCGAGATGTGGCGCTCAACCTCGCCGAGCCGATCGGCGCTCTGAGCTCAGGAATGCGCAAGGACGAGCACGGCATCGTGTGGGTAGCCTTCCCCGAGGAGCATCCCACACCTCAGCCGCCCGTCGAGGTCATCCAAATCCTCGCCGGCACGTGACGCGATCGTGAGAAGCTAACCGAATGATGCTGTCACGCGGGCGCAGGTGGGGTGTTCCCGTGGCATTCGCCGACCAGATCCTCGACTTCATCAACATCGCGGCACGGGGGTCAGCTCTCGCCCTCACCGACGGAGAGGTCGCATCCGAGAACGAGGCTGCATTCGAGTTCGGGCCTGAGCGCTTCATCGCCGGCCTGCCGCAGTTGCAAGCGAACGGCCCATCGAGCTCAAGGAGCACCCGCTGACTGAGACGCTGCGCTCCGCCTGGCGCCACATCGAAACCGGCACAACCGACCGGTACCGGGGGCTCTGCGTAGTCGATTCGACGACCGTGTGGTTGGGCGGATGCGACGGCACCGTCATCCGCACCGCCGATGGAGGCGACAGCTGGGTCGACGTGTCTCCACCCAACACCGCGGGACTGCAGTTTCGAAGCATCGTCGGGCTCGACGATCTCACCGCGCACGCCATGGCGTGCGGTCCGGGAGAGGGCGCCCGCGTCTATCGCACAGACAACGGCGGAAGCAGCTGGCACCTGAGCTTTCAGGCGACCGACCCGGAGCTCTTCCTCAACACCGTCGCGTTCCTCGACCCCGACTCCGGGTTCGCCGTCGGCGACCCCATTGATGGCGCCTTCGCGATTGTGCGAACGTCGGATGGCGGACGAACGTGGAGCGACACCGGCGCCTCTGCGCCGACAGCGCTCATCGGTGACGGCCTGTTCGCGGCGAGCGGCAGCTGCCTCGTTGTCGCGGACGGCGTTGTCTGGATCGGCACGGGCGGCGCCGAGCACGCACGCGTTCTGCGCTCAACCGACGGCGGATCGTCGTGGCAATCGCACGAGACCGGGCTCCCGTCCGGCGTCATGACCGGAATCTTCGGTCTCGCGTTTGCGGATGCGGAGCGAGGAATCGCCGTCGGGGGCAACCACAACGACCAAGGCGCCTCGCACTCCGCCGTGGCGTTCACAACGACGGGCGGCCAGGAGTGGACGATCCCGACCCTAGAGGAGTCGAGAGGGTTGCCGTGCGGGTTCCGCTCCGCGGCGGCGTTCAGCCCGATCGATCCGGATACGATTGTCGTCGTCGGCCCCGGCGGCAGCGAGTACACCACCGATGGTGGAGGAAGCTGGCACGCACTCGGCGACGGCTTCGATGCCGTTGAGGTCGCGCCGGACGGCACCTTCTGGGCCTCGGGCGAGCACGGGCGGGTCGCCCGCCTCGAGTTACTCTGACCGACCAGTCTCCGCATCGGGATAGATGCCGCGGGTCTCGGTGCGGCGGTTTCGCCTGTGGGTCAAGTCCGACGGGTAGATCTTCGGCAGGATCTTCGCGACCGACAGCGCCGCGTACATCAGAGTGTTGATCGCGACGAAGGTGGCCCACACGGCGAACCAGTCACTGTAGAGCACCGCTTCGGGCAGGAGAAGGCCACTGGGCAGGGAAGCGCTCAACGTCCCACCTCTTCCGGGTCAGGTTGTGCTTCGTGTTGCAAGTGTGTCCACGCTGCGCGACGTCCGACGGCGCTGTCGAAAATGCCCTTGAGATACACAAAGTCCAAGAACATGTCGAAGCACAGTTCGGGGATCAGCAGCACGGCCAGCCCTCTGGCTCGCCATCCGCCTTTCCAGACGGTGACCACGCGCTCGAGTGTGAACACTGCCCCGATCCCCAGCCAGAATGGGAACCACACCCAGCTGTCCAAAGAAAGGGCCATGACGAGCAGTAGCGCAAGGTAGCCGAACAACGCGATGACCCCGTAGCCGATGCCCAACTGCTGCGCCCAATAGCGCGCGGTCTGCGGTTTGACTCCGTAGGCCCCGAGGTTTTCCAGGGCGCCGCGTTGCCAGCGCAGGCGCTGGTTCCACAGGGTGCGCCACGTCGGCATCAACTCCGTCACCACGGTGCACTCCGACGGGGAGATAACCAAGGCACCGAGCGATTTCAAGGCGATCGTCAGCTCGTTGTCCTCGGTCAGTGCAGCGGTGTCGTACACGTCTCCGGGGATTCCGGGCAACGACCCTCCCCTGGCGGCGGCCACGGTCCGAAGCCCGACCGCGCGGAACAATGACGCGGTGCCAGTCAGAACGAAGACCCGGCCGCGTCGGCGCTTCAGTTCGCGCGAGTACCGAATGTACTCATTGCGCTGGAACTGCCCGATCAGCCCATGGCCCGCTTCCCCGTAGAACAGGCCGCCGATGGCCATCAGCGCCCGGTCGTTCGCGAATCGTGAAGCCGCTGCTGCCAGGAAGCCAGCGTCGAGCTGCGTGTCGGCGTCCATGATCATCACAACGTCGTTGTCCCCTTGGCCGGGAAGGAGCATGGCCAGGGCCTGGTTCAACGCTCCGGCCTTCTTGTTGGCGTTCCCAACGGATCTGAGGACCTCCACCCCATGGGCGGCAGCGATGTGCTCGGTGCCGTCGGTGCAGTTGTCTGCCACGACGATCACCCGGTCCGGTGGTTGCGACTGGGAGAGCAGCGAAGCCAGCGTGTCTGGGAGCGATGCCTCCTCATTGTGCGCGGGAATCAGCACCGTGATGGTGATGGGACCGGCGAAGACGCCGCGAGTGGCGGCCATGATGATCTTGGGCGCCAGCGGCGTCGACGTCTGATCAGTTGAGCGCCGATAGCGAGAGGTGATGCGCCGCTCGATGATGGCGATACCGGCCGCCAGCAACAGGGCCAACGCGACAGCCGCGAGCATCGCGCTCAGGCTGGGGGCCTGAGTGTCGTAGAGGACACTCCAGAGGCCGAGAAGCAGCCCTTCGGACGTCGCTGCCCCTCCGTCGTCCTGCACCTCGGCTGCCACAGCGAACCACAGCAGGACGCCAGCCAGGCTCACTATCGCGGCAATGCTGAGGCCAGCCCAGCGGCTAAAGTTCCACTTCTTCACAATTGAACCCTCGAAAGATCGTGATCGGGTTCACGTGGCGTGTTGTCATCTTCGGCCAGCATCTCTTCGCATCAGATCGAGAAATCTGGCTAGGTGCGCTGCAGTCTGCGTGGCACCTGAGTAGCCTAGCGGCCCAGCCGGCCGGCGTGTCGCCGCGCGCGGGCGTGGCCAGCCCGGATGCGCCGTCGAGTCAATCTCAACGACTCCCCGGGAACAGAAAGTCCCGGCAAGGGTTCTCTCGCCCGAACGCGAGTCGCAATGATGGGTACGCTCATTGAGGCGCATTGCATTTGACGTGCCGCTCGGCGGGCAGTGACCCGTCGCACTCAGCTCGAACGAAAAGGAAACACCGTGTCTGATCGCGCAAGAATCAAAGGCCACATCGTGACCCGCACCGTGCGCCTCGAGGCCTCACGCGCGAGCGTCTGGAAGTCTCTGACCGACCCCGAGGTGATGGTCAAGTGGTTCGGAGACGGTGTGAGGTTCGCCGCGCTCGAGCCCGGTGCTACTGGCAGCATCGACTGGGATGGCTACGGCAGTTTCCCGATCGAAATCACCGAAGTGGTGCCCGAAAGCTCGTTCGGCTTCCGCTGGTCGGGAATCCCCGCCGAGGAGCTCGACGAGTACTCGACGCATGTACGCTTCACCATCTCCGACGCTGGCACCGGGACCGATGTCACGGTGATCGAATCGGGCTTCGACACACTCCCCGGCGGTACCCGCTACCGTCGCGAACGTCTTGAGCAGAACCGAGAGGGCTGGGACGTCGAACTCGACGAGCTCGCACTCCTGTTCAAGGGTGTCACCGAGTAGTTCACGATTACGAGGGAGTCGCTCGACGAGTTGGCCACCTTGCTCGGCCGGTAGAGGACTATTTGGCAGGGCGCAGAGGGTGTGCGCGAAAGTCCCGAAAAATCGTCCAGTGATTCAAGCGGCCTGTGGGCCTCAGGAACAACCCGCCAGGACGCCCATTAAAGCCTGTTGCGGTCATTGGGTATCACCTGCGGACGCGCACGACCCGCGCGCGGAACCGCAAAGGTGTCCTGCTCCTCCACGATCCGCTTGGCGGCCACTAGCGCGCTACGAGCTTGAGCAGTATCGCGTGGCTGAGCCGCCAGCTTTGGGACCGGTCCGAGCGCGCTCGCGCCGACGATGGCGTAGAAGCCGTCGCCGATATCGAACTGAAGCTCTACCTCAGCCTTGCTTACTATCTCTGCCTCGAAGTCGATGACCCTAGTCGGCCAAGTCATCGTCCCGACGCGGACGGACTTCGTGTCGCGATGCAATAAGTTGTCACCCGCATCCAGCTTCGGACGAATCTCCCGGTTCGGGCCGTCGACGGTGATGCTGCCCGCGCCGAGCGAGCCGACCAGAGCAACGTGTATTGAAGAGAGCTCGCGATGCTTGTCTTCGTCATTGAGCTCACGAAGCCCGAGCAACCCTCGATAAGGACCGCGGAGCGGCTGAATTCGCTCGTATCGATCGCGTAGCCATTCTGGGGCAGCCCGATGCCCCTGCTTCCAGCTCCGCCAGTCCTTGCCGTTGTCGGTCAGTGGAAACTCTACTCGGCGAGCGTCGAAGTCGGCCGCGCCGAATCGTGTGAACATGAGCTGGTTGAGCTGATTCAGCGCGCTGCGGGTGTTAAGGGTGAGTTCGCCAAGCGAAGCTGACCCAGCGTCGTGCGGAAACAACCTGGTGCTCGAGACCGAAACCGATAGCCGGCGGTCGTCACCGGGGACTCGTGTAGCGATCGTTGCGAGCGTGGTTTCTGCTCGCCAGCGTGAAAAATCACGCTGCAACTTCTTGCCAGCGCGGAGCGCGCGCGTCAGCTTCACCCGTATCCCGGCGAGTTCATGCAATTCGAGACTTTTACGGGAGCCGACGCCGAACGCACTTGTCACCGGCGGTAGCTCGGGATACCTTGCATCCACAAACTCTATCGTCGGCCTCGGGCTGCGCTCGCTTCAAAGGGCCACCCGCGACGAGCACCCCTGATCACGCCGTCGCCCGCTCGAGGATCGCTGAGCGCACCAACGCTGTCCGCGCTGGTGGAAGCCCCGATCGCGCCCGCAGCGCGGTGAGCTTCCCGGACCCGGCCCGGCTCGAACGGGCGGCCACCCTCACCAGACTGCGGGCAGGACGCATCCTTACCGGGTAGATGCGCCTTGGGCGGGTTCTTCGCAAGAGTAGCGCCGCTTAGACAAGTCCCGCGCTTCCGAGCGATCTTCAATTCGGTGCGGCGCGAACCGGCACCACCGTGGCTGCGGACTATTCGCTGGGCCTGGCGTGCTCTAAGCTGGCGCACTGGCTGTTCGCCGGGGCCAGCGTCTCGTAGGCGCTGAGTGTCGTGACGAGAGACATCAGGAGACCGTGGTGACGGACAGCACTAGCCTCGTATCGCTGACGCCCGCAGCGATCGCAGTGGTCGAAGCCATCGCCGCGGCCGGCGGTCGTCCACTGGTGGTTGGCGGCTCTGTTCGCGACGCCCTTCTGGACCGTCGGGGCAAGGACGTCGACCTTGAGGTTCATGGACACACGAGTGTCGCCGAGGTCACGGGAAGACTCTCGGTCCTCGGTCATGTCGATCACCGCGGCCAGGCGTTCGGCGTGCTGGCGATCAAGGTCGATGGTCAGGACTTCGACATCTCGTTCCCGCGCCGGGACTCGATTGCCGGCGCGGGCGCTCGCGGGTTTGAGATCGATGTCGACCCGAACATCTCCGTGGAGGAAGCCTTCGGTCGTCGCGACTTCACCATCAACGCGATGGGTTGGGACCCACTCACCGGCGAGCTCATCGACCCGTACGACGGCGCAGCCGACCTCCGTGCCGGGATCCTCCGCCACACCACAGCTTCGTTCCGGGATGATCCACTGCGCGTGCTTCGCGCGGTTCAATTCGCTGGCCGGTTCCGGTTCGTTCTCGCCCCGGAAACGGTCGTCGAGTGTTGCGACATCACCGCTGCGATCGCCCGCAGCGGAGGACTGCGTAACGCTGTGTCGTTTGAGCGGGTCTGGCAGGAATGGCGCAAGCTCGCGCGTCGCGGCCTAGCTTGGACGAATGCGATGGACGCACTCGTCGACACCGGCCTGATCCAGTTCTACCCGGAACTGGCCGCCACCCGCGGCGTCGAGCAGGATCCAGGCTGGCACGCGGAGGGCGACGTATGGACCCACCTCGCCCTCGCCGCTGAGCAGGCAGCGCTGAACGCTGAGCGCGACTGCCTGTCCGGAACAGACCGTGAGGTGGCCGTGCTCGGCGCCCTCGTGCACGACCTCGGAAAGGTCACCCACACGCAGAACACCGATGGGCGGATCACCAGCCGGGGTCACGCCGCAGCCGGGGTGGCCCCCGCGACCGCGTTCCTCCGCAGCATCGGCGCCCCGCACTACCTGATCACCCGCATCGCCCCGATCGTGCGCGAGCACATGTCCCACATCGGCATCGATCAGCCGACCCCGTCCCAGGTACGCCGGCTGATCCGTCGACTCGACGCCAACGGAGCCGGTGCGACCATTCACGACTGGGCCCGAGTCGTCGATGCCGACTGCGCCGGCCGCGGACCGTCCGCGAAGCCGAGCCCGGCGAACCGGTGGCTGGACGTCGCCGCAAACACGACCGTCGGCGACACGCCACGCAAAGGCATCCTTACCGGCGAGCACCTCATCGCTCGTGGATACATTCCCGGACCCGAGTTCACACCACTGCTCGCCGCCGCGCTTGACGCCCAAGACGACGGCTCGATCCACGACGAAGCCAGCGCACTCGCCTGGCTCGACGAGTACGAAGCGAATCACATCGAGAGATAGCCGCTTCCAATCCTGACCCGCATGGACTAGGTACGTCTTCACATCGCTGCTCGCGGGATCCAGGGCGTGAGCACCTCTCACCGGAAGAGGATCACGAGGGAGCGGATACACACCTATCTGTTATGGGAAAGATCCGGGCCGTACTCGTCGTCTCGACGATGCCGTCCAAGTCAGGCAGCGCAGTTCGGTTAACGATTGCTCCTCGAAGAGAAAAAGCCCTGATCACGTGGTGGCGGCGATTCGCCACCACCGCCAAAAGCCCCTGATCCGATGACGACACGGCCATCTCAGATGGGAAGTCCGGATCAGAGGTGCTGCAGAAGTGAAAGTGATGGGTTTTCGATGGGAGGATCAAATCTCTTAACCTAAAAAGTCCCGGAAACCCTCAGGTTTCCGGGACTTTCTGGTCGGGCTGACAGGATTTGAACCTGCGACCCCCTGACCCCCAGTCAGGTGCGCTACCAAGCTGCGCTACAGCCCGTAGTCTCTGGTTGGCCGCCAGCGTGAGTAACCTCAGCTGGCGCTTCGCCCGAAGACAACTTGTCAATAATAGCGCGAAGTTCGGCTGCCGCTTGCCACTTTGAATCCGCCGGGCGTGTTCCGCTCGGATTCCGGATGCCGCCGCGCAATAGTCCGCACGACCACGACGCGTGGCGCCGCTGGCAAAGCCCGGATCAACGGCGAGATCGCGGCATCTGTAGCGCCGGGTCGGTGCCGCGACCTAGTGTTTTCTCATGAGCGAACTCGGCGAGGTGAGCATCGTGTCCGTCTCCGACGCGCCCTGGGGCGACGTCGAGCGCGTGTTCGGCACGCGCGGTGACCCGGCGGGCTGCTGGTGCCAGTACTTCAAGCTGTCCAACGCCGCGTGGACCGACGCGGAGCCCGCCGAGTGCAAGACCCTGCTTGAGAAGCAGGTGCGGGCCGCCGCTCCCCCGCCGGGCGTCATCGCCTACCGCGACGGCGAGGCGGTGGGCTGGTGCGCCGTGGAGCCGCGCCCGAACTACAGCCGCTTGGCGCGGAGCCGCGTGGTCGCCGGAGGAAGCCCGGAGGATCCGGACGACGACGGCGTGTGGGCGGTCACCTGCTTCGTCGTGCGGGTGGGGCACCGCCGCAGCGGCATCGGCGGCGCGCTGCTGCGGGGCGCCGTCGAGCAGGCGCGCACACTCGGCGCCCGCGTGATCGAGGGCTACCCGGTCGACGTGGCCGTGCGCGGCAAGACCAGCTCGGCCGATCTCTATCACGGCACCTTCTCGTTGTTCCTCGGGGCCGGCTTCGCCGAGGTGGCGCGGCCGAGCCCGGACCGCTCGGTGGTGCAGCTACGAGTCGGCGACTGAGACAACGCCGCGCCAGCTCATAGCTCGTTCATAGCAATCGCCGGTAGTGTCAATCGACCGCTCCGGCACCCCGAACGCAAGGAAATCATGTCCAGCACCGCTGCACCCCGCGCCACTCGCGCCACCAACTTCCCCGTCATCCTGCTATGGGTGGCCTCGCTTGCCGCCGCCGCGGTGGGCTACCTCATCATGACGAACTCGATCAACGCCCAGGCCGAGCTCTACGCCGCCGGCTCACAGGACGTGCACGCCATGCTCACCGGCCAGTCCGGCGCCACGCTCGGCACGACGCTCATCGGCGTCGGCGTGCTGGGCCTGCTGCTGGCCCTCGCCGTGCACGCGCACAACTTCGCGCTCGCCCAGGCCCAGGCCGCCCTCATGGTTGACGACTTCGACGAGTTCGGCGCCGACTTCGACGAGACCGAGATCGTGCACAGCACGAGCACCCCGGCCGACGCGACCTCCGCCAAGGCCACTGTTGCCGAGCCCGTTGAGGTCGTCGAGGTCGTTGAGGTCGTCGAGGAAGAGGTCATCGTCGTGGCGGATGCCGCCGACGAGGCCCCGGCCGCCGACACCAAGCCGGCGACGCCCGCTTCTTAATTCCCGTCACAGCAGTGCGCACAGCGCTGTGACCCGCGCTCTGGCGCCGACCGGCCTCGCCGTTCGGCGCCAGAGTCATTTTCGGAGGGGCGTTCCGCGTCGCGAATGCCGCGGGAGTATGGTCGGTGCATGGGCACGCACGCACAATCTGAGCAGCCGCACCCGGTTGTGGTCGGTGTCTCCGCCGGACAGCCGCCGCAGGTCGTCGAGCAGGCCGCGCAGTTCGCGGCCCGGTTCGGCGCGGAGCTCGTCTGCGCGCATGTGAACCCCGGGCGCTTCGACACGGCGGAGTCCCCGGACGGCTCGGTGTTGACGGCGCCGCTCGATCCCGACTTCGCCGACGAGCGCGATGCCGCGTTCGACGCCCGTCTGGCCGCCGGGCTGGCCGTGCTGCTCGATGGCAGCGGGATCCACTGGCGCACCCTGGCCCTCGCCGGCGACGTGCCGACGGCCCTCTCCCACCTCGCCGACACCCTCGACGCGTCGATGATCATCGTCGGCGGCCACCCGCACACCCTCGGCGGCAGCCTTCAGGACTTCTTCACCGGATCCGTCGCACTGGCCCTCACCCGCCGCCAGTCACGCCCCGTCGTCGTCATCCCCACCCACACCGCCGACGAAGCCGGCTCGCACTCTCGGCCGACCGAGTGACGCCCGGCATCCGGCCGCCACACCTGCGTGCGGCGCCCATCGCACTGGTCGCGCTCGGCGGGACCGTCGGCGTCGCCGCCCGTGAGGCGCTCACGCTCCTCGTCCCGTCGCTCGGCGCCCTGCCGCTGGCCATCGGGCTCGTCAACCTGCTCGGGGCCTTCCTGCTCGGCGTGCTCTACGAGGCACTCACCCGCCCCGACGGCGAGCGTCCCGCTGCCCGCACCCTCCGCCTGCTGCTCGGCACCGGCTTCTGCGGCGGCTTCACGACGTACAGCGCACTCGCCGTCGACACCGCGCTGCTCCTGGGCGACGGGCAGCTGAGGATTGCCGCCGGCTACGCCCTCGGCACCGTGCTGCTCGGCGCCTGCGCCACCTGGGGCGGCATCGCACTTGGCCACGCCATCGCCGCCCGGATGCCGCACGCCGCGGCGCAGCAGGGAGCGACGTCGTGACTCCCCTGCTGTTCGCGCTGCTGGCGCTTGCGGGCGGGGCCGGAGCCGCCGCACGCTTCATCCTGGACGGCGTGATCCGCAGCCGGCTGAAGACGGCCTTCCCGTGGGCGACGACGGTGATCAACCTATCCGGATCGCTCGCGCTGGGCGTGCTGACCGGACTCACCGCCGCGCACCTGCTGCCGGAGCAGCTGAGCGTCGTGCTCGGCGCCGGCTTCCTCGGCGGGTACACCACCTTCAGCACGGCGAGCTACGAGACCGTGCAGCTGATCCGGCAGGGGCGCTACGGCGCCTCGCTGCTCAGCGGGCTGCTCATGCTCGTGCTCTGCGTGGCGGCCGCGAGCCTCGGGCTGTGGCTCGGGAGCTCGCTGTAGGCGGCCTGCGCTGACGACGGTGCCCGCGAGGTCTCGATACGCTCGTTCCTCGCTACTCGACCGGCAAACTGTGCGGGCACTCCCGCCGGACGAGCTCGAGCGGCAAACTGCCAGAACTCTGCTGGTCGAGTAGGCCGCCTGCGGCCGTATCGAGACCGAGGTCCGTGCGAAGGCTCGAGCCCGTGAGGCCTCGATACGCTCGTTCCTCGCTACTCGACCGGCGGGAGTGGCCGTTAACGACGCAACGCGCCCGACCGAAGGGCCGGACGCGTTGCAGGAGCGTCTTTGCGCTGGGCTCTTAGCGGGCCCGCTTCTCGCGGACGCGCATGTTGACGAAGATCGGCGTTCCGGCGAAGCCGTAGATCTCGCGCAGGCGGCGCTGGATGTAGCGGCGGTAGCCCGGGTCGAGGAATCCGGTCGTGAACAGCACGAATGTCGGCGGACGGCTGGAGACCTGCGTTCCGAACAGGATGCGCGGCTGCTTGCCTCCGCGCACCGGGTGCGGGTGTGCCGCGGTGAGCTCGGCCAGGAAGGCGTTGAACTTGCCCGTCGCGATGCGGGTGTCCCACGACTCGAGGGCGAGTTCCAGCGCGGGAACGAGCTTCTCGAGGTGGCGGCCGGTGCGGGCGGAGATGTTCACGCGCGGGGCCCACGCCACGTGGGCCAGGTCCTGCTCGATCTCACGCTCGAGGTAGCGGCGACGGTCGTCGTCCAGCAGGTCCCACTTGTTGAACGCCAGCACGAGCGCGCGGCCGGATTCCAGCACGAGGTCGATGATGCGCACATCCTGCTCGCTGAGCTTCTCGCTCACGTCGAGGACGACGATGGCGACCTCGGCCTTCTCGAGGGCTGTGCTGGTGCGGAGCGACGCGTAGAAGTCGGCGCCCTGGGCGAGGTGCACACGACGACGGATGCCGGCGGTGTCGACGAATCGCCAGATCTTGCCGCCGAGCTCAACCTGCTCGTCGACCGGGTCACGGGTGGTGCCGGCGAGCTCGTTGACGACGACGCGCTCTTCGCCCGCCGCCTTGTTGAGCAGGCTGGACTTGCCGACGTTCGGGCGACCGAGGATCGCGACGCGGCGCGGTCCGCCGACCTCTTCCTTGGCGACGGCCGAGATCAGCGGAAGCTTCTTGAGAACCTCGTCGAGCATGTCGGCGACGCCACGGCCGTGCAGGGCCGAGACGGGGTACGGCTCGCCGAGACCGAGAGACCAGAGTGCAGCGGCATCCGGCTCCTGGCGGGAGTCGTCCACCTTGTTGGCGAGCAGGAAGACGGGCTTGCCGCTCTTGCGGAGCATGCGCACGACCTGCTCGTCGGTCGACGTGGCGCCGACCTTGGAGTCGACGACGAAGAGCACGACGTCGCAGAGGTCGATTGCGACCTCTGCCTGGGCGGCGACGGAGGCGTCGATGCCCTTGGCGTCGGGCTCCCAGCCGCCGGTGTCGACGAGCGTGAAGCGGCGGTCGTTCCACTCACCCTTGTACGAGACGCGGTCACGCGTCACGCCGGGGGTGTCCTCGACGACGGCCTCACGGCGGCCGAGGATGCGGTTGATCAGCGCCGACTTGCCCACGTTGGGGCGGCCGACGACGGCGATCACCGGCAGGGCCGGCAGGTACTTGATGGCGTCGGGGTCTTCGGTCGCCGCGTCGAGCACGTCGAAGTCTTCGTCTTCGAGCTCGTAGTCGGCCAGGCCGGCGCGCAGCGAGTGCGCGCGCTGGACGGCGAGGTCCTCGTCGAGCGTGTTCATGCGCTCGGCGAGGTCGTCGTTCGCGTCGAACTCGTCGGTGTCGATATCAGTCATGAATGTCTCCTCGTGCTGATTTCGACAGGCTCAATCAGCGGTTCTGGCTGTGGCTGCTCAATCAGCGGCTTTTGCGTTGCTGATCAATCAGCGGTTTTTACGTAGCTGATCAATCAGCGGTGGTGTCGGTGGCGGCGATCACCGCGATGACGGCATCGACGGTTTCGGCAAAGTTCAGGTCGGTCGAATCGACCGTGGTCACGCCTTCTGCGGCATTCAGAAAGTCGACCACGCGCGAATCGGCCTGGTCGCGCTTCTTGAGCTCGGCTCCCGCGGTTGCGGCGGCGTCATCGTGCAGCTCGGCAGACCGTCTGGCCATTCTAGCCTCTTCGGATGCTGTGAGTAGGATGCGCACGGGCGCATCGCGTGCGACGACCGTCGTGATGTCGCGGCCTTCGACCACCACGCCGGGTGCGTCGACACCGGCGGCGATGCTCCGGAACAGCTGGACGAGGTGGCTGCGCACCTCGGGAACGCGGGCGATCGCGCTGACCGCAGCGCTCACCCGGGGCTCGCGGATCGCGTCCGTGACGTCGTTCTCGCCCACGCGCACGTAGTACCCGGCCGGGTCGGTGCCGATCTCGTAGTCGAAGTCGGCGAGGGCGCGGATGACGGCATCCGCATCGTTCTGGTCGATGCCGCGCTCGAGCACGAGCCAGGCCAGCGCACGGTAGGCGGCGCCGGTGTCGAGGAATCCGTAGCCGAGCCGGGTGGCGACGGCCTTGCTCACGCTGGACTTGCCGCTGCCGGCCGGGCCGTCGATCGCCACGAGGACGGGCCTGTTCACCGTGGGGTTCGGGGTGGACTCTGTCATGCTTCAGCCTGCAATCCGCCAGCCGCGGGCGACCAGCTCGGTGGTGAGGCGCTCGACGGCCTCAGGAACGATGGAGATCTCGGCGAGGCCGACCTGCACACCCGGCGAGTGCTCGAGGCGCACGTCTTCGAGGTTGACGCCGATCTCGCCGATCTCGTTGAAGAGTCTGGCCAGCTGGCCCGGCTTGTCGTCGACCATCACGATCATGGTCGCGAAACGCTTGTCGATGCCGTGCTTGCCTGGCAGCCGGGCGACACCGGTGTTGCCCCCGGCGATCTCCTCCGCTACCCGGCGGCGCGCGCCCGGTGCGTCGACGTCGTCGAGGGCGTCGATGAAGCGGTCGAGGTCCTCGCGGTAGGCGGAGAGGATCTCGCGCACCGGCGCGGCGTTGGCGCCGAGGATCTGCACCCAGAGTTCGGCGTCGCTCGCGGCGAGCCTGGTCACGTCGCGCACGCCCTGCCCGGCGAGGTTCACGGCGGAGCTCGGGGCGTCGACGAGGCGTCGGGCCAGCAGGCTCGAGACGACCTGAGGAACGTGCGAGATCAGCGCGACACCGCGGTCGTGCTCCTCCGGGCTCATCTCGACGAGCGTCGCACCGAGGTCGAGGATCAGGTCATCGATCGCGCTGGCGCGCTTGTACGAGATGGCGTCGTGTGCCGCGACGACCCAGGGGCGGCCGACGAAGAGGTCGGCGCGCCCGGAGAGGGGGCCGCCGCGTTCCCGGCCGGCCATCGGGTGCGAGCCGATGTAGCGGGAGATGTCGGCACCGCGCTCGCGCAGGCTCTGCAGGATCTGCAGCTTCACGCTGGCGACGTCGGTGACGATCGCGTCCGGGAAGTCGGCCAGTTCGCGGGCCACGATCTCGGCCGTGACGTCCGGCGGGACGGCGACGACGATGAGCTGCGGCCGGTCTCCGGATGCCGCGGCGCGCCCGGCGCCGAGGTCGGAGGAGATGCTGACCACCGTCGGCGACGCGTCCGCCAGGAGCACCTCGATGCCGCGGGCGCGGAGCCCGAGGCCGATGCTGGTGCCGAGCAGGCCGACGCCTACGATGCGCACCGGGCCGCTGAGCCGGCTCTCCAGCTCCGGCGTCGGGGTCTGCGCTGTGGTCTCTGCCGTGGGATCCGCCGCCATCAGAGTCCCTTCCGCTTGGGGCTCTTGTCCGCGGTGCGCACGGCGTGGCTCTGCTGCGCCTCCGCGCCGTCGCGCGAGATGGTGAGCACCTGGCCGAGCTCGGCCTTGGTGAGCTCACGCATCTGGCCGATCGGCAGCGTGCCGAGGCTGAGCGGGCCGAACTGGCGGCGCACGAGGTCGACGACGGGGTGGCCGACCTCGGCCAGCATGCGGCGCACGATGCGGTTGCGCCCGGAGTGCAGGGTGATCTCGACGACGCTGTGCGTCTGCGAGCCGGCCGGGTCGGAGAGGATTCGGGCCTTGTCGGCCTTGATCGGGCCGTCGTCGAGCTCGATCCCCCGCTGCAGCAGTGCGACGGTCTGTGCCGTCATCTTGCCGCGGACCTTGGCGACGTAGGTCTTCGTCACGCCGAAGGAGGGGTGCGCGAGGGTGTGGGCGAGGTCGCCGTCGTTGGTGAGGATGAGCAGCCCGCTCGTCTCGGCGTCGAGGCGGCCGACGTTGAAGAGGCGCTCGGAAAAGTCCTTCGTGAAGTAGCTGAGGTCGGGGCGGCCCTGCTCGTCGTTCATCGAGGAGACGACGCCGGTCGGCTTGTTCAGCATGATGTAGCGCTTGGTCGCGTCCAGCTGCACGCCGAGACCATTCACCGACACGAGGTCGGTCTCCGGGTTGACGCGGGTGCCGAGCTCGGTCACCGTCACGCCGTTCACCGCGATGCGGCCCTCGACGATGTACTGCTCGATCACACGCCGGGAGGCGATGCCGGCTGCGGCGAGGAGCTTCTGCAGACGAACGCCGTCGGGGCCGGCATCCGGGGTCAGAGGGGGAAAGTCGTCATCGTAGGTCATGGCTGAATCCTTCCGCGCCGTCCTCGAGCAGAGGAGAAATCGGCGGCAGTTCGTCGAGGGAGTTCACGCCGAGCTGCGTCAGGAGCAGATCGGTCGTGGCGTAGTTGATGGCGCCGGTTTCGGCGTCGGTGAAAGCTTCGGTGATGAGTCCGCGGCCGAGCAGCGTGCGTACGACGGAGTCGACGTTCACGGCCCGGATGGAGGCGATGGCGCCGCGGCTGATGGGTTGCTTGTATGCGATGACCGCGAGCGTCTCCAGCGCGGCCTGGGAGAGCTTGCTGGGGTTCTGGGTGACGACGAAATCGGCGACGACGGTGTCATACTCCGCGCGCACGTAGAACCGCCAGCCTCCGCCGACCTCGCGCAGCTCGAAGCCGCGCCGGATGCCGGCTGGCTGGCCGTTCTCGTCGAGCCCGTCGTAGTCGTTGACGAGGCGGGCGACGGCGGCCGCGGTCTCGGCGACGGGGCGGCCGAGCGCGGTGGCGAGGTGTACGAGGCCCTGCGGTTCGTCGGCGACGAGCAGGATCGCCTCCAGCGCGCGCTCAATGTCGATGTCTTTGTCGAGCTCGCGCACAGTGGCAGTCGCCGTCGCTGTCTCGGTTTCGGGCGCGGTGTCGGTCGACGTCTCCGCGTCGGTGTCGGGCACGGTCTCAGTTTCAGGCATCATAATCGGCTCCGAGGTTGGCGAGGCTGTCGTCGGTCCAGGATTCCGCTGTCCAGCGCAGGGTGAGCTCTCCGAGCGGCTCGAGCTGCTCGAAGGCGATCGCCGCGTGCCGGTAGAGCTCGAGCACGGCCAGGAAGCGGGCGATGACGATGCCCTTCTGGCTGCCGGACTCGTGGTCGAGGCCACTGATCAGCTGGCGGAAGGTCGTCGGCTCTCCCCCGCGCAGCACCGCGACGATGTGGGCGGCCTGCTCCCGGATGCTCACCAGCGGGGCGTGCAGGTGGTCGAGGCCGACGACGGGGATGTCGCGGGGGGTGAACGCGAGCGTCGCGATCGCCGCGAAGTCGGCCGCGGAGAGCGTCCAGACGAGTTCCGGGGTCTGCTGGCGGTACTTCTCCTCCAGGCGCACCGTGCGGGCGTGCCTGCTGGACTCGAGCTCGAGGTGGGAGCCGAACCAGGCGGAGGCCTCCTTGAACGCGCGGTACTGCAGCAGGCGGGCGAAGAGCAGGTCGCGGGCCTCGAGCAGGGCCACGTCCTCGGCGTCGACGAGCTCACCCTGTGGAAGCAGCCCGGCGACCTTGAGGTCGAGCAGGGTGGCCGCGACGACGAGGAACTCGCTGGCCTGGTCGAGCTCTTTCTCGGAGTCGAGGCCGCGCAGGTAGGCAATGAACTCGTCGGTCACCCGGCTGAGCGAGACCTCGGTGATGTCCATCTCGTGCTTCGAGATGAGGCTGAGCAGCAGGTCGAATGGGCCGGAGAAGTTGCTGAGGGCGACGCTGAAGCCGGCGTCGATGGGCTGAGCGGGCGCGGCCGCGCTAGGCGACTGCGCCACGACTGACCAGCTCCCGCGCGAGCTGCCGGTAGGCGCGCGCTGCCGCGTGCTCCGGCGCAAACTGAGTGATGGGGGCACCGGCGACGCTGGCGTCCGGGAACTTCACCGTGCGGCCGATGACCGTCTCGAGCACCTTGTCGCCGAAGGCGTCGACGACGCGTTCGAGCACCTCGCGCGAGTGCAGGGTGCGCGAGTCGTACATGGTGGCCAGGATGCCGTCGAGCTCGATGGCGGGGTTCAGGCGGTCGCGCACCTTGTCGATGGTCTCGATCAGGAGTGCAACGCCGCGGAGCGCGAAGAACTCGCACTCCAGCGGGATGAGCACGCCGTGGCTGGCGGTGAGGGCGTTGACGGTCAGCAGGCCGAGGGACGGTTGGCAGTCGATCAGCACGACGTCGTAGTCGTCGCTGACCTTGCGCAGCACGCTGGCGAGGATCTGCTCGCGGGCGACCTCGTTAACGAGGTGCACCTCGGCGGCAGACAGGTCGATGTTGGCCGGGATGACGTCGAGCCCCGGCACCTTGGTCTTCTGGATCGCGTCACGCGGGTCGACGGAGCGCGAGAGCAGCAGGTCGTAGATCGTGGGCACGTCGTGCGTGGGAACGCCGAGGCCGGCCGAGAGGGCGCCCTGCGGGTCGAAGTCGATGGCGAGCACGCGGCGGCCGTACTCGGCCAGTGCGGCACCGAGGCTGATCGTCGTCGTGGTCTTGCCGACGCCGCCCTTCTGGTTGCAGAGGGCGATGACCCTGGCCGGTCCGTGGCCCTTCAGCGGGGCCGGAACCGGGAAATCGGTCTGCGGGCGGTTGGTCGGGCCGAGGCCTGCACCTGCCGCACCCGCCGCCGGTCGGCCCAGGGCGGAAAGTTCAGCGAGGGGAAGTTCCGCCGAGTTGTCTCGCATACTCGCCACGCTGATCTCCTGGTCTGGGCCTGCGCCCATCAAACATTGCCCAACAAACATCGTGCCCGGTGAATTCGTGGACCCGACGGTGCCACCGGAGTCGCCGGAAGCACGTGTTCGATTCTAGCGAGCGCGAGGGTGGGCACTCGTGTACATATCGCGGAGTGTATCGGCTGTGACCAATGTGTATATCTGCGTGGTGGCGACAGAGGAGTGACCGAGAAGCTCCTGCACGACGCGCACATCAGCGCCACCGGCCAGCAGATGGGTCGCGAAGGAGTGCCGCAGCGTGTGCGGGGACACCTCGACCTCGAGCCCGGCGCGAGCGGCGGCGGCCCGGATGATGAGCCAGGCGTTCTGCCGCGACACGCGCTGGCCGCGCAAACCGAGGAAGAGGGCAGGCGTCGCGGTGCCACGCCGGGAGAGCACGGGGCGGGCACGCACGAGGTAGGCGTCGATGGCCGCCCTGGCGAAGCTGCCGACGGGAACGATGCGCTGTTTGCCGCCCTTGCCGAGCAGCCGCACGACCTCGCGGTCGATCACATCGTCGACGTTCAGGTCCACCGCCTCAGAGACGCGCGCCCCGGTCGCGTAGAGCAGCTCGAGCAGTGCGTGGTCGCGCAGCTGCTGCACCTCGTCGCCGCGGGTCGCATCCAGCAGCGCCTCGACCTGTTCGATCGTGATGGCCTTGGGCAGCCGGCTGCCGAGTTTGGGCGGTTTCGTTTCGTGGGCGGCATCCGTCTCTGTCGTGCCCTCATCGAGCAGGAAGCGGTGCCAGCCGCGCACGGAGGAGAGCACCCTGGCGATCGAGGAGGCCTTCAGCGGCTCCTCCTCGCGCGTGCCGAGGTGGCGCACGAAGTCGCTCACGTGGTTGCTCGTGACGGCGGAGGGGTCGTTGATGCCCTCATCGGCCAGCCAGCGCGTGTAGAGCGCGAGGTCGCGGCGGTAGGCGGCGACGGTGTTGGCAGAGAGCCCGCGTTCGACGGTGACGTGGCGCAGGTAGTTCTGCACGGCGCGCTCGACGTCGCTCGGCGGGGTCGCCGGGGCTGTGTGGGGAACCGCAATCACGGCGGTCGCCGCGGATTCCGGCTCGGCCGTCACGCGCCGAACGCCTCACTCTTCGGATGCCGGGGCCAGATCACGTCGCCGGCCTCCAGGCCCCGCCATCCGCGGGATCTGGCCACCGTGGCCGCAAGCACGCCGACGACGAGCGACGGGTTCTGCAGTTCGCGGGCCATCACGGCGTCGACGGCCTCGTCCAGCGTGACCCAGCGCAGCTCGATGTCTGCCTCCTCGTCGCTGCGCGCGAAGGCCTCGGCGGTGGCGCTCAAGCCACGGGCGAGGTAGATCCGGATCGCCTCGTCACTGCCGCCCGGCGAGGTGTAGAACTCGCTGAGCACGCTCCACTCGCTCGCCTCGAGATCGGCTTCCTCTGCCAACTCACGCTGTGCGGCGAGGAGCGGGCTCTCGCCACGCACATCGAGCAGCCCGGCCGGGATCTCCCACTCCCGCGTGCGCACCGGATGCCGGTACTGCTTGATCAGCAGCACCCGCTCCGCCTCATCGATCGCGAGCACGGCGACGGCACCGGTGTGGTCGACGAAATCGCGCTCGATGACCGCGCCGTTGTACTCGAAGCTCTCGCGGCGCACGTCCCAGACACGGCCGGTGAAGACCGTGCTGGACGAGAGCACCTCGACCGCCTGCGGCGTGTCAGCCAGCGGCGAAGCGGCCACTGCCGAGGCGGCAGGCGGTTCGCGGTGCTCATCGTTGTTCGTCATGCGCGATGCGCCCTCGTCTTACTCGGCGTCCTTGACCTCGAACAGGCGGCTGGCCTGCTGGCGGTCGAGTGCGGCGGAGACGAGGCCGCGGAACAGCGGGTGCGCGTTGTTCGGGCGCGACCGCAGCTCGGGGTGCGCCTGGGTGGCCACGTAGAACGGGTGCTGATCGCGCGGCAGCTCGACGAACTCGACGAGCTGGCGGTCGGGCGAGGTACCGGAGAACGAGAGGCCGGCGGCCGAGATCTGCTCGCGGTAACCGTTGTTCACCTCGTAGCGGTGACGGTGGCGCTCGGTGATGAGCGTCGAGCCGTAGAGCTCGGCGACCAGGGAGTCCTCGGCGAGTGCGGCCTGGTAGAGGCCGAGGCGCATGGTTCCGCCCAGGTCTCCCCCTGCGATGATCTCGACCTGCTCCTCCATCGTCGCGATCACGGGGAACGCGGTCTCCGGGTCGAACTCCGTCGACGATGCACCCGAGAGGCCCACCTTGTTCCGGGCGTACTCGATGACCATGCACTGCAGGCCGAGGCAGAGGCCGAGGGTCGGGATGCCGTTCTCACGCGCGAACTTCAGCGCACCGAGCTTGCCCTCGATACCGCGCACGCCGAAGCCGCCTGGCACGCAGATGGCGTCGAGCTCGGCGAGGTTGCGCGCGGCACCCTCCTCCGTCTCGCACTCGTCGGAGGGGATCCAGTTGATGTTGACCTTGGTCTGCTGGGCGAATCCGCCGGCGCGCAGCGCCTCGGTCACCGAGAGGTAGGCATCCGGAAGGTCGATGTACTTGCCGACCAGGCCGATCGTCACCTCGTGCTTGGGCTCGTGCACGGCGTCGAGCACCGTCTGCCAGCCATCCCAGTTCACATCGCCAGCCTTGTTCAGGCCGAGCTGCTCGATGATGTAGGCGTCGAGGCCCTGAGCGTGCAGCACGGTCGGGATGTCGTAGACGCTGCGGAGGTCCGGCGTGTTGATGACGGCTTCCTCTTCGACGTCACACATCAGCGCGATCTTGCGCTTGTTGCTCTCCGTCACCGGGCGGTCGCTGCGGAGCACGAGGGCATCCGGCTGGATACCGATCGAGCGCAGCGTTGCCACGGAGTGCTGCGTCGGCTTGGTCTTCTGCTCACCGGAGGCGCCCATGAACGGCACGAGGGAGACGTGCACGAAGAACACGTTCTTGCGGCCGAGCTCGTGGCGCACCTGACGTGCGGCCTCGAGGAAGGGCTGCGACTCGATGTCACCGACCGTGCCACCGACCTCGGTGATGATCACGTCGGGCTGCGGCTCTTCGGTGGCCTGCAGGCGCATGCGGCGCTTGATCTCGTCGGTGATGTGCGGAATGACCTGCACGGTGTCACCGAGGTACTCGCCGCGACGCTCCTTGGCGATCACCGTCGAGTAGATCTGGCCGGTCGTCACGTTGGCGGCCTGGCTCAGGTTGATGTCCAGGAAACGCTCGTAGTGACCAATGTCCAGGTCGGTCTCAGCCCCGTCGTCGGTCACGAAGACCTCGCCGTGCTGGAACGGGTTCATCGTGCCCGGATCCACGTTGAGATAGGGGTCAAGCTTCTGCATCACGACGCGCAAACCACGCGCCGTCAGAAGGTTGCCCAGGCTCGCGGCCGTGAGGCCCTTGCCCAAAGAAGAAACGACACCACCGGTCACAAAGATATGCCGAGTCGTGCCGTTCGAGTTGTCCGCGCTAATATCCACCACGGGCTTCCATCCTATCAGTGCTTTGCAGGCTGTGCAGCCTGGGCGAGTTCAATGAGTTCTCTGGCGTGAGCGAGACCGCTCTCCGAGTCGGGCAGTCCAGAGAGCAGGCGGGCCATCTCGGCCTCCCGCTCCTGGCCCTGCAACAGCTGAACGCTGCTCGCCGTGACCGACCCGGAGCCGTCTTTGACGACGCGCAGGTGGTTCTCGGCGAAGGCGGCGACCTGGGCCAAATGTGTGACAACGATGACTTGCGCGGATTCCGCCAGCCGGGCGAGTCGGCGCCCGATCTCGATGGCGGCCGCGCCGCCGATGCCGGCATCCACCTCGTCGAAGACGAAGGTCGGCACCGGATCGGTTCCGGCCACGACGACCTCGATGGCGAGCATCACCCGCGAGAGTTCGCCGCCGGAGGCCCCGCGCCCGAGTGGGCGGGGTTCTGCGCCGGAATGCGGCTTCAGCAGGATCGAGACGGCGTCGCCGCCGCTGGAGCCGAGCGCGTCGCGCCGGCTCACCTCCACCACGAGGGCGGCGTCCGGCATGGCCAGGGCCCCGAGCTCCGCGGTGACCTCGCGGCCGAGTCGTTCTGCTGCGCTCTCGCGGCGTGAGCTGAGGTCGGATGCCAGCCGCTGCAGCAGATCGCTGTCGGCCGAGACATCGGCCTCGAGCTCTGCAATGCGCTCGGCGTCGCCGTCGAGTTCGAACAGCCGGTTGCTGCCGAGTTCGAGCGCCTCGATCACCTCGTCGAGGGAACTGCCGTACTTGCGCACGATCAGGGCGAGCTCCGCGCGCCGTTCCTGCACGATCTCGAGCTCCCTGGCACCGTCGGCGTCGAGGCCGGCCAGGTAGCTGGAGAGTTCGCCGGCGGCATCCGCCAGCAGGAATTCGATGTTCGCGATGGATTCGGCGATCGGGCCGAGTGCCGCATCGTGCGCGGCGACGCGCTCGACGGCGCGTCTGGCCGCGTTCAGCAGCGCGACGGCGTCCGGGGCGTCGTCGCTGCCGCCCTCGTTCTCGGCCGAGAGGTGCTCGCGGGCGATGATGGCCGCCTGGCGCAGCTCCTCGAGGTTGCTGAGGCGTTCGGCGCGCTCGGCCAGCTCGACGTCTTCGCCGGGCAGGGGCGCAACGGTCTCGATCTCGGCGAGGGCCGCTCGCAGTTCCTCGGCCTCGCGGGCGCGTCGGTCCCGCTCGGTCAGGAGCAGCTCGAGCTGCTCGTGGTTGGCCTGCCAGCGCCGGTAGGCGTGGCCGTAGTCGGCGAGCACGGCGGCGAAGTCCGGGCCGGCGAAACGGTCGAGCGCCTCGCGCTGCGCAGTGGCCGAACGCAGACGCATCTGCTCGGACTGCCCGTGCACGACGACGAGGTGGTCGGCGAGCTCGGCGAGAACGGCGGCGGGCGCCGAACGCCCTCCGACGATGGCACGGCTGCGTCCCTCGGCAGACACCGAGCGCCCGAGCAGCAGCTCCGGGCCGTCGAGGTCTCCCCCGGCCTCCCGCACGCGCTCGGCGACGGCGCCGTTCTCCGGAACGAGCCAGCGTCCCTCGACCCAGCTCTGTGGCTGCCCCTGGCGTACGGCGCCGGCATCCGCCCGCTCGCCGAGCAGCAGGCCGAGCGCGGAGACGACCATGGTCTTGCCCGCACCGGTCTCGCCGGTGACTGCGGTGAAGCCGGGGCTGAGCGGGAGGGTCGCCTCGGCGATCACGCCGAGGTCACGAATCGTCAGTTCTTCAATCACGGCCGATCGGCCCCCGCCAGCCGGTGACCGGCAGTTCGAATTTGTTCACGAGGCGGTCGGTGAACGGCGCCTGGTGCAGCCGGGCCAGGCGCACGGGAACCGGGCTGCGGCGCACGACGACGCGCGCGCCGGGCGGCAGGTCATGGGCGCGGCGCCCGTCGCACCAGAGCACGCCGGAGGCATCGGTGCGCGCCAGCACCTCGACGGCCAGCGAGGAATCCGGGCCGACGACGAGGGGGCGCGCGAAGAGGGCGTGCGCGCTGAGCGGCACGAGGAGCATGGCGTCGAGCGTCGGCCAGACAATCGGCCCGCCGGCCGAGAAGGCGTACGCCGTCGAGCCGGTCGGGGTCGACATCACGACCCCGTCGCAGCCGAAGGTGGAGAGCGGGCGGCCGTCGACCTCGATGACGACCTCGAGCATGCGTTCGCGGCTCGCCTTCTCGACTGTGGCCTCGTTGAGTGCCCACGTCTCGTAGATGACCGTCTCGTCGACCTTGACCCGCACGGAGAGCGTCATCCGCTCCTCGACGAGGTAGTCGCGCTGGAGGCCCCGGGCGATCGCCTCGCTGAGGTTGTCGCGCTCACTCTCGGCGAGGAAGCCGACGTGGCCGAGGTTCACGCCGAGCAGCGGCGCCGAGGCCCCGCGCACGAGCTCCGCCGCGCGCAGGATGGTGCCGTCGCCGCCGAGCACGACGACGAGTTCGAGGTCTTGCGGCTGCACGTCGACGCCGAGCAGCAGCAGCGAGCCGCCGTGATCGGGGAAGAAGTCGCGCAGGTCGTCGCCCTGGTCCGCGGGAATCACGGGGGTGGCACCGGCCGCGCGCAGCTGCTCGCAGGTGGCAACGGCGGCCTCGAGCGCGTCACGGCGCCCGGTGTGCGCAACGACGAGGATGGGGCGTTGCACAGGCGTCATAACGTCATGCTCCCGTCGTGGCTGTTACTCGGTCGATCCATTCTGACGGATCAGCGCCCTCTGTGGCGCTCAACCAGACCAGATACTCGTGATTTCCCGATCCGCCGGCAATCGGGGAAGCCACGAGACCCGCCGTGCGGAGCCCGAGATCGTGGGCTGCCCACAGCACACCGTTGACCGCTTCCGCGCGGAGGCCGGGGTTCTTCACGACACCCTCACGGATGCCGGTGCGCCCCACCTCGAACTGCGGCTTGACCAGCAGCACGAAGTCGGCGCCCGGCTCGGCGGTCTCGACGAAGGCCGGCAGCACGGTGAGCAGCGAGATGAAGGAGAGGTCGGCGACCACGACGCTCGGTCGTTCCGGCCAGCGGCTGGCTGCGGCGAGTGACTCGGCGCTCATGTAGCGCACGTTGTAGCCCTCGACGAGGGTGAGCCGTTCCTCCTCGGCGAGCTCAGGCGCGAGTTGGCCGTGGCCGACATCGACGGCCAGCACCTTGGCCGCGCCGCGTTCGAGCAGCACCTGGCTGAATCCCCCGGTGGATGCTCCGGCGTCGAGCACGGTGGCACCGTCGATCGTGACGGGGAAGGCGTCGAGTGCTGCGATGAGCTTGTGCGCTGCGCGGCTCACGTAGTGGTCCGCGCCGGCAACCTCGATGCGCTGCGATGGAAACACCTTGGTGGCCGGTTTCATGACCGGTTTGCCGTTGACGGTGACGAGCCCATCGGCGATGAGCGTCGCCGCGTGGGTGCGCGAACGAGCGATGCCGCGCTCCGCCAGAGCGGCATCCAGACGGATGCCTGCGTTGTGATCGGTCATTACCGGCCTTGCGTTCGCGGGGCGTCGCCGCCCTCGAGTCGGTCGCGCATCTCATCGTGGAGCTGCACGTATGCGTCTGCGCGCTGCGCCAGCGGCTGGTGCTCGATCACGCGCAGGCGCGGAAGAAGGGCGTCATCGGCGGGAGTCGCCGGTGTGGTCGCCGACTCGTCGCGCTCGCCCTGCTGTTCGTCGTATGTGCTCACACGGCCACGTTACCGCCGGCGACCGACACGGGCGCCGAGGCGCTCCCATCGCTGACGGCGGCATCCGTGTACAGCGACTCCGGAACGTTCAGGCCGTAGATCGCGCGGCCCGAGGCCCAGATCACGGCGCAGGCGGCGCGGAGCAGGTCGATCCCGCCGTCGCCCGGCTTCACGATCTGCACGTCGTTTCCGCGGAGGCGCACCACGGCGCCGTTGACGCTCGCCTGGCCACCATCGGCCGAGAGCACGGTCTCCGGGTACGATTCGTGCAGCTGGCGCAGGTCGTTCAGGAGATAGCGGGGGCGCATGTCGGCGCCGGCCGCCAGTGCCTGCTTGGCCTTGTCGATGCCGGTGAGCACGAGAACGGAGTCGATGCCGGCCCGGTTCGCACCGAGGATGTCGGTGTCGAGGCGATCGCCGATGAAGAGCGCCTTGTGCGCGCCGAAGCGGTCCTGGGCGACCTCGAAGATCGGCACCTCCGGCTTGCCGGCGACGAGCGGCAGGCGCCCGACGGCGGTGTGCACGGCGGAGACGAGCGTGCCGTTGCCCGGCGCGATACCGCGGGCGACGGGGATCGTCCAGTCGGTGTTGGTGGCCACCCACGGGATGTCGGCGCCGGGCCCGGTCGGGGCGAGCGCGAACGCCGCCTCAGCGAGCTGGGTCCAACCGATCTCGGGCGTGAAACCCTGCACGACGGCATCCGGAAGGTCCTCGGCCGAGCGCGTGACGCGGTATCCGGCCTTCTCGACCTCGACGATCAGCCCGTCGCCACCGATGACGAGCACGAGCGCGCCGGGCCCGATGAGCCCGGAGAGCAGACGCATCGCCGCCTGCGGCGAGGTCACGACGTCGTCCGGCTGCACGTTCAGGCCGAGTTCGCTGAGGTGCTCTGCGACGGAACGGTCAGAACGCGAGGCGTTGTTCGTGATGTAGCCGACCCTGGCCGAGCCACTCGCCCGGTTGAGGCTCTCCACGGCGTGGGGAATCGCGTGCGGGCCGGCGTAAACGACGCCGTCCAGGTCGGCGAGGAGCACGTCGACACCGTCGAGCGGTGTTGCGGATGCCACGGCTTTAGGCTTCCGGCTGAACAGCGCCATCGTCCACCAACTCGGCCTTCGCCTTCTTCACGGTCTTCTTCGCGACGGCGGGCGCGGACTCCTCGACCGGGGCAGCCTTCGCCGCCTTCGCGGGCTTCTCAGCCTTCTCGATCTTTGCGGGCTTCTCGCTCTTTGCGGCCTTGGCGGCCTTCGGAGCCTTGGCGGGCTTCTCGGCGGTCTCGGCGGTCTCGCTCGTCTCGGCCTTGGCGGCCTTCGTCGGCTTCTCAGCCTTGACAGCCTTCGCCGGCTTCTCAGCCTTGGCAGCCTTGACTGCCCCTGCGGCCTTCGCCGGCTTCTCGGCCTTGGGCTCCTTGACCGCCTTCGCGGCCTTTTTCGGTGCAGCCTTCTTCGGTGCAGCCTTCGTCGGTGCGTCCTCGGCCGGGGCCTCGTCCACAACGTCGACGGTCACGTCGGCGTCAGCGGCCGGCTCGGCCTCGGCGGGCGCGGCGTCATCCGACGACACCTCGTCAACGGCGTCGGCCTCGCTGTGGCCGCTGTCGTCGCTGGCGTCATCCTCGAGCACGATGCCCTCGGCAACGCTCTCGTCGCCGAGCTCGATGTAGTCGTAGTCCTCCTCGTACACCGAGATGGTCTCGGTGCCGTCGTCGCCGTACGCTGCACCCAGCGCTGCGGCAGCGCGGTTGGCGCGGGCGCGCCACTCGGCGGCGTCGGCGTCGCGGCCGAGCTCCTCGAGCACCTCGGCGTAGGCAGCGAAGAGCGGCGGGCTGTAGCTGAACGCCGTGTTCGGGTTCAGCTGCGGAATCTCGAGCTCCACGAGTGCGAGCTCGGGCTGCTCGAGGTCGAGGCGTGCACCCGACATCGCGATGGCGAGTTCGGCCTGCACGGAGTCGGGCAGGGTGCTGCGATCGATGCTGCGGCCGAGCTCAAGGGCGCGGTCAGGGCGTCCGACTCCACGCTCGCTGTCGACCATGAGCGCGATCTGGTCATTTTTGCCCGAGATCCGGCGGTAGGTGCGCAGCTCGCGCAGAGCAAGCGCGAAGTCACCGGTCGCGTACGCGGTCACGGCGAGCGTCTCGCGCACGATGGCGATGCGGCCGGCACGGCGTGCGGCCGACGTCACGTGGCGGTGCGCCAGTTCGGGGTCTTCGTCGATCAGTCGGGCGGCCATGGCGAGGTGCTTGGCCACCCACTCGGCGTTGTCCTTGGTGAGCGTCTTCAGTTCGTTGCGTGCAAGGCGATCGAGGTCGGAGCTCGAGACGTCATCGGGAAGCTCCGGGTCATCGTGACGCGGGCGAACCATGCGCAGCTCGTGCTGCCTCCGCTGCTCCTCGGTCATCTCCTCGTCGTAGCGTGCCTCGCGCTCGGCCTCACGGTCGTTGCGCGCCGGAGCGCCATCACGGGTCCACAGCTTGTCGCCACCGGCACGCGGGGGTCGACGGTCGCCATCGCGCGGCGGACGACGGTCACCGCTGTCGCGGTTCTCCCACGGCTTGCGGTCGCCGGAGCTGGCCGGACGACGGTCGCCACCGGAGGACGAACCTCCACGGTTCTCCCACGGCTTGCGCTCACCGGACGATGCCGGACGACGGTCTCCGCCGTCACGGTTCTCCCAGGGCTTGCGGTCGCCAGAGCCGGCCGGGCGACGGTCTCCACCGGAGGACGAACCTCCACGGTTCTCCCACGGCTTGCGCTCACCGGACGACGCCGGACGACGGTCACCGCCGTCACGGTTCTCCCAGGGCTTGCGGTCGCCAGAGCTGGCCGGACGACGGTCTCCCCCGTCACGGTTCTCCCACGGCTTGCGCTCACCAGAGCCGGCCGGGCGACGGTCTCCACCGGAGGACGAACCTCCACGGTTCTCCCACGGCTTGCGGTCGCCAGACGATGCTGGGCGACGGTCACCGCTGTCGCGGTTCTCCCACGGCTTGCGCTCACCGGACGATGCCGGGCGACGGTCACCGCTGTCGCGGTTCTCCCACGGCTTGCGCTCACCGGAGCTGGCCGGACGACGGTCACCACCACCGGAGGAGGAACCTCCACGGTTCTCCCACGGCTTGCGGTCGCCAGAGGATGCCGGTCGACGCTCACCTGAGCCGGCCGGGCGACGGTCGCCACCGGAGGAGGAACCTCCGCGGTTCTCCCACGGCTTGCGGTCGCCAGAGCTGCTTGGGCGACGGTCGCCGCTCGGTGCGGAATCGCGCTTCTCCCACGGCTTCTGCTGCGCCCCATCGCGCTGCGGCGGACGTGCGGAACCGCCTCGTGTCTCATTGCTTCGGGTGTCCCGCGAAGGACGCTTCTCGCGCTCGGGTCCCTGACCCTGGGATGAAGAATCACTCACGGTGCATTCCTGTTCTCTGTTAATGGGCGCCGCGAAACGCGGCATCCCTAGGCAATTATGACTTAACGAAAAATGGCCACCCTGTGAGGGGTGGCCATTTTCCAAAGTAAGTCCGGCGGTGTCCTACTCTCCCACAGGGTCCCCCCTGCAGTACCATCGGCGCAGAGAGTCTTAGCTTCCGGGTTCGGAATGTAACCG